>NZ_MOBI01000055.1:0-1253 GCF_003732175.1 Pseudomonas brassicacearum
ACTCGCTCCGCAGCGCTAAACCCTGGAAGCTCAGTTCTGATTCTTCGTTCTTAAAGGTCACCATCCCAAATCAGCGAAACCGGCTGTGGACTTGCCCCTTCAAAACCGGACACCAACTCCCCGTTAAATTGCTGCTGCTGCCAAGCGCCTGAACTCCCTCGGTGAGCGATAGTTCAAGGCGCTGTGCGGATGCTGCTCATTGTAATGTTCGAAGGCAATTGCCAAGTTACGCAGCGCCGTTTCTCGATCCGGCTTGGGCATGTGCGCCACGTAATCACGTTTGATCGTCTTCACGAAGCTCTCTGCCATGCCATTGCTCTGCGGGCTGCGTACTGGGGTGGTCACCGGCTGCAAGCCGATCTGTCGAGCAAACAGGCGCGTCTGTTCGGCGGTGTAGGCCGAACCGTTATCGCTGAGCCACTGCACCGGCGTTGCAGGCAGTTGATCACCGAAGCGCTTCTCCACGCTTTCCAACATCAGGTCGCGGATGTCATCGCTGCTGTACCCGGTCGGGCTGGCGACCCAGCCGATGGCTTCGCGATCACAGCAGTCCAGGGCGAAGGTCACGCTCAGTTTGGCGCCGTCCTCGCAACGGAACTCAAAGCCGTCCGAGCACCAACGCGTATCGCTGGTTTTCACCGCAATACGGCCTTCGTGCCGACGCGCCACACCGGGCTGTTTGAGGCGGCGCTCAAGCAGCAGATTGTGATCACGCATAACCCGGTAAACCCGCTTCACGTTGATCGCGGGTAGCAACTGGGTTTCACGGGCGCGACGCAGCAATCCCCAGACTCGACGGTAGCCATAGCTGGGCAGTTCGCTGACCTGTTGCTGGATTTCGGCCACCAACTCAGCATCGTTCACAGGCCTGCTTCGCCGTGTCTTGGGCGATACCGATTGCTTGATTCGAACCGTTAATTGCGAGCGCGCCACACCGAGACATTCGCTGACCAGTTTCACTGGTCGTCCCCCGGCAACAAGGGTGAGTGCGCAATCCATTTTCGCGACCGGGCGATCTCCACGGCCTCTTTGAGGATTTCTGCTTCCATCGTTTTCTTGCCCAGCATCCGTTGCAGTTCACGGATCTGCTTGAGCGCATCGCTCAGCTCGGAGGCCGGCACCACAGCTTCACCGGCACTGACCGCCGACAAGCTGCCGTCCTGATACAGCTTGCGCCACAGGAACAGCTGGTTGGCATTGATGCCGTTGCGCCGAGCCACCACCGAAACGCTTTGTCCCGGTTCAAGGCTCTC
>NZ_MOBI01000001.1:0-202811 GCF_003732175.1 Pseudomonas brassicacearum
CCCCTTCAGTTTTTACCGGACACTAGTGACGCTCTGCGTGGGAATGCAGCCCGGGACGCTCCGCGTCCCTACCGAAGCGGACGCAGAGCGTCCATTGAGGCATTCCCACGCAGAGCGTGGGAACGATCAGTGCCAGAGCTTAAACGGCTACCGCGCGGTGTTCAGTGCGACGCAAGGCACGCATCTTGTGCAGCGTGTCGGCGCAGGTCTTCGCCGCTTCCTGGCCTTTATGCACAAAGTGCTCGAAGAAGAACTTCTGGTGCTCTTCGCCTGCATGGAAGTGATGTGGGGTCAGCACGACCGAGAACACCGGCACTTCGGTTTCCAGCTGAACCTGCATCAGGCCGCTGATCACCGACTGGGCGACGAACTCGTGGCGGTAGATGCCGCCGTCAACCACTAAACCTGCAGCGACGATGCCCGCGTAACGGCCGGACTTGGCCAGCAGCTTGGCGTGCAGTGGAATTTCAAAGGCGCCGCCGACTTCAAAAAAGTCGATATCCGATTCCTGATAGCCCTGAGCGACCATCTCGCTGACGAAGCCCTTACGGCTTTGATCAACGATTTCCTTGTGCCAGCACGCCTGGATAAACGCTACGCGTTCGCCCTGATGGTTTTTGCTTTTGCTATCGATTGCGGTGGGTTGCATCTGTTCTGACTCCTGTTTGTGTGAAAAACAGGGCGTTATGAATCGAATGGGATTTAAGGGTGCGTGCAGGTCAGCCGTGCAGTGTTTGCGCGTTGCCCACGGACGGCCCTTTGGTGCCAATCCCGTTCTCTCTTCATCCGGACTATGACCGTCGGCCCCGGGATCACACCGGGTCTGCTGACCTTGCCGTCACCTGCTGCCGAAGCATCAGTGACACCAAGCGCTCGCGGGCTATGCGCATTGCGCGCAATTACCGCCGGTGGGGAGTTGCACCCCGCCCTGAGAACGTTTTGCTGCCAGGTTTTCTGGCGGCGGAGAGTTTTTAACACATATTTGTGGGCTGCGCATGGCTGCTTTCTGATGATATACATCGGTTTATCCGTTGGCTTGAGCAGCCTTTCCTGGCGCAGGCCTTGATTAATCGCGGCGTTGGCCGCAGTAATCCTCTTCGAAAGAGATTTCCCTTATCAGCAGCGACGTTAGCGTCCTATTCCGAGGCCTGATTCATGAGTGTTATCGATCTTCGTAGCGACACCGTCACCCAGCCGACCGCAGGGATGCTCGACGCGATGGCCAACGCGGCCACCGGGGATGACGTCTACGGCGAAGATCCGACGGTCAATCAGCTTGAGGCTGAGCTGGCCAGGCGTCTGGGGTTTGCTGCGGCGCTGTTCGTGCCGACGGGCACCATGAGTAATCTGCTGGGATTGATGGCTCACTGCGAGCGCGGTGACGAGTACATCGTCGGCCAGCAGGCGCACACGTATAAGTACGAAGGTGGCGGGGCCGCAGTGTTGGGCTCGATCCAGCCGCAACCTCTGGAATTTCAAGCCGACGGTTCGCTGGACCTGGCTCAGGTGGCTGCGGCGATCAAGCCGGACGATTTCCACTTCGCCCGGACCCGGCTGCTGGCGCTGGAAAACACCATGCAAGGCAAGGTATTGCCGCTGGAGTATCTGGCGCGGGCTCGCCGCTTCACCCGTGAGCACGGTCTGTCGCTGCACCTGGACGGCGCGCGGTTGTACAACGCAGCGGTCAAGCTGGGCGTCGATGCGCAGGAAATCACCCGGCACTTCGATTCGGTGTCGGTGTGCCTGTCCAAAGGCCTCGGCGCCCCGATCGGTTCAGTGCTCTGCGGTTCGGCCGAGTTGATCGGCAAGGCCCGGCGCCTGCGCAAGATGGTGGGTGGCGGCATGCGTCAGGCCGGCATTCTTGCGGCGGCAGGCTTGTATGCGCTGGATCACAACGTGCAACGCCTGGAGGACGACCACGCCAACGCGCAGTTTCTGGCTGAAGGTCTGCGAGAGGCGGGCTATGAAGTCGAGCCGGTACAGACCAATATGGTCTATGTGCAAATGGGCGAAAAATGCGAGGCGCTCAAGGCGTTTGCCGGTGAGCGCGGGATCAAGCTCAGCGCCGCTTCACGTTTGCGCATGGTCACTCACATGGACGTTAACCGGGCGCAGATCGAGCAGGTGATCGCGACTTTCGTCGAGTTTTCTCAAAACTGAAGGTGTTAGCCGTCCAATTGACTGTCTGTATCGTACAAACACACTGTACCTGCTCACTAACGCCGATATAATGCGGCCCTTTGCCGTCGCTTCGTCTGTTGACGATTCGCACAGGCCTTTGGCCGCAGCCTCCGTGGAAGAACCTAATGAAAAGCGCAGAAATCCGTGAAGCCTTCCTTCGCTTCTTCGAAGAGCAAGGCCACACCCGTGTAGCCTCCAGCTCTTTGATTCCGGGCAACGACCCAACCCTGCTGTTCACTAACGCGGGGATGAACCAGTTCAAGGACTGCTTTCTGGGCCAGGAAAAGCGCGCCTATACCCGCGCCGTCAGCAGCCAGAAGTGCGTTCGCGCCGGTGGCAAGCACAACGACCTGGAAAACGTCGGTTATACCGCTCGTCACCACACCTTCTTCGAAATGCTGGGTAACTTCAGCTTCGGTGACTACTTCAAGCGTGATGCGATCACCTACGCCTGGACCTTCCTGACCTCCGACAAGTGGCTGAACCTGCCGAAGGAAAAGCTCTGGGTCACGGTCTACGCCAGCGATGACGAGGCGTACGACATCTGGACCAAGGAAGTCGGGGTTCCGGCCGAGCGCATGGTTCGCATCGGCGACAACAAAGGCGCGCCATACGCGTCCGACAACTTCTGGACCATGGGCGATACCGGCCCGTGCGGTCCTTGCACCGAGATTTTCTACGATCACGGCGCCGACATCTGGGGTGGACCACCGGGTTCGCCAGAAGAAGACGGCGACCGTTACATCGAAATCTGGAACAACGTGTTCATGCAGTTCAACCGCACCGCCGATGGCGTGTTGCACCCGTTGCCAGCGCCGTCGGTGGATACCGGCATGGGCCTGGAGCGGATCAGTGCCGTGCTGCAGCACGTTCACTCGAACTATGAAATCGACCTGTTCCAGAGCCTGCTGAGCGCTTCGGCCAAGGCCATCGCTTGCACCAACGACAACCAGGCTTCGCTGAAAGTCGTGGCTGACCACATCCGTTCCTGCGGTTTCCTGATCGCCGACGGCGTGCTGCCGTCCAACGAAGGTCGCGGCTACGTGCTGCGCCGGATCATTCGCCGTGCGTGCCGTCACGGCAACAAGCTGGGCGCCAAGGGCAGCTTCTTCTATCAGATCGTTGGCGCACTGGTTGCCGAGATGGGTGAAGCCTTCCCTGAGCTGAAATCCCAGCAGGCGCACATCGAGCGCGTGCTGAAAGCCGAAGAAGAGCAGTTCGCCAAAACCCTGGAGCAGGGCCTGAAGATCCTCGAGCAGGATCTGGCCGAACTCAAAGGCAACGTGGTGCCAGGCGACGTGGTGTTCAAGTTGTACGACACCTACGGTTTCCCGATGGACCTGACCGGCGACATCGCTCGCGAGCGCAGCCTGACCATCGACGAAGAGGGCTTCGAGCGCGAAATGGAAGCCCAGCGCGTCCGTGCCCGTTCGGCCAGTTCCTTCGGCATGGACTACAACAGCCTGGTCAAGGTTGATGTGGCCACCGAGTTCACCGGTTACACCGCTCACAGTGGTTCCGCAAAAATCGTGGCTCTGTATAAAGGCGGGCAATCGGTCGACGTATTGAGCGAAGGCGAAGAGGGCGTGGTCGTTCTCGATCAGACGCCGTTCTATGCGGAATCCGGCGGTCAGATCGGTGATTGCGGTTACCTGCAGGCAGGCGCTGCGCGTTTCGACGTGCGCGACACCACCAAGACTGGCGGTGCGTTCCTGCACCACGGTGTGCTGGATTCGGGCAGCCTGACCATCGGCTCGCCGGTTCAGGCTCAGGTGGATGCCGATGTACGTCATGCCACTTCGCTGAACCACTCCGCCACTCACTTGCTGCACGCGGCATTGCGCCAGGTGCTGGGTGAGCACGTTCAGCAGAAAGGCTCGTTGGTCGACAGTCAGCGTCTACGCTTTGACTTCAGCCACTTTGAAGCGATCAAGCCTGAACAGCTGAAAGCGCTGGAAGAAATCGTCAACGCCGAAATTCGCAAGAACTCCGAAGTTGAAACCGAAGAAACCGATATCGACACCGCCAAGCAGAAAGGCGCCATGGCGCTGTTCGGCGAGAAGTACGGCGACAGCGTGCGCGTACTGAGCATGGGCGACTTCTCCGTCGAGCTGTGCGGTGGTATCCATGCCAATCGTACCGGCGACATCGGCCTGCTGAAAATCATCAGCGAAGGCGGCGTGGCGTCTGGCGTGCGTCGTATCGAGGCGGTGACAGGCGCTGCAGCACTGGCTTACCTGAATGCTGCGGAAGAGCAACTCAAGGAAGCGGCCAACCTGGTCAAGGGCAGCCGCGACAACCTGATCGACAAGCTGTCGGCTGTGCTTGAGCGCAACCGTCTGCTGGAAAAGCAACTCGAGCAGTTGCAAGCCAAGGCCGCCAGTGCGGCGGGCGACGACCTGTCGGCTTCTGCCCAGGACGTCAAAGGCGTGAAAGTACTGGCCGTGCGTCTCGACGGTCAGGACGGCAAGGCGCTGCTGGCGCTGGTCGATCAACTGAAGAACAAACTCGGCCGCGCAGTGATCCTGCTCGGCAGTGTCCATGAGGAAAAGGTCGTGCTGGTTGCTGGTGTGACCAAGGACCTGACTGGCCAACTCAAAGCCGGTGATTTGATGAAGCAAGCCGCTGCGGCAGTGGGCGGGAAGGGCGGTGGTCGTCCAGACATGGCGCAGGGCGGCGGTACCGACGCTGGCGCACTGGATGCTGCATTGGCCCTGACCGTGCCGTTTGTAGAGCAGGGTATTTAAGGCTGCGTGCCGAGCCCGTCGTCTAGTGGCGGGCTTCGCAGCTGTTTGAGTGATTAATGGGCGCCCTTCATGGGCTGAGGCGGCTTTGAAATGGCTTTGATCGTACAGAAATTTGGAGGCACCTCAGTCGGCACTGTCGAGAGAATCGAGCAGGTCGCCGACAAGGTTAAGAAATTCCGCGAGGCCGGCGATGACCTGGTGGTCGTGCTGTCTGCAATGAGCGGCGAGACCAACCGTCTGATCGATCTGGCCAAGCAAATCAGTGGCGGCGATCAACCGGTTCCCCGTGAGCTGGATGTCATCGTCTCCACCGGTGAGCAGGTGACGATTGCACTGCTGGCCATGGCGCTGATCAAGCGCGGCGTACCGGCGGTGTCGTACACCGGCAACCAGGTACGGATTCTGACGGATAGCGCGCACAATAAAGCGCGTATCTTGCAGATTGATGACCAGAAGATTCGCGGTGACCTGAAGGCCGGTCGCGTGGTTGTCGTTGCCGGTTTCCAGGGCGTCGACGAGCACGGCAACATCACCACCCTTGGTCGTGGCGGTTCCGACACCACCGGCGTGGCGCTGGCAGCGGCCCTGAAGGCTGATGAATGCCAGATCTACACCGATGTCGACGGCGTCTACACCACCGACCCGCGCGTGGTGTCCGTGGCTCAGCGCCTGGACAAGATCACCTTTGAAGAGATGCTGGAAATGGCCAGCCTCGGTTCCAAGGTGTTGCAGATCCGCGCGGTCGAGTTCGCCGGTAAGTACAACGTTCCGCTGCGCGTACTGCACAGCTTCAAGGAGGGTCCGGGCACCCTCATTACTATTGATGAAGAGGAATCCATGGAACAGCCGATCATTTCCGGCATCGCTTTCAACCGCGATGAAGCCAAGCTGACCATCCGTGGCGTGCCAGACACTCCGGGCGTGGCCTTCAAGATTCTCGGCCCGATCAGCGCCGCGAACATCGAAGTCGACATGATCGTGCAGAACGTTGCGCACGATAACACCACCGACTTCACCTTCACTGTGCACCGCAACGACTACCAGGCGGCGCAGACCGTGCTGGAAAACACCGCTCGCGAGATCGGTGCCCGTGAAGTCGTTGGCGACACCAAGATCGCCAAGGTGTCGATCGTCGGTGTTGGCATGCGTTCTCACGCAGGCGTTGCCAGCCGTATGTTCGAGGCTCTGGCTAAAGAAACCATTAACATCCAGATGATCTCGACTTCGGAAATCAAGGTGTCCGTGGTAATCGAAGAGAAGTACCTGGAATTGGCTGTGCGCGCTCTGCACACAGCTTTCGAACTGGACGCACCGGCCCGCCAGGGCGAGTGATGCTCCACTAAGGGCGCGGTCTGACCGCGCCCTTTGTTTTTTTGAGTGGCGCGACTGAAACCTGTTCTTTTGCTCGTGCTGGTCAATACTTAGGCGTGTAGGGCTGCGATCGTTCTGGTTGTAGGTCGAGCGCCTTTTTTTTGCAGACTGTTGTCCCTGAAATGAAATGCGTGAGGAGAAAGGTATGCTGATTCTGACTCGTCGGTGCGCAGAAAGCCTGATTATTGGTGATGGCGAAATCACCGTGACCGTGCTCGGCGTCAAAGGAAATCAAGTGCGTATTGGCGTTAACGCGCCTAAAGAGGTGGCTGTTCACCGTGAGGAAATCTACCTGCGGATCAAGAAAGAGAAGGACGACGAACCAAGCCATTAATTTTTATCGTTTTTTATGTTTGCAAACGGGGAAAAGGTTGGTTAAGATACGCCCCGTGTTGCGGAGAGCTGGCCGAGTGGCCGAAGGCGCTCCCCTGCTAAGGGAGTACACCTCAAAAGGGTGTCGGGGGTTCGAATCCCCCGTTCTCCGCCATTATTTATTTAGTACGTTGTAATCTGGCTTCTTCGGTAAGTTGTTGAAATTACTAGAAAAAAGCGCTTTACAAAAAGATTTAACGGCCTATAATGCGCGGCAACAAATGCACTCGTAGCTCAGCTGGATAGAGTACTCGGCTACGAACCGAGCGGTCACAGGTTCGAATCCTGTCGAGTGCACCATTTAAGGGTTGTTTGCAGTAATGCAGGTAACCTGGTTTCAACCAGTTGTGATCTGGTCTAAAAACACAAATTGCACTCGTAGCTCAGCTGGATAGAGTACTCGGCTACGAACCGAGCGGTCACAGGTTCGAATCCTGTCGAGTGCACCAAACACCAAAAAGCCTGCGTCTAACGCGGGCTTTTTGCTGTCTGGGATTTGCCTTTTACACATCCCTTCTCGTCGAATACGATTTGCGCGCTACGACCTTTCTTGCTGTCGTAGCGATAATTCGTTGTCGCGTTTCGAATGCTGATCTTGTCGGGTTTGCCCAGCGCGCTTTCAACTTCCTGCTGGCTCATGCCAGGAACAATCCGCTGATTGATGATTGCTTCGCGACGCTCCTTGGCGCTGAGCACGTTTGCGCATTTGTCATTCATTTGGCCGATAACGGTCGGATCTCTCGGTGCGCTTTTAATTCCTGATGTTTCCTGGTGGTTGGCGCCGGGGAGTATTGCCTCGAATTTGAAAACGCCTGGGTTGTAAATGTTCTGCCGTGACAGTGACTCTCCATGGGGGCAGCTCAGCGTTGTGTAGGTGATACGGCCCTTGGCGTCTTCACATCGATGCACAGTTGTTGCAGTGGCCTGTAGAGGCGGGCAGAGCAGGGTGATCAACAGGGTTGTGAGTGTTTTCCAGAGCATTGGGCGTCCTCCATGACGGTCACGATCAAGGGTAGTCAGTACATTTCTCAGTGGGGGTGTGTTTTCTTTTCAGGATGAGTCGTCGCAGTTTCACGGATGCGGACAGCGTTCAGGTTTATCTTGCAAGCGCTTGTTTCAGGCTGGATTTTTAACGTTTAAAGCCCTCAGGCGGTGTATGATTGCGTCCGTCAGCCCCGCCGGGGCTTGTGGAATACCTCCATGGACTTACCCAGTAGTTACTCAGTACCCCGTTTTACCAATCATGAATTGACTGATTGATCCTTCCGGCGTGCCCCGCTGCTGGGAGTGGAGTTCGCCTATGACTGAAGTTGAAGTAAAGAAAACGCAAGAAAGCCTGCAAGATCGCCTTGCTCAAGTCGTTGAGCTGCTGCATCGCCAGCGGGTGG
The DNA here is from genome assembly GCF_003732175.1 of Pseudomonas brassicacearum. Classification (GTDB taxonomy): domain Bacteria; phylum Pseudomonadota; class Gammaproteobacteria; order Pseudomonadales; family Pseudomonadaceae; genus Aquipseudomonas; species Aquipseudomonas brassicacearum_G. Next base: position 8,060 of record NZ_MOBI01000001.1, read on the forward strand.
TCGAAGACCTGACTCATCGCCAGGAAGGTCATCATCACGACCTGGTCGAGAACCTGGTCCACCGCCAAAACCTCGTCGAGTTGCAACGCAAGCTCGATGATCTGCACTCCGCCGACGTTGCCTACATTCTTGAAGCCTTGCCGCTTGCCGAGCGTCTGACTGTCTGGCAGTTGGTCAAGGCTGAGCGCGACGGCGACATCCTGCTTGAAGTATCCGACTCGGTTCGCGAGACCCTGATTGCCGACATGGACGATCAGGAGCTCCTGGCGGCGGCCAAGGAGATGGATGCCGACGAACTCGCTGACCTGGCCCCCGAGCTGCCGCGAGACGTCGTCCACGAGCTGATGGAAACCCTCGATGGTCAACAGCGTGAGCGCGTTCGCTCCGCGTTGTCCTATGACGAGGAACAGGTCGGTGCATTGATGGACTTCGAGATGGTGACGATCCGAGAGGATGTCAGTCTTGAAGTGGTTCTGCGTTACTTGCGTCGCCTCAAAGAGCTGCCAGGCCATACCGACAAGTTGTTCGTGGTTGACTACGATGGCGTGCTCAAGGGTGTGCTGCCAATCAAGCGACTGCTGGTCAACGATCCAGACAAGCAGGTCTCGGAAGTCATGGCCAGCGATCCGGTGAGTTTTCACCCGGATGAAGACGCCTACGATGCCGCGCAGGCTTTTGAGCGTTATGACTTGATTTCGGCCCCGGTGGTCGACAAGAACGACAAGCTCATTGGTCGTCTGACCATCGACGAGATGGTCGACCTGATTCGTGAAGAGAGCGAAAGCGAAGTTCTCAACATGGCGGGTCTGCGTGAAGAGGAAGATATTTTCGCGTCAGTCTGGAAATCCTTGCGCAACCGCTGGGCCTGGCTGGCGATCAACCTGATTACCGCGTTTGTTGCATCGCGGGTAATCGGTTTGTTCGAAGGTTCTATCGAGAAGCTGGTGGCCCTGGCGGCGTTGATGCCAATCGTTGCCGGTATTGGCGGTAACTCCGGCAACCAGACGATTACCATGATCGTTCGTGCGATGGCGCTCGATCAGGTCAGCACTGGTAATACCTCGCGTCTCATGCGCAAGGAGCTGGCGGTTGGCTTGATCAATGGCCTGGTCTGGGGTGGGGTAATCGGCGTGATGGCCTACCTGCTGTATGGCAGTTGGTCACTGGGCGTGGTGATGACTGCCGCCATGACCTTGAACCTGTTGCTGGCGGCATTGATGGGGGTTTTGATTCCGATGACCCTGGCGCGCTTTGGGCGCGACCCGGCGATGGGCGCGAGCGTCATGATCACGGCCATGACCGACAGCGGTGGTTTCTTCATCTTCCTCGGGCTGGCGACAATCTTCCTGCTCTGAGTTTCTAGTGTGCGGTCTTGCTCAAGCCAGCAGGCCGCGCACCTTCATTTTTCAATCTATTAGCGTAATGTCGATGGCAACTGAACTTGCCGTTGAGTTGGCGATTGGCTGAATTTCAGGCAAAAAAAAGCCAGCACATGGCTGGCTAGAGCTTACGGGATGCAATCAGGAGGCGTCTGCGGCCATTTCAGCGTCGTGGGCAATCAGCGAAACCAGTGCGTTTTGCTGGCGGTGGGAGAGTTGACGGAAACGTTGAAGCAGTTCGCGTTCGTGCAGTGACAGCTCGGGGCTGTCCAGGCGCATGCTCAATTCTTCGCCCAGCGCGCCTTCCTGAATAAGACTCTGCTCAAGGCGGGCGATGATCTCGGAATTCATGCTGCGGTGATGATTGCGAGCCACCTCGGCAATGCGTTCACGCATCCCGTCTGGCAGACGTACGACGAACTTGTCAGCCGTACGGCTGGAATAAATTGCCTGTTTCAATGGGCGCATATATTTAACCGGTTAGTTCAGGGGAGCGGTTCTCGGAATTGGCCGCAGGATGTCATGTAGGACAAGCTTCGTTACCAAATGTTCAACCTGAATTGATATGAGGCCCGCATCATGCCTCAAAATTGCCAGATCATTGGCGTCAATTCTGTGACAAATATTGAACTGGAAGCAGGCGTTATGCCAGCACCAATTATCAGAAATGCGGACTGGTTTGAAAACACTTGCCGGGCCCGTACATCTGACCGCGTCCTCTTTGCCCGACAGGTGGGTGCTTGGGCGCCCCTGAGCGTGCATGCTATGCGGATACGATCTTCGTTCCTTACAAGATACAGGATAGTGGCAAATGGCCGATTTACTAGGGCGAGCACGCAATGGGGGGTGATATAGGGATGCACGGCAGACTTATTTATTTGATGGGGCCGTCCGGCTCCGGCAAAGACAGCCTGATCGATGCGGCCCGTGACTCTTTGCTTGGCCTTGATTGCGTTGTGGTGCGCAGGGTGATTACCCGGTCGGCTGAATCGGTTGGCGAAGACGCTTTGAGTGTTTCCAGGGAGCAATTTGCTCAAATGAGGCGCGAAGGTGGTTTTGCGCTGTGCTGGCGTGCCAATGGGCTTGATTACGGCATCCCGGCAGAGATCGATTGCTGGTTGAGTGACGGTCGCCATGTGCTGATCAACGGCTCAAGAGGTCATTTGTCCGAAGCCATGACACGTTATCCCTCGTTGTTGCCCATATTGCTGACGGTCAAAACCGATGCCCTGCGCAAACGTCTTGAGCGGCGAGGGCGCGAGAGCGCTGAGGAAATCGAAGCCCGACTTGAGCGCAATACCCTGTTTTCAACGGATGCTGCTCGAGAAGACCCGGAAGGGGTTTTTCAGCTGGACAATTCTGGCGAGCTTTCCACTACCGTCGACAACTTGCTGGCTCTATTGATGCGAGAGGGGATCAGCGCAAAAGCGGATCGAATCTGAGCCCGTGAGCGAAGCCGGCGTTTGCCTACACTTAATAAGCCCTACAGACGACATGACAAAACCCGGCCTGCCCGTTAACATGCACGCCGTCCATCGCGCCGCATGTCCTTGCGGCCGGCATGTGTCTCAGTAGCTCAATTGGATAGAGCATCCCCCTCCTAAGGGGAAGGTTGGCAGTTCGAACCTGCCCTGGGACACCATATAATTCAAGGCTTTCAGCCGTTAGCGCTAGCCGGATGTTAAGGCTTGGCTAGCGCGGGGCTAGCATCAAGTTGAACTGGCGGCGCAAGCTGGGCAGCGACATTCAACTTTGCCCGAGAAGGTGCGCGCCTGGACTAGGGCGACGCAGCAGCTGTTGCAGACGTACACCGTCGGCTTCCAGTCGGGACCAGGGCAGTCGATGTCCTCATCATCGCAGTCAGAGAGCACCGCCGCCACGAAATGAACGCCATGCAGCTGCGTCGGTAGGCTAGGGGTGACTGGCGTCTCGCCCGGTCGAAGGCCGGCAGCAGGCACCGCCATATGATCGATCACTCCATCGTACTCGACGGACAGTAGCACCTGAGTCTGATCTGTGTGATCACGGTACTCCCAGCGCTGCGCCCACTCGTTCCAGGTAGAAATGCCAGGGTGCTGACCATGAAAGCGAGCACCCTCACGCTGGCGGATGGTCCTGGTGACGGGCTCTCGGTCGTTCTGCGTGCCTTCCACCCGCATCCATGCCGGCCGGCCCTCCACCATGATGCCGACCCGCCGGTCCTCCAGTGGAACGAAGGTGATCGGCGCGGTGCCTTTTCCGTTGACCCCCTTGGCGAACTCACGCTCACGGTTCCAGCATGACACGCACAGGGTGCCTCCGACGATCCGCGATCCGCTACGGCTGCAACGCGTGCACCGACGCCCCTCATCTGGCGAGCCGACTATCGCCCGCTGACCAGCAGCCCGCAATGCCTTCAAGGGATCGACGCCGGTGGCATGGATCTCGCCGATCACGCATCCGCGGCAAATCATGAACCGGGCATCCTCGCGGTCTCTCTTCGCGCGCAGCCAGCGCGCTGCACATGTGCCGGTGTCCAGGAGGCCATGGATCTTTTTGCATTCGAAGTGCCTCTTGCTCGGCACCAGGTCCGATAGGTAGATGACGCCTTGCGAGCTGGCGTCTGCATCATGAAAGGCAGCGGCCTCGCTCATGCCTGCACCTCGCCAGTGAGGCCAAGGCGAACGGCTCGCGCTTCCGATGCGCTCATGCGCGACCGACTGTAGCCGGACGCAGCGGTATCAGCCGTCAGCTCATCCAGCGGGGCAACCGGGGGAACAGCGGGCACCGGCGGGGCAATGATAGGCGCTTGGCGTTCCTCTGCATCCTGCAGGGCCTTGCGCGCCATTTTGATCCCAAGCTCGATCACCTCGGCGTGGGTTCTGCCGTGTTCGGTGGCGATCTCCCGCAGGATCTGAGCCGTGGTCTTGCCCAGCTCCATAGTCACGCGGACGACGCCCGTAAGTTTCAGGTTGTCCCGGTGTTTCTTCTGACGTTGATTCGGTGTTTGCGAGGTTTTCATGCCGTGCTCCAATCAGCTACAGAAGGGATAATGATCTGCTCACGACGGGATTACGTGACCAGGTCACGTCGCATAATCCCGTGACCTGGTCACATATCCCGTGACCACGTAACGCAGTCCCGTTACATGGTCACGCGCCGGCAGAAGTGGTGCGGGTCGACCTGCTCAGCACTGCGACCCGCACCAGACCGGCCAATCAGGAGCCCTGGTCACGCCGCGCCATCCTGCCAGCAGCCGGAAAGGCCTCTCGCCATGGGTGAGGTGCTCGCGAAAGCGTCGTGATATCAATATTTCACTCGTGCCGTTGCTCCGGTATTTGCGGCAGTTCGTTCATAGACTCAGCCGCACAAGCCCCGCCAGATTTTGTGATCTTGGCGGGGCTTTTTTTTGCCTGCTTGGGAGGTTTATCAGCTCAGGCGAAGAATCTGGCCGGGAATACTGCGGCGCATGCCAGCGCTATGGCGCCCAGCGGGGTCAGCGTACGGCGCCTCCCTTGGCGCCTAATGGGTCAGTGGCGAGGGTTGGCAAGCTCCGCCAGGTACGGGCTGTCCACACCTCCGCCCATCCTGATACGATCCGCAAAACCCTGGCCGCGAGCGACGGTGAGCGTGGTCGTGAAGCCGCTAAAAGGCACAAAGCGATGGGCCACGCTAGTCACGTAATACAGGGATGCAGTCGTGCCGCGCCTTACCCTGATGTAATTTCCCGCGCGGATCTTCTCGTTACCGCGGATCTGAAGCGTTCCAATTTCCAGGATGCTGTTGTCCTTGTTCTGCGCGACCAGAAACCCACGACGGTCCTTGATCCAGTCGAAAATATTGGCGTCGCGCGCTTCCTGTTCCTGCTCGGTCAGGCCGGATTTGACGTTAGTGACCGATGGGCCGCCAAGTTTCGTCTCAATCCTCATCAGGCGATGGCCGTACAGACCGGGGTTGGAGTTACCATAACTCCCGAGATCGACGGTTTTCGCCTCCTGACTGTCAGTTGCCCCCATCTGTCGCATGAGTACGTCGCTGTTCAGGCTGAATGCTGGCGCGGACACCCAATAGTAGTTCGCTACGTTGGCATCCGTTCGCTGAACCTTGATCGAGAAAATGTCATCTTCCGACAGGTCAATGATAGTCAACTGCCCGGCATCGACGTTCAAGTTGCCGCCGTAGGGGGCAGTTGTGACCTTCGGGTACAGCGGTGCGCCGCTGAGGCTGAGCACAGGATTCTGTCGGTAGACGGCATACACGCCATCGTCATCCTCGGTCAGGAATAGCTCGTTGAACGGGCCGACATCGAGGTACCGCGTCATAAGCTCGTGGATCGTCCCCTCGGCTGACTGTATGGCAGTAATGCCGACGGCCGCTTCGATCACGTTCTCAGATCGCACCGTGATTTGCGGAAACTCAGCACCCTTCGGCAACAACTTCGCCAGATATTCATTGACCATTTGAACGCCCAGCTTCAGGAAATCTACGTTGCTCAGGGCATTACTCGCGCCCGCGCCGAACAGATCCATCAGCTTGAAGGCGGACAGAATATCTTCGCCGATGATGTATGACGGCCCGTAGAAAATCTGGATCATTTGCCAGATTTTTCCGTAGTCATGGCCTTGTATGGTTACTGACCTGGCGGGTCGTCCATCCGGACCCATGGTCTCGTCGCGGCTGACTGACGACACGAACCCGCGCATCACTATTGGAGGCCTGGAGTCTGCGCCCGTAGGTGCCCCATGGCGGATGCGGATCTCGATCATATCCATCGGCTCGATTACGCCATACAGGCTATCCAGACCACCGCTGTCGGTAGGCTGGTCAGGAACGGTTATCGAGAAGCCGCCTGCGGGTTCATTGACGCTTTTCATCGTGTTGATTGATGATCCATCGCCAAGCCATTTGTTCAGATTCAGGGCGCCCTGTGCCCCCTGGAAACGCTCTGAAGTCGGCTCAGTCCCGTTCACGGTCTTGCGCTTGATCGTTTTTATCAGCCGCACCTGGATCTTAGGCTCGTAGACTTTGATCGGGTTCATCGCGTGTGCTTCCCAAGAATGACTTTGAGGTCGTCGGTCAGCTCAACCCCGACGTTCAGCAGGTGCTCAGCCTTCGCAGCCTGTGCAGCCGTGATTTTCTTTTCCGCAACGGCCTGGGCAAGGTCTTTGCGCAGTTCAGCCTTCATTTCAGGCGTGCGCTTTTGGTCGTCGTAGCTATGAGCGTTCGGCTTAACCTTCAGGACAGTCGCCAGTTTGACCGCTAGGTCATCCGGAAGGGTTTGACCGGCGGCGAGCTGGTGGCAGATGTCCCGAGCGTCGGCGCCGGTGATCTTGCCAGCGCCCACGGCCTCGTCCAGCTCACGGCGCAGCTCGGCCATGTGCCTTGAATCGGTCGACACTGCCTTCGCTAGGACGACAGTGCGCTTCTTGGGCGCTGCCAGGCGCGCACGAAGCTCTTCGATGGTTTCGTCGCCATTTGCATCGCTCGGGGCGGGAACTGTGCGCGGTTTGGTACCGCTGGTTCTGCGAAGCTGTTGAAATTTACCCATGGGGGGATACCTCGGACCGCTCGCTTGGCGGCGGCGGCCGTGTCAATTAATGTTTTGCGCCGTCGAGCAGAAGGCGCTCGGCGACCAGGTTCTGGCTGCGAAGGCGCTCGGCGAGCAGATGACAAACACCGGCCAGCACCTCGTCGTTGGTCTCAGCTCGGCCCATTGCATGAGCAATCAACTCTGGTAGGCGCCGCTCGATCAGTGCGCTCGATGCGCGGGCGGCGATTTCCGTCTCGGTCAGCTTCGGGCGGCCGGGGCTCGCCTTGTTTCCAGCGCCAAAACGGCCATTCGCGTCACGGTTGGTAGCCATGTCAGACCCCTCAGACGCCGTAGGTTATTTGGCGAACGGCACTGCTCGCCTTGTACGCAGAAGCCTGCGCGTTCCTGTTGCCGGCTGCGAGTGCGGCCGTCACCAGCGCTTGATGGCTCTGGATGAACACTTTCTCGGCCAGTTGCATGCGCTGCTCGGCGGCGCGTAGCACGGCTTGACTGCGTAGGTGGTCAAGGGTGGCCTGAGCGGTGCACAGAGCCTGGCGGGCGGCGTTCGGCTCGGCGCTGTCGGCCTTGAACTGAGCGTCGGACAGGAGACGCTGCAGGTCGCCGATATCGCCCTGGATCAGGGTCACGGCGCCGGCGTCGTCGGGGTGCTGGTCGCCAGAGGCACGGCGATGCTGGATCGCGGCAATCTCGCCCTGCTTGGCGTTCAGGCGTTCGCGGATCTTGGCGGCCTTCGCGAGCAGCGACTGGTGGGCGCCCGACGCCTTGTTCACGGCTGCGGTGGCCAGGGCCACGTCATGGCATGCCTTGGCAATGGCATGGTCGCGCTCGACCGCCGGCAGATCCTCGCCAATCAGCTCAGCCAGTTCAGGGGATGCAGTTGCCGCCTCAATCGCACCGTGCTGGCTTTCGGTCAGGGAGGCTGTTCCGCTACGCACATCTGCCGCTTCCTGCTCGGCCTGCTCGCGCTGAGCCTGGGCCTCGGCACTGCGGGCAGCGGTGATCCCGGCCTCAATGCGGGTAATCTCGGTGCGGATGGGCGCGGTATCTTCGCCATCGGTAAGCGCCAGTTTAAGCTCGATCTGAGCAGCTTCGAGCTGCGAAATCAGGGTTGCAATCGTCGACATTGGTGGAGCCTCTGTTTAATCTGATCTGATGTCTTCCCGTTATTTAGCGGTTATCCGCCGTTAAACTCCGGTATTCAGATCATCGCGTCACGACGGTCCCCGAGGGTAGCGAACATGAGTCCAGCAGCAGTCGGGGGCCTGCCCAGCAGCACACAGGCGCAGGCGTTCGCAGCCGGTATTAGGCGGCTGGAGCGGGCGATCGGGCGGGAGTTATGGGGGGAGGATAGCGTCAGTGATGCCGCCCTGGTCTACGAGCTGCCCGAGTATGCAGAGCTGCTGGAAGAGGCCTACGCGAGCGGCTTCGTGCGGGGCGACCTGTCACACCAAGGGTTCGACTTCGACGTGATCAACGCCAGGCCTCAGGCGCAACTGAGCGCCCTGCCATACAGCGAGGTCTGTCGGTACGTGCACGCGCTCTACCGGTGCGAGCGGCACAACTGGGGCTGGGGGAGCCTGGTGCTTTGGGCCATCCAGTCCGGAGCGCTCGGGATAATCGCCAGCAAGCTCGAAGCATGCAGCAGTCTTGCACCCAGGTAACGACCATGTGACGGCATGATTGCAAGCAGCATTCAATCGAGGTGCATCATGCCCAACCGCTTTAATCACATGGCCGCCGTCATGGCGCTGCTTTTCACCGTCGGCACTGTGCAGGCTTCCGATAACCTACTCACCGGCCGCCTCTACGGCGCCGAGGCCATGCCTGAGCGCATGGTGGAAGTGATCGAGTACGTGCACCTGGTCGACGTCGGTCCGAAAGCTCCAGTGGAGGCAGTCGACGATCTGCGCAACGTTCTGCCGGTGTTCTGGATCGCTTCAGGAGAGGCCCTCGAACGGCCTGAGCTGCGAGGTACTATCGCCAGGGCGCACCTGCTCATGGCAAAAAGCTATACGGCTGCCACTCAGCGCCGAGGATGCTCAGCGGTACCCATCAGCGGCGTGGGAGGTCCGGTGCGACAAGCTGATCGCCTGCGTCATGGGGAAGTGGCCGAACGAGGTCTGCGCTGCCCTGTAGCTTAGGCCGCCCGGCCGGCACTCCCGCTTGACGCTCGCAGCCGATATCCCGAACTGCACAGCCGTGGCGGCGATGCTGGCGCCGTTCTCCTTACGCCACGTGGCAACCTGATCATCGTCGATCATCTTCTCCCTTCCCAGTGCTTTGCCCTCAGCCTTTGCTGCGCGATGCCGGCCATGTGCCGGGACTCTTTCGCGCGACCGCTAGGGTATACCCATGCGTACGAAGCAAATCCTCGATAAATGAGTGTCCGCAAGGGTTGTTAATCAAATTCGGATATGGCTTTATATGGATACTACTCATACGGACATAGTCGTTCATGAAAAGCCAAACCATTTTGTACGCGCGTGTCAGCACCACAGATCAAACGATTGCCCACCAGGAAAAACAGGCTCGTGCCGCCGGCTTCGATATTGATGAGGTCGTCGCCGATGACGGCGTCTCAGGTGTAAGTACCCGCCTGGCCGACCGCCCTCAGGGACGACGTTTGTTCGACATGCTGCGCAGAGGCGACGTGCTGGTGGTGCGTTGGGTCGATCGCCTCGGACGGAATTATACCGACGTGTGCGAGACCATCCGCGAACTCATGAAGCGCGGAGTGTTGATCCGGACGGTCATCAATGGCCTTACATTCGATGGTGCAACCACGGATCCGATGCAGCAGGCAGTACGCGACGCCCTGATTGGTTTTATGGCCGCTACCGCGCAAGCCCAGGCAGAGGCCACCAAAGAAGCCCAGCGGGCGGGGATAGATCACGCTAAGGGGCGGACGGACGCCTACCGTGGCCGAAAGCCTGGATTCACCCGTGAACAACTCCAGCAGGTCTTGGACCTGCTCAGCAAGGACGCAGGTCCTAGCGCGATCAGTACTGCTACCGGATTGAGTCGACAGACTGTCCACCGGATCCGTGCAGATCAGGCTGCCGCGCAAGCCATGATCGCCCGGTGGGAAACTGCATAACGCGCCATAACGGTCCTAGCGCGCCCTCCAGATAGGCCCGTATGAACCGAAGCAGGAGTTGAGGACGGCCTCGACTCTGACGCCGTGAGCCCGAAATTCCCCCCAACGATTGGCTTCGAATCTCAGTGTCGGCTGAGTGGCTGAACCGTCTTTCCGGACCAGGTAGTCATAAACGCGAAGCTCATCGCCGCGCAACACTACGTATGATTCGAGCCATACAGCGTCTTGGCTCGAATCAGCCACGCGGGCGAGCAGAAGTGTGCCCAGCGGAAGAACTCGCCCGTCCTGCGCGCGGCAGTCGATCTTGAACGCCACGGTCCGCAGGTACGACTCGTCATCCGCAAAATGAACCCGCTTGCCATAGGTGGCTACGAGTGCCGCTGCGTACTCTGCATTCGGCAAAGCTCGCGAAGGTGGCTTCAACTCATTGGCGCCGACCGGCAGCGCCAGGAGAGTGGCAGCAAACAGTGCTAAACGCACAGCTGAATTAATTCTCATTCTGGTGCATCCTCTGATTTTTCGGTTGGATAGTCGCGGTCGATCACTACCACCGTGCCCGCCGTGGGGCTCGGGCCGTCCATGCCCCAAGCCTTGCGCTCGCCTGTCTGTTTCAGGGTGATCGTCCGTGCAACGATCTCGGCGAGCTTGGCAGCGGTTTGGTTCCGGCCACGGACCGCTTCCGCGACCAGGCCGTCGACAATCGCCCATTGCTTACGGTGCTTGACCAGCAGCTGGGCACGCTCATCCACCGCCACATCAGCGCGTAGCTCAGCGAGTGCGGCTTCCTGGGCCTCTTTCTGCTCGGGCGGGGTTCCAGCGATGACAGCCTTGGCGCGATCAGCCGCCGCATGAGCACGGGTCGTCAGGAGGGGGCTGTCCAGTTTTCGCCAGCCGCCATCGGCAGAGGCCCATCGCTTCAGAGTTCGTGCGCTGACCCCGAACTCTGAAGCGACTGACTCAAAGGTGCTGGAGGGGGTGCTTTCGTACAGGCAGCGAGCGGCCTGGCGCATCGCGGCGCTGTCTGAAGGCTGGGTATAGGTATTTTCGTTCATGCGAGCATTTTGCCGTCACGCCATGCAAGCGTGTCACCGTTTCACTTCGAGTTGCATCCTGAGTAGGGATCCCCTGTGCCGCTAGAGGCGAGGATTTGCTCACACGCACCGCCGAACGGGGCCGTATCAGATGGAGGCCACGGATTACGCGGCCTTCAGCCTTTTGATACGGGAGCTGTACATGCTGAACTGGACCTGATGCAGGCTGGAGGCCGCGGATTACGTGGCTTCCAGCGTTTTTGATACGGGTTTACACGTACGCGCGTTGTTCTCAAACTCTCTGAGCTCTTATAGAGGGATAGAGGCTGTAGTCATATCCTGCCCTATCAAGCCATAAATATAATATAAACCCTTAAAGTTTTAAAAGTAGGTGTATCAGCTGTATCTTATGTTGCAGACCACGGATTACGGGGCTTTCGGCTGATACGGGTAAAATTTCGCACGCGTACCACCTGCATCAGTCGCACACAAAAAGCCAAGACATTGCTCAGGGCTTTTTCTGAAGATGCACGTATCACGTGTGACACGCGTATCAGTCAAGGCGGCGCCGGGTTATCGCTTCCAGCCTGTCCAGCCATGGACATGTCCGCACACCAGTTGAAGACAGGCTACAGGCATGCCGCTCAGCGGCCTGCTTGCCAGTCAACCATGGCGGCAACATGCATGACCAAGTCCGCGCCAGATGTCACCCTGACCAGCCTTCCGGACAAGGCTCCAGCGCAAGGCCCTGAGACAGGCACAAAAAACCCGGCACAGTGGCCGGGTTGGGATTGCTCAGCTTAGAGCGGGTAGGATTTCAACGCTTCCAGCCGCGTATCCGACGCCCATGCCTACGGATCAGGCCTGACGACCAGCCAAGCTCCTTGAGTGCACCGGCAATCAGCTTGAGGTCGGCCATGTCCCTGCCGTTAGGGTCTCGTCCCTGGGAGGCCTTGAAGACCTCGCCAGAGGTCAAGTCCTCAAGTGGCACGGCGCGCTTGTTGGTCCATGGAAGGCCTCGGTCGGACGGCTCTAAATAGTCGATGTGCCTCGCTACGTGCTCGCTCCATGGATTCGTCTCCAGCCGCTCTGCCTGCACAACGGTAGCTGCTGTCTCCAGGTCATGAGAGAGCCACCAAGGCTCGCCATCATTGAATCGCGCTACGGCCTCGGCCCACAGCTGGTCTCGATTGCTGATGAGCAGTTCGACATCGATCTTTTTACAGGCAACCGGCCAGAAGCGGCGGCCACCCGTCGAGTCTCTCAGGTATGCGCCGTCTGCGTCGGGGTTCACAGAGCCGATGAATATCGCCTGCCGAGGATGCTCTTCTGTTCGCCGGCCATACGGGGCTCGGTAGGTGTCAACGCGGCGTGCGAGAAACGATTTAATTGTGTTGACCTCCGACCTGCGCAGGCCCGACAGCTCTGCAAGCTCGACGACCCAGCGCCCTTGCAGGCCAAGCATGGCGTCTTTGCTAGCGAGATCATCGGAGCCGAGGTTTTCGGCAAACCAACCAACGTCGGGCACCAGGGCGCGGATCAACGATGACTTCTTCAAACCCTGCGGGCCTTCAAGGACTAGAGCTGTGTCCATCTTCGATCCTGGCTGGAGGACGCGAGCTGCAGCACCTATCAGCGTTTTGGCTGCGACGGCGCGGTGGTATGCATCGTCGTCAGCGCCTGCGCATTCGATAAGCCACTTGCTCAACCGAGGAACCCCGTCCCATGCCAAGCCTTTGAGGTAATCCCGCACGGGGTGACGTGACCGCTGCCTAGCAAGAGTCATGACTCCATCGGAAATAATGCTAATAGGCAGCGTCACGCCTAAAATGCTGGCGCACCAAGCGCCTAGCATCATATCGTGATTGTCAGTCCAAGGGCCAAGACTGCCGCCGCCAGGAAGCTCTTTCTCCACCACAACACGTTGAGCGAACTCGTCAAAGTGAACTGCGGTCGACCAATCTTCGCGAGCGCTGAGGATGCCAGCGAGCGCTGCGCCTGATGGTCTTGTGTGGAGCATGGCTAGGTTGTACTGAGCCCGAACATACTCGGCCGAAGCGATTTCCTCGGGCACTCTTGAAAGGTCAATTTCCCCGATCGCAATAGACCGCTGGGTCAGAGCGTTCGCGGCCATCGCTTTATCAAGTTTACCCTCGGACCAGTGCTCCCAGCGCTGAAGACTCGCCAGGCGGACAAGGCCGTGCACACGCTCAAGATCCGCAGCTCGAAGCAGCTCAACGGTCGCGCTGTCGCAGCGCCAAAACCCAAATACCGAACCAAGACGCCCGAGCGGGAAGATCCCAAGTTCGTTGACGCCTCCATCAAGGTTTGCGGATGGGGGCAGGCCACTGTGTTCAGCCGGCATCTGATCTTTCTGCGGGCTCATCGACCCAAGCCAAGGAGATTGGAGTTCCCCCTCAATCGGCTCAAACTCGGCAACCGGTGCCGCCTCTTCATGGGCGGCCTCGACAGCGCGAGACGGCGTGGTGACTGGCGATGCGTCATCATTTGCGGCCGGAGCAAAGCGCTCGCGCACGTCTGCCGCCAACATGGCGTTCGCCTTCAGGAACGGGAGTAGCTGGAAGCCTTCAGGGTTCTCGTCGGCCAAGTCCCAGCCGCACGCGACGCCAGTAGGCGGAACGATGAACTTAACCGCGGACGCCTTGTCGGCGATGTGATCGAAGATGTCGAGCATGGCCGCGGTGCCAGGCTGCTCCAGGAACGGAACAAGCTGACCGGCCTTCGGATGGGTGTCGACATAGACCTGCTGGTCGGCGTCCGGCCACAGGCCCACGCTGCGGTTGGTCAGCGGCGTCCAATCAACGAACGGGACTGCCTTGCCGCCACCGGGCCATGAAATGACGATGACCTGGTCGAGGCTGATGCCCGCGTCGAGGAACTTCTGCTGGCCAGCATCGCAGGCTTTCTCACCCTCGACGATTACGATTTGCGCGTTCTGGTGTTTGGCGATCTTGTTCAGGCCGTACATAGGTCTAGGTTTCGAGAACGACTGCCAGCGCCATGACATCTCGCCGGTCTCGGTATTGACGCAAAATGCCTGCGGTATTACTTCTTTCCCAGCTCCAGGCTTCTCGAATCGACTGATGCAGCCAATGAGCGCGCCGTTGGCGTCCAGATAGTCCCAGCGCTTGCTGGCGATCAGCTTTTTCCATTCGCCATCACGCTGGATGTTGTAAATATCCTTCGGTTTGAGTTTTGTGTCGGCCGGCACAGGAACGATTGGCACCCACTCTGGCTTCACTTCAGCCTTGACCGTTGATCGCTGCGCGGGAACCGCCGTAGCATCAAGCAGGTCTCCTACTATGCGACTCACGGCGTCACGGAAACCGACCTGCTCGAAGTCCACGACGAAGTCGATGGCATCACCGCCAGCGCCACAGCCGAAGCAGTAGTACATGCCTTTATCAGGCACGACTGAAAATGATGGGCTTTTTTCCTTGTGAAACGGACAGCATGCTGTGAATTCTGAACCGTTCTTTTCGAGTTCTACGTACTTTGAAATTGTACCGACGATGTCGGACTTAGCGCGCTCCAATGTTGACTCGGGAATCTTTCGATGGGCTGCTTCCTGGCAGCGAGCGACGCTCATGCGAGGTCTCCAGCAGCCAGGCCGGCCAGGTGGTGAAGATCCGGCAACTCGTACAAACGGTTGTACTGGTCGCGCCAACCAAGAGTCGGAGGCTCATCGAACCGGCCAACCTGACGAAGTCCGCGAAGGTCCTCGGGCGCCGCATGGCCGCGCACCTCTACGCTTGAGCCGTCCGGCCCAGAGTATGCGCACACGTCGATTCCGCTTGGCGCCAGGGCATCGCCGAACCGGAAAAGAGCGATCATCGAATTCAAAAAATCAAAATCGTTCAGGTTGTCGAGAAGGGGTTGCGGTGTTGCGACGGTACAGGCACAATTACTCATATTAGAGCACTCACTCTTGCTGACAGAAGCACTCGCCAAAGTGCTGTTATTACTAAGCCCGTCCGCCAAGACGGGCTTTGTTTTATCGAAGTTCTGCATTTTTTTGTGCCTCCAGCCAGCGCTCAAATTCCTCGCGTCGATACCGAACGCTTCTTCCAGCCTTCAATGCTAAGTCACCAAAGCCATAGCGGTTGTTCCATCGCCACTGAGCTTGTGTAGCCCTTGGGATTTTCGCTTCACGTTCAACGTCGAGCGGTGTCATCAGGTTCATTAGTTGCCCTCACGGACTCTGGATCTATTCGATTAGTGTTCTGTTACGACAGTCAGGCAGCAATGCCAGTAGATGTTTGTCGATGAGAGTTATATACCGCAAAGCTGGACTCTGGCGCCATGATCAGATATGAGTCGCTTCTCATGGTATTAAGTGGTTTTCTATATACGGCGGGGTGTTTAGAGCGGAGTTACTCAAATACGAGACATAGACATAGTTGTCATTAGTTTCGACTTGGTTATAACTCCAAATTTGGACTCCATGCGATAGCCATGCTCCATCCGCACCCCGGCCCGCTTGTAGCTGTTGCGTGGCTATCAGGTGCCGATGGCTAGCCGGATCATCTGTCCCGAGCTCCACCAGGTACATGGCAGCAGCGCAATCACCAGCAGACGCTGACTGTCATCCAGCAGCGTCCAGTCAGCTACCTGCGTAATTGCATTCATCTGAACACCGAATTGCATTGGACCTGAACACCCAATTGCATTCCCACTGAACAGCAGTTGCATCACTTGCACAGCTGGGGATTGTGGATGCACGCTTCTGGCGCAATGGGCGTGGCGCATACCGATTCGCGACTTTCGCTGTGGCTTCGGGATAGGAGGGGCCCTTTCATTCGTTAAGGTGCGCAATTGCATCCCATCTGACGCACCTGTTTGCGTTCCCACTGACCAGCCAATTGCATTGGTGCTGACCATCGCTTGCATCCGACTTGACCATTTCTCGCTGAAAAGGCGACCGGCAGTGAACAGCCAAAAGCAGCCGGTGGACGGAGCGATGGCAATGAGCTGCTATGCTTCCTTCTACTGCCGGAGCAGATTGGGGGCTTTCCGGCCATGGCTTATAACGCGCCTTCAGTGGTCACTAGGCTGTCACAATGCCCAGTCTGGTCAGAGGGCAGGCAATGTTATCCGTCAAGCCCGCGAAGGCGCTATATCCCCACTTATTTAGGGTTAGCCATGTTTAGCACGCTGGATTCACAACCGCAGGAATGGCTTCAGCACGACCCGGAGCTGCTTCACACGCTCTGTGTATGCTGTTTTCGCGATCCTGTCAGTGCTAGAGAGTGGGTTCATCGGCTCGTACCGCGAGACAAAAACGGCCAACTCCTCAAGTGGTCTGCCAAAGGCCGCACAACACGTAACCTTGACCGAAGGACCCAGTTCGCTGAACGGGTGAGTGCGTTATACGACCAAATGGACTTTTCGGTCCATTGCATATCGTCAACTGAGGCGCAAATCTCTCAATTCGCTCAGGCATTCTTTCTCCATTACAACCAGAGCATCACACAGGAACTGGACTCCAAAGATCGAAATTGTCTCGTATTTAAGATAAACCAGCAATAGACCATAAAGATGCCCGCATTGAGGGCGGCCAAGCTACTCTGGATATATTTTTGCGTTAAATACATGAAGGAAGTAAATAACCTGACAGGGTTCATTTACAGCGATTGGTTTTGCGCCGATGTACCAGAAGGTGAGGACAGGGCTCTTGGAGTTTCTTTCGTAAACTTTCTCCTCACGCAAACTGGCATCAATCTGCAACTCTCCATCCCGCACAAGGCAAGTCAAAGCGAGGCAGACTTACTCTCCGATTGGTTTGCTGGGTGGAGTAACAGCTCAAAAGGTGGCACTGGCAATCCTGAACTTTCTGCCAAGTTTGACCAACTGATTGAACGTGCTTCACAGAAAATCGATTGGATTATGTTCGCTTGCAATGTTGAGGTCGCACAAGGCTAACATTCCCGGCTGAAGGTAGCCCGCTCACTCTACAACGTGTTGTTGATGGTGAGCGTTGAGCTACATACACGTAAAATCGGTTTACCACTGTTAGGCTTGTTTATCCGAGACATTCTGCCGCTTGGGCTTGAGCAGCATCTCAAGATGTGGATGATTGAAAGCGACTTTATGCAGGCATCCGCACACCTCAATCTGCTGGTCTACAACACCAAGCACGGTTACAAGCGCTCGTTAAGTTGGCTGCAACGGGTCAAGATCATGCAGCGCTTGCTCAAAGGCGATTTTGGGCTGGATGTGCAGTTCGCCATGGCCCCACAATTCGAGCTCAATAATGAACTGGATATCCCAGAGGTTACCGCCAAGAATTACTGGCGTGCAACACGACTACGCGAGTGGGGTTGGGAGCAGATTGTGAACGGTCGGTGTGAAAAATTTCCGCCGTCAGAGCTTCTTCTGTAGTCCCGAGATATCAGCGTAATCATTGTCGTGTAGGAGGGTTCTGGTTCTGTCCTAATCCATTCCCCTATTGTGAGAGCTGGTGACTATCGGTCATCATTCACCGACCAATAGTGCAATGAATGGAACTCGCTCGCATGCTGGATGCAAATGCTGCGCATATTTCCTTGGTGATCGAAGGCGCCTCCACCGATCTTCAGGTACTCAGTTTCAAGGGACGCGAGGCCCTGAATGAGCCTTTCTGTTTTGATCTTGAATTGGTCAGCACCAATCCGGGTCTTGCCCTCGAAGAATTGCTGCACAAGCCGGCATTCCTGACGTTCGGCTCCAGCAGCCAGGGCAAGATTCACGGTCAGGTGTACAGCATTGGCCAAGGCGAAACCGGCCGCCGGCTGACGCGCTATCACATTTCCCTGCGTCCGCAACTGGCCTACCTGGCTCACCGGGTCAACCAGCGCATCTTCCAACAGATGACCGTGCCGCAGATCATTGCCCAGGTCCTGCAAGAGCATGGTATCCAAAGCGATGCCTATCGGTTTCATCTCGGCACTACCTATCCCGAACGCGACTACTGCACCCAGTACGACGAAACGGATTTGCATTTCATCCAGCGCCTGGCGGAAGAAGAAGGCCTGAGCTACCACTTCCAGCACAGTGAGCAGGGCCACTTGCTGGTGTTCGGTGATGACCAGACAGTGTTCCCCAAGCTTGCCCCCGTGGCTTATCAGCAAGACACCGGTTTGGTGGCCGATACGCCAGTGATCAAGCGTTTCGGATTGCGCCTAGCAACCCGTACCAGCCGGGTTACGCGGCGCGATTACGATTACACCAAACCCTTGTTCCAGCTGGAAAGCGACGCCAAAAGCACAGCCCAGCCGGATCTGGAGGATTACGACTACCCCGGCCGTTTCACTGACCGTGTTCGGGGCAAGCAACTCGCCACCCGGGCCCTGGAACGTCATCGCAGCGACTTCCGATTGGCCGAAGGCAAGAGCGATCAGTCGCTGCTGGTCAGCGGGCACTTCCTGCCCCTGACCGAGCATGGCAACGCCAGTTGGAACGATCTATGGCTGCTCACTGAGATCACTCACGAGGCCAAGCAGCCGCAGGTGCTGGAAGAGTCGGTAACCAGCGACACCACCGACAATAAGGATGACTTTCACCAGGGCTATCGCAACAGTTTCAGTGCCATTCCCTGGGACGCGCTATACCGTCCTGCGCTGGAACACCCCAAGCCCCGCATCCTCGGCAGTCAAAGCGCGGTGGTTACTGGGCCTGAAGGTGAGGAAATCCACGTTGACGCCCTGGGCCGGGTGAAAACCCAGTTCTTTTGGGACCGCGAAGGCCAGCATGACGATAAGACCACTTGCTGGATACGCGTGGCATCGAATTGGGCTGGGCAGAATATCGGGGCGATTTCCATACCGCGTGTAGGCATGGAAGTGTTGGTGACCTTCCTGGAAGGAGACCCAGACCAACCCCTGATTACCAGTTGCCTCTACCACTCTGTTCACCTGCCTCCGTACAAGTTGCCAGACTTCAAGACCCTGGCCACGGTCAAGAGCAAGGAATACAAGGGCAGTCGCGGCAACGAACTGCGCATCGACGACACCACCAGCGAAATCAGCATCGCCCTGCGCAGTGACCATGGCGCCAGTGCCCTGAACCTCGGCTATCTAACCCATCCGCGCCCGTCCGGCGGCCAGCCCCGTGGCGAAGGTTTCGAGCTGCGCACCGACCGCCATGGCGCAGTGCGCGCCGCCGCCGGGTTGCTGATCACCACCGAGCCACGGCCGAACGAATCCAAGCACCACAAGGACCTGCCGGAAACCGCCGAACGCCTGGCCACCGCCAGCGATCAGCAGGACGGCTTCGCGATGCAGGCCAAGGAGCTGCAAGCCCAGGAACCGGGCGATCAGGATGACGTGGCCAAGGCCCTGCACAGCCAGCATCAGGGCATCCTCGGTAGTGGCCCGGCGAACATGAGCGCCAACGAGTTTCCGGAATTCACCGAACCGCATCTGGTGCTCGCCAGCCCGGCCGGTATCGCGCTGACTACCCCGCGCTCCAGCCATATTGCCACCGGCGAACACCTGGCCTTGAGCAGCACCGGCCACACCAGCCTGTCGATCGGAAAACGCCTGCTGGCCAGCGCCAGTCGCGGCATGCGCCTGTTCGTGCAGAGCATGGGCTGGCGCCTGGTCGCGGCGTCCGGCGATATCGACATGCGCGCCTTGAAGGACAGCATCAACCTGCTGGCCAAGCTCAACATCACCGCCAACGCCGACCGCATCACCATCACGGCCAAGACCGAGCTGGTAATCCAGGGCGGCGGCAGCGCGACCACCTATAACGCCGGGGGCATCACCCACGCGACCACCGGCCCTTACACCGCGCATGCGGCGAACTTCGCCTACACCGGGGCCAAGAGTCTGGCCGGCGCCTTCCCCGAGCCGCCGAAACCGGGCAAGGGCAATCTGGAGTTGTTCAACCAGTACGCCGGGCGTCAGGGCATCAAGGAGGGCGACTTCGAAGTCATCGATGCGCTGGGCAAAAGTCTCAAGGGCAAGCTTGATGCCAAGGGTTTCGCCAGCGTCTCCGGCGCGGCACCGGGGCCGGCACGCGTGCTGTTCGGCAAGGACCCGGCGAACACCTGGAGCGATGGCAGCTACATCGGCAAGCCCGAGTGGCCACGCGAACAACCGGGGGCCGAGAGTATTCCGGCGCAAGTGCAGGCGATGGTCGCCCAGGCTCTGCCAAGTGGCGGCAGCAGCGCCGGGCTGCTGAAAAACGCCCCGGCCCTGGCGCAGAGCGGTATCGGCGCGGTGCAAACCGGCCTCGGTGCCGTGCAGACCGCGCAACAGGTGCGCGGTGCTTTGCAAGCCGGATCGGCCGGGGTACCGCAGCTCGCCAGTGCAACGCTGCCGACGGCGTCGCGACTCCTCGGCGCGGCGAGCAAGAGCGGCAAGTTGCCGCGTCTGCCGGCCGCGACCGCTCCTAAGACTTCCCTCAAAACCCCGGGCCTGCGGGCGGGTGAGATGCTTTCATGACGACTGAAATGGCTGTTGTAAAAAAACGTGAACCTCAGGTGGCGGTCGTGCCGCTGAACCTCATCAAAGTCGGGGATGTCGGACGCAGCGCCGCACAATTCGACGCATGGTTGCAATCCACCAGCGGCGGTGTGGTCACCCTCGACCGGATCAAGAACGTCGCTGGTGCGCTGCCGGTGGTCGGCAACATCATGGCGCTGGTCGATGCCTTGAATGACATCATTACCCTGTCCACCAGCCAAAAACGGGAAGTGCTCGATTGGGTCAGCCTGGGCATCAACCTGATCGGTGTCTTGCCCATGCCGCCGAGCATGGCTGCCGCCCGCATGAGCCTGCGCCCGACGCTGTTTCTGGTACGCCAGGAACTGAGCCAGGCCGGCAAGATGTTATTGGGTGATTCGCTGATCGAGATCGTGGTCGGGCACCTGAACGCCGATATCGTCGGTACCATCGATGACTTCGTGAAACAGGCTCAGACCAAGCTCAAGGAGATCCTCGACGACGCCGGTAAGCTCGGGGAAAGCGTGATCAACGAGATTGCCACGGGCCTGGAGAAAGTGCTCAACGGCAAGCTCGACGCCAAGGGCAATCTGCACGAGGCGGAACAACTGGCGAGCGCCGCCAGCGATCAGTTGCTGCATGATCCCAAGGCCGCCATCAGCAACATCTTCAGCGCTGTCGCCAATGTCTACAAGGCCGCCGGTAAAGGCGTCGCCAACAGCGCCGCCGAGCACCTGCTGTCTGACAAGGCGAAGGAAGAGGCACTGGCTAACACGGCTTCGTTGCGCGCCCTAGGCCCGGAGCTGCGGACTCAGCTCAACCGTCTGAGCGACACCCAGATTCAGAACTCCATCGGCGCGTTGCTGATGGTACTGGCCGGCGCTGTCGCGACCTGGCGCCTGCGCAACGCTCATGGTCAAGGTGGCAACGTCAAACCCGGCACGACCAGCCAGGCAAAACGTAAGGCGGGAGAAGGCAAGACGGAGGTTAGTCGAGACGAGGAACCTGCAACAAGTCGTCCCAGTGCCGAGAAGAACGGAGTCTGCCCCTGTACCGATCACAGCATCAGCTTTGCCTTGGGTTCTGAATCCCTTGGCCATACTGACTTCAGCTTGGATGGGCCGTTTCCCATTGAATGGACTCGCACTTACAGCTCGGGTCTCGATGCTTTTGACTGTAGTGAACTCGGTGCACGCTGGATCACTGCGTTCACCACCCGTTTTGACAACGTTGACGACGGTCTAGTCTTCCACGACGCTGACGGCCGCAGTCATGATTACCCTCTACCCAAGGTTGGCCTGTTTCACTACGACGCTATCGAAAATCTGACCCTAGTCCGCGTCAGTGAAGATCAGTTGTTGCTCTGCCGTGGCTTCGAGCGCAAGGAAACTTACGTTCGCCGTGGCCAGCGTTTCCTGCTGACCGGCGTGGTGCTGCGCAACGGCGCGGGGATCATGCTGCATTACGAGCATCGCCATGGCGAACTGTCGGTGCTGTCGGACCTGATCACCTATCAGGACGACGTGACCAAGGTGCATCTGCACCTCGGCACACTGATTGACGATCACGGACGGCTGATTGGTCTCTGGGACATCCGCGATGGTGCCCCTCAGCGCCAACTGTGCAGCTATCAGTACGATGCTTACGGCGACTTGACCCTGGCCCAGGACGAGAACGGCGCCGCCTGGCGTTATCAGTACGAGCATCACCTGATCACCCGCTACACCGACCGCACCGATCGCGGGATGAACCTGCAATGGCAAGGCCACGGCGCCGATGCCAAAGCGGTGCGTGAATGGGCCGATGACGGCAGTTTCGACACCCGCCTGGAGTGGGACGAAAACATCCGCCTGACCTATGTCACCGATGCTCACGGCAACGAAACCTGGCACTACTACGACAGCCTTGGCTACACCTACCGTATCCGGCATGCCGATGGGCGTTCAGAGTGGCTCTTCCGTGATGATGCCAAGAACCTGATCCGCCATGTCCACTCCGATGGTAGTACCGACCGCTACAGCTACGACGAACGCGGTAACTTGCTTGAACACATTCACACTGATGACAACGTGGTGCACTTTGCTTATGACGATCAGGATCAACTGATCAAGATCAGCGACGCCGAAGGCGGTCAGTGGCAGCGAGTATATGATCTGGGCGGCAACTTGGTGGAAGCCATCGACCCGCTAGGCAACAAGACCGAGTACGCCTATAACCCGGCGGGCCTACCGACGGCGATCAAGGACGCCAACGGCAACGAAAAAGAACTCGAATACAACGACGCCGGCCAGCTTGTGAAGTACACCGATTGCTCCGGTAAGGCCAGTGCTTGGGAGTACAACGAGCGGGGGCAGATGATCTGCTTTACCGACGCGGCTGGGCAGAGCACCGAGTACCAATACAAGGCCGGGCAACTGGCGCTGATCAAACATCCGGACAAGACCGAGGAACGTTTCGAACGTGATGCCGAGGGGCGTTTATTGGCTCATGTCGATGGCCTGGATCGTTGCACTACTTGGAGTTACACCGGCGCTGGTTTGGTTGCCGAACGGGTTGATGCCGCCGAACAAACCCTGCGCTACCGCTGGGACCGCCTCGGTCGATTGATCGCGCTGGAAAACGAAAACGAACAGCGCACACAGTTCCAGTACGATCCTGTGGGTCGTTTGTTGGAAGAAATAGATTTTGATGGACGAAATACCCGCTATCAGTACGACCCCGAAAGCGGTCGATTGGCCAGAACCGTCAACGGTAAGCGTGTAGTCGAAGTCAGTTTTGACCGAGCGGGCCGACTTGCAGAACGACGCGCCAGGATAGGTGATGAATCCCAAAGAGAAAGCTTCGCCTATGACGGCAACGGCAATCTGATACTGGCCAGCAACGAGCAGAGTCGTTTGCAGTGGTTTTATGATCCAGCAGGAAACCTGCTGCGCGAGCACCAGCACTATTTGGGCCTGGAAAAGCCAATGGTTGCAGTCTGGCAACACGAGTACGACGTACTCAATCAGCGCATAGCCACTACTCGTCCGGATGGCCATCGCGTCAGTTGGCTGACCTACGGCAGTGGGCACTTGCTGGGTCTACGCCTGGATGAACACGAATTAGTGGGCTATGAGCGCGATGACCTGCACCGCGAAGTCACCCGTCATCAGGGCAACCGCCTGCTGCAAACCCAGAAGTGGGACCCGGCCGGGCGTCTGCAAGAGCAACTGCTGGGACGTAGCGACGACAAGTCCACGCTGCTCAAGCGCGAATACAACTACGATGCCGCCGGCCAGTTGACCGATATCAACGACAGCCGCCGTGGTCCCCTGGCCTACCGTTACGATCCGGTCGGCCGCCTGCTCAGCGCTACCAGTCGCTTAGGCGTGGAAACCTTTGCTTTCGATCCGGCCAGCAACCTGCTGAATGACAACGCCACGGAAATCCGACGACCGCTGGATCAGGACCAGCCGCGCAACAAGTTGCTCGATAACCTGCTGCGTGAGTACGCCGGTACTCACTACGAATATGATGAGCGCGGTAACCAGATCCAGCGTTGGCACAATGGCAGCCACAGCCGGATGCAATGGGACCTGTTCGACCGTCTGGTGCACTTTGAAGACGCCCGCCTGGCGGTGGACTACGCCTACGATGCCCTCGGTCGTCGCCTGCACAAAAACTCCAGCGCGCACTACAAACAACGCCCGGAGGCCGGTTCTCAATGGAACCGCAACGAACATGCGCGCAAACAACGGGAGTACGGCTGCGGGTTCACCCTTTATGGCTGGGACGGCGATAACCTGGCCTGGGAAAGCAGCCCGGCCCAACTCGATGGCAGCGCCGGTCGTACCGTGCACTACATCTTCGAACCCGGCACCTTCGTTCCGGTGGCCCAGGCTCTGCGGCACAAGTCGATCCACCTGCCGGACTTACCCGACTACGGTGGCGACTACAGCCAGGATGACGACCCGCTGTGGAATCACAAGCCGAGTGCGCAACCGTTCGATGTGCTGGCCTGGTATCAGTGCGACCATTTGGGCACACCGCAAGAACTGACTGACCAGAATGGCGACATCGCCTGGAGTGCGCAGTACAAGGCTTGGGGGGAGGTGCGTGAGCAGCGTTCTGAGTGGGCGCAGCAGCAAAGACTGATCAATCCCATTCGGTTCCAAGGGCAATATCACGACCATGAGACGGGGCTACATTACAACCGGCACCGGTACTATGATCCGCAGACCGGACGGTTCATCAGCAAAGACCCTATTGGGTTGGCTGGTGACATCAACATCTACCTCTATGCTAAGAACCCGACTCTCTGGACTGATCCTCTTGGTTTGGCAGCCAAGTTACTATGCCCAATTTGCTGCGACGGTTCACACGGCAGGTCTAATAAACAGGCAAAACTGAGAGCTCTGGCTGACGATCCCAAGCAACCGCGTTGGGTCAGAGGCTGGGTGAGAAATGAGATGCGGCATATTAAAACCAAAAACCGTACCTCAATCAGGCTTCCAGGAAACTCGCGCAATTCTCGAACACCGGGTAAGGAGCTTGCTCACGGTCGCGGAACTGAGGCGAAGGACGGATACTGCTATCGTCATTCGGAGTTGCAAGATGCTGACTTGCACAAGACTCAACACAAAATCGGAGGGTACTGATGGCTGCTCATCATAAGAAAATCGAAAATATCTTGAAGCTAGAGCCTCAAGCTAGATACGACTACTTCATCCGAAAGGTTGCAGACTTCGAGGTCGTCTGGGGCTTGTTCGACAATGGGTGGGCGACTGCTGAGTCCGGAAAGATAACAGCTGTTCCATTCTGGCCCGAGGAGGACTTCGCGACTCTGTGTGCAAGTGCTGAATGGAAGGGGTTCACAGCAAAATCCATTGAGTTGGACGATTTCCTAATGCGTTGGCTTCCCGGAATGCAGGGTGATGGTAGGATCTGCCAAGTATTTTCGACGCCTGATGAACAAGGTCTTCTCGTACCACCCGAAGACTTGCTGGGCGCCATCAAGCAAGAACTTGAGCAGTATGAATAACCTTATTGGTTGACGTTGCGCCGTCCACTTTATATGGGCGGCGACTAGGCCGTGAGCATATCCAGAATGACCGATCGATTTCACAAGATTGCTTTTGAGCTGATATCTAACGAGGATGATTACCCTCCAGTTTCGGCTGGATCGCTGTGGGGTATTAAATGAGTACGCCCACAAATCAGCAGGTATATGCCAAGGCCAAAGAGCTCGTTGAAGCCATAGGTCTGCGAGACTCCGAGGCACTACAGCAAGATTTTAGGATTACCAACGCCGTAGCTGATGAAATTTACGAATCCATCGATGCCTACTTCGACAAAGGCACAAAATTGTCCATCGCCCCCGAAGAGACAGCCTTTGATTCGTTCGGGCAACAGCGTCCTTTCATTGATGCCTACGAAACAAACGACAAAGCACTCGGATTAGAATGCGTCATTTTTGCTGATGGCACACCTAGTGAGGCCATCCTTCATATTGAAGTTTCCGAAAGCAATGGCCAACTGGCGGTTTATTACAAGTACATTGGCTCCTGATACCCAGATGAGAGCATGAGATCAACAGGAGCTATTGGCCCTTGTTGATTCAAGATAGAAACAGGATGAGGGCAGTCGCACAATGAAAGACATCATCCGCTTGGGTGACTCCACTAGCCATGGTGGAGTGGTACTTGAGGCGTTCTCCCAAACCGACCTAAACGGGAAGCCGATTGCGGGAGTTGGTCACAAAGTCAGCTGCCCGCTGTGCAAGGGTGTTTTCCCCATTGCCGAGGGCAGCAGCACGTACACAGTAGACGGCACGCCGGTGGCATTGGACGGTATGAAAACCGCTTGCGGAGCTGCTCTTATTGCCAGCGGCCCAAAAGGTGCGGTGAGCAGCTAACCGCAACACCATAAGCGCAAGCATTGATATTCGCGTGATAAGGCGTAGGAATACTTCCCCCAAAGGCGCTATTCACATGGTGCCGAAGGTTGTGAACCTATTCCGGCTGCTTCACCGTAAGTGGCTTGTTGAGTAACCGGATACTGCAGTTCGGACCCTGTCAGATAAAGTAAACTCTTGATGCCCAAAAGCCCCCAGCTTCATGCCATTCTCGACCGCTCCACTCGTTTGCGATTAGCCGTAGATCGTTTGGCGTTGTCGAGCGATGAAACCCAGTGGTCGGGTTGGCATGCGAAATACCAATTTACTTGCGCCCATGGGCACCGCTTCAGCACAACTCCCTCCACATTGGTCAGCCCGAGAGCCAAAGGTTGCCCAAGTTGCATCGCTCAGCAACACATGCAGCTCTTGCTGGACACTGCCCAGTTGCAAGGTGTGATGTGCAGTTGCACAGAGTGGCTGGGTGAAAAAGCCCTGTATACCTTTTCCTGTATTTGTGGCCATCAGTGGCAGCGAAGCGGAAAGAACGCTTTGCGTCATCCTGGTTGCCCGGTATGTGGTAAACGGCAGCGATATCAGACTGCTCGTTTGACCGATGGCCTGGAAAGGCTCCAACAGGTGGCGGCAAAACGAGGCGGTCAGTGTCTGAGTGAAACCTATCTGGGGACGAGCCAGAGTTATTCTTTCATCTGCGCTCAAAAACATACTTGGTACGCCGTGGGCAATGAGATTTTACGCGGTTCATGGTGCAAACGCTGCGCAACAGAAGAACGAGCTAAGCAGCAATTGAAAGCCCAAGGATTTGAGCGCCTGCGAGTCATTGCTGCCAGCCATGGCGGGGTTTGTTTGGATAAGGGGGCGTATCAAGGTGTTCGGCAACACGTCCTTTTTCGTTGCAAAGAGGGGCATGAGTGGAAAGCGCTTGGTAGTCGAGTGCTCCGTGGCTCATGGTGCCCAATATGCAGCATCGATAAACGACGGTTGACGCTGGCGGATGCGCAGAGCACAGCGTCTGCACGCGGAGGGCAATGTCTTTCGACGACCTATGAGAATAACGCTACATATATGCAGTGGCTGTGTCACCGAGGTCATTGCTGGCTGGCACCTTTAGCTGCGATACGAGCCGGTCATTGGTGTATGCAATGTGCTGTTATTGCGCGAATCCGTAGTCGTAAGTCCAAAGCCTTGGTTCGTTATACGGCTGCACCTAGATGATATGCCTGACGACTGCCGACACTTTGATCGTGAGGAACATTTGTACCTTTCCTAGACATGGCTGAATCAGGCATTCGACAATGCGGCGCATCACGCCCCCCAACTCAGAAGGGGCTATCCAAGAAAGGTATTCACCCGATGCTCTATCTTACAAATGCACAACCGACCTGCTGTCCCCAGTGCGGGAAACCTATAGACATCAGGTTGCATGGCTGGGAGGCTCGGGATCAATTCTATAACGCCAAACACCCTTTTCTCTGTGACTGCGGGGCTCGCTACCTCATTGCCGAAGACACGGTGTCCAAGGCCTTCGATAGTGCCGAATCAGTTGGTGGGGATGCGGGTTTCGAGCGAGCGACCAAGGTTAACCTGCTATCAGAGCTCTATGTGATCCTCGGCGCACTCGATGCCCCTGAGGATGTGCTTGATCAAGTTTTTGCAGCGGTCGAGGGATGCCCTCTGCCGTATTCGACATTGCTGCCCTTCGAGATTAAATAGATGAGCAATATTCGCTGGTTTGCTGTTTCCAACCCCGAGTACAAGCGCTACCCCGAATGGCGGCGATCCTTCGGGATTACCGATGAAGGTGTTGTATTTGTGCCGGCCGCCATGGCCGGCGACAGTCCTGAACTCCACGTGATGCTCTGCGCGGCCAATGAGGGTCAGGCTACTGCGGTTCATCTCAATCATCACTTTGTCCCCAGCAACTGGCTCAAGCGGGAGCTCCCCAAACATCATGAGTTGATCGAGATCATTGAGGCACGGGCTCGAAACGAGGACATCACGCTCATTTACTAAGCCAACCATTCTGCACAGAAATATCCAATGCAAAGAAAAGGAATCTTTTCTTTAGCAACGTAAACCCGCCTTAAGGACAATACCTCTTTGCTTAGTGAGCAGGACGGATCACTGCATCCAGTTTCTGCGGTAAGGCCTGCGTGCACATTTTATTTCACATTTATGAGGGCTGAAGCCCGCTAAATACAAGGGGCTGCGAGGTGCTTGCGCCAGTGAACCTTCACATTGTTTGTCAATGCAGCAGAACGTTCCGGGTAATCGCCTGACGATTAGCGAATGGTTTTCCCCGAATTCTGTAGATCCCCAGACAGCTCCCTGATCCCCAGGTGTGCAAGTGATGCAACTGCTGTTCAGTGGGAATGCAACTGGGTGTGCAAGTCGAATGCAATTCGGTGTGCAAATCCATGCAATTTCGCAGCTACCAGTCGAGTGGAGACAGATCACTGCGTAACGCGGCCATTAGGTTCACAGGCTCACCTCGGGAACGGGCTCTCCGAAATGGACGAAGACATCGTCGGCTTTGAGGTGAAAGTTTTCTCCTGCGACGAGCTTTCCGTTTCCGTCAATTATTCGATATCCACCCATGTTTTTTGGGCCGAGGTGGCGCAGATCGCCTTGGAACTCCGCAATGCAGTTATGCCTGACAGCGATCGCCAGTACGTGTGGATGCAGCGCGAGGCCGCGAGGGGAGAGAGAGGTGTTGAGATTTTTTGCGTTCAAGATGATCTCCGGCTCCCGATCAAGGGAGCAGCTGCGACGGTGTCTGGTCGACCGGCGGAGAACCGGCACGCCTTGAGGCGTCCACCGCGCAGCCACATAACGGACCACGCATCTCCCAGCCGAAACGACCAAGCTCCGGGCCAGCGGAATGCTGGCTTTAATATTGTGCAGTCACGAATGTTTAGGCGGTGTGCCCGGCGGTGCGGCTGTCAATGAATTTGGCGAGGTCGGCCAGTCGGTATCGCACCAGGCGACCAACTTTGGCGAAGGGGAGATTGTATCGTCCGGTGGAGCGCCAGACCGCAAGTGTGCCGACCCTCACCCCAAGAGCCGCTGCAGCCTGCTTATCGTCAATTTGATGTGGGGGTTTGGCAGGGTCATAGCCGAGAGCGATGGCTATCTCGAGTTTGATCGCTTCGATATTTGTGGTAGTCATTAAGTAAGCCCCGTGTTTACTGGTGTGATGGGGCTATGATCGGTAAATCGAGGCTTCGATTCACCGCAACTGCGGTAGGCGTCACCGCAGTCGATATTTACCATCCATATTTGCGGTGTATCACTCGACTTCTTTACGGGCCGTATTTGCCTCTGAAAAGATCGTCTCCAGATTGCGCTTACTGAGCCCGCGCAAAGGGAATCGGTCCAAAATGCTTTCAACTACTGCGTTCTGGCGCATTCCGTTCAGTCGTGGATGCTCAACCGGAGCTTTTAGTAACTCCAGCAATGCGCTGATTACAAGAAGGTGTGATGGTTTGGGGGATGCTTCTGCTGCAAGTCGAGCGGCTCGTTCTAGCTCCAGTTCATGTTGCAATAGTTCGACCTCGTTCTTCTGAGAGGCGCCCCCCATGCGACTCACCAAATCTTCAATCGCTGCCGGCCGAAACAGTAGGGGAGTGGAGCGCAAGTCTGCGGTGCCCTCTGCCAATAGGCCATCCTCCAACTCCACTACCAATCGGATGCTCGGAGCATACTGGTCGGAGAGGTGAGCGCTAACAACTGAGTGAATTCCGATTGCCGCAACCGATTGTTGGCCGGCTCTGAGGTATAGCCTTGTGGTGTCGATCTCTGGAGGTGTATTGGCATCAATGCAAGCCTGTCCCAGTGTCGCAGGATCCAGCTCCACACCGGTGTGTTCGAAAAACCAAGCAGTCGCCTGGCGGTGGTCTAGTCGATGGAGGAGGCGGTAGGCAGATGGCTTACTCACTGACTTTCTCCTTTATGCCTGCCGAGGCGAGCATGGCCAGGGTTGCGGTGTTTACTGACTGACGTACCGGATCGAGATCAAGTCGAGCGTAGACTGCTGTTGCTTGCTGTGTTTTGTGGTTCAGGCTTTTGCCGATGATAGCCAGTGACGCACCTGTTTTCGCTTGCCAACTGCCAAGAGTACGACGCAGATCGTGGATGCGCAGGTCGGTCAGGTCATAGTTTGCGAGGTGAATACCCTGCGAATCGGCAAGGGGCCGGTAGAGTTTTTCTGCCTTGGCTGGTGCCTTTGCTAGTAGTTGGTCGGCGTTCTGCCTCTCTTCATGGGAGAGTTTGTCTTCGGCTTGCAAAAGATCAAGCAAGCGACGGACGCTAGCTCGCTTCAGAACGGTAGCCCAGGCCTTTTTGGGTTCGACCAAATGGCCGGTTTTGCCGGTGCCCGGAAAAACAAAGGGTGATTTTTCCGCATGTGTTTTACGCATGCGCAGGATTTCGGTCGCTTCGGGAGACAAGGTTACGTTTTGTGGTGTGCCGTTCTTTGTCATCGACAAGCGCCATACGCCTTCATCGAGATTAAGGTCGCGCCATGTCATGGTCTGTACGTTTGAGCGGCGAGCTCCGGTAAGTAAGGCTATCAGGAAGAAGTCGCTCAAAGTCGACTCGTTAATTGCGGCGAAAAGCTGAGGAAGTTCGTCAGCCTGGGCGAACCGATCACGTGATGGGGCTGGGTTTTTTTGAATGCGGCTGGCCGGATTTACGCCAGTGAAGATCTCAACGTCTGCAGCGAAGTTAAATATCGACGAAATGAGGATGGCGGCACGATCAGCCTGCGCATGGCTTGCTTTGCTTGCCTTGGCATGGATTGCTTTCACCTCGGCTCTGGTAATTCCACTCAGTTTCCGATTCTTGATCGGAAGTAGGTAGATGCGCATGACATCGCCGTAATTGCGCTTTGTTTTTTCACTCAGAGGGGTGCCATCCCGTTTCTTTTTTTCGGCGAGGAACCGCTCGAACGTCTCTTCGAATGTCAGTTCGCCCCGCACAGCGCGCCGGGCTTTTGCAGGGTCGGCCCCGGCAGCGAACTCGCCAAGGATTAGCGTGGCCTCTGTACGCGCTTGCTCGACTGTCATGTCCGGGAATGTGCCGAGCTTCACCCACGCCATCGACGTTCCTGCGCGCTTCACGACATAGAACGACTTTGATCCGCTGGCGCTCACTCGTACCGCCAGTTTGGGAATTTGCGTGTCGTACACGGTTAAGCGCTTGCCGGCTTCAGGGTGTGGGAGTGCCGCCACGGTGGTCTTGGTGAGTTTGAACCTTTCCATTGATCATCAGCGCCTATAGCTATCTGTTCTGGGCTATCACCCGGCTAGCATGGGCTATCAAAATTCGTGTAAATTGGTGATAGCCAATGAAGGCAAGTATCGGCTTAAACCCTTGTTTTGTATAGGTTGAACAACATTGGTAAAGGGTGGTGCTTTGATGGACCCTCAAACTCCTAAGGGGAAGGTTGGCAGTTCGAACCTGCCCTGGGACACCATATAAATCAAGGCCTGCAGCTTAATTTGCAAAATGGCAATTTATCCTGTGACAGCAGGGTGGCAGTAGCAGGCAAAAGAAAGCCCCGCACAGGTTAGCCTGGCGGGGCTTTTTACGACCCATTTCTATCGTTTGGTGCGGCTCGCCCCGTAAGGACCTGTTCATGGTGTTTAAGGATTATGCTGCCATCGCAGCCGGCTTGGCAGGTGTTGCCGGCCTAGTGATCTCTTTAATAACGCTGTTCATGAAGGGCGAAGAAAATCGCCGCACCATTAGATCGCAGCTGACAGACGTGCTCGCGCGCCTGAATGTGGTAAATGCCGAATCTAGGAAATATAGAATTGAGACCGCTGAAAGCGGCTTAAACCCTGAAAAAAGGGCGATGTTTAGCTTCTACAATGACCAAAGGGCGTTCTTGGTAGGTCAGGCCAGGTATCTTATGGATCAGCTTCCTGATCACGTTTCGGATTCCGAGTTTGGGCTTGTAGCAAAGGCATTGGGAGCTATAGGGGATCACGAACTAGCCTGTCATTACTGGGAGATGTGTCTTGAGCGCTCGCCTAGCGACCACGTTAGAGGGATGCACAGTCGAGGATTTGGGGGGTATTTGTTCGGCGAAGGTTACCCCGAATTGGGGCGATTCCGCTTTCAGAGCGGTGTTGCTTTGATTGCTGGTACCAGCGATCAAAGACGCTATCATCGCGTGGAAACTTATCTTCGCTGGGCGGCAGCTGAACGATTTTCAGGTTTTTTCACTGAGGCAAAAGAAGTAATAGATAAGGCAATGGCTGAAGTCTCTCTTATCCAATCGCAGAGCATGCGGAAACGTTGTGCTCAAACAATTCGAGAATACGGAGAAGAACTACCGCAACCGGCGGTTAGGGCGTCAAATCAAGTAATGTCTTAATTCGAAGTACAGTAGTGGTCGAACAGTCGGCGTGCCTAGCTGTAGCACGGATACCCAGTCCGGCGGCCAGAAGCTCCCGCACCCGTTTTGCAGATCCGCGTCAACCGGGCGGCCTTGGTATTTGCCGGCCGCCTTAGCCTTCTCAATACCTTTCGCCTGGCGCTCCCTGCGCTGCTCGTAATCCTTGCGAGCAATTGCGGCCATCATCTCCACCAGCATCGAATTGATCGCGCCCAGCATCCGCCCGGTGAACTCGTCGCCCTTGGTGTCCTGCATCCCCTGGTGGCTCGTTGGCAGGTCGAGCGCGACGATGCGCAGTCCCTTGGAGTCAATCGCAGCCTTGAGCTTCTGCCAGTCCTCTACAGGAAGGCGTGAGAGGCGGTCTATCGACTCCACCAGCAACACATCACCCTTGAGCGCATCCTTGAGCAGACGCAGCAGCTCAGGCCGGTCTGCGGTCGCACCGCTGGCATTCTCCAGGTACACACTGGCAATGACCTTGTTGTGATCGCTGGCGAACTGCTCGAGCGATTTCCGGGCGCGGCCGGCGTCCTGCTCTTCGGTCGATGCTCGGAGGTTTTCACTGATCTCTGTCCTAGGGGCAGAATAAGATGAGGGGGGCTGAGGCCAGGGCAAAGTGATGGAGTCTCACTTTGGTCCAGACGGCTCAAATGTGAGCCACTATCACAATTAAATGCGCCTGCTCCAGCCTGCTGTCAGGCCAAGCCAACGTTAGATAACGGTGGGTTAACGTTATGGGGGGAGGTAAGTGCAGGAAATGCCCCGTCACGCAAAGTGGCGGGGCTGGATGCTTAGTCGATGATGTCCAGGCTGAAGGACGGATTGAGTGTAGTGCCGGTGATCGAGTAAGAGGCGATGGAGCTATCGCCTTCCCTGTAGTCGAAATTGTCACCCGAGTCGTGATTGGGCCCGCCCTGAACGTAGGCCCTGGCCCAGCAGGAGGTGCCTTCAGGAACACCACAAGTGCGAAGGTTGATTTTCTCAACGCCACCGGCTGTGATTACATTGGTTCTATTGGTTTCGCCACCGTCCCACTGGACGCTGAAGGACGAGGCGAACCCGGCTCTGTTATGAAATTCGACGAGATATGGCAAGATATTTTCCTTTCATAAGTTTTAGTGTTTTCTGAATTGTCATATCTCGCCTCTTCGAAGACGAAACGACGACAGCATGAGCAATGTTGCGGGTGACACGTTCCAGCATTAGCCCGGCGTTTTATAATCTACATATCACGCCAGGTTAGTTCTGAACCTTTTTTCCTCATGGTCGCCAAGCAAAGCGCAGAACAGCGTTCAGTATTGACGCATTGAATCTGAGACGCTGCGATAGCGAAGCCTTCCATGGGGAGTTATTTCCTTTTAATCGTAAGTAAGAGAGCGCGTAGTGACATCTTCACTACCGCTGCTCGATTACGAGGCTAGCCGCCTTTCACGAATATGCGTTTTAATATTTAGATTCATTGGCTATAAAAGAGATGGCCAAAAGCCATTTTTTCACGCCGCGGTAGAGATGCGCTCAGATCTGAGCACACCGAAGAAGGCCCAGCTTTGGACAGTCCAAATTTTCGACTTTTAAATCCAGAAGGGGCAGATTAGAGATTCGACCCATCCAGCAGGTCGGCGGAAAGCTGCGCCGATCAGTGAGACCGAATCGTCACACATCGCGATATTCCGCTGTGGCAGCGGAGTATCGCAAGGCTTTTACCTAGGGAGAGAGATGCACTCAAAACTGAGTGCATCTGGAGAGCGCTCAATAGAATCGCCGTGCCAGCTCATAATTGCTGGCGATTTATCAACACTCTAAAGGACTGTTAGTGATTCCAGTCTTTTTCGTGCAAATGCCCTGACCAATACTCTTCTTTGCGCTTTTCTCCCTCCTGCACTGGGTCTGGCAGTGGGTCAGGTTTTATCCGAATACCAACTTCTATAGTGCCGTCACTGTTTACCGTGTACCACCCGTGATTCATGCTCACGAAGATGTCTTTGCCAACGTCACTGGCATCGAAAACACCAGAAAGATGTTTGCCGATTCTAAATGGCGTTCCGTTATTTCCGATACGGCCAACTAGCTCTCCCAGGACCGCATCTTGATCGTGGAGAATATAACTTGTTTCGCCAGGCACTTTCATTGGCCAGTAATTCCCCGCGCCGCTCCGGCCATCAGCTTCGCAAGTTCTCCCATCTCTTTCGTTTGTGTTGAAGCACCACGTGCCTGAAACGTCTATGACGAAGCCCTTGTTTGTATATTCGGATATAACACTGCCTATTTTCTGCCAGCCTGCTTTCTGATCTGCCTTGATTATCATCTTTAGCTCCATGAAAATTGCGGAAAGCACTATTGTGGGTTTTTATATGAGGGGTATTAAGTAGTGTTAGAAGTGGTCGTTGCTCCAGTCCTTTGGGTATTGTCAAATACTCGTTATTTAAGAGTCTGGCTCTATGTGTATAGTGTTAGGTGTTTTGGGATGATAGATTTAATTGGAATAATGGTTATATTGGTTTTAATGGTTGTTTAGTAAGCATGATGCCTATGCATTTTCTAAGGGGGGTAAACAAAGCTGGGGAGGGCACCAAACCCGCCGCAGTGGAGATGTGCTCAGATTTGAGTACACCGACGATGGTCCAGTTCTGGACCATCCCCCCTTTCGGATTTGAAATCCAGAAGGGGCTGACTTGAGATTTGGCTCAAGGTGAGTGTGCAAAGCTAGGGGCAGACCACAATTAACTCCGTGTTGACTGATGACCCAACTTCAATATCGTGGTTTGCCCTCGAATTACACAACTACTGACTATTTACCTTTCTTTTCTTTTCGTTGCGCCAGATCACTAGCAGCCACGTCTTTTTCGCGTTTGGTAGACTTAGAGTCGCTCAGAATTTTTCCCGCATTAGACGCCGGCTTTTTTCCTATAGTCATGAAGCACCTCATGTCGAGCTCAGACAAAATTGTCTACGAAAACCGTAGACGTTTTTTTGAGAGCCGCATTGCTTTCTAATTACCCTCCATCGGTTTATTGAATATCCCCTAGCTCAGACCGTTTTCAGATAGTCCGAGTACGGCGGGAAATTGATCCCATATCGACTGCGCTCACCTGGCTTGCTGTACGCCTGAACGATCAGCTTGGCGTCGACCAGTTCGCGAAGCACCATGGCAAGCGTTGTCTTCGATTTCACTCCCCACTCCTTGGCCATCTCGTGCGTGGCCATCTGCTCGCCGTTGTTCGTTCCGTCGCATTGGGCCATGAGCTGAACAAGGACACCGCGAGCGGTCAGACTCAAAGCTCTCATTGCTGGAGTGCAGAACACGTCACGCTGCAAGATCTCTCCGCCTTTCATCAGGCTGTGCACATCGTTGGTGGTCATATCTGAATGCCTCTCTGATCCGCTGGCACGCCGCTAAAACAGCGGGTACGGATGGTAATTTTTTGACTTTTTTTTGCAGTCCATCCACGTAAACCCACAATTGTTTGTCGGCCCCTATAACGGAACGCCACAACTGGCCGATAACCCGATGGGCCGTTGTCCTGCGCGACGCCTCAATGGGCGGCGAAGTCGAGCTGGTCCCTGCATTTGTCTTTGGGTTCATCTTCTTAATTGCCTGGAATCTTCGATGCTGGCGTACCACCAAAAAAGCTTTTTGATCGTCGATGATTTCTCGGATTTCCGTAGTTCGGTCAGGTCGATGTTGCGTGAGTTGGGTGTCAAGGATGTCGACACTGCCGACACGGGTGAGGTGGCGCTGCGCATGTGCGCGCAGAAACGCTATGACTTCATCTTGCAGGATTATCACCTTGGCGATGGCAAGAAGAACGGTCAGCAGGTGCTTGAAGACCTGATGGTCGAGAAGCTGATCAGCCATGAAAGTGTGTTTCTGATGGTCACTGCCGAGAGCAGTCAGGCGATGGTGCTCAGTGCGCTCGAGCATGAGCCGGATGCGTATCTGACCAAGCCTTTCAACCGCGCTGGCCTGGCCCAGCGGCTGGAGCGACTGGAGCAGCGCAAGACGTTGCTCAAGCCGATTCTGCAGGCGCTGGATCGGGGTAAGCCTGTTGAAGTCCTCAATGCCTGTATCGAGCTGTGCAAGCAGGACCCGCGCTATTCGCCGCTGTGTCTGCGCTATCGTGCCGATGCGCTGCGTGACATGAATCAGAATGAGGCGCTGGAGCGCTTGTACAACAGCATTCTGGCGGATCGTCCGTTGCCTTGGGCCTATGTCGGTCTGGGGCGATTGATGTTCAAGCGCGGCCAGATCGCTCAGGCAAAAGCCGTCTACGAAAAGGCGCTGAAGGCTTTCCCGATGATGCCGGCGCTGTATGACGGCCTGGCCGAAGTGCTGGTCGCTGAAGGCGACACCAAGGCTGCGCAGAATGTGCTGGAAGAGGCTGTTCGCCTGTCGCCATTGGCGGTGCGCAGGCAATCGTTGTTGGGCAAGTTGGCGATGGCCAACGAAGACTTCGAAGGTGCGGCGAAAGCCTATCGTCAAGCGGTCTCCCAAGGGGCGCAGTCACGTTTCAAAGACCCTGAAAGCAATCTGGGCCTGGCTCATGCACTCATCAGTAAAGGCAGTGAAAAAGGTCTGGATACCCGCACTCGACTGGAGATCAACCAGACCCTGAGCGCCGTCGCCAAGGAAAACATCAACGATCCGGGGCTGCAGATCCGGGCGCGCTTGATGAAAGCCACCAGCCTGCTGCTCAACGATGCCGAAACCGCTGAGAAGCTGACGGAGCAAGCACTGGCCCGTCTGGATGGCATGGAGCAGTTCATGAGCGCCGAAGCGGCGTTGCTGGTTGCCAAACAGTTGAAGATGCTGGGACAGGCTGATGCCGGTAATTCGATGTTGAAAAACTGCGCCGAGATTTACGGCGACGACCCGGTGGTGATGCAAGGCATTGCCCAGCAGACCGACGACCCGGCGATTCTCAACTCCGGCAACGCGGCGGCAGATCTCAACCGCCAGGGCGTGCGCAGTTACAAGGCGGGCGCGTTGCCCGAGGCGCGAGAGCTTTTCCGCGGCGCACTGTTGTTGCAGCCGAAGAACATCAGTATTGCCCTCAACATGGCGCAATCGCTGTTGCACGGGGCCGATGCCAGCCTCGATTCAGAGCTGCTGGAAGAGTGCCGTACGTGCCTGAAAATGGTGGGCATGATGCCCGAGAGCGATGCGCGTTATCCGCGTTATCAGAAGCTGCGAAGCAAGGCGTTTGGCGAATGAATGATGTTGACGAGGGGCTCGACTTTTCCACGGTGATCGCCTCCACCGTACACGACATGAAGAACTCCCTGGCTTTGCTGATGCAGGCCCACGGACAGTGGCTTGCGCGCTTGCCTGCTGCTCAGCAGCAAACCGCCGAGCAGGGCGTGATCGACTATGAGTTCGCTCATCTGAACGGCATGCTGGTGCAGTTGCTGGGGCTCTACAAGCTCGGCGTCAACCAGTTGCCGTTGCGTCCGGACTATCACGAACTGGACGATTTCATCGAAGCGCAGTTGGCGGCTCATCAGGATGTGTTCAAGAGTCGCGGCATTGTAGTGACTTATGAGATCGATCCCTTGAGCCCTCTCGGATTCTTCGACCGGGAGCTGATTGGAACGGTACTGGCCAATGCGATCAACAATGCCATTCGTCATGCCCGGCATTCGCTATTGATCAGCATCGGTGAGGAAACCGGGCAGTTGCTGTTGTCGATCAATGACGACGGCGAGGGTTTTCCGGCCCAGATGATCGAGCGTCAGACGGATTACGTACAGGGCATCAATCCGGCCAGTGGCAGCACCGGCCTGGGTCTGTACTTCGCCGCGCGTATTGCACAACTGCACCAGCGCAGCGGCGTGCACGGGCGCACCGAAATCCGTAATGGCGGCCCGTTGGGAGGCGGGTTGTTCAATCTCTACCTGCCCTGATATCCGCCACGGCACGCAGCATTTTTGTAGGACATTTTTATGTCCCGGTGCTTGATATTCCGAACAGCGGGTGCCTATTTTGTACATGTCGCCGTTCGCGGCTTGCACAACTTCAAGGATAGAGTCATGACGACCGATGACCAGCGTTCACTCGCACAGCGATTGACCGGCATTGATGAGATTGAATGCGTCACCCCGGATCTCAATGGCGTGCCGCGTGGCAAGGTCATGACCGTAGAAGGGTTCCTTGAGGGGCGGCGTTTGCAGATGGCGCGTGGCGTGCTGCTGCAATGCATCATGGGCGGTTATCCGCCGGCACGTTTTTACGGCAATGAAGACGGCGACCTGGCGCTCAATGCCGATCCGAAACAGATTCACCGTTTGCCCTGGAGCAAGCAGCCCCGCGCGTTGGCCATTTGCGATGCCGATGAGTTGAGCGGGGAAAGCTCGCGTCTCTCGACTCGCGGTCAATTGAAGGCGGTGATCTCCCGTTATGCCGCTCGCGGTTTGGCGCCCGTTGTGGCGACCGAGATGGAGTTCTTTGTTTTTGCACCGAACACTGACCCGACCCAACCCTTCCAGCCGCCGGTCGGGCTGGACGGTCGTCGCGAGGAAGGTCATTCGGCATTCAGTGTCAGCTCCAACAACGGTTTGCGCCCGTTCTTCAATGAAGTCTACGAATGCATGGCGGCCCTGGGTTTGCCGCGCGATACCTTCATGCACGAGATGGGCGTCAGCCAGTTCGAGATCAATCTGCTGCACGGTGATCCACTGCTGCTGGCCGACCAGACATTCCTGTTCAAGCACCTGCTCAAGGAAGTCGCGCTCAAGCACCATCTGACGGTGGTATGCATGGCCAAGCCATTGGCGCATACGCCGGGCAGTTCGATGCACATTCACCAGAGCATCGTCGAGGCGGGCACGGACCGAAATGTGTTCAGTGATGACGCTGGACAGCCGACTGCAATCTTCCGTCATTTCATCGGTGGCCAGCAGGCCGGCATGGCGGACTTCACGGCGTTGTTTGCGCCGAACGTGAACTCTTACCAGCGTCTGTGCCATCCTTGCGCATCGCCGAATAATGCCTGCTGGTCTTATGATAATCGGGCGGCAGGTTTGCGGATTCCAGCCAGCTCGTCAGAAGCGCGTCGGGTCGAGAACCGTCTACCGGGCGCCGATGCCAACCCGTATCTGGCGATTGCCGCCAGTCTGGCGGCCGGGTTGTATGGCATTGAAAACAAACTGGAGCCGACGCCGGCCATTCAAGGCCAGTTTGAAGTGCCGGACAGTTTGTCGTTGCCTTGTACCTTGCATGCTGCTCTTGAGCGTCTGAAACGTAGCCAATTGGCGAAGGAACTGTTTGGCAAGGAGTTCATCGAAGGCTACATCGCTTCGAAGACCATGGAGTTGAGCAGTTTTCTTGATGAAATCACTCCCTGGGAGCGGCGTGTTTTGGCCGCCCAGGCCTAACCGATTCGTCGCTGTCGGGCTATCGTTGTCGGTAGCCCGGTACTCACTGCAAGGAGCCGCTCGGAACGCCGATGCGCCAAATCCTGAAATCCTTTCGAGCGCTTTATTTCGCCTCGCTGATGATGTTGATCGGCTCGGGCCTCCTCAGTACTTACCTGGGCTTGCGCCTGGCAGCGGACCATGTCGACAGTTTGTGGGTTGGTGCGCTGATGGCGGCC
Organism: Pseudomonas brassicacearum; assembly: GCF_003732175.1. GTDB lineage: Bacteria > Pseudomonadota > Gammaproteobacteria > Pseudomonadales > Pseudomonadaceae > Aquipseudomonas > Aquipseudomonas brassicacearum_G. The sequence goes on from NZ_MOBI01000001.1 coordinate 48,431, forward strand.
AACTATTTCGGCCTGGTGCTGGGCGGGAAAATCGGCCACCGGTTGATCGCCCGGGTCGGTCATATCCGGGCTTACTCGGCCTGTGCCGGGATCGTTGGTGCGGCGGTGCTGGGGCACGGTCTGATCGATTGGCTACCGGCTTGGCTGGTGCTACGGATGGTCGTTGGTCTGGGCATGATGTGCCAATACATGGTCATCGAGAGCTGGCTGAACGAGCAGGCCGAAGCCAAGCAGCGCGGGCTGGTGTTCAGCGGCTACATGATCGCTTCGTACCTGGGGCTGGTGCTGGGTCAGTTGATTCTGGTCATGCACCCGTCCCTGGGGCTGGAATTGCTGATGCTGGTGGCGTTGTGTTTTGCGCTGTGCCTGGTGCCGGTCGCGCTGACGCGGCGGATTCACCCGGCGCCCTTGCACCCGGCGCCGATGGAGCCGCGCTTTTTCATGAAGCGGGTTCCGCAGTCCCTCAGTACGGTGCTCGGCGCTGGTCTGATCGTCGGTTCGTTCTATGGTCTGGCGCCGTTGTACGCGTCCCAGCAAGGGCTTTCCACTGAGCAGGTCGGTCTGTTCATGGGTAGCTGCATTTTTGCGGGGTTGCTGGTGCAGTGGCCGCTGGGCTGGTTGTCGGATCGTTATGATCGGGCGCTGCTGATTCGCAGTTTTGCCTTTTGCCTGGCGCTGGCAGCGTTGCCGTTGGCGATCCTGCCGCAGGTGCCGCTTGAGGTGCTGTTTATCGCTGGCTTCGCCTGCTCGCTGGTGCAGTTCTGTCTATACCCGTTGGCGGTGGCGTTTTCCAACGACCACGTCGAGGGTGATCGGCGGGTATCGCTGACCGCCATGTTGCTGGTGACATACGGTGTGGGGGCGAGCATCGGTCCGCTGGTGGCGGGTGTGCTGATGAAGTTGTTCGGCAGTCAGATGCTGTATGCGTTCTTCAGTTTCTTCGCAGTGGTGCTGGTATGGCGCATCCGGCCGAAAGCGGTGACCAATCTGCATCAGGTGGAAGACGCGCCGCTGCATCACGTGGCGATGCCGGACAGCATGTCGAGTTCGCCACTGGTGGCAGCTCTCGACCCGCGGGTCGATGAGCAGGTCGTGCATGACCAGATGCAAAATGGCGCGAGCCCTGATCCGGATCCTGAGCAGGATGCAAAGTCCGAAGCGCAGGATACCGACAACGCTGATGAACAGACTGATGATCCGGAGGCGCAGCGCCCGAAAAGCTTTACCGAGGCCAGACCTTAGGGCAAAAAAAACGGGCAGTCACCGCAAGGGACTGCCCGTTTTTTTCAAGCGTCTGGATCAGATGTCGTCTTTGTCGAAGCGGCGCGCTTCGCGTTGCAACTGATAGACGAAGCGCTCGACCTGACGCTGCACCAGCCCGCTCATGTTGTGAAAGCGTACGCCGGCGAAAGTGGTGTCGATTTTCTCTTCGTGGTGCAGATAACGCAGCTCGACCGGTGCGGTCATGCTGCCGAAGGGCAGGGCGGCGATGAAGCGTTCATAAACCTGACCCAGTTGAAGCCCACTGGTAATGTCGCCTTCAAAGCGCAGCTTGCAACCTGTCGCAGAGATATCCAGCAGTTTGCCTTTGACGGGCGTCTTGAGCTTTTCGCCACCGAGTTCGATGTTTACCAGTTGTGCCAGTTTCAAGGCTGCGCGAAACGCATTGCGACGCTGGTGGTAAACCACTTCATCGGGCAGCGTGCCACGGTAGCAGCGGCCACCGTTGGACTCGTCGATGGTCAGTGTGCCGTTGCTTTCCCAGGCAATGCGTACGCCATCATGAAAGCCTTCAACCCGAAAAGCTTCGCCGGCAAGCAGGAAGCGTTCACCATCGCGGGGGATCATTTCGTCCAGGGCGATCATGTTGCTGTCGCGATCGATATCGATCAGGTAGCTCTGAAATCGTTGGCTGCGTTCATGGAACGTGATGATCAGGGGATCATGGCTCTCTTGCAGCATCCGCAGGTTGCCGGTGATTTCCAGCGGGGTGCTGAGCACCTTGGGTGGCTGCGGAGCATCTTCCGCGCTTGAGGCGTTGAACACGGTTTATCAATCTCCAGACAGAATACGATCACACGCAAGAGCCAGCATTCTGCCAGCATGTTTCGTGCCTTGATAGAGCACGCTTATTTATGAGTTCAAGCCTGACTGAGCGCGCGGGGCTTCACAAGCATGGAGGTTGATCCACGGGCGTCATAAAGCGCTGGTGGCTCGCCACCGTTAAGGATTTTCAACTGATTGGCGGTAGTGGCTTGTTGCACCTGGATCGAGCGGCCATTGAGCTCGTTGGCGGCTTGGCAATCTGTAAGCAGTTGGGTCAGCGTATCGCTTTGGGTCAGCAGCTGATCGCCGATACTTGAGTGAGCGGCGAACTGCTCCAGACCTGCGCGATTGGCAGGAAGGTTCAGGCTCGCGAGAATTTCGCTGCGTTTGCGGCCATGCTGTTCCAGCAGAATGATCAGTGCCTGTTTCTGCGCCAGAATATCCTCGAGCAGTGGCATGTCACGGCCGTGCAGGGCGAGGGATTCGGTCTTCAGCAGCTCCAGCAATTGTTGAGCTGGAGCAAAGTCATCGGTGATCAGTTGCAGTAAATTAGTGTCGTGCATGGCTGGCCTTGGGTTTTAAGCGTCCAAAAGCCTGGCGCAGGCCTTTGGCTAGCGCTGGGCTTCGAAGTTGAGCAGTTTGCTGGCTACACGGTTGCTGTCGACCTTATAGCTGCCATCGGCAATCGCTGCTTTCAACTCGGCCACGCGGGCGTTGTCGACGGCAGGCTGATCGCGCAGCTTGTCAGTGATCTTCTGCAACTGTTGAGCCTCATTGCTGAGATGTACCGATTCCCCGCTTTGGGTTGCACCGACCTGTTCGGTCGAGGTGCTCAGCGGCGCGGATTTGCCGGCATCGCCGGTGTCCTTGCTGACGCTGGTCCGCGTGCTGCTTGCGAGCGTGGGGGAGCTGTTTAAACGGCTGAAATCGATGACCATGATAAAAAAACCTCTGGGAATTTGGACGCTTGCCATGTTTTCGGCCATACCCGGAAAAACTTTAGGCCTAATAGTCCATGAGTCCAGGCGCGTCGGTATTTGCCCTGCGTGAGGCACAGTTTAGGGAACAGGACGGTTGTGCGCCAGTTATCTACATGGAGACTTCCACCTGGCCCGGTGCCGTGACTTGCGCCTTGATGACTCGTTGTGAGTTGAGGTTCTTGACTCTGATCTGCTCGCTCAGGCCGCCATTGGACAGCGCTTCACCCGGCATTCGCACACTCAGTGTGCCGCTGCGGGCGGTGATGACCACCTGATCGCCCTTGCGCACGACTTCTGCCTGCTCCAGATGAACAAGCGTAATCACTTGATCGCTGACCATTGGTCGGACAAGTTTTTGTCCGATGGCTTGATCGACGTTTGTCAGATATCCCTGATTGATCAGGCTGATATCGCGCTCACGCAACATGACATCGGAAGGGTCGATGATTCCGGCTCGTTTGAGGGGGCGGGTGGTCGTGACGACCTCGCGAAACAGGCGGACTTGAGCGGGTACGAAGACCGTCCAGGGGGAGGCGCCATCGCAACGGACTTTCACCGTAACCCGGCCCAGAGGTATCGCGGGGCTCTCCAATGTCGCTGTCAATTCCCTGTCGCACGCCGGCATGTGCATGCGCGGGTCGAGCTTGTTGACTTCGATTTCGTAACGCCCTGCGGTTTGACTGGTGGCCAGATAGTCTTCTACGGTGAATTCAAGAAAGCCCTGAGTGACGCCGATAAGTAGATCAGGCAAGGTAACCGGGTCAGCAAAGGCAGGGCTGCCAACGTTCAACAGGCATACGGCTGACAGGGCGCCGAGGAATTTACGGCACATTGATGTCAGGCGTCGGGAAAATGTCGTTTTTGTGTTCATGGCAGTTAAAAAGCAAGCGCCGTGCCGTTTAGTGATGAATGTGCGTCGCAACACACTTAGCGTTGGTGTAGGAGTCTGGGCATGGCTGGTGTAATGGATTCGGTTAACCAGCGCACGCAACTGGTAGGGCAGAATCGCCTGGAGCTGTTGTTGTTCCGTCTCGACGGCCAGCAGCTTTACGGGATCAACGTGTTCAAGGTTCGGGAGGTGCTGCAATGCCCCAAACTGACCCTGATGCCCAAGTCCAGTCCTGTCGTGTGCGGTGTGGCGAATATTCGTGGGGCAACCATTCCGATTCTGGATCTGGCAATGGCGACCGGCTCAGGCGGGTTGCAGGATCAAAGCAATCCCTTCGTGATCATCACGGAGTACAACACCAAGACTCAGGGTTTTCTGGTGAGGTCGGTCGAGCGGATCGTCAATATGAACTGGGAAGAGATCCATCCGCCGCCCAAGGGCACGGGTCGCGATCATTACTTGACCGCTGTGACTCGAGTCGACAATCAGTTAGTCGAAATCATCGACGTGGAAAAGGTCCTGGCGGAAGTTGCGCCGACGTCGGATGCGATTTCGGTTGGCGTGATCGATGCCGATACCCAACACAAGGCGATTTCGTTGCGAGTGCTCACGGTCGATGACTCGTCGGTGGCGCGCAAGCAGATCACGCGTTGCCTGCAGACGGTGGGAGTTGAAGTCGTTTCGTTGAACGACGGTCGGCAAGCGCTGGATTACCTGCGCAAACTGGTCGATGAGGGCAAGAAGCCGGAAGAAGAGTTTCTGATGATGATTTCCGACATCGAAATGCCCGAAATGGACGGTTACACCCTTACAAGCGAGATCCGCAGCGACCCTCGCATGCAAAAGCTCCATATCATCCTGCATACTTCGTTGTCAGGTGTGTTCAATCAGGCGATGGTGAAGAAAGTCGGTGCCGATGACTTCCTTGCCAAATTCCGTCCTGATGACCTGGCATCCCGGGTAGTCGACCGGATCAAAGCAGCAGATATCAGCTAGTGGCCTTCGCTCCTGGCGGTCAACACGATTTAAGAGGCGGCATCATTGTCTACGGGTAATTTGGATTTCGAACAGTTCCGGGTCTTCCTGGAAAAAGCCTGTGGCATTTTGCTCGGTGAGAACAAGCAGTATCTGGTGTCGAGCCGTCTCAACAAACTGATGGAACAGCAAGGCATCAAGTCCTTGGGTGAGTTGGTGCAGCGGATGCAGACCCAACCGCGCAGTGGTTTGCGCGAGACGGTGGTGGACGCGATGACGACGAACGAAACCCTCTGGTTTCGTGACACCTATCCGTTTGAAGTCTTGAAGAACAAAGTGCTGCCTGAATCTATCAAGGCCAGTCCCGGGCAGCGCCTGCGGATCTGGTCGGCGGCGTGCTCGTCCGGGCAGGAACCGTATTCGCTGTCGATGTCGATCGACGAGTTCGAGCGGGTCAATATGGGGCAGTTGAAGATGGGGGTGCAGATCGTTGCCACCGACCTGTCCGGGACCATGTTGACCAACTGCAAGACCGGCGAGTACGACAGCCTGGCGATCGGTCGCGGCCTTTCGCCGGAGCGTCTGCAACGCTACTTCGATCCGAAAGGGCCGGGGCGTTGGGCAGTCAAGGCGCCGATCAAGAGTCGGGTGGAGTTCCGCTCGTTCAACCTGTTGGACAGCTACGCCAGTCTCGGCAAGTTCGACATCGTGTTCTGCCGCAACGTGTTGATCTACTTCTCTGCCGAAGTGAAGAAAGACATCCTGCTGCGGATTCACAGCACGCTGAAGCCGGGCGGTTATCTGTTCCTGGGGGCTTCCGAAGCATTGAACGGTTTGCCGGATCACTATCAGATGGTTCAGTGCAGCCCGGGGATCATCTACCAGGCGAAGTGATTGGCCAGTAGTCGGTACTGCATAAAAAAACGGGAGCCCTAACGGGCTCCCGTTTTTTTGTCCACCAATTCTCCCGGTACCTGCCCCCCTGTGGGAGCGAGCCTGCTCGCGATAGCGGTGTGGCAGGTTGCATTGATGTCGACTGACACGACGCCATCGCGAGCAGGCTCGCTCCCACAGGGGGGGGCGGTGTTGTTCTTTCAGATCGAGATAAGCGGCAGAAAAGCGGCAGGCGCCGGAAATCCGTTGCCGCTTTTCTGGCATTGCCGCTTTGCCGTCGCCCGCAAAGCCCCGGTTTACGGGGTTTGAGAAGCTGGCACGGGGCTTGCTATACCCCTGTTACGAAAAATCAGGTCACCCAAAGGTTTCCGACATGAGCATCAGCTTCGATAAAGCGCTCGGTATCCACGAACAAGCCCTGGGCTTCCGCGCTCAGCGCGCCGAAGTCCTGGCCAACAACATTGCCAACGCCGATACCCCGAACTACAAGGCTCGGGATCTGGACTTCTCGTCGGTGCTGGCCGCCCAGAACGACAAGAACAAGAACGGCACCTTTGCTTTGAACATGACCAATAGCCGTCATATCGAAGCCCAGGGTATGAGCAGTGGTGAGGAGTCGTTGCTGTATCGCACGCCGATGCAACCGTCGATTGACCAAAACACCGTGGACGCCCAACTGGAACAGTCGAACTACGCGGAAAACGCGGTCAACTTCCAGGCCAGCTTCACGCTGCTCAACAGCAAATTCAAAGGGCTGGTATCAGCCCTGCGCGGGGAGTAATCCATGTCTCTGTCCAGTGTATTCAACATTGCCGGTAGCGGCATGAGTGCTCAAACCACTCGCTTGAACACCGTCGCCAGTAACATCGCCAACGCCGAGACCGTCTCTTCGAGCATCGATCAGACCTACCGTGCCCGTCACCCGGTGTTTGCCACCATGTTCCAGGGCGGTCAGTCCGGTGGCAGCAATTCGCTGTTCCAGAATCAGGATGCCGCGGGGCAGGGCGTGCAGGTACTCGGCGTAGTCGAAGATCAAAGCAACCTCGAAGCACGCTACGAGCCGAACCATCCGGCGGCTGACGCCAAGGGCTATGTGTATTACCCCAACGTCAACGTGGTGGAGGAAATGGCTGACATGATTTCTGCCAGTCGTTCGTTTCAGACCAACGCGGAAATGATGAACACCGCCAAAACCATGATGCAGAAGGTCCTGACCCTCGGTCAGTGATAAGGGGCGACTTCAATGAGTGTTACCGATACCACCAGTACCCTGAGCATGACCGATCTTCTGGCCAACTCTTCGGTCAAGAGCACCGGTACGGCCGCGAATGGCCTTTCCGCGGCAACCAGTAGCGTGACCGGCGGCAAGGCGCTGGGCAAGGATGCGTTCATGCAATTGCTGGTGACCCAGCTGAAGAACCAGGACCCGCTTTCGCCGCAGGACAACAGCGCATTCGTGGCTCAACTGGCGCAGTTCAGCAGTCTTGAAGGGATCACGTCCCTCAATACGACTGTGAGTTCCATGGCCAGTAATTTCAGCTCTTCCCAGGCCTTGCAGGCTTCTTCGCTGGTTGGCCGTTCGGTCATTGCGCAAACCGGCACCGCCCAGATCAGCGACCCAAGCAAGGGGCTGACCGGTACGGTGAACCTGACATCGTCCATTGCCGATGGCACGGTGACTATCAGCGATGCCAGCGGAAAGGTTGTGAGAACCCTTAACCTGGGCACTCAGCCTGCAGGCAGCGCCAGCTTCACATGGGATGGCAACGACAGTAGCGGCGCCGCGGTTGCGGCGGGCACTTATACCTTCAAGGCCAATGCTCCGATCAACGGCACGGCGACAGACCTGGCCACCTACCTGCCAGCAACGGTCAACAGCGTGACCCTGAGTCAAACCGGCGGCGAGTTGACGCTTAATCTTGCAGGTCTGGGCCCCATCGCCCTGTCCAAAGTTCAAACCATTGGTCTATAGAGCCGACTAATACGGCATAAAGGAGTGGAATATGTCTTTCAATATCGGCCTTAGCGGTCTCTATGCAGCCAACAAACAACTGGACGTGACCGGTAACAATATCGCCAACGTCGCGACTACCGGTTTCAAGTCTTCGCGCGCCGAGTTCGCCGATGTCTACTCGGCAACCAAGCTGGGTAATGGCAGTAAAGTCGTCGGCAGCGGCGTACGCCTGGCCAACGTTTCCCAGCAGTTTACTCAGGGTGATATCAGCAACACCGGTAACGTGCTGGACATGGCCATCAATGGCTCTGGCTTCTTTACCCTGAACAACAACGGCTCGACGTCCTATACCCGTGCCGGTACGTTCAAGGTCGACAAGGATGGTTTCATCACCAATACCGATCAAACCTCCCGTTTGCAGGGTTACGGTGCGGACGCCAACGGCAAGATCATCAACGGTGTGTTGACTGACCTTAAGATCGACACCTCGAACCTGGCGCCAAAACCGACGTCGACCGTGTCCTCGACGATCAACCTGAACTCGACTGCTCCGGTGATCGACGACACGATCCCGGCTAACAAATTCGACCCGGGCACCCTCGCCACCTACACCAAATCGTTCAGTACGCCGATCTATGACAGCCAGGGCAACTCGCACGTCTTGGATCAATACATGGTGAAGACCGGCGCCAACACCTGGAAGACCTACACCCTGGTAGACGGTCGCAACCCGGATGCCACCGGCAGCGACCCGAAAGTCACCGCCCCGGTCGCCACGACCATGACGTTTGATACGACCGGCAAACTGGTCTCGGTTGCCACGCCTCCTGCAACACCGGCGGCGCCTAACGCAAGTAACACCGTAACATTAGGTGGCTGGGTACCAGGCACAGTGACCAACGGTGTGTGGGCGGCCAACGGCGCGGCACCAAGCGCTAGCGGCATGGTCATTTCGATGAACAACACCACGCAGTTCAATGCCGACTCCGCCCGTTCGATCCCGGCTCAGGATGGTTACGCTACCGGCCAGATTACCAACCTGACAATCGACGGCACCGGTACCCTGTTCGCCAACTTCAGCAACAACCAGAGCAAGGCCATCGGCCAGGTTGCGCTCGCAAGCTTTACCAACGAGCAAGGCCTGCAAGCCGTAGGCGGCACCAGCTGGAAAGAAACGTTCGCCTCGGGTATCCCGGGGTATGACGCGCCAACCACCGGTACACTGGGTTCGATTCAGTCCAACTCCCTGGAAGAGTCCAACGTCAACCTGACCAACGAGCTGGTCAACCTGATCAAGGCGCAAAGTAACTACCAGGCCAACGCCAAGACCATCTCGACCCAAAGCACCATCATGCAGGCCACCATTCAGATGACCTGATACCGGGTAACGCTACACAAGGAGCCCCTCGAAAGAGGGGCTTTTTTGTGGTCGGGATTTCTGTCTGGAATTGAGGTTCTGGTTGTCTGGGCTGGCCCCATCGCGAGCAGGCTCGCTCCCACAGGTGATCGAGTTCCCTGAGAGAAATGCGATCAAATGTGGGAGCGAGCTTGTTCCGGGCGGCGTTCCGACGATGGGGTCACTATGGTTACTGCTTTCCTTGAGGCAAAAGAAAACCCCCGACCAGTCCAGAAGACTGATCGGGGGTTTCAGGTAGGCACCTTGCGATGCTTACCGGCTCAGCCTATTGGCAGGCTTCGCAATCCGGCTCGTCGATGGCGCAGGCCTTCGGTACTGGAGCTGGACCGGCTGGAGCCGCCAGGACCGAGTCGTCACCGTGGTTGCCGCCGCTGGAAACAGCGTTCAGCTTGCCGGTGTTGATGGTCGACTTCTCGGTGCTGGTCGCGGCCAGGGCACGGAGGTAGTAAGTGGTTTTCAGGCCACGGTACCACGCCATGCGGTAGGTCACGTCGAGCTTCTTGCCCGATGCGCCGGCGATGTACAGGTTCAGCGACTGAGCCTGGTCGATCCACTTCTGACGACGGCTGGCCGCGTCAACGATCCACTTGGTGTCGACTTCGAAGGCAGTCGCGTAGAGCTCTTTGAGTTCTTGCGGGATGCGTTCGATCTGCTGCACGGAACCGTCGTAGTACTTCAGGTCGTTGATCATGACCGAGTCCCACAGACCGCGAGCCTTGAGGTCGCGAACCAGGTACGGGTTGATCACGGTGAATTCGCCCGACAGGTTCGATTTCACATAGAGGTTCTGGTAGGTCGGTTCGATCGACTGCGAGACGCCAGTGATGTTGGCGATGGTCGCGGTCGGTGCGATGGCCATGATGTTGGAGTTACGAATACCTTTCTGTACGCGAGCACGCACCGGTGCCCAGTCCAGGGTTTCGTTCAGGTCAACGTCGATGTACTTCTGGCCACGCTGCTCGATCAGGATCTGTTGCGAATCCAGCGGCAGGATGCCTTTGGACCACAGCGAACCCTGGAACGTCTCGTAAGCGCCGCGCTCGTCAGCCAGGTCGCAGGAGGCCTGGATCGCGTAGTAGCTGACCGCTTCCATCGACTTGTCGGCGAACTCGACGGCAGCGTCGGAACCGTAAGGGATGTGCTGCAGGTACAAGGCGTCCTGGAAGCCCATGATGCCCAGGCCGACCGGACGGTGCTTGAAGTTGGAGTTCTTCGCTTGTGGCACCGAGTAGTAGTTGATGTCGATAACGTTATCGAGCATGCGAACGGCGGTGTTCACGGTACGTTCCAGCTTGGCGGTGTCCAGCTTGCCGTTGACGATGTGGTTCGGCAGGTTGATCGAGCCCAGGTTGCAAACGGCGATCTCGTCCTTGTTGGTGTTCAAGGTGATCTCGGTGCACAGGTTCGAGCTGTGAACCACGCCAACGTGCTGCTGTGGGCTACGCAGGTTGCATGGGTCTTTGAATGTCAGCCACGGGTGGCCGGTTTCAAACAGCATGGAGAGCATTTTGCGCCACAGGTCTTTGGCCTGGATGGTCTTGAACAGCTTGACCTTGCCCGGGTACTCGGTCAGGGCTTCGTAGTACTCGTAGCGTTCTTCGAAGGCCTTGCCGGTCAGGTCGTGCAGGTCAGGAACTTCGGACGGCGAGAACAGGGTCCACTTGCCGTCATCGAAGACGCGCTTCATGAACAGGTCAGGGATCCAGTTGGCAGTGTTCATGTCGTGGGTACGACGACGGTCATCACCGGTGTTCTTGCGGAGTTCGATGAACTCCTCGATGTCCATGTGCCAGGTTTCCAGGTAAGCGCAGACAGCGCCTTTGCGCTTGCCACCCTGGTTAACGGCGACAGCGGTGTCGTTCACTACTTTCAGGAACGGAACAACGCCCTGGGATTTGCCGTTGGTGCCCTTGATGTACGAGCCCAATGCACGAACCGGGGTCCAGTCGTTGCCCAGGCCGCCAGCGAATTTGGACAGCATGGCGTTGTCGTGGATCGCGTGGTAGATGCCCGACAGGTCATCCGGCACGGTGGTCAGGTAGCAGCTCGACAGCTGAGGACGCAGGGTGCCGGCGTTGAACAGGGTCGGGGTCGAGGACATGTAGTCGAAGGACGACAACAGGTTGTAGAACTCGATCGCACGGTCTTCCTTGTTCTTCTCTTCGATTGCCAGGCCCATGGCCACGCGCATGAAGAAAATCTGCGGCAGTTCGAAACGCACGCCATCCTTGTGGATGAAGTAACGGTCGTACAGGGTTTGCAGGCCCAGGTAGGTGAACTGCTGGTCGCGTTCGTGGTTGATCGCCTTGCCGAGTTTTTCCAGGTCGAAGGTCGCCAGGACCGGGTTCAGCAATTCGAATTCGATACCCTTGGCGATGTAGGCAGGCAGGGCCTTGGCGTACAGGTCGACCATTTCGTGGTGAGTTGCGCTTTCAGCGACTTCCAGGAAGCTCAGGCCTTCGGCACGCAGGGTGTCCATCAGCAGGCGCGCGGTCACGAACGAGTAGTTCGGCTCACGCTCGACCAGCGTACGGGCGGTCATCACCAGCGCGGTGTTGACGTCGGTCAGGGCCACGCCGTCGTAGAGGTTCTTCAGGGTTTCGCGCTGGATCAGGTCGCCGTCGACTTCTGCCAAGCCCTCGCAGGCCTCGGTGACGATGGTGTTCAGGCGGCCCATGTCCAGAGGGGCAAAAGTGCCGTCGGCGCGGGTGATGCGGATCGACGGGTGAGCCTGTACCGCTTCCTCGGCAGGTGCGCGTACTGCGCGCTCTTTGGAGCGGGCGTCACGGTAGATCACGTAGTCACGAGCGACTTTCTGCTCGCCGGCACGCATCAGGGCCAGTTCGACCTGGTCCTGGATTTCTTCGATGTGAATGGTGCCGCCCGATGGCATGCGACGCTTGAAGGTCGCGGTGACTTGTTCGGTCAGACGGGCAACGGTGTCGTGGATTCGCGACGAGGCAGCAGCAGTGCCGCCCTCAACTGCGAGAAACGCTTTGGTGATGGCGACGGTAATTTTGTCATCGGTGTAAGGAACGACAGTGCCGTTACGCTTGATCACGCGCAGTTGGCCTGGCGCGGTGGCGGACAGATCCGAATTCGAATCAGCGGCCATCGGCGCGGTGCCCTGCGGGTTCTCGCGAGTTGTGTCGGTTTGCATGGGTGTCTCCACGTTCTCTATGTTTGTTTGGGCACCATGAAGGTGCCCACCGTTCCGTCCTGAAGCACTACAACCGGCAAGTGCCGGGCATAACAACTTCGGGACAGTCAGGAAGGGGCTGTCGAGCGCCGCTTCCTTGCCGAAGTCTTTGGTCTCAGCTTGGGGCCGAAAACCGAATTCCGTTTGGGTGACAGTGATTGACTGCAACACCCGTACCGTTTTCGCCGTTGGCGGCTAAAAAACAGTCGCCATCCGCAGGTGCGGTTTGGGCTTCTGAAATTGTGTTTGGTTCAACCAGACAGAGGCAATAAAAGCGCTTGAATTTGGTGTCTGATTTGTGTTTGGTTTTTTGCGTAAACCCCTACATGTAGGGTTTTTTTTTAGCGCTAGCTACAAGATAATGCGTTTTGGGGGGTGATTGCAACGTACTACCTGTGGATAAAGCTGTGCGTAAAATGTGTATGAAACTGTCAATCGGCGTGTAGGCCGCAACCCTGCTGGGGCGGACCGTTTGTCATGGATTTTTGCGCTGAAAAATAGCCTTGGGCGGATTTTTGCGGGCGCGAACCCTATCACAAAAAAACGCAGTTACCGAGCGCATTTGCCAGCTTGTGTTCTCAAGGGAAGGCGTTGCTACAATCGGTCACTGCATACGCAGACTTATCCACTCCAATCATTACAAAAAGACGAGTGGAGCCTTCCTTAATAGTGTTCGGCAAAGAGGTCACCCGTGGAGCAAGAAGCCTGGCAGGTATTGATTGTCGAGGATGACCAGCGCCTGGCCGAGTTGACCCGTGAGTACCTCGAAAGCCACGGTCTGCGGGTCACGCTCGAAGGCAATGGAGCGCTGGCGGCGGCGCGGATTATCGCCGAGCAACCGGACCTGGTGATCCTTGACCTGATGCTCCCCGGCGAAGACGGCCTGACGATTTGCCGCAAGGTTCGTGATCACTACGACGGGCCGATCCTGATGCTCACGGCGCGCACTGACGACATGGACCAGATCCAGGGCCTGGACATGGGCGCCGATGATTACGTGTGCAAACCGGTGCGCCCGCGTTTGTTGCTGGCGCGTGTCCAGGCCTTGCTGCGACGTAGTGAAGCACCCGAGCCTGCGGCACCGGAAAAACTCCGTCGCTTGCAGTTCGGCCCGCTGGTCGTCGACAACGCGCTGCGTGAGGCGTGGCTGCAGGACACTGGCATCGAGTTGACCAGTGCCGAATTCGATCTGCTCTGGCTGCTGGTGGCCAACGCCGGGCGGATTCTGTCCCGCGAGGAAATTTTCACGGCGCTGCGAGGCATTGGCTACGACGGTCAGGATCGCTCGATCGATGTGCGTATTTCGCGGATCCGGCCGAAGATCGGCGATGACCCGGACCATCCGCGACTGATCAAGACCATTCGCAGCAAGGGTTATCTGTTCGTTCCTGAAGCCTGTGTAGATCAGCCCTTGTGAACTCGATCTTCCTGCGCATTTATGGCGGCATGTGCGCCGCGCTGATTCTGGTGGCGGTGCTTGGTGTACTGGCCTTGCACCTGCTCAACCAGGTGCGCAGCGAGCAATACCGCGAGCGCCTGGCCCACGGTACGTTTTCCTTGATGGCCGACAATCTGCAACCGATGAAAGAGACCGAGCGTCATCGAGCGTTGCTGGTGTGGGAGCGTTTGCTGGGCATTCCCTTGAGCTTGCAGACGTTCGCCCAGACCGACCTCGACCTGAGCCAGCGCACGCGGGTGCTGCACGGCCAGGCATTGGTGGAGCAGACCGGCCCGCACGCGGCAAAGGTTTACCGTTTGGTCAGCGATAAAGAGCAGCTTGTTCTGACCGGAGAAGTGCAACAGATCAGCGAGCAACTGGCGCGGGCGACCATTTACCTGTTGGCCGATGAGTTGGTGCGTTATCCGGTGGCCGAGCAGCCCAAGCGTCTTGAGGCGTTGAAGAAGGACAAGGGCTTTGGCTTCGAGCTGCAACTGATTACCGTTGATCAGGCGGACATGGACGAGGACCAGAGCCGTCGGGTCTCCGAAGGCGACACGGTGATGGCGCTGGGCAAGGGCGGCGATTCGATCCGGGTGTTTGCCGGGATGGTCGGTACGCCCTGGGTGCTGGAAATCGGCCCGCTGTATCAGATGAATCCGTACCCGCCGGAGTGGCTGGTATTGATTGCTGCGCTGGGTCTGAGCCTGATCGGGTTGATCGTCTATTTGCTGGTGCGCCAGTTGGAGCGCCGCTTGCGAGGCCTGGAGTCGGCCGCCACACGGATCGCCAAAGGCAGCCTGGAAACCCGCGTGCCGGCAAGGGGTGCGGATTCGGTAGGGCGATTGGCGGCGGCGTTCAACGGCATGGCCGAGCACCTTCAGCAACTGTTGGCGATTCAGCGTGAACTGGTGCGTGCGGTGTCCCATGAGCTGCGCACGCCTGTTGCGCGATTGCGTTTTGGACTGGAGATGATCAGCACGGCAAGCACGCGACAAGCGCGGGAGAAATACCTGGAGGGCATGGATCACGATATCCAGGACCTTGATGGCCTGGTAGACGAGATGCTCACGTATGCGCGGCTGGAGCAGGGTTCGCCAGCGCTGAACTTCCAGCGCGTCGACCTCGATGCCTTGGTCAATCAGGTGATCGGTGAACTGGCGCCATTACGCGCCGATGTGACGGTGCATCGCGGCCTGTGCCTGTCGGCTGCCGATTGCGATGGCGCCTGGGTCGAGGCTGAGCCGCGCTACCTGCATCGGGCGTTGCAGAATCTGGTGAGCAACGCGATGCGTCATGCCCAGTCCCAGGTGTCGATCAGTTATCAGGTGGGGCAGCAGCGTTGTCGCGTCGATGTCGAAGACGATGGGCCGGGCGTGCCGGAAAATGCCTGGGAAAAAATCTTCACGCCATTTTTGCGTCTGGATGACAGCCGCACCCGGGCGTCCGGCGGGCACGGCCTGGGGTTGTCTATCGTGCGCCGGATCGTTCACTGGCATGGCGGTCGGGCGCTGATCAGCAAGAGTAAAAGCCTGGGTGGCGCGTGTTTCAGTCTGAGCTGGCCCAGGAACCAGGAGAAGCCCTGAGATCTTTATCTTTTGTTCGGCCCTCATCGCGAGCAGGCTCGCTCCCACATTAAATCTGTGGTGAAAAACTTCATTTGCGAACACTGGAGATCCAATGTGGGAGCGAGCCTGCTCGCGATGACGGTAGAACAGGCACTGAAGATCGTCAGGCCTTGATGCTGACCAGGCTCAACAACTGCCCATCGTGTACGCCAAATTGCGCATCCAGTTCTGTGCCGTAGTGCCATTCGCTGGAGAGGTCGGTCAACAAGCGCAGGCGCACATGCCCGCTGTCGGCCCATTCCAGCACTTCGGCGTGTTCGAAATAGAAGCGCTTCTGCACGATGGGGTAGAGCGCCTTGAACAGGCTTTCCTTGACCGAGAAGGTCAGGGTTACCCACAGCGCCAACTGATCTTGACGACCCGCAGCCATCCGTTCGAGCTCGGGCGGGGTCAGGATTTCTGCGGCCAGACGCTTGGCACGTTCGGCGTCCAGCAGGTTTTCCAGGTCCATACCCAAGCTGCGCCAATGCGTCTTGCGCGCGACAATAGCGGCGGCCCGGCCGGTGCTGTGGGTGATCGAACCACAGATATGCGCAGGCCACACGGGCGCGCGGTCCTCGCCAATCGCCGGAGTGCAGTCCAGACCCTCCAGTTGCTGCAAGGCAGCCCGGGCGCACACCCGCCCGGCGAGAAACTCGGCCTGACGTTTGGCGACTGAGCGCTGGATACTGGGGGGCGGTTCGATCGTACTGCGCCGGAAGTCATCGAACGCCAGCAATGATGGATCGAAACGAGTGCTGAGCAGTACCGTGTCGGGCAGCACGTCAGGCAACGGCCAGTGGGCGTCGAGCGGCGAGCAGCAGGCGGGGAGAGCGGGGAGCGGGTTCATCCCGGCATTTTGCCGGGTTGACCAAGAGCTGGATAGCCTTGCTTGAGCCTGCACACAGCTTGATCGTTCCCACGGTCCCCGTGGGAACGCCGCCCGGGACGCTCCGCGTCCCTCCGTCGATGTGACGCAAAGCGTCACAGGATGCGTTCCCACGCAGAGCGTGGGAACGATCAGTGCGAGAGGGTTAGCCAAAGATTTTTTTGAGGAACGCCTTCATATCCGCCCACGAACTTTCATCGGCGGCTTTGTTGTAGCCGATGTCCGGGCCGCCGTGATCGCCGTGGCTCAGGCGATCAGCGTCCGGATTGCTGAAGCCATGCTTGGCACCTTTCAGGCTGACGAACTTATAGTCGGCGCCAGCCTTGTCCATTTCAGTTTTGAACGCTGCCACTTGATCCGCGGTGATCATGCTGTCCAGAGCGCCATGTTCCACCAGTACTTTGGCCTTGACGCTGCCGGGCGTCGCCGGGGTTTTGGTCGCCAATACGCCGTGGAAACTCACCACACCCGCCAGCGGAGCCCCTTGGCGGGCGGCATCGAGGACAATCCCGCCGCCGAAGCAGTAACCGATCGCGGCGAGTTTTTTCGGGTCGGTCTGCGGTTGTTTTTTCAGCAGATCAAGCCCGGCATTGAAGCGGGCACTGGCCGTTGCGCTGTTTTTCAGCGCTTCATTCATGAATGCCATGGCGTCATTCGGGTGCTCGGTGTT
This sequence comes from Pseudomonas brassicacearum, assembly GCF_003732175.1. Taxonomy (GTDB): domain Bacteria; phylum Pseudomonadota; class Gammaproteobacteria; order Pseudomonadales; family Pseudomonadaceae; genus Aquipseudomonas; species Aquipseudomonas brassicacearum_G. Next base: position 65,389 of record NZ_MOBI01000001.1, read on the forward strand.
TTTGCCTTTGCCATACATATCGATCGCCAGCGCGCTGTAGCCTAGCCCGGCGAGGTCGCGGGCCCGGCGCTTGGCGTAGTCGTTAAGCCCCCAGAACTCATGGACCACCACCACGCCCGGGCGAGCCCCCTGAATGCTATCGTCGTAGGCGAAATAGCCGATCATTTCAGTCCCGTCGGCACTCTTGTAAGGGATTTCCTGAGTCTTGATTGCCGCTTGGCTGAGACCGCTCAGGGTGAGTAAAACGAGTGCGATCAATACGCGCATGGTGATGCTCCTTTAAAAGACGTTCAGACAGCCTAGTCGATCCTGTTCAGTCCGAGTTCAGCGGGTTGTGGTTAACCTACAGTCACAACTGTGGTATCGGTTACTTCGTCAGGGTTGTCCGGGATGATGCAGCAGGTTTTGCCAAACACCTTGGTTGAACCGGGTTACCGTTACTGGCGTATTAGCCATCGAGGTGCGAGGTACCTGTGGAGATGTTGATTTTGCCTGGGAGAGCGTTATGAAACTGCTGGTCGTCGAAGACGAAGCGCTGTTGCGTCATCACCTGCAAACCCGCCTGGCCGACAATGGCCATGTGGTCGAGTCCGTGGCCAATGCCGAAGAGGCCTTGTACCAGACCGGGCAATTCAACCATGACCTGGCGGTGATCGACCTCGGTTTGCCGGGCATGGGTGGGCTGGACCTGATTCGCCAGCTGCGTGCGGAAGGCAAGACCTTTCCGATCCTGATCCTGACCGCACGCGGCAACTGGCAGGACAAGGTCGAGGGCCTGGCCGCCGGTGCTGACGATTACGTGGTCAAGCCGTTCCAGTTCGAAGAGCTGGACGCGCGCCTGAACGCCTTGCTGCGCCGCTCCAGCGGTTTTACCCAGTCAACCATCATTGCCGGGCCGCTGGTGCTGGACCTCAATCGCAAGCAGGCGACCCTCGACGAGCAGCCGTTGGCACTGACCGCTTACGAGTACCGGATCCTCGAATACCTGATGCGTCATCACCAGCAGGTGGTCGCCAAGGACCGTTTGATGGAACAGCTCTATCCGGACGACGACGAGCGTGATCCAAACGTGATCGAAGTGCTGGTCGGCCGTCTGCGGCGCAAGCTGGAAGGGCCGACCGGCTTCAAGCCGATTGATACCGTGCGTGGTCTGGGCTACCTGTTCAACGAGCGCTGCCGGTGATTCGATCGCTCCGTCTGCGCTTGATGCTTGCCGCCACGACACTGGCGGTGCTGTTCATGCTGGCCTTGTTGCCGGCCATGCAGGGCGCGTTCAGCCTGGCGCTGCAAGATTCGATCAAGCAGCGCCTGGCCTCGGATGTCACCACACTGATTTCTGCTGCGCGGGTTGAAAACAACCGATTGCTGATGCCCACGCAGTTGCCGGACGAGCTCTTCAACCTCACCGACAGCCGCCTGCTGGGCTACATCTATGATCGCGACGGTCATCTGGTCTGGCGCTCGCGGGCGACTCATGAAGAGGACATCAGTTACCGGCCGCGTTACGACGGGCACGGCGATCAATTCGCGCGGATTCGTGAGACCAACGGCCAGGAATTCTTCGTCTATGACGTTGAGGTCAAGCTGCTCGGCGGCAAAAGCGCAGCGTTCAGTATCGTCGCGCTGCAACCGGTGCGTGAGTACGAGCAGACACTCGAAGGCCTGCGGGAAAATCTCTACCTGGGTTTTGGCGCCGCGTTGCTGGTATTGCTGTCGCTGCTGTGGATCGGCCTGACCTGGGGCTTGCAAGCCTTGAAACGCTTGAGCCAGGAGCTGGACCAGATCGAGAACGGTGCCCTTGAAAGCCTCAGCGAAGAACACCCCCGCGAATTGTTGCGCCTGACCGGCTCGCTGAACCGTTTGCTGCGTAGCGAGCGTGAACAGCGCAGTCGCTACCGCGACTCTCTGGATGACCTGGCTCACAGCCTGAAAACCCCGTTGGCGGTGTTACAAGGGGTCAGTGAAGACATGGCCCAGCGGCCGGAAGATCGGGAGCAGGCGTGGGTGCTGCAATCGCAGATCGAGCGCATGAGTCAACAGATCAGCTATCAGTTGCAGCGTGCGAGCTTGCGTAAAAGCGGCCTGGTGCGTCACCAGGTGCGGTTGCGGCCGGTGCTGCAAAGCCTTTGCGACACACTGGACAAGGTCTATCGCGACAAGCAAGTACGGACCTCGTTCGACCTGCCGAACCCGTGCTACGTGCCGATCGAGCAGGGCGCTTTGCTGGAAATGCTCGGTAACCTGCTGGAAAACGCCTATCGCCTGTGCCTGGGCGAAGTGCGCGTCAGCTTGCGGCAAACCGTGAGTGGTGTGGAGCTGTGCATCGAAGATGACGGCCCGGGCGTACCGCCGGATCAGCGTGCGCGGATTCTTCAGCGCGGCGAGCGGCTGGACCGCCAGCACCCGGGGCAGGGCATCGGCCTTGCGGTGGTCAAGGACATCATCGAGAGCTATGGCGCACAGTTGACCCTGGGGGATTCAGCCTTGGGCGGCGCGGCATTCCGGATTCATTTCCCGGCGGTGTGAAACAACCTCGATAATCTCGTTCCCACGCAGAGTGAGGGAACAATCACTGACGACTCAGTTCTCCTGCGCGCGATAAGCGCCTGGCGTCAATCCGGTCCACTTCTTGAATGCCCGGTGAAACGCTGACGGTTCGGAGAATCCCAGCTGTTCGGCGATCTGTTGCAACGACAGGTCGGCACGGCTGAGGTGATAAATCGCGATGTCGCGGCGCAGTTGGTCTTTCAATTCCTGAAAACTCGAACCCTCTTCACGCAAGTGCCGACGCAAGGTCTGCGGGCTGATGTGCAGGTGTGCGGCAACCGCTTCCAGGTCTGGCCAGCGCGCACTGTCGCGGCTGAGCAGGCGGCGTAACTGGCTGCTGAGGCTATCGCCGTCATCCGGGCGCGATAGCAGGTCGGCGGGCGAACGTTCGAGGAAATGCTTGAGGGTACGTTCGTCCTGCAACAACGGCATGTGCAGGTAACGGCTGTGGAACAACAGACTGCTTTGCTCGGCCGAAAACACCATCGGGCAGGGGAACAACAGGTCGTACTCGGCAGCGTGCCCGGGTTTCGGGTAGCTGAAACAGGCCTGTTCCAGGCGAATGCGCTGACCGATCAGCCAACTGCCCAGTCGATGCCAGATCACCAGCTGACATTCGCTGAAAAAGTGCTCCGGGTCCCACAGCTGAGAATCATCCAGGCTCAAGCGAACCATTTCACCTTCGCGGGTCAGGGTCAGGCGCGGAGCGTCGGGGAATAGGCTATAAAATAATAAGCCGCGACTGAGTGCTTTCTCGAGCGTACGGCAGTGAATCAAGGCATGGCACATCATGGCGAAGGTGCCGCGTTTGCTTGGGCCACGGGCAAAGCCCAGGTATTCGTCATCCAGTGCTTGCCAGAGCCCTTGCAGCAGGCTGGTGAACTGTTCCGGCGCGATCCTTGCGCGAGGTTCGTCGAGCAATTCGGCGCTGATCCCCAGCCGTTGCAACAGACCCGAAAAGTCATAGCCGCGCCGGCGTGCGCCACCGAGGGCCGCGCGAGCAAAATGACTGGCGATGGTACGTTCGCGCATTGGGGTCTGGTCCGTCCATTGAGTGGCGGATCTTAGCCACGGCCTGGTGACGGGACAAGGCGGATATCCGCCAAATTGTAGGATGAGAGCCGGTCTATGGGCGGAAAACCGCCACCCCGGTCGGATGGTCAAGGCACGACGGGAACCCTGCAGCCCTGATAGCAAAAGGCTTTTGGGCGATTCTGGCAAGGTGGCACGGGCTTTGCGATAAGGGCGAGAGGTCTGCCAGCGCGCAGCTCGACAAAACAAATCCCTCCGGTGCAGGAGGGTTCGCACTTTAGGTGTCGCCTGCCTCAGATGATTGATTGCAGCGCGGTGCTCTTGAGGAACTTTGCAATGACGACTCGTCAGCCACTGTACAAATCCCTGTATCTTCAGGTGATCGTTGCCATCGCTATCGGCATCCTGCTCGGTCACTTCTACCCGCAGACTGCCGTGGCACTCAAGCCACTGGGTGACGGGTTCATCAAACTGATCAAAATGGTCATCGCACCGATCATCTTCTGCACCGTCGTCAGCGGTATCGCGGGCATGCAGAACATGAAGTCGGTCGGCAAGACCGGCGGTTACGCGCTGCTGTACTTCGAAATCGTTTCGACCATCGCATTGCTGGTGGGTCTGGTAGTGGTCAACATCGTGCAGCCAGGCAACGGCATGCACATTGATGTCAGCACACTGGACGCCTCCAAGGTTGCGGCCTATGTCGCGGCCGGCGCTGATCAAAGCGTTGTTGGCTTCATCCTGAACATCATCCCGGCCACCATCGTCGGCGCGTTCGCCAACGGCGATATCCTGCAAGTGCTGATGTTCTCGGTGATCTTCGGTTTCGCCCTGCATCGCCTGGGTGCCTATGGCAAGCCGATCCTGGACTTCATCGACCGCTTCGCCCACGTGATGTTCAACATCATCAACATGATCATGAAGCTCGCGCCAATCGGTGCCCTGGGCGCCATGGCCTTCACCATCGGTGCCTACGGTGTGGGTTCGCTGGTGCAACTGGGTCAGTTGATGGCCTGCTTCTACATCACTTGCATCGTGTTCATTCTGGTCGTGCTGGGCGGCATCGCCCGCGCTCACGGTTTCAGCGTGCTGAAAGTGATTCGCTACATCCGTGAAGAGCTGCTGATCGTACTGGGTACTTCCTCTTCGGAGTCGGTACTGCCACGCATGCTGATCAAAATGGAGCGTCTGGGCGCGAAGAAATCCGTTGTGGGTCTGGTGATCCCGACCGGTTACTCGTTCAACCTCGACGGTACTGCCATCTACCTGACCATGGCCGCGGTGTTCATCGCTCAAGCGACCGATACCCACATGGACATCACTCACCAGATCACCTTGCTGATCGTGCTGCTGCTGTCCTCCAAAGGCGCAGCCGGTGTGACCGGTAGCGGCTTCATCGTGCTGGCTGCCACCCTGTCGGCGGTCGGTCACCTGCCGGTTGCCGGTCTGGCGCTGATCCTCGGGATCGACCGCTTCATGTCCGAAGCCCGCGCCCTGACCAACCTGGTGGGTAACGCGGTTGCCACCCTGGTTGTGGCCAAGTGGGTCAAGGAGCTGGACGTCGACCAGATGCACACGGAACTGGCTTCCGGTGGTCGTGCCATCACCAATACGTACGGAGAAGACGATGTGCATGTGGCTGAAAGCCCGGCCCCGACTTCGGTGAAGTAATTCATTGAGTTGATGAAAAACCCGCTTCGGCGGGTTTTTTATCGCCTGCAGTTTGAGCGCAAAGGTCAGCCCGGCTGATGGTTAAGGTGATTGCTGCCAGGTCATCGGCTGCCTAGGCTTGAGGTATCGCTTAGGAGAACGCACATGCACGGGCCATTGGCATCACTCAAGGTTCTGGATTTTTCGACGCTGTTGCCGGGGCCGTTTGCCTCGTTGTTGCTGGCGGACATGGGCGCCGAGGTGCTGCGCATTGAATCGCCGACCCGGATGGACCTGTTGCGGGTTTTACCGCCCCACGATCAGGGTACTTCTGCCAGCCACGCCTACCTCAATCGCAACAAGCGCAGCCTGGCGCTGGACCTCAAGCAGCCAGCAGCGCTGGAGGTGGTCAAACAACTGCTGCAAGACCACGACATCCTCCTCGAGCAGTTTCGCCCGGGGGTGATGGAGCGCCTGGGGCTGGGGTACGAGGCCCTGAAGGCGATCAATCCGCGGCTGATTTACGTCTCGATCACCGGTTACGGCCAGACGGGACCCTACAAGGACCGCGCCGGTCACGACATCAATTACCTGTCACTGGCTGGCGTATCCAGCTATACCGGGCGTGAGGATAGCGGGCCGTTGCCGTTGGGCGTTCAGGTCGCGGATATTGCCGGTGGTTCGCTGCATGGGGTGATCGGCCTGCTGGCGGCGGTGATTGCCCGTCAGCACAGTGGCCAGGGGCAACACTTGGACGTGAGCATGACCGACTGTGCATTCAGCCTGAACGCCATGGCGGGCGCGGGGTATCTGGCCTGTGGTGTCACACCGGGGCGCGAAGATCAGATGCTCAATGGCGGCAGCTTCTACGACTATTACCGCACTCGCGATGGTCGCTGGATGTCAGTCGGCAGCCTGGAACCGGATATCATGCAGCAGCTGTGCATGGCGCTGGGGCAGCCGGAGCTGGCGGTACTGGGTTTGTCGCCCGTCCCCGAGCAGCAAAAGGCGCTCAAGCTGGCGTTTCAGATCGAATTCGAAAAACATGACTTTGCTGAACTCTGCACGCTGTTTGCCGGGCTCGATGCTTGCGTTGAGCCGGTGCTGAGCCTGGCCGAGGCGGTTGAGCACCCGCAGCTGAAAGCTCGGGATCTGGTCACCTGGGTGCCACGCAACGACGGCACTACGCAGGCGCAGATGGCCTGTCCATTGAAGTTTTCAGACGGGTTGCCCGAGCCTCGACATATCGGCGCGGCATTGGGCGAGCATACCAACCAGGTGTTGGGTGAGTTGGGGTATAGCGCTGAACAGATCGAAGATTTGCGTACAGCGAAGGTCGTGGTGTGATCGTTCCCATGCTCCGCGTGGGAATGCCGCCATGGACGCTCCGCGTCCACTGTGACGCAGAGCGTCACGGGATGCGTTCCCACGCGGAGCATGGGAACGATCATGCGGTCATTCGATCCGCGACTCACCGGTAAACACCAGCGTCTGCCGGCAACGCCGGCACAAATACCGTCGCCCTTGTCGCACCAGGCTATGGCGCTGGGCCGAGAACGGGAAATCGCTGTTGGCGCACGGACAGCGGTAGATATAGCGGGTCACGCTGCGGCGTTTGATGGCGTAGGTGTGGCAGCGGTTGGGCGGCAGTTCGTACACCCCGCGCATGATCAATTGCCATTCTTCGCCATGCGGCTGTATGCGGTCACCAAACAGTTGATGGGCGATCAGGTGCGCGACTTCGTGAGCCACGGTCTGTTTGAGGAAGTCTTCGGCGTTTTCCCGGTACAGCTGCGGATTGAAGCGCAGCAGATTTTCATGCAGGTGTGCTACGCCGGCCTTCTGACCGCGCAACTTGAGGCTGACCACCGGGCGTTTGAAAGGTCGTTTGAAAAAGGATTCGGCTTGTTGGAAACAGTCTTCGACGCGGGAATTGAGTTGCTCGGGCATGCTTGGCGGATCTCCAGAGGCTTCGAGTATGCTGCAAACCGCGCTCATTGCGAATCGCTCAGGCGCCGAATGGTCGTCGAACCATAAAGAAGGCCGCCTTGCGGCGGCCTGTGTTGGCAGATCCCTGTTTGTTTTGTCGGCAGCGTCCTTCGCTTGCTTCATTTGCCCGTTTAAGTTGCCGGTTCTAGTTGGTATAGACCGGGCCAACGCCCAGGCCCCAGACAATCACGGTGAATGCCATGATCGCCACCAGCACCACCAACCCTACGGCAAGCACTGAACTTGAGAACAGAAAACCTTCGTCCGACGGAATGTTCATGAAGGTCGGTAGCCCCACGTACAGCAGGTACACGGTGTAGCAGATGGCCGCCGTGCCAACGACCATGCCCAGCCACATATGCGGATACAGCGCCGCCAGACCGCCGATGAACAGTGGCGTGGCGGTGTAGGTGGCAAACGCGACACAGCGCGCCAGGCTCGGGCTGGCGTCATACGTGCGAGCCATCCAGTGAATGAACGCGCCCATCACCGCAACCCCGCCGAGCATCGCCAGGTACGACATGATGGTCATCCAGAGCGCGCTTTCCTGGGTCAGCATGACCGGCGCGCGGCTACCGATGACCCAACCGACCTTGGTGGTACCGATAAACGCTGAAATAGCCGGTATTGCCGCCAGAATCAGCGTGTGGGTGAGGTACATGTGGCTGATACTTTCCTCTTGGTCGCCACGGATTTCTTTCCATTCTTGATCAGGGTGGGTGAAAAGCCCCACGACGTGATGGATCATAGTCAGTCACTCCTTCGTGATTGCTATCGCCCCCCAGCGGAGCGCCTACGGGCCAGTGGCCAAGTAAGTAGAGGTCTGAAATGCGCGCGACCTTATGTCGCAGTATAGAAAGTACTGGCTGTTACAGGTGGGGGGCTTTAGAGCAAATCGCGCTGTAAACCCTGGCCTTAATTGCGGTTGTGTCTTGAGATCAAAGGATCGCAGCCTGCGGCAGTTCCTACGGAACCGGTGTAGGAGCTGCCGCAGGCTGCGATCTTTTCAGTGCTTCGCCCAGTCAGCGTTTTTGCGTAAAATGTTCGCCTTTCGTCACACCTCGCGGATTTCAAGCGCCATGGGCACTCTTTCGGTCAACCAGAACAAACTGCAGAAACGTCTACGCCGACAGGCCGGTGAAGCCGTCGCCGATTACAACATGATCGAAGACGGTGACAAGGTCATGGTCTGCCTGTCCGGCGGCAAGGACAGCTACACCATGCTCGACGTGCTGATGCACCTGCAGAAGGTGGCGCCGATCAAGTTCGAGATCGTCGCGGTGAACATGGACCAGAAGCAGCCGGGTTTCCCTGAGCATGTGCTGCCGGCTTATCTGAAAGAGCTGGGCGTGGAATACCACATCGTCGAAAAGGACACCTACTCGGTGGTCAAGGAGCTGGTGCCGGAAGGCAAGACCACCTGCTCGCTGTGCTCGCGCCTGCGTCGCGGCACGCTCTACACCTTCGCCGACGAAATCGGCGCGACCAAAATGGCCCTCGGTCATCACCGCGACGACATCGTCGAGACGTTTTTCCTGAACATGTTCTACAACGGCTCGCTCAAGGCCATGCCGCCGAAGTTGCGTGCCGACGACGGCCGTAACGTAGTGATCCGCCCGCTGGCCTACTGCAACGAGAAAGACATTCAGGCTTACTCGGACTTCAAGCAGTTCCCGATCATCCCGTGCAACCTCTGCGGCTCCCAGGAAAACCTGCAGCGTCAGGTGGTCAAGGAAATGCTTCAGGAGTGGGAGCGCAAGACGCCGGGCCGCACCGAAAGCATTTTCCGCGGTTTGCAGAACGTCATTCCGTCGCAGCTGGCGGACCGTAACCTGTTCGACTTCACCAACCTGCGTATCGACGAAACCGCTGCGTCGCGTTTCGTCAATGTGGTGAATCTCTAATGGTTTGAACCGTTCTGACTTAACGGCGCTCGCGGGCGCCGTTTTTATTTCATTGCTCAGGAGAGGGCATGCGCGATTACAAGTGGCTGCACGAATACTGTCTGAACCGTTTTGGTTCGGCAGCCGAACTGGAAGCCCATCTGCCCGTACCCAAGACCCCGGCACAACTGCGCCAGATCAGTGATGACCGCTACCTGTCGACCTTGGCGTTGCGGGTGTTTCGCGCAGGCCTCAAGCACAGCCTGGTGGACGCCAAGTGGCCGGCATTCGAAGAAGTGTTCTTCGGGTTCGACCCGCAAAAGGTCGTACTGATGGGCGCCGAGCACCTTGAACGATTGATGCAGGACGCGCGGATCATCCGCCACCTGGGCAAGCTCAAGAGCGTGCCGCGCAATGCGCAGTTCATACTGGACGTGGCGAAAGAGAAGGGCAGCTTCGGCGAGTTGATCGCCGATTGGCCGGTGACCGACATCGTTGGCCTGTGGAAATACCTGGCCAAACACGGGCATCAATTGGGCGGGTTATCGGCACCGCGGTTTCTGCGGATGGTCGGCAAGGACACCTTCGTGCCGAGCTATGACGTGGTCGCGGCGTTGAATGCGCAACAGATTATCGACAAGGTGCCGACCAGCCTGCGCGATTTGGCAACGGTGCAGAACGCCTTCAACCAATGGCACGCCGAGAGTGGCCGGCCGATGTGCCAGATTTCGATGATGCTGGCTTACACAGTGAATCATTGAGACCGAGGCGCCTTCATCGCGAGCAGGCTCGCTCCCACAGGGGATTTGTGAACAACGTAGATCCAATGTGGGAGCGAGCCCGCTCGCGATGGCGTCCCGTCAGGCGACGGAGGTTTCGCCTTCGCCAGCCAGTTTGCGGTTCAACTGAAACCGCCAGCGCACATACAGCAGTGCCGAACAGAACACTGCCAGGCTCGCGGCCATTTCCAGCAGACCAAACACCTGTCGATTCGGGTCGAACGCGGCAGTCGCGCCCTTGATGAAATACAGGTTCACCACAAAGCACATCCATGAATGCCCGCGCGCGCTGCCGCTGAGCATGCCCGGTGCCAGCACCAACAAGGGCACCAGCTCAATCAGCAGGATGACCCACGGCCGTGCACCATGCAGGTCGGCGATCATCAGGTAATAGGCGCAGAGTAATCCCGCCAGGCCGAAGTAGCACAGCAGGCTGATGACGCGCATCGCCCGAACTCGTGGTTCGAGCCAATCGATGGAGGGCAGAGCCTTCGGCTTTTTGGCCACGTTAGCGCTCCAGTTTCAGGGCGGTTTTCGCCAGGCGCAGACCCAAGGCCCGGCACAAGGCGACTTCATGCTCGTTCAAACCGCTTTTGCCGTCAGCACCAGCATGATGACTGGCGCCGTAAGGCGTGCCGCCACCGCGGGTCTCGAGCAATGCCGATTCGCTGTAGGGCAGGCCGGTGATCAGCATGCCGTGGTGCAGCAATGGCAACATCATCGACAGCAAGGTGGTTTCCTGGCCGCCGTGCAGGCTGGCCGTCGAGGTGAAGACCCCGGCCGGTTTGCCCACCAGTGCGCCGGTCAGCCACAGGTTGCTGGTGCCGTCGAGGAAGTACTTCAGCGGCGCCGCCATGTTGCCGAAGCGGGTCGGGCTGCCAAGGGCCAGGCCCGCGCAGTTTTTCAGGTCGTCGAGGCTGGCATACAGTGCGCCTTCGTCGGGAATGTCCGGCGACACCGCCTCGCATTCGCTGGAGATCGCCGGCACCGTGCGCAGGCGCGCTTCCATCCCGGCCTGTTCTACGCCACGGGCAATCTGTCGGGCCATTTCATTGGTCGAGCCGCTGCGGCTGTAGTACAGAACCAGAATGTACGGCGCACTCACGGCAGAATCTCCAGCAGGTTCTCTATCGGACGGCCGATGACGGCTTTGTCACCGACTTCGAGAATCGGTCGTTCCATGAGTTTCGGATGTTCGGCGATGGCAGCGATCAATTGCGCTTCGCTCAGGCTGCTGTCGGCCAGGTTCAGGGTTTTGTATTCGTCTTCGCCGGTGCGCAGCAAGTGGCGGGCACTGATGTCGAGTTTGCCCAGCAGGCTTTGCAGCTGCGCGGCGTTCAGCGGGGTTTCCAGGTAGCGGACCACGGTTGGCGTCAGGCCACGGGCTTCCAGCAGTTCCAGCGCACCGCGGGATTTCGAGCAGCGCGGGTTGTGATAAAGCGTCAGATCGGTCATTAGCGGTTCGCATCTTGCGTAAGGTGGCGGCTATTCTACCTGTGCAGCGAGCAGTCCTGAACCTTGGGAGGCGATGGGTCGCAGCAGAACCTATTTTTTGAGTAAGGATGACCCCATGACAAGGCGACTGACAGCAGCATTGGCCCTCTTCGCAACCTTGCTGCTTGGCGGCTGTGGCTATGACTACGGCACCGATCAGTTGGGACAGAAAGTAGCGTCCGAGCGGTTGGATGGCCGATGGTTCGTACTTAATTACTGGGCTGAGTGGTGTAGCCCGTGTCGTACCGAAATTCCGCAATTGAACGCGTTGGCTGAACAGCTCAAAGATCAGAAAATCAGTGTGTTCGGGGTCAATTTCGACAATGTGCAGGGCGAAGAGCTCAAGAGCGCCAGTGAAAAGCTCGGGATCACGTTCACCGTGCTGGCCCAGGATCCGGCCGACCGCTTTGAGTTGCCTCGTAGCGAGGCGCTACCGGTGACCTACATCGTCGATGACAAGGGCAAGGTGCGCGAGCAGTTGATGGGTGAGCAGACGGCGGCGGGGGTGATGGCGAAGCTCAAGGCGTTGCAGGCGATGAATTGACGACGGGCCGAGCACCCACCTGTGGCGAGGGAGCTTGTGTGGCGAGGGGGCTTGCCCCCGTTCGACTGCGCAGCAGTCGCAAATCAGGTAGCGGTGGTGTGCCTGACAGAATACGGTGGTGGATTAAGGGCTGCTTCGCAGCCCAACGGGGGCAAGCCCCCTCGCCACAGGTGCAATCGAGGGGTTTAACCCTCTTCAAGCCACCAGCGCAGTGGCTTGCCTTCGGCGGGCCAGAAGCGCATTTGCTCGATGGGCGAGATGTCCCAGCGCTGTACGGTTTCCAGCGCTTGCAGGAAGCGTTTTTCCTGTTCCATCAAGGCCGGGGCGCACATTTTGCGAGTGCTGCCGACTTTGCCGAAGCTCAGCTTGTCGCCGTCCAGCGTGTAGGGCGCGAACCAGTGGTTGCAGCCACCATTGCCATAAGCGCGACCGTCTTCACCCAGGGTGATGGTCAGGTGACTGTAGTCGATCAGCGGGCGTTCGCCGATCCACTCCAGCACATAGCTGCGATCCTGCTGCAGTTGCACCGGCTCAGCGGCGCAACCCAGCAGGCTGGCACCCGCCATCGCGGCCAGAACGAGGTGTTTCATTACACGGGCTCCTGGCATTTCGGGCACAGGTGCTTCTCGCTGGCAGTGGTCCAGCCCAGTTCGGCAATCCGTGCAGTGGCGGCCGGTTTTTCGGCCTTGTTGCCCAGCTTGGCGTCGACCGCGAACTCGAATTTCAGTTCTTTGGCGCAGCTGTCGCAGTTCACTTGCCAGTTGTGGATCGCCAGTTCACCAAACACCGGACCACTGGCCACGGCAACCCATTGGCCCATGGGCTTGAGCAGGTGACGAACGTTTTCAACGGTCAGGCGCATGGACAAGTCCTTGCTGCCTTTGAGGGTGACCAACAACACGTCGTCGGCGCGGATCGAGCCGCCGTTGCCGGTGACTTGATAACGCCCCGGCGTCAATGCGCGGCATTCGGTCAAGGTGTGTTGCGGGTTCATCAGGCTGTAGCGGAAATCGTGTTCGACCATGGGTCCTCCAAATATGCGCGGTATGCTAGCACGCGAAAGAATCAGGCATGGTCCATGGTTGCGACCTTCGATCAGGCCAAATCATTTTTCGACCTGATTGTGCGGTGTGCCAGCGGCCCAATCGGTGATGTTCTGCAAGGTCGTTGTGGCGATTGCGGCTAACGCTTCATGGGTCAGGAAAGCCTGGTGCGCGGTGACGATCACGTTGGGGAAGGTCAACAGCCGCGCCAGCACATCGTCCTGCAACGGCAGGTCGGAGCGATCCTCGAAGAACAGCTGTGCTTCTTCTTCATAGACATCCAGCCCCAAATACCCTAGTTGACCGCTTTTCAGTGCATCGATCAGCGCAGGCGTGTCGACGAGCCCGCCACGCCCGGTGTTGATCAGCATGGTGCCGGGTTGCAGATGCGCCAGCGACTGGCTGTTGATCAGGTGTTTGCTCTCGGAGGTCAGCGGGCAGTGCAGGCTGATGATCTGCGCCTCGGCCAACAGCTCCGGCAAGGGCAGGTAACGGACACCGAGGGCCTGGACGTGAGGATTAGGGTAAGGGTCATAGGCCAGCAGCTTGCAGCCAAACCCGGCCATGATTTTCGCGAAGGTGGCGCCGATCTGGCCGGTGCCGACCACGCCGACGGTCTTGCCGAACAGGTCGAAACCGGTCAGCCCGTGCAAGCTGAAATCGCCTTCGCGGGTCCGGTTGTAGGCGCGGTAAAGGCGTCGGTTCAGTGCCAGGATCAACGCCACCGCGTGTTCGGCCACCGCATGAGGCGAGTAGGCCGGCACGCGGACGATGCTCAAACCCAGGCGTTTCGCGCAAGCCAGGTCAACGTGGTTGTAACCGGCCGAGCGCAGGGCTATCAGGCGCGTACCGCCAGCGGCCAGTCGTTCAAGCACCGGCGCACTCAGGTCGTCATTGATAAAGGCGCAGACCACTTCATGCCGCTCGGCCAGCGCCGCCGTGTCCAGACTCAGGCGCGCGGGCTGGAAGTGCAACTCGATACCGGCGGGCACTTTGGCTGCGAGAAAACTCTCGCGGTCGTATGTCTGGCTGCTGAAGAGAATCGTACGCATGGTGTCCTCCTGGAAGTCTCACGACATTCATCGTTCCCACGCTCCCGCGTGGGAAATGCAGCCAGGGACGCTCCGCGTCCCAAGAGCGGACGCGGAGCGTCCAGCGAGGCATTCCCACGCAGAGCGTGGGAACGATCAATCCGTAGGGGTAATGCGTTGAGTTTAACCCTCAACGCCCGCCGCGCCATTGCGCTGGGTCAAGCGCCAATACGCGCTTGCGAGGCCAGGCGGTTGATCGCCCGCTCAAGCTCTTCCAGTGCCATGACGGCTTTGGGGTCTTGTTGCTTGAGCAGGGTTTCACTGCGCTGGCAGGCCGCACGTAACTGCGGAACGCCGCAATAGCGTGTCGCCCCGTGCAGGCGGTGGACCCGTTCGATCAGGGCATTCTGGTCATTGCTTTCACGAGCGACGCGAATCGCCTCGCGATCAGCTTCCAGAGAGGCCAGCAACATCGCCAGCATGTCGGCCGCCAGATCGGCTTTGCCGGCCGCCAGGCGCAGGCCTTCATCGGGATCGAGCACCAGCAGGTCGCTGTTGTTGCCATAAACGTCGGCCCGCTCCGGACCGTGGTTACGCAGGGCCAGCCCGGTCCACTTCAACACCACCTGTGCCAGTTGGCGTTCGCTGATCGGTTTGGTCAGGTAATCGTCCATGCCGCTTTGCAGCAAGGCGCGTTTTTCGTTGGCCATGGCGTGTGCGGTGAGGGCGACAATCGGCAGCGGCGTGCAATGCCGTTCGCTTTCCCATTGGCGAATCGCTTCGGTGCTCTGGCGTCCGTCCATGCCTGGCATCTGCACGTCCATCAGCACCAGATCGAAGGCTTCGGTCTGCACGGCCTTGACCGCTGCGTAACCGCTTTCGACTGCCAGTACCTTGGCACCCATGTCTTCGAGCAGCGTCTGTACCAGCAGCAGGTTGGCCGGGTTATCGTCGACGCAGAGTACTTTGGGCGCGCGGCTGGAAATTGGTTCGCCCGGTTCATTGCGTAACTGACGCGGGTTGACCAGGTCCGACAGCGCGCGTCGCAACTTGCGGGTGCAGGCCGGTTTGGCCTGCAATTGGCTGTGAGGGTTGGGCACCGAGAGATGGAACAGCGTCTGTTCGGTGGTCGGGCACAGCACCAGCACTTTGCAACCCAGGTGTTCGAGGTCCCAGATATGCTGATTCAGCCGCTCCGGCGGCATGTCGTTGGAGGTGATGCCGAGCACGGCAAGGTCGATCGCCTGCTCGGTCTGGTGCGCGCCGGTGACGCCATTGGTCAGGCTTTCGAGGGTGTTGAACGGGGTCACTTCAAGGCCACAGTCTTCCAGCTGGTGCTGCAAGGCCTGGCGTGCCAGTTCGTGGTTTTCCAGCACCGCAACGCGCCGTCCGAGCAACGGTGGTCCTGGCAGGTCTTCGGCATCGTCACGGGTTTTTGGCAGGCTCAGGCTGACCCAGAATTCCGAGCCTTCGCCCGGTGTGCTGTCGACACCAATCTCGCCGCCCATCTGCTCGATCAGACGCTTGGAAATCACCAGCCCCAGACCCGTACCACCCGGTTGCCGCGACAACGAGTTGTCGGCCTGGCTGAAGGCCTGGAACAACGCGCGCACGTCCTGATTTGACAGGCCGATGCCAGTGTCCTGAATGCTGATGCGCAGTTGCACGCTGTCTTCGTGTTCTTCTTCAAGCATGGCGCGGGCGACGATGGTGCCTTCGCGGGTGAACTTGATCGCGTTACTCACAAGGTTGGTAAGGATCTGCTTGAGCCGCAGCGGGTCGCCAACCAGTGACAGCGGGGTGTCGCGGTATACCAGGCTGACCAGTTCGAGCTGTTTGGCGTGGGCGGCCGGGGCGAGGATGGTCAGGGTGTCCTGGAGCAGATCGCGCAGGTTGAACGGAATACTGTCGAGTACCAGTTTGCCGGCCTCGATTTTCGAGAAGTCGAGAATCTCGTTGATGATTCCCAGCAGGCTGTCGGCGGACTTTTCGATCGTGCCCAGGTAGTCGAGCTGACGCGGCGTCAGTTCGCTTTTTTGCAGCAAATGGGTGAAACCGAGGATGCCGTTGAGCGGCGTGCGAATCTCGTGGCTCATGTTGGCGAGGAACTCGGACTTGATCCGGCTCGCTTCCAGGGCTTCCTTGCGCGCCAGATCCAGCTCGATGTTCTGGATCTCGATGGTTTCGAGGTTCTGCCGGACGTCTTCGGTGGCCTGATCGATGCTGTGCTGCAGTTCTTCCTGGGCGTTTTGCAGGGTACTGGCCATGCGGTTGATACCCGAGGCCAGTTCATCCAGCTCCTGGCTGCCAAGCGGGGGCAGGCGGGTTTCGAGATGACCCTCCTTGAGTTGTGCCACGGCCTGCTTGATCAGGTTCAGCGGTGTATTGATGGTGCGGCCCATACGCAATGCCAGCAGCGCGGTGCCGACCAGACCTGCGGCGATCAACAGCACGCTGGCGAACAGGCTGCGGTAACCGCGCAGCAACATGCCGTTGTGGGAGAGTTCCAGCTCGACCCAGCCCAGCAAGCGATCGGATTCATCGGGGATCAGCTCGCCGGCCAGGTTGCGATGCCTGCCAAACACCGGCAGCAGGTAACGGGTGGCGTCGTTGCCGGTGCGTTGCAGCATATGCGCGCTGTCGCCGGTGGGCGGCTGGTTGAGCATCAGCGGCCCGGCGTGCGCCAGTTGCGTACGGTCCGGCGCCAGGAACGACACGGCGCGCACGTCCGGTTGCTCCAGTGACTGGGTCGCGATGCGCTCCAGCAAGTCGTCATTTTTGTGGCCCATGGCCGGGGCGACCAGAGGTGCAAGCTGTTCGGCGATCATTTCGCCGCGTTGCAGAAGTTGGGTTTGCAGGTCGGACTGTTGCATCCAGGTGAAGTAGCCGCCCAGAACCAAGGCCATCAGGCTGGTTGGCAACAAGGTCAACAACAATACGCGACCTTTGATCCCCAGTTTCTTCAGCACGTCACTCTCCTGCTATCACGCTGTTTATAGATGACCTGCGCGTGCATCCGGCACGCGCTACCCGCGCAGTGTAGCGATTTGCTGGCGGGCAATCCCGGCAAATTATCCAGAGCTTTGTGACGGTTTGAACGTTGCAGGGGGCTGCGACGAAAGTCGCGGGTTGCTCACGGTCGGGCAATCTTGAATAATCAGTGATTGAGAATGACTTGCAGAAGCTAATGACTCCCGTATCTGTTTGCCCCCCTCGTATCCTGGCGATTGAAGACGACCTTGTATTGGGGGCACATGTTCATGAACATCTGGGGCGCAGTGGCTTTCAGGTGACCTGGTGCCGGAATGGCGAGGACGGGTTGGCGATTGCTCGTGAGCACACCTTCGATATCGTACTGATGGATATTTTGCTGCCAGGCATGGATGGCCTGGCGGCATTGACCGACCTGCGGGCGCGCGACTCCACCCCGGTGCTGCTGATGTCGGCACTGGGCGCCGAAGCGGATCGCATCAGCGGTTTTCGTCTGGGGGCCGACGACTACCTGCCCAAGCCTTTCAGCATGGCCGAGTTGCGGGTGCGCATCGAAGCCATCCTGCGGCGGGTGGCCCTGGACCGTCGACATACGTCGCCAGCGTTCAACTGCGACGTTCACAACCTGCGTTTCGACGAGGAACGGTGTGATGTTCATTATGGTGGGCAGTGGGCCGGGCTGACTCGCAGCGAATACCGGCTGCTGGAAACCCTGAACCGCAATGGCGATGAAGTGCTTGGCAAGGCCTTCCTTTATCAGCAGGTGTTGCAGCGCGGCTACGCGCCCCACGACCGCAGCCTGGACATGCACATCAGCCAGATCCGCCGCAAACTCAAGGCCATCGGCTACGGCGAGCGCGAAGTGCGCACCGTGTGGGGCAAGGGTTATGTAATGAGTGCCGTTGATGAAATGGTCTGACCGGGTGACGCCTTTGAACAACCGGGATGAACAGGCCCACGCTTTCGATCAAATGTCCGAACGCCGGCAAAGCCCCGTGGCTGTGCAACAGCAACTGCTCCGCGACTTGTCTCATGAGCTGCGCACACCATTGAGCCGTCTGCGGGTGGCCAGCGAAAGTGAAGAGGACCTGCTGCAACTACGCGAGCGAATCGGTCGTGAAGTCGATGGCATGCAACGGCTGATAGAGGACACTCTGCAACTGGCCTGGCTCGACACTCCGCGCTCGGCATTACCGGATGAGACGATCCAGATACAAGCGCTTTGGGAAATGCTCACGGAAAACGCCTGCTATGAAAGCGGTTGGCCCGCCGGGCAACTGCACTGCGCGGTGGAGGCTTCGTGCTGGGTTCGCGGCCATCTGAATACCTTGGCTCAGGCACTGGAAAACATCCTGCGCAACGCCATCCGCCATTCTCCGGTCGGTGGCAGCGTGCGCCTCGACGGCCAGCGCGACGGCGATTACTGGCTGCTGTGGCTCGAAGACCAAGGCGGCGGTGTCGCCGAAGACGATCTGGAGCGTATTTTCGACCCGTTCACCCGACTCGACGGCTCACGCCCCGGCAATGGCGGCTTTGGCCTGGGCCTGAGCATCGCGCGCAACGCGGTGCAGCGTCAGGGTGGGTGCTTGTGGGCGGAGAATACCGGGGCAGGGTTGCGGCTGAATATGCGGTTAGTGGCTGATCTTGATGGCGTCAGTGACGACGCCTTCGCGAGCAGGCTCGCTCCCACATTGGTACGGTTCCAACCGCAAAAAGTATGAACAACTCGGACCCTGTGGGAGCGAGCCTGCTCGCGATGGCAATCTACAAACCACCACAAAACCAGCGCTTATTCCCATAAGCCATAAGCACCACACTTTGCGTGATATGGCCTGCGCACGTTTGCCGGTATGATGGTCGCCCCCGCAGTCTGGATTGCGAATACGCCATGACCTTGCAGTACCCCACCATCGCCGATTGCGTCGGCAACACTCCGCTGGTTCGTTTGCAGCGCCTGCCCGGCGCCACCAGCAACACCCTGCTGCTCAAGCTCGAGGGTAATAACCCGGCGGGTTCGGTCAAGGACCGTCCGGCGCTGTCGATGATTACCCGTGCCGAGCTGCGTGGGCAGATCCATGTTGGCGATACGCTGATCGAGGCGACCTCCGGCAACACCGGGATTGCCCTGGCCATGGCCGCGGCGATCAAGGGTTACAAGATGATCCTGATCATGCCCGACAACTCCAGCGCTGAACGCAAGGCTGCGATGACCGCTTATGGCGCCGAGCTGATTCTGGTCAGCCAGGAAGAGGGCATGGAAGGCGCTCGCGACCTCGCCGAGCGGATGCAGGCTGAGGGTCGCGGCAAGGTGCTCGACCAGTTCGCCAACGGCGACAACCCCGAGGCGCATTACACCGGTACCGGCCCGGAAATCTGGCGCCAGACCCAGGGCACCATTACCCATTTCATCAGTTCCATGGGCACCACGGGCACCATCATGGGTGTCTCGCGTTACCTGAAAGAACAGAATCCGGCGGTGCAGATCGTCGGTCTGCAACCGATGGAAGGCTCGGCGATTCCGGGTATCCGTCGCTGGCCGCAGGAATACCTGCCGAAGATCTATCAAGCCGATCGGGTTGACCGGATCGTCGACATGGCCCAAAGCGAAGCCGAAGACGTGACCCGTCGTTTGGCGCGCGAAGAAGGGATCTTCTGTGGCGTGTCCTCGGGTGGTGCTGTAGCCGCGATGCTGCGCCTGTCCAAAGAAGTCGAAAACGCGGTGATGGTCGCGATCATTTGTGACCGTGGCGACCGTTACTTGTCGACCGGCATTTTCGACGCACCCAACTGATGGCCAAGCAAGAGAGAGGCCTGCGCTTCCAACCCACTGGCGGCAGCAAGGCCCCGCAAGTCCCGACCGGAAAAAAGCAGCGCTTGAGCATCGAGCGCCTGGCGAATGACGGTCGCGGTATCGCGTTTTTCGAAGGTCGTACCTGGTTCGTCATCGGTGCTTTGGCCGGTGAAGAAGTCGAGGCGCGCGTCCTGGGTGCCCATGGCAAAGTTGTCGAGGCGCGCACCGAGCGCGTCTTCGTCGCTAATCAATTGCGTCGTCCGGCACCGTGCGCCCATGCCGGGCGCTGCGGTGGTTGCAGCGTGCAGCATCTGCCCCACAACGAACAGCTCGCCCTGAAACAGCGCATGCTCGCCGAGCAGTTGTCGCGAGTGGCCGGTGTTGAACCCGAGCAGTGGGCAGAACCCTTGAGCGGTCCTGAGTTTGCCTACCGACGTCGCGCCCGAGTGGCGGTACGTTGGGACGTGAAGACGAAAAAACTCGAAGTCGGTTTCCGTGCCGCCGGCAGCCAGGACATCGTCGGTATCAACGATTGCCCGGTGCTGGTACAGGCCTTGCAGCCGATCATGAGCGGTTTGTCGGAAATGCTCCGGCGCTTGAGCAAGCCTCAGGCGTTGGGTCATGTGGAATTGTTCGCCGGTTCATCACAGGCCTTGTTGCTGCGGCACATGGCGCGACTGTCTGAAAACGACTTGAGCATCCTCAAGGAATTCTGCGCATTCCATGACGCCCAATTGTGGCTGCATGGCGAAGGCGAGCCGCAACCGGTCGATGCCGATCAGGCGTTGGCTTACCGACTTGAACGATGGAATCTTGAACTGGCGTATCGCCCGGGCGACTTCATCCAGGTGAACGCCGGGGTCAACGAAGCGATGGTCGCCCAGGCGCTGGAATGGCTGAAGCCTGCCGCTGACGAACGCGTGCTCGATTTGTTCTGCGGCTTGGGTAACTTTGCCTTGCCGCTGGCGCAGAAAGTCCGTGAAGTGGTAGCGGTAGAAGGCGTGCAGACCATGGTCGAGCGCGCCGCAGCGAATGCTGCTAGCAACAATCTGCATAACGCGAAGTTTTTTCAGGCCGATTTATCCCAGCCTTTGGCTGATGCCAAATGGGCCGGCGAGGGCTTTTCTGCGGTACTCTTGGACCCACCGCGCGATGGTGCTTTCGAGGTGGTACGCACACTCGCATCGCTGGGTGCCAAGCGCTTGGTTTATGTGTCGTGCAACCCTGCAACTTTGGCCCGCGACACGGTCGAATTGATCAAGCAGGGCTACCGGTTAAAACGTGCCGGGATCCTCGATATGTTTCCTCAGACGGCACATGTCGAGGCCATGGCGTTATTTGAAGCGAGCTAGGATGGCTCGTCAGGTCCGACCAGACCGCTCATGCATCAGCCGCTCAGCCCAGCGAGGGCGCGTGGGCAATGAAGGTCAGCGATTTGACGCATTGAATCTGCGTCGTAGGGAAGGTAAGCAAGATGGTACAGGTGAGAGCACACCAGCCGATCAATACCGACGGCAGTATCAATCTCGAGGCTTGGCTCGATCATGCGGTCAGTGTCGATCCGGCACTGGATCGCGAAGCCTTGAAAGAAGCCTGCGAGTTCGCTCGTCAGGCCGAACAGCAAGACAAAGCGGCGAAGAATCTCTGGTCCGAAGGCACGTCGAGTTTTCGTACGGGCCTTGAGATCGCAGAGATTCTCGCCGACCTCAAGCTCGATCAGGATTCGCTGGTCGCGGCAATTCTTTACCGTGGCGTACGCGAAGGTCATATCCAGCTGCCGGCCGTCAGCCAGCGCTTTGGTCCGGTGGTCGCCAAACTGATCGATGGCGTGCAGCGCATGGCCGCGATCAGCGCCAGCCTGAGCCCGCGCCAATCATTGGTTCTGGGTTCTCAGGGGCAGGTGGAAAACCTGCGCAAGATGCTCGTGGCCATGGTCGATGACGTCCGCGTCGCGCTGATCAAACTGGCTGAGCGCACCTGCGCAATCCGTGCGGTGAAAACCGCCGATGACGAAAAGCGCAACCGGGTCGCCCGGGAAGTCTTCGACATCTATGCGCCGCTGGCTCACCGTCTTGGCATCGGTCATATCAAATGGGAACTGGAGGACTTGTCCTTCCGTTACCTGGAGCCTGAACAATACAAGCAGATCGCCAAGTTGCTGCACGAGCGGCGTCTTGATCGCGAGCGGTTCATCAGTGATGTGATGAACCAGTTGCAGGCCGAATTGCAGGCTACCGGCGTTGATGCCGACATCAGCGGCCGGGCCAAACACATCTATTCGATCTGGCGCAAAATGCAGCGCAAGGGTCTGGAGTTCAGCCAGATCTACGACGTGCGCGCGGTGCGCGTGCTGGTGCCGGAAATGCGCGACTGCTACACCGCGCTGGGCATCGTCCACACCTTGTGGCGGCACATCCCGAAAGAGTTCGACGACTATATCGCCAACCCGAAAGAGAACGGCTATCGCTCGTTGCATACTGCGGTCATCGGCCCTGAAGGCAAGGTGCTGGAAGTGCAGATCCGCACCCACGCGATGCACGAAGAGGCCGAGTTGGGCGTTTGCGCGCACTGGCGCTACAAGGGCACCGACGTCAAATCCGGCTCCAATCACTACGAAGAGAAAATCTCCTGGCTGCGTCAGGTGCTCGAGTGGCACGAAGAGCTGGGCGATATCGGTGGTCTGGCGGAACAGCTGCGGGTCGATATCGAGCCGGATCGGGTGTACATCTTCACCCCCGACGGTCACGCGATCGACTTGCCTAAAGGCGCCACGCCGCTGGACTTCGCCTATCGCGTACACACCGAAATCGGCCACAACTGCCGGGGTGCGAAGATCAACGGGCGGATTGTTCCGCTCAACTACAGCCTGCAGACCGGTGAGCAGGTCGAGATCATCACCAGCAAACACGGCACGCCGAGCCGCGACTGGCTGAACCCGAACCTGGGCTACATCACCACCTCGCGGGCGCGGGCGAAAATCGTTCACTGGTTCAAATTGCAGGCGCGTGACCAGAACGTTGCAGCCGGTAAAACCCTGTTCGAGCGCGAACTCAATCGCCTCGGTCTGCCGCAGGTGGATTTCGAAAAGCTGGCCGAGAAGGCCAACATGAAAACCGCCGAAGACATGTTTGCAGCGTTAGGTGCCGGCGATTTGCGCCTGGCGCAGTTGGTCAACCTGGCGCAGCAACTGGTCGAGCCGGAACGCGGCAACGAACAGCTGGAACTGATTCCGCGCAAAGCCACTGGCTACAAGCCGGGCAAGCGCGGCGACATCCAGATCCAGGGCGTCGGCAACCTGATGACCCAAATGGCCGGCTGCTGCCAGCCGTTGCCGGGCGATGCGATCGTCGGTTACATCACTCAGGGTCGTGGCGTCAGCATTCACCGCCAGGACTGCGCCTCGGTGCTGCAGCTGGCTGGGCGCGAGCCTGAGCGGATCATCCAGGTCAGTTGGGGCCCTGTGCCGGTGTTGACCTATCCGGTGGACATCATCATTCGTGCCTACGACCGTTCCGGTCTGCTGCGTGACGTGTCGCAAGTGCTGCTCAACGAGCGGATCAACGTGCTGGCGGTCAACACTCGCTCGAACAAAGAGGACAACACCGCGTTGATGTCCCTGACCATCGAGATTCCGGGGCTGGACGCATTGGGGCGGTTGTTGGGGCGTATTTCCCAGTTGCCGAACATCATTGAAACCCGGCGTAACCGAACCCCGTGATGATGACCATTGTGGGAGCGAGCCTGCTCGCGATAGCGGAGTGACAGGCAACACAAGTGTTGAGTGTTGAACCGTCATCGCGAGCAGGCTCGCTCCCACAGGTTATTTGCTATGAGTGTGATTGATGTACAGCCTTGAAGACTTGCTTCATCTGATGAACCGGCTGCGGGATCCGCAGTTCGGCTGTCCGTGGGATATCAAGCAAACCTACCAGACCATCGTCCCGCATACACTGGAAGAGGCCTACGAGGTGGCCGACGCCATCGAGCGTGGCGACTTCGATCATTTACAGGGTGAACTGGGTGATCTGCTGTTCCAGGTGGTGTATTACAGCCAACTGGCGCGGGAAGAGGGGCGTTTCGAGTTCGACGGCGTGGTCGACAGCATCACCCGCAAACTGATTCGTCGTCATCCTCATGTTTTCCCGACGGGCGATCTGTATGCACCACTGGATATCCC
Organism: Pseudomonas brassicacearum; assembly: GCF_003732175.1. GTDB lineage: Bacteria > Pseudomonadota > Gammaproteobacteria > Pseudomonadales > Pseudomonadaceae > Aquipseudomonas > Aquipseudomonas brassicacearum_G. The sequence goes on from NZ_MOBI01000001.1 coordinate 89,340, forward strand.
CCGGCTCAGTGAGGAGCAGGTCAAGCAGCGCTGGGAGGAGATCAAGGCCGATGAGCGGGCCGAGAAGTCCCAGGCCCCTGAACAATTGTCCTTGCTCGATGATGTGCCGGCAGCGCTGCCGGCGTTGTCCCGTTCGGCCAAGCTGCAAAAGCGTGCGGGGCAGGTGGGTTTCGACTGGCCGGATGCATTGCCGGTGCTCGATAAGGTCCGCGAAGAGCTTGATGAAGTGCTTGAAGCCATGGCGGATAACGACGCGACAGCGATCAGTGACGAAGTCGGCGATCTGCTGTTTTCAGTGGTCAACCTGGCGCGTCACCTCAAGGTCGATCCCGAAACCGCATTGCGCGGCGCCAACAGCAAGTTTGAAAGACGCTTCCGATTTATCGAACAGGCATTGCGCGACACCCGCCGTCCCATAGAAGATTGCACCCTCGAAGAGTTGGACGCCTTGTGGGGCGAAGCCAAACGTCAGGAAAAGAATTTGCCCAGCTGCGGCTGAGCTGTTGCCTAAGTGAGTAAGCACCATGAGCCTTTCCCTTCGCGACCAGTTGCTCAAAGCAGGGCTGGTCAACCAAAAGCAGGCCAAACAGGTCGGCAAAGAAAAACAGAAGCAGCAACGTCTGGCCCATAAAGGTCAGATCGAACTCGATGATTCCCAGCAGCGTGCGGCCCAGGAAGCCATGGCCGAGAAGGTCAAGCGCGACCAGGAACTCAATCGCCAACAGCAGGAAAAGGCCGAGCAGAAGGCCCGTGCCGCACAGGTCAAGCAATTGATCGAAGTCTCGCGCCTGCCGAAGTTGACCACCGAGGACTACTACAACTTCGTGGACGACAAGAAGGTCAAGCGCATCTCCGTCAACACCCTGATGCGTAACAAGCTCAGCAGCGGCTCCCTGGCGATCGTGCATCACGCTGGCGGCTACGAAGTGATCCCGCGTGAGGCGGCCCTGAAGATCCAGGAGCGCGATCCACAACGCATCGTGCAACTGAACACCCAGACCGAAGAAGTCGATGCGGACGATCCGTACGCGGCCTATCAGATCCCTGATGATTTGATGTGGTAAGCCTTTAGAGACTGCAACAACGACAAACCCCGCTCATTGGCGGGGTTTGTCGTTTTCCAAGTCTGTAATTGCGGTATTCAGGCTTCGCGCTTCTGCTCTAGATTTTCCAGTTCGGCCTTATAGCTGTGGGCATCGCTCTCGGAGTGGAACATCCCCACCAGCATGTCTTGTTGATATACATCCCAGATCCGGATACCGGCGGCTACACCTTCGTGGGATTTATGTGAATCGTCGCGTTCAGTTACTTTTACAGTCATCTGCTGGCTCCAATCTCAATTGATCTGCAGCAAGGCGTGTGCAGGCCTTTGTTATATATTTTGTTAGCTTGCTAAGTAAATGCTCGTGCGCGGTAATAATCTTTTGCAGAAATTGAAAAAATCCCGCGGCCCTTGCAGGCCGTGACATTCGGTCGCAGGGCGTGGGGTTTCATGACAGAAGTTTCATGTTTCCAAAGGCTTGGGCACAAACCGGTAGACGAAAAAAAGCCCCGCAATTGCGAGGCTTCTTCATTTCGATCTGCTTGCTTAGCTGCCTTTGACAGCCTTGCCGTCGACCGTACCGTCGAGGAGCATGATGTTGTACTCCTTGCCGTCGGTCTCGACCTGGCGCAGGGCTACGAGGATGTAGCCCCAGTCCTTGGCGAACCACATTTCGGTGATGCGCTTGTTCTGTGTCGGGTCGCGCACACGTTCGACCTTGATCGCATCGACCGAGCCCGCTTTGGTCTGGACTTTTTCCTGGCCAATCACGCGGAAGTCGTAGGTGTCGGTGTCTTCACCTTCGACCACTTGGTAGCTCATGCTTTTTTTGCCGGCTGCCACATCGCGCTGCAGGGCCAGTTGGTAGGTGGACTTGTCCAGCATACCGGTGTTGAGTGGTACCTTGACCGGATCACCGCGATCAGTGCCGGTGACCATCTTGTTGGTCCAGTCGAAGTCCAGATTGACCTTCTTGGCTTTGCCCAGGCCGCCGCGTTCAAAGCTATATGACTGAGGCAGCAAAGCATCCTTGTCCAGCTTCAGGGTGCTTTCCTCGGTCAGGCTGGCGACCAGCATGGAGGCCTTGAAATTCAAGGTCCAGGAGCCGTTGTCATTTTTCGACAGGCTGCGTTCGGCCGAACCGCTCATCGGGAGCTGCTTCCAGTCGGCGGTGTAGCTGGCGGAGAACGGTTGAAGGTCTGCCGCCTGCGCAAGAGGCAGGGCGAGCAGAGCACAAGCGAAGAGCAGGGCGCGACGCATAAAATCTCCTAGTTTCGAATCAAGTGACCGCTGGCCGCGAGTAACTGACCATCCAGTAAAGCACCCTGTTCGCCAAGGCTCAGTCGGCCCTCGGCAAACCAGCGTACGGCCATTGGGTAAATCTGATGTTCGCGGGTGTGAACCCGTTGCGCCAGACTTTGCGGCGAATCGTGCAACTCTACCGGTATTACTGCCTGTACGACCAGTGGTCCGCCATCGAGTTCCTCGGTGACGAAGTGCACGCTGCAGCCATGTTCGGTGTCGCCGGCTTCCAGCGCTCGCTGATGAGTGTGTAACCCTTTGTATTTGGGTAGCAGCGAAGGATGGATGTTGAGCAGGCGACCCTGATAGTGACGGACGAAATCAGCGCTGAGAATACGCATGAATCCGGCCAGTACCACAAGCTTGGGTTGGAAGGCGTCGATCAATTCGATCAAGGCGGCATCGAAGGCCTCGCGACCTTCGAAAGCTTTGTGATCCAGGGTGCGGGTATCGATACCCGCGTCCCTGGCGCGCTGAAGACCATAGGCGTCAGCGCGGTTCGAGATCACCGCGCGAATGCGCGCAGGGTTGTCCGCGTTCTGCGCGTCGTCGATCAAGGCCTGCAAGTTACTGCCGGTGCCGGACAACAGCACCACAACATCACAGGTGGCGGACATCTGCGATTGCATCCGCTCGTACATCAGTGTGCCTTGATGTTCTTCAGTTCAACCGCAGCCGCACCTTCGGCAGCGGTAGCGATCTGACCGATGACCCAAGGTTGTTCGCCGGCTTCACGCAGCACGTTCAGCGCGGTTTCAACGTGTTCTTGAGCTACACAGATCACCATGCCGACGCCGCAGTTCAGCACGCGGTGCATTTCGGTTTCGTCGACGTTGCCTTTCTCTTGCAGCCAGTCGAAGACGGCCGGACGGGTCCAGCTCGCTACGTCAACCACGGCTTGAGCGCCTTTTGGCAGAACGCGCGGGATGTTGTCGAGCAGGCCGCCACCGGTGATGTGGGCCATCGCCTTGACTGCGCCAGTGTCTTTGATCAGCTTGAGCAGCGGCTTGACGTAGATGCGGGTTGGCGCCATCAGCAGGTCGGTCAGCGGTTTGCCGTCGAGCTGGATGTTTTCGATGTCTGCACCGGACACTTCGATGATCTTGCGGATCAGCGAGTAGCCGTTGGAGTGAGGGCCGGAAGACGGCAGGGCGAGCAGGGCATCGCCAGCCGCGACTTTCGAACCGTCGATGATTTCCGACTTCTCGACCACGCCCACGCAGAAACCGGCCAGGTCGTAGTCTTCGCCTTCGTACATGCCAGGCATTTCAGCGGTTTCGCCGCCCACCAGCGAGCAGCCGGACAGTTCGCAGCCAGCACCGATGCCGGTGACGACTTGAGCGGCGGTGTCGACGTTCAGTTTGCCGGTGGCGTAGTAGTCGAGGAAGAACAGCGGTTCGGCACCGCAGACCACCAGGTCGTTGACGCACATGGCAACCAGGTCGATGCCGATGCTGTCGTGCTTGTTCAGGTTCAGAGCCAGGCGCAGCTTGGTGCCGACGCCGTCGGTGCCGGATACCAGCACGGGCTGCTTGTAGCCAGCCGGGATTTCGCAGAGGGCGCCGAAACCGCCCAGGCCGCCCATGACTTCCGGGCGCGCAGTGCGCTTGGCGACGCTCTTGATGCGTTCGACCAATGCTTCACCGGCGTCGATGTCTACACCGGCGTCCTTGTAGCTCAGGGAGGGTTGCTTGCTCATGATCCAGGCCTTTAGGGGGGATTCAGGGGTAACGACCGAGTTCGGCGAGTGCACTGAAATACGTGTGGCGCGATTGCTGCGCGAGTATTTCAGAGTACCCAGCCGTTGCCGGTCTACGAAGGCGCGCGATTTTATCAGGCTTGAGGGGCAGCGGCCATCCTCGGGCCGACGGGCAGAGGCATATCGTGTTAAAAAAACCGAAAATGCCCGTGCTGGTGACCTCGCTCGTGGCTGTATAAGGTATAGCCGTTAACCGGCTATCGTTATGACAGAGTGAAAACTTCCATCGATTGCGTGAATGTTTTGCGCAGGCCGGCGGTCACAGCCTTGCTCAAGTCTGTTCATGCGGTCTGTTCCAGCCGCTTTTTGTCGTCGGGAATCCTCCATGCGTTTGTGTAAATTACTGTTTGTGGGCTGTTTGTCGTTGGTCAGCCTGGCGAGTCATGCCCAAACCGTTAACGGTCTCTATCAAGTGCGCGAGCCGGTCAGCAGTCAGACCCCGGAGGAGCGCGATCAGGCCACCCAACGTGCGCTGGATACGCTGGTGCTGCGTCTGACCGGTGACGCCAAGGCAGCGCAGAGTCCGGGGCTGGCGGCGATTCGCAAGGATCCGCAGCAGATCATCAGCCGATATGGCTACGATGCCGGGCCACCGGAAAGCCTGCAAGTCGATTTCGATCCGGTCAGCACCGATCGGGCGCTGCGTCAGGCAGGCCTGGCCTTGTGGGGCACTAATCGGCCGTCGATTCTCGGTTGGTGGCTGAACGATTCGACCGAAGGCTCAAGCCTGGTGGGCGACGGTCAGGCCAGTGCCGCGCCACTGCGGCGTGCTGCACAGCATCGGGGGCTGCCATTGCGCCTGCCGCTGGGTGACCTGAACGAGCAGATCGTCGCCACCGCGCCGCATCTGGAAGGCAATGATCCGGCGCCGCTGCATGGCATCTCTGAACGTTACGGCGCGGACGCTCTGTTGGCCGTGCATGCGCGGGAAGAGGGCGGTCAGTGGCAGGCCAAGTGGCATTTATGGCTGGGTGACCAGCGCGAGCAAGGCAGTGTGCAAGGGGCCGACAGTGCGGCCGTGGCCGATGCGGTATTGCTGGCGGTGAGTCAGCGCCTGGCGCTGCGTTTCGTTGCCAGGCCAGGAGCGTCCACCGAGCAGGTACTTGAGGTGCAAGGCATGAACCTGGAGCGTTACGCGGTGTTGGGGCGCTTGCTGGAGCCATTTGGTGCGCACCTGCAAAGTGTCGATGGCGACCGGATCGTGTATCGCGTCAACGGCAGTGCCGATCAGCTGCGAGCGCAGTTGAGTCTGGCGAAGTTGCAAGAAGTGCCGGCGGGCGTTGCGCCTGCACCGGTTCAGCTTTCGGTGGGCGGTGCAGTACCTGCAGTCGCCCCGGCACCCGCGCCCAAAGCGCAGTTGAGTTTCCGTTGGTAGATTTTTCTTTCCTTATATAGAAGCTGGAGTGATTCATGGCCGATACACGGCGTTGGGTGTGGCTTGGTGGGATAGCCCTGCTGTGCGCATTTGTGTACCTGTTGCATCCGATCCTTACACCGTTCCTGGTGGCGCTGTTGCTGGCCTATCTGTTCGACCCGCTGGTGGATCGCCTGGAGACAGTTGGCCTGTCGCGAACCTGGGGTGTGGTCGCGGTATTCGCGCTGTTCACCTTGGTCGTCATGACGTTGTTGCTGGTGTTGGTGCCGATGCTGGCCAAACAGCTGTTCCGCTTGTATGAACTGGCGCCACAAATGCTTGATTGGTTGCAGCACACGGCGATGCCTTGGGCGCAGTCGAAACTCGGGTTGGCGAATGGGTTCTGGAAGTTCGACAAGGTCAAGGCCGCGATCACCGAGCACATGGGGCAGGCCACTGACATCGTCGGGATCGTGCTGAGCCAGGCCACCGCATCGGGTTTGGCATTGATCGGTTGGCTGGCCAATCTGGTGTTGATCCCGGTGGTGAGTTTTTACCTGTTGCGCGACTGGGACCTGATGATGGCGAAGATCCGCAGCCTGTTGCCGCGTGATCGCGAAGAGCGTGTGGTCTCGCTGGCGAATGAGTGTCACGAGGTGCTTGGCGCATTTGTTCGTGGGCAGTTGCTGGTGATGCTGGCGTTGGGTGTGATCTACGCGGCCGGTCTGATGCTGGTCGGGTTGGAGCTGGGGCTGTTGATTGGCTTGATTGCCGGTCTGGCAGCGATCGTGCCGTACATGGGGTTTGTGATCGGTATCGGCGCGGCATTGATCGCCGGGTTGTTTCAGTTTGGTGGCGATCTGTATCCGATGATCGGGATTGTCGCGGTGTTCATGGTCGGTCAGGCATTGGAAGGCATGGTGCTGACGCCGTTATTGGTGGGGGACCGGATTGGTCTGCACCCGGTGGCAGTGATCTTTGCGATTCTGGCGGGTGGAGAGCTGTTCGGTTTCACCGGGATCCTGCTGGCGTTGCCAGTGGCGGCGGTCATCATGGTGCTTGTTCGCCATCTGCATGATTTATATAAAGATTCTGGTATGTACAGTGGTGTGGAAGATTCGGATTGATCAGCCCTGTCGATTAAGTGCTCAAGGACGCCCGGTGCATTGCCGGGCGAGCCTGTAAAACTCTCCCGGCTGTCACATACGCCGCCAAACAATCCCCGGCGATACCCGCAAGTTAACGCAAACCTTTGATTTTGCTTATGGTCTGCTGCATTGTGCGGCTGGCGTCACGGGTATAAACTTTGCAAACTTTACACAGAGGCCACTAACGGTTCGTTTGGAACTGTTCAGTCAGCATGAAACCGATTCAGCTGCCCCTAGGTGTGCGTCTGCGTGATGACGCTACCTTTATCAACTACTACCCTGGCGCCAATGCCGCTGCACTCGGCTATGTCGAGCGGCTGTGCGAAGCCGACGCCGGCTGGACCGAAAGCCTGATCTATCTCTGGGGCAAGGACGGCGTAGGGCGTACGCACTTGCTGCAAGCCGCGTGCTTGCGCTTCGAGCAGTTGGGGGAGCCGGCGGTGTACCTGCCGTTGGCCGAGTTGCTGGATCGCGGTATCGAAATCCTCGACAACCTTGAACAGTATGAACTGGTCTGCCTGGATGACTTGCAGGCAGTCGCAGGGCGGGCTGACTGGGAAGAGGCGTTGTTCCATCTGTTCAATCGCCTGCGAGACAGCGGTCGACGCCTGCTGATCGCCGCTTCAACCTCGCCACGCGAGTTGCCGGTTAAACTGGCTGACCTCAAATCCCGCTTGACCCTGGCGCTGATTTTTCAGATGCGGCCGCTGTCCGATGAAGACAAGTTGCGTGCGTTGCAATTGCGCGCGTCGCGTCGCGGCCTGCACCTGACCGACGAAGTCGGGCATTTTATTTTGACTCGCGGTACACGCAGCATGAGCGCGTTGTTCGAGCTTCTCGAGCGCCTTGACCAGGCTTCTCTGCAGGCTCAGCGCAAGCTGACGATCCCCTTTCTTAAAGAAACCCTGGGCTGGTAAATCCGCAGCCCGTAGCGCGTTTTGGCAACTTTCAGGCGTTAGAAAACCCGCTTCCGGAAAGGTATTCGCGGCGCGTGTAGTTTTAAAATGGGCTTAAGCGCTTAGATGTTAACGAGAAACCGATAAGTCACATTTGGATCGATTGAATTTGCAAATGAGGGCGATAGAAGGCATAGTCTCGCCTTCTTTACAACTTCAGCCACGGTCGTGCCCATGCTAAATCGCTTCGCACCCCTCGTGCCTCTCGCACTTGTCACCCTGCTTTTTGGTTGCGCGGTTCATTCCCCGGTCTCGCAACAAAACGATCAGCAGATTAAAAATTCAGCGACTGCCCAGTCTTCCGTTATTTATCAGGAAGAGCTGGCTACCGAAAAAGAACTGGCCGACTTTGCCAGCAGCAAGCCTTACCAGCTTCCGGTTCTGGCCGACAGCATCCTCGAGCGTGGCCTGTCCCTGGTCGGTACCCGTTACCGTGTGGGCGGCACCTCTGAAGCCGGTTTCGATTGCAGCGGTTTCATCGGTTATCTGTTTCGTGAAGAGGCTGGCATGAACCTGCCGCGCTCCACTCGCGAAATGATCAACGTGAATGCCCCGTTGGTCTCCCGCAATAACCTGAAGCCTGGCGACTTGCTCTTCTTCGCCACCAATGGTCGTCGCGGTCGCGTCAGTCACGCCGGGATCTACCTGGGTGATGACCAGTTCATCCATTCCAGCAGCCGCCGCAGCGGTGGTGTCCGGGTTGATAACCTGGGCGACAGCTACTGGAGCAAGACCTTCATTGAGGCCAAGCGAGCACTCGCCATGGCACCAACGACAGTCACGGCACGCAAGTAAGCGGACTTTTTGTAAGGCTAACTTAAAGTCTTACTTGAAGTTTGGCGTGTAGCCGCTAGAATCCTGATCTATTGTTGACTAACTAACCGCGTAAGCCCTGCTTACGCGGTTTTGTTTTCAGCCTCTCGGCAGAGAAAGCCGCAGCCAGATCAGGATGTTCTGTATATGACGATGTCGGCCCGCCTTGTACTCATCTTCTTCGCAGCGCTGCTCAGCGCCTGCGCCAGCCGTACTCCGCCGCCTGTTAAAGTCGTTCGCGCCCCGGTTTTCGCTCCCGCCCAATCGTTCTCGCCTGCAGCTGAAGACGTGTTGATTCGCGCACTGGGTCTGGTTGGCACGCCTTATCGTTGGGGCGGCAATACGCCGGATTCAGGTTTCGATTGCAGCGGCCTGATCGGTTACGTCTACCGCGATGCGGCGGGTATTTCCCTGCCGCGTTCAACCCGCGAGATGATCGGCATGCAAGCGCCGAACATTGGCCAAGAGGCTCTGCAAACCGGTGACCTGATCTTCTTCGCCACCAATGGCGGCTCGCAAGTCAGCCACGCCGGAATCTATGTCGGCGAAGGTCGCTTCGTGCATGCCCCCGCCACGGGTGGTACGGTGAAGCTCGACAGTTTGTCCAAGGCCTATTGGCAGAGAGCCTACCTGAGTGCCAAGCGTGTTATCGAGCCTGAACATCTGGCGCACAATTTCTAGTTCGCAGAGGTTGTCATGACCGCTCGCACGCTCAATCTCGACGATTCCCTTTATAACTACCTGCTCGACGTTTCCCTGCGCGAAACGCCGCTGCAGCGCCGCTTGCGTGACGAAACTCAGGCACTGCCCATGGCGCGCTGGCAGGTGGCGCCCGAGCAGGGTCAGTTCCTCGCCTTGCTGGTCAAGCTGACGGGCGCCAGGCGCTTGCTTGAAGTCGGCACCTTCACCGGTTACAGCGCCTTATGCATGGCGGCCGCCTTGCCGGATGACGGTTCGTTGATCTGCTGTGACATTCCCGGAGACTACAACGCCACGGCGCGCCGTTACTGGCAAGAGGCTGGGCTCGCCGGGCGCATCGATTTGCGTCTGGCCCCCGCGTTGCAAACCCTGGCTCAACTTGAGCAGCAAGGGCAGGGCGGTTGCTTCGATCTGATCTTCATCGATGCCGACAAGGCCAACTATCCGGCTTATCTGGAAAGCGCTTTGCGGCTGCTGCGAAGGGGTGGGCTGGCGGTATTCGACAATACGCTGTGGAGTGGGCGAGTACTGGAAGAAAATCCCGCGAGCGAAGACACCCGAGCCATCCAGGCACTCAATCGTGCCTTGAAGGATGACCTGCGTGTCGATCTGTCGTTGTTGCCGTTGGGTGACGGTTTGACGCTGTGCCGCAAAAAGTAAATGGCTGCGATCTTTTAACGTTTATTTAGCTGCAGACACGCGCCAGATCTTGTTCCCCACGTCATCGGCCACCAGCAAGTCACCCTGCTTGTCGATCACTACGCCCACCGGGCGACCCATGGCTTCTTCATTCTTGTTGAGAAACCCCGTCAGCACATCGATCGGTTGCTCTGCCGGCTTGCCAGCGCGGAACGGCACGAAAATGACTTTATAGCCGCTATGCGGTTTGCGGTTCCACGAACCATGCTGGCCGATAAACGCGCCTTCGGTGAACGGCCCTGGCAGTTTGCTGCCTTCGGCGAAGGTCAGGCCCAGCGAAGCGGTATGCGGGCCAACCGCGTAGTCCGGGGCAATGGCCTTGGCGACCAGATCCGGGTTTTGCGGTGTGACGCGTGCGTCGATGTGCTGGCCGTAGTAGCTGAACGGCCAGCCGTAGAAACCACCGTCCTTGACCGAGGTGATGTAGTCCGGCACCAGGTCGCTGCCGATTTCGTCCCGTTCGTTGACGGCGGTCCAGAGTTTTCCGCTGCGCGGCTCCCAGTCCATGCCGTTGGGGTTACGCAGGCCAGAGGCGAAAATCCGATGGTTGCCGGTTGCGCGATCGACGTCCCAGATCGCTGCACGTCCTTCTTCCTGCTCCAGGCCATTTTCAGCGGCGTTGCTGTTGGAGCCGACCGTGACGTACAGCTTGCTGCCGTCCTTGCTGGCGATGACGTTTTTGGTCCAGTGGTGATTCAGCGTGCCGCCGGGCAGGTCGATGACTTTCACCGGTTTGGCGGTGATGGAGGTTTCGCCGCTTTCATAATGAAAACGCAGCAGACGGTCAGTGTCGGCGACGTACAGGTCGTTGCCGACCAAGGTCATGCCAAACGGCGAGTTGAGGTTCTCGATGAAGGTCGTGCGGGTTTCAGCGACGCCGTTGTGATCCTTGTCACGCAGCAGGGTGATCCGGTTTGCGCTCGGCACGCCGGCACCGGCGCGGCCCATGACTTTGCCCATGATCCAGCCACGAATGCCTTTGCTGTCATCGGGCTTGGGTGGCGCGTTGGTTTCAGCCACCAGCACGTCGCCGTTGGGCAGTACATAGAGCCAGCGTGGATGATCAAGGCCTTCGGCAAATGCCGCCACCTGGGTGCCTGGCGCGGCAATCGGCTTTGCGCCCGCTGCCCAGCCGACCGCCGGTGCGATGTTCACCGTCGGGATCAGGGTCTTGTGCGGTTCCGGCAGCTTGGGCGATGGGCCCGTGCCGTCCGACACTGGCAGGGTGGCGGACTCCCCGCAGGCGGCGAGCCCTCCGGCGATGGCGATAACAAAGACGAATCGAGGCTTGAACATGCTGATTTCCCTATGAAGGCGTCACCTCATCATAGAAGAGTCTGATCGACAGAAGGTTCAACCCGTCAGCCGCGGGCCTCCTTGAGCAATACCGCGATGCCCGGATGGTAGTTGCCGGCTTCGTTGTGCAATTTGCGATAGGCGTAGGGAAAGTACCAGGCCACGGCGCAGGTGTGTTCCTTTTGCAGGTCGTCGACCATGTCCTGGAGTTCTTCCGGCGTAGGGCTGTGCTGGGCTTTTTGTGGGGCGACGAACAGGCAGCCGAGCTTCAGGTCGCTGGCGTAGCTGATTTTTTTCGCATCGCTCACGGCATCTTGCAAGGCCTGGGTGAGGTTCAGGTTATTGACCCGCGGCCAGCGTTGGCTGGCCTGAAGATAGGCGCGCTCTTCTCCACTGGCGATAAACAGGTCGGCGCGGCCATTGCGTTCGCCTTCCTCGATCTGCTTTTTCGTCGGAGTGTGTTCGAGGGTGACCATTTCAGCCATCCACGCCGCCGCCGAAAGCAGGCTCACGTTGGCGCGTTCGTCAAACCAGTAGGGGCTTTCGTTATCGCCGTGTACCGCGTTGTAACGGTCGATGCACTCGAACCAGCGTTCCAGTACCGGACGCAGGAATTCCAGCTTCGGGTTACTGATGATCATGCCTTGCATGTTGCTCCCCTTTTTTGTTCTTGTGGTGTCAGGTTGTGGCTCTTTGATATCACTGCTTTCAGTGTGGCACAAGATTGGCGCCAGTTTATTGATCGGGGTCGGTTTCTATCTGTCGATGAGCCCCCGGCTTTAATTGACGCTCCACCCCCAACCCTCTAACCTTCGCGACTTGTTTCAGGTGCTCTGTGACCCAGTGGTCGACCGAGTGAAACAGGGAAGCCGGTGAGGGCGCGTTCTTTGACAGAGCGGGCGACGATCCCGGCGCTGCCCCCGCAACGGTAAATGAGTCAAAACTGCGCTTTGAGCCACTGTGTCGAAGGTCGATATGGGAAGGCGCGCAGTCAGGCGTCAGCCGCTCATGAGCCCGGAGACCGGCCTGATCCATCCAGCGGCATCACGGTGGGCGATGCCAGGCTTCTTGCCGTCTATTTCTATGCCTGCCCGCCGTTATCCAGCCTCAACGGAGAGCTCCCCGATGACTGATTCCCCTGATCGTGACGAACGCCATCTGGCACGCATGCTGCGCAAGAAAGCCGTGATCGATGAGCGTATTGCCAACTCGCCGAATGAATGCGGCTTGCTGCTGGTTCTGTCCGGCAATGGCAAGGGCAAAAGCAGTTCTGCGTTCGGCATGCTCGCCCGGGCGATGGGCCACGGCATGCAGTGCGGCGTGGTGCAGTTCATCAAGGGGCGCAACAGCACTGGCGAGGAGCTGTTCTTCCGTCGCTTCCCGGAACAAGTGCGCTTCCACGTGATGGGCGAAGGCTTTACCTGGGAAACCCAGGATCGCCAGCGCGATATCGCCGCCGCCGAGGCTGCATGGGAGGTCTCCCGCGAATTGCTGCGTGACCCGACCATTGGTCTGGTGGTGCTCGATGAGCTGAATATCGCCCTCAAGCACGGTTATCTGGACCTCGATCAGGTGCTCAGCGACTTGCAGGCGCGTCCGCCGATGCAACACGTGGTAGTCACTGGTCGTGGTGCCAAGCCGGAAATGATCGAACTGGCCGACACCGTCACCGAAATGGGCATGATCAAGCATGCTTTCCAGGCCGGGATCAAAGCGCAGAAAGGCGTTGAACTGTGAGTGAGCCGCGTTTTTGCCCGGCGGTACTGATTGCCGCGCCGGCTTCCGGTCAGGGCAAGACCACCGTCACTGCCGCGCTGGCCCGTTTGCATCGCAATCAGGGGCGCAAGGTCCGGGTGTTCAAATGCGGCCCGGACTTTCTCGATCCGATGATTCTCGAGCGCGCCAGCGGTGCGCCGGTCTATCAACTGGACATGTGGATGGTCGGCGAGCAGGAAAGCCGTCGGCTATTGTGGGAAGCCGCCGCTGAGGCTGATCTGATTTTGATCGAAGGCGTGATGGGGTTGTTCGATGGCACGCCGTCCAGCGCCGATCTGGCGCGGCATTTCGGCGTGCCGGTGCTGGGCGTGATCGATGGCACCGCCATGGCTCAGACTTTCGGCGCGCTGGCGTTGGGGCTGGCACGTTATCAGCCGGACTTGCCGTTTGCCGGTGTGTTGGCCAACCGCGTCGGCACCTTGCGTCACGCGCAATTGCTCGAAGGCAGCCTCACTGAAGGTTTGCGCTGGTACGGCGCCTTGTCCCGGGAAACCGGAATCGAACTGCCGAGCCGTCACCTGGGACTGGTCCAGGCCAGTGAATTGAATGACCTCGATCTGCGCCTCGACGCAGCCGCCGAAGCGTTGGCCAGCAGCTGCGAAGTGGCATTGCCGCCTGCCGTCGAGTTCGCCGCGCCCGACGTGATTGCTGCTGAGCCACTGTTGGCCGGTGTGCGAATTGCCGTGGCTCGCGACGAAGCGTTCGCCTTCACGTACGGCGCGAGCCTCGACTTGTTGCGGGCGATGGGCGCCGAGTTGCGATTCTTCTCGCCGATCCATGACTGCGAACTACCTGAAGCCGACAGCCTGTATCTGCCCGGTGGTTATCCGGAATTGCACCACGTGGCGTTAGCTGAAAACAGCACAATGCTCGATGCCATTCGCGCGCACCATTCCGCTGGCAAGCCGTTGCTGGCCGAATGCGGCGGCATGTTGTATCTGCTCGACTCACTGACCGATGTCGATGGCACGCGCGCTGAGTTGCTGGGGCTGCTGGCCGGTGATGCGGTGATGCAAAAGCGTCTGGCCGCGTTGGCCCTGCAAGCGGTCGAATTACCTGAAGGCGCGTTGCGTGGCCACACCTACCACCATTCATTGACCAGCACCGAGATTGAGCCGATCGCTCGTGGCCTGAGTCCTAACGGCGGACGCGGTGCCGAGGCGGTTTACCGTGACGGGCGGATGACGGCGTCTTATGTGCACTTTTATTTCCCGTCCAATCCATCCGCGATCGCCGCGCTGTTTGCGCCAGACCTGAATCTTGTAGGGGCGGGCTCGCCCGCGAAAAGGCCATGACCGACAACGCATTTTCCGAGGCCGAGCGCGAAGCGGTTTATCGTGCGATTGCCGAGCGTCGCGACATGCGTCACTTCAGTGGCGGCAGCGTCGAGCCCGAACTGCTTCGGCGGTTGCTCGAAGCGGCGCATCGGGCGCCGAGTGTCGGTTTGATGCAGCCCTGGCGGTTCATCCGCATCAGCGACCGAGCGTTACGCGGCAAGATCCAGCAACTGGTGGAAGAGGAGCGAGTACGCACCGCCGAGGCGCTGGGCGAACGCTCCGACGAGTTCATGAAGCTGAAAGTCGAAGGCATCAACGACTGCGCCGAAGTGCTGGTCGCCGCGCTGATGGATGATCGCGAGCGGCATATCTTTGGCCGTCGGACTTTGCCGGAAATGGACATGGCGTCGTTGTCCTGCGCGATCCAGAATCTTTGGCTGGCGTCCCGTGCCGAAGGTCTGGGCATGGGCTGGGTCTCGTTGTTCGAACCGCACGCCTTGGCGGATCTGCTCGGACTGCCGCCGGGGGCCAAGCCGCTGGCGGTGTTGTGCCTGGGGCCGGTCAAGGAATTTTACCCGGCGCCGATGTTGGTCCTTGAAGGCTGGGCGCAGGCGCGTCCGCTAAGTGAACTGTTGTACGAGAATTTTTGGGGAGTGAGTCAATGAGTGTGGCGTTGCTGAGTGTCGCCGGAGTAGCGCTGGATGCGCTGCTGGGCGAACCCAAGCGCTGGCATCCGCTGGTGGCGTTCGGCCGTTTTGCCGATCGTGTCGAGCAACGTTTCAACTCCGCCGGCCGTGGCTGGCGCAGTCATGGTGTCACCGCCTGGGTGATTGCGGTGTTGCCGCTGACCCTGTTGATCACGGCATTGTCCTGGCTGCCTTACATCGGCTGGATCGTCGAGATTCTCGCGTTGTATTGCGCCCTCGGTCTGCGCAGCCTCGGTGAGCATGTCGAGCCGGTGGCTCAGGCCCTGCGCAGCGACGACCTGGATGAAGCACGCAAGCGTGTCGGCTATCTGGTCAGCCGTCAGACCAGTGAGCTGGACTCGACCGAAGTGGCCCGTGCCGCCACCGAATCGGTTCTGGAAAATGGCAGCGACGCGGTATTCGCCGCGCTGTTCTGGTTTGCCGTCGCGGGTGCGCCGGGCGTGGTGCTCTATCGGCTGAGCAATACCCTGGACGCCATGTGGGGTTATCGCAACGAGCGCTTTGAACGCTTCGGCTGGGCGGCGGCGAAAATCGACGATGTGCTCAACTATATTCCGGCGCGTCTGGTGGCGTTGACCTATGCGCTGCTGGGCAAAACCCGTTTGGCACTCAAATGCTGGCGCACGCAGGGGCCGACCTGGGACAGCCCGAACGCCGGGCCGGTGATGGCCGCTGGCGCGGGTGCGCTGGGCGTCGAGTTAGGCGGAGCGGCGATCTATCACGGTGAGCTGCATCAGCGTCCACAGCTGGGCGAAGGTGTGCCGGCAGACGCCAACTCCATCGATCGCGGCTGGCAACTGGTTCAGCGTGGGGTATGGCTTTGGTTGCTGATCCTCTGTGTGGGAGCCGAGTTTTATGCTTGAGCACGGTGGCCGCTTGCGCAAGGCGGCGTTGCAGTACGGCATCGCCGAAGCCGATTGGCTCGATTTGTCCAGCGGTCTGGCACCTTGGCCGTGGGCGATTCCGGACATCCCGTTACGGGCCTGGGCGCGTTTGCCGGAAACCGATGACGGCCTGGAGCAGGCTGCACGCGAATACTACGGCGCCTCGCAGGTGCTGCCGGTCGCGGGCTCCCAGGCGGCTATCCAGTTGCTGCCACGCCTGCGTCGCGCCGGTAAAGTCGGCGTGCTCTCGCCATGTTATGCCGAGCACGCCGAAGCCTGGCGTCGCAACGGCTACGTCGTGCGTGAAGTGCTGGAGCAGGAAGTCGACTTTTTCCTCGATAGCCTCGACGTGCTGGTAGTGGTTAACCCGAACAACCCCACCGGCCTGAGCCTGCCCCCCGAACGCCTGCTCGACTGGCATGCACGGTTGGCGCAGCGCGGCGGCTGGCTGGTAGTTGACGAAGCGTTCATGGACAACACCCCGCAGCTGAGCCTGTCGTCTTATACCGATCAGGTCGGCTTGATCGTCCTGCGTTCGTTCGGCAAGTTTTTCGGCCTGGCCGGGGTGCGATTGGGTTTTGTGCTGGCTGAACGCAAGTTGATCAAACTGCTCGCCGAGCAGGTCGGTCCTTGGGCGGTCAGCGGGCCGACCCGGGTATTGGGTCAGGTCTGTTTGCGTGACACCCAAGGTCATGCTCGCCAGCGTCTGCGCAGTGAAGAGGCGAGTCAGCGTCTGGCTGAGATTCTTGAGCGTCATGGCTTCAAGCCGCACGGTGGATGCGCGTTGTTTCAATGGTTGATCACCGAGCGCGCAGAGCATCTGCACGAGTTCATGGCCCGGCGCGGCATCTTGCTGCGTCTGTTCACCCACAACAGCAGCCTGCGGTTCGGTTTGCCGGCCGATGACGCCGATTGGCAGCGCCTCGAGCAGGCTTTCGAAGCCTACGCCAAGGAAACCCCATGACCACGCTGATGGTGCAAGGCACCACCTCGGATGCCGGCAAAAGTACCTTGGTAACCGCGCTGTGCCGCTGGCTGACGCGCCAGGGTGTTCGCGTGGTGCCGTTCAAGCCGCAGAACATGGCACTCAACAGTGCGGTAACCGCCGACGGCGGCGAAATCGGTCGAGCCCAAGCCGTGCAGGCCCAAGCTGCAAACCTTGCACCACATACCGACATGAACCCGGTGCTGCTCAAGCCGAATAGCGATACCGGCGCGCAGGTGATCATTCACGGACGTGCCGTGACCACCATGAACGCAGTCGCCTATCACGACTACAAAGCCATCGCCATGCAAGCGGTGCTCGCCTCTCACGAACGCTTGAGCGCAGCCTATCCGGTGGTGATGGTCGAAGGCGCGGGTTCACCCGCCGAGATCAATTTGCGTGCCGGCGACATTGCCAACATGGGGTTCGCCGAAGCGGTGGATTGTCCGGTGGTGCTGATCGCCGACATCAATCGCGGCGGGGTCTTCGCGCATTTGGTGGGCACGCTGGAGTTGCTGTCAGCCACTGAGCAGGCGCGGGTCAAAGGCTTCATTATCAACCGTTTTCGCGGCGATATCGCCTTGCTGCAGCCAGGCCTCGACTGGCTGGAAGAACGCACCGGCAAACCGGTGATCGGTGTGCTGCCGTATGTCATGGATCTGCATCTGGAAGCCGAAGACGGCATCGATCAGCGCCAGGCCGATAAAGCCGAGCAGGTGCTCAACGTGGTGGTGCCGGTGTTGCCGCGTATCAGCAACCACACCGACTTCGATCCGCTGCGCCTGCATCCTCAGGTCGATCTGCAATTTATCGGGCCGGGTCAGCCGATTCCGCCTGCCGACCTGATCATCCTGCCGGGCTCGAAAAGCGTGCGCAGCGACTTGCACTACTTGCGCGCCAACGGCTGGGACGAGGCCATTACCCGCCATTTGCGTTACGGCGGCAAGCTGCTCGGCATTTGCGGTGGCCTGCAAATGCTCGGCGAGCACGTGCACGACCCGCTGGGGTTGGAAGGCGCGGCGGGCTCCAGTGCCGGTCTCGGCTTGCTGGCGTTCGAAACCGTGCTCGAAGAAGAGAAACAGCTGCGCAATGTGCGCGGACATCTGGCGTTGGAAAACGCTGAAGTCAGCGGTTATGAAATTCACGCCGGGGTTACCACCGGTATTGCTTTGGAGCAGGCGGCGGTGTTGCTGGATGACGGTCGCAACGACGGAGCCCGAAGTGTTGACGGACAGGTGCTCGGCACGTATTTGCACGGCCTGTTCGAATCCCCGGCGGCGTGCAGCGCGCTGTTACGCTGGGCCGGTTTGCAGGATGTGCAGGAAGTCGATTACCACGCCTTGCGCGAGCGCGATATCGAGCGCTTGGCGGATTTGGTGGAGAAGCATCTGGACACTGGGCTGTTGCGTGAGCTCTGTGGTTTTTGAGGTGGTAGTGCCGGCCGTATCGCGAGCAGGCTCACTCCGACAGTTGACCGCGTTCCAATGTGGGAGCAGCCGGTCGACGCTCGACTGCTCGCGAAGGGGGCTGTCGTTACACCGCCAATTAAAAGGTTATGACCATGTTGCAACTGATCCTCGGCGGCGCCCGTTCCGGTAAAAGCCGTCTGGCTGAAAAGCTCGCCAGCGAAAGTGGCCTGGCGGTGACGTACATTGCCACCAGCCAGCCGCTGGATGGCGAAATGAATGCCCGCGTGGCCCATCATCGCGAGCGCCGTCCGCCTGAATGGGCGCTCATTGAAGAGCCGCTGGAACTGGCCCTGGTGCTACGCGAAAATGCCAGTGCCAAGCGTTGCTTACTGGTGGATTGCCTGACCTTGTGGTTGACCAATCTGCTGATGCTGGAAGATCCCGAGCGTCTGGCGCAAGAGCGTGAAGCCCTGCTGGAGTGTCTGGCATCACTGCCTGGAGAAATTGTTTTTGTCAGCAACGAGACCGGTCTGGGTGTCGTGCCGCTGGGCGAATTGACTCGCCGCTATGTCGATGAAGCCGGTTGGTTGCATCAAGCCCTGGCTGAGCGCTGTCAGCGTGTCGTGTTGACCGTCGCCGGCCTGCCCCTGACTTTGAAAGGTACTGCGTTATGACTCATTCCTGGTGGTTGAACCCGTGTAAGCCGATCAATGCGCAAACGCGTGAGCAAGCGGCGGCCCGACAGCAGCAACTGACCAAACCGGCGGGCTCCCTCGGGCAGCTGGAGTCGGTGGCGGTGCAACTGGCCGGGTTGCAGGGTCGGGTCAAACCGAGCTTGAATCAGCTGTGGATTGCGATTTTTGCCGGTGATCACGGGGTGGTCGCCGAAGGTGTTTCGGCGTTCCCGCAGGAAGTCACCGGGCAGATGCTGCACAACTTCGTCAGCGGTGGCGCGGCGATCAGCGTATTGGCGCGGCAGCTTGAGGCGCGGCTGGAAGTGGTCGACCTCGGCACTGTCACGCCTTCGTTGAATTTGCTGGGCGTGCGTCATCTGCACATCGGTCCAGGCACTGCGAACTTCGTTCACGGTCCGGCGATGACGCAAGTCCAGGGCGAGCAAGCCTTGCAGGCCGGCCGTGACAGCGTGCTGCGGGCGATTGCTGAAGGCTCCGAGCTGTTTATCGGTGGCGAGATGGGCATTGGCAATACCACCGCTGCCAGCGCGGTGGCCTGTGCATTGCTCGATTGCCCAGTGGCGCATCTGACCGGGCCGGGGACTGGTTTGAGCGCGGCGGGTGTCAGCCATAAAGCCCAGGTGATTGAACGCGCCCTGGCATTGCATGCCGCTCAACGCGGTGATGTATTGCAGACATTGTTCAACCTCGGCGGTTTTGAAATCGCTGCGTTGGTCGGTGCCTATTTGGCCTGCGCACAGGAAGGTTTGGCGGTGCTGGTCGACGGCTTTATTTGCAGCGTTGCAGCATTGGTCGCGGTGCGCCTGAATCCGGCATGTCACGAGTGGTTGCTGTTTGGTCATCGTGGGGCTGAACCGGGCCATCGGCATGTACTGGAGACGCTGGGTGCTGAACCTTTGCTGGATCTCGGCTTGCGACTGGGCGAGGGTAGTGGTGCTGCTCTGGCGGTGCCATTGCTGCGTCTGGCCTGCGACCTGCATGGGCAAATGGCGACTTTCGCTGAAGCGGCTGTGGCCGATCGCCCGGCATGACGCTGCGCCTGGATCTGCTGCGCCACGGTGAAACCGAACTCGGTGGCGGTTTGCGCGGCAGCCTGGATGACGCGCTGACCGCTAAAGGTTGGGAGCAGATGCGCGCGGCGGTGATTGATCATGGTCCATGGGATCGCCTGGTCAGTTCACCGCTTCAACGCTGCGCACGGTTTGCCGAGGAGTTGGCTGAGCGGTTGAACTTGCCGGTGGTGCTGGATAAGGATCTGCAAGAGCTGCACTTCGGCGCCTGGGAAGGGCAGAGTGCAGCAGCGTTGATGGAAGCCGACGCCGAAGCGTTGGGAATGTTTTGGGCCGATCCCTACGGGTTCACGCCGCCGGAAGGTGAACCGGTGACTGCGTTTTCCGCACGGGTGCTGGCGGCTGTCGAGCGCTTGCATCAGGTCTATGCCGGCGAGCGAGTGTTGCTGATCAGTCACGGTGGGGTCATGCGTCTATTGCTGGCACGCGCACGCGGATTGCCGCGCGAGCAATTACTCAATGTTGAAGTCGGTCATGGTGCGCTGTTTTCGTTGCGCGTCGAGGCTGATGCCGTGCTCAGGGAAGAGGGTTGAACATGTTGCCGTTCTGGATCGCCCTGCAGTTTCTCAGCAGCTTGCCGATTCGTCTGCCAGGCATGCCGGCGCCTCAGGAGCTTGGGCGCTCGCTGCTGTTTTATCCATTGGTGGGGCTGCTGTTTGGCGGGCTGTTGTGGGCGCTGAATGGGCTGTTGCTCGGTACGCCAGCGTTGTTGCATGCGGCGTTGCTGTTGAGTGTCTGGGTGATACTCAGCGGTGGTTTGCACCTCGACGGTCTGGCCGACAGCGCCGACGCTTGGCTCGGCGGCTTTGGTGATCGCGAGCGCACCTTGAGCATCATGAAGGACCCACGCAGTGGGCCGATCGCGGTGGTGACGCTGGTGTTGGTGCTGTTGCTCAAGTTCACGGCGTTACTGGCATTGATTGAACAGCACTCCATGGCCGGTTTGATCCTCGCGCCGGTGATCGGTCGCAGTGCCTTGCTGGGGTTGTTTCTGAACACGCCGTATGTGCGCGCTGGCGGCCTGGGACAAGCGCTGGCCGATCATCTGCCGCGCAAGACCGGTCAGCAGGTGTTGTTGCTCAGCGCGCTGGCGTGCGTGCTGATCGGCGGCTGGAGCGGTGTTGTTGCACTGGTGCTGGCGGCTCTGATGTTCTTCTGGTTGCGCCAGGTGATGTTGCGGCGTCTGGGCGGGACCACTGGCGATACGGCTGGGGCGTTGCTGGAGCTGCTGGAAACGGCGGTGCTGGTGGGGTTGGCGCTGGTCTGAGAGTCACCTTCAACGTGCGCGCCCTAACGGCCGTTTGATAATCAAACTTGCTTTAACTTTATCGCGGGTATATACACGCACCATGCTAGCCTCTCAATGTTTATGCACCAACCTGCGTCGCGCCGCTCGTGGCGTCAGCAGGCATTACGACGGCGCCCTCGACGGCTTCGGGATCAACGTTGCGCAGTATTCTTTGTTGTGCAATTTGCAGCGCCTCGATCAACCGAGCATTTCCACCCTTGCGGAAGCCATGGGCCTGGATCGCAGTACGCTGGGGCGTAATCTGCGGGTGCTCGAGGGGGAGGGGCTGGTGATGCTGGTCGAGGGTGAAGATCAGCGCAATCGCATCGTGCAACTGACCGAAACCGGGCGTGAACGCCTGGCGGCGGCCTTGCCGGCCTGGGAAGCGGCGCAACAGCGGCTGATTGATCGTCTGGGTGCAGAGAAGCGTGCAACCTTGCTGGCCTTGCTGGATGAACTCGCCTGAGGCGGCGGACTTTTCCGAGCATAAGCCCGAACTTAAGCGGGTATATACCCGCTACCGGAGAATAAGAATGACATCGATGTGGCGTACCAGCGGTTGGGTTCTACTTGGAAGCGCACTGATTCTTGCGCTGTCGCTTGGCGTGAGGCATGGCTTCGGGCTGTTTTTGCCGCCGATGAGCGCGCAGTTCGGCTGGGGGCGGGAAGTGTTCGCCTTCGCCATCGCCCTGCAGAACCTGATCTGGGGGCTGGCGCAGCCATTCACGGGGGCCTTGGCGGACCGTTTCGGCGCGGCGAAAGTGGTGCTGGTCGGTGGCGTTCTGTACGCCGTGGGTTTGGTGTTCATGGGCTTGTCCGATTCGGCCTTGTCGCTGTCGTTGAGCGCTGGCTTGTTGATCGGTCTTGGTCTGTCCGGTACTTCGTTCTCGGTGATTCTTGGCGTGGTAGGGCGTGCCTTGCCGCCGGAGAAACGCAGCATGGGCATGGGCGTCGCCAGTGCTGTCGGTTCCTTCGGCCAGTTCGCCATGTTACCGGGCACGCTGGGGTTGATCGGCTGGCTTGGTTGGTCAACCGCGCTGCTGGTGTTGGGAATGCTAGTGGCACTGATTGTGCCGCTGGTCAGCATGCTCAAGGACAAACCGCTGCCCGTGCTCGGTCATGAGCAAACCCTGTCCGAGGCACTGCGCGAGGCGTGTTCGCACTCGGGCTTCTGGCTGTTGGCGTTCGGCTTTTTTGTCTGTGGTTTCCAGGTGGTGTTTATCGGCGTGCATTTGCCGGCCTATCTGGTCGACCAGCATCTGCCTGCCAGCGTTGGTACCACGGTGCTGGCGTTGATTGGCCTGTTCAATATCTTCGGTACTTACACCGCCGGCTGGCTCGGCGGGCGCATGTCCAAACCGCGTCTGTTGACGGGGCTTTACCTGCTGCGTGCGGTGGTGATTAGTCTGTTCATATGGGCTCCTGTGACGCAAACCTCAGCTTATCTATTCGGCATGGCCATGGGGTTTCTCTGGTTGTCGACAGTGCCTTTGACCAACGGCACGGTAGCGACGCTGTTTGGTGTACGAAACCTCTCTATGCTCGGTGGTATCGTTTTCCTCTTTCACCAGTTGGGCTCGTTCCTTGGCGGCTGGTTGGGTGGGGTGGTTTATGACCGAACAGGAAACTATGACTTGATCTGGCAGGTGGCGATTCTCCTCAGTCTGTTGGCGGCAGTCTTGAACTGGCCTGTACGCGAGCGTCCCGTGGCACGGTTGCAAGCTCAGGTGAGTGCGGCATGAGCAGGATCGCAGCCTGGTTCGCCGCTGTCGGTGCTGGCGCGCTGTTGTTGGCGCTGGCCTGGTGGGGCTGGCATCAGGGAGGGTTGGCACTGATGCAACTCGGTATGGGTGCTTGCTGAGTCAGCGCCCACTAAAAAGCCCCGCCTCTGTGCAAGAGAGCGGGGCTTTTTCAATTCAGCCGGTGGGCTGTTCAGGCTCGCCGTGAATCAGAAGCGGTAGGTCGCGCCGACGCCAAAACCGTTGGCGCTGTTTTCGTACTTGGCGCTGTAACTGTCTACTGCGTTGGAGTGATTCACCGTGACAGCTTCTTCCTTGAGGTAGGAGTAGGCGACGTCGATGGTCAGATCATCGGTGACGTTGTAGCCAGCACCAAGGCTGAAGATTGTGCGGTCACCGGTAGGAATGCGTGGCGAACGGTCAGTATTGTTGGTGGGCGACTGGTCAAAGGTCAGGCCAGTGCGCAATACCCATTGCTTGTTCAGCTGGTAGGAAGTACCGATGGCATAGGCCCAGGTATTGTGCCAGTTCTGCTCTTCCGTAATGGTGCCGAACAGGGCTGGGGACAATACACCGCCCTGTGCCGCAGTGACGCCTTCGTTATTGACGGTGATGTCTTTCAGGCGGCTCCAGCGGGTCCAGGTGGAACCTGCATACACGGTCCACGCATCCGTCAGCTGCTGCGTTACGGAGAAGTCGACCGATTCAGGCGTTTCGATTTTCAGCGAAGCGTCGTACCGATTGCTTTGCAGGAAGGCGGAAGGAGCATTGGCGCCTGCGGTGATATCGGTATGACCTTCGAGCTTGTATTTCACTTTCGAGTGATAGGTCAGGCCGACGCGAGTCGTGTCGGTGGCTTGTACCAGAACACCGAAGTTGTAGCCCAGAGCGGTATCGTCCCCTTTGATCTTGACGTGGGTATCGCCAAAAAGAGGTACATCCGACTCGAGAGTGCCGCCAATACGGTTAATGGTCGGGCCGAAGCCGATCGATACTCTGTCGTTAAAGGCATAGCTGACGGTAGGTTGGAAGGTCACAACCTTGACTTCACTCTTGCTGCCGAAGCCGCCACCCTGGAAGCCACTTTCATAGTTGGTAATCAGACCAAAAGGTGCATAGACACCGAGGCCGAATGCCCAGTGATCATCGATCGGCTTGACGTAATAGCCCATCGGAACGGCTGTGAATGGCACCATGTCGCCCTTGTTGGTACCCGGATGGGCGCCATGGGCGTCTTTGATATCGCTCGAAGCATCGATAGCTGCCAGTCCGCCAGTGACTTCCTGGCGCTTGATCCGCGACATGCCGGCAGGGTTGCCAAATACAGTACTTGCATCCTCGGCGGACGAAGAGCGTCCCGCATAACCAGTCCCCATCCCGCTGATGCTCTGTTCGTTGAGGGCAAAGCCACTTGCGAAAATCTGGGTGGATGCCAAGGCAACGGCGAGGCTAAGGGTGGTTTTGAGCATTACTTTTTTCATTATTAGAACTCCTGGTGATCACCGGAGCGAAAATTACCAACATTTTCGTTTCAGCGCTATAGGCTGTATGGCTTGAGATAGAGCGCTTTTGTAGGACAATCAGACCAAATTCGTGTCTATATGCACGATCTTGCAAATTGCCCGGTTAACAGGCGATCTGATTCAGCGGTGATACACAGGTTTGCCAGGCGCAGGTGAAGTCACGCAGGCGACCCTGCGGCTGGAAAGTCTGGCGCCAGATTCGGGCCATGCCCAGCAGATCATCGGCTTCGGGGAGCGGGGTATTCTGTTCTTCTATTAATAGCCAGGCGATGGCGGTGGCGTAACGCAGGTTGACGGTCAGTTCGAGGTGCGGGCCGCTGAGAAATGCATGCTGGCTGGCGAGGCCGCGAACCAGGCTGGCGCGTTCCGGGTCCAGCGCCAGGTAGTGATCCCAAAGCGCCTGGTGACGAGGTTCGGCAATCCGGTACAGGCCATGCCCGCGGCGGTCATGCAGGGCGGAGCCAAGAGCGGACTGACTGGCTGCAACACCCAGTAGCAGGGATTCGGCAATCGTGCTGTGGCGTCCGAGGTAAATCAATGTCGGACGGATCACATAACGGCACAGTTCGCTGGCGGCGATACCCATAAAGCCCTCGAAACGTGAAGTGGGCGGCGAT
The DNA here is from genome assembly GCF_003732175.1 of Pseudomonas brassicacearum. GTDB lineage: Bacteria > Pseudomonadota > Gammaproteobacteria > Pseudomonadales > Pseudomonadaceae > Aquipseudomonas > Aquipseudomonas brassicacearum_G. Next base: position 114,378 of record NZ_MOBI01000001.1, read on the forward strand.
TCCTGACTGATGGGGCTTGGCAGCGGTGGATCGACTCAGGATCGCCGGAAGCGGATCAAGCCGCTTGAGTTGAAGTGTAGTGTCATATTCGTGCCGTAAAGGCCTGTTTTTAAAATATTTCCGGCACCGAGTTATAACCGTTATATCGCTTGGTGCTTAAGCCGGTACTGCGAGTGGAGAAATATCAGGCAATAAAAAGCCCTGCTTTTTAGGCAGGGCTTTTGTAGTTTTCAGCCTTTCTGGTGTTTCAGGCAACCAGTGCCTGACGGGTACGCTCGATCACGGCCTGCAGCGGCTCGGCGCTGGAGTATTGATCGGGGTACAGGCGTTCGCTGTGACGAGCGATGCCGTGTTCATTGACCAGAGTGAAGCTGAAGCAGCCTTTGCGAGCAGCCATGATCAGGCAGTTCATTGGAGCAAAAGCGTTGGTTAGGGTGCGGATGGCATCCTGAGTGTGGATTTGAGTAGACATGGTTATTGGGTGTTCCTACAAATGACACGGATAAGAACCGTGCAACGTTAAAACGTTCCAGTAACGACGATCACCATTGATCGAACGAAGAACCCGACTGGAACAAAGCAGCCAGTTGAAGCGCTATGATTTTTGCGCGCTTGGGCCGGCAGGTAGGTACTTAGGAGGGCAGGCAACACATCAAGGGCAAAGGTTCTGGGCCCGGGGTGAAGATCCTGATCAATTTGCAGGTTGGTTCGGTCAGAGTAAGTGAGCTTCGCAACACCCTTTGCTTTTGATTCAAAGGCAGTGTTGTCGCAAGCATTACCTGGAAACCATCGAGGTGGTCGGTCCCGTGATGTCGGTAGAGGCTTCTCTTTAGGGAAGGTATACCGCAGGAGTTGTTCGACCAGAATTGACTTTCAGCTTGGTACTAACGCCGCGGATAGTAACGGATTGAATTCGAGAAAGGAAGTGTGTTAGGCAAAAAACTTTTACTCATGATTGCGTCGCTCGGTTCCTGGCGGGAATGCTCCATGCCTGGAGCATCTGCCGTCGCGGGTAAAACGTCGCGGCAACAGTAAAGCACACAATTGGGTCGCCGGGTGTCCAGTGGCATGAGCCATCACCTCGCTTGAAACGCAGGTACAGTGAGGCTCGTAGTGACTGATTGACTGCAAAACGCACGAAAAAAGGGCGGTGATATAACCACCTTGAAGGGACTTGTGCACATTAGTTGCGTGGGCTGTCACCCGGTTGTCATTTCACCTTCAAGTGCAGTGGGTGCCTGTAATGGGAATTTAAGTCAATGAAAAACATCGCTTTTTTTTACTGGTGAAAAAATCGTCAGTTTGACTGCGAGCCCCATTCCACAGGGCTTCTGGCGAGTTCAGGGTGGGTTGTCCACTGAGTTATCCACAGCTTCTGTGGATTGTCCCAAGCGCTTGCTCTAGGACGGGCGTGCAGGCTTTTTTCGACTTTACCCGTACGAAAAAAAGAGTAGAGTGGCGCGCCTTCCGATTCGTCCCGCAGTGCTTTATGAAGTTTCGCTCAGTACCAACCTCTGTTACCTCCATCACCTCAGGTGTCACTCCACCCAAGCGCTTTTCGATTCGAGTCGCCGAATGGTTGCTCGACAGCCCACGCCTGGGCAATAACCCCAACATCAAACATTTCGCCGGGCGTTTGCTCAAGGCTCCAGCCCGTGAAGGGGTGGTGGCTGCGCAAAGTCGTCTGGGGCTATTGATGTGCCGCGAATGCGACAATGCCCGGGATCGGCGCATTGGCCAGGAGCTGCTGCGCCAGGCGGCGCGTGCCGGCGACCGGCGTGCCCGGCAGGAACTCGGTCAGATCGAAGACTGAGCTGTCCAAGCCCCGACGGCTTGGTTAACCTTCGCGCTTTAATTCATCGGCAGGAGTCGTCATGGCTATGGACGTGACCAGTGTGTTGCTCGGTCTGGCGGGTGCTGCGCTACCGTTATTGATGCTGGCGTGGCAGCTACAGCGGCGCCTGAGCACCGCGCAGTCCGAGCTGTCGCTGCTTGAAGAGCGCTTGGGTACTGCACAACTGGCGCAGGACGGTCTTAATGCGCAACTCGATGCCTGCCGTGATGAAATCAGCGACCTGAGCCAGGCCAATGCCGCCAAGCAAGCCGATCTGGCTGCGGTACGCCGTGAAGTCGAGCTGTTACAGATCGAGCGCGACAACGCTCGTGATGCGGCCCATGCCTGGAACCTGGAGCGCAGCAGTAAAGAGGCCGAGCTGCGGCGGCTGGACGCTCAGGCCGCTTCGTTGAATGCCGAACTGCGTGAGCAGCAGGAAAGCCATCAGCAACGCCTGAGCGACCTGCAAGGCTCGCGGGATGAGTTGCGGGCGCAGTTCGCCGAGCTCGCCGGGAAAATCTTCGATGAGCGTGAGCAGCGCTTTGCCGAAACCAGCCAGCAGCGTTTGGGTCAATTGCTCGACCCACTGAAAGAGCGCATTCAATCCTTCGAAAAACGCGTCGAGGAAAGTTATCAGGCGGAAGCCCGCGAGCGCTTCTCGCTAGCCAAGGAACTGGAGCGTCTGCAACAGCTGAACCTGCGCTTGAGCGACGAGGCGACCAACCTCACGCGAGCACTCAAGGGACAGAAAACCCAAGGCAACTGGGGCGAGTTGATTCTCGAGCGAGTGCTGGAGCACGCGGGCCTGGAGAAGGGCCGCGAGTACCAGACTCAAGTCAGCCTAAAGGGGCCGGATGGCGAGCGCTTCCAGCCTGACGTGCTGATTTATCTGCCGGGCGACAAGCAAGTGGTGGTCGACTCCAAGGTCAGCCTGACGGCCTATCAGCAATACGTGGCGGCTGACGACGACGCGATTGGCCAGGCGGCGCTGAAACAGCATGTGCTGTCGTTGCGTAATCACGTCAAGGGCTTGTCCGACAAAGACTATAAGCGCCTGGACGGTCTGCACAGCCTGGATTTCGTATTGCTTTTCGTGCCCATCGAGGCGGCTTTTTCCGCGGCATTGCAGGCCGAGCCGAATCTGTTTCAGGAAGCGTTCGATCGCCATATCGTTATCGTCAGCCCGACCACCTTGCTGGCCACGTTGCGGGTCATCGACAGTCTGTGGAAGCAAGAGCGCCAGAGCCAGAACGCCCGGGAAATCGCCGAGCGTGCAGGCTGGCTGTACGACAAGTTCGTGCTGTTTATTCAGGATCTGGACGAGGTGGGCAATCGCTTGCAGCAATTGGATAAAGCCTACAGCGCCGCACGCAACAAACTGACGGAAGGCCGCGGCAATCTGGTCAGTCGCAGCGAGCAGCTCAAGTTGCTCGGCGCGCGGGCCAGCAAGAGCTTGCCGGCCGATCTGCTGGAGCGGGCGATGACCGATGTCGATGGGTTGGCCGAGCTGCCGGAATGAATCAAAAGATTGCAGCCTGATTCAGATGTGAGCTGCTGCAGGCTGCAATCTTTCCCGTATCCACCATCACAACGGCAAATGCCGACTCAACAATGCCCGCAATGCCGCCGGTTTCACCGGTTTCGGCAGGTATTCCAGGCCTGCTGCATGCACTTGGGCGACCATCTCCGGTCGTCCGTCAGCACTGATCACCACGCCAGGTACCGGCTCGCCGAGTTGGGAGCGTAGCCAGGCCATGAGTTCGGTACCGGTTTCGCCATGGTCAAGGTGGTAATCCACCAATGCCAGTTGCGGGCGCATACCATCGCTGAGCAGGGCGACGCACTCATCGCGATTGCGCGCGGTATACACCTGGCAACCCCAGCGCGAGAGCAGGCTGTTCATGCCGATCAGAATGCTGTCTTCGTTATCGATACACAGCACCTGCGCGCCTGTTGGCAGCCGGCCATTGAGTTTGGCAGATGTACCGGGCGCACCGGTTTGAGCGTGGGCCAGTGGCACGCTGACGCTGAACACACTGCCTTTACCTGGCCAGGAGCGGACTTGCAGTTGATGACCCAGCACCCGGCACAAGCCGTCGGCAATCGCCAGGCCCAGGCCCAGACCTTTTTCGGCGCGGGTCTGGTGGCTGTCGAGGCGCTTGAACTCCTCGAAGATCACTTGGCGTTTGTCTTCGGGAATCCCCGGGCCACGGTCCCAGACCTCCAGGCACAGCTGATCGCCCTTGTGTCGTACGCCCAGCAGCACGGGACCTTTGGCGTAGCGGAAGGCGTTGGTCAGGAAGTTTTGCAGAATCCGCCGCAGCAATTTGATATCGCTGTCGACCCGTAGGCGACTGCCGCGCAGGCGAAATTTCAGCCCTTGCTCCTGCGCCAGCGCCTTGAATTCGGCACCGAGGGTGTCGAACAAATCATTCAGTACAAATGGCTTGCGATCCGGGTTGATCTTGCCGTTTTCCAAGCGCGAGATGTCGAGCAGGTCGCTGATCAAGTCCTCGGCCGAGCGTAGCGAACTGTCCAGATGCTGCACCAGTTGCCGGGTCTCGTGGGAGAGATCGTCGTTCTGGTGGGAGAGGGCGGCCGAGAACAGCCGCGCGGCGTTCAATGGCTGCATCAGGTCGTGGCTGACGGCTGCAAGGAAACGGGTTTTCGACTGGTTGGCCGCCTCGGCGGTACCTTTGGCTTCGGTCAGCGCGATGTTCAACTGCGACAGTTCATGGGTGCGCTCGGCGACGCGTCGCTCCAGGCCCTCGTTGGCCTCGGTCAGCGCCTGCTCGGCTTCGCGAAACGCGGTGATGTCGGTGAAACTCATGACAAACCCGCCACCTGGCATTGGATTGCCGATCAGCTCGATCACCCGACCGTTGGGGAACAAGCGCTCCGAGGTATGGGCGCGCCCCTGGCGCATCCAGTGCAGGCGCCGGGCAACGTGGACTTCCGCCTCGCCGGGGCCGCACAGGCCGCGTTCGGCGTTATAACGAATGATGTCGGCAATCGGCCGGCCGACGCTGATCAGCCCGTCCGGGTAGTTGAACAGTTCAAGATAGCGACGGTTCCAGGCCACCAGCTTCAGCGACTGGTCGACCACGCTGATGCCTTGGGTGATGTTCTCGATCGCGCCTTGCAGCAAGGCGCGGTTGAATTGCAGCACTTCCGAGGCTTCGTCGGCGATTCGCACCACGTCCTCGAGCTGCATTTCCCGACCTTCAATAGCAGCTTTTACGACGGCACGGGTCGATGACGCCCCCAGTACACCGGCGAGCAAGCGTTCGGTGTGAGCGATCCATTCACCGTCGGCATTCTGATTCGGGTTGAAGCCTTTGCCTTGGCGGTAGGCGAAGCGAATGAAGCTCTGGCGTGCCCGTTCTTCGCCGACAAAACGCGCTGCGAGTTGCAGCAGATCGTCGATTTGCACCGCCAGCATCGAGCGCGCGCTCGGCCGAGTGCTGATCTCCTGGCCAATGAAGCGCCCGGCCTGCCAGTGTTCCGAGACCCGTGTACGGGACAACACCGACACCCAGGCGAACAAGGTGAAGTTACCGGCCAGCGATAACACCACGCCTTGAGTCAGTGGGGAAATCGGCAGGTTCAGCGGATTGCCGTGCAGCCAGCCCAGCCCTGGGAAGCTGTGCAGCGACCAGCCCAGGCTGTTGGCGGCGATCGGCAGAATCAACGTGTAGAACCAGAGAAAAGTCCCGGCGGCGAGACCGGCGAATACCCCGCGGCGGTTGGCCTGTTTCCAGTACAGTGCGCCGAGCATCGCGGGCGCCAGTTGGGTCACGGCGGCAAATGCGATCTGCCCGATGGTGGCCAGGCTAGCGGTCGAACCGAGCAGGCGATAGGAAACATAGGCCAGCAGCAGAATCGCGACGATGCTCACCCGACGCACCGATAGCATCCAGTAGCGGAACACCTCGAACGGCCGTTCGGCATTTTTCCGGCGTAGCAGCCATGGCAGCAACATGTCGTTGGAGACCATGGTCGACAGCGCCACGCTGGCAACGATCACCATGCCGGTGGCGGCCGATGCGCCACCGATAAACGCCAGGAGAGCCAGTGCCGGATGGGCCTGGGCCAGTGGCAGGCTGATCACGAAGGAGTCGGGCAGTACCGAGCTTGGCAGCATCATTTGCCCGGCCAGTGCGATCGGCACCACGAACAGTGCGGCCAATCCCAGATAAGCCGGGAATACCCATTTCGCCAGGCGCAAATCCTGCGGTTCGATGTTCTCCACCACGGTCACATGGAACTGTCGGGGCAGGCAGATGATCGCCATCATCGCCACGCCGGTCTGCACCACCATCGATGGCCAATTGACGGTTTCTTTCCAGTATTCCTCCAGGCGTGGTGCGAGCATGGCCTGATCGAACAGGTCGTTGAAGCCATCGTACAAACCATACGTGACGAAGGCGCCGACGGCGAGGAAGGCGAGCAGCTTTACCAGCGCTTCGAAGGCAATCGCCAGCACCATGCCACGGTGGTGCTCAGTGGCATCGAGGTTGCGGGTGCCGAAGACGATGGTGAACAGCGCCAGAACCAGCGACACAATCAGCGCTGTGTCCAGGGCTCGGGTGCCCATGGCATCCGGGCCTGCACCGATCAACAGGTTGACCCCCAGGACGATGCCTTTAAGCTGCAAGGCGATGTAGGGCAATACGCCCACCAGGCAGATCAGCGCCACCACCACCGCCAGCGATTGCGACTTGCCGTAGCGGGCGGCGATGAAGTCGGCAATCGAGGTGATGTTTTCCTGTTTGCTGATCATCACCATTTTTTGCAGGACCCACGGCGCGAACACCAGCAGCAGTATCGGCCCCAGATAAATTGGCAAAAACGACCAGAGTTGTTCGGCGGCTTGACCGACGGCGCCAAAGAACGTCCAACTGGTGCAGTAGACCGCCAGCGACAGGCTGTACACCCAGGCACGCATACGCGGCGGCAGCGGTGCGCTGCGCCGGTCACCATAAAAGGCGATGGCGAACATGACGGCCATATAGGCCAGGGCGACGGCGGCAATCAGCCCGCTGGACAGCGACATGGTAACTCCAGGCATAAAGACACCCGGGACGCAAACCCGGTCTGACAGTTTCGCACGACCACTTCGGTTAGTCAGTGTCGACCAAGGTCGTGGCGCGGCGGGGTGTCGCAGGGTAGCTGCGGTGGATCGTAATCCCCCGTAGGAGCTGCCGCAGGCTGCGATCTTTTGATTTTAAAAAGCGAAAAGATCGCAGCCTGCGGCAGCTCCTACGGGGCTAACGCGATGTCGATCAACCGATGCAACTCTTCAACCTCAAGCGCCGCTGACGCGAACAGAATGCGGAACACCGTCGGCGCCACCACCATGTTGATCAATCGGTCGACACCAGGCTTCGGCTCATTCGGATAACGGTCCAGTATCGTCTGCAACTGCCCGCTGATAATGCTCACGCAATACCCCGGTGTGGCGCTCGATTGCACGTCGCGCATCATGTTGCGGCCGGGCTCCGAGCTCATCTCGTCCAGATACTGCTCGGCCCAGGCGCGCAGATCGCCACGCAGGCTGCCGGTGTTGGCCGGTTCGCTGTCAGGGCGCATGCGTACCAGTGCGACGTCGGCCAGCAGTGCCGACAAGTCACCCCAACGTCGGTAGATCGTCGACGGCGTAACGCCTGCGCGGGCAGCGATTTGCGGCACGGTCACGCTTGAACGCTCCTGCTCTTCGAGGAGTTCGCGGACTGCCGAATGAATCGACTCTTGCACCCGAGCACTACGACCGCCCGGGCGTAAACCTTCTTTAATAGCCATGCGCCGAACCTTAACACAAAGAGTTTGCTTTAAGCCGAAGCCAGGAGCACACTCCACAAAAGCAAAAAGTTAGCTTTTGTGGGGTGTGCTCATGTCCAGTTCTGTCTCAAACCGTTCCAGCCTGGTGTTCCTGGCGATCACCTTACTGAGTTTTCTCGCCGCTTCCAGCGCGCCAACACCGCTTTATCACCTGTACCAGCAAGCGCTGCAATTTTCTCCGGCGACTCTGACGCTGATTTTCGGGGTGTATGCCTTGAGCCTGCTGGCGGCGCTGCTGACGGTCGGCTCGTTGTCGGATCATCTGGGACGCAAGCCGGTAATTTTCGCTGCATTGCTGCTGGATATGCTGGCGATGTTGCTGTTTATCAATGCCGACAGTGTGGCCTGGCTGATTGCTGCGCGGGTGCTTCAGGGGTTTGCCACCGGCATGGCCACCAGCGTACTCGGTGCGGCGTTGCTCGATACTGACCGGCAGCAAGGCCCGCTGGTGAACAGCGTTGCGCCGCTTCTGGGTATGGCGTGTGGCGCATTGGGCAGTGGATTGCTGGCGGAGTACGCGCCGCAACCGTTGCAGTTGGCCTACTGGATTCTGTTTGGGCTGTTCCTGCTGCAAGCCCTGTACGTCTGGCGTCTGCCAGAAAGTGTCAGTCGACTACCCGGTGCCTGGGCGTCGCTGCGCCCGACCTTGCATGTGCCGCCACAGGCACGACGGGCGCTGTGGCTGGCGCTGCCGGTGAATGTGGCGGTCTGGGCGGTGGGCGGCTTCTTCCTGTCACTGGCGCCATCGCTGGTTCGTACGGCGACCGGCTCGACTTCGAACCTGATCGGCGGGGGCTTGGTGGCCGTGTTGACGGTCAGTGGCGCGTTGATGATCTTCTCGTTGCGCCATCGCCCGGCAGACAAAGTCCTGCGTTTGGGCGCGAGCTTGTTGGCGATCGGCATTGCGCTGATTCTGACTGCGGTGCACAGCGCCAGCCTGCCGCTGTTTTTCTTCGCCACTCTGGTGGCCGGCAGTGGTTTTGGTGCCGGCTTTCTCGGTGCCTTGCGCAGCGTGGTGCCGCTGGCCTTGCCCCATGAGCGCGCGGGGTTGATGTCGGCGTTCTACGTACTGAGTTACCTGGCGTTTTGCCTGCCGTCGCTATTGGCAGGCAACCTGACCCGGACCTTCGGCCTGATCGCCACCACCGATGGCTATGGCGCGGTATTGATCGTGCTGTCGTTGGGGGCGTTGCTGGGGTTGATGCGTCAGCGGCCGGCCAAGCTCTGTGGGGTAGCGGATAATTCTTAACGCGACAGAGGCGTTCCCTGGCGGAGTGATACGAGCAGCAGTGTTTAATACGTATATCTATAAAGCAGATAACAGTTAGAGAAATTACCCGTTATATAGATATTCGATTCGGTTCTACCATGAGCTCTACCTCACCCGAGGACAGGAGTTCACGATGCAATGCCCCAACAGCAACAAAACCGCTAACCGGCCTTTGAGCCATTTACAGCACCCTCGCGAAGCGATTCGTCAGTTCACCCCGAACTGGTTCGCCGCGACCATGGGCACCGGGGTCCTGGCCCTGGCGCTTGCCCAATTGCCGGTGTCGATTCCTGGCCTGCATGCCTTCGCCGAAGGCTTGTGGATGTTCAATATTTTCCTGTTTCTGCTGTTCAGCGGATTGTACGCCGCACGCTGGGCGTTTTTCTTCGATGAAGCGCGGAGGATATTCGGCCACTCCACGGTTTCGATGTTTTTCGGCACCATTCCCATGGGCCTGGCGACCATCATCAATGGCTTCCTGCTGTTCGGCCTGCCGCGTTGGGGGGAGGGCGTTGTGCACCTGGCCGAGGTGTTGTGGTGGCTGGATGTCGCCATGTCGCTGGCCTGCGGCATATTGATCCCGTACATGATGTTCACCCGCCAGGAACACAGCATCGACCAGATGACCGCTGTCTGGCTACTGCCGGTGGTGGCCGCGGAAGTCGCGGCGGCCAGCGGTGGTTTGCTTGCGCCGCACCTGGCAGACGCCCACTCGCAACTGGTGGTGCTGGTGACCAGCTATGTGTTGTGGGCGTTCTCGCTGCCGGTGGCGTTCAGCATCCTGACCATCCTGTTGCTGCGCATGGCCCTGCATAAACTGCCCCACGAAAACATGGCCGCATCGAGCTGGCTGGCGCTGGGGCCGATCGGCACCGGGGCGCTGGGCATGTTGTTGTTGGGTAGCGACGCACCGGCGATTTTCGCCGCCAACGGCTTGCCGGGTATCGGTGAAATTGCCGCCGGGCTGGGCCTGGTCGCAGGCATCACATTGTGGGGCTTCGGCTTGTGGTGGATGTTGATGGCGGTGCTGATCACCCTGCGTTACCTGCGTGGCGGGATTCCCTTCAACCTCGGCTGGTGGGGTTTTACCTTCCCGCTGGGCGTCTACTCGCTGGCCACGCTGAAGCTGGCAAGCACCTTGAACCTGACTTTTTTCAGCCTCTTCGGCAGCGTATTGGTGGTCGCATTGGCGATCATGTGGCTGATCGTCTCCAAGCGCACCGTTCAAGGCGCCTGGCGCGGTGAGTTGTTTGTTTCGCCGTGTATTGCCGGATTAGCGAAATAATTCGCAAAGTTTAGGTAAGGTTGTGGCCTGGATCGCTGTACGACACTCCAATAAGAGCATCCAAGCCACACAGGGACATGGAAGATGAGCCACCCTTCGCAGTTCACCTTGCTTCGCAAGCGGCGGTTTCTGCCGTTTTTTGTTACGCAGTCACTCGGGGCGTTCAACGACAACATCTTCAAGCAGTCGTTGATCCTCGCCATTTTGTACAAGCTGACCATCGAGGGTGACCGTTCGATCTGGGTCAACCTGTGTGCGTTGCTGTTCATCCTGCCGTTCTTTCTGTTCTCGGCGCTGGCCGGGCAGTTCGGTGAAAAGTTCGCCAAGGACGCGTTGATTCGTCTGATCAAGCTCGGTGAAATCGCGATCATGGCGGTCGGCGCAGTCGGGTTCCTGTTCGATCACTTGTCGCTGATGCTGGTGGCGCTATTCGCCATGGGCACTCACTCGGCGCTGTTCGGTCCGGTGAAGTACTCGATCCTGCCGCAGGCCCTGCATGAAGAAGAGCTGGTGGGCGGTAACGGTCTGGTGGAAATGGGCACCTTCCTGGCGATTCTGGCCGGGACCATTGGCGCCGGGATCATGATGTCGTCCAGTCACTACGCACCGATCGTCTCCACGGCGATCATCGGTGTCGCGGTGCTGGGTTATCTGGCCAGCCGCGGTATTCCGCGCGCTGCGGCGTCGACCCCTGAGCTACGGCTGAACTGGAACATCTTCAGCCAGTCCTGGGCGACTCTGCGTCTGGGGCTGGGGCAAACACCTGCAGTATCGCGCTCGATTGTCGGCAACTCGTGGTTCTGGTTTGTCGGGGCGATTTACCTGACGCAGATTCCGGCTTACGCCAAAGAGTGGATGCACGGCGACGAGACCGTGGTGACGCTGATTCTGACGGTGTTCTCAGTCGGTATCGCGTTGGGTTCGATGCTCTGCGAGAAACTCTCCGGACGCAAAGTCGAGATCGGTCTGGTGCCGTTTGGCTCCTTTGGGCTGACAGTGTTTGGCTTACTGCTCTGGTGGAGCTCCGGGGGTATTCCGCAAAGCGTTCAAGGTCACGGCTGGATCGAAGTGCTCGGCTTCGCCCATACGTGGTGGGTGCTATTCGATATTCTCGGGCTGGGGGTTTTCGGTGGTTTCTACATTGTGCCGTTGTACGCGTTGATTCAGTCGCGCACTGCCGAAAACGAGCGGGCGCGGGTGATCGCGGCCAACAACATCCTCAACGCACTGTTCATGGTGGTTTCGGCGATTGTCTCGATTGTGCTGCTGAGCTTCGCCAAGCTGTCGATTCCCCAGCTGTTTCTGGTGGTGTCGCTGCTGAACATCGGGGTAAATGCCTACATTTTCAGCATCGTGCCCGAGTTCAGCATGCGTTTCATGATCTGGCTGCTCAGCCATTCCATGTACCGCGTGCAGCACCGCAACCTTGAGCTGATTCCTGATGAAGGCGCAGCGTTGCTGGTCTGCAACCACGTGTCGTTCGTCGATGCCTTGCTGATTGGTGGTGCAGTGCGTCGGCCGATTCGCTTTGTGATGTATTACAAGATCTACAACTTGCCGGTGCTGAACTTCATCTTCCGCACGGCGGGGACCATTCCGATTGCCGGGCGCCAGGAAGATATCGAGATTTACGAAAAGGCCTTCAAGCGAATCGCCCGGTACCTGAAGGATGGTGAGCTGGTGTGCATCTTCCCCGAAGGCAAGTTGACCGCCGATGGCGAGATCAATGAGTTCAAGGGCGGGCTGACGCGGATATTGGAAGAAACGCCGGTGCCGGTGATTCCATTGGCCTTGCAGGGGTTGTGGGGCAGCTTCTTCAGTCGCGATCCGGACAAGGGCTTCTTCCACCGCCTCTGGTCGCGAGTGACTGTGGTGGCCGGACCGGCGGTGGCGGTAGAGGTCGCACAGCCGGAGCAGCTTCAAGCGCTGGTCGGCGAGTTGCGTGGCACCGTTAGATAGTTGATGTTTTGGCCGGCCTCATCGCGAGCAGGCTCGCTCCCACACTTGATCTGTGAACGACACAGAACCAATGTGGGAGCGAGCCTGCTCGCGATGGCGGTAGAGGCCTAAGTGCTGACTTTGAGCCCAACCAACCCGGCGATGATCAGCGCGACACTGGCCAGGCGGAACAGCGCCATGGATTCACCAAACAGGATGATCCCGGCGATGACCGTACCCACCGCGCCAACGCCAGTCCAGATCGCGTAGGCAGTGCCCAACGGCAGATCCTTCATGGCCAGACCCAGCAGACCCAGGCTGATTACCATGGCGCCGACAGTCAGGACGGTGGGAAGAGGGCGGCTGAAACCGTCGGTGTATTTCAGGCCAACGGCCCAGCCGACTTCAAACAGGCCAGCGAAAAACAGAATGATCCAAGGCATGAAGACCTCCATCGATTGACGGGGTCGTCCCCAGATTAATAACTCGATCGAGCCGCGAGGTCGTCCTCGCGATGCGCAGTATAGTGCCCACTATTAACCTGAGGATCAAGTTACAGGGTCAGTCGGTTGCTTGTTGGGCGGCCAGTTCGCGGTCCTGTTTCTCGCTCATCCGACGGAAATACGTCGAGAGCAAGGCCCCGGAAATGTTGTGCCAAACGCTGAACAGCGCGCTCGGCACCGCCGCCAGTGGCGAGAAGTGGGCACTGGCCAGCGCCGCGCCGAGACCGGAGTTCTGCATGCCGACTTCCAGGGCCAGGGATTTGCGTTGCGCCAGCGGCAGTTTGAACACGCGTCCGGTGAAGTAGCCCAGCAGGAAGCCAAAGCTGTTATGCAGCATCACCACAGCCATGATCAGCAGGCCGGACTCGGCAATCTTTGCCTGACTCGCCGCGACAACGGCGGCGACGATGATCACGATGCTCACCACCGAAACCAGCGGCAGGACCTCTACCGCGTGGCACACCCGATCCCCCAGCAAGCGTTGGGCGACCACGCCGAGCACGATTGGCAGTAACACCACTTGCAGGATCGACCAGAACAGTTCCATGAACGATACCGGCAACCAGGCCGAGGCCAGTAACCAGATCAGAGCGGGCGTCAGCACCGGAGCGAGCAGGGTGGTGACGGCGGCAATCGCTACCGACAGCGCCAAGTCACCGCGGGCCAGCCAGGTCATCACGTTCGACGAGGTGCCGCTTGGGCAGCAACCGACCAGAATCACCCCGACAGCGATTTCCGGTGGCAGGTGAAACGCCTGGCAGAGCAACCATGCCACGCCGGGCATGATCACGAAATGTGCGACCACGCCCAGTGCCACGCGCCACGGATGACGGGCCACTTCAGCGAAATCTTCAAGTTTGAGGGTCAGGCCCATGCCGAACATCACCAGCCCCAGCAACGGCACGATCGCACCTTTCAAGCCGATGAACCACGCCGGTTGCAGGAAGGCCACCACGGCGAAGATCAAGACCCAGTAAGCGAAAGTGTTGCCGACAAAGCGACTCAGTGCTGCCAGTGCACGCATGACCTGTTCCTTGTTATTAAGTAGCACCACAAAGCCACTGTGGGAGCGAGCTTGCTCGCGATGAGGGACTGACATTCAACAATGATGTTGACTGACACTCCGCTATCGCGAGCAAGCTCGCTCCCACAGTAGATATCACAAGCCTTTAGATCCCTTGCGGAGTCTCTTCGCCGCCCAACGCCTCAACCAGCGCCGGGAGGAATTCGCCGAAGGTCATCATCATCAGCGTGAAGCTGGCGTCGAGCTGGCCGAGGGCTTCATCGCCACCGTCCTGTTCTGCCTGATCCTGCAGCAGGTCTTCGAACTTCAGGCGCTTGACCACCATCTTGTCGTCGAGGACGAACGACAGTTTGTCTTGCCAGGCCAGGGACAGCTGAGTGACCACTTTACCGGTGCTCAGGTGCAACTGGATTTCTTCGCTGGTCAGGTCCTGACGCTTGCAACGGACGATGCCGCCGTCTTCGTGGGTATCGCGCAGTTCGCATTCATCCAGTACGAAGAAGTCGTCGGCGGCTTTCTGGGTGGTGACCCACTCAGTCATGGTAGCGGTCGGGGACATTTTTACAGTCAGCGGACGTACCGGCAGCGTGCCGATCACTTCACGCAGAGTGGAAAGCAGGTCTTCGGCGCGTTTCGGACTGGCGGAGTTGACCAGGATCAGCCCCTGTTTCGGTGCGATGGCGGCAAAGGTCGACGAGCGACGGATAAAGGCGCGCGGCAGGAACGCCTGGATGATTTCATCCTTGATCTGATCACGTTCCTTCTTATAGACCTTGCGCATTTGCTCGGCTTCGATCTCTTCGACCTTTTCCTTGACTGCGTCGCGTACGACGCTGCCTGGCAGAATGCGTTCTTCCTTGCGTGCGGCGATCAGCAGGAAGTCTCCGCTGACATGTACCAGGGGTGCATCTTCGCCTTTGCCAAACGGCGCGACGAAACCGTAGGTGGTCAACTCCTGGCTTGCACATGGACGCGCCAGTTTGGTGGCCAGTGCAGTTTCCAGCGCCTCAGCATCAAAAGGCAGATCTTGGGTCAGGCGATAGATAAGCAGGTTTTTGAACCACATGGGGTGAGTCTCTCCTTTATACAAAGGGGGGCATTATTCTCCGCGCAGCGTCATAGGCCAACCCTCAGCTAAGCCTTTGGAAGGCCTGAAAAAATTATTTTAAAAAGTGCTTGCCAGAGGTGGGGCTGCTCCGTAGAATGCGCGCCACACCGAACGTGAAGGGTGATTAGCTCAGCTGGGAGAGCGTCTGCCTTACAAGCAGAATGTCGGCGGTTCGATCCCGTCATCACCCACCATTCGCATTCAGTGTTACGCGCAGCGGTAGTTCAGTCGGTTAGAATACCGGCCTGTCACGCCGGGGGTCGCGGGTTCGAGTCCCGTCCGCTGCGCCATATTCGGTAACCTGGAACACTGGACGCCAGGTCACCACAGAAAGCCCGCTAACGCGGGCTTTTTGCTGTAAGAGTTCCATGCGATGTGCACTGTTTCATTGAAATTCAGCTTTTTTAATATTTTTCTTAATTAAATCAGCACGTTATGAATTTTTGTGGCACAATGCGCCCCGCAACGAAGGTAAAGGGTGATTAGCTCAGCTGGGAGAGCGTCTGCCTTACAAGCAGAATGTCGGCGGTTCGATCCCGTCATCACCCACCACTTACTTTCAACGCTACGCGCAGCGGTAGTTCAGTCGGTTAGAATACCGGCCTGTCACGCCGGGGGTCGCGGGTTCGAGTCCCGTCCGCTGCGCCATATTCGGTAACCTGGAACGCTGAACGCCAGGTCGCCACAGAAAGCCCGCTTAATGCGGGCTTTTTGCTGTCTGGGGTTTTATCAAGTCATGGTCCCCGATAGAAAAGCGACCTCGGGTCGCTTTTTTCGTTTATGGGTTACTGCTCGGCATTGCGCGTGTGCCGGTAATCACTGACCGCTTCGTACACCGCTTTGCGTAGCCGATTGATACCGCCGATAGGGCGATGAGCTTCCAGGCCAAACCAGGGGTTGAAGGACTGGTTATCACATTGCAGGTTCAGTGCTGGTGTGTCGAAGTCCTGAGCGGGGATCTGGATCCGCGCCACGGTTTCGAACGGCGCATCGCTTTCACGCCATTCGATGCTGGTGTCTTCAATCGGCATGTACCTGGTCGGGTCCTGGCGCTGGATCTGTAAGACAAAACACGCGGGTACCCGGTCCGTCGACAGCTGTTGATTCAGTGCACTGCGCAAAAAGTTTGGCAGCGCTTGATTCTGTTCAGGGAGGGTGTAGTCGGGGCAGCTGCCAGGGTCTGGCGCAACGCGGAACTTGGCATTGGCCGTACCGAATTTATACGGCGAGACGGAAAAATAAGTGCTCTGGATCGGGCTGGCCGGGGCTGGCGCCAGGGTCGCCAAGGCAATGAACAGGTGGCGAACCTGCCAGCTACGCGGATCCCAACTCGGAAAGAACGCCATGACCTGCTTGCCATCGGCCTGGGCTGCGACGTTCTGACGGTACTCGGCGACATTGCTGACGAAGAAATTCGGATGGCTGAACATCACGAAGTCCTGCTCACTACGGTTCTGCTGATCCTTGAGTAGCTGTGTTCCTGGTACATCAAGCAATTTGATCGCCATGCCTCGGGCATCGCGAACGCTGTCGAATTGCGGATAGGCGTTACCGTTGGACAGTCGCAAGATGGCTTGCCAGGTCTTGCCGGCTTCACTAAAGACACCTTGACGCAGTTCAGGCGCCAGGTCGGCCAGCACTTGCACCTCGGCCTTTACGCAGCCATGCGCCTTGGCGTGGGCATCGCGCAGGAAGCGAGTGTTTTCGCGGTGCTGGTCGACGATGCGCACGGCGGTCTGGATGATGTCCCGGGTCATTGCCGCTTCACCCGTCGGAATCTGTTCTTTGGCAGAGACCGGGCCGCTGTGATGCCAGGCGAACCAGGCCGTCGCCACCGCCCAGCCCAGCAAGCCGAGAGCCAACAGGAGCAGCAGGGTCTTGCCGAGCAATACGCCGACGCGCAGCCAAAGCGTGATCAACATGCACGAGTCCTTTGGGCAGAGGTGATGGTCATGGTAGTTGCGATTCCAAGGGGCCGCCGAGCACCTTCAGGTATTCCAGTAGTGCCCAGCGCTCTTGTGGTTGCAGCAGGCGGCCGATGACCCCGTTGCCTCGTTCGCCTGCACGAAATTCGTGACCACTGTTGTGGTTGCCGGTGATTCGCGTGTCGAACTCAAAACCGTTGCAGAAGGCTTCAGTGCGATAACCCAGGTGCTGCGGGTCGTATTCGAGCGTTCCTTTATAGAAAGTGATTGCGCGCTCATCCTGCGGGGAGAGCAGTTGGTAGATGTTCGGTACCGAACCGTTATGCAGGAACGGTGCGGTCGCCCAGGCACCTGCCAGCGGTCGGGCCTTGTAGGCGCGTAGTTCACGAACGCCAATCGGAAGGCCGAATCCATCCATGCCGGGGCGCTCTTCAGGCGTGACGTTGGCATCACGGTAAGCGCGGTTCTCGACGAAGGCCGTAACGTAGGCCAGTCCTTTGGCAACCGAGAGTTTGCTCAGGTCCAGTGGCCCGGTAGGTGAAGGGTGCAGTTTGACGTCCAGTTTCGCCAGTTCGGCCATGTCCCATTTGAGCGGGCTCAGGTCGAAACGGTGGTCGGCGATGTTGTTGGCGGCCCCCGGGTCGGTGCCAATAATGTCCACCGGCAACATTTTCAATTTCTGCTCAGCTCGAGCATTGGTCACTGTCACGTTCGGCACATGGCAACTGGCGCAGTTTTCGGCGAACAGCGTGCGGCCCTTGGCGGCCAGTGGTTTGTCGATGCTGCCGAGCAATGCTTCGGGCCAGGTCGGAGGTTTGAGTCGCTTCAGGGTTTCTTCGATCAGATGCAGGTCGCGTACTCGCACGCTGGAAGGGTAGCGATCATCGCCCTTGAGCGGCTGGCCGGCGGCGTCGAAGAAGTTCAGCGTCGCACCGACGCCCAGGGCTTCACCGATGTTGCGCGCCATGGGTTGCTGGGCTGAGCCGTTCCATTGCACCCAGTCGAAGCTCCAGATATCCCACAACTGCGGATAGTCCACCGGGGCATTGGCCACTCGGTAGTTGTTCGGCGAAATAGCGTCGCCGAAGCTGGCATTGGCGATACGGCCGAAAGCGTCGGTACGGCCGGGGCCTTCTTCGGTGGGATAAAGTCCGCGGTGGGTGTCATTCCAGGCCGCGCGCAGGAAGGTATCCAGCGACGTTTTGAAGTCCTCGCGCAGTTGTGAGTGCTGGGCGTCATAGTCCTGGCCCAGCACGTTGCGTGCGAAGCGTTCGAATTTCCAGGGGGTGTAGTAGGTCGAGGCGAGACTTGCGACCAATGCCTGACCGAAACTGCCGCCGCGCAGAGTGGGGACACTGGAAGGCAATACGTGCTGTGCCGAGCCACCGTCGATGCGTATTGCCTGGCCTTTAAAGCGCAGCTCGCCGGTGTGGCAGGCAGCGCAGGTAACATCCAGAAACTCTTCTTTACTGCCTGGATTCTGATGACGGGCGAAACCGACGGGCAGGTTGCCTGGGTTGTTTGGCGTGGCTTTTTGGGCCGGATCTACCAGAAAACCAAACCGTGCCAGGTATTCGGGCGCGGCAAAACGTTGCTCCGAGAACGGTAGTTCAAGTGCTGTGAACCAGTTGTAGCGCAGGCCTTTGACCTGTGTGCCCTGTGGTGTGAAGTAGTAGGTCTGGCGGTCGGCGGCGTCCCATTGCTCGAGGTAGTTCACCTGCTCGACTGGCGTATAGGCCGGTAGCTTTGGGTTGGCGACGTAATACAGGACCACCGCCAGAGCGACTGCCAGCAGGGTGATTATCAGCAACAGCACACGGATCAAGAGGCGCAAGTTAAACATCCTTGTCGATTTATAGCCTTGTTATGCCTTAGCTCCGGGTACGCGGCAAGTGGCCATTACGCCAGACGCTGTAGGAACCGGCGCTTATTGCGCTGAGAAGAAGCTGACAGAAGCTTCATGACCAGTGCTCGCAAAATGCGTTAAAAGACCTGAACTTATCGGAGCTTTCCTGCTCTCATGCCGGTAGCCATTGGTCGTGGCGGCCTGATAAGCTCGCGGCTTTATTCGATTGCCCTTTAGGCGCATGAACAAGGAAATAGCATGAAACAGCATCGGTTGGCGGCGGCGGTGGCCCTGGTTAGCCTGGTACTTGCGGGTTGTGACTCGCAGACCAGCGTCGAGCTGAAAACCCCGGCGCAAAAAGCTTCCTACGGTATTGGCCTGAACATGGGCAAGAGCCTGGCTCAGGAAGGCATGGATGACCTGGATTCCAAAGCGGTAGCCCAAGGCATCGAAGATGCCGTTGGCAAGAAAGAACAGAAACTGAAGGATGACGAACTGGTCGAAGCTTTCGCTGCGCTGCAAAAGCGCGCTGAAGAGCGTCTGGCCAAAATGAGCGAAGAGTCGGCAGCTGCCGGCAAGAAATTCCTCGAAGACAACGCGAAGAAGCCGGGTGTCGTTACCACGGCTTCGGGCCTGCAGTACGAAGTGGTCAAGAAAGCCGATGGCCCACAGCCTAAGCCGACTGACGTGGTGACTGTCCACTACACTGGCAAGCTGACCAACGGCACCGTATTCGACAGCTCCGTCGAGCGCGGCAGCCCGATTGATCTGCCGGTTAGCGGCGTGATCCCGGGTTGGGTTGAAGGTCTGCAACTGATGCACGTCGGCGAGAAGTACAAACTGTACATCCCTAGCGATCTGGCCTACGGCGCACAAAGCCCTAGCCCGGCAATCCCGGCCAACTCGGTGCTGGTATTCGACCTGGAACTGCTGGCGATCAAAGATCCGGCAAAACAAGACGCCGCCAAGTAATCAGCGTCTGCCATAAAAACAACGCCCCGTTCATGCGGGGCGTTGTTGCATCTGGCGTCCGGTGGTCGACAATTCAAGCGAACGGACGCGGTAGAGTAGAGTCACAGCATTGAAGGTGTCGCAGCTAAACGCTGTAGGTTGCCAAGTCAATGAAATATTGGGTTTTTTTATGTGAGTAAAAAACGCCCGATCTGAGCTTAGCCCTTGTAGGACGTGGCCTTCAGGCGTGAAAAGCGGCTCTGTTCACAAGGTTATCCACAATTTGTGTGGATAACATTTCAGCGGGAGAAATGATGAAAGCACCTTGGAACTTCGCTCGATTTCTACCCTTGGCGGGAAGGTTGCTCAGTCGTGGGCGATTACCGGCCCTGTTGTTTGCCGTAGCCAGAAAAGGGGCGAGCCAGGGTAACCGTTTGGGCAAGCTTAAAGATGACCTGCGATTGCTGCAGGCATTGTGCCTGGCGTACTGGCGCGGTGAGTATCGGGACATCAGTCGCAAATCGATGCTGATAGTGGTGGCGGGGCTGATGTACTTCCTCAGCCCGCTCGACGCGATCCCGGATTTCATCCCGGTATTTGGCATGCTCGATGACATCGCCGTGCTGGCCTGGGTCATGAAAACCCTCGATGACGAACTGAACGCTTTCCGTGCCTGGCGCGACCGTCAGAGTCCAGAAAAGCTTGCGGTCGTGGAGCGCTTGCCCGATACGCCGGAGCAATTACAACTGCAAGGCCCGAAAAAAAACTGAGTTGAATCAGGTTCACCCACAGATTGATCGCCCCTCGCGACCTTATCGGCTGTTAGGATTACACTTCTAAGGAAAAGTGCTGACTCGCTAAGTGTTGTTGTCCTACGGGGTAGTCATGGATATTCAGATAATTGCACGTGATGGCGAACCCGAATATGCGGTTCTGCCGTGGGCTCAGTATCAAGCGTTATTGAAAGCAGCAGGCGTCACTGAACAACCACCGCGTGAAGCGACAGTCCGTCACGCGGCCACAGCAGACCAGGTTCTTCCGGGTCTGGATCAACTACGCAGTTTGCGCGAAGGGAAGGGCATCGCCATTGAGGCGCTGGCCCGCACGGTAGGCATCAGTCCGTCTTACCTGGCCTTGATCGAAAGTGGCGAGCGTCAGCCTGACGCAGCGATTCGCCGCAGCCTGGCTTGGGAATTGACGGTGCCGGGATGGAGGGATGAATCGTGAGCGTACGCATCAGTCGTCAGCATTGGGACGGTTTAATCGGCGAGCTGGATCAGGCCCGTCGCCAGCGTCATCTTTTGACTTATCGTGCTTTGCTTGAGCGTTTGCAGTTGCCAAGCCCGGCCATGCAAACCCTGACTGCCGCGCTTGAGCACCTGGCAGCTCTGGATGCGCGGGCCGAGCAGCCGCTGCGCAGCTCGCTGGTCATCAGCCAGGGCGCTAGCCGTCTGCCGCGCACCGGGTTCTTCGAATGCGTCGAACGACTGGGGCGTTTCTCCGGGCCTTCCGATGGCGTGGCTGCCGCGTCCTGGCATGCGTCGGAAGTGGTACGGGTGTTTGAGTACGAATACCCCGAATCTGCGGAGGCCTGAATGCTCTGGCGACTCAAGGCCCGTGCCAGTTACTGGCTGGCACGCAGGCTGTTTCATTGGTCATGGTTTGTCCGCCAGCCACGCGGCTGGAGCTGGCTTGAAGGCCAGTTCGCGCGCATGGCGAACCTTGGTGATGTCGGTGCGCAAAGCTTCTATGGCCACATCCTGACGTTCCGTGGCCAAGGTCTCGGTGCCCGTGAAGAAGGCGTACGTTTGTTGCGCCTTGCCGCATTGGCGGGGGACGGTAAAGCAGCGTATCAGGTCGGGGTGATCAGCCTTGCCGGAACACCGAGCAAGGCCCCTGACGCTGCCGAGGCGGCGCGTTGGTGGCAGATAGCGGCCAAAGCCGGACATCCGCTGGCCGAGATCAAGCTCAAGGAACTGGCGGCACGTAATGCTTGACGACCACACTCGCACCGGCTGATCCGGTTTGCCCGCGATCGCGGATAAGCCACTTTCCTACAGACGTTTGTAAATTATTCGCCCATCAAGCAGTGCCCGTTCTGCTTGATTGAGCCATTCCCTTCGCTTTAACGAAATACCCTACATCATCCTCCGTTTGTCCTGACTTCATTCCCCGCGCAATCCCCGCACAGTCTCGCGTCCCACAGCGACCGCGCGAAGATTGAGAATGCTCGATCCAAAAAAACTGCAGGCCTTGAACACTGCCATTGGCCATCTGGTCATTGCTGCGCTGAACCCGAAAAGCCCGGACATTGAAGCCGTCTTCAATGACTTTCGGCACTGCCTCGGTGACTACGATTCCTGGGCCGAAAGTTTCTGGACGGGCGCAGCGCTGGATGTCGAGCAGGTGTTCAAGGTCGGCAACGACGTCAGCCTCAGCACACCGAAAAACTCGACCACTCCGATCAGCGCCACCGTTGCGTCCTGTCCGGCCGGCGGATCGTTGACCCTTGTGCATATGTTCGAGGCTGCGCGTTTCGTGCCGATCGGCAATACCCCGGTGATGCTCGAAGTATTGATCGACGGGCCGGGCGGGGATGAGGTCGTCGGCGAGCCGGTCCACGCAATGATCGGCCCCAGCGGCATCCTCGAAGTCCCCGAATGCTGGCGTGGCCAGCGTCACCGAATAACCTTTTACCCCAACGTCTCTCAAGACCACGTCAAGGCGCTCTACGCCTCTTATCAAACCACCATTACAGAGCTTGAAGACTGGCTGCGAAGCGAGTGGACGAACGAGTTTCAACCATTGTGGGCAAGCTTTTCACAAAGCGGGTTTATCGAGCGCTACAACGCGTTGCAGCAGGCTGATCAACGGGGTGTTGAAAGCGCCTTGCTCGACGTCTGGGATGACATTCAGCAGCTCTATCAGTTGCTGGCCGACCTGCAAGCCAATAGTGAAAAGCTCCTTGAGTACCTGACCCAGGCCGAGCTCGAGACCTTGCTCAACGCTTCCACAGAAGCGATTGCCAATGGCTTGCTGGTGCTCAGTGATGAACCGTTGCTGTTCATCTATCTGGCGGCCATCACCAGTTGGTTGCGGATGCTGCCGCCGCAGTATGAAGCCGAAGTGATGGCGGAGATTCGCACAGGCGTGCTGATCGGATTGCTCCTGGCTTGCGTGACCGGACCGATGGGCTTTGGGGCGGGTGTGGGCGCCAAAGTGCTGGGGAAGATCAAGTCGCAGCGTGCTCGACAGTGGCTGGCAGCCTTGAGCATCCGACTGGCGCAAGTGTCGAGCAATCAGCGTTTCAACAGTCACGCCGATTCGCTCAAGCCGCTGATGGTGAATGCCCGGAAGGCGTCGCTGGCGCCCACACCCCGAGGGCCGCTGAAGATTGCCCCCGGCGAAGCGTTGACCCTTTACGTGAAAAATCCAGCGGCCATCGCCCGCGACAAGTCTGGGCCCAAGACCCGCCTGAGCAAGCAGGAGCATCACGACAACGCCCCGGATCAGGCGAAAAACCCCAAGGGTGACAGTGCCGACTGCGCCGCACTGACTTGCACCAACGGCTGTCCGGTGTCGATGGTCACTGGTGAAGAGCTGCTGACCCTCACCGATGGCGAACTCGACGGTGTGCTGCCGTTTGCCTTCACCCGGTTGTACCGCACCAGTGCAGTGGAGATCGACAGCGGATTGGGCTTTGGCTGGAGCCATTCGCTGGCGCACCGCCTGGAAATCGATGGCGACAACGTCGTTTGGATCGACCACGAAAACCGCCACACGCGCTTCCCGAGACCCAACGCCGAGCGTCCGGCGATCCATAACAGTTTGTCCCGTGCAGCGATTTATCTGGGCGACGATGCCGATGAACTGATCCTCGCCCAAGCCGGTGAAGTGACACGGTTCTACCATTTTCGTGACGGTAACCTCACGGCCATCAGCGACCCTTACAACAACCGCCTACGTATCACCCGCGATCGCCAGGCGCGGATCAAACGTCTGGACAACGGCGCGGGTCGTGCCTTGCTGTTGTGTTACGACCGGCGACATCTGATCGCCGTCGACTATCAAGTCTATCGTGCGGCTGCGAGTGTCGATGAAGCCTGGCAGACCGAGCAAACGCTAGTCGCCTATCGCTATGACGACTGCCATCGGCTGATCGAAGCCATCAACGCCGCAGGCGAAAGCGAGCGTTACGACTACGACAATCAGGCGGTGATTCTCCAGCGGCAACTGGCCGGCGGCGCGAGTTTTTTCTGGGAGTGGGAGCGCGAAGGCAAAGCCGCCCGATGCGTGCGGCACTGGGCGAGTTTTGCGCAGATGGATGCACGTTATGCCTGGGACGATAACGGCAGCGTCACGCTGCACAACGCCGATGGCAGCGAAGAGGTTTACGTCCACGACCATCAGGCCCGGCTGGTGCGCAAGGTCGAGCCGGACGGTGCCGAACACCTCAAGGCTTACGACGACAACGGTCAGTTGGTGGCCGAGAAAGATCCCCTCGGCGGCGTCACCCAATACACCTATAACGACGCTGGGCGGTTGCTGGCGGTCATTCCGCCAGAAGACGAACCGATTTACTACGAGTATCACAACGGTTTCGTTCGGGTGATGCGTCGGGGCAAGGCGCGTTGGAAGTACCAGCGAAACATCCAGGGTGATATCACCGAACAAGTCGACCCTGATGGGCATATCACCCATCACCAATACGATGATCGCGGCCGATTGCTGTCGATCCGCTATCCGGATAACAGTTGTCACCTCCTTGTCTGGAACAACCTCGGGCAACTGACCGAAGAGCAACTGCCGGACGGTGGTCGGCGGTGTTTCGCTTACGACGCATTGGGCCGGCTAAGCCGTCGTCAGGACGCACAGGGTGCGGTCACCCGGTATCAATGGGACGTTCTCGGCCGGCTGATCCAGACCACTTTGCCTGGAGGTGTCACCCGCGCCTTCAGCTACAACGCTTACGGAAAACTCATCGCCGAACGCGATGAGTCGGGCCAGGTCACGCGCTACGAATACGCCGATGACCTGCACCTGGTCAGCCGTCGGATCAACGCCGACGGCAGCCAGTTGCTCTATCGCTACGACAACGCACGGCTATTGCTCAGCGAAATCGAAAACGAAGTGGGCGAGAAGTATCAGCTGGCGTACGGCGCCAACGGACTGATCGAGCAAGAAACCGGTTTCGATGGTCGGCGTACCGCGTACCGCTATGACCTCAACGGCCATCTGCTGGAGAAAACCGAATTTGGCGATGACGGCTCAACGCTGATTACCGCTTACCAGCGCGATGCGGCGGGGCGCTTGCTGGTCAAGACCTTACCCGATGGCCAGAAGGTCGACTATCGCTACGACAGCCTTGGTCGTCTGGTCAGCGTCGATGACGGTCGCGACCACCCGCTGGAGTTCGAGTACGACCAGCAAGACCGACTGATCACTGAGCATCAGGGCTGGGGCACACTGCGTTATCGCTACAACGCTTGCGGTCAACTCGATCACCTGCGCCTGCCGGATAACAGCACACTCGACTACCACCACGCCAAGGGCGGCGCGCTCAGCGCTATCGACCTCAACGGCACGCGGCTGACCACGCACGTCTTTGACGCGGGACGCGAGCGGCAACGCCAGCAGGGCCAACTGCTCAGTCGGTATCACTACGATGAACAGGGTCGATTGCACGCCCACGCGGTTTCTCATGCTGAGCAGCCACGCTATCGCCGCGATTACGCCTACAGCGCCAATGGCAACCTCGACTTCATTGCCGACAGTCGTCACGGCCAGCGCAACTATCACTACGATCTGCTGAACCGCCTGGTTCGCGTCCGCCACTCTCGCGATCCACAGCAGGAGAGCTTCGCCCATGACCCTGCCGGCAACCTGCAGATGCAGGATCGTCCGGGGCTGGCGACGATCAAGGGCAACCGCCTGCTGTTGCAAGGCGACCGCCATTACGACTACGACGCCTTCGGCAACCTCATCCGCGAACGCCGTGGCACCGCGCAGAAACTCGTCACTGAATACCGCTACGACTGCCAGCACCGGTTGATCGGCGTCACGCTGCCGGATGGCAGAACCGCCAGCTACCGCTATGACGCTTTCGGTCGGCGCATCGGCAAAACCGTTGATGGCCACACCACCGGGTTTTTCTGGCAAGGCGAGCAACTGATCGCCGAACACAGCCGCGAGCATCACCGCAGCTACGTCTATGAACCCGGCAGCTTCCGCCCGCTGGCCCTGCTTGACGGCTTCGGCCCACGCAAAACCTGCCCGTTCTACTACCAACTCGATCATCTCGGCACCCCGCAAGAGCTTACCGACTACAGCGGCGAAATCGTCTGGTCGGCGACCTACAAGGCCTATGGAAAACTCGCCAGCCTGCAGCACTTTGGCGAAGAACAGCTTGAGCAGCCGTTGCGCTTTCAGGGGCAGTATTTCGATACTGAATCAGGACTGCACTACAACCGGCATCGCTACTACAATCCGGACATCGGCCGCTACCTGACGCCGGACCCGAGCAAGCTGGCGGGTGGGATTAACGGGTATCAGTACACTCCGAATCCGACGGGGTGGGTGGATCCGTTGGGCTTGAACACTTGTCCGGGTGGGGATGGATGCAAGCCGACGGGTGGTGGTGAGGATCCGGCGGGGAAGGCGCGGGTTGACGAGGGTGATCCGGCGTTCCCAAGTCACAAACCAAAAAATGGTTACTTGTTTCGAGGTGATAGTAGAGAGCCTTGGGAAATTTTTGATGACGGCTTCCAACCTTTAGGTGACAGCATTGATCTTTACTTGCATGCAATGGATAACAGAAGCCCTCCGAGTTTTTTTGTAAGTACCACAAAGATACCAAAGGAGGCGGTCAAATTCGCTACGGGTTATGGGCTTGAGCCAGGTTTCATCTATGTATTGAAAAAAGTTCCGGGAATTGATGTTAATAAGAAATTAGGCCTGATGTCTCCTCATAGAAAGGAGTCCGAAGTGGCTATTCCAGGCGGGATAAATGCTAAAGACATTGTTGGGGTTACACCTATAAATGCGGATGGAAGCCATGTTGGTTATTCAGTGTTGAATCCGAATAGAGAGTGAGATATGACCGTCAAAGAAATTTTTATAAGTGATGATGGAGTCGTTGAGTCTGCTACGGTAGATTTTGATAGAAAAAAATCAGAACTGACGTTTGCCATGTCGAACGGGTTCAAAAAAACCTACGCAGCGTACGATTTGTACGCTTGTCTTGGATTAGTAAGAAAGGACTTTCCAAACAAAAAGTTTTTATGTAAGGGAGCGAAACTCAACGTCCATCCTTCTTCGATGTCTTCACAAATGTCGTGCGGGCTAGTGGCGTATGAGCTTCGTTGGGGAATATCAACCGAGGATGAAGATATGGTGAGAATATTCGACTACGAAGAAAATGATCTGGCGAGCAATATCGAAGAGCAGCATGATTATTATCGGCGCTGGATGAGTTCGTTAGGTGCAAGTAAAATAGACGAGTAATTTGTTTGCGAGCGCTACAGGTCCTACAAACTATGCAGTTGAGGCGCCAACCCCAAACTATCAATCACATAAATGCTCCCCCCCTGCACATTCTTCGCATGATGCTTGGCCTGTGAGGCCATTTCTGCGAGTTGGTTGGCGTCGAGTTGTCCGCAGGCCTGCGGGTGTAGATGCACCACGCCAATCGACAGCGACAGCAGTGCAAATTCCTGGCGGACGCCCTGACGATTAGGCGCGATGAAGCAGCCGGCTTCCAGGTGTTCGCTGCGGTAGAAACGTCGGCATTGGCTGTGGAAGTCCTCGAGCAACTGGTTCAGGCGCTTGCGCCAGTCTTCCGGGCCGAGGACCAGCAGGAAATCATCGCCGCCGATATGGCCGACGAAGTCGCGGCTGGGGTCGACGCGGTCGTTCAGGCATTGCGCCAGGCACAGCAGGACTTCGTCGCCGCGGCCGTAGCCGTAGATATCGTTGAAAGGCTTGAAACTGTCGATGTCGACATAGCAGATCACTGACTCGCGGCTTTGTTGCAATAGCCGGGTCAGGCACTGCTGGATCGGCACGTTTCCCGGCAACAGGGTCAGCGGGTTGGCGTAGCGGGCTTGCTGGATTTTCAGTTCGGTAATCAGTTTGAGCACGTCGATCACCCGCCCCAGGCCCAGATAGCCGCCGTTGAGGGTGATGATGAAATCCTCTTCGATGCGCTGCCGGGCACGGCTGGTGATCAGCCGGCTGACCTGTTGCAGCGACTGGCTGAGCTCGACGGCGAGGAAGTCATCGCTCATCAGCCGGCTGATCGGCTTGCGCGCGAACAGATCGGTGGCAAACGGCTTGAGCAGCGCATCGGACAGCGAATGACGGTGGACGATGCCACAGGGCTGACCGAGTTCGTCGAGCACTGCCAGCGAGTTCAGGTTGGCCTGACGACGGAAGGCTTCCAGCACGTCAGCGGTCGGGGTATCGCGGTCCACCGCCGGATGCTCGTTGAGCAGGGCGCTGAGGTCACTGCCTTCATCGTTGAGCGCCACTGCGCTGCTGTCGTGTTTGGGCATCATCGTCCGGGCGTCCCTTGGCGGGTGCTCCTGCGGACGGCACAACAGATAGCCCTGCACCAGGTCGACCCCCATCTCGGTCAACACCGCGAGTTCTTCCGGTAGTTCGATACCTTCGGCAATGACTTGTGCCCGCGAAGCTTTGGCGATCTGCAGGATCGAGCCGACGAATTCGCGCTTGAGCGCGTCCTGATGAATGCCATCGATAAAATGCCGGTCGATCTTCACATAGTCCGGACGCAGTTCTGACCAGAGCCGCAGGCTCGAATACCCGGCGCCCAGGTCATCCAGTGCAATCGAAAAACCCATGGCACGGTAGTGATGCAATGCATTTTGCAGCAACTGAAAGTCGTCGGTCGGGGTTTGCTCGGTCAGCTCGATCACCACCTGGCTTGGCGGAATGCCGAAATCCTGGAGCATTTGCAAGGTTCTACCCGGTTGATGGCCGGCTTCGAGCAACGATTCGGGAGAGACGTTGAGAAAGAGCTTGCCCGGTAACTGCTGTTCATTGAAGCGGCGGCAGGCGCTGTGTCGGCAGGCCATTTCCAGTTCGCTGAGACGGCCAGCCTGGCGAGCCACGGCGAATAACGCGATGGGCGAATGCAGAGGGCTGTTGGAGGGACCGCGACTGAGGGCTTCATAGCCGAGGATGCGTCGTTCGGACAGTGAAACGATCGGCTGGAACAGACTGTGCAAACCACTTTGAGCCAGGATTGAACTCAAGGCACTCAGCTGTTCGGTCGTGGTCATGGCGATCTCTGGCGATAAAAAAAGGACTGGGCCCGCTCTTTTTCAGAGAGCGTGCCCAGTCCTTTATTTCACGACAGAATGATGACTGTTTGATGACGATCCGGGGATCGTCAGCATTAAATTGCCATCACTTTTTGTTGCTGGCGACCGCGGTGTTCAGCTTCAAGTAATCCAGGAGGATCCGCCCGGTTTCGCTCAGGTAGGCATCATCTTCTGGTTTGGTCTTGTCCGGTTCGGCCGCGATGGCGTCTTCGTCTTCTTTCTTCAGTTCCTTGAGCGGCTCTTCGCCTTTGGCCTTGCGGCGGATGTTTTCCATCACCAGCTGCTTGGCTTCGATATCGGCGTGTTGCGCGCGACGCTCGGCTTCATTGAGGCTGACGGTTTTTTCCGCCATCAGCTTCTGGGCCAGTGCCAGTTTGTCGCGAATGAACACAAACTCCGCGTCCTTGGCCGAACGGGTGTCATGCTCGGACTTGAGCTGTGCCAGGTACGGTTTGAACGGGTCGACAGCCGGCTTGATGGCCGCGCGAATGGTGTCCCACGGCATGGACTCCGGCAGGGCGCTCTCGCCGATTTCCTTGGTGTCGATGATCGACGGGAAGTCGACATCCGGCAGCACGCCCTGATGCTGGGTGCTCTGCCCGGAAACCCGGTAGAACTTGGCCAGTGTCAGTTTCAGCTCGCCATGGTTCAGCGGCTGGATGGTTTGCACGGTGCCTTTGCCGAAGGTCTGGCCGCCGATGATCAGCGCACGGTGGTAGTCCTGCATGGCGCCGGCAAAAATCTCCGAAGCCGAAGCAGACAGACGGTTGACCAGCAACGCCATCGGGCCTTTGTAGAAGGCGCCCGGGCTTTCGTCTTCCAGTACATCGACCCGGCCGTCGGCGTTACGCACCAGCACGGTCGGACCTTTGTCGATGAACAGGCTGGTCAGCTCGGTGGCCTCCTGCAAGGAACCGCCGCCGTTATTGCGCAAATCGATGACCACACCGTCGACCTTGTCTTTTTGCAGTTCGGTCAGCAGCTTCTTGACGTCGCGGGTGGTGCTCTTGTAATCCGGATCACCGGCGCGGAACGCCTTGAAGTCCAGGTAGAAGGCCGGGATCTCGATGACGCCGAGCTTGTAGTCCTTGCCGTCCTGTTTGAGGTTGAGGACCGACTTCTTCACCGCCTGATCTTCAAGCTTTACCGCTTCGCGGGTGATCGAGACGATCTTGGTGGTCTGGTCGTTTGGCGCATTGCTGGCCGGGATCACTTCCAGGCGTACCACAGTGCCTTTCGGTCCACGGATCAGCTTGACCACTTCGTCCAGGCGCCAACCGACGACGTCGACCATTTCTTTACTGCCTTGGGCAACGCCGATGATCTTGTCGGCCGGTGCAACCTGTTTGGTCTTGTCCGCCGGGCCTGCTGGTACCAGGCGCACGACTTTCACCTGGTCGTTATCGCTCTGCAATACGGCGCCGATGCCTTCCAGCGACAGGCTCATGTTGATGTCGAAGTTCTCCGCGTTATCCGGTGACAGATAGTTGGTGTGCGGGTCATAGGACATGGCGAAGTTATTGATGTACGCCTGGAAGATGTCTTCCGGACGGGTCTGGTCCAGGCGCGACAACTGATTTTTGTAGCGCTTGGTCAGGGTTTCCTGAATCTGTTTGGGGTCTTTGCCGGCGATCTTCATCCGCAGCACTTCGTCCTTGACGCGTTTGCGCCACAGGTCGTCGAGCTCGGCAGTGGTCTTGAGCCACGGGGCGTCCTTGCGATCGATCAGCAAGGTTTCCCTGGTGGTGAAGTCCATCTTGTCGACGCCTTTGTTCAGCTCGACCAAGGCGAAGTCCAGACGCGCTTTGACGCGGTCCAGATAGCGCTTGTAAATCGTGAACCCGGCGTTCAGGTCACCGCTTTTGAGGAACTCGTCAAACTGGTTTTTCCATTTGTCGAATTCGGCAATGTCGCTGGCCATGAAATAACTGCGCGACGGATCGAGCAGCTTCAGGTAGCTGTCGTAGATGATCGCGGAACGCGCGTTATCGAGCGGCGGCTTGCTGTAATGGTGGCGCTTGAGCAACTCGACGACGTTAAGGCTGGCAATCACCTCGTCACGATCGGGCTGAAGGTTGTCCCAGCTATTGGCTGCGAACGTAGTGGGCGACAGCGACAAGCTGCCCAGGCCAATGAAAAGCGCGAGTGCGGTGCTGGGGAACAAATGCTTCATGCTGATTCGACGCGGGGGCAATTGATAACGCATATTAGGCCGTCTTTAAAGTCGCCGGTTCCACAAGGCTCTACGCAAACTGCTCTCGCATCGATCATGCTGGGTTGAAACAGCCTGATCATCACTCGGTGAGTTTTCGTACGACCTTGGGCCGGTCGCATAATGCAAAAAACCCGGCGCTACAGCATCGGGCTCAGTCCAGACTCACTATGGAGGCACTGTGAAAGCATTGCAAGGCGTTGAAGGTCGAGTGGAGTGGGTTGAAGAGCCCAGTCCGACGTGTGACGTAGGACAAGTTCGCATTCGAGTGGCGGCAGCGGGCCTCAATCGAGCTGATTTATTGCAGAAGGCAGGGCTCTATCCGCCACCACCGGGAGCCAGTCAGGTGCTGGGCCTTGAGTGTTCAGGCGTGATCAGCGAGGTCGGCGCAGGGTCGTCCTGGCAGGTCGGAGACCGGGTCTGCGCACTGCTGGCGGGCGGCGGGATGGCCGAAGAAGTGGTGGTCGATGGCCGTCATGTATTGCCTGCGCCTGAAGGTTTGTCGCTGGTCGAAGCGGCAGCGTTGCCCGAGGTCTACAGCACCGCCTGGCTGAATTTATTCCAATTGGCTGCGCTCAAACCGGGTGAGAAAGTTCTCCTGCACGCCGGGGCAAGTGGGGTTGGTTCAGCTGCCATTCAGCTATGCAAGGCGTTCGGCAACCCGTGTTGGGTCAGCGTCGGTTCGGCGGATCGGCTGGCCTACTGCGAAGCGCTGGGTGCGCAAGGCGGGGTGGTGCGCACTGATGGGCTGGACGGTTTGCGTGACCTGGGACCGTTCGATGTGATCCTCGACCCGGTCGGCGCCAACTATGCCGCGCTGAACCTGAAGTTACTGGCGCTCGACGGTCGTTGGGTGTTGATCGGCTTGATGGGCGGCCGTGAAGCGCCGCTGGATCTGGCGCAGGTGCTGGCCAAACGGATTCAACTGTTGGGTTCGACCCTGCGCAGCCGCGACGATCAGTTCAAGGCCGATCTGTTGAGTGACCTACGCCTGCATGTCTGGTCGCTGTTCGCCGAAGGGCGCCTGAGCCCGCAACTGGCCAGGACCTTCCCGATCAAGGACGCTGAAGCGGCATTCGCCGAGCTTGCGACTAATCGGGTGTCGGGCAAGTTGGTGCTGGTGATTGACGAAAGCCTGAACTAAAGGGCTTCACTGAACCTGTGGGAGCGAGCCTGCTCGCGATTCAGGCGACGCGGTCTACCTGTGAGACCGCGTTATCGTTCATCGCGAGCAGGCTCGCTCCCACAATGGTTCTCGGTTACTTCCAGATGTGGATCGGCCAACCGGCCTTTTCGGCATGTTCGAGCAGCACCGGATCCGGATTGACCACATGCGGATAGTCGACTTTGATCAGCAACGGCAGATCGTTGCGTGAGTCCGAATAGAAACTTGCGCCTTCAAGGTTCTCCTCTTCGGCGTCCAGCCATTCCAGTAAGCGAGTGATCTTGCCTTCGCGATAGGTCAGGGTGCCAACCGTATTGCCGCTATAAACCCCATGCTTCACTTCCAGCTCGATGCCAAGAATCTCATCGATGCCCAGGCGTTCGGCGATGGGTTTGACCAGGTGCGTGCCGGAGGCGGAGATCACCAGAATCCGGTCGCCAGCCTTGCGATGCTCGGCGATGGCTTTGCAGGCGTCACTGAAGATGATCGGTTCGATCACGTCCTCGACCCACGGCGCCACAAGGTGCTCGACTTCTTCCGGGGTGCGTCCGGCCATCGGTTCCAGGCTGAAGGCCATGTAGTCCTCCATGGCCAGGTGGCCCCTGCCGTAGGAATCCATCAATTCCTTGTCGCGGCGCAGGAACGATTCGCCGTCGACCCAACCGAGGCGGACCATCTGCTCGCTCCACAGCGAGGCGCAGTCGCCGTGGATCAGGGTTTCATCCAGATCAAAAATTGCCAAGGCCATCAGCGCAGCTCTCTCTTTAACATCAGTGTGCACAGCGAAAACATCAGGCTACCTCACACAGGGCTGTCGGATCGATGGAAAGTGCCAGACGTTGACCATCGGCATGCAGGTCAGCCGCCGAACGGTTCAGTACGTCCACCACCAGTTCAACGCCGCGAGCCTCGACCCGATAGCGGATCACGTTGCCCAGCAGGCTGTGGCTGCGGATAAGCGCGTCCGGCTCGCCATTGCGACTCAGCTCGATGGCTTCCGGGCGAATCGCGATGCGGCCATTGATCGGGCGTTGCAGCAGCCTGCTGGCGCTGGCGGCGTCGAGCAGGTTGTAGTTGCCGATGAAGCCGGCGGCAAACACATCGACCGGTGCGGTGTAGAGGGTTTCAGCGTCGCCGCTCTGGACGATCTTGCCCTGGTTCATCAGGAAGATCCGGTCGGACATGGTCAGGGCTTCTTCCTGATCGTGCGTCACGAAAATCGTGGTCAGCCCCAGCTCGCGCTGGATCTGCCGGATCTGCTCACGCAGGTGTTTGCGGATCCGTGCGTCCAGCGCCGACAGCGGTTCATCGAGCAGCAGCAGGCGCGGTCGGGTCACCAGCGAGCGGGCGAGGGCCACGCGCTGGCATTGGCCGCCAGACAGTTGATGCGGATAGCGGCTGGCAAAGTCGGTCAGTTCCACCAATTGCAACACTTCGAGCACGCGCTTGCGGCTGTCGTCGGCGTTGACCTTCTGCATGCGCAAACCGAAGGCGACGTTCTGCTCCACGGTCATGTTGGGGAACAGTGCATAACTTTGGAATACCATGCCGATTCCGCGTTTCTGCGGGCTCAGCGGCACCAGGTCATGGCCGTCGAGCAGGATCTTGCCGCCATCCACGGCGGTCAGCCCGGCGATGCAGCGCAGCAGGGTCGACTTGCCGCAACCGGACGGGCCGAGCAGGGTGACGAACTCGCCTTTCTGGATTTCGCAGTTGATGTCGCTGAACACCGGAGTGCCGGCGGAGCCTGTTTGCGAGTAGCTTTTTTGCAGGTGTTGGACGCTGACATAGCTCATTGGCTTTTGTCCTTGTTCAAGATATTGGCAGCCCAGGTCAGAACCAGCACAAAGAAAAAGTAGGAAATCACCAGCGCGCTGGTGAAGTGACCGCTGCTGTTACGCATGTTATTGAGGTAGACCTGCAGGGTTTCATAACGCGTGCCGACGAGGATGTTGGCGAATACGAACTCACCGAAAAGGAACGAGAACGACAGCAGCAACGCGACCATCAAACCTTTGCGCAGGTTCGGCAGCACCACCAGGAACGCTGCTTGCCAGGTGCTGGCACCGAGCAGTTGGGCGGAGTCCATCAGGTCGCTCAGGTTGATCGCTTGCAGGTTGTTGGTGATCGCCCGGTACATGAACGGCAGCGCCACGGTGAAGTAGCAACCGACCAGAATCCACGGCGTACCGACCATCGCGAACGGTCCCGAACCGTAGAGCTGCAACAACCCCACCGAAGACACTACGGGTGGCACTGCGAACGGCAGCAGGATCAGGATGTTCATCAGCGCGTCGAGTTTCGGGAAGTGGTAATGCACCACGAACAGCAGTGGCAGAATCAGCACCACCGACAGAATCAGCGCACCCACGCAGACCAGCAGTGACTGGCCAAAGGCGTTGAGAAAACGCGGGTCGCTCCACAGCTGGATGTACCACTTGAAAGTAAAGCCGCTGGGCAGGACGGTGGCAGACCAACTGCTGGCAATCGAGTAGATCAGCGTCCCGGCCAGCGGCAGCAACAGAATGGCGAACAACAGATAAACCACGACCCGGTGATAGACACCGACGGGGCCCAGTTCAGCGCGAGACATGGTAGCTCCTCTTCAACAGCAACTGATGGACCACGGTCACCAGGGTCATCAACGTCACCAGCACAACGGCCAGGGCACTGGCCATGTTCGGGTCCAGGGAAATGTCGCCCGAAACCATCGCCGCGATGCGGATTGGCAGCACGTTGAAGTTACCGGTGGTCAGGGCATAGACCGTGGCATAGGCGCCGAGGGCGTTGGCCAGCAGGATCACGAAGGTGCCGAGCAAGGCCGGGGTCAGTACTGGCAAGCCGATGTGTCGCCAGAACTGCCAGCCATTGGCGCCGAGCAGGGACGCCGATTCGCGCCAGTCTTCACGCAGGGCGTCGAATGCCGGGTATAGCAGCAACACTCCGAGGGGAATCTGGAAGTAGGTGTAGAGGATGATCAACCCGGTTTTCGAGTACAGGTTGAAGTCCTGAATAATCCCGGCCTGCTTGAGCATGATGGTGAAACTGCCGTTGAACCCCAGCAGGATGATGAACGCAAAGGCCAGCGGGACACCGGCGAAGTTACTCGTCATGTTGGCGAAGGCGTTGACGAAGTTGCGCAGCTTCGAATCGACCCGGCGCAGCGAGTAACTGCCGAGGATTGCGATGACGATGCCGAACACGCTGGACCAGAAGCTGATCTCGAGGCTGTACTGGATCGCCTGCATGTAGAACTTCGAGCTGAAGATCTTGTTGAAGTTGGCCAGGCCCCAACCGAACTCTTCCGATTGCACACTGTTGATCAGCACCCAGCACAGCGGGGCGATCTGGAACACGATAAAGAAAATAGCGAAGGGCACCAGGCATAACGCCGCCAGCCACTTGCCACGGGTGATTGAATTCACTTGAGCAGCTCCCGACACACAGGTTTGTCGTGGGCAACACCCAGCAATTCGCAGACAGTGCCACACAGTTCAGTTTGTTTCGGGGCTGCGTCGGGATTGAAGCTGAAGGCATCACCGATGACGAACAGCGGTACTTCACGTTCTTCGGGCAGCAGGCCGTTGTGGGAACGGTCGTTGTTCATGCCGTGGTCGGCGGTCACCAGCACCTGATAGCCGGCGTCGAGCCAGCCTTGCAGGTAGTCGGCGAGAATGATGTCGGCCGAGCGGGCGCTGTTGCGGTATTGCGCAGTGCCGAGGCCGTGCTTGTGCCCGGCGTCGTCGATGTTCATGGGGTGAACCAGCAGAAAGTTCGGTGCATGGCGCAGACGCAGGTTCTCGGCGTCGGCGAACAGGTGCGAGTCGGGGTAGTGATCGGACCAGTAGAAATGCGCGTGCTGGATCGGCAGTTCAATGTTGTCGGTGTGGCGGTCGCGGGCAGCCATGAATGGCGAACGGTTATACAGTTCGCTGACCCAATGGTAGGCCGCAGCCGCGGTGCTAAGCCCGGCGGCGGTGGCGTAGTGGAACACGCTGCGCTGGTTGGACAGGCGTGACACGTTGTTGTGGACGATACCGCTATCGATCGGTGTGACGCCGGTCAGGATGCATTCGTAGAGCGGGCGCGACAGGGACGGCAGTTCGCATTCGAGTTTGTAGAGTGCTGCGCGTCTGGCGTTTACGTAGGCCTGCAAATGCCCCATGGCATGCCGCGCAACCTCGTAGTTCAGGCCGTCGAGCACCACAAGGATGACGTTGTGCTTCATGGGGGAGGGGACTCCGAAAAACAGAAATCTTGAATTCAACTCAATCTACTGTGGGAGCGAGTCTGCTCGCTCCCACAGGGATTCTCATCAGAACACCCCGTGGGGAGCTACAGCGTTATTGCATATTGATGATGACTTCTTCCTGCCACTTCTGCGGCAGGGCCTTGGAGGTTTTTTCCCAGGCATCGGCGTCGGTGATCGGCTTGGGCTTGGCGGCTTCGTATTGCGCTGCCGGGATCAGGTTTTTCGCGACATCAGCAGGTAGTTTCAGGCCCGTTTCAGCACGAATCGGACGGGCGTTACCGCGCGCCAGATTGATTTGGCCGGCATCGCTGAAGATGTACTCGCGGGCCAGTTTTGCGGCGTTCGGGTGCTTGGCGTATTTGTTGATGATGGTGGTGTAGCCGGACTTCACCGAACCATCGGACGGGATCAGCACGACGTAGTCATCCGGGTTGACCATCTTGGCTTTATAGCTCAGGCCGTTGAAGTCCCAGACCACACCGACTTCGACTTCACCCTTTTCCATGGTGGAAATGGTCGGGTTGGCCAGCGACAGGCGACCTTGCTTGGCGATCTCGGCGAACATCAGCAGTGCTGGCTGAATATTCTTTTCATCACCACCGTTGGCGATGGCGGCGGCCAATACACCGTTGGCGGCTTGTGCAGCGGTGCTCACGTCACCGATGGACACCTTGTACTTACCGGTTTTCAGGTCAGCCCACTTTGTCGGGGCTTCGGAGCCGTGGAGCAGCTTCTTGTTGACGATAAACGCGATGGTGCCGGTGTAGGCCAGTGCCCAGTTACCGTCCTTGTCCTTGGCCCAGTCCGGAACCTGCGCCCAGGTGCTTGGCTTGTACGGTTGAACCACGCCTTGCTTGACTGCGATCGGGCCGAAGGCGGCGCCGACGTCGCCGATGTCAGCACTGGCGTTGTCTTTTTCGGCGGCGAACTTGGCGACTTCCTGGGCCGAGCTCATGTCGGTGTCGATGTGCTTGAGGCCGTAGTTTTTGGCCAGGTCTTCCCAGGTACCTTTCCAGTTGGCCCAGTCATCGGGCATGCCGACGCTGTTGACGGCGCCTTCCGCTTTCGCAGCGGCTTCCAAGGCTTTTAAATCGGTATCAGCCGCCATGGCTGCGGTGCACATGGCGATGGTCGAGCCTAACAGTGATGCCAGGAAAAGCTGTTTCATCCGAAGCTCCTTTGGGCGTATTCAACGCTGCGCTTTTTATCTACGTTTGCGGTTGGGTTGGTCTAGGTCAGCAATACCTGAGCCAATTTAGGTGAGCTGGATGACACTTTGATGTCGGTATCAGGCGCGCTCGCATTCTTTTCGCTCGGTAGTGGTGGCTGCGAAGTAAGCGTAGACCATGACCAGAAGGCCGGTTTGCAAGGACTTGGCCGCTTATTTGCAATGGTCTGGATCAGCCGTTCGGCGGCTTTGTCATCGATCAGTCATATGTATTGCCTAGGCTTGCAATACGTTTCAGGACGCGTTTTTTGGCGCAGTCCTGCCCCGAAACAGTGCTGGTCTAGTCCAGATAGGTAACGTTGATGCGTGAAGAGGCAACGAAAGCGGTGACAGCCATCGGTCAGGTGCTCCAGGAGCAGATCGACCACGGTCTGCTGGCACCCGCGAGCAAGCTGCCGGCCGAGCGCAAACTCAGTGAGTTGTTCGGGACCACACGGATCACCGTGCGTGAGGCGTTGTTGCAGCTCGAAGCCCAAGGGCAGATTTATCGCGAGGAGCGGCGCGGCTGGTTCGTCTCGCCACCGCGTCTGGCGTACAACCTGATGCAACGCAGCCACTTTCACGCGATGGTCAGTGCGCAGGGGCGGGTGCCGTCGACCGAGGTAATTTCGGCGCGGTTGCAACCGGCGTCAGCGGCGGTGTGTGCCTGGTTGCAGCTGCCGGCGTTGTCGAGTGTGATTCAGATCTGCCGTTCAAGGCGCATTGATGGGCGGCTGGTTTTGTATGTTGAGCACTATTTGAATCCGCAGTTTTTTCCGGGGATTCTGGCGTTCGATCTTAATCAGTCGATTACCGAATTGTATGCGCGGCATTATGATTTGCACTATGGGCGGGTGCGCTTCGAGATTGTGCCGACGGCGTTATCGGTGGACGCTGCGGCCGCACTTCGGGTGTCCGTGGGCAGTCCGGGATTGCGGATTGCGCGGGTCAATTATGATCAGCATGGGCGGTTGATCGATTGTGATCTGGAGTTTTGGCGGCATGATGCGATTCATGTCGGGGTGGATGTGGTCTGAAACTGCTCCCGCAGTTGTGGGAGCCGAGCTTGCTCGCGATGGCGGCCTGATAGCCGACCCTTCTCTTGCAGGTGTACATATCCATTCCTGCGGTAACGGCGGCTTAGGGTTTCGCCCTGACGGCGAGTCCCTTTTTCAAACGCCAAAAAGGAACCAAAACGCTTCGCCCCAAGCGTACGGCACCTCGCTTAGGCTCGGCGTTCCCTCTCTCCGGTGCTCATCAGGGGGCATCGCCTACGGTCTGCTGCGCGACGACCTCCTCTCGATGTGTCCGGCTGCGCCGTACGGCGCTGCGCGCCCACCCCCTGATGAACACCTGCGCTCGGCCTTCCGAAGGGGCGGGTGGATCAAAAGCAAAGCACGGCGGCCTGCCGGCCGGCCTGAGTGGTAAGAGCGCGAACGGCTTTAGATCGTTCCCACGCTCTGCGTGGTAATGCAGCCCTGGATGCTCCGCGTCTGCTTTTTGCGTTATTCCTTTTCTAGACCGCCAGCTGCTGTCACTACTTGAATGCTCATGCGCGGCGTCGCCAGATCCAGTCCTGCTTCATCCAGATGGCGTTTGAGTGACAGGTTGAACGCTCTTGAGACTTCCCATTGTTTGATCGGCGCGGTCTTGAACCGTGCGCGCAGAATCGCGCTGCCGGATTCGAAACTCTCGACGCCCTGGATTTCCAGCGGCGACCAGATGTTGCGACGTTGTATCGGGTCGGTGCGCATTTTCTGGCCGACGTCGCGCATCAATTTGATTGCGTCATCGATTTCCATGTTGTACGGCACTGCCACGCGGAAGATCGCGTAGCCGAATTCCCGCGAGTAGTTCTTGATGCTTTTGATTTCACTGAACGGAATGGTGTGCACGATGCCGTCGATGTCCCGCAGGCGAACGGTACGGATGGTCAGGCCTTCGACGGTTCCCAAGTGGCCGCCGACGTCCACGTAGTCGTCGATGGCCAGCGAGTCTTCAATGATGATGAACAGCCCGGTGATCAGGTCGGCAACCAGCGACTGCGCGCCGAAACCGATGGCCAGGCCGATCACACCGGCACCTGCCAGCAGCGGCGTGACGTTCATGCCCATGTTAGCCAGGGCGACGATCAGCCCGATGATGAAGATCGCCACGAACAGCACGTTGCGAATCAGCGGCATCATGGTTTGCGCCCGCGCATTGGCTTGGCCTTTGCGTGAGCGGGTAAGGGCGTGGTGCACGGCGGTGTCGCTGAGGATCCAGATCAGCCACGCGAAAATCAGCGTACCGCCCAGGCTGAACAGTTTGACGCTGACTTCATGGCCTTCACCTTCGGTGAAGCGGATCAGCGACATGCCCCAGACCCGCAAGCCCAATTCGATGAACACCAGCCACACCGCCAGATGCGCGAGGGTATAGAAGAAGTTCTTCAGGCGCTCAGAATACAGCGCATGACGCTTTGCCCCGCGTTGCGGCTTGAGAGCGTGGCGGCGGACCAGGCCGTTGATGACCATGCACAACACCAGCAACACGGTGCAGATCAGTGATTGGCGCAGCGCGGTGCTGGTGTCGCCGGCGGAGACGAAGGTGGCGAACAGCGAGATTCCCACCAGCACCAGTGCAGGCAAGAACCAGAAGGTCCCAAGAATCTCGATCGTGTCGCTCAACGCACGACGGGTCAGTCGCCGCGACAGCGGCTGGTTGCGGATCAGGTGGGCAATGGGCCGGCGGAATCGCAGAATGAACAGTCCGGTGAAAATCGCTGCCAGCACATTGGCGATGGTCGCGGTGATGTGGGCCAGGTGAATCCCGAGGCTGGTGACCAGCCGCGGGTCGTTCAAGGCTTCGCCGAAGGCCGCAAAACTGCCGATCAGCCAGAGTGGGCGAAAGGCCTGGTGCCGGAGGATGTACAGGGCGCGATGGCGGTGCGGGCCGTCGAGCACGGAGAACGCGATCACGCAGATCGCCGAGAAGCAGGTGCCGACCACCAGTGCATAGGCCAGCACCATGGCGAGGTATTTACCCAGCGATGATGGCAAGGCGTAGCTCATGTAGACGGTAATCAGCAGCGCGATCAGCCAGGGGCCGAGTTTACGCAGGGCAAAGCGCAGCATGTCCCAGGTCTTGGGGTGTTGTGGCAGTTCTTCGGTCAGGCCGAAGCGCGTTCGGACGCGATGACCGAGCCAGATCAGTGCAGCGGCGAGCAGGCTCCAGAGCATCAGGATCAGGGCGAAGGCAAAGAGCATCGGCAGCCATTCGCTGGCCGGCAGCATCAGCGCGCTGAGCTCGTCCTTGGCCAGGTCGAACTCATCGGACCAGCGAGTGAGCGGGCTGTCGGCACCGGAAAACTGTTTTTCGAGGCTGGCCAGGGTGCCTCCGATCAAGCCGAGTACGCCTTCTTCGGTGGGTGTCTGGGCTTTTTTGCTGACGTCGCGCAGTTTCTTCAGGTCAGCCAGCAATCTGGCTCGTTGCTGATCGTTTTCCAGCGATTTGATCACTTCGTCCAGCGATTGTCCCAGCGGTGCGGTCGCTTCCGGTTGGGCTTTTGGTGCGCCGTTGAGCAGGCTCGGCAGGCCGACAGCCTGAGCAGGCGCCATAGGAAGCAGCATCAACAGGCAGATGAACAGCGTAGACGGCAGGGCAAAAAG
The DNA here is from genome assembly GCF_003732175.1 of Pseudomonas brassicacearum. GTDB lineage: Bacteria > Pseudomonadota > Gammaproteobacteria > Pseudomonadales > Pseudomonadaceae > Aquipseudomonas > Aquipseudomonas brassicacearum_G. Next base: position 155,733 of record NZ_MOBI01000001.1, read on the forward strand.
ACGAGCGAACACTAGGCGGTCAACCTCAACGGGTACAGGTCGAGCGAGTGTACGAGCGAGGCAAAACCAATGCGAGCGCAGTGAGTTCTTTTATTCGTTGAGCTTGGCGAGGATTTTGTAAATCACGGTGGCGAGGATCAGCAGCATGCCGATCCACATCGAGAGCACCCCGGCGTTCTTGTCACGAAAATTGAAGCCGATGGCCAGCAGGATCATTCCCGAGAGAATCGGAATGAGCATGGAGTTGAACACAGACATCGAGATCATGACGACAGCCTTGTCGGGGATGGTGATGTAAGTCTAGGTGGCTTTTGTGCGACGTGGGTTGATGAGGATCAGAAATGACTCGGTGGTGATTTTGAAAAGATCGCAGGCTTCGCCAGCTCCTACAGCGCTTGTATTCAGTGTAGGAGCTGCCGCAGGCTGCGATCTTTTCAGGTGATTACGGCAACTCGCGGCACGCGTAGAAAGCGCTCAGCACCTTGACCAGGTGCGCCAGGTCATGGCTGCCACACAGTTCGCGGATCGAGTGCATGGCAAACGTCGGCAGGCCGATGTCCACGGTACGCACGCCCAAATGGCTGGCGGTGATCGGGCCGATGGTCGAGCCACAGCCCATGTCGCTGCGCACCACGAAGCTTTGCACCGGAACTTCTTCGGCCATGCACAGATGACGGAAGAACCCTGCGGTTTCGCTATTGGTGGCGTAGCGCTGGTTGCTGTTGACCTTGATCACCGGACCGGCATTGAGTTTCGGGCCGTGGTTGGCGTCGTGCTTGTCGGCGTAGTTGGGGTGTACGCCGTGGGCGTTGTCGGCCGAGACCAGCAGCGATTTCTGAATGGTGCGGACGAACTCGTCACCCTCAGGCAGCAGACGACGCAGGGTTTGTTCGAGCATCGGGCCGTCGGCACCGCAGGCCGAGCAGGAGCCGACTTCTTCGTGGTCGTTGCACACCAGCACACACGTTTCATCGGTTTCTGCTGTCAGCAAGGCTTGCAGGCCGGCGTAGCACGACAGCAGGTTGTCCAGGCGCGCACCGGCAATGAAGTCGCCATGCAGGCCGATGACGGCAGCACTTTGGGTGTCGTAGAAGCTCAGCTCGTAATCGAGTACCACGTCGGCGTTAAGACCGTGTTCGCGAGCCAATTGATCGGTGAGCACGGCGCGGAAGTCCACTCGCTCGTCACCGGCAAATTGCGCGAGGATCGGCGGCAGTTCGGTCTGTGCGTTGATCGCCCAGCCCATGTTGGCTTCACGGTTGAGGTGAATGGCCAGGTTGGGAATGGTGGCGATCGGTGCCTTGAAGTCGATCAGCTGGCTTTCGACCTTGCCGTCGCGGCGAAAGGTCACGCGACCGGCCAGCGACAGGTCACGGTCAAACCAGGGCGCGAGCAATGCGCCGCCATAGACTTCGACGCCCAACTGCCAGAAACCCTGACGTTGCAGTTCAGGTTGTGGCTTGACCCGCAGGCATGGGCTGTCGGTGTGAGCGCCGACCAGGCGGATGCCATCGTACAGTGGGGAATTGCGGCCCATCTTGATGGCAACGATCGAGGAGTCGTTGCGCGTGACGTAGTAGCGACCATTGGCTTCGGTGGCCCAGGGCTCGCGCTCGTCAAGGCGCTGATAACCCGCCGCTTCCAGACGCTGAACAAGGCTGGCGGTGGCATGGAATGGGGTAGGGGAGGCCTTGAGGAAGTCGATCAGGCCTTGGTTCAACTCTTCGCGCATAAGTAGCTCCAGACAGCAGTGCCGCGAGTTTAACGTATTGGCTCGGGGCATTGGGCAAGTGCTTTGATGGCACTGTTATGAGGCAGGCTCGCTAGTTCTACTCGGATAGTCGCGTTTGCAGATACGCAATGATTGCTTGCTCATCTTCCGGTTTTGCTGGCTTGGGCAATTGTTTCGGCCAGTGGTCCTGGCTCAGTGACAAGAGCTTTCTCTTTTGGCTCTCGTCCCAGCGCAGAATTTCCCGAGACGCGCTTTCCCACCACTCATGTCGACAGACCGCGTAATACGGGTGATTGGGCGCGGCACTTCCGTACAGAAGATCGCGAGCGACTTTCCTCAAGTTTCCACGCTTATTGCGCAGTTTCCATTTGATTTGCAGGCGCCGCCAGGCTGAAGGGAACGGTTTGCTGCGAGGGACCTCGTGGCAAAGCTCGAGCAACTGCGGGCGGAACTGTTCGCCATGCCGGGCAAAGAAGTGCTTTTGCATGGCATGAAAGAATCTTTTTTCGGCAAAGTAGTGGTAGATGAACTGCTTCGCCTCCTGCACGGGTTTGTCGCGGATGGCGAATGACAGGGCAATTTGTTCGATTGTATGGATATCGAACGAGCCTTGAGTCCATTCGTCGATCAGCTTGATCGTCTCTTCCAGTAACGGCGTATCGCTGTCCGTGACGCCGCACAGACCACTGTTGTAAAGCTTGAAACTGTTGTCGGAGCTGATGCCATGGGCCTGCAGGCACGTGCCGAGCTTCACGTAGTCCGGGCGTTTGCAGACGTAGCTCCAGTCATACTCGAAACGATCCATCAGATACTGCTGAGGCTGAATTCGTTTGAGGATCAGATTGGGGTTTTCGAGGAACAGCGTGTCGGTATCAACGAACAGGGTTCTTTCGGCCAGCTTCAGCCCGGCAGCAATGGCACAGGCCTTGCGGCGATGGTGGTAACCGTTCTCGCCTTGCCATGAGGTCAAGGTCTGCTGATTCAGGGCCAGGGTTTCAACGGGCCAGCCGGCATAGTCTTCAGGTCTGTCGGTAAAGATCCTGATGCACAGGGACTCGCCTTTCCTGAGCTGCGACAAAGCGGTCAGAATACTGAATTTGGCTTCTCTGCGGTAAACGTCCTGGTCGCCATACACCAGGTACAGCAGCTGTTGCGGCGCTTTTGCGAGAGCGGTTGAGTCGGGGGCTTTATGCGTCACCGGTTCCATGTCCTTACGATTATCGATGGCTGCTGCGACGGGCTGCTCATTAGTGTTCAAAACGGTGCCGGGCACTCGAAGCGCAAGCGTTCGCCACTTTGCGGGTGGGTGAAGCTGAGCATGCTGGCGTGCAGGCACAGGCGCGGCCAGGCAGCCAGGGCTTGCGGGTGAGCGTAAAGCCCATCACCCAGCAACGGATGACCGATGGAGAGCATGTGCACGCGCAACTGATGCGAGCGGCCGGTAATCGGCGTCAGTTCCACCCGGCACCAGTCGCCGCAACGTTCCAGCACGCGCCAGAAGGTCAGCGCATGCTTGCCGAATTCATGGTCCACCACGTGGCGGGGTTTGGTCGGCGGGTCGTAGCGCAACGGCAAATCAATGCTGCCGCTGTCCAGTTCCGGCTGGCCCCAGCACAGTGCGGTGTAGGCTTTTTCGGTTTCGCGGTCGTGAAACTGCCGAGACAGCTCGCGATGGGTATCGGGGTCGCGGGCCAGCAGGATGATCCCGGAGGTTTCCCAGTCCAGTCGATGGACGATGCGCGCTTCCGGGTAGCCGTTTTCTTGCAGGCGGGTGATCAGGCAGTCCTTGTTGTCATCGGCGCGACCGGGCACGGAGAGCAACAGGGTAGGCTTGTCCACCACCAGTACGGCGGCGTCCTGATAGATGATGCGGATATTCGACAGCGGCATTAAAACAGCCTCGTAACAAACGCCAACGGCGGCTCAGGTCCTCTCCGTTGCTGGAAAGGACCTGAGCCGCCGTGGCTCCAGCCGGATCGACTCAGCGATCAGGCAGGGTGATATTGAGTTCCAGAATCGAGCAGCTGCCCTGGTTTTCCAGTGCGACGTGCACGTCATCGGACCCGATATTGACGTACTTGCGGATCACCTCGACCAGTTCCTTCTGCAAGGCCGGCAAGTAATCAGGGGTACTGCGCTGGCCGCGTTCATGCGCCACGATGATCTGTAGACGCTCTTTCGCTACCGACGCGGTGCTTACTTTTTTGTTGGCACGAAAGAAGTCAAAAAGATTCATTATCTACCTCCAAACAGGCGCTCGAAGAATCCCTTCTTCTCAACGTCAAGGAACCGGTGTTGCACGGTTTTGCCCAGCAGACGATCGACGGCATCGCTGTACGCCTGACCGGCGTCGCTCTGGTCGTCGAGAATCACTGGCACGCCTTGGTTGGAAGCCTTGAGTACGGCTTGCGATTCCGGAATCACACCCAGCAGGGTGACCGCCAGAATCTCTTTGACGTCTTCGACGCCGAGCATTTCGCCGTTGCTTACGCGCTCTGGGTTGTAGCGGGTCAGCAACAGGTGTTCCTTGATCGGGTCTTCGCCGTTCTCGGCGCGACGCGACTTGCTGGCCAGCAGGCCAAGCATGCGGTCCGAGTCACGAACCGAGGAGACTTCCGGGTTGGTCACGACAATCGCTTCGTCAGCGAAATACATGGCCAGGTGGGCGCCTTTCTCGATGCCCGCCGGAGAATCGCAGACCACGAATTCGAAGTCTTCTTTAAGTGCCATGAGCACTTTTTCCACGCCTTCTACGGTCAGCGCGTCTTTGTCGCGGGTCTGACTGGCAGCCAACACGTAGAGGTTTTCCAGGCGCTTGTCTTTGATCAGGGCTTGTTGCAGGTTGGCTTCGCCATTGACCACGTTAACGAAGTCGTACACCACGCGACGCTCGCAACCCATGATCAGGTCGAGGTTACGCAGGCCGACGTCGAAGTCGACGATGACTGTTTTGTGACCGCGCAGAGCGAGGCCGGTACCGATAGCGGCGCTGGTGGTGGTCTTACCCACACCACCCTTGCCGGATGTAACCACGAGAATCTTGGCCAAGGTGTTTCACCCCTAAGGAAAAAGGACTTTTAGCCCCTGAAAAACATCTCCTGAAAACTACTGCAGTCGGACAGCCTTGGCTGGAATCCGGTGTTCGGCGGGGTTTACCTCGGGTAAACGCTGCCTTGTGCCTTTTTCCTACTTCGTTTGAGCCGTTTTCGCTACGTTTTAGAGATGCTTGGAAAATGCGGCAGTATCCGTTAAAGCCGAATGATGTTCAACACGTCACCCGACAGGCTGACTTGTACACCGGCCCCCCACAGCGGATCGCGGCGCAGATCTTCGGAAACCTTGTAATGACCGGCGATAGAGAGTAGTTCAGCGCTCAATTGCTGACAGAAAATCCGTGCCTTGGAGTCACCCTTTACACCGGCCAGCGCACGACCGCGCATCGGTCCGTATACATGGATGTTGCCATCGGCGAGAAGTTCCGCCCCCGGGCTGACCGAGGAAACCACTACCAAATCGCCACCTTGGGCATAAATCTGCTGGCCACCACGTACTGGCGAAGTGATTATTCGGGTCGGTTTGATGGTCGGTTCAGGCGGTTTTTCCGGTTTTTTCCTGACTTCGCCTTCGTGCGGGTCCAGTGCTCGCTCGCGCGCGCCAGACGGCGGCAGCACCGGCAGGTCGACGGCAATGGCGGCGGCGATGTCTTCGATGCGACTGGCGCGGATGGCCAGCGTGCGCAAGCCATGGTGTCGGCAAACACGCATCAGCGCAGGCAGGTCGACCGCGCCTTCAGTGGCCGGGAGTTTGTCCAGGGCCAGCACCAGCGGCGCATTGCTGAAAAAATTAGGCGCCAGGGCGACCTTCGCAGCCAGCTGTCGGTCGAGGCTTTCGAGGTCATTGCGGGCCAGTTCCAGCACCGTAATGGCGAGCATGCTGCCCTTCAACTGGAACACGGGATCTTGGTCTAGCGGTTCGGTTTGGCTCATGGTCGGCATAAAACGGCTTGTCACTAAAAGTGCCGAGACTTATAACGAGAACGCCCGTAAGCCGCAAGCCGGGTCGAACCGATGTAGAATGCGCGACCTTGTTGTCTGTCCGGAATCGTTAATGGATCGCCCGCAATTTCGAGCTGCATTTTTTCATCCGCGTTTTTGGCTGCTATGGTGCGGTCTAGGGCTGTTGTGGCTGGTCGTTCAGTTGCCGTATCCGCTGCTGCTGCGCATTGGTCGCCTGCTGGGTAGCGGGATGTATCGGGTTGCCACCGATCGTCGGCGCATTGCCAAACGCAACCTGGAACTGTGTTTCCCGGAAAAAACACCTGCCGAGCGCAAGCGTCTGCTCAAGGAAAACTTCGCCTCGACCGGTATTGCCTTCTTCGAGATGGCCATGAGCTGGTGGTGGTCCCGCGCGCGCCTGGCACGCCTGGCCCATGTCGAAGGGCTGGAGCACCTCAAACAGGCTCAACGCGATGGCAAGGGTGTGATCCTGATGGCGTTGCACTTCACCACGCTGGAAATCGGCGCGGCGCTGCTCGGCCAGCAGCACACCATCGACGGCATGTACCGCGAGCATAAAAACCCGCTGTTCGATTACATTCAACGGCGCGGTCGTGAGCGGCATAATCTCGACTCGCTGGCGGTAGAGCGCGATGACGTACGCGGTATGCTCAAGTTGCTGCGCGCTGGCCGGGCCATCTGGTATGCGCCAGATCAGGACTACGGCGCCAAGCAAAGTATCTTCGTGCCGTTGTTCGGGATTCTGGCGGCAACCGTTCCCGCTACCAGCAAGTTTGCCAAGCTGGGCAAGGCGCTGGTGGTGCCGTTCACCCAGGAACGCCTGGCCGACGGCAGTGGTTACCGTCTGGTGATCCATGCGCCGCTGAACGACTTTCCGGGTGAAAGCGACGAGGCTGACTGCATCCGGATCAACCAGTGGGTTGAAAGTTGCGTGCGCAATTGTCCTGAGCAATACCTCTGGACTCATCGGCGTTTCAAGAGCCGTCCGCCCGGCGAGCCGAAATTGTATGCCAAGCGTGGTTGAATCCGTTTCGTCAGATTAGAAAAGCCCCAAGCACCATGGAGTGTTGCGATGAGTTCAGCTGAGCCGGTTACAGGCTTGATTCTTTCCGGCGGCGGGGCTCGGGCGGCGTATCAGGTCGGGGTGCTGGCAGCGATAGCCGAGCTGCTGCCGGCAGGTTCCGACAATCCGTTTCCGGTGATCGTCGGCACTTCGGCGGGAGCGATCAATGCGGTCAGCCTGGCCAGCGGGGCGATGGACTTTACCGCGGCCATCCAGCGGTTGACCGCGTTCTGGCAGGGCTTTCGCAGCGACCTGGTGTTACGTAGCGATTGGCCGGGAGTCATCAGCCAGGCGACTCGGTTTGTCAGCCACAGCCTGTTGGGGATTGGCGCAAAAGTACCGGTGGCGCTGGTCAACAGCTCACCGCTGCGCAATTTGTTGAACGACAAGCTGCAGCTGTCCGGCATCAATGAAGCCATCGCACAAAAACAATTGCACGCAGTCGCCGTTACCGCATTCGGTTATGAGTCCGGGCAAGCCGTGACCTTCTATCAGGGTGGCCGGAGCATCGATGCCTGGCTGCGCCATCGGCGTATCGGCGTACCGACTCAATTGACGGTCGACCATTTGCTTGCCAGTTCGGCGATCCCGTTGCTGTTTGCGCCCGTGAGGATCGGCAGCGAGTACTTCGGCGACGGTGCGGTGCGTCAGTCGGCGCCGATCAGCCCGGCCCTGCACCTGGGGGCGAGCAGGGTGCTGGTGGTGGGCGTCAGTGGCAACCCGCGCGGCGTTGATCCCGATAATCCGTTGCAGCGCACCTACACCGGTCAGCAACCCTCGTTGGCGCAGATTGGTGGGCACCTGCTCAACAGTACGTTCATTGACAGCCTGGAGAGCGACATCGAGCTGTTGCAACGCTTGAACGAGTTCAGTCACTTGTTACCGGCAAGTACTGCGGCCCGTAGCCTCGGCGTAGCACCGGTGGACGTGTTGGTGATTGCTCCGAGTCAGCCGATCGATGAAATCGCCGCACGGCATCGCCAAGAGCTGCCAGCCGCGTTGCGACTGTTCTTGCGCGGGCCGGGTGCGACCAGGACCAGCGGTGCCGGGGTGCTGAGTTATTTGCTGTTCGAGGCGGGGTATTGCGGCGAGTTGATCGAGCTTGGCCGCCGCGATGCCTTGGCCAAGCGCGAAGAGTTGTGCCGGTTTTTGGGGTTGGAAGAGCCTGCAATCCCGGCTTGATAACTGTGGCGCGTCCTTCGTCGGAACGCCGCCCGGAACAAGCCCGCTCCCACAGGAGATCATCGTCGACACAAATATTGTGTGCACAGCAGATCAAATGTGGGAGCGAGCTTGCTCGCGATAGCGTACTTTCAGGCGATAAAGAACTACGCAGTCAACCGATCATCGCGAAAATCACGCAATGCCTGTTCGATCTCCTCCCGGGTATTCATCACGAACGGCCCGTACTGCACGATCGGCTCACCCAGCGGTTTACCGGCAATCAACAGCACTCGGGCGCCGGACTCGCTGCTCAGTTGCAGCTCGCCTTCATCCGACAAACGGACCAGTTTGCTGGTGCCGATACCCTGGGTTTGCCCCGGCAACTCCACGCTGCCGTCATACACATAAAGCAGTGCCCGATGCCCATCCGGCAGTTTCGGCGTGATGCGGGTGCCGGCCGGTAGATGGAAGTCAAAGTAATACGGCTCGGTGTCTGGCCGTTGTACCGCACCGGTTTGCTTGACGGTGCCGTCATCGAATAGACCGGCGATCACTACCACCTCGACGCCTTGCGCGGTTTTCAGCCGTGGAATGTCCGCCGGCTGAATGTCCCGATAGCTGGCCGGATCGAGCTTGTGCTTGCCGGGCAGGTTCAGCCACAGCTGGAAGCCGCGCATCACGCCTTCTTCCTGCTCCGGCATCTCGCTGTGGATGATGCCTTTGGCGGCAGTCATCCATTGCACGCCGCCGCCTTCCAGCAAACCTACGTTACCCAGATGGTCCTCATGGCGCATGCGCCCTTCGAGTAGGTAGGGGCAATGCTATCATCAGTACCTATTGATCCTCTCGGGTGCACCATGCCTCAAGCCATTAGCTACGTTCGATTCTCATCAGGTAAGCAATCTAAGGGCTCAAGCCTTGAACGCCAGCAAGAAATGGTCGCCAAGTGGCTCCAGCTACACCCGGATTACCTCCTCTCATCTCTGACTTACCAAGACCTCGGCCGTAGTGGCTACAACGGTGCACATCTTCAAGGTGAACTAGGCCAACTTCTGGTAGGTATAAAGGAAGGATTGATACAGAAGGGTGACTGCATTCTGGTTGAAGCAGTAGACAGGGTGGGTCGATTACCAGCTCCGAAGATGCTTTCTATCTTTACGGAGATCGTTGGTGCCGGTGTGTCTGTCATCACCCTGGACGATGGTCAGGAGTATGACGAACAGTCCTTGAACAACAACCTATTGTTCCTACTGGTGGCTAAGGTTCTACAGGCCCACCAGTACAGCGAGACTCTATCAAGACGGATCAATGCCAGTTATGAAAAGCGCCGTAGGGAAGCCAGTGAAGGGAAGGGTGTCAAGCGACAAACGCCAATGTGGCTTACCACCGATGGTCAGTTACGGGAGGAAATTGCACCATTCGTTAAGCTTGCCTTTGAAGACTATGCCAGTGGCCTTGGTGAACGCCGAATTTGTCACCGTATCCGGGCTGGTGGGCACCCTGAGTTATCGAATATCAATGGAACTACAGTTAAGCGCTGGCTACGCAATCGCACCGCCGCAGGTTATTGGAACGACATTCCAAACGTATATCCCGCCGTGGTGGATAAGGAGCTTTGGTTTCGCGTGCAGTCTCGTCTCAATGGCAACGCACCTAAAGCCGCAGCGCCAACGAAATACCTTCTCACTGGTTTGGTGAAGTGCGGCTCTTGCGGACGCAACTTTAACGTTCAAAAAAAGCAGGCAGGGACTGGCGCTGTAATGCAATGCACCAGCCGTGCCCGTCTGACATCAGACGGCTGTGAAAATAATAGGAGCATCCCCAAGCAAGTGTTGGAATGGGTGAGGGTCGAGACGAGCATCGCTTTTGTGCAAGAGGGCTTACAACGTCAGCACCTGTCCGCCAGCCAGAAACGATTGGTTGAGGTGCAGGGGGAGCTTGAGGAACTGTCCAAGAGCATGAACACGCTTGTCGACACCTTGGCAGAGGTCGGACTAATCCCCGAAGTGCAGAAAAAGCTACAAGAGCTAAAGCAGCAGCGAGAAAGTCTGGAGTCTGAATGTACATTGCTGGAGCGCACCGCATCACCGGACACGCTCACAGATATTCACAATCTTGAGCATGATTTGATCACGAATGACGTTCTAAAACTAAACGCTTTGCTGCAATCAGTTGACTACACGATCACTTGTTACCGTGACGGGCTGATTACTGTCAGCGGCGAAACTTACCCCTACAAATATCTCGGCGTCAGTCGCAAGCGCCGGGCGTACAGAATCTTATTCCTAGGCGAAGAGCATTCCTTAAAGATCGTTACCCGCGAACAATTGGATGCTCTCAGGGAGGAGGGTTTGCTTCCGCCTATCCCACACAAAATTGAACATGGCGACGGCCCTGATGTTCTCACCCTTCTCATCAGTCAGAATCGACGCAAGAACAGTATCTACTGATCTCGGTGCCAATTGGACGCCACCTTAGGCTCAAAACTCTTCAAAACGGGTTGTTGTTAGGGGAAAATGGCCTCTCTAAACGACGATCTCTAAAAAGGGCTACTATGTAGCCTTTGGCGACTTCAACCCCTCACAAGCGCTTTAAAGCCGCTACTACTATTTTGAACAAAGTGCAACGTATTAGTTGAGGCTATTGGATTTGTACTGTAGAATATTACGCTCTTGTAAAATTTATAAGATCGGATTGTCCTTAATCAGGCTAAGTGGTCGGCTGATGCGGTGGATTTGTGCTTGCACATCTCTTCCTGCGGAACTGGCAGCAACAATCTTAAACAGCGACCTACTGTGAGATGGGACAGGTCGAAGGGTGAGCTTAAAGTCAGCACCCCCCCAGCAGCTCTGTTAAAGCTGTGTGAATGCTATCTGACTAGATTGGGCGTTATCAGTGTCCCAGTTCCGAAGGCGGCTACCCCTACCCGTGGTAGACCGTACTGAATCTGATGTTTGGATTCGATCTACCTCGCTCCCAATTTTGATGGCATCTAATGCTTCTACGGGTATGGAATCAGGCAGAACTTCAGGTTAAAGGCTCGTACCCGGTCTTAGGCAGAGCGCTTGCTTTGTATGGCCATGGGTAAGGGTAGCTTTTTACCGAAGTTCTCCTGCAACCCATTTTGATTTTATAAGCATTACAGATAAGTATAGTCTCAAACTCGTTTCAATCTGTAGTGATCGACTTTAAAGCATAAAATCAACTTTAACTACGTGCAGTACTATCTAGAATTCTTATCAATCAAACTGCATCCGACATTAGTTATAATAAACATATAAGCAATAACCAATTAGTCTTAATTAATTTCAGATAAAGTTGCAATTTGAAAGTTTACTGTGATATTATTTACCTATAAATTGAGTTAGCCTCTAATTTAGTAGCACTCCGCCCTCTCGCATATCTCCTCGTTAAAAGAACATCATAACCAGCGTCTTCGGCTATATGCTGCTGTATTGGTGTTTAAAAAGTCCAAGTCTTACCTCGCTTGGCATCAAAGGCTGTTTAGTCCTTACTACTCAGCCTTTTTTATTATCTGCTGAAAAGTATTTACAACAATAGAAGGAAAAATTATGGCTATACAAACAACAAGGCAATGCTTGTGCTGCGGAATATCTTACTACGCTCTATCTGCGAAGAAGTTTCTGTGTGGAGCACGAACTTGCTATAGGCAATGGCATATTGATCGCCAAGCGCTAAAACTATCAATTACCGAGTACAAAGAACTTTGTAAGAACAAGCAACAAATCAATTCGCCAACCAAAACCGAGCAAAATCAAACTACCGTATAAAGAAGGAATCACCGTTAATGGAAAACTGCATTGTCTGCAACAAAGAATTCACCCCAACTGATCCTCGCCACAAGGCGTGTGGAAATACCTGTGTGGTGCGAATTTATGTATTGCGTAGAAAGGTAAGAGAGCAAATTAACGCAGCTCTAAAAACCTTGAAAACTCCTGATGCTCTCAAAACCTTTGATGCGTCACTTCAGGAAATGCTAGAGGTTTATATTTGAGAAACGAAATTTACATCAACGATAAGTGCTACACGAAAGAAAGAATTTGCACAGATTCAGTAGTATTCAGAGTAGAAGCACGCATATACCTTAAAGCCTTAGCTCACTAGGGCTTCAGACAATTTAGAAGGATAAGTACCTTGAGAATCACACTCAATGCTAGGTCTACATACCAACTCATGCAGGTAATGGAAATGATGAAATACGAAAACCCCACTCACTGCATTCAAACTATGATTACCAGTTTGCTAAATTCACTAACCAACACTCCATCCCAATCTATCGAGGATAACAATAATAATGGCAATTCAGCGAATAAAGGTTTGTGCCCTATGCACAACTGATTTCACTACTAGTCAAATCAAAGCTAAGTACTGTTCGGAATGTAGAGGCAAAGCCAAGAAAAGCAAACAAATTGATCGCCGTCAGAAGTTGGCTGAGAAACGGATATTATCCTTACCTCAAGCAGATGAGTGGCTCTGGATAGCAAGAGAATGCCGGAGGGCCGGTACAGTAGAAATCCTGCAAGAAGTAGACCTCGAAGCTTTATTTGCAATATACCGAGCACGATTCAAGTGCTATGGCTGGAACCCCGAAACCAAACAATCTAAATATCACCTGTGCCACATATCTCCAGTTAAAGACAAAAACAGTATTGGCCTACTCAACCACCTGAATCTCTTCATCGGCAATAGCCTTCCTAATCAGGCTCATGGAAACAAGGGGCACGAAGGTAAGGGTTTGAGCATTCCAATCTACCAGCTAAAACGTAAGTGGCTCGCAGATGAAAATAGTACGGACCGTAACATTTTGGATAAAGCTGCTAAGTACTTGGGGTCTGTTTTGGTCGAATACGCAAAGAAGCATCCTATTCGAAAGAGTCAGCGTTTTAGTCTTGCTCGTTGGGTTTATCAGAATGACCCTGAAAACATTATGCCGCTGCAACAGCTCGAACGACTTTCCATGCAGGAGCTTAGGAATATTCGAGCAAAAGTCGAAGATAAAGAAGTTTATAAAATGGATTTCGCAGCGAAGCGTTCTGTAGTAGTAGCTCTCGAAGAGTGTCAGCGTCTGTCGGTACAGCTTCCTGAATGTGAGCATAGGTCAGATGTCGCCTTCATGGTGCCAGTGCTTCAGGTTGCAGCTGCATGGCTTAGTAGGCTTCCAGAGCAGCAAGGGCTACATGACATCCTTGAGAAGCCTTATGGTGTCACATGGGAACCTCTCAAGCTGCGGGAAGGCATGGATGTCTCAGTCCTACGGGATTTCATCAGCTTTCAAGCATTTGCTGCTCTCCAGGGCGAGGCTCTTGATCGAAAAATGGTTCTTAACACCCTGCGCAAGTATCTGGTCGTGACAACGCTCACACCTGACTACAGCAAGGCTAATGACTCGATTCGTAAATACTTTGCCGAGCAGCACTCTCGATTTGTCGCGCAGGTTCCAGTCATCAAAGCTGCAATCCTTTCTCTCGGCTTGGCAGATAAGATTATGGTGGCCGAAGATCTCCAGTCAGCGGCGGAGGCAGCACGGGAAGAGGCAATCTTTGAAAGCTTTGGCTACGAACAGTGTGAAGGCCTTCACGACTACAGCACCATCCATTATGAAGTTGAAGAAGACTACGTACCTAACCCAAACAACCCTAGTCTCAGGAGGTTTATCGAACCAATATTCGTAGATTTCTAAAAAACCAACAGAGCTAGACATAGTACTTACAGTTGATGCACACACCTAGCTCTAGGCCGTATATATAAAGGGCTGTAGAGCAATCCATACCATTCAACATGTATTCGCTCTATTCAAGAGCAGATAACGGGCATCCTACGCCCAAACAAAACCAAAAGAGGTAATAAAAGTTATGACTATCACTAAAACCAAAGTAACCATCCCAGCCTATTTCTCACAAGAAGAGTTGGATCTTCGGAAAGAAAAAGCAAAATACAATTACATCAATGGCTATGTTCGGCGATCAGAATACGGCTCTTCCTTTGTACTGGAAAGTTGTTTCACATTCCATGCCACTACGTTAGAGCTGTTTGTAGATGGATTGGTGCAGCTAGCACTCAACGGTCAGGCACGCCACCAATACAGTAACATTGTCAGTGGTGTAGGCTATCATTCTGCGCACGTATATAAGACCGTATCAGAGCAAGACGAGGATCTTCACGCAATCATGAAAGAAGCAGAAGAAAACTATCTTAGTGAGCTTGCGGAGGAGAAACAGAAACAAATCGAGGCACTCACTGAGCAACTGCTACAAGCAGAACTTAACAAGGAGCAAAAGAAAGAAGACGAACGTATGGCTAAGCTACGAGCTAAGGCAGAACAAGAAGCTTGCGAATTCTTTAAAGACAAATAATTTAGCAGGAAGTCAATTTTACTGATCTAAATAGATAGCTCATGCACAAATCTGTTACAGGCCTGATTGTACGGGCCTGTTAGCAGCTTCAGACTAAGCACTGCTGCGCCTCGCCCTTGTATATACAACTAAGATACAACAAACCAACCTCAAACATTTTTAACAAGGATTTTTATGCTGGCCGATACAAAAAAGTGTCGTCTGAACACAACCTTATTGACGTTTAATGCAATCGCTCTTGTGGTCATTTGTTTTCTCCTTAATCAGCTTCGTCCCTTGCAAACAGATTCAGCTGCGATTCAAGACAGAATTACAAATTTGAATATTTATTCAGAGCACAGACACAACAACCTTTCTGCCAGTCATGATCAGCTAAAGAACGAGCTAGAAAGCCGAGTAAACATTTTGGAAAATCGAATAAAACTTCTACAAGGTCGTATCCAGTGACGTATTTCTATTGGTTTATCTTGAAGGCTTCGGCAGACAACCTAGACAGCAACACCAAACCTTCTATTGGCTCGTTCACGCCCCTGAGGGAGCGCTGGCAGCTCCTAGATAGGTCCGGACGCTGGTCAATGCAGATTGAGTCTGAAGTCACCCCCAGCGAAGCCTACGGCTTGTTTAAGGGGTTTACGGCAAAGCGGTGGCTGGCGGTTGGCCCGCTGAACAACGGGCTGTAAAACGTTACAAAACACAGCTATGCTAATTGTTGAGCGAAATTTCAATTTGCCAAAACCTTGATACAACACCGAATGTAATGATGAGGGATCAATATGGCCAAGTTTAAACCTGAAGTGTTGGGAGGGTTTGGTGAGGATATTGCAATCCGATATCTACAGAGCAAAGGATTCGAATTAGTTGCTTTCGGGGTTGGTGGAAAGTCTGCTGCCTCTGAGCTAATGAAGAGTATACCTTCAGTAAGTGGATATTGGATCGGCTCATCGAGAGCCGACTTGGCTGCTCTCCAATCCTCCAATGACAATGTTTGGATAAGTGGTACGACACCATCTTGGGCTGACCTCGCTGATGACGACATTGCACTGCTTGCATCAGTTTGTAAGAATACTTCGAAGTGCGATATGCGTGACAGCAGTGCCAAGAAGTGTCCCTGTGGAAGTGGAGTTGGGCTGTTCAGCCAAGACAATCTTGAGAGAACGTTCCCGAAAGGAGTTTCTGTCTTATACAAGGACGGCGTGAAGCAAAGAAGAAGTGCGATGCACTTTGCCTACGAGTGTTCAAATCGGTTCTCCGAGTTGATTGCCTCGGATCATAAAGGAGATGTACTTCCGTTAGGAAACTTCATGCGGGATAACCAACTCATTTCCGGTTACATCAGGAAGCTGTGGGAGAAGTATGCAGCAACGGACCTAAAACTCCCCTACAGTGGTGCTGATATTAAAAATGCAGGTATGTCAACTCCTGGAGCTGAGGCCATGAAGAACGCCAATCGAGCACGGTTAGCTGCGTTTCCTGCGGGTCATCCGGGCAGGTTTGACTATATAGCAAAAGATGACACGGGTCTTGTTGCCGTCGAGGTTAAGGTAAACACATCAACGATGTCGTACTGGCAGCAGCTTCGCTTTATGCTGCTGAATAAATTGGGGCACAGAACGATGCTTGTTAACGTCAAGGGCACACACGAAAATCTTGAAAGGAGTTGTTTAAATTCCGATTTTTGCGGCGTGATGGTTGAGGTTAATAATAATCCGGAAGTGGAAGCAAAGGAACTGGATGGGTACTCGTTTCTTGAGATTATGGAGACTGTTCCGCGTAACTGGATTTATTTCTAAGGGAAAGCGATGTAGGTTCAAGCGAATCTACATGAGCCGCATAGAATCCGGTGGCGCCAACCTAAGCTTGGACGCCATCAAGGTTCTCGCGGATGCCCTTGGGATAGACCTTCCCACCTTGTTTCAGGGGCTCTAGGGGAGCCACAGGGCTTAGCCTGATATCTTCAGTAGCTCTACTGTGACGTTGTGTGGTGATGAAGTGCTATTTGGGCCATATTCGATCCGCCCCACCAGAGTCTCAAACTCTTCGCCCAACGGGTTGAAATTCGAATCAGTGGGATGCACCCAGTATTCATTCCACCTGATGGCATATCCACTTTTCTCGGCCAACTCAATGCGAGCGTGAGTGAACGCTTTGCTGTCAACGAAAATCCTGGGATCGATCTCGAATACACCTTCGCTGAGCGTCTGCTTTCCTACGCTGAGCTTGTAGTAAGTGCTTTCCATGCTGTCTCCAAGATACCGGCTTCTGATTTTGGTCTATGGTGAGAGCCTAGTACTATTAACGACCAAGGAAGGATAATCATATGATTACGCTAGAAACGCGCCTGTATGCCGTGGCAGAGAGCTGTGGTTTACCTCTCGTATTCTGTGAGGCCGAGAATGCTGAAATGGCTGTTCAGAAGGTCACCGGACAGCGTTTGAGTAAAGCCTTGTCAGCATCTCAAGGGGATTGGGTAGTCGCCCCGATCACCCCTGAGCAACGACCGGAAATTGAAACCCTACCACCTGAGTCCGTCGTCCCGTATCTCCTTAAGCTGCCAAAAGTAGAAGGTCGAACCAATTACCTCACCACTATCATTTGAGTCTACTTGTTTGGTAGTCCGATAACCGTCTGTCGTCAGCTATCAAATAACTCTTTCAGATAGCTATATGATCGTATTATCATAGGCCTATCAAATCGAATGCTAAAGGATAGCCAGCCATGAAAGCCCACCTCTACCTGCGAGCCAGTACCAAGGACCAAGACGCTAATCGTGCGAAAGCTTTGCTTGAAGCGTTTGCGGCAGAAAAAGGCTTGGTCGTTGCTGGTATTTATAGTGAGAACATCAGTGGGACCAAGCTGGAGCGTCCTGAGTTGATGCGCCTCTTGGATGTGGCTCAGCCTGGAGAGTGTATTGTCTGTGAGAGTACCGACCGCCTTAGCCGCCTTTCTCAGACTGACTGGGAAACTTTAAAGGCTACGATCAAAGCTAAGGGGTTGCGTCTGGTGATTGCCGATCTGCCGACCAGTCACCTGATGGTTGTAGATAAGGGCATCACTGGTCAGATCATGGAAGTGATCAACAACATGCTGCTGGACCTCATGGCTACGATGGCCCGTCTTGATCAAGAAAAGCGCGTGGAACGCATTAAGCAAGGATTGGAGAACAAGAAGGCTGCTGATCCTGATTGGAAGCCAGCCGGTAAATCCAAGGACACAGCGATGTGGGACAAGGTTGTAGCCCTGATGGCTAAACATCCAACCATGAGCGCTGATCAGGTCGCTAAGCTTGCTGACTGTGGCGTTGCTACCGTGTACAGAATAAAGCGTGAGATGAAGACCGCCGAAGCATAAGGTTAAAACCCCCAAGAACCGTCTTTTCTAGGCGGTTTCAGGCCCTCTGCGGAGTTCTAGCCTCTCTTCCATCACAAGGTCAGGGGTCGGCTTCGTTGCCTCTCAGACCTCGATATTTCTACATTAAAGTAGATAAGACTCATTCGTATTTTTCGCGGTCTTAACCAATCGGCCCTCGCTCCGATATTTGCCAAAGCTCCAACCTCACCTAACCTGCGATTGCCATGTGGCGATTAAAAGGAATGGGTATACCAATGGATGATATGGAGCGGGCCTCAGCGGAATGCCTTCACCGTGCTGAACGAGTAGTTGAACAGCTGGAGCTTGAAGGTACACCGATTCCGATTTGGGCTAGGAAACAGCTGGAATATGCCAAGGCTGTACTAGAGACCTACCGAGAAGGTGGTGATTGGAAAGCAAAATTGAACGAGAGCATTGGTTTCCAAAATCGGTATCAGGCCGAAATCGACGCCCACTTCCAAAAATATCCTACCTAGCTCTCACGCCTTACGAAGGCAAGGTTAGATATCCGCTCGCTGAGTTTCATATCAGCATTAGCATATAACATCGCTACTAAATGGTGTTATTGCACCGCTTTGCGAGCATGTAGGTCACGGTTTCGAAGCCACGGTGCGGGTGGGGTGGGAAGCCGGCAATGTAGTCGTCGGGATTTTCCGAGCCGAACTCGTCGAGCATCAGGAACGGGTCGAAGCGTTCGATGCCAGCCCCCCCAAATACCCGGGTCAGCTTGACCCCGGCGCCATCGGACGCAGGTTGGCCGGTATGCAGGCTAAGCACTTTGCGAAATTGAGTCATCGGTGCAACTCCTCGATCAGAGTGGAATGGCGCCATGCTATGCCAGACAGATCGATCAATGGTTGCGAATTTTGCGAAGGTTTAATCGGGTTGTTCGATGTGTTGGCGGCAAAGCAAAAGACCGCAGCCGCGCCGGTCCCTACACTCGATGCGCTTGTGTAGGAGTTGCCGAAGGCTGCGATCTTTTAACGCTGGATCAGAAGTGGTACTTCACCAGCAAGCTCGTGGCGCTCTGATTGGTTGTGAAGTCCTTCGTGTCTTCGATGGCGTACTTGTTCTTCCAGTAGTCGTACTCGATACCGACGTACAGCTGCTTCTCGCCCCAGTGCAAGGCTTTGCCCAAGTCGTATTTGATCTGCGGGTTGAAGTGCAGGTTGGCGTGGTAGGTGCCTTGGCTGTTCTTGTCGTTGTCGACCACCCAGTCCATGTAACCGTCGATCAGCACGCTGGAGCTGCCCACCGGGATGGTGTAGGACCACACCGGAGTGATCTGCCAGATGTTGTTACCCGGGCGTTTGTCGTCGGTGTGGCGATTGTAGAAGTTCAGCTGGAAGTAATCGAAACCGGGAATGGCCAGGTCGAAGCCCGGACCGATCAGATAGGAGTTGACGTCGCCTTCGCCGGTCTCGTAGGTCATGGCCAGCAGGACGTCCTTGATCGGGCCGAACTCGAGTTTCCGGTCGAAGATCTTGCCGAACGACAGACGCGGGCTGAACTCACCGTAGTACGTGTTATTACCGAGGTAGGCGTCAGGTTTACCGTTGTAGAAAACCTTGTCGATGAACAGGAAGTTGTCCCCGTATTTCCAGGCATCGGCGTGCTCGAAGGTCACGGTTTGCTGGATGCTCGGGTTGACTTTGAAGTCTTTGCCATAGAGATAAGTCAGGCTGTTGTTCTGCCACTGCAGCAGGTCGCCGGCCATTGCCTGCCCCCCAGCCAGCAAGGATCCAGCGAGCATCAGGCTAGTGCACGTACGGTTCATTCGGTTGCTCCCAAAGTAAGTGGTTCCACGTTTTTTTTTGAGTCGGCGCTCTGCTGTGGCGCCTGTTTTTCGTTGCTGTAAACAATCATCCGGTCGGTCGGCTTCAGCGCTCCGGCAAGCGCTGAGCCAAGGCTTTTAAAACGCGAAAGAACGCCCACCCGGCTGTTCGGAAACAGTCGATCAAGTGTCCATTCGGTTTTTATTGGAGTGTGCCGTGTGACCTTCCAGAGCCGGGATAAGCTGGCTATCGGGTCAGGAATTAAATCCGGGCTTTTTTTTAGAGCCGATTCAGGCGGCCTCGGAGAATACTGACTCGCGCACCATGGCTCAAGCGCCCCGCAACGGAGCGCCGCTATCAAGTTTGTCACCGTGTTGCTCCTCGAATGTTTTTATTGTTAAGGCGCAGACAACCGCTGACGGCGACCGGAGGTATCGCCGGTCGGTCTGTCATGCGGGTATTTCGTGTCACGGGTGAAGCCGGATAACGATGGGAGGACGGGCAGACCGTCCGGTTATCCGTCAGTGCTGAAGAGCGTGGCACTCGTTGTTGGCGGCTCGTTCTGCGCCGCCGAGGATGTTGAACAGCAGGTTCAACGAGAGGGCGCTGAGGGTCGCCATGGCTCCGCCGTACATCAGCAGTACGTGTTGCAGACCGACCAGAATCAGTTGCAACAGCGGCAGTCGTTGAATCGCGGGTGCGTCGGGGATGCGTGCTTCGGATGACACGGACATGCAACACCTCGGATCTTTTTTATTCTTGTGATTTTGTGCATCAGGTAGACCTGTGGCGAGGGAGCTTGCTCGCGCTGGGTCGCGAAGCGGCCCCGCTTTTCTCCAGGAAGAAAGGGGACTGCTGCGCAGTCCAACGGGAGCAAACTCCCTCGCCACAAAAGCCCGCTTGTCACAGGCTTTTGTATTGCTTAATTGGTCCGGGCTCCCTGGTTGATCCAGGCGCCGATCAGGTCGCGTTCCTGCTGGGTCATCTGCGTGATGTTGCCCAACGGCATGATCTGGCTGGCGACAGCCTGGGCCTGAATCCGCGGGGCCAATTGCTGGATCTGTTGCGGGGTATCGAACATCACGCCGGCCGGTGCCGCGCTGAACAGCGGGCTGGTCGGTTTGGCCGAATGGCAGACCGCACAACGTTCCTGAATCACGCTGTGTACCTTGCTGAAGTCCGGACCGCTTGCCGTAGAGGCTTGCGCCGGTGCAGCGGGGGCGGCCGGAGCAGCAGGCGCTGCTTCAGCGGGTTTGGCACCACCGCCAAGGGCGGTTTCGGGCAGCGGTTGGTACTCGATCTTCGCCGGTGCCTTGGCCACTTCCGGGGTATTCATCGGCGCTGGGCCGGTGACGTAGGCCAGGCAGATCATGCCTACTGCCGCGACGGGCAGGGTCCAGGCGAACTTGTGGCTTTCGTGGCGAGTGTTGAAGTAATGACGCACCAACACCGCAAGTACCGCGATCCCGGCCAGGATCAACCAGTTGTACTGGCTGCCGTAAGTGCTCGGGAAGTGGTTGCTGATCATGATGAACAGCACCGGCAAGGTGAAGTAGTTGTTGTGACGTGAACGCAGCAGGCCTTTGGCTGGCAGTGCCGGATCCGGCGTGCGGTTCTCGGCGATGGCCGCCACCAGTGCCCGTTGGGCCGGCATGATGATGCGGAACACGTTACCGACCATGATGGTGCCGATCATGGCGCCAACGTGCAGGTACGCACCGCGACCGCTGAACACTTTGCTGAAGCCGTAAGCGGCGCCGATGATCAGCACGAACAGGATTCCGCCTAGCAGAGCAGGGCGTTTGCCCAGGGCCGAGTCGCACAGGAAGGAGTAGATGAACCAGCCGATGAACAGCGAGCCAAGACCGATGGCCACGCCTTCCGGTCCGCTCAGGCTGCTGCCCGGTGCCAGCAGGTACAGCGTCGGGTTGGAGTAGAACACCACGCACAGCAGCGCGATCCCCGACATCCAGGTGAAGTAGGCTTCCCATTTGAACCAGTGCAGGTTGTCCGGCATGGTCGGTGGGGCCAGTTTGTATTTTTCCAGGTGGTAGATCCCGCCACCGTGAATCGCCCAGAGATCGCCCGCCAGGCCGTTTTTCGGGTTGACCCGATTGAGGTTGTTTTCCAGCCAGACAAAGTAGAACGACGCGCCGATCCAGGCCACGCCAGTGATCATATGAACCCAGCGTATGCTCAGGTTCAGCCATTCCAACAGATGTGCTTCCACAGTCTTTACCTCTCGCCTGTCACTCTTGTTGTCGAGTGATCAGACCTTCTCTTATTGGTGGGGGGCGAGGATCAAACGCTCATCCTCTTTGAAAAAATGCTCATCGCAGTTATTGCCTGTGCCACTGCGATCAACCACCAGGAAGTCATCCCGCTTTTCGATCGTCAGCACCGGGTGGTGCCAAACGCCGCGATGGTAATTAATGCCCTGCCTGCCGTTGGTGACGAAGGCGCGGACCAAGCCTGATACAGGTTCATCGCCAAGTGGCGCGACCACGATCAGAAAGGGGTTGCCGAGCAGCGGAATGAAAGCCTGGCTGCCCAGCGGATGGCGCTCCAGCATGCAGACAGTCAGCGGCATGTCCTGCGCGTCGGCGCGGAAGATGCTGATGATCGCCTTGTCTTCTGGCGTGGCGGTTTCTACCGTCGCCAGTTTGTGAAAGCGCATGGTTGAACCGTTGTTGATCATGAAGTGATCGCTGCCATCGGTTTCGATCACGTCACCGAAAGGGGCGAAGGCTTCTTTGGTCAGCGGTTCAATCGTCAATGTGCGCATGCCGGTCTTCTTAATCTTTTGAATTGATCGTTCCCACGCTCTGCGTGGGAACGCCTCACTGGACGCTCCGCGTCCGCTGTCGCTGTGACGCAGAGCGTCACGGGATGCATTCCCACGCAGAGCGTGGGAACGATCATCGCGGTCTTATTTCGCGACCTTGCCCAATACACGCAAGCGGCTCACGCCACCGTCCGGGAACACGTTCAGGCGGATGTGGGTGATCGGGCCCAGGGCCTTGATCTGCTCGGCGAAGGTGTGTTCGGCGTGCATTTCCAGTTTCTGCGCTGGCAGCAATTCGCGCCAGAACAGCGATTGGGTTTCGATCTGGCTGTCGGTGCCGCCCTTGACGAACGCGCCCTGGATCGAACAGGTGTCCGGGTAGTTGCCCTTGAAGTGCAGGGTGTCGACGATGATTTTTTCGATCTCGCCCGGATGGCCCAGCGCGACGATCACCCAGTCATTGCCCGGGGTGCGACGACGTGCGGTTTCCCAGCCATCGCCCATATTGATGCCACGGCCCGGGTTGAGGATGTTGCTCATGCGACCGAAGTGTTCATCAGAGCAGGCCAGGGCGCGACCGCCATTCAAGGCAGCAGCCAGGTCCACTTGCTCATTGTCGCCAACCGCCGACCAGTCGCGGAACGGGATGCCGTACACGCGCAGACGGGCGACACCGCCGTCCGGGTAGATGTTGAAACGCAGGTGGCTGAAGGCCTGGTCGTTGTTGATTTCATGGTAGTGGTGGCTGTTGCCTTGCAGCTCGACGGCCGACAGCACTTCAACCCATTGGGTGGTTTCGGTCGGCTCGCCCGAGGCCACGAAGCAGGCTTCCAGGGAGGCGGACGGCGGGAAGTTGCCGGTGAAGAATGAGGTGTCGATGTCCACGCCTTTGATCGAGCCCGGCACGCCGAGGCGGATCACGGCGCTGTCGTAGCCTTCGAAGCGCTTGCGACGCGATTCCCAGCCATCCATCCACTTGCCGTTGTCATCGAACACGCCTTCTTTCCATACGGCCGGGGTCGGCTGGAACAGGCGGTTGGCATCAGCGAACCAGTCATCGGTGACCGAGATGATTTTGGTGCCCAGGCGGGCGTCGGCCAGGTTGACGAACTTCTCGAAAGGTACGGCGTAAGCTTTCATTCTTCTTGTCTGCCTTTAATTAAAGTGGCTTGGGATGCTTGCAGGACCCAGGGCGTTTTTCACGTTCATTGACGCTTGGGCCATGTTCGCTAAAGAGTCAGTAATCGGAACAGCGCAATCTTGTTGATCTCTGCCAGCGCGCATTTGAATTCGGTGTCGACCGAGTTGTGAATACGCGTTTCGAACGCTGCGAGGATCTGATGCCGGTTGCTGCCTTTTACCGCCATGATGAAGGGAAACTTGAACTTGGCTTTGTAGGCGTCGTTCAACTCGGTGAAGCGCTGGAACTCATCGCTCGTGCATTGGTGAATACCGGCGCCAGCTTGCTCGTTGGTACTGGCTTCGGTCAGTTGACCCTGGACGGCGGCTTTGCCGGCCAGGTCCGGGTGAGCGTTGATCAAGGCCAGTTGGCTGGCGTGATCGGCACAGAGCAGGATATCGCTCATGCGCTGGTGCAGGGTTTCAATCTCGTCGATCGCCGCGTCCAGGCCCAGGTCGAAGGCTTTTTCGGCGACCCATGGCGAATGTTCGTAGATGTCGGCGAAGACGTTGACGAAGGCGTCGCGGCTCAAGGTCGATGGCTTCAAGGTCTGGAAGGCAGTCATTTCGAAGCCCCTGGGTACGGGTGGGTTTCGTGCCAGTGGCGGGCGATATCGACCCGGCGGCTGAACCAGACCTGCTCATGGCTTTTCGCGTATTCGATAAACCGCTTGAGTGCGGCCAGGCGGGCAGGGCGACCGATCAGGCGGCAGTGCAAACCGATGGAGAGCATTTTTGGCGATTCGGCGCCTTCGGCGTAAAGCACATCGAACGCGTCCTTGAGGTACTGGTAGAAATCGTCGCCCTTGTTGAAACCCTGAACCTGGGTGAAGCGCATGTCATTGGTGTCCAGGGTGTACGGGATCACCAGGTGCGGCTTGCCGGTCGGGTTATTCGGTTCCCAGTACGGCAGGTCGTCGTCATAGGTGTCGCAGTCATACAGGAAACCGCCTTCTTCCATCACCAGTCGGCGGGTGTTCGGCCCGGTACGGCCGGTGTACCAGCCCAGTGGGCGCTCGCCGCTGATTTCAGTGAGGATGCGGATCGCTTCGAGCATGTGCTCGCGTTCTTGCGCTTCGTCCATGTACTGGTAGTCGATCCAGCGATAGCCATGGCTGCAAATCTCGTGACCGGCTTGAACCATCGCGCGGATCACGTCCGGGTGGCGCTGGGCGGCCATCGCCACGGCGAAGATGGTCAGCGGAATGTCGAATTCCTTGAACAGCTTG
Source organism: Pseudomonas brassicacearum (assembly GCF_003732175.1). Lineage (GTDB taxonomy): Bacteria > Pseudomonadota > Gammaproteobacteria > Pseudomonadales > Pseudomonadaceae > Aquipseudomonas > Aquipseudomonas brassicacearum_G. The sequence continues at coordinate 180,419 of NZ_MOBI01000001.1, forward strand.
AGGATCCGCCAGACGCCGGCACGGCTGCCATACTCGTACAGCGACTCCATGCTCATGTTGCGCTCGCCTTGCAGCGGCTGCGCCGAGACCATTTCCGATAGGAAGGCTTCCGATTCTTTATCGCCGTGCAGAATGTTGCGCTCGCCGCCTTCCTCGTAATTGAGCACGAAGGACAAGGCAATGCGGGCATTGCCCGGCCAGTGTGGGTGGGGAGGGTTACTGCCGTAACCGATCAGGTCGCGTGGGTAGTCAGCGCTCACTGCAGTCTTCCTTCTTATTCGGGTTACTTATTCGCGATAAGGGTGGTGTGGCGGCCTGAAGGTGAGGTGACAGGCTGGCGTCACAGCGATGGACTGATTGTATACAACTTTATATTCACTTTGTAAGCCTGATTTTTTGCATTTTTCATCAACTGTCATCTTTTCAGGGTGTAGCAAGAAACCTGCCTGAGTGGTCAGCTAATGGATGGAAGGTCCTCTGATCTTATGGTTCAGCATCAGATTCGCCGAGAATCCATGGATGGCGGGAGTGGTGGTAAAAATGTCGTTTTTATTGTGTACAATTTTTTTAAAAAGTGTCTTAATCAATCGCTCGCCGCCGCTTTTCGTGCTCCGAAAAGGTGCGGTCTCCTTTTTAACTGACTCCGGGAGGCGCGAGGCCTGACTGCTGCAAACGCAGGCGGGCGCGCAGAATCAATGGGACGTTTGACTACACACGTTTTGGATGCAGCGCACGGTTGCCCGGGCAGCTCGATCAAGGTCGAGTTGTACCGCGTTGAAGGTTCGCAGCTGGAATTGGTCGCCAGTGCACTGACCAACAGCGACGGCCGTTGCGACGCACCCTTGTTGCAAGGCGATGACTACCGTTCCGGGGTTTATCAGCTGCAATTTCATGCCGGTGATTACTACCGCGCGCGTGGTGTACTGCTACCGGAGCCGGCCTTTCTGGATGTGGTGGTGCTGCGCTTCGGCATCTCGGCAGAGCAGGATCACTACCATGTACCGTTGTTGATTTCGCCCTACAGCTATTCGACCTACAGAGGAAGCTAGGACTTTCCCCCCACGCCCAATGCTTGTCAAAAAAAGCTGCGCATAAGCTTCTTTGGTCTTTCGCCCGCTCACACTGCGGGCTTTTTTTTGTCTAGAGAAATGTGGTGCCTGTGCCGATGCCATCGCGAGCAGGCTCGCTCCCACATTGGATTGTGGCGTTCACAAAACCTGTGGGAGCGAGCCTGCTCCGGGCGGCGTTCCGACGATGATCTTAACGGCTCAACAGGGATGCCGCCCCCGCGCCACTGAACAACCCGGCACTGACCCGGTTGAACCAGCTCTGGCCCTTGCCGCTGCGCAGGTACCGCGCAGCACCATGCGCACCGAGGCCATAAGCCACCTTGCAGCACAGATCCAGCACGGTCCAGGTGGCGATCATGATCAGCAACTGCGGCAGAAAGGGCTGCTGTGCGCTCAAGAACTGCGGCAGGAAGGCAGCGAAAAACAGGATGTCTTTCGGGTTGCTCGCGCCCAGCACAAACGCGCGCCCGAACAGCGCACGGAAGCGGGGTACTGGCGCAGCCTGGGGCACTTCGGCGCCGGTCGATGGCTGACGCGATTGCTGCCAGCTTTGCCAGGCGAGGTAGAACAGGTACAGCGCGCCGACAATCTTCAGTGCACTGAAGAGTAGCTCCGAAGCCAGCAGTAGGGCGCCCAGACCCAATGCCGATGCGCTCAGCAGGCAGATCGAGGCAAATACGCCGCCGAGAAACGCCGGGTAAGAACGTCGCAGACCATAATTCAGACTGTTGCTGATCATCAGCAACGACAGTGGCCCCGGGATCAGGATCACCACCAGCGCAGCACCGCTGAACAGCAGCCAGGTTTCCAGACTCATCACTTTCCTCCCTATGTGCAAAAGCCCCACCCGACGGGGTGAGGCTGGTTTGAAACGCGTACCGCTTACAAGAAAATGAACTTGGCGATAAAGATCGCGCAGAGCACCCAAAGACTGATGGAAATTTCCTTGTGTTTACCCGTGCCGGCCTTGAGCACCACGTAGGTGATAAAGCCCAGCGCGATACCGTCGGCAACCGAGAAGGTCAGCGGCATCATGATGGCCGTGACGATCGCCGGAATGCTGTCGGTGGCTTCACTCCACTTGATGTGCTCCAGGCCGCTCATCATCAGCATGGCCACATAGATCAGCGCACCGGCGGTGGCGTAAGCGGGGATCATGCCAGCCAGCGGCGCGAAGAACATCGCAGCAATAAATAGCACACCTACGGTCACTGCGGTAAGACCGGTACGACCACCGGCGGCCACACCCGCGGCACTTTCCACGTAACTGGTAACTGGCGGCACACCGACCATCGCCCCGAACACGCTCGACGCACTGTCAGCTTTTAGCGCGCGGGAGAGGTTTTCGATCTTCCCGTCTTTGCCGACCAAACCTGCCCGTTGCGCCACGCCCATCAGGGTCCCGGCGGTATCGAACATGTGCACGAAGAGGAACGCCAGCACCACGCTGATCATGCTGACGTTGAACACGCCGGCGATGTCCATGGCCATCCAGGTCGGAGCCAGGCTTGGCGGCGTCGACAGAATGCCGCCGTAGTGCACCAGGCCCAGACCCCAGCCTGCCAGGGTCACGGTGATGATGCTGATCAGGATCGCGCCGAACACGCGGTGGTAACTCAGCACCGCAATCATCAGGAAACAAACGGCTGCCAGCAGAGGAGCAGGATCACGCAGATTGCCCAGTTTGATCAGCGTGGCCGGGCTGGCGACAATGATTCCAGCTGTTTTCAGACCGATGATCCCCAGGAACAAGCCAACACCTGCTCCCATGGCGTGACGCAAGCTCACTGGAATGCTGTTGAGCAGCCATTCCCGCACACGCGACAGGGTCAGGAACATGAACAACACACCGGAAATGAACACCGCGCCCAGCGCAGCTTCCCAGTGGTATCCCATGGTGCCGACTACGGTGTAGGTAAAGAAGGCGTTCAAGCCCATGCCTGGCGCGAGGCCGACAGGCCAGTTGGCATACAAGCCCATCAACAGGCAACCGAGAGCAGCGGCGATGCAGGTCGCGACGAAGGCGGCGCCGTGGTCGATCCCGGCGTCCGCCATGATGTTGGGGTTGACGAAGATGATGTAGGCCATGGTGATGAAGGTGGTAATACCCGCGATCAACTCGGTCTTCACCGTGGTGCCATGCAAGCTGAGTTTAAAAATGCGCTCCAGCCAGCCATTGCGTAACGGCGGCGAGAGTTCCAGCGTCGAGGCTTCGGATTTGCGGCTTTCCACAGCGAGTACTCCTCAAGAGTTTTATTGTTATTTCCAGAGCCGGACACATGAGGTGGGCAGCGGCTCTTTGAGGTACTTGCGAATTTGTTGACCTCTTGGTCAGGAACTCGCACGAAACGAATTATGCTTTTGTATACAAATAAAGCAAATAATGTTTTTGATTTTGTAGACGAAAAGATTGGCAATAGGGATATATCGCCTGCGGATGATCGTTCCCATGCTCTGCGTGGGAATGCCGCCATGGACGCTCTGCGTCCGCCGTTGATGTGACGCAGAGCGTCACGGGATGCATTCCTTTGCTGCGCGTGGGAACGATCACGATCAGGCGTGGTTTAGCGGTTTTCCCCCAGCGCCTTGTTCACCGCCAACCAGCCATCTACCGCCGCTTCACCAGCCTCGGCAAACACTCGCTCAAGCAATTTCACTTGCTCACGCCGCAACGACTCCTCGAACCGCGCGCCGTCGACGGTCAGTTGCAGCAGGCGCTTACGCTTGTCGGTCTCTGACGCCACGCTGTCCACCAGGTGCATCTCCACCAACTGACGCAGCGGAATGTTCAGCGCCTGTTTGCTCACCCCGAGTAGCGCGAGCAATTCCTTGACGCTCAGGGCCGGGTAGCGGGCGATGAAAAACACGATGCGTTGATGCACGCGGCTCAAACCGCGCCGCTCAAGCATTTCGTCGGCTTTGGCGGTGAAGGCCTGGTAGCCGAAGAAGAACGCTTCCATGGCGGCTTGCTGGGTGGTTTGGTTTTTAAGGTCAAGCATATTGACGTATCTGCTCGCGCTGTCGTAATTTCGGTCAAGTAGTTTGACTTAATTCCCTTGGCCTTCGCTACCGGTGACCCCCATGGCTTTTTCCGAACGTGTCTCGCGCCTTAAAAGTTCTTTGATCCGTGAAATCCTTGCCGCGGCTCAGCGCCCGGAAGTGATGTCGTTTGCCGGTGGTCTGCCTGCCGAAGCCATGCTGCCGAAGGTCGAGTGGACCGACATGCCGTTGTCCATGGGCCAATACGGCATGAGCGAAGGCGAACCGGCATTACGCGAAGCGCTGGCAGCTGAGGCCCGGGCCTTGGGCGTACCGTGTGAGGCGAGTCAGGTGTTGGTGGTCAGCGGCTCTCAGCAAACCCTCGATCTGGCGGCCAAGCTGTACATCGACAAAGGCACCGAGATCATGCTCGAAGCGCCGACTTATCTGGCGGCGCTGCAAATCTTCCAGCTGTTCGGCGCTGACTGCCTGACCGTGCCGCTGGAGGCCGACGGCCCGAACCTGAATGAGCTGCGTGCGCGGCTGGAAAAACATCACCCGGCGTTCATCTACCTGATCCCGACGTTCCAGAACCCCTCGGCAGTGCGCTACAGCGAAGCCAAGCGCGATGCAGTGGCAGCATTGCTCGATGAATTTGGCGTGACCTTGATCGAGGACGAGCCCTACCGTGAACTGACCTTTGATGGAGGCAGCGCGACACCCATCGTCAGGCGCTTGAAGAAGGCCAGCTGGATCTAACACCGGCACCGTGTCCAAGACCTTGCTGCCAGGCTTGCGCGTCGGCTATTTGATCGCCAGCCCGGACCTGTTCCCGCACTTGCTGCGGCTCAAGCAGTCGGCAGACCTGCACACCAATCGTGTTGGACAATGGCAGGCGTTGCAATGGATTGGCACCGAAAAGTTTCGTGATCACTTGAGTGAACTGCGGGACTTCTACCGGGTTCGGCGTGACGCCTTTCAGTTGGCACTGGAAACCCATTTTTCCGATCTGGCCGAGTGGAATGTGCCGCAGGGCGGGCTGTTTTTCTGGTTGACCCTGAAGCAGCCATTGGACACCCGGACCTTGCTGAACGCGGCATTGGCGCAGGACGTGGCGTTCATGCCGGGAGAGCCGTTCTTCTCTGAACCGGATAACAATCCGGGGCATCTGCGGCTGAACTTCAGTCACATCGATCCGGCGCGGCTGGACGAAGGGCTTAAACGATTGGCTGGGGTGGTGCGTCGGGCGCAGGCTGCGGAGGCTGCGTGAGGGAAGGCTAAAAGCAAATAAACCGGCGAATGGGCCGGTTTATTTTTGTTTGGGATTTGCGGTAATAGTGCCGGCCTCTTCGCGAGCAGGCTCGCTCCCACATGGGATTTGTTTTGAACACAAATCTTATCCACAACACAAAACCACTGTGGGAGCGAGCCTGCTCGCGATAGCGTCCGTCAGATCACTACAAAAAGTCAGGCTGCAGCGAAGCGCTTATCCAGATAATCAATGATCACCTTGGACTCATACATCCAGGTGGTCTGGCCATTCTCTTCGATACGCAGGCACGGGACTTTGATTTTGCCGCCTTGCTCAAGCAATGTTTGGCGATCCTGTTCGTTGTTCTTTGCATCACGCAAAGCCACCGGCACATTCAGGCGGCGCAGGGTGCGGCGGGTTTTCACGCAGAACGGGCAGGCGTGGAACTGATACAGCGTCAGGCCTTTCGCTGCGTTTTCGACCTGGGCCTGAGCGGCGGCGGGGCGCTTCTTTTTGCTCGGGCGGGTGAGGAAGTCGATGAAAATGATCAGCTGGCCGAGGCCGACACGAAGCGCTTTTACTAACACGGTATAAGCCTCACGGGCGAATGAAGAAAGGCGCGCAGCTTACCTGATTTTTCACAGGCGAAAAAAAACCGGCGATGAATGCCGGTTTTCTTCGTACAGCGGATTACTTGATCAAGCTGAGAAACTCGCTGCGGGTCGCCGCGTTTTCGCGGAACTCACCGAGCATCACCGAGGTGATCATCGACGAGTTCTGTTTCTCCACACCGCGCATCATCATGCACATGTGCTGGGCTTCGATCACCACCGCCACGCCCAGGGCGCCAGTCACTTGCTGGACCGCCTCGGCGATCTGCCGGCTGAGGTTTTCCTGGATCTGCAGGCGGCGGGCGTACATATCGACGATCCGCGCGACTTTCGACAGGCCCAGCACCTTGCCACTCGGGATATAGGCCACATGGGCCTTGCCGATGAATGGCAGCAAGTGGTGTTCGCACAACGAGTAGAGCTCGATGTTCTTGACCAGCACCATTTCGCTGTTGTCGGAGCTGAACAAGGCGCCGTTGGTGACTTCTTCGAGCGTCTGCTCATAACCGCGGCAAAGGTACTGCATGGCTTTGGCGGCACGCTTCGGCGTGTCGAGCAGACCTTCGCGGGTGGCGTCTTCGCCAAGCTGGCCGAGGATCGCGGTGTAATTCTGTTCCAGGGACATGAAACTACCTGTGGGATTTTACGCAAAGGGCAAGGGTACGGCGGCAGACACGGCGCTGCAAGCGTAGCGCATCAGCTTTACTCGTCGCGACCTTCCATCATGGTCCGTTTGAGCATCACGTAAACCGCTCCGGCGCCGCCATGTTTTGGCTGGCACGAGGTGAAGCCAAGCACCTGTGGATGTTGACGCAGCCACGTATTGACGTGACTTTTGATCATCGGCCGCTTGCCGTCCAGGCGCACAGCTTTGCCGTGGGTCACACGTACGCAGCGGATTTCGAATTTTGTGGCTTCGGCGAGAAAAGCCCACAGTGTCTCGCGGGCTTTTTCGACGGTCATGCCGTGCAGGTCGAGGCTGCCTTCGAATGGGATCTGCCCGACCTTCAGCTTGCGCATCTGGCTTTCCTGCACGCCGTCACGCGCCCACATCAACTCGTCTTCCGGACCGACATCGATCACGAACTGATCGGACAGACCGTCAACAGTGGTGGCATCGGTGCGCACGGTGGCGACCTGACGCAGCTTGGCGATTTGCGCGCGGTCAGCTTTGGGTTTACCGGTTTCAGCGCGATCGTGCTTGATCGGCTTGACGCCTTGGATCGCGCTTTTGAACAGGGAAAAATCGTCGTCTTGCATGTCAGCCTCCGCGAAGGGCGGCCAGTTTACCCAAGTCGAGGTGAATCGGGCGCGTCAAAACGCAACGCGCACCACTCAGTCATGTTTTTTCATCAAGTGCGGAGCCAGGTTCAGCTCACGGGGTTGGCGCATCCGACGGCGGCAGCGACGCCACAACGCAACACCGACATACAGCAGCAACAGGCCTATCGCCAGAACCACCGCCGCGCCGGCCGGGCTGGCGTTCAACTCGCCGAGCGCCGGCGGGTGGCCCAACAGGCTGGCCGCACCGGCCATCAGCAACAACACGCCGAGGGTTGCCAGCAGCGCGGAAAATGCCGCACCAAAACGATAACGCCAGTTGCGCGGGCCTTTGGGCCGCAAGCGGCGAGCGTCAAAACCATCGGATTTCTTCATTCCGACCTTCCTCAATGGGTATCGGCCCTTCGACCGGGAGTTGACCGGGTGGTTCCTGAGGCTAAGGCAATTGCGGGGAATGAGCGGTTTTTGCGGATGAGCGGCTGCGTTGGCCGCTCATCAAGCGCTCGATCAGATCAGATCAGGTCCTGAGTCTGGGCGAGGGTGGCGAAGTTGTCGGCCATGATTGCCATTTCAGTCTGCTGGACATGTTCGGCGCTGAGGACTCCGCCTTTGTAAGGAAGGTCCCGGGTGGCACAGGCGTCTTCGACCAGGGTGCAGCGAAAGCCCAGGTTCTTTGCGGCGCGCACGGTGGTGCTGACACTGGAGTGACTCATGAAACCGCAGACGATCAGGTCCAGCGAGCCGAGGTCTTGCAGGCGTTTTTCCAACGGGGTGCCGTGGAACGCGCTGGGCAGCAATTTACCGATGACGGTTTCGTCAGCCAGTGGCTCAAGGCCCGGGATGAACTCACCGCGTTCGCCCTGTGGGTCGAACAGGCCACCGACGGTGCCGAGGTGGCGAACATGGACGATCGGTCGACCCGCCTTGCGGGCTGCTGCGAGCAATTTCTTGATGTTGTCGACAGCGGCGTCCATACCGGAAAGGGCCAGGGGGCCGCTCAAGTATTCTTTCTGGGCATCGATGATCACCAGCGTCGCATGGGCCAGATTGGCCGGCGCGTAACCACGACCGCTGAGTTGAAACATCGTTTTTGGAACGGACATTCTGGGGCTCCTTCGAGTGGGGCTTTTGCGACATTGTCCTCTGGCTGAGCGCTTCTGTGAATCGCTACCATCGTAGGCACCGTCGTTGCTGGCCTGCAGCCTGTCAAGAGCTGAGCAGATGTTCAATCAAAAGCTGAAAATCAAGATCAATCCTACATCCGTCCGGTGATTTTCTTGCGTCGTCGGGGCGGGTTTAGGCTGTTAGAATCGCCAGTCGTTTTTTCAGGAGTTTGCCCCCGTGATCACTTCCCGCCTGCGCACCTTGCGCGACCACATTCGTTGGGCTGTCAGCCGTTTTCATGGGGAGGATCTGTTTTTCGGCCATGGGACCGACAACGCCTGGGACGAAGCCCGTCAACTGGTGTTGGGGGCGTTGCACCTGCCGTGGGAAATCGCCGATAGCTACCTGGACTGCCGTCTTGAAGACGACGAGCTGGTCAACCTGCAGCGCTTGCTCAAGCGTCGAATCGAGGAGCGCATCCCGACGGCTTACCTGTTGGGTGAGGCGTGGTTCTGCGGGATGTCGTTCATCGTTGACGAGCGTGTATTGATTCCGCGTTCACCGATTGGCGAACTGATCGAAAAACGTTTCGAGCCGTGGCTGGGCACCGAGCCTGCACGGATTCTTGACCTGTGCACCGGTTCCGGTTGCATCGGTATTGCCTGCGCCTACGAGTTCCAGAACGCTGAAGTGGTGTTAGCGGATCTGTCCTTCGAAGCGCTGGAAGTGGCCAATCAGAACATCGAGCGCCATGGCGTCGATGAGCGCGTGTACACCGTTCAGGGTGATGGTTTCGACGGTTTGCCAGGGCAGCGTTTCGACTTGATCGTGTCCAACCCGCCTTATGTGGACGCCGAAGATTTTGCCGACATGCCGGACGAATACCAGCACGAACCCGAGCTGGGCCTGGCCTGTGGCGACGATGGTTTGAACCTGGTACGGCGCATGCTCGCCGAAGCGGCGGATCACCTGACCGAGAAGGGCTTGCTGATCGTTGAAGTCGGCAACAGCCAGGTGCACGTCGAGGCGTTGTACCCGGAAGTCGATTTCGCCTGGCTGGAGTTCGAGCGCGGCGGTCACGGTGTGTTCATGCTCAGCGCCGAACAATGCCGCCAGCATCAGGTGTTGTTTGCTTCACGCGTCTGAACGCGGTCAATGTGGCGAGGGGGCTTGCCCCCGTTGGGTCGCGTAGCGGCCCTAACATTGGCAACTGCAGTTTGTCAGTCAAGATTCGGTTGAATCGTTTCACGACTGCTTCGCAGCCGAACGGGGCGATGCGGCGTTCCGACAAGCCCCCTCGCTACAAGAATCTCATCGGCCGCAGGTTTTTAGCGGTGCGTAGCGATCCAGATCAGCAGTCCCGCCTGGAACACCGAAAACGCCACCAGACAGGTGATGGTGAAGCGTAGCCCGGTGTCCTCGCGTTTGTATTTGCTGACTTTCTCTTCCTGCTTTTGCAGTTTGACTTCCTGTTCCGCCAGATTCTGCTCGGCTTGTTGCAGCATTTGCGCGGCTTCGAGGATTTCCACGAACTGCAGCTTTTCGGAGTTCCAGTCGCCCAGCAGATCGCCGACCTTTACCTCTTTGACGCTGCCCTTCAAATGCTGGGCGTCGGCGTAGACCACGTCAAAGCCGTGCACCCGCAGGAAGTGGTCGCGGCGCAGGCGGGTGTCTTCGTTGAGGGCGTCCTTGTTGTTCAGGTCCGTACCGTCGACGGTGTAGCTCGACCACTTTTTCTTCGCCCACGTAATGCCCTGAGCCGCCAGAAAACGGCCAATGCCACGGTTCAGCGGTTCAATCTGCAGACCGCTGTCGGGACCGAAGTGCACGCGACGGTTCTCATGATCGACCCAGACGTCCAGGTGGTTCTGTTCTTTGCGCACCCGTTGACCGGGCAGTGAAATGCTCATGCGCAGCAGGCTGCGTTCTTTGCTGTTGCGCTCGGCATAGCCGAACTCGACAAAGCGCAATGGCCGCCCACCGGTCGCTCGATCGGTTTTCAGCGGCGCCAGGCGAAGCATCTTGTGGTGCTCGGCCTGGACGTCCGCCCACGGCAGGTCGACCACTTCAGTGGCAGTGGTTTGCGGCGCGGTGTCGGGTGAATTCTGGGTATCAGTCATAACGGCGAGATCCTGTCCAAGCCCTGCTTGGCGGCAGCCAATGGGCTGCCGACACACAGGCTTATCGGCCGTTTTTTCCAGGACTGGAGGGTAACACCGGCTTAACTGGCGCGAAGTCCGTCAATAAAGCTTAGGATACTCGAGCCGAGTTCGACAGCGAGGGGCAGTTGCGGGTCTTTGTAGGAGGCCAATTGACGCTTGATGTCATTGGGCACGATGCGCATCACGTGGTTCATGCCTTCGATCAGTGCCAGTTGGGCATCCGGTTTCGCCGCTTTGAGCATCCGTGCGTCACCGACACCGACCTGCATGTCGTTGCTGCCCTGGATGATCAGCGCCGGCATATTCAACTTGGCGAAAGCCGCTGCCGGGTCCTGGCGAAACAGGCTGATCAGGTACGGTTGCACGCTGGGACGGAAGATCACCTGCAACGGCGTCGGGACATTGACATCGACATGCCCGGCCTTGAGGCTGTCCAGCAGCTCATTGCTGCGCAGCAGCAGATCGGGTGGCATTCGATTGCTCAATTGTTGACGCAAGACCTGATCTACCGGACGGGCGCTACCGGACACGGAAATCACCGCGGCGGCATCGACTTGCGGAGCGGCGAGTGTGGCCACCAGCGCACCTTCACTGTGCCCGAGCAGAATCAATGGCCCCATACGCGGGTCGGACTTGAGTTTCTGGCCCCAGGCCACGGCATCGGCAACGTAGGCCTCAAGGGTCAGATTGCGTTCATCCGGGGTTGCCGCGAGGCTGGCCGCCACGCCGCGCTTGTCGTAACGCACGCTGGCGATGTTGTGTTTGGCCAATACCCAGGCCAGGCGCTTGAGGCTGTCGTTGTTGCCGCCGTCCGGGTTATTGCCGTTACGATCGGTAGGGCCCGAGCCGGAAATGATCAGCACAACCGGCACCGGGTTGTCGGACTTTGGCAGCAACATCGAGCCGAAAAGCTCACCGCTGCCGGTATCCAGACTGATTGGCCGTTGCAGAACAACAGAGGCCTGGACTGCATTGGAAAGCAGGCCGGTAAACAGGGTAAGGCTCAAGGCAATAACTCGCAGCATCATCACGCCATCATTCAGAAGGTGTCGGTTGGACTCGCAGGCACCGATAAGGTTCGAGGATGAACTAGTTGGATAGCCTGCGTATACTAGCCGACATTACATTTTCAGGTTGAGTCACTCAGCGAATTCACGGAGCGTCCTGCATGTCCGGCAATACCTACGGCAAGCTGTTCACTGTCACCACCGCGGGCGAAAGCCATGGTCCGGCGTTGGTCGCCATTGTCGACGGCTGCCCGCCGGGCCTTGAGCTGTCTCTGGAAGACTTGCAGCGTGATCTGGACCGCCGCAAGCCCGGCACCAGCCGTCACACCACGCAGCGTCAGGAAGCCGACGAAGTCGAAATCCTCTCCGGCGTGTTCGAAGGCCGCACCACCGGTTGCGCGATTGGTCTGCTGATCCGCAATACCGACCAGAAATCCAAGGATTACTCGGCGATCAAGGACCTGTTCCGCCCGGCCCACGCCGACTACACCTATCACCACAAATACGGCGAGCGCGATTACCGTGGCGGTGGTCGCAGCTCGGCGCGGGAAACCGCCATGCGTGTGGCTGCGGGTGCGATTGCGAAAAAATATCTGGCTACCCAGGGCATCGTCATTCGCGGCTACATGAGCCAGCTCGGGCCTATCGAAATCCCGTTCAAGACCTGGGACTCGGTCGAGCAAAACGCCTTCTTCAGCCCCGACCCGGACAAAGTGCCAGAGCTTGAGGCCTACATGGATCAATTGCGCCGCGACCAGGATTCGGTCGGCGCGAAGATCACCGTGGTCGCCGAAGGGGTGAAGCCGGGGCTCGGCGAACCGATCTTCGACCGTCTCGATGCCGAACTGGCCCATGCACTGATGAGCATCAACGCGGTGAAAGGCGTGGAAATCGGCGCTGGTTTCGCCAGTGTTGCCCAGCGCGGTACCGAACACCGTGACGAAATGACCCCGGAAGGTTTTCTCAGCAACAACGCGGGCGGGATTCTGGGCGGCATCTCTTCGGGGCAGCCAATCGTCGCGCACCTGGCACTCAAGCCAACGTCGAGCATCACCACGCCGGGCCGTTCGATCGATATCCACGGCAACCCGGTGGACGTCGTTACCAAGGGCCGTCATGACCCTTGCGTCGGCATCCGCGCCACGCCGATTGCCGAAGCGATGATGGCCATCGTGTTGATGGACCACCTGCTGCGCAATCGCGGGCAAAACGCCGACGTGCGCGTCAGCACTCCGGTGCTGGGCCAGCTGTGAAGCCATGCCCTGACGTCGCCGCGGTCTGACGGCCGTGGCGGCGCTTCCATACTGGCGGTTGTCCAGCTTCTATCTGTTCTATTTCGCCTTGCTCGGTTCGACCGCGCCGTTCCTGGCGCTGTACTTCGATCACCTGGGGTTTTCCAGCGCGCGCATTGGCGAACTGGTGGCGATTCCGATGCTGATGCGCTGCGTCGCACCGAATATCTGGGGCTGGCTCGGTGACTACACCGGCCGGCGCCTGGCCATCGTGCGCTTCGGCGCGATCTGTACGCTGCTGACCTTTTCGCTGATCTTCGTCAGCAAAAGCTACGCCTGGCTGGCGATGGTCATGGCGTTGCATGCGTTCTTCTGGCACGCGGTATTGCCGCAGTTCGAGGTCATCACCCTCGCGCATTTGCAGGGCCAGACTTCGCGCTACAGCCAGATCCGCTTGTGGGGATCGATCGGTTTCATCATCACCGTGGTCGCCTTGGGGCGGCTGTTCGAATGGTTGAGCCTGGACATCTACCCGGTGACGCTGGTGGTGATCATGGGCGGGATAATCATCAGCAGCCTCTGGGTGCCGAACGCCCAGCCGGCGCAAGGCAATCGGCTGGTGGGCGAGGGGTTTCTCAAGCAACTGCGCAGTCCGGGGGTATTGGCGTTTTACTGCTGCGTGGCGTTAATGCAGATGAGCCACGGGCCGTATTACACCTTTCTCACCTTGCACCTTGAACACCTCGGTTATAGCCGCGGTGTGATCGGCATGCTCTGGGCGTTGGGGGTGGTGGCTGAAGTTGTGATGTTTATACTCATGAGCAATATCCTTGCACGCTTCTCGGTGCGCCGGGTGTTGATGGCGAGTTTCCTGCTGGCGGCGTTGCGCTGGTTGCTGCTCGGCTCGTTCGCCGAATTCTTGTGGGTGCTGCTCTTTGCGCAAATTCTGCACGCCGCGACCTTCGGCAGTTTTCACGCCGCGGCCATCCATTTCGTGCAACGTAGCTTCGGTGCACGCCAGCAAGGGCAGGGCCAGGCGTTGTACGCGGCACTGGCCGGCACCGGCGGCGCGTTGGGCGCGTTGTATTCCGGTTACAGCTGGAATGCCCTGGGCGCTACATTGACCTTTAGTATTGCCAGCCTCGCAGCGTTCGCTGCAGCCGTTATCATTGCCACACGTATGCAAGAGGACAGGCCATGAGCCTTACCCGTGAACAGCTCGCCCAGCAAATCATCGACGCCGGGCGTTTTTTGTATGGCCGTGGCTGGTCGCCCGCCACCAGCAGCAACTATTCGACACGACTGTCGGCCACCGAAGCCCTGTTGACCGTTTCCGGTAAACACAAAGGGCAGTTGGGGCTTGATGACGTGCTGGCCACGGACTTGTCGGGCAATAGCCTGGAGCCGGGCAAGAAGCCGTCCGCCGAAACCCTGCTGCACACCCAGTTATATAATTGGCGGGCCGACATCGGTGCGGTGCTGCACACCCATTCGGTCAATGCCACGGTGTTGTCGCGGCTGCTGCAGGGGCCGGTCATTACGTTTGAAGACTACGAGCTGCAAAAAGCCTTCAGCGGGATCTCGACCCATGAGTCCAAGGTGCGGGTGCCGATCTTCGACAACGATCAGGACATCGAGCGCCTGGCGTCCAAAGTCCAGCCATGGCTCGACGACCATCCCGAGTGTGTCGGTTACCTGATTCGCGGTCATGGCCTGTACACCTGGGGCCCGAAGATGAGCGATGCGCTGCGACAGATCGAAGCGTTTGAGTTCCTGTTTGAATGCGAGCTGAAAATGCGCGCGTTGATTAACCGTTAAGGCCTACTTCACCTGAAGTCGCCAACCGCCTGATGAAACGCGTTGCCTGACCGGTCTGTAAAAGCTGGACGGCAGCGCCGCTAACGAGGAATTGCCAACATGAGCAGCCTGTCCGTTTACCACGTTTCAAGCCCGGACCTGCCGAACAAGGTCCTGACCCACGTCGACGATATCGCCTCGACCCTGGCCGAAAAAGGTGTGCGCTTCGACCGTTGGCAAGCCGCGGCGAAGATCCAGCCGGGTGCCAGCCAGGAAGAAGTGATTGCCGCTTACCAGGTGCAGATCGATCAGTTGATGACCGAGCGCGGTTACATCACCGTCGACGTGGTCAGCCTTAACAGCGATCACCCGCAAAAAGCCGAATTGCGCGCCAAGTTTCTGGAAGAACATCGCCATGGCGAAGACGAAGTACGATTTTTCGTCGCGGGCCGTGGCCTGTTTACTTTGCACATCGATGACTACGTGTACGCCGTGCTCTGCGAGAAAAACGACCTGATTTCGGTTCCCGCCGGTACTGCACACTGGTTCGACATGGGCGAGCACCCGCACTTCGTGGCGATTCGGCTGTTCAACAACCCTGAAGGCTGGGTGGCCAACTTTACGGGCGACGACATCGCCAGTCGCTTCCCGCGCCTCGAGGACTGATGGCATGACGATCAAAGCCATTCTCACCGACATCGAAGGCACCACCAGCGCGGTGAGTTTTGTGTTCGAGGTGCTGTTTCCCTACGCCGCCAAACATTTGCCGGACTTTGTCCGTCAGCAGGCGCAACGGGCCGACGTAACCCGGCAGATCGACGCCGTTCGCCAGGACAGCGCCGAGCCTGGCGCTGACGTTGAACGGGTGATCGAAATCCTGCTGGGCTGGATTGCCGAAGACCGCAAGGCCACGCCGCTCAAGGCGTTGCAAGGGATGGTCTGGGAGCAGGGTTATCAGGCCGGGCAGTTGAAGGGCCATGTTTACCCGGATGCGGTCGACGCACTGAAACGCTGGCATCAGGCGGGTTATCAACTGTTTGTTTACTCGTCCGGTTCGATCCAGGCCCAGAAGCTGATCTTCGGTTGCTCCGAGGCCGGTGACCTGACGCCACTGTTCAGTGGCTACTTCGACACCACCTCAGGACCCAAGCGTGAGGCGCAGTCCTATCAGCGCATTACCCAGGCCATTGGCTGCGAGTCTGCGCAGATCCTGTTTCTCTCCGACATTGTTCAGGAACTGGATGCCGCCCGCGAGGCCGGCATGGCTACCTGCGGGCTGGTGCGCGAAGGCGGTGAGCTCGCCGGGCATCTGAACGTCAGCAGCTTCTCGCAAATCGATCCAGCCACGTTCTGAGTGGCTACGGCTGACTGCAACACACGCTGTCAGCCGACTTTCGATCACGGACTAACATCACGGCCAACGCACGTCTGTAGGACGTGTAGGAAGTTGCCTGTTGATAAGTCGGCCATGCCTGTTTGTGGTTTTCCTTACTTGTTTAATCTTGTCCCTGTGTAACTCTTCGGCCCTTATGTTTGTTCGCTTATCCAGGCACTTTTCGCGCTTGGCAATGGTGCGGACTCCTGGTGAGAGGGCTAAGGATGAAAACACCAAAGCGACAGCGTCCGGATCCGGCAGGCAGACCGCTGAGCGAAAAGGAACTGGAGATTCTGTATTGGGCCAAGGCCGGGAAAACGGTGTGGGAGATCAGCGTGATTCGGGATGTTTCCGAGGCGACGGTGAAGTTTCACCTGGGCAATATCTACTCCAAGCTCGAAGTCACCAACCGTGCTCAAGCGGTCGGCGAGGCGGTTAATCGTGGCTTGTTGAGCTGAGCTCAAAACGCACTCAGGCCGTGCAGCGCAAGGCTTGCACGACCTGAAAGGTTTGAGCGGTTGGTACTTATCTCGAGTGATAGGTCGGCAAGGCGAAACGCTGTTGGCTTTGCAGCATTGAAATCTGCGGCAGTTCGCTGGCCTGTTCGGCCAAGTCACGGCGAATGGCACTGATTACCCACGACAGTTGATCGCCGGCGTGCAATTGAGCGTAGGAAATCGAGCGTTTGAACATTCGGCCATCGCTGCTATTGAGCGTCAGCAGAATACCGCCGTCAGGGCGCGCTTGCGTGGTGACGTCGAAGTTTGAGAACAGGGACGAAAATTTTTCCTGGATCAGGCTCATGTCTATCAGCTCCGTTTGCACTTGAATGGCAAGCATGGAGTGATAGCTGCACTGATTGTGCCAGTACCGCTATTTTATAAATCTTTTGTAAATCAATGGCTTGAAAATCACTGATTTTTTCGGCTTCGTGCATTTTGCATGAGTGGCCATCGTGCATCCTGCATTTTGCCGGCTTGCGGGTGCCGTGTACGGACAACCCTACGGCGATTGCCGGCGGTATCACCCTGGATACAAAACATTTCAAAAGCCGCGTGTACAGCGGTTCAAGGATGAAGCCTTCGATCCGCGCAAAACCGGCGACGATCCGATCTACGCCTGGCTGCCGGGCTCGGACACTTATGTGCAGATCACCGAACAGGTACTGGCGGATATCCACGCTGGCAAGTTCCGTTATTGATTCTGGCTATGGCCTGGCGAGAGAAAAAAGGGGTGACAGGTGTCACGCTGCTTAAGGAAACTAGCGGCTTTGCGATTGACCGAATGTGGAGTCCCCAATGACAGACAAATCCCGCCAGATGACCCCGGAAGAAGCCGCGGAGTTTGCCGAGCAGGTGTTCAACAAGGCCCGTGATGGCGACGCGGCGATGCTCGCCGCACTGCTGAGCAAAGGCCTGCCGCCGAACCTGCGTAATCACAAGGGCGACACCTTGCTGATGTTGGCCGCCTATCACGGCCACGTCGATGCAGTGAAAGTGCTGCTTGAGCACAAGGCCGATCCAGAGATTCGCAACGAAAATGGCCAAAGTCCGATTGCCGGCGCGGCGTTCAAAGGCGATCTGGCAGTGGTGACCGCCTTGGTCGAAGGTGGCGCCGAGGTTGAAGGTTCTTCCTTTGACGGCCGCACGGCGTTGATGATGGCCGCGATGTTCAATCGCACCGCCATTGTCGACTACCTGATCAGTAAAGGTGCTGATCCCAAAGCCAAGGACGCCAACGGCATCAGCGCACTGGACGCGGCCAGGACCATGGGCGCGGCAGACACCACGGCACAACTGCAGAAGCTGCTCGGTTGATCCTGAGGCCGGCACAAATCCTGTGGGAGCGGGCTTGCTCGCGAAGCGAACACCGCGTTTTTTCAGGCATTGCGCGTCATCGTTCTTCGCGGGCAAGCCACGCTCCCAAAGGGTCCGAGTCTTAACTGGCTGGCATTCGGGCAAGCCCCTGCCACAAGTCTGTGTTCCGACTCTTGGGCTCGGTATCCATTCGCGAATGCGCTATCCTTCGCGCCCTCAAAACTCCCTCGCTACAGGATCCGCCCATGAAAGCCGCACTCATCGAACTCATCAGCAAAATCAGCTCCGGCTGCATGAGCGAGGCGGAAATTGTGCAGATCGCCGATGAAGCCGCCCAGGCCTATGCCGATCCCGAGGCGTTTCTGGCGGCCAACCCGGACATCAACTACGACGACACTTTCCCGATCCCGCTGGGTGAATGGGTGGTGGTCGGCAGCCTGCCGGAAACCGTGCTGTTCCAGGCCGACACCTACATGGACCTGTTCGAGCAGATCGTTGCGTCTTTCGGCCCGGGCGTGGCGTTCAATATCAAGCCCAAGCAACTGGCCAAGACCGAAGCGTTGACTGCACTCAACCGCATCCAGATCCAGATGGGCAGCATGAACCCGGAAAACGGCGGTTACACGCTGATGAACTTCAGCCAGCTGCTCGATGACGAGATTCAGGTCGTGCTGGTCTATGGCAACGATGTCCCGCGGGTGCTGGAGTTGTGTGCGCACATCGGGATTGCCGCGGCGCCGTCCCTGGAAGCGCTGAAAGTGGCAATCCACGTTTAAGGCTATTACGGCGCCAGACGTAATAAAACGGAGCCCTCGTCAGGCCCGACTATCCTAAGGGGGAAATTCTTCTCCTGGGAGCGACACCATGGGTTCCACTTTCAATGGCCTGGTTGGCCTGATCATCCTCGCGCTGGATATCTGGGCGATCATCAACGTGCTTAAAAGCGGCGCGGAAACCGGGATGAAAATCATCTGGGTGCTGCTGATTCTTCTGCTTCCGGTACTGGGCCTGGTTATTTGGGCAATTGCGGGCCCCCGGGGCAACGTGCGGCTCTGACACCGCCCTCTATGTCGACACGTCACCCTGTGGGAGCGAGCCTGCTCGCGATGCAGGCGCCGCGGTTTGTCAGTTAAACCGAGTCATCGTTCATCGCGAGCAGGCTCGCTCCCACAGGGTTCATTGTGTGTTTGAGTGATCTTTGGACTGACGAAGGTTCGACCTGTCATGTTCGGCGACGTAGAATGCGCGCCTTTCCTTGGACAATCGCTTGCCCGGCGCCTGCGATTGTCCATCGTGGGCGGGTAACCGTCCGTTGCCACCAGCATTCACCGGGGGACTTCCCATGAGCACCACCAAGACCAGCGAGTACCTGGAAACCCTCTACGAAGGCTACGGCCAGCGTTTTCGCATGGAAAAACTGCTGCACGAAGTGCGCACCGAGCACCAGCACCTGGTGATTTTCGAGAACCCGCGCATGGGCCGGGTCATGGCGCTGGACGGCGTGATCCAGACCACCGAAGCCGACGAGTTCATCTACCACGAGATGCTCACCCATGTGCCGATCCTGGCTCACGGCTCCGCCAAGCGCGTATTGATCATCGGCGGTGGCGATGGCGGTATGCTGCGTGAAGTGGCCAAGCACCGCAGTGTCGAACACATCACCATGGTCGAAATCGACGGCACAGTGGTCGACATGTGCAAGGAGTTCCTGCCGAACCACTCCAAAGGTGCGTTCGATGACCCACGCCTGAACCTGGTGATCGACGACGGCATGCGTTTCGTCGCCACCACCCAGGAAAAATTCGACGTGATCATTTCTGACTCCACCGACCCGATCGGTCCGGGTGAAGTGCTGTTCTCGGAGAACTTCTACCAGGCGTGCCGCCGCTGCCTGAATGAAGGCGGTATTCTGGTGACCCAGAACGGCACGCCGTTCATGCAGATCGAAGAAGTGAAAACCACCGCCGGGCGCTTGCGTAGTCTGTTCCCGGACTGGCACTTCTATCAGGCTGCGGTGCCGACCTATATCGGCGGTGCCATGACGTTTGCCTGGGGCGCGACCAACACGGCTTACCGCAAGCTGTCGCGCGAAACCCTCAGTCAGCGTTTTGCCGGCAGTGGCATCATCACGCGCTACTACAATCCGGAAATCCATATTGGCGCATTCGCTCTTCCGCAGTATGTGCTGCAAGCGGTGAACAAGCCGAGTAATGATTAAGCCGGGCTGACCGAAAAGGGCCGCGAGGCCCTTTTTGTGTTTCCAGATATACGTTGCACGAAATTTTCACAAACGCTCCAAGACAATTCACCCACGCCGATTTAACACTCAACCCCCTGTGACTCTTGTTCCAGAGCCCTGGAAGCCAGGCTTTGGGGGGTGCTTGCCAGTAATGAATGGCAATGCTGTGAGTGATCGTGCAACATTTGCGCATCGCGCAAGCTCCCGATCCTTCCTGCAAGTAATCGCAAGGAGAGGGCAGGGCGCCGCAACATCTTTGAAACTTCAACTTCCAATGAGTCCTATAAACGACATGGCTAACCCGGACGCCCTGAGTCAGCAGCGAGCTTCGAATCGCTTGCTGCAACCGACCGTCAAATCGCATCTGGCGTACACACTGCTCTGTGCCGTGGTCATGATGGCGATGCTCTCCCTGCTGCGCGTTGCGCTGCTGGTGTACAACCGGGAGATGATCCTCGACACACCCGCCTCGACCTTCCTCGAAGCCTTCGCCAACGGCTTGCGTTTCGACCTGCGTCTGGTGGTCTACCTCAGCATTCCGCTATTGCTGTCCCTGTTCAGTGTCCGGGCGATGGCAGCCCGCGGTCTGTTCCGGTTCTGGCTGACCATTGCCTCGAGCATCGCGCTATTCCTCGGCCTGATGGAAATGGACTTCTACCGTGAGTTCCACCAGCGCCTCAACGGCCTGGTCTTCCAGTATGTGAAGGAAGATCCGAAAACCGTCATGAGCATGCTCTGGTACGGCTTCCCGGTCGTGCGTTATCTGTTGGCCTGGGCCGTTGGCACCTGGTTGCTGAGCCTGGCGTTCAAGGGCGCCGACCGTGCAACCCGCCCGCGCGGCCCGTTCAGCGGTGGCGCCATCAGCACTCGTCAGGTAGCCCCGTGGTATGCGCGTATCGCGGTATTCGTGGTTTGCCTGTTGATCTGCGTCGTGGCTGCCCGTGGCACGCTGCGTCAGGGGCCACCGCTGCGTTGGGGTGACGTTTACACCACCGACTCGAACTTCGCCAACCAGTTGGGCCTGAACGGCACGTTGCAGTTGGTTGCTGCCGCGAAGAGCCGCATGTCCGAAGAACGCGACAATATCTGGAAGCCGACCATGGAGCAGTCTGAGGCCCAGAAAATTGTCCGCGATATGCTGGTGATGCCGGACGACAAGCTGGTTGATGCCGATATTGCCGCGGTACGCCGCGATTACACGCCACCGGCCGACAAGACCCTGCCGATCAAGAACGTCGTTGTGATCCTGATGGAAAGCATGGCCGGTCACTCGGTAGGGGCCTTGGGCGCGCCTGGCAACATCACGCCCAACCTCGACAAATTGTCGAAAGAAGGCCTGTTGTTCGACCGCTTCTTCTCCAACGGTACTCATACCCACCAGGGCATGTTCGCCACCATGGCCTGCTTCCCGAACCTGCCAGGTTTCGAATACCTGATGCAGACCCCGGAAGGCAGCCACAAGCTGTCCGGCCTGCCACAGCTGCTCAGCGCCCGTAACTACGACGATGTGTATGTCTACAACGGTGATTTTGCCTGGGACAACCAGTCGGGCTTCTTCAGCAACCAGGGCATGACCAACTTCATCGGGCGTAACGACTACGTCAACCCGGTGTTCTCCGACCCGACGTGGGGCGTGTCCGACCAGGACATGTTCGACCGTGGCCTGCAGGAACTCAAGGCGCGCGAAGGCAAGCCGTTCTACGCACTGCTGCAAACCCTGTCCAACCACACTCCCTATGCCTTGCCGACGCCATTGCCGGTCGAAAAAGTCACTGATCGTGGCAGCCTGAACGAGCATTTGACCGCCATGCGTTACGCCGACTGGGCGTTGGGGCAGTTCTTTGAAAAGGCTCGTAAAGAGCCGTACTTCAAGGAAACCCTGTTTGTCATCGTGGGCGACCATGGTTTCGGTAACGAGCGTCAAATCACCGAAATGGACTTGGGCCGCTTCAACGTGCCGATGCTGATGATTGCACCGGGCATCCAGGAAAAGTTTGGTCAGCGTGACCACACCGTGGGGACTCAGATCGACATTGTGCCGACCATCATGGGCCGCCTCGGTGGCGAAGTGCGTCAACAGTGCTGGGGACGAGACCTGCTCAACCTGCCGCAAGGCGACACCGGTTTTGGCGTGATCAAGCCATCGGGTACTGAACAGACCACGGCCATCGTCACGGCTGACCAGATCCTGATTCTGCCCAAGGAAAAGGAAATGGACCCGAAGATGTACCAGTACCAACTGGGTGCCAACCCGCATGCCGAAATCATCCCGAATGCACCGCGTACCGCTGAGCTGAAGCTCAAGCTGGAAGCGTTCCTGCAAACGGCGACCAAGAGCTTGCTGGATAACACCGCGGGTGTGACCGAAAGCATGCAGACCAAGTAATGCGTCAATAAAAAAGAGGCCCGCGAGGGTAATGCCGATCAGTTAAGCCCTATTGCTTGACCTTTGGCCGCAAGAAATCAA
>NZ_MOBI01000010.1:0-38731 GCF_003732175.1 Pseudomonas brassicacearum
AACAGGTGGCCGGATGTTAGTGGAATGAGTGGCCGGATGGCGTGGAATCCGCAACCATAGGAGCACAAGCCAACTGAAGCCCGGAAGGTGAATGGTAAATAGCAGGTTCGTCACCCACGAAACCGCATCGCCGGTAAAATTCGGCAGCGTTCAACGTAGCGTCCAGATTGACTTCTTTCAGGCCTAAGTTCCGTGCTAAGCATTCCAGGTGGCTCAGGATTTTCAAGCCGATGCATTGCTGCATAAAACCCGGGAGCACAAAGATCGCGCCAATTTCGCCGTTCTCCAGATCAAGCATTCCCGTCGCCACCGGTTCCCCTTGAATACAGCCCAAATAAAAGTGTTTTTCCATCAGGTCGCTGTACTCGTCCTCGGCTGATCCTGCCGTCCAGATCAGCATTTGCTCCGTGGTATAGGCGCCGATGCATTGGTGCCGTATCGCTTGAAGGCGAATATCGAATGCCGTTTGGGAATCGCTTGGCGTGGCGCGTCTGATCTCGAACATTTCTTTCTCCGTTAGCCATCGGTGGACGGAGAACTAAAAAGCCCCGTCCATTTCTGGCGGGGCCTTGGGTAATTACGTCAAATCCTACGAACGCATGACCTCACGGCCCGCCAGAGGCGGTCATGGAGGAGCACATCAGGTTCATACGGCGTGTGTAGGTCATGGGCCGATAGTGTTTTTGATGATCCGACTTGTCAATCTCGGAGCGGAGTTACGGAACATCCGCGTCCGGCTGTTTGAAAACGTTTAGGTTCGAAAGCAACCACCCAGGCTAATGCCTGTCAGTTAAGTGTTGGCTGCCCCAAAAGATCGCAGCCTACGGCAGCTCCTACGTATTTGTGTACTGCTTCAACTGGTCGGCGTAGATACCGTCTTGAACCTCACGGAGCAAGCGCAAGTTTCGGGTCAAATGGTTCGATCAGGGAGATGGTGATATCGGTGACGCCGCTACGCCGAGTCAGGATGACGAGCAGCAACCACAACCAAGCGGCCTAAGCTCATCCGATGGGACCTTATCGTGCTTCAGACGGCTCGCCATTTCGGGCGTAGCGGCTTGCGGGTGAATGGGGCATGTCGATTATCTGCCTCTCGTTACGCGGTCGACTCTCGCCGCCAAGCGACACGCACATTGGCTCGGGGCCCTGACACGCCTACGTCTGGAGACACCGTCATGATCCGTGTCCTGTCGACCGCTTTTATGCTGCTTGTTCTAAGCATCCCCAGGGAATTTCTTGCAAGGCCCTGTCTCCAGGGCCTGCCAGACAATAGCGGTTAGTAAACCTGCACCCGCCACAGCTCCCGCGAGGAGGAAGCCGCCGACATCGGCAGTCGGCCGTGCAGCGTTCGATAGTTGTCGATCAACACCAGATCACCTTCGCTCCATTGATGGGCGATCAGGCAGTCCGGGTCATAAACCAGCGCGTTGACCTGTTCAAGCAGCGCCTGCTGGGCCTCCTCATCATGGTCCTGCACAGACTGGCTCAGGGTCTGCAATGCCGAGTCGGTGCCCTCTTGGTAACGCAGGATGAGTTCGCCGCTACGGGGGTTATGATCCACCAGGCTGAACATGCGCGGCGAACCACCGAAGTAAGTCATCTTGGTGTAGTAGGTGATGTTCACCGCCTGCCATTGTCGGGCGACGTGCTGCCCGACTTTTCGCAGCACGTTTCGGCTGTCGACGATGGTGGTCTGGCCCTCGCCCGGCTGCGGCGCGGTCTTGCAATACAGCATGAATTTGCTGGCGCAGAATTTCGGATTGCGCTGAACCTGTGGGTCGCTGTCAGGCAGCATGTTCAGGTCCCAGTGCAAAGGCGTTTTCTCCAGCGAGTGCACCACGCCCTGGGGTTTGTCCGCGGGCTTGACCACATTCACGGCACCGAAGGCCCACTCGTACAGCGTGCCAAAGCGTTCGCAGCTGCGAGCAAAACTGTCCTGGTCGTCGAAGCGACAGCCCTTGAGACAGACGAAACCAAAGGTTTCCACCAGTGCCTCCAGCAGGCCGCTGGACAGTCGTTCGAAACCCAGCCCCAGCGGGTCTCGCACCACCAGGCCAAATAGCGGCAGCTTTTGCAGTTCGTATTCGAAGCCTTGGGCCTGCGGGTTTTCTGTTTGGTGGTAGAGCCATGGCCGCCCCTGCCAGGTGACCAGCACATGGTGGTCGAGGTCGACCTGGGCCCGTGCGCGAAGACGCTGGCTACCATCGATGTTGCACACCGGCACGGCATGCCAGGGGCTGTCGACACGGGTCAGCCCTTCAGCCATCCCAAAGGTAAATTTGGGCCCGGCGTTGCTGTACTGATGGACCGATAATCGAATGTCGTCGCCGAAGAAACGATCCACTGCCGCATTCAATGCCTGCCCGCGAAACATCATCTGGTAGGCTTTGAAGTTGATTTGCTGCAGGTACTCGTCCTCGCTCTGCCCGTCCTCGCGGCACAGGCGCAGGTCGTTGTATAAATGACTGCAGAGGTTGTCATGGGCCTGGCTGAGGGATTCATCGTGCCGGCTCTGCTCGATCAGTTCTCCAAGGTTTTTCCAGGGTAGACGGGCCTGCTTGACCAGGCTGGCGCGAACCGCCTCGGTACTTTGGGCCTGCGGGAACAGGTCTTCCATGCTGACCCACTGAATCGTATGGGTGGTGCACAGTTCACGCAAAGCCCGGTTGTAGGCTGCGCGAACGTCGTCGGCCACCCCAACAATGTCATTGAACGTCGT
This sequence comes from Pseudomonas brassicacearum, assembly GCF_003732175.1. Classification (GTDB taxonomy): domain Bacteria; phylum Pseudomonadota; class Gammaproteobacteria; order Pseudomonadales; family Pseudomonadaceae; genus Aquipseudomonas; species Aquipseudomonas brassicacearum_G. Next base: position 2,720 of record NZ_MOBI01000010.1, read on the forward strand.
CCCGTCGCTGAGGATCGACACCACACAGCCCGGTGCGTGCAACGCGGCGATGGCTTGGCCGAGCTGGTCGAGGCGCTCGATGGCCATCACCTCACCATAATCCGGCAGCACACCGAATGTCTGGTCACTGGCATTTGGCGACTTGCAGGGAAAACCTGGCAGTACCAGACGTACTGGCAGGTTTTGATCAAAGGACTGCCCCAGGCTGCGCGCCAGATGCGCCCGGCCTTGTGTTTCGAAACAATCATCCGTGCCTTTGAGCAGATAACCAGCCAGCAAATCGCTGACGGCAGCGATCCAGGCGTCTCTATGTTCCATAGAACAACTTCCTTGAGGTTTTGTGTGTATCAATAGGATTTGACGGTATCGCCATGCTCGGTGAACGCATGCGCTGTCCCGCAGATTTGCTGCAGAATGCGCAACAACCCGGCCGGTTGCTCACAGCAGAAGTCCGGAGCTTGGGCCTGCAAAGTATGAGTCAGGCCATACCCCCAGGTGACCGCTGCCGAGTACATACCTGCAGCACGGGCGGTTTTCAGGTCGATCTCTGTGTCACCGACGAACAAACAGCGTTGCGGATCAACCGACAACCGCCGGGCGGCTTCCCATGCCACATCCGGCTGAGGTTTGAGTGACCTGCCCGTGCGATGCCCCAGAATCGGCCCGAAAGCATTCTGCGGCAGCAATGTTCTGGAAACCTGCAAGGCCATTTCCTCGGCCTTGTTGGTCACGATAGCCAGCGGCAGCTGTAACTGGCGGCAGCCTTCGAGCAATTCCAGTACACCGCTGAATGGCCGGGAAAATTGAACCAGGTTGTGCTGATAAAGCGTCACATAGCGCTGGTGCAGAGCAATCGCATCCGCGATACCAAACTGCGCGGCAACCCGCTCGATCATCGCAGTGGTCCCGCCACCGATATAGCCCCGCACTGTTTGCGCAGTCAGCGCCGGGTAACCGTGTTCGAGTAACACCTGGTTCAGGCACCAGGTGATGTCAGGCAAGGTGTCCACCAAGGTTCCATCCAAATCGAAGAGTACGGCTTCGACCCGCAACCGAGACGCCATCATTGAGCACTGGCGTAGTGACAAGGACGCCCCTTGCGGAACACCAGACGGTGGTAGCGCTCATCGACATTACTGCGTTTTTCGAGGGTGACCACACCCCGTCGCTTGATGGCTACCGAATGCCAGGGAGTGCGCCACAGGTCACTGGTTGGCACCAGCCGGATACCGATCTTCGTCGACACCGCCAGTTGCGGGTGAATCGACAGGCGCAGGCAATGCGGGTAGCGCGCCAGTAACAGGGCGCTCCAGGCTTCACTGCGCTGAATCACCCGCTGGGAGGCCGGCTTGGCGACCTTCTTTACCGCGTTCAGGCTCATGCCGGCGAATACCTTGAGCCCCGAGTAATCCTCGGAAAGAAAGCGATGGATACCGCAGTACATCAACATCATGTGCGGTTCATCCTTGAAGCGCTGCTGCAATAAAAGCAATGACTGGCCGTGCTCGATCATCATTTCCTCACGCATGGAGTCCAGACAATCAAGCTGAGGATAGGCATCCCTGAGGTCGAAATGGGCGAACGTACCGGGATAAAGCTGTTCGGCGTAGTCCTGGATAGCGTCGGTGTAAGCCTTGACGTCAGAATCGGAAACATGCACCAAGTCAGAGAACACATAGCCATCGGAGCAGATATGAATCAGCGCGCCCGGCGCATAGATCTCCCGGATCTCCTCACACAGGCGGTGTAACTCGTCGATTGCATGGTGTTCAGCAAGATCAGGGAGATGGCTCAGGGTTTTCTTGCGGCTGGGCGACTTGCCGGGAAAGGCTGGCAAGACCATTTCGACCTTGCGACCGCTCTCGACCGCCTGCATTACCTTGGCCAGATGGGGTTCCAGCACCTGCAACGAAAGCTCATGATCCTGTTGCGGGGCAAGACTACGACGCCGAAACAGACATTCGAGGATTTGCTGGGCAATGTTCATGTGCGGGCTGTTCTGATGCGCATGCACCAGCTGACCGCCCGCCTGTTGAGCAACGGTATTTGAACCTTGCATAGACAATCCTTTGTGTGGTGATTAACGGCCATTTTTTGGCCATTAGCAGATATGCCTTACCTGCGGGGCGGCTAAATTCCTACAAGTCGTGAGAGTTTGTCAATCGTGGCCATCAGGAATATTACGTCCTGCGCGAGCCCCCGCCCCCCGGGGCCTGCAGCCAGTTAAGCAACTAACCCCCTGCCTGACCTACAAAGCCCCTTCATCATAGGAACACACGCCAACTGAAGCCCGGAGGGCGAATAGTAAATAGTGGATAAGGAGCGCATGATCGGCTTGCAAACTAGCTATATCTGCCCTGAAGCCATCCCTCAAACTTACTCTGAGCAGCGCCTTCCAAACTGGGCGCGTAATAAACCAAGTGCAAGTGCCTGTCGGCGTCAATTATCAGGGTTGCATGCTCAAACGAGATATTTCCAAATGACGGAATTTCAAAATTTCTGAGGCCTTGGCAAGGGCCGTGAATATCCTGCCTGTTCCACCAATACTTGAACTCTGCACTGACTTTCTCGAGGCTGCGCACCAACTCAGCAACATCGCTTTGCGCCGAGGCATGAACAAAATCCCTGCGAAAGCTAGAGAGCATTTGTATCGCCTGCTCCTTCCAGGGGCACAACAGCGAACGCATTTTCTCATCAGTAAACAGCATCCACAGGAGGTTACGCTGCTCTGGAGGTTTGTCTGCAAAGTTGAATACTTTATCACCGGCCGGATTCCATGCGAGAACGTCCCAACGCAAATTCAGGACATAGGCGGGGCGCAGCGGCATGTCTGCCATCAAACGATGGATGATCGTTGGAACGACGCACCAAGTCTGTGCCTGTTCTGCTGGAGCACGTTGGTAGGTCAGCAAGTAAAGGTGCCTGCGTTCCATGGCGTCAAGTTTCAATACTCGACATAGACTGTCGAGGAAAGCCGGTGAAACCCCAATATCGCGGCCTTGCTCAAGCCATGTATACCAAGTCAAGCCGACGCCCGCCAACGCGGCGCCCCCAAGTTGGACGCTAGCGATCGGTGCCGGTGCAGTGGCGTTTCTTGGCACCACATTGCAGCTTCTGAAGCTGCGCATACATCGATTTCGCCTATTCGGTATAGTATTTCGAGCATCGGTCGCTGACCGCTTTAAATAAACAGCCGACCTCTGTTTCACCGCTCGAACTCGTTGTCGAACGCATTAAGCTTGCTTCAAGTTTTGCCTTTCACGTTCATCGACTTTAGAACGTGAAGGCGTGACCTCGGAAAGCAATCACCAACATTAACTTCATCGACTTTCAGGACGTCTCCAAAATGCCGACCACCGCTCGCTCGATTGAGAAATACATCCTTGCCAAGGACGGAAACCGACCAGACCTTCTGCGGCAATGCTTCACTCCCGACGCAACCCTTGAGATGGTTGTGCGTACAGGTGTCATTTCATTTCCCCCCCATGTCAACGGCCGAGCAGGCATCGCGGACATATTAGTGCGCCGCTTTGGCCAGTGTTATGAGAACGTTTATACATTCTGCCTCGGCGAGCCACCAAAGACAGAGGCCACCGCACATACTTGCAAATGGTTGGTGGGGATGTCGGTTAAAGAAACTGGCGAACTGCGCGTAGGCTGCGGGGAATATCACTGGCGGTTCCTGCAAAAATCAGGTCTTGCATCGCATCTACGCATCACGATCGAACACATGCAGGCCTGCACGGCACAGGACTTGGAGTCAGTCATGAATTGGCTGCAGAGCCTCAATTATCCGTGGTGTCTCGCCAGCGATATGATTGATACAGTGCCGCCTATCAGCAACATTGACCAAATCGTTGAATACCTTAAAACCTGAATACTGAGACATCCGACCGTTACAACTAACGTGATTAGATGGAAGCCCGCCGATGCGGCAGCAGCTCAGTGCCTCCGGATGAACACCTCGGTTTTCCAGCGCAGCTTTCAGGCGGTCCGCACGATCCCTCGCCGCATCGTGCGTAGTTGCCTTATCGGCATACCCGACCTCACATCAGGTTGAACGTAAAAAAGCCGATAACGCGAAAACCACACTCAGCCTCATCCCGACGCCAAGCTGCAAATGTTCCAGGCTCACGACCTTGGTTTTATGGACACTACTGAAGGACTCCGCTTGACCGATTTCTGCCTGTGGCAACTGGCATAATGGGTCGACTCCGGCCTGTGACGACCGGCAACAGTCAACCCGATATGGCAGTCCACAACACCTCACCAATTAGGCCGCTGAGAAGCCGCTCTTAATGCGGGTGTACCGTTAAAGACACCAGTTTTAGCACAATGGGGCGAACGACCAGTATGCACAGGAATGCAACGGGCATAGCCAATTTATAGGCGTGCAGCGCATTACTTAGATAATCAGTCTCAATGCCGGAATTTGCCGCAGTGATCACGAGTGACATCAAGAACGCCATGATGGTGGCCATATAGAGTGCGAAAATATAGTGAGTCGTGCGAGCCGAGAGCTTGCGCCGGTTGAAAAATAGAGCTTTAGAGGATGCTTTGGGATTCATATCAGACCTTTTTGATCTTCCATTGATAGGTAACGAGTACCATAACAAGATCAAAAATCAGCAACTAGACGATTAATGGTAATTACTTTATAAAGAAAATCTTATGAATGATTTTTCCCATTGGGCTAAAGATGAACCTGTTAGGTGCGATTGATAGCTTTATCAAGGTGGTTGACGCGGGTTCCATCGTGGGCGCAGCCAAAACCCTGGGTGTCAGTGCAGCAGCCGTTAGCCAGACCATAAATCGCTTGGAAACCCATCTAGGCACACGCCTTCTCCAGCGCACCACACGTAGCATGGTGTTAACCGAGAGCGGCGCGGTGTACTACGAAAAAGTGAAGCGCATAGCGCGTGATCTCGAATCGGCGCAAAGTGCGATCACCAACGCGCAGACTCAACTCCAAGGGCGACTGTGCATCGCTTCTACCTCGGCTTTCGGGCGGCATGTGTTGGCTTCAATAATCGCCGGTTTCGCTACCCGTTACCCACGCCTGACACTTGAACTCTCAACCACAGATCGCAAAATTAATCATATTCAAGAAGGCATTGATCTGAGCCTGCGGATCAAACCACAACTAGAAGAGGGGATCGTCGCTCGCAAGATCGTTTCGGTCCCTTTTATCATCTGCGCGTCACCCACCTATTTGGAACGAGTCGGCTGGCCACGCAGCCCTGAAGAACTCCAACAGCACGCCTGCCTAGTCTTTCGCTACCCGCTGGATGGACGCTTTCTACGTTGGGGCTTTATCCGGGATGGGCAACGTTACGACGCTACTCTTAATGCGACCGCAATCAGTGACGATATTGACGCTCTAGCCCAAATGGCTATCCACGGCGCGGGAATTATCCGCTTGGCAGAGTTCGTGGCGGCGCCCTATATCGAGAGTGGCCAACTCGTTCCTCTGTTTGAACATTGCCACGCTTCAACTTATGCCTACGCTGAACCGCTCGATATTTATGTATGCGTCCAAGAACGCGCCGCCATCACGCCCAAGGTCAAAGCGTTTATGAATTATTTGACTGAATGTCTAGAAATGCGCTGGCCGGTGAACAATACCTTTACTGTGTCCTGACACCGCGCTTTGCCGCTTTCATGAATTTAATGGCCGAGCGGCGCTATTCCCACTGACACAGACTGGCCTGCTTACCATTGCGCAATTCCGCTGAAGATCGACATCTACGGCTATCTCAATCGCATCCAATCAACTAGGCGGTTGGGGACAACAGGTGCTAGATCTATTTTTAAAGTGCCCCGCCTCAAACTGAAACGGACAGAGACAATCATGAAACCGCTTTACCTGGGCTCGCTTCTGCTGCTGACGGCGGGTTGCTCACAGACCCCACAATACGTGCCTCCAGCAAACGCCCCTCAAGCGCAGATTCGCAGTGAGATGGACGCCATGATCAACCGTCACAACGGCCTGAGTCTTACCGAAGCGCCGACCATGGCCTGTAAGTTCGGCAGGTCGGTGGCGGTGATGCCTGGTCGGGAACTGTTCTCGGTCAGTGGAGAGACATCGAAACCCGAAGGCTTCCGCGCCATTGAGGCGGCCAAACCGATCCACTTAGTGCTGCAGGGCTGGGCCAGCGGTAACCGCACCTGCAAGATCGATTTCGTCAGTGAGTTCATCCCAGGTGCCCACTATGTGATCAAGGGCGGCATCGCCGACGGCCCTAATGATTTCGGCACCTGCCAAGTCAGCATCTTTGATTTGGATTCTGGGGCCCGACTCCTTCAGGACAGGCAGTCATCGCCAAAAGCCAACGGCTGTGTTCTGGACCGGTTGCAGTTGCCGGCGCATTGATTGCGCTGATCCGCCAAGGGGAGCAGCAAAAAAACAAAAGGGGGGAATCCATTAACCGGCCTCGAATCACGACTAATGGGCGCCCCCCTTTTGTTCACTACAAAAGACCCTTCACCATAGGAATACAAGCCAACTGAAGCCCAGAGGGCGAATGGTAAATAGCAGGTTCGTCCCCCACATAACCGCATCGCCGGTAAAATTCGGCAGCGTTCAACGTAGCGTCAAGATTGACTTCTTTCAGCCCCAGATCCCGTGCCAAGCATTCCAGGTGGCTCAAGATTCTCAAGCCGATGCCTTGTTGCATAAAACCCGGAAGCACAAAGATCGCGCCGATTTCGCCGCTCTCCAGATCAAGCATTCCCGTCGCCACCGGCTCCCCTTGAACACAGCCCAGATAAAAGTGTTTTTCCATCAGGTCGCTGTACCCGTCCTCGGCTGATCCTGCAGTCCAGGCCAGCATTTGCTCCGTGGTATAGGCGCCGATGCATTGATGCCGTATCGCTTGAAGGCGAATGTCGAAGGCTGTTTGGGAATCGCTTGGCGTGGCGCGTCTGATCTCGAACATTTCTTTCTCCGTTAGCCATCGGTGGACGGAGAACTAAAAAGCCCCGTCCATTTCTGGCGGGGCCTTGGGTAATTACGTCAAATTCTACGAACGCATGACCTCACGGCCCGCCAGAAGCGGTCATGGAGGAGCACATCATGTTCATGCGGCGTGTGTAGGTCATGGGGCGATAGTGTTTGGGGTGATCCGGCTTGTCAATCTCGGAGCGGAGTGACGAAACTCCGCGTCCGACTCAGGCGATTTGAAAACGTTCGGGCTCGAAAATAGCCACCGAGGCCGCATTCACATCAGAAATTCGCCGGCGTATCCGCACTAATAATCTCCGCCTCATCCCACCCCATATGTGAGAACGACTTACGGGTGATCAAGGCTGTGCCCATGTACCTATGCCCTCGTATTCCGCCTTGGAACTTTTCTATAAAATGATGTCAATGTGATAGCTCGCCACAACGCCAAATCATCTTGGATCAACCAGCACCAGGCTGTTTCCTGGTAAATCATGGAAGTGTGTAATGAGACTAATCCTCGCCGTGTTGTTGATGTTCAGCAGCTACGTTTACGCCAGTTGCGACAACATCAGCAACGATGACCAGCGTAACTATTGCAAGGCCAAGCAGGGCTGGGGGGGGTTGCCAAAACATCAAAGACGATGGCCTGCGCAATCAGTGCAAAGCACTGGAGCACTAGTTGAACGGCGCACCGACAGGGCTACAAAACCGCCGTCGATGTATCGCCTGATACCAGTCGGTTAAGCCCTGTCGCGTGCCTTGTTCGAGTCTCTTGCATGAGGCGGGTATTTTCGTTTTTTGGCCCGGTATACTCCGCGGCGCGCGCCACTTTGCACCGAGCCCCAATCTGGAAAGGACATCCAATGAGCAGCATCCCACTCTCCGAACAATTGGGGGCGATGGCCTTTGTCGATGAGCTGCGTCAACAGCAGAAGCAGGTCCAGGAACACCTCGATCTGCCACGGCGCCGCGCTGAAATCGCCGAGCACATTCGCATCTATTACCTGAGCAATGACATCGCTTTTGACGATGACCTGATCGAGCAAGGCGTTCGTCAAGTCTTCGCCCATCGCTTGATGTTCGAAGCACCACAGCTCAAAGCTTTCGACGCCTGGCTGGTCAAGACGCTCACTCTGCGTTCAAAGACGCCGTTTTGGAACCAGATCATTCTGATGACCGTGGTGGCCGTGGTGGCGGGAGCCTTTTTAATGATCCAGCGCCACGGTCCCCCGCTCTATAGCGAAGACAAGATCCGTGAGGTCGCTCACGCCGCTACCGAAGTGCGCAATGAACGCGCAGACCTGTACAAGGAAGTCGATAAGCAGCGCAGAGCGCTAGAGGATCTCCAAAAGAGCAATGCCAAACAGCCGGACGCGTACGTCAGCCAGCTACTCCAGCGCGCGAAGAACGCAATACCGGTTGGCGATGTACGCACAGACATTGGCGCCTCCGAACCGGTCAGACCCGACAACCTGGATGTGATCGAAGCACAGCTCAATGCACTCCAGGCAGAGAAATACGCAATCAAAAAATCCTTGGGTATTGCCGAAACAGACATGAAGTATGCCGGCGGAATCCTCGATATACGCCAGAAGGTCAAGCAAATGCTGCAGGACCCGAGACGGGCAGCCGCCATTGCTCAATTCAGCGATTTGGATGGACGTCTGGCGGAGCTCGATCAGCAGCTCGAACACGTTGACAGCCTTGCAAGCCACCTGGAGGCATCCTCCACTTACCAGGAGCTCAGTGGTGATCTGTGGCCAGATAAAGACCTGCTTAAGCTCCAGTCCGAGCGCGCCTATGTATTGAAAACCCGCCTGGCCTCCAAGTCCATCCCGGACGAAATACGTGAGGAACTGGACAGGAGCATGCAGGAAATAGATGCCGAGCTCAAAAAGGGCGACTCAGATGCCGCCGAGAGAAAAATCAGTCACCTGAACAAAAGACTGAAAGCCGCCGGCTACTGGTCCCGATAAGACCTGATCGACCGCGACACTCTGCGCCAAGAACATCACGAAAGGACACCCGATGAGCCGCATTCCACTCTCCGAACAGCTGACGGCGATGGCTTTCGTCGACGAGCTGCGTCATGAGCAGAAACAGGTCCAGGAACACCTCGACCTGCCCCGGCGCCGCGCTGAAATCGCCGAGCGCATCCGCGCCTATTACGTCAGCAATGACATCGCCTTCGACGATGACTTGATCGAGCAAGGCGTTCGTCAGTTTTTTGCCCATCGGCTGATGTTCGAGGCGCCGCAGATCAAGTGGTTCGACGCCTGGCTGGTCGAGATTCTCGGCAATCGCGACGTGGCGTCCGGGGATACCAAGTCACTGCACCCCTGGCGATGGTTACTGATTGTGGTCCTGATGCTGGGAGCCATCCTGATAATCCCGCGCTGCAGCACCGCCATCGTATCCGACGTGAAGGTTCCTGAGATCAAGCGCGAAGCAGACAGACTAGGTCATCATAACTTCGACCTGAACATGGAACTGGAGAAGCAGCGCAACAAGCTGACGGCCTTGCTGAGAGGTAACGCTGAACAATCGGACGCGAACGCCAGTCGGCTACTCACGCGTGTGCAAAAGGTGCTGCCAGTTGGCAACATGCGCGATGTGGCCGAGCCGATCAGGCCCGACAACGTGAATGCAATCGAACGACAGGTCATTGCACTCGGGCAAGCACAAGAGGCGTTCTGGCGCGCCCTTCCCCAAATCGAAGCAGATATGAAGTATGCCGGCGGGATTATCTGGATGCGTCAAGGGATCAAAGAGATGCAGCAGGACCCGAAACGGGCAGCCGCCATTGCGCAATCCAGCGACCTGTATCAACGGTTGGCCCTTCTCGAACAGCAGCTCTCACTCATGGACAACGATATAGGCTATCAGGATGCGCTTTTTGCCTACCGCGATCTCTATAGAGATTTGATCGACACAAGCATGCTGACGCTCCTGGCCAGACGCCACAATGAACTCAAAAGTCGCCTGGGCTCCCAGGCTATCTCGAGTGAACAACGCATTGAACTGGAGGGGATCAGCCACGAGATTGATGCCGACCTCGAAAAGGGTGACTCGGATGCCGCCGAGACGAAAATCAATCAATTGACCCAAAAAATGAAAGCCGCCGGATACATGATCTGGATCGGCCGGATCGACAGCGATACCAACCAGCGGGTTGCCAGCAACCTCGACATGATGCTGAACGGGTAATGACATGACCTACACCACCGACAAACACGCGCCAGACACCAGTGAACTGACGCCGAAACGCAGCCCTGCGCAAATAAAGAAAGACTATGAAGATATCCGTCAGGAATGCCGGGAGAAGCTGAGCGCGTACGATAACAACCAAGCTCATGCTTTCCTGCGCGAGCGCGGCTACGGCACCGACCAGTACAGCTACAGCTTTTTCCAGCGCTGGCTGGACGGCCTGCTGGCCAAACGGATCAACTACTCGGCCAATCGCCAGAACGAACTGATGCTGCTGGCAATGCACGCGCGTAACGAGGAGCTGTACGGCAAACGCGAGCGGTAAAACTGCCGTTAGTTGGCTTTCACCGATCGGTATACTCGCCCCTCGCCTCACTCTGTACTAAAACATCACGAAAGGACACTCGATGAGCAACTACCTCGAACGGGCACTCAATGGCCTGCGCACCATCGGTATCAATCTCTTTCAACCCGCTCAGGATGCACCGGTACTGGTATTGCTGGACCGGGTGGCCCAGTACGACACCACCAAAGTCACTTCCATCGCCTCGGTACTGCAGCAGTCGACCGCCTTCAACAGCATGGTCCGAGAGCAGATCGAAGGCATGGACATCTCCACGCGCTTCATGGACATCACCCAGAGCTTTACCTCGATCCGTGAAGACGCCGCCGCGATGGCCGGCTGGATGGACGATGGTCGCCTCGACACCATGGAAAAGCTCAAATTGAGCTGGATGAACCTGCGCCGCGGCTCCATCCCCGACCGCTTCAACGACATCCGCGAAGACTACCTGCAAGTGTGCAAATCGGCCAACGATCAGATCGCCCGGGAAACCGTGATCCTGGAGTCCTACATGGACTTCCGGATGGCCATGAAAGCTGCCGAGGTCGACGCTCAGCAAGTCCTCGCCCTGGCCGGCAAAGCCCTGGAACAACGCACTGAGGCGTTGAACGACGCCAATGTGCAGGTAGCCACTGCCGAGACTCAAGAGCCAGCCCGGCGCGCCGCTCTAGAGTTGCGCCGCGACGAAGCCGTGCGCGCCCTGCAAGACGAAGACAAGCGCTACCAGATCGTCAAGGACATCGCCGATGACCTGAAGGTCGGCTACAACACCGCCGAAATGGTCTTCGCACGGGTCAACCAGGTGCATGTGATCAAGGAGCGTCAGTACCAGCGCATGGTCTCGTTCTTCTCCACCAACGAAGTAGTGCTGACCGGCCTTGCCGTCTCCTTCACCAGCAACAGCGGTCTGGCTGAAGCTACCCATACATTGAACGCCACCACCGAAGGGATCAGCAGGGGCCTCGAAGCCTTGGGCACAACCGGTAACCCGCAACTGGAAGCGGCGGTCAAGGCCAGCTACGGCTCGACGATCAAGGTCGACTCGGTCCGCGCCCTGGCTGATGCGACCTTGAGCTTCCAGACCGACATGCACGGCCTGACCGAAACCTACCGTACCGAATCGAGCAACGCCGCCCGCGATATCGCCGATGCCGTTGAAGAGGCCAAGCGTAAATTCGCCGCGCTGCTGACCAAGGCTGCCTGATTCCGCACATTCCTTGATTGAAAGGAGTGATAGAGGCGATGTTGTGGGTCCGCTCCAACACCGGGGCGCCGCGCATAAAAAAATCCGATGCCCGTTCAGGCATCGGATCTTTTGATTCTTTGCGGCCAAAGGGCAAGCAACAGGAATTGATTGGCTAGTATCAGGCCATATATAGGCCCTTTTTTGTCGACTACCCAGTTCGCCTGGCGAATCGTTCAATCAGCGCTTATAGCTTTCACACTGATTACGCAGGTCAGCATTGCCGATACTCCCACAACTACCATTGCCAGTCTTGGCCTCACACAGTATGCGCTGGTCATTGTCGTCGATGCTGGAGCAACCGGCATAGGCATACCCGCTAAACATCAAAAACAACGCAATAATGACTCTCATCACACACTTCCATGGTTTGTCAGGAAACAGCCTGACGCTGATTGATCCCGTTTTTTGGGTGGCGACCGTTAGTCCAGCAACGCGACTTTCTTCAGCAGTTCGTAAAGCCCATCAGGAACTGCCGAAGGCTGCTACAGGTTAGCGTCCATTTTAGTGATCAGAAGTTTGCCGGGGTGTTGGCGCTGATGATTTCAGCCTCATCGGCCCCAATATTCCGAAACCGATGCGGCAGCGTCGTCGGAAAATAATACCCATCCCCGGCATTCAGCACGCTAATCTGCCCATCCACGGTCAGCTCAACTGTGCCACGGGTTACAAGCCCACACTCCTCCCCTTCCACATGCACAATCGGCTCTTCCCCCGAACTGGCCCCAGGCGCGTATTGCTCGCGCAAAAGCCGCATCTGCCGACTCGGCACCGACGCGCCGATCAGCAAAAGACGCAGGCCGTCACGGCCCAGGTCGGGCTGCTCGTTGGCGCGGAAGACGTATTTGTGCTCTTGGGGCGGCTGATCGAAGGTGAAGAAGTCCGCCAAAGACATGGGAATGCTTTCGAGGAGCTTTTTCAGGGAACTGACAGAAGGACTGACTCGATTTTGTTCGATCAGGGAGATGGTGGCATTGGTGACGCCGCTACGCCGGGCCAGCTCGCGCTGGGACAGCTTGTAGCTTTCGCGTACTAATTTGAGTCGAGAACCCGTATCCATGACAGCCTTATGCTAGAACGACTTAAGGGGTAATGGGGGTGGATGGCGGGCGACTTTTGGCCGCGAAGAACACCGCTTCCCTGTCCCTGAACCGTGAAAGTCGGGTATTAAATCACGTTTGCTGGTGTTGCTCAGCAGGTTCGATAAACGGCTGGATAAAAAGGCTGTTGAGCCTGATGCCGGTTAGTTCAGACCCGCAAATTGTGGGAGCGAGCCTGCTCGCGATGGCGGTGTGTCAGGCGACATCAGTGGTGACTGATATGCCCTCATCGCGAGCAGGCTCGCTCCCACAGGTTGGTCCCGGTCGTCCACGGATTTTATGTCCGCCATCAATCTCCTGTGGGAGCCGAGCTTGCTCCGGGCGGCGATCCGACGATGGCGGTGTGTCAGGCGATATCAATGTTGAATGTGCCGGCCTCATCGCGAGCAAGCTCGCTCCCACATTTGGGCGGGGGTGTTTGTAGAGTCTGTGTGCACCGCCGCGCCCACCCGCTAGATACCGAAACGGTCGCGCAGCGCGTAATACGCGGCGCCCATGGCGGTGAGCGGGGCCTGGAAGGTGCGGCCGCCGAACATGGGCATGTGCGGCAGGGAGGCGAACGCGTCGAAGCGTTCGGCGTCGCCGCGGATCATTTCCGAGATCAGTTTGCCGGCCAGGTGCGAGCAGGTGACGCCGTGGCCGCTGTAGCCTTGCATGTAGTAGGCGTTTTTCTCGATACGGCCGAATTGCGGCATGCGTGACATGGTCAGCAGGAAGTTGCCGGTCCAGCGCTAGTCGATCTTCACGCCCTTCAATTGCGGGAAGGTCTTGAGGATTTTCGGGCGGATCAGTTGTTCGATGTCGTCCGGTTCGCGCGCGCCGTAGACCACCCCGCCGCCGTATAGCAGACGGTTGTCGGCAGTCAGGCGGTAGTAGTCGAGCAGGTAGTTGCAGTCTTCGACGCAGTAGTTGTTGGTGATCAGGCTCTGGGCGACGTTGGCCGACAAGGGCTCGGTGACGACGATTTGCGAACCGCACGGCATGCTCTTGCGGGTGACGCGGTTGTCGAGGTCCTGAGGCAAGTAGGCGTTACCGGCGATCAGCAGGTATTTGGCCCGCACCACGCCTTTGGCGGTGCGCACAGTGATCGGCTCGCCGTAGGTGATTTCCACCGCCGCCGATTGCTCGTAGATCTTGCCGCCCAGGCCGATGATCGCCGCGGCTTCACCGAGGGCCAGGTTCAGCGGGTGGATGTGGCCGCCCTGCATGTCCAGCAGGCCGCCGACGTAGTTGTCGCAACCGACTTCGCGCTTGATCTCAGCCGCGTCGAGCATCCTCAGGTTCTTGTTGCCGTAGCGCTCCCAGCTGCTTTTCTGCTCCGCCAGGCCTTTGAGCTGCTTCTTGTTCAGCGCGGCGAAAATACCACCTGGCTTGTAGTCACACTTGATGTCGTACTGCTTGATGCGCGAACGGATGATGTCCGCGCCCTCAAAGATCATGCTGCCGAGTACTTCGGCAGTCTTGTCGCCGTAACGCTCTTCGATGACATCGACGTCGCGGCTGTAGGAGTTGACCAGTTGACCGCCGTTGCGACCGCTGGCGCCGTAGCCGACCTTGGCGGCTTCCAGTACGGTGACGCTGTAGCCCGCCTCACTGAGGAACAGGGCCGACGACAAACCGGTGTAGCCGGCGCCGATGACGCAGACATCGCACTCGACCCGTTCTTCGAGCACCGGAAAATCGATGGTCTCGTTGCGGGTTGCGGCGTAGTAGCTGTTTACATGTTTTTGCATGATTGAGTTCCCGAACGGTCGCACGCACGCGCCTGCGACCGCCGTTGTAGAAGTATTAGAGCTTGATCCAGGTCGCTTTGAGTTCGGTGTATTTGTCGAACGCATGCAGCGATTTGTCCCGACCGTTACCCGACTGCTTGAACCCGCCGAACGGCGCGGTCATGTCGCCGCCGTCGTACTGGTTGACCCAGACGCTGCCGGCGCGCAAGCCGCGAGCGAAGGTGTGGGCCTTGCTCAGGTTGCTGGTCCAGACCCCGGCCGCCAGACCGAAGATGCTGTCGTTGGCAATAGCCAATGCTTCTTCAGCCGTGTCGAAGGTGATCAGCGACAGCACTGGGCCGAAGATCTCTTCCCGGGCGATGGTCATGGCGTTGGTCACGCCGTCGAAAATCGCCGGTTCCACGTACAGGCCACCGGTGTCTTGAAGGGTGCGATTACCGCCCGCAATCAGTTGGGCGCCCTGCTCTTTGCCGATGCTGATGTAGCGCAGCACGTTGTCCAGCTGGCGCTGATCGACGACTGCGCCGACGGTGGTCGCCGGGTCCAGGGCATGTCCCGGTTTCCAGGCTTGCAGTGCTTCCACCAACAGCGGAATGAACTGCTCGCGAATCGAGCGCTCCACCAGCAATCGCGAACCGGCGGTGCAGACTTCGCCCTGGTTGAAGGCAATCGCACCAGCCGCAGCTGTAGCGGCAGCGCGCAAATCCGGCGCGTCGGCAAACACCACGTTCGGGCTTTTGCCACCGGCTTCCAGCCAGACGCGCTTCATGTTGCTTTGCCCGGCGTAGATCAGCAGTTGTTTGGCAATCGCGGTCGAGCCGGTGAAGGCCAGCACGTCGACGTCCATGTGCAGCGCCAGCGCCTTGCCGACGGTGTGGCCGAAACCCGGCAGCACGTTGAACACGCCTTTCGGGATACCGGCGTCGAGCGCCAGTTGGGCGATGCGAATCGCCGTCAGTGGCGACTTTTCCGAAGGCTTGAGGATGAACGAGTTACCCGCCGCCAGGGCCGGTGCAAACTTCCAGCTGGCCATGATCAACGGGAAGTTCCACGGCACGATGGCCGCGACCACGCCTGACGGTTCACGGGTGACCAAGCCCAACTGATCGTGCGGCGTCGCCGCGACTTCGTCGTAGATCTTGTCGATCGCCTCGGCGCTCCAGCGGATCGCGTTGGCGGTCGCTGGAATATCGATGGCCATGGCGTCGCTGATCGGCTTGCCCATGTCGAGGGTTTCCAGCAGCGCCAGTTCTTCCTGGTTCGCCAGAATCAGATCAGAGAAACGAATCAGGATGCGCTTACGCTCCGCCGGGGCCAGTTTGGCCCAGACGCCGGACTCGAATGCCCGGCGCGCAACCTGCACCGCCACATTCGCGTCGGCTTCGTCGGTACTGGCGACGTTCGCCAGGAAGCGGCCGTCTACCGGGCTCACGCATTCAAACGTGTCGCGGCTGAGTGCCGAGCTGTATTGGCCGTCAATGAATGCCCGACCTTCGATTGTCAAGGACTGGAAGCGTTGCTCCCAGTCGCTGCGAGTAATTGCCATTGAAGTGACTCAACGCAGAGGAATAAGTAGTTGTCGGACCAAGGCCAACCCATTAAGGATCAGAAAAAACACCCCTTTGTGGGAGCGAGCCTGCTCGCGATAGCGGTGTGCCAGACGACATCAATATTGATTGATCCGCCGCTATCGCGAGCAGGCTCGCTCCCAC
The DNA here is from genome assembly GCF_003732175.1 of Pseudomonas brassicacearum. Taxonomy (GTDB): domain Bacteria; phylum Pseudomonadota; class Gammaproteobacteria; order Pseudomonadales; family Pseudomonadaceae; genus Aquipseudomonas; species Aquipseudomonas brassicacearum_G. The sequence goes on from NZ_MOBI01000010.1 coordinate 19,004, forward strand.
AGGGAATGGTGGTGGACACATGTTTTGTGTGCACCGCCAATTCCACAGGGTTTTAGGCCATCAGACCGTGTGCAGATACCAGTTGTACTCAAGGTCCGAGATGGAGTTCTCGAACTCGGCCAGCTCGCTTTCCTTGCACGCCACGAACACGTCGATGTACAGCGGGTCGATGTACTTGGCCATGACTTCGCTGTCGTCCAGTTCGCGCAGTGCATCGCGCAGGTTGTTCGGCAGGCTCTGTTCGTTCTGCTCGTAGCTGTTGCCTTCGACCGGTGGGCCCGGCTCGATTTCGTTGGTCAGGCCGTGGTGAATACCGGCCAGCACCGACGCCATCAGCAGGTACGGGTTGGCATCGGCACCAGCCACGCGGTGTTCGATCCGCACGGCGTCGGCAGAACCGGTCGGCACACGGACCGCAACGGTACGGTTGTCGATGCCCCAGCTCGGCGAGTTCGGCACGTAGAACTGTGCGCCGAAACGACGGTACGAGTTGACGTTCGGGCAGAGGAAGGCCATCTGCGCCGGCAGGGTCTCGAGCACACCGCCGATCGCGTGACGCAGTGCGGCGTTCTGCTCGGGATCCTCGCTGGCAAAGATGTTGTTGCCTTCTTTATCAAGAATCGAAATGTGCACATGCAGACCGTTACCCGCCTGGCCCGGATACGGCTTGGCCATGAAGGTGGTGTCCATCTCGTGGTCGTAGGCGATGTTCTTCACCAGACGCTTGAGCAACACCGCGTAATCGCAGGCCTTGATCGGGTCGCAGACGTGATGCAGGTTCACTTCGAACTGCGCCGGAGCACTTTCCTTGACGATGGCGTCGGCAGGGATGCCCTGCTCTTTCGCGCCTTCGAGGATGTCTTGCAGACAGTCGACGTATTCGTCGAGGTCATCGATCAGGTACACCTGGGTCGACATCGGACGCTTGCCGGATACCGGCGAACGTGGCGACTGCGGACGACCGTTCACGTTGTCCTGGTCGATCAGATAAAACTCGAGTTCGAACGCGGCGCAGATGGTCAGGCCCATTGCATCGAACTTGCGCACCACATTGGCCAGCACTTCACGCGGGTCGGCAAAGAACGGCTCGCCTTCGAGCTCATGCATGGTCATCAACAGTTGCGCGGTGGGGCGCTTCTGCCAAGGCTCGATGCTCAGGGTGCCAGGAATCGGGTAGCAGATTCGGTCGGAGTCGCCGATGTCCAGACCCAGGCCGGTGCTTTCCACCGTGGAACCGTTGATGTCCAGAGCGAACAGTGACGCCGGCAGGTTAATGCCTTTTTCGTAAACCTTATGAAGACTGGTGCGCTCGATGCGCTTGCCGCGCACCACACCGTTCATATCCGCAATCAGAAGGTCGACGTACAAAACCTCAGGATATTTCTTAAGGAACGCGTTCGCTTCGTTGAGTTGAACGGCACGCAGAGGGACCGACATGATGCACCCATTAGCTGTTAATTATTATGTTCACCGCACTTTCACGAGCCCAGTCAATCCGAAAGACAAAGTGAAGTCAATAGCGAACAAAGCGCCTTTCGCGTTGAATTTATTGGCCGCTTAAGCCACTCATCGACCCCTTTACTGCCTAAAACCCGCGCCAGCCCGGATTCCCGAGCGCTTTTCCGTCTAGAATTTTTTACATGAGAGTTGTTAATTAAAATCAACGAGGCTAAGCTCCGGAAAAGCTCGTTCAAGTGTGAAACTTCGAGGTGATAAAAATGGCACTCAAGCCATTGATCGGCGTTACTGCGTGCGTCAAACAGATTGGCCTGCACCCCTACCACGTCAGCGGCGACAAGTACTTGCGTGCTGTCAGCGTCGCGGCTCTGGGGCTGCCAGTGGTCATTCCTTCCTTAGGCGAACTAACCGAGATTGATGAGCTGCTCGCGCATCTCGACGGTTTGTTGCTGACCGGCTCGCCGTCGAATGTGGAACCCTTCCACTATCAAGGCCCCGCCAGCGCGCCCGGCACGGATCACGATCCTGCCCGGGACAGCACCACCCTTCCCTTATTGCGTGCAGCGATTGCCGCCGGTGTCCCGGTGCTCGGTATCTGTCGCGGCTTTCAGGAAATGAACGTGGCGTTCGGTGGCAGCCTGCATCAGAAGGTCCACGAATTGCCCGGCATGCTTGATCACCGGGAAGCGGATCATCCGGATCTGGCGGTGCAGTACGCACCGGCTCATGCGGTCAGCGTGCAACCGGGCGGTGTGTTCCAAGCACTGGAATTGCCGCAGGTGTTCCAGGTCAATTCAATTCACAGCCAAGGCATCGACCGACTGGGCCCCGGCCTGCGCGCCGAAGTCATCGCTCCCGACGGCTTGATCGAGGCGATCTCCGTTGAGCACAGCAAGGCCTTCGCCCTCGGCGTGCAATGGCACCCGGAATGGCAGGTCCTGGCCAACCCTCCCTACTTGAGTATTTTCCAGGCGTTTGGCGACGCATGTCGGCAACGGGCGGCGCTGCGTAATACGCGCTGACTTAACACTCGATCAATCAATTTACTGCCCCCGTGAGTCGGGCGGGTGCGCCCTTGCGCACCCGTGATTCACGAAAACGACAAACCGCAATAACAACAAGTACGACCAGGCAGCCAGGACGGCGGCGCCGAATTAGCCCAGGCCGGACGATACCAAGTAAGCGCAATTCCCCTGTGGGAGCGAGCCTGCTCGCGAATGCAATGTGTCATGCGACATCAATGTTGACTGATCTACCGCTTTCGCGAGCAGGCTCGCCCCCACAAGGGATCACCGCTGAACTGACTGGCATCGCCCGGTGCGGGTTCGCAATCAACTATTAAGTCAGGCCGCATTGGCCCGACGACTGACACCTGTTGGGAGTTTCACATGGCAAACGCCTCCAGCATTTACAGGAAGGCTCTAGAAGGTAACCAGCAACCCAAGAAGGTTCTGGTGAGAGTCGACCGCGTAACCAAGAAATTTGACGAAACCATTGCCGTAGACGATGTGTCCCTGGACATCCACCAAGGCGAAATCTTCGCCATGCTGGGCGGTTCGGGTTCAGGCAAATCGACACTCCTGCGCATGCTGGCAGGCTTTGAGCGACCGACCGAAGGGCGGATCTACCTCGATGGCGTAGACATCACCGATATGCCGCCGTACGAGCGGCCGATCAACATGATGTTCCAGTCCTACGCGCTGTTCCCGCACATGACCGTGGCGCAGAACATTGCCTTCGGCCTGAAGCAGGACCGTCTGCCCGCCAGTGAAATCGAAGCCCGCGTCGAGGAAATGCTCAAGCTGGTGCACATGACCCAGTACGCCAAGCGCAAGCCGCACCAGCTCTCTGGCGGTCAGCGCCAGCGTGTTGCACTGGCCCGCTCGCTGGCCAAACGCCCGAAACTGCTGCTGCTCGATGAGCCGATGGGCGCACTGGATAAAAAGCTGCGCTCGCAGATGCAACTCGAACTGGTGGAAATCATCGAGCGCGTCGGCGTGACCTGCGTGATGGTGACCCACGACCAGGAAGAGGCCATGACCATGGCCCAACGCATCGCGATCATGCACCTGGGCTGGATCGCCCAGATCGGTAGCCCGGTCGATATTTATGAAGCGCCGGTCAGCCGCATGGTCTGCGAGTTCATCGGTAATGTGAACGCCTTCGACGGTACCGTCGTAGAAGACCTGGAAGGTCACGCAATCATTCACAGCCCGGACCTGGAACAGAAGATCTACGTCGGTCACGGCGTGAGTACGTCGGTGCAGGACAAGTCGATCACCTACGCCATCCGCCCGGAAAAAATGCTGGTCAGCACCCTCAAACCCGATACCCGTTACAACTGGTCTCAGGGCAAGGTTCACGACATCGCTTACCTCGGCGGGCACTCGGTGTTTTACGTGGAGCTGCCTGGCGGCAAGATCGTGCAGTCGTTCATGGCCAACGCCGAACGCCGTGGCACACGCCCGACGTGGGACGATCAGGTCTACGTCTGGTGGGAAGACGACAGCGGCGTGGTACTGCGCGCATGAACACTCTCACTCAGCAGTTTCAGCGGTTTTTGCCGAGCGGCCGTAAAGTCGTGATCGGCATCCCATTCCTGTGGCTGTGCCTGTTCTTCATGCTGCCGTTTTTCCTGGTGATGAAGATCAGTTTTTCCGAAGCAGCCCTGGCCATTCCACCCTACTCCGAGATCTACAGCTTCGCTGAACAGAAATTCCAGCTGCTGTTGAACCTCGGCAACTACGCCATGCTGGGCAACGATGAGCTGTACATCTCGGCTTATCTGGGCTCCTTGAAAATGGCACTCCTGAGCACGGCGATGTGCCTGGTGATCGGCTTCCCGATGGCCTACGCAATTTCCAAGGCCAGCAAGGAAGCGCAGAACGTCTTGTTGCTGCTGATCATGATGCCGACCTGGACGGCGATCCTGATCCGCGTGTATGCGTGGATGGGCATCCTCAGCAACAACGGTTTGCTCAATGCGTTTCTGCTCTGGACCGGGCTGATTTCAGAGCCGATCGAAATCCTCAACACCAACACTGCGGTCTATATCGGCGTGGTGTATGCGTACCTGCCGTTCATGGTGCTGCCGCTGTACGCCAACCTGGTCAAGCATGACGGCAGTCTGCTGGAAGCCGCATCGGACCTGGGCTCAAGCAACTTCAACAACTTCTGGAAAATCACCGTCCCGCTGGCCAAGAACGGCATCATCGCAGGCTGCATGCTGGTGTTCATTCCGGTGGTTGGTGAGTTTGTGATTCCGGAACTGCTGGGTGGCCCGGAAACCCTGATGATCGGTCGCGTGCTGTGGCAGGAGTTCTTCAATAACCGTGACTGGCCGGTGGCGTCCGCGTTGGCGGTGGTGATGCTGGCGATCCTGATTGTGCCGATCATCCTGTTCAACCGCAGCCAAGCCAAAGAGATGGAGGGACGGGCATGAACCGTTTCGGATTTTCAAGAATGATGCTGGTGCTCGGCCTGCTGTTCATCTACATGCCGATGCTGATCCTGGTGATCTACTCGTTCAACGCCTCGAAACTGGTGACGGTCTGGGGCGGCTGGTCGGTGAAGTGGTACGTCGGCCTGCTGGACAACACTCAACTGATGGGCTCGGTGGTGCGCTCGCTGGAAATCGCCTGCTACACCGCGATTGCCGCCGTAGCACTGGGCACGCTGGCCGCTTTCGTGCTGACCCGCGTGACCCGCTTCAAGGGCCGCACGTTGTTCGGCGGCCTGGTCACCGCGCCGTTGGTGATGCCGGAAGTGATCACCGGCCTGTCGCTGTTGCTGCTGTTCGTGGCGATGGCGCAGATGATTGGCTGGCCGCAGGAGCGCGGCATCGTCACCATCTGGATCGCCCACACCACCTTCTGCGCCGCCTATGTAGCAGTGGTGGTATCGGCGCGCTTGCGTGAGCTGGACCTGTCCATCGAAGAGGCCGCGATGGACCTCGGTGCACGTCCCTTGAAGGTGTTCTTCCTGATCACCATTCCAATGATTGCACCGTCGCTGGCAGCTGGCGGCATGATGTCGTTCGCCCTGTCGCTGGACGATCTGGTGCTGGCGAGCTTCGTCTCCGGTCCGGGTTCGACGACCTTGCCGATGGAAGTGTTCTCGGCCGTGCGCCTGGGCGTGAAACCTGAGATCAACGCCGTGGCGAGCTTGATTCTGTTGGCCGTTTCGATCGTGACCTTCATGGTCTGGTACTTCAGCCGCAAAGCCGAAGCCACTCGCAAGCGCGCAATCCAGGAAGCCATGGATCAGACCGCGAGCGAATCCTGGAAACAACCCGCGTCACAACGACCTGTTACCCAACAGATCGGTGCGACGGCTTAACGCCGTCGCGCTTCATCGCGACAGCACTGAATAGATAACGGTGCGCCCCTGGGCGTGTCACGCAGTTCCGTTCACGCAGCGACTTACCATCGCCGCAGTTACACGAACGGCCTCACCTGGCTCCTCGGTTAAGGTGATTTTGGGCGCCCTCGGGCGCCCTTTTTGCTTCCAGGCCACCCTCGCGATCTCAGTAGTAACGTCGCGGGTCGGAATCGATCAGGCTGGTCAGTTTGGTCAGGGCGAAGCGCAATTCGTCCTGGCTGGTGGGCGACATCAGCACCACCCGCACGCAGCGGGTAATCCCGGAGCGTTCGGCCTGAAACTGCGTACCACTGAGCACCAGCACTCCATGAGTCCGAGCCAGCATGGCAAACTCGTCGCTGGTCCACGGCTCGGGCAGCGTCAACCAAACGTGATAGGAATACGGCTGGGTCTTGAGCTCGAAATTGGCAAAGATTTCCTGGGCAATCGCTTGCCGCCCGGCGGCTTCGTTGCGCTGGATGCGGATCAGTTTTTTGTCGAGACCTTCGGTGATCACATTGCTGGCCAATTGTGCGGTCAACGGCGATGGCATCCAGACGCTGCTGCGCACCATCGAGGTCAGGCGCGACAGCAATTTGGGCGGGCTATGGATATAGCCGATGCGTAAAGCCGGCATGACCGATTTCGACAGGCTGGTCAGGTACACCGAACGATCCGGCGCAAACGCCGACAACGGCTTGATCGACGGATCGGTGGCGAGGAAGCCGTAGATGTCATCATCCAGGATGATGAAGTCGAACTCTTCGGCCAGTGCCGCGATTTGTGCTCGACGTTTTTGCGACATGATCGCCGCCGTCGGGTTCTGGCAGGTCGCGACGCAAACCAGCATCGCCGGCTTCTCGCGCAGGCACAGCTCGCGCAGCGCTTCGGGAATAATCCCCTCATCGTCCATCGGCACGCCACGCAGGCGGCGCTCAAGACCATGGGCCAGGGAAATGATGCCGGGGTAGCAAAGCTCTTCGCAGAGCACCAGGTCACCGGCGTTGGTCAGGGCACTCATCGCGACCATCAAGCCATGCTGGGCACCGGCGGTGATCACCACTTGCTGCCATTGCGCATCGGGCAACGAATGGCGCAACCACTGCGCACCCGCCTCACGATGAGCCGGGTGACCGCCGTCCGGCGCGTAATCCAGGGTACGGGCGAAGTCGGTGCTCTTGGCCATGCCCACCAACGCACCGCGCAACCAGTATTCCAGGGTTTCGCTGTAGGGCTTGATGATCGACAGATCGAGTAATTCGGATTGCCCCAGGTTCAGCGGCGCGTTGCTGTTGCTGGCTGGCAGTTCCAGCTGCTTCTGATTGAGCACATACGTGCCCCGCCCTACTTCCCCCTGCACCAGACGACGTCGATGGGCTTCGCTGTAGGCCCGACTGATGGTGCCCGGCGTGACATTCAGGGTGGTGGCCAGCTCCCGCAGGGTCGGCAGACGATCACCTTCGCTCAACACGCCGCTGCTGATATCGCGCGCCAACGCATCGGCAATCGACAAATACATCGGCTGGCTGAACTCGCTTAGCTGGGGAACCCACATGAATGTTCACTGCCCATCGTAGAAATGATGAATATCCGAGCATATCACATGGAGGTTAGGCAACTAATCAATCGAACCAATCGGCAAATCGGCAAATCGGCAAATCGGCAAATCGAGTCGATTGACTCAACAATTGAATCGGTATGCATCGTAACGTGAAGATATTTTTTAGAGAATTAATATGCTTATAAATCAACTAATTAAACGACACCCAACCAATAAACAGACACTGACAGCAAAAAAACATCTCATAACAGCCTTACCACCTATTGAATCAACTCAATTTATTCAAATACACTCATCTAGAATCGAATCAATCGACTCAATCATCCCCTGATCACTGCGCGACTCTGCCGCGCCAAGTCGAGACATCATGGACACACTCAGAAAGGATCTATCCCTGTCAGCGATCATTGCAGGCTTCATCGCGGTGATCATTTCCTATGCCGGCCCTTTGATCATCGTATTTCAGGCTGCCAAGGAGGCCCATCTGCCCAACGACGTGGTGTCTTCGTGGATCTGGGCCATTTCCATCGGCAGCGGCATTACCGGCCTGTTCCTGAGCTGGCGCTTGCGAATTCCGGTGATCACGGCGTGGTCGACGCCGGGCGCGGCATTGCTGGTGTCGATGCTGCCCACCGTTACCCTGCCTCAGGCCATCGGCGCCTATGTCGTGGCGTCGGTAATCATCGCCGTGGTCGGTTTGTCCGGAGCGTTCGACAAACTGATGAGCCGCCTGCCCAAAGCCATCGCTGCCGCCATGCTCGCGGGTATTCTGTTTCGCTTCGGCGCTGAGCTGTTCACCTCGATCAAGCTGCAACCGGCGCTGGTGCTGTCGATGATCGCGACCTACCTGATCTTCAAACGCTTTTCGCCGCGCTACGCGATTCTCTCGGTGCTGATTATCGGTTGCGCCGTGGCCGCCTCGTTCGGCGAACTCAACAGCAGCTCAATTACCATCGCCGTGGCCCACCCGATCTTCATCGCCCCCGAATGGAGCTGGCACGCAATCATCAACATCGGCCTGCCACTGGCCCTGGTGACCCTGACCGGCCAGCATGTCCCCGGCATGGCGGTGTTGCGCACCTCGGGCTACAACACCCCGGCGCGCTCGATCATTTCGGTCACCGCGATTGGCTCGATTCTGATGGCCCCGTTCGGCTCCCACGGCTTTAACCTGGCAGCGATTACGGCGGCGATCTGCACCGGTCGCGAAGCCCACGAAGACCGTGACAAACGCTACATCGCCGGGATTGCCTGCGGGGTGTTCTACATTCTGATGGGCACCTTTGGCGCGACCCTGGCCTCGGTGTTTTCCGCCCTGCCTAAAGAGTTGATTGCTTCCCTGGCCGGCCTGGCCTTGTTCGGTGCAATCAGTGCCGGGTTGACCGGCGCCATGGCGGACGAGAAACAACGTGAAGCGGCGCTGATCACCTTCCTGGTCACCGCCTCGGGCATGAGTTTCCTCGGTTTGGCCGCCGCCTTCTGGGGTTTGATCTTCGGCCTCGTGGCGCACTTTGTGCTGACTTACACCCGGGAAAGCAAAGCCGCTGCCATCGCCGAGGGCAGCCGACCATGACCGCTCGTTTCAATGGTTGATCCCGCCCCCCATTGCGACGCTGGCGACAGACGCAGTGGGGTGCAGGTAGATGACTTGGCCAGATGCTTACAAAAATTTCACTATTATCCGAAATGCGGGGGCTTTTGAGAGTTCTGTGGGAGAGCGTGACCCTGAACTCGAAGCTGCCGCGTCAGAGCTTGGCGATCGAGACCTCGGTGGATTTGACGAACGCGATGACCTCACTGCCCACCACCAACTCGAGATCGCGAATCGAGCGCGTGGTAATCACCGAAGTGACAATGCCGGAGGCGGTTTGCACATCGACTTCAGAGACCACCGGCCCCTCCAGGATTTCCTTGACGATGCCTTTGAATTGATTGCGGACGTTGATTGCTTTGATGGTCATGACTAGGCTTCCTGTCGAAATGGCTACATGAGCACGTCTGTGCATGGCCTTAAAATGCACCTGATTGAACACGGAACAAAGGAATAAATAACTAGATATTTATTCCTTTTAAATATATGCAATGGATGGCGCCGAGTGTGCGATAGAACCTCTTGGCTTCGCTGCGGCCCAATTTCTATTCATCAAGTCTCGTCTGGAGGTTGTGATGCGAACGCTTGAACTGGCTGGCGTGCCAGTCCCTGTCATTGGTCAGGGCACCTGGCGCATGGGTGAAGACCCACAACAACGAACCCGCGAAATCGCTGCATTGCGCACCGGCATCGAGCTGGGAATGACCCTGATCGACACCGCAGAAATGTATGCCGAGGGCGGCGCGGAGGAAGTGGTTGGGAAAGCCATTGCCGGTGTTCGCGACCGGGTGTTTCTGGTCAGCAAGGTCTACCCGCACAACGCCAGCCATCGCGGTATTCCTCAGGCCTGCGAACGCAGCTTGCGCCGCTTGGGAACTGACTACATCGATCTGTATTTGCTGCACTGGCGCGGCCAGTTTCCGCTCGCAGAGACCGTCGAAGCCTTCGAGCGCCTACGCGATGACGGCAAGATTGGCCGTTGGGGCGTGTCCAATTTCGATGTGGCGGACCTTCACGAATTGGCCTCCGAGGCCTGCGCAACCAATCAGGTGCTCTACAACCTGGAGGAGCGCGGTATCGAATTCGACCTGCTGCCCTGGTGCCAGCAACAGCGCATGCCGTTGATGGCTTATTGTCCGATTGCCCAGGCCGGCGGCCTTCTGGTCGAACCGGCACTGAAACAGATCGCTGCACGCCATAACGTCACCGCGGCCCAGGTGTCACTGGCCTGGATTCTCCGTCAGGGCGGCGTGATTGCCATCCCCAAAGCCGTACACCCAGAACACCTGCAGTTGAACGCTGCCGCCGGCGAATTGAAGCTCGACGCTGAAGATCTTCAGGCACTGGATCAAGCGTTTGGCGCGCCCACTCGCAAACATCGGCTGGCGATGGTCTGAGGCTTAGAACAAACCCAATTGCCCGCCAATCAGCGTGCTGAAATCATCATCGACAAACGGCAGAATCGCGTCCGCCACCGGCTGCAGCTGGCGGCTGACGTAATGGTCGTAGTCAATCGGCGCGCTGCGGGTTTCCAGCGGTTCGGGCCCCGCCACCGTGATCACGTAACTGATCCAGCCACCGCTCTGATACTGGCGTGGCCGGCCCAGCCGATCGTTGTACTCGTCGGCCAGGCGTGCGGCGCGCACATGGGGTGGGACGTTGCGTTGATAGTCGTCCAATGGCCGGCGCAGGCGCTTGCGGTAGATCAGCAGGTCATCGTGCTCACCGGCCAGCGTCGCACGGACAAACTCGCGAACGTAATCCTGATAAGGCCGACGGTGAAAGATTCGCAGGTAGAGCTCCTGCTGAAATTGCCGGGCCAGCGGCGACCAGTCGGTGCGCACGGTTTCCAGGCCTTTGTAGACCATTTCGTCAGTGCCGTCGGCGCGTGTCACCAACCCGGCATAGCGCTTCTTGCTGCCCTCCTCTGCGCCGCGAATGGTCGGCATCAGAAATCGCCGGAAGTGCGTTTCGAATTGCAATTCGAGCACGCTGTGCAAACCGAACTCCTGCAGCAAATGCTCGCGCCACCATTGGTTGACGTATTCGACCAGAGACCGGCCGATCTGCGCCGCTTCTTCCTGACCATGAGCACGCCGCAGCCAGACGAAAGTCGAGTCGGTGTCGCCATAAATCACCGCGTGTCCTTGCGCCTCGATCAACTGGCGAGTCCTGAGCATGATCTCGTGCCCGCGCAAGGTGATCGATGACGCCAGGCGCGTATCGAAAAATCGGCAGCCACTGGAACCCAGCACGCCATAGAACGCATTCATGATGATTTTCAGGGCCTGGGAAAGCGGCGCATTGTGCTCGCGCTTGGCAACTTCCCGGCCTTGCGAGACGCGGGCGACAATCGCTGGCAGGCAGTGCCGCGTCCGGGAGAACCGTGCGCCCCGAAAACCCGGCACCGACTCGCTGTCGTCGGGGTGGCGCAAGCCCTCCACCAGCCCCACCGGATCGATCAAAAAGGTCCGGATGATCGACGGGTACAGGCTCTTGTAGTCGAGCACCAGCACCGACTCATACAACCCCGGTTGCGAATCCATGACAAACCCGCCGGGACTGGCCTGCGGAGGACGTTCGCCGAGGTTCGGCGCCACAAAGCCCTGACGGTGCATCAACGGCATGTAGAGGTGAGTGAAGGCCGCCACCGAACCGCCGCTGCGATCGGCCGGCAAACCGGTGACGCTGGCGCGCTCGAGCAAGAAGGTCAGCAGTTCGGTCTTGTGGAAGATCCGCGTGACCAGCTCGCAATCCTTGAGGTTGTAGCGCGCCAGCGCGGGCTTGTCCTCGGCGAACATGCGGTTGATTTCGTCCATGCGCTGGTACGGGTTGTCGATCGATTTGCCTTCACCCAGCAGCGTCTGCGCGACGTTTTCCAGGCTGAATGAAGGGAAACTCCAGGTCGCCGAGCGCAGTGACTCGATACCATCGATGATCAGCCGGCCAGCGGCGGCAGCAAAGAAGTGATTGTTGCCCGAACCGTGTTCGCGCCACTGCATCTCCTCGCCAGCGCGCCCCAGGCGCAACGGCACGGCCAGCCGCCGGGCATGCTCGTGCAGCACGCGCAGGTCGAATTGCACCAGGTTCCAGCCGATGATTGCATCAGGGTCGTGGAGCGCAAACCACTCGTTGAGTTTTTTCAGCAACAGGGTTCGCGAGTCGCAGTACTCAAGCGCAAAATCCACCAACGAGTCATCGCCATTTGGCGCCCCGAGCATGTAGACCTGGCGCTGACCACAGCCTTCCAGTGCAATCGAATACAGTTCGCCCTGCTCGGTAGTTTCGATATCCAGCGAAACCAGCTTCAGCCGTGGGCGATAGCCCGGCGCAGGTTTGAGATGAGCGTCGAGCAGTGCGCCGGAGTCGTCCGCCGTTCCCGTGAACGACACCGGCGCGGTGATGAAGCGCTCCATCAGGTAGCGTTCCGGCGGACGAATATCCGCCTCAAACACATCGACACCGGCCCTGCGCAACAGCGTGTCGAGGTGCATCAACTGGCGGTGCTGTTGGCAATACAGCCCGAACACTGGCCGATGCTGAAAATCCTGCAATCCCAGCGGGCGAAGCTCGACTCCCTGCTCGCCACGCAGCAGTAACTCGGCCTGCTCGCGCTGCTGCTCGGGAATGAACGCCACCGACGGCTGAACCGGCAGCCGGACAAGCCTTGGGCCTTGATCGGTCGCCAACCAGAACTCGACTTGCGTGCCGGCCGGGGTATCACGCCAATGCCGGGTCAAGACGAAGCCCTGCTGTAAATCCACCACTGCAACCTCGAAGACTATTTCACAGGGTGATTCTACGCGTCATCGGTGCTCACGGCTGCCTTTGCATTTTTCCCGCAAGTGATTGTAGGACAAGGCTCTAGACCGACCCCACAGGCGTCAAAGAGTTTTATGTAGTGATTTAAAATATTCACTACAAAACCGTTGACGAGTTGTTTTTCCCCTTGCATGATGCGGACGTCTCCCCGATCGGGAGCATTGGCAAAAGTGTTGTGAAAAAGCTCGACTGACCGCCGAGCTGCTCCCGGATGTGTACTGCCCACAAGGCAGATTGATGAAGCTGACCCAGCATGAGTGTCCAGTACAAGGACGAGAAACGCTGGCGATCAATCCTCAAGATGCTTGTGGCCGAGCTGAAAATGCCGGTAACAACGTCCAGGTAATCGCTGTTTCTCCCCACTGTGCCGCACGTGCGTAGCAGTTTCTCGGCAAGACTACATGCATCCTGCTCAAGGCCCTGCCGATATTCGGCAGACACCCACTGTCGCCCTGGTTTCGGTACCAGATATCAACTTACCGATGCAGAGAAGTGAATTAGCGAACCAACTAGACAGATCAAACACTGGTCAAGGGGCTTACAAATGAATCTGAACAATCAACCGACTATTGATGAACTGGCTCGGATGTTCGCAGCACACAAAGACAGCCATGACAGCCATATCCTGTGGATTGCCGAGTCTGGCCAGGTGCATATCGACTGCCTGTCGCCCCACGCCCATGAAGATGAGTTCGAAAAGAACAAGCATGACTTGCGTGCCCGATTGAAGATGTATCGTCGCGGCCAGGGTTATGTTGGCAAGAAAGCTGCTGCCGACAAAGACTTTGTCGCGCGTGTTCTTGAGACGCTGAATCAGGCGTGGAAGAGTGCACAGGGGCAGTCCGGTGTGTGCGTGATCGATCGCTACTGCTAAGCGAACGTGCCACGACGCTGATAGCCCGCCCGGGCTATCAGCGACTGCCAACAGCGAAACCGCACTGCTGATAGCGCAAACTCCCTTCGATGACGCTTTTAGAACCCCTGAATGCCGCTTTGCCCTCTTGCTCTGTTGGCCTGCGTCTATGATTCTGTATAAGCGTCAACGCGCTTGGCGACGCCTGATAAATACAACACCGGAGAGGCCCTCATGAAGACCGTCGCGCAACTGCTCAAGTTAAAGGCCGAACAGAACCAGCAGGTTCATACCATCAACTCGCATCAGATGGTGCTCGAAGCCCTGATGGTCATGGCCGCAAAAAACGTCGGTGCATTGCCGGTACTCAAAGACGGTCGAATCGTTGGCGTGATCAGTGAACGCGACTATGCGCGCAAACTGGTGCTCAAAGGTCGCTCTTCGGTCGGCACGCCCGTCAGCGACATCATGAACTCGCCGGTAATCACGGTGGACTCCCATCAATCCGTGCAAACCTGCATGAATATCATGACCGACAAGCACCTGCGTCATTTGCCGGTGGTGGAAAACGGTCAACTGCTGGGCTTGCTGTCCATCGGCGACCTCGTCAAGGAAGCCATTGCCGAGCAGGCCGAGCTGATCCAGCAACTGGAGCAGTACATTCGCGGCGAATAACTTCCCTCGCCCATCAACCCGAACCACTGACTGCGCGCTCTCGGCCCTCAAGAACTCGCAGTTGTTGGTTGTGACAGCCGCAAGCTACTAGCTTGCCTCAAGCCTCGCACTTTGCGATTTGCTCTATCGCGAGGGACTTCTATATTCATTTAACGGCCTGTAGCTTCCGACTTCCCCTGAGCGCGAACCATGACCAGGACTGATCATTTGATCATCTGTGAACATTGCGATTGCGTGTATGAAAAAGTTGCGCTCGCCAAACATCAAACCGCCCTGTGCACGCGTTGTGGCGGAGTACTTCAGCGCTACAACGGATTGTCAGTCGAGCAACGCCTGGCCTTGAGCCTGACGGCCGCCGTGCTGTGGATTTTCGCCAACTTCTATCCGGTGATGAGCATCAGCCTCAAAGGCCTGAAAAATAGCGCCACCTTATGGGACTCGGTGCTGGCGCTCAGCCAGGGGCCGATCACCTTCATGGCCATGGTCGCGGCCATCGCCATGATCATCGCGCCCATCATTCAACTGCTGTTGCTGGTCTGGGTGCTGAGTTTCGCCCTGACGGCCAGGCGCTCACCGGCATTCAAGCTGTGCATGCGCTGGCTGGAAACGCTACGGCCCTGGAGCATGCTTGAGGTTTGCCTGCTGGGGGCGATGGTCTCGGTGTTCAAGCTTGCAGGCCTGCTTGATGTGCTGCCCGGCGTCGGCCTGTTTGCCCTCTCGGTGCTGAGCTTGCTGCTGATCCGGATTGCCGGCCGCGATGTTCGCGACCTGTGGGACACCCTATGAACAGGGCACCTGAAGCCCGCGATCTCAACCTTTGCCTGTGCCACAGCTGCGGCAATGCCTGTGACATAACCGAGCATCCTCACGAGTGCGAGCGCTGTGGCGCCCCCTTGCATGCCCGCAAAGCCAACTCATTGACCCGGACCTGGGCCTACCTGTTAGCCTCAATGGTGTTTTACATCCCGGCCAATCTGTTGCCAGTGATGAATACCAGCATGTTAGGCAGCGACTCTGAAAGCACCATCATCGGCGGCGTGCTGGAGTTCTGGGAGCATGGTGCCTGGGACATTGCGCTGATCATTTTCATCGCCAGTATTGCGGTGCCGGGCATCAAGTTCGTGGCCCTCTCGCTGCTGCTGATCACGGTACAACGCGGTAGCCTCTGGGCTCGCAAAGAGCGTTCAAAGCTCTACCGCTTCGTCGAGCTGATCGGCTACTGGTCGATGCTCGATGTGATTGTCGTTGCACTGGTAGCGGCGCTGGTGAAATTCCAGGCGCTGGGCGATATCGAACCCCGCCTGGGGATACTGTTCTTTGGTCTGGTGGTGGTGTTCACCATGCTCTCGGCGATGAGTTTCGACCCGCGCCTGATTTGGGAAAACCGAAAATCCGAGGAGGTCATGGATGGAGTCGCAAGCCACTGAGGAACAGCCAGTCCCCGGCCACGCCAACATCAAGACCCGTCGCTGGAATATTTCGCTGGTATGGATCGTGCCGATCGTAGCGGTCCTGGTCGGGGTGTCTCTGGTGGCGCATAACATATTGCAACAAGGACCAACCATCATTATCAACTTCAAGACTGGCGAAGGTCTCACGGCCAACAAGACCGAGGTCAAGTACCGCAACGTGGTGATCGGCCATGTCTCCGACGTCGAATTGAGCGATGACCAGAAGAGTGTCAACGCCACGGTAAAACTCGTCAAACAGGCGGAATCCTTCACCCGCGAAGACTCGAAGTTCTGGGTCGTGCGGCCACGCATTGGTGCCGGCGGCGTGTCTGGGTTTGACACCTTGCTCTCGGGCGCCTTTGTTGGTGCCGACGCCGGTCGCGCCGATGCCCGCGCCAAAACCTTCATCGGTCTTGAGGCCCCGCTGCCCCTCACCTTTGGTGAACCGGGCAAGCATTTCATGTTGCACACCCAGGATCTCGGCTCACTGGAAATTGGCTCTCCTGTTTATTTCCGCAAGATCCCGGTGGGCCAAGTGGTCGCCTATACCCTGGATTCGGAGGGCAAGGGTGTGGATATCCAGGTCTTCGTCAAGGCACCGAACGATGTGCACGTCACCGAAAACACTCGCTTTTGGAATGTCAGTGGTATCGCCATCGATGTGGGTGCCAATGGCTTTGCGTTCAAAACCGAGTCACTTTCAGCCTTGCTGGTGGGCGGAATCACCTTTCGTGCCCCAGACTACAGTCCCAACGATCAACCGGCGGCCGAAAACAGGAGCTTCGAGCTGTTCGACAATCAACAGACCGCCCTTGCCCCGCCCAATGGCAAGGCGCAATTCCTGTCGCTGCGTTTCAATCAGGCGTTGCGCGGCTTGAAGGTGGATGCGCCCGTGGAATTCCAGGGACTGGATATCGGCAAGGTGGTCGCAATCAATCTGGACTTCGATGAGAAGACCCACAATTTCCCCATCAACGTGGGTATCGTGATCTACCCGCAGCGTCTGGGACAGGCCCATATCAAGATGCTGAAGGCCCTGAACTACAACCCCGACGACGAACAGGCGGTTAATCGACTCATGGGCAGCTTTGTCGAAAACGGTCTGCGCGCTCAGGCCCGCAGTGGCAATTTGTTGACCGGACAACTGTACATTGCCCTGGATTTCTTCCCTAAAGCCGAAAAAGTTGCCTACGACCCCAACGCCCGGCCACTGCGGATACCCACTGTTCCTGCGAGCCTCGAACAGTTGCAAGAGCAGCTTCAGGCTGTGATCGAAAAGATCAACAAACTGCCGATCGAGCGCATCGCCAACAACCTCGATGACAACCTGACAGAACTGCGCAAAAGCCTCAAACAAGTCAACAGCAAGACACTGCCTGGTGTGCAGAACACCCTGCAAGACTTGAGCAAGACCCTGCAATCGGCCAGTTCGACCCTCGCCGAAGGCTCGCCACAACGTGAGCAATTGAGTGGAACCCTGGACGAACTCGGGCGCGCATCACGCTCGTTGCGCGAATTGTCAGACTACCTGACCCGTCATCCTGAATCCCTGGTGCGCGGTCGCCCCAAGGGTGCCACGGCGCAAGACCTGCAGCCGTCTTCGAGCAACTGACCCAGGAGCAAACCCATGCCTTTATCGCTGAAAGTTTCGTTGCTCAGCCTGGTGGTGTTGCTCGCTGCATGCCGCAGTGATCCGATTCATTACCATACCCTGATCCCGGCTCAGCTGACCGCAGGCGCGCGTGGCGGTGCAGATATCCAGATTGAGCGGGTCACCGTGCCGCCTCAGGTCGACCGCCCGCAAATCGTCATTCGTCAGGGCAACAGCAGCCTGGCAATTCTGGAAACCGAATGGTGGGGGGCCAGCCTGTCCGACGAGTTGAAAAGTGCCTTGGTCAATCAACTGTCTGGCACGGCATCTCAGCGCGATGTATCGCTGCGGGTCGATGTGCAGCGTTTTGATTCTGTCCCCGGTCAATACGCACTCGTCGATGTGAAATGGCGCCTGAGGACCGCAGGGACCGATGCAAACAGCGCACCGCTGACCTGCCACACAACGTTGCAAACACCGGCAGGGTCAACCCTCGATGATTTGGTGGCGGCTCATCAAAACAACGTAAAACGACTGGCCAGCCTGATCAGCAAAACGGCCAGCGCGCCCCTCAGCGGATGTCCGCCTGCTGAGTAGCAGGTGGGCATTTTCCTACTGAAGAGCCTGACCGCCTTGCAGAGGAGACTCTAGCGGTGCAGGCTCGGGCACGACCGGCAGGTTTTTAGCGAGACTGCCTTCTATCTGTCCCGAAATGTAGTAGACCCCCGCCATTACCCCATTGGCCTCGTTCTCTATCAACCCAAGCCACGCTTTGTCGAACGCGTCCCCCAGGCTTTTGCGTAGCTGTGCTTCCGTCTCCGGCCGATCATTCTCGTTCGAGAAGGCACCAACACTCGCCGACACCACAGAAATTACTGCACCCGCCACTCGGCCAACTGCCGCGGCGACAGCGCTGGCGGCGCTACGGGTAGCGATCTGAGCCTCGAGTTTTTCACCGGCTCGCTTGGCCACCGACGATATACCGGCGTCCGATAACCCGGCTCCCGCACCGCTGTTAGCGCTGCGAACTCGTTCGATCAAGGCCTGATAGGCTGGCAGTTTGGTAACGGGTTCGGCGTGAGCAATTTGATAGAGCGAAGCGTTACGGGCGGGCGGAGGTGCCAGCGCGATTGCCGGAATGTCGTTGAGCCGACGGTCGAATTGATCTTGAGCTGCGCTGTAGTGCTGCTGAATCTCCACGAGATGCGCGTCGAGGGTCTGTAAATACAGGGCAATTGCGTCAACCATGATCGTGTTGGGATCGGTGACCTTGGCGACGGGGTCCAGCACGCGTTCATGGTATTGCTCCTGGAGATAGACCGTTAGCCGGTTTACCACAGGATCGACCTCTCCCCCGCTGCTCATCTTGTACCAGCCCACCTTCGCAGACAGCCATTGCTGGGTCCAATAGCTGGTAAACCACGGGATGAAGTCTGTTTCGGTACGCTGGTAAACCAGCTCTCTCCAGCGCTCCATGGCGCTATGCGTGTAACGTTTGACTACACCCTTGGAGGCCAACGATGCGGTGTCTATGTCTTGATCAATCTGCTGCCAGGTAGCTTCCGAGATTACAACCGGCGCAGTCGGCTCGGAGGCACGATGTACTGTGGCACAACCTGCCAACACCACTAACAAGACAACGTGCAGGAAACGCAGATTCAAGATCGCAGCCCCCTAGAAATGACACGGCAGCGCTAACCTTTGCGCTGTCCGAACGAAACGAGCAGCATTTCCAACCATGGTATTTTGAGTATAGGTGGCGAAAGACAGGACAAAAAATCACCCTGCGAACGTGTGATTTTGGTGACGCCGAGCAGCCTTACTTCAACAACACCGCATATTCGGCGGCTATGGACAACAATCAGAGGACGGAGTCGTCATGTTTTACCGAATGGCCGCCGACGGGCTGGTACTGCTTCATCTATTGTTCATTCTGTTCGTGCTCTTCGGCGGCCTGTTGACGCTCAAATGGCGGCACTTGATCTGGTGGCACCTGCCTGCAGCTGTGTGGGGCGTGGTCGTCGAAGTCTTCCAGTTGACCTGCCCACTGACCCGCTGGGAAAACCTCTGGCGCCAATCTGCCGGACAGGACGGTTACGGTGACAGTTTCATCGAGCACTATGTGTGGCCGTTGATATACCCGGCCGGACTGACACCGGCGATACAGCTAGGGCTGGGCTGCCTGGTGCTTCTCATCAACGTGATTGTCTATGTGCATCTGGCCAGGCAGTGGAAGCTGGCGCGGGCAACCTAGTCAGGTTGTCCAGGCACTTTCTCGCAGGCAAAACAAAACCCCAACTGCTTTCGCAATTGGGGTTTCGGAATTCAATCTTGACGATGACCTACTCTCACATGGGGAAACCCCAC
>NZ_MOBI01000011.1:0-148248 GCF_003732175.1 Pseudomonas brassicacearum
GATTTCTTGCGGCCAAAGGTCAAGCAATAGGGCTTAACTGATCGGCATTAGCCACTTGGACCGGCTTTTTCTGTCTCTACATCGTAAGCGTCCGGGGGGACACACCTGTTTGAATACGCTGGCGTGCTGACTGCGTACATCGAATTGTATATGCGACGTTGGTTTGCCCTGCCTCAGGGTAAGCAAATTTTCAACCGTTGCTGCGCTGGTTTGTTGTCGGCTGCCGCCTCGATGCTATTGATGGCACGTCGAGCGTGATTCGCAGTTAGCAGATGATGCGAAGCGTCTGCGACTCATCTGCGTGGTTGGACGGGTTGCCAGTCCTATGCGGGTTCTCCTACCACGCCTCCCGGCATGAAATCCGTACTTCGATCTCGAGAGTGGCCGATTATTAATGAGCACCTGGCTCATTCCACATACCGGGCCCGACTAAAAAACAGCGCCGCCCCGCTACCGATGGCATAGATCGAAGCGATGCCCAGATCGAAGCCGGCAATGAAAGGTGGCAGCATAAAAATAATCACAAGCCCCAGAGCGACCAGGGTGATGCCCAGCCATTTTCTGAGGCGGTAGGATTTCAGATAAAAGAACAGCAGCAGGAACACCGCGTAAGCACCGGCATACAAGCCATATTCGCTCATGGTCTATCCGCCTTGATTCTTGATGATCATGGACGATACGGAATGCTGGGGGCCTATGCCGCCGCTGACCTGCGCATCCAGACTGACGATGACATCGCCGGCGTGATAAGTCGGCAATTTGCTCAGCGTGAACTCGCGGACTGTCCATCCCACCGGAAAGGCCAAAACAGGCATAAACCTGCCTGCCGCTGCGGCGAAAACACCACTGGTGAGGATGGCGATACTCGTTCGTTGGGCATTGAGTAAATCCCCCTGTTGCCGGGTCAGGGGTTTGGAGATCCCGACCATCATTTGGCAGGGCAAATCCTTGGCGAGCATTTTGTCGTAGAGCTCCACCACCAGATTGTTCACTTCATAGTGGGCGGCTTTCGCTTCACCAAAATGCAGCGTTCTGAGGCTACCCCGTTCACTGGCTGACAGGGTGAAGCGCGATACGTTGAAGACAATTCCATGGTTGCCGGAAAACTGGTCACTCTCAAACTTCAATGCTCGCATCCTTGTCGAGTCTGGAAAGGCGGGGAGTCTGTCTTAGCCCATGGGCTTTCGCAAGCGCTTGGTAAGACGCTGAAAAAGACTTTGGGATAAAAAGGTGACGCCCATTAGCCGGCCTCCTTGATGGAGCGGATGATGCGGTTCGCATCTTGTTCTGGCATTTCCAGTACTTCTTTCAGCCGGTCCTGAGCTCGCTGAAAGATCACCAGTACTCTGGTTTCATCCGCCATTTCCTTTCGAATCGTGTGCTCGACGACACGTGCGGTGTACAGGACGTGTTCGGTCAGATCGGGATAGCGCCAGGCAAAGCACGCGTCCTCGTATTCATCGAAGATGAAGTTGCTGCGAGTCCCGTAAGAAAACGCTAATTTTCTTGGATATGAAAATGTTAACGCTTGATGAAATTTGATAATAAATCCGTGTTTTTAGAAAAAAACGCTAACAGACTTCAGGGTAGTCGCTAACGCCCCGAGAGCACTTACTCATCGATCAGCGGACAACGGACGAAAGTGGGGGAGCCTCAGAGCCCGATTCCACCAAACCCCAGACACAAAAAAACCGGCCATCAAGGCCGGTTTTTCTTAATCTGCATCCCCCGTCAAAAAACGACGTGAGACTGAAATCTGATTGGAGCGGGTGAAGGGAATCGAACCCTCGTTATCAGCTTGGGAAGCTGGAGTAATGCCATTATACGACACCCGCTCAGAGCGGCTGACTTTGTACCAGATGTGGCGCTGGATTTGAAGTTTTTCTTTGGCGGATCTGCGGTTACGTGGTTTTTTGCAGGTTTTTGGCAGGCAAGGCAATGCGTCGTCGGCAGCTGGGCTCAGCGCTGGCGATGGCGGCGGTACACCGGGTTTGAAAGCATATTGCGGTCTGTCGCGGGCAAGCCTCGTTCTACAGGTGATGCGTGTAGTCAGGAAGACGAGGTTGCTCGCGAGAACGCTGTTTCAAATGGCCAATGCATGGTGGTCCTGGGTGAAGTGGGAACGCGTTCGGCCTTCATGATGAGCCGGTTTCAGGAACCCCATCAGTGCATGGCGGCTGTCTCGGCAGGCGGCTTTATGCTCCATGTCGAGAAAGTGCCCGGTGGCCCGGATGGTGCTGAACGTGCTGTGTTGCACATGGCTGGCGAACAGGTGGGCATCGCTGGCGGCGGTGTACTCGTCCCATTCACCGTTCATGAACAGCACCGGCACGTCGATTTGCTTGGCTGCCTTGAGGTAGCACAGGCGATCGCTGTTGAGCACGTGGCTGATGTGGAAGTGCATTTGCCCGTATTCGTGTTCGGCCAAGGTGCTGACGTGACGATAGTTGAAGCGTTTGAACAGCGATGGCAGGTGCTTGCCGATGGTGTTGTTGACCAGATGGCCGACACGGTCGCGGTCGAGCTTGCCGAGGTAGTCGACACCGCGCTCCAGATAATCGCGCATGTGCTCGTTGACCACCGGCGAGAACGAACTGATCACGGCTTTTTCGATCCGGCGCGGGCGCTGCGCCAGAGCGATCATGGTGGCAGCGCCACCCCACGAGAATGACATCACGTGTTCCGCGGCAAAATGGTCGATCAGCTCAAGGAGGATCTGCGCTTCGACTTCCTTGGTGAGCATTTTCTCATGGCGATTGTGGGCTTTTGACTTGCCCGCGTAGGGCTGGTCGTACAGCACCACGTTGAATTGCGGGTGCAGGTTTTTCACGGTTTGTGCAAACGATGCAGTCGTGGCCATCGAGCCGTTGACCAGAATGATGGTCTTCTCTGCGGCGTCTGCGCGATAGAACTCCGTGTAAACCCGGTACTGACCTTGTATATCCAGCACAGCGATTTCTGGCCTCATGTCATAAGACTCCTGGCAAGCGGGTATGCGCGCAATGAGATTGCACGAGCTTTGTGACAGGTAGGCATACGCCTGGAATTTTTGAGCCCATGTCGATCCGGTGAAGGCTGGTCGACGGGTATTGTTATTGGCGGGCAGTCTGTCGGGAGAGGTGGAATCTGCGAGGCTCTCTGCCGACAAAAAGTTTCTTAGAAGTATGTTATGACTTGCCGGTCACATTTGGGCCGACGTCCTGATTCAAGCAGGGGAGTGGCCATCGCGCAAGTGCAGTTCGTAAATTGTTCGACAACTTCTGCTCAGCGGTCGCTTGCTTCAGATCAGCTGGATCTCTCTGGCGCTCAGCGGACGGTACTCACCCGGCCTCAATGTGTCATCGAGTACCAGCGGCCCCATGCGTTCGCGGTGCAGGCGCAAGACCTTGTTATCGAAGTGGCCGAACATCCGTTTCACCTGGTGATAACGGCCTTCGACAATGCTTAACCGTGCAGATTTTTCGCCCAGCAGCACCAGGTCGGCGGGCTGTGTGGTGAGATCCTCAAAGGCGAAGTACAGGCCTTTGGCGAAGGTTTGTGCGTACTCTGGCGTTATCGGCTGTTCGGTTTCGACGTAGTAGACCTTCGGCAGCTTGGTCTGCGGTTGGGTCAGACGCCGCGACCAGGAGCCGTCGTTGGTGATCAGCATCAGCCCGGTGGTGTTGAAGTCCAGTCGCCCGGCGATGTGCAGGTCGTCTTTGTCAGGTTCAAGGATCAGGTCGAGGACGGTCGGGTGTTCCGGGTCGCGAGTGGCGCTGACACAGCCCGGCGGTTTGTGCAGCATGAAGTAGCGCGGTGGTTTGCCGGCTTGCAGTACTTCGTCGTCGCACTCGATACGACTGAACTCGCGCACTTCACAGTGCGGATCGCTGACGATCTGTCCGTCGACCTTGATCCGCCGTTCGACCAGCAGCAGGCGCACCTGTTTGCGGTTGAAACGGGGCAGGTTGCTGAGGAAACGGTCAACGCGCATGACGGTCGGCAGATCGGAAAAGGGCGCGCATCTTACCCTATAGGGCTGCTTGCAGCTGCGACTCGACTTGAGCGCAGCTCGGGCACAGGCACGACTGGTCGCGCAGTTCGGCGGGCAACGCCAGCAGCACTGCCGGGTCGATAGCCACGGCGTAGCACCAGCAGGCCTGGTCGGCGGTTCGCGGGTCGGCCAGGCTGCAATCGTTGCTGGCGCCGCAGGCTGGGCATAGGTCTGGTTTATTCATCGCTGGAGTGGGGCACTTCTGCGCAGGTTCGGTTAGGGTCGATAGGCTTGGCACGGTACACCGCCTGATCGGCTACTTGTTTAAATTTATTTCTGAATCGCACCAGATTCCGATTTTGCTGTCAGATATTTCGTCAGTCAGATGAATTGGCTGCCGCTGACCAGCGTCGCTGGTATGGCTCATTCGCGGTCCAGGAGGCCGCCATGTATCGCCGACTTCTTCTTATCGCTTCATTGGGTTTGACGCTTTCTGCTTGTGTTCCCTATTACGACGAAGGTCCCGGTAATTACGGCCCTGAGGTCTACACCTCGCCAGCGCCGGCTTATTACTACGGAGGTGGACCCTATTATTCCCCACCGCCTGTGCGTTACTACTCGCCGCCGCGCTACTACCAGCCAGCGCCGCGTTATTACCAGGCACCACCGCGAGTCGAGTACCGCGTTTACCAGAGCCGTGGCTGGGATGACCGCGACCGCCATGGCTGGGGTCATCGCGAAGAGGGTGGTCATGGCCGCCGGGAATGGGATGATCGAGGGCATCGTGACGGGCGTGATCACGACAGACAGGGTAACCGTGATGGTCGCGATGGTCGCGGCAGTTGGGACGGCCATAACCGTTAAGTCTTGCAACGACCAAGCGGCGCATTCAGCGCCGCTTTTTTTATGCCTGGATTTCAGTAACCCGACAAATCCGCCAGCGGATGTCGACCTTCCCAGGCCTTATGAAAATGCGCCTGGACGACCGCTTCAGGTATCGCGTTGATGTTCGACCAATGCCAATGCGGCTTCTGGTCCTTGTCGATTAAACGCGCACGAACGCCTTCGCTGAATTCCGGGTGCCGACAGCAGTTCAGGCTCATGGTGTATTCCATCTGGAATACCTCGGCCAATGACAGGTGCCGAGCACGCTGGATCTGCTCCCAGACCAGATAGGCGGTCAGCGGGCAGCCCTCGTGCAGGGTTTTCGCCGCGCGGGCCAGCAGCAAGTCGCGGTGATCGCGCAACAGACTGATGGCACGCCAGGCACAGCGCACATCGCTGACATCCAGCAACTCATCAATCTGTGGGCGTCGTGGCAACCATTGGGCCTCGGGCATTTGCCCGACGGCTTCTTGTTGCAAGGCCTTGAGCAGGCTGTTGAGCTGCATTGGCGTTTGTTCCTGCCAGTTCAATTGCAGCAGACCTTCGATGAGCTCTTCCTGCTGTTCATCCAGCAAGAAGCGGTCAGCCAGGTCCAGATCAATGGCGTCGCGTGCGTTCATCTGCGCGCCGGTCAAGCCAAGAAACAGGCCGAGCTTGCCGGGCAGCCGTGACAAAAACCAACTGGCGCCAACATCCGGGTACAGGCCGATACTGATTTCAGGCATGGCCAGGCGGCTGCTCGGGGTGACGATGCGAATGCTCGCGCCTTGTAGTAATCCCAGGCCGCCACCGAGGACGTAACCGTGACCCCAGCAGATCAGCGGTTTAGGGTAGGTGTGCAAGCGAAAATCAAGGCGATATTCCGCCGAGAAAAATTGCGCAGCCAGTGGCGGCACTTCACCGGGATGGGCCCGACAGGCTTCTACCAGGCTGCGCACTTCACCGCCGGCGCAAAATGCCTTGGCACCATTGCCGCGTAACAGCACACAGACAATCTGCGGCTCTTTGGCCCAGGCCTCCAGTTGATCGCTCAAGGCTCTGATCATCGGCAGCGAGAGGGCGTTCAGGGTTTTTTCGGCATCCAGGCTGGCGATACCGATGCGTGCGCCGTCCGTGCCGGTGAGTTCTTCGAAGTGCAGATTCATTTTGACCTCGATGACTGAATTGAACGTTCAGTATGATCGCTGTACGAGAAAGTGCTGGATCTGTGTCAGATCAATTGACAAGCGCGGTGGGCTTTCCTAGGGTTCGCCCCATTGAATTCTCGGGTGTAACCATGACTGTTGAAGACCGTATCAAACTCGAACCGAGCTGGAAGGAAGCACTGCGTGCTGAATTCGACCAGCCTTACATGGCTGAGTTGCGCGAGTTTCTGCGTCAGGAAAACGCCGCAGGCAAGGAAATCTATCCGCCGGGGCCGATGATCTTCAACGCCCTCAATTCGACGCCGCTGGACAAGGTCAAAGTGGTGATCCTCGGCCAGGACCCATACCATGGCCCCGGTCAGGCTCATGGCTTGTGTTTCTCTGTGCAACCGGGTGTACCGGCGCCACCGTCGCTGGTGAACATCTATAAAGAGTTGAAGCGCGACCTGAACATCGACATCCCGAACCACGGTTACCTGCAAAGCTGGGCCGACCAGGGCGTGCTGATGCTCAACACCACCATGACCGTGGAACGGGCCAATGCCAACGCCCATGCGGGCAAGGGCTGGCAGCACTTTACCGACCGGATTATCGAGGTCGTCAGCGAGCATCAGCCCCACCTGGTGTTTTTGCTGTGGGGCGCTCACGCGCAGAGCAAGCAGAAACTGATCGATGCCACCAAGCATCTGGTACTGACGTCGGTGCACCCGTCGCCGCTGTCCGCTTACCGCGGATTCCTCGGTTGCGGGCATTTCAGCCGCGCCAACAAGTTTCTTGAACAGAATGGCGAGACGCCGATCGACTGGCGGTTGCCTCCAGTCTGAAACGACGCGAAAGTGAAGGGGCTTCTGTGGCGAGGGGGCTTGCCCCCGTTGGGTCGCGAAGCGGCCCCAAAACCAGCCACTGCATTTCGTCAGACACACCACAGACATATGGTTTACGACTGCTACGCAGCCGAACGGGGCGGTGCGGCGTTCCGACAAGCCCCCTCGCCACAGGTGATCAACTCAGGTTTCATCCGGCAACCGGTTCCAATACCTGAACAACGGCTCCGCCAGAAACAGCACAAACAACAAGCGCATCACCTGCATCGCCGTTACCAAGGGCACCGACAGTTGCAAGGTTTCAGCAGTCAGGCTCATTTCTGCAATGCCGCCGGGCATCATGCCCAGGGTCAGTGAACGCAGGTCCAGTTGGGTCAGCGCACTCAGCCCCAACGCCGCGAGTGCGGCGATCAGCATGGTCAGCGCCGTACCGATCAAGGTCCGGCCCATGAACGATGGTGCGCGACGAAAGAACTGCCGATTGAAGTGACAGCCCAGGCCACTGCCGATCAGCCATTGGCCGATCTGACTGCCGCCTTGGGGCAGGCCGATGTGCAAGTCCCAGCCGATGCTCACCGCCGCACTCACCAGCAACGGGCCGAACAGCCAGGGGTTGGGCTGGCGCAACCGTTGCCAGATCCAGGCGAGCAGGGCACCGGCCGGAAACAACACCGCCAGCCAGCGCCAATCGACGCTGGCCGGATGCAGTTGCGGGACACCGTCGCCAAGCAGGTATTTGAAGGCTGCCGGTACACACAGCACCACCACCAGCACCCGAAGACTTTGCCCCGCCGCAACCTGGCTGAGCACGGCGCCATTGCGTGCGCCAAGGTTGACCATTTCACCGGAACCGCCCGGCATGCTGGAGAAAAATGCAGTGGCGCGATCCTCGCCGGTGCGCCGCAGCAACCAGACCCCGACCACTGCCGACAGACTGGTGACCAGCGCCCCGAAAAAGATCAGGCCAAAGTGGCTCATGACCTGCTCCATCACCACCGGGGTGAAGTGCAGGCCGATACCGATGCCGACAATCCACTGGCCGCATTTACGCCCGCCAGGGATTTCCGCCAATTGCCAGGGTGTCAGGCAGCGCACCAGGATGATCGCCAGCAACGAGCCGACCATCCATGGCAGCGGCCAGCCGATCTGGCTGGCGAGGTACCCGCCCAGCAGACCGGCCAGCGGTGTTCCCCACCAGCTTTTGAAGGGCCGATCAGACATCGGCGATTGCACGCCGCGCAACGGAGCGTTTGCGCCAGATCCGCAGGATCGGCATCAGCAACATGATTGCCGTCAGTACCCAGCAACCGAAGGTGATGGGGCTCGACCAGAGGATTTCCAGCGCACCGTTGGAAATCGACAGCGCGCGACGCAGGTTCTGCTCCATCAAGCCGCCGAGAATGAACCCCAGCAAAACCGGTGACAGCGGGAAATCCAGCTTGCGCAGGATGTAGCCGAAGATGCCGATGCCGATCATCAGGAACAGGTCGAAGGTCGTCGCGTGCACGGCGTAGACGCCGATCCCGGTAATGATCGCGATCACCGGCACCAGTGCCCAGTTCGGCACGGCAAGGATGCGGGTGAAGATGCGGATCATCGGGATGTTGAGGATCACCAGCATGACGTTGGCGACGAACAACGAGGCGATCAGGCCCCAGACGATGTCCGGTTGCTGTTGGAACAACAGCGGCCCCGGGGTGATGTTGTACAGCGACAGCGCGCCGATCATCACCGCCGTGGTGCCCGAACCCGGCACGCCGAGGGTCAGCATCGGTACCAATGCGCCGCAGGCTGCACCGCCGATGGCGGTTTCCGGTGCCGCGAGGCCACGTTTGTCGCCCTGGCCGAAGGTGCCGCTGGCGCCGGCAATACGTTTCTCGGTCATGTAGGCAACGGCACTGGCCAGCGTCGCACCGGCACCCGGCAACACACCCATGATGAACCCCAGAACGCCGCAGCGGATGTTCACCGTGAACACCGAGGCGGCTTCCTTGAGATTGAACATCATACGCCCGGTGGCTTTCACGGCTTCCTGGCCGTGATGGGTTTTTTCCAGCAGCAACAGGATTTCGCTGATGGAGAACAGGCCCAGCACCAACACCACGAATTGAATACCGTCGGTGAGGTGGATGTTGTCTCCGGTGAAACGGTAGACACCGCTGTTGGCGTCGATCCCGACGCACGACAGAAACAACCCGATCAGCGCGGCGATAAAGGTTTTCAGTGGTCGATCACCGGCCATGCCACCGAGGCAGACAATGGCGAAGACCATCAGCACGAAGTATTCCGCAGGGCCGAAGGCAATGGCCCATTTCGCCAGCAGCGGGGCGAACAGCACCATGCCGCAGGTGGCGATGAACGCGCCGATGAACGAACTCCAGGCCGACAACGAAAGCGCCACGCCGGCCATGCCCTGGCGGGCCATGGGGTAGCCATCGAGGGTGGTCATGACGGTGGATGCTTCACCCGGGATGTTCAACAGAATCGAACTGATACGCCCGCCGTATTCGCAACCCAGGTAGACGGCAGCCAGCAGGATCAGCGCGGACTCTGGTGGCAGGCCGAGGGCGAAAGCGATCGGGATCAACAAGGCCACACCGTTGATCGGCCCCAGGCCCGGCAACAAGCCGACCACGGTGCCGATCAGGGTGCCGCACAACGCGGTGACCAGGTTGTAAGGGGTCAGTGCGACGCCAAAACCCTGGCCGAGGTAGTTAAGGGTATCCATATCAGTTCTCCAGAACGTCGAGCAGGCCCAACGGCAGTGGCACGTCCATCAACCGGTCGAACAGCATGTACAGACCGACGCTCATCAAGCTGATGATCACCACGCTGGGCAACCAGCGACCGCCATACAAACGGGCCATCGGTACGCCGATGAGGATGCTCGAAACAATGAACCCGAGGGGTTCGAAGGTTCCGGCGAACACCAGCAGCAGAACGACACAGATACCGATCTTGGTCAGGGTTTCGCGGTCCAGTGGCGGCTCGTCTTCACTGTGTTTGATCGGCGCAGGGCGAAACACCATGTACAGCAGTGCCACGCCCATCAAGCCGAGCATCAACAGCGGAAAGGCTCTGGGGCCGACGGGCTCATAGGAAAAAGCCGCTTGATACGGCCAGGCCATCAGCGCCAGGCCAATGCAGGCCAGTAGCAGCACCGAGGCAAAAATACGTTGTAAGAGCATGACAAACTCCTGGGCCAGCCCCTTGATGCGCAAGGGGCTGGCCGCGAGACAGAGGCGATTACTGAATCAGGCCGAACTCTTTGGCCAGCAGTTTGTAGTCCGCTACCTGCTTCTTCACGTAGGTGTCCAGCTCTGGCCCGGTCATGGCGAACGGGAACAGTTCACGCTGATCGCGCAGCTTGGCGAAGTCTTCCGAGGCCAGCAGTTTGTCGAAGGCGTTTTTCCACCAGGCGTATTCCGCATCGCTGACTTTTGGCCCGAGGTAGAAACCCCGAACCACTGGCCAGACGATGTCGTAGCCTTGCTCTTTGGCGGTCGGAATGTCCTTCATTTCCGGCTCGTCCAGACGCTCGTTGGCGAACACGGCCAGCAGGCGCATGTCACCGCTCTGGATATGTGGCATGGAGTCGGAGATGTCGGTGCTGCCAACCTGAATGTGACCACCCAGCAGTGCGGTAGCGATTTCGCCGCCGCCTTCGAGGGCGACGTAGCGCAGGTCACGCGGGTTGATCCCGGCGGCCTTGGCGATCAGCGCGGTTTGCATCCAGTCCTGACTGCCCACCGTGCCGCCGGAACCGATCACTACTTTGCTCGGGTCTTTCTTCAACGCCTGAACCAGGTCGTCGAGGTTCTTGTAGGGCGAGTCGCTTTTCACCGCGATGGCACCGTAGCTGGTGCCCACCGCTGCCAGCCAGCGCACGGCGTTTTCGTCGAAGCGACCGAACTTGCCTTGGGCCAGGTTCAGCAGCGAGCCGCTGGACCAGGCCACCAGGGTACCGGCATCGGCTGGGCGCTGGGCGACGACGGCGTTGTAAGCCACCGCGCCGACACCGCCGGGCATGTAGGTCACGCGCATCGGTTTGGTCAGGATTTTTTCGTTCACCAGGGCGCTTTGCGCCAGTTTGCAGGTCAGGTCGAAGCCTCCGCCGGGGGAGGCCGGGGCGATACATTCCGGGCGCTTGGGCTCGCCGGCCACATCGGCCAGCAGTGGGCCGGCGAACAGCAGGCAGCTGGCGGCTAATGCAACTTTACGCAGTGATAAGTCCATTTTTCGTCTCCACAGGAGTTGTTGTTGTGTAGGAGCTGTCGTTTGTTGAATCAATTACCAAAGGGCAACGCTATAGCTCACCAGCAAACGCACTTCATCAGCGTCACGGGCGGAGTAGTTGGAGCGGTAGGTGGCATTGCGCAGACGTACGGCGACGTCCTTGAGGGCACCACTTTGCACCACGTATTTGATCTCGGTGTTGCGTTCCCACTCTTCGCCGGTGGCGCCGTTTTTCAGCTTGATGTTGTCACCGCTGATGTAACGGGTCATGAAACTCAGGCCCGGAACCCCGAGCTTGGCGAAGTCGTAGTCGTAACGCGCCTGCCAGGAGCGTTCTTCGGCACCGGCAAAGTCGTTGATCTGCACGAAGTTGACCAGATAAGGGTCGGCGCCATCGACATACGGGAACGCGCTGTCACCGGACATATGCTGATAGCCGGCGGTGAGTTTATGCCCGCTCAAGGCATAACTCACCAGGCCGTTGAGGGATTTGTTGTCGATCTTGCCGCCGCGGGCCTGGCCCTGGTCATTGCTGATGGCCAGCCGCAGGTCGGTGGCGAAAGTGCCCGGGCCGAACGGTTGCGAGGCGACCAGGCCAAGGAAGTGCTGGTTGTAGACCTCGCCCAGTTGAGCGAAGTGGTAACTGCCGGTGATCTTGTCGGTGAACTTGTAGTCGACACCGCCGAAATCGAAATGCGTGCCGGGCACAGTGCCGGCGAAACGGCTGTTCTTGTTGTTGAGGGCGATGTCCTCGAAATCGGAGCTGTCGCGGTCCTTGGCTTTATCCAGGCGCCCGCCGGTGAAGATCAGGTTCTTGATTTCCTTTGAGGTCACCAGGCCGCCTTCAAAGGTCTGCGGCAGAATCCGCCCGTCGTTGGGTTTGAGGGTCGGCAGTTCCGGGATCAGGCTACCGACTTTAAGCTCGGTGGCGGAGATCTTCATTTTGCCGGTCAGGCCGAGTTTGGAGTACTCATTGGCGGCACGCCCGTCATCGTGCGTCGGCAGCAGGCCAGTGCCGGTGCGGTCGGGGCTGGAATCGAGCTTGACCCCGAGCATGCCCAGCGCATCGACACCAAAACCCACGGTGCCGTCGGTGTAACCTGACTGCACGTTGAGCATGAAGCCCTGGGCCCATTCGTCACGCTTGGATTGCTGGGCACTGGTGCCACTGCGAAAGTCGCGGTTGAAGTACATGTTACGGGTTTCGAGGGTCGCGCTACTGTCTTCGAAGAAGGCAGCCTGGCTGACGGGCGAAAAGCCGGCGAGGGCGGCGGCACTGGCGAGGGCGGTGGAGCCGAGACGGGAAAAACGCGCAGGCGGGCAAGCCTGAGGCTGTGTGGACAGCATGCTGAAATACTCCGTTTATTGTTCTTATTTGACGAAAACGCTTCGAGGCGTTTTTCGGTTACAGCGCTTCATGGTCACGGCAGCCGAAACTGTCCGTGGCTGGACTCTAACGGGCTAACCTTTCTCCAACCTTTCAGCAGACTTTCACGGTTTTCGGGCTTCACAGTGGCGGATGCGGCTGTAAACTCCGCGCCAAAGAATGGCGTCGACCATCCCCGAACGAGGTAAAAATCCATGCGTGTTCTTCTCGTCGAAGACCATCTGCAGCTGGCCGAAAGTGTCGCCCAAGCGCTCAAGAGCACCGGTTTGACCGTCGATGTGCTGCACGATGGGGTGGCCGCCGACCTGGCCTTGAACAGCGAGGAATACGCGGTGGCGATCCTTGATGTCGGCCTGCCGCGGATGGACGGTTTCGAGGTGCTGGCGCGTTTGCGCAGTCGCGGCAAGAACCTGCCGGTGCTGATGCTGACGGCCCGCAGCGATGTCAAGGATCGGGTTCACGGGCTCAACCTTGGTGCCGATGACTACCTGGCCAAACCCTTTGAACTGACCGAGCTGGAAGCGCGGGTCAAGGCCCTGTTACGGCGCAGCGTACTCGGCGGCGAGCGCCAGCAACGCTGCGGCGTGTTGGTGTATGACCTGGACACTCGGCGCTTCACCCTCGGCGATGAGCTGCTGACCCTGACTTCCCGCGAACAAGCGGTGCTCGAAGCGTTGATCGCGCGCCCTGGGCGGGTGATGAGCAAGGAGCAGCTTGCCTCCCAGGTGTTTGGTCTGGACGAAGAGGCCAGCCCTGACGCCATCGAAATCTACGTCCACCGTTTGCGCAAAAAACTCGACGGCCATGCAGTAGCAATCGTGACCTTCAGGGGGCTCGGTTACCTGCTGGAAGCCCGCGATGCATAAGCCCGGCAGTCTGCGCTGGCGGTTACTGTGGAACCTCGCACTGCTGCTGGTGGTGCTGATGATCGCCAGCGGTTTGAGTGCCTACTGGAATGGTCGCGAAGCGGCCGACACGGCGTATGACCGGACCTTGCTGGCCTCGGCGCGAACCATCGCCGCCGGGCTTTCCCAGCGCGATGGCAGCCTCAGCGCCGATGTGCCTTACGTGGCGCTGGACACGTTCGCCTACGACAGCGCCGGACGCATTTACTACCAGGTCAACGACATCCATCAGCAGCTGATTTCCGGTTACGAAAACTTGCCCGGACCACCGCCAGGCACGCCGCGAACCGACGATTATCCAGCGCTGGCGCGGTTCTATGATGCCATTTACCAAGGGCAGAACGTGAGGGTGGTGAGCCTGCTCAAGCCGGTGACCGAACCGAATATGAATGGCATGGCGGAAATCCGCGTGGCGGAAACCGACGAGGCGCGTGTCCGCATGGCTCGCAGCCTGATGACCGATACCTTGCTGCGTCTGGGCATGCTGGCCGGAGGGGCGTTGCTGCTGGTGTGGTTTGCGGTGAGCGCGGCATTGCGCCCGCTCGAGCGTTTGCGCACGGTGGTGGAGGAGCGGCAGTCGGATGACCTTCGGCCTTTGCCGCTGGTAGAAGTGCAACGCGAATTGTGGCCGCTGGTACGCGCGCTTAACCACTTTACCGAACGTTTGCGCGGGCAGTTCGAGCGCCAGGCCCAGTTCATCGCCGATGCGGCCCATGAGTTGCGAACGCCGTTGGCGGCCCTCAAGGCAAGGCTTGAATTAGGGCTGCGGGCGAGCGAGTCTGAAACCTGGCGAAATACGTTGGAGAGCGCTGCTCAGGGCACCGATCGGCTGACTCATCTGGCGAATCAATTGTTGTCGCTTGCACGCGTCGAGAACGGTGCACGGGCGATTGCCGAGGGTGGGGCGCAGTTGCTCGATCTGAGTCAACTGGCTCGCGAGTTGGGCATGGCCATGGCGCCGTTGGCCCACGCGCGGGGCGTCGCG
Source organism: Pseudomonas brassicacearum (assembly GCF_003732175.1). Taxonomy (GTDB): domain Bacteria; phylum Pseudomonadota; class Gammaproteobacteria; order Pseudomonadales; family Pseudomonadaceae; genus Aquipseudomonas; species Aquipseudomonas brassicacearum_G. The sequence goes on from NZ_MOBI01000011.1 coordinate 14,341, forward strand.
TTGGCGTTGGAGGCTGAGGAGCCGGTATGGCTGCGCGGCGAGCCAACGCTGTTGAATGAACTGTTGAGCAATCTGGTGGATAACGCCTTGGCCCACACGCCCCCCGGCGGCAATGTGATCTTGCGCGTCCGTGCGCCCGCGGTGCTGGAGGTCGAGGATGATGGGCCGGGGATACCGCTTGAGGAGCGCGACCGGGTGTTCGAACGCTTCTACCGGCGGAATCAGCAGGTGAAGGGTTCAGGCCTGGGCCTGGCGATTGTCGGTGAAATCTGCCGCGCCCATCTGGCCCAGATCAGCCTGCACGATGGTGCACAACGTGGGCTGAAGGTTCGCGTCAGTTTTATTGCCGGGTAGTTTTGTAGTGTCTGTTCTGGCCCCATCGCGAGCAGGCTCGCTCCCACACTTGATCCCCTGTGTGTCGGAAGTCCTGTGGGAGCGAGCCTGCTCGCGATGGGGGCGCTGCGGTCTCTTGATCAATAAAACATTGATCGTGATTCATCCAGATCGCTGCACATTGCCGTGTTCTCCGGATCAATCCCCAGTTTTTTGAACGCTGGCACGTTGAACACATCGATTCTGGACAGCGGATGATCGGTGTCCTTGTGGCAATACAGGCTGGCGATCTGCACCAGATCAACATAATCGACCTGCTCGGACTGACGCTTGAAGTCCAGATACAGCCCCGGCAGTTTCACCAGCATTTCCGGAAACTCCCAGACCTGCAGCAGCTTGTCACCGAGCAACGGATGAATGTGCTCGATCACATGGTTGAGGCTGACCGGGTCTGACAGCAGCTCGTAGTGGTCTTCGGCGTAGGTCAGAATCGGCAGCACGCCGATCTGATGCACCAGCCCGCCAAGGGCCGCCTGATCCGGTTTCAATTGGGTATGGCTGCGGCACAGCGCATAGCTGACGCCGGCGATTTCCAGACTCTTTCGCCAGACTTCGCGCATCTTCTGTTCCACCACGTCGGAGCGGGCATGGAAAATCTGTTCCATGACCAGACCGATAGCCAGGTTGCTGCTGTAATTGATGCCCAGTCGGGTGATCGCCGTGTGCAGGTCGGTCACCTCTTGAGCTGCACGCAGCAACGGACTGTTGACCACCTTGATCAAGCGCGCGGACAGCGCGGTGTCGCGGCCGATGACTTTGCTCAGGTCGGCGACGCTGATTTCCGGGTCTTCGGCGGCCTTGCGAATCTGCAGGGCCACTTCCGGTAACGTTGGCAGAACCAGGTCATCGTTATCGATGGCCTCAACCAAATCCTGTTGGACCTTTTCCGCCAGCTCGCTCATTTAGTTTCTCTAGGGCATTGCAAAAAAATGCTGCAGTTAACGCTGGATCTCGCGATCACGATCCAGTGAGTAAGGCAGATCGAGCAGGTGCAGGGCCGGGCCCTCCAGGGCACCAAGGTGCACATCGCCACTGTCCGCGGCTTCGGCTTGCAGCACCGCTAACAGCTCGATGTTCTGTTCGGCACGAGCGGCGATCACCACTTCACCAATGGAACTGCCATGGGTTGGGGAAAACAGTGCGGTGCCTGGCTCGGGCAGCTCGGTGGCGTCGAGTTGCAGGCGATACAACCGACGCTTGAGTTTGCCCAGGTACTGCATGCGCGCGACGATTTCCTGGCCGGTGTAACAACCTTTCTTGAAGCTCACGCCGCCCACGGCTTGCAGGTTGAGCATTTGCGGAATGAACAGCTCGCGGGTCTGCGGCATGACCTGGCCGATGCCGGCGCGGATCTGCCCGAGCAGCCACTGGTTCAGGTCGCCTTCAGGCAGTAGTGCGGCGAGCGTGTTGCGCAAGGTGCCGACCTGACTGGCCGCCGCCCAGAGTTCGACGCGATCGGCTGACACACGAATGGCAATCAGACCGTCCGCGCGAGCAACTGCGCCGTCTTCCCGGGGAAGCGCCAGGCCCAGGCCGGACAGGACGGCTTCCGAGTGCTGCAGGCCAAAGCGAACCCAGGCAGCGCTTTCGTCGGTCAATTTGGATTTGGAGAACACCGCGTACTTTTTGAGGTCCGCCAACTGTGGCTCCAACAACTCGCTGGCCATCGCCAACAGGACCCCGTCACCTTCCAGCAGGATGCGAAAACTCGACTGCATGCGGCCTTTTTGGGTGCAGCGTGCGCCGAGGCTGGCCTGGGTGTCGCTCAGGTAATTGAGGTTGCAGGTCAATTGTCCCTGAAGGAACTTGCTGGCATCGGAGCCGCGGACGGCGAGCACGCCTTCGTGGGACAAGGTGCAGAAAAAAGCAGAATCAGCCATGGGTCATCGCAGGGTAAAGAGTCTGGGGGACATCATAAGGGGGCGCCCTTGAAATGGGTAGTTCACAAAGGTTCGAACGTGCCCGACCAAAGCCGACTGTTCGACAGGGATTGGGGCTGTATACTTGCACTCTATTTGAGGAGCGCTCCATGGTCGAAGATGTTGAACTGAATCGCCTCTACTGGCACAGCCGTCGCGGCATGCTCGAGCTTGACGTGTTGCTCGTGCCGTTTGTCAAAGAGGTCTATCCGCACCTCAACGATGTCGATCGCGACTGCTACCGCAAACTGCTCGAATGCGAAGATCAGGACATGTTCGGCTGGTTCATGGAACGCGCCGAGTCGGAAGACCCTGAGCTGCAGCGCATGGTTCGCATGATTCTGGACCGTGTCCAACCCAAGTGAGAGTGTCCTGTCTCACAGTTACTGTTTCTTTTTGACGGCGTCTGTTGTCGCCATGCCGCGTTGCCGCTCCTCGCCATAGCGGGCTATGACTCGTCGCGGCGCCTTGCCTGGCAACAACAGCCACTCGCCAAAAGAGAAACGTAACCGTGAGAAAGGACACCCAGTTTGAGTGCCGCTGGCATGCCTCGCGGCAATTGCTGGCGGCTTATCTTCTCGCCCAGCTGTTCGCGCTGGGTTCGCTGTTGCTGCTCTCTATACCGGTATGGGCCAGTTTGCTCGGCATTGCGCTGTGCGCGGTTCACGGTTTTTGGGTGTTGCCGCGACAGATTCTGCTGACACACCCGCAGGCATTTCGCGGCTTGCGCCGGGACGCCGATGGTTGGCAACTGTGGAATCAGGCGTCGGGTTGGCAAACTGTGCAATTACGTCCAGACAGCCTGGCGCTGCCGTTGGTCGTCGTGTTGCGTTTTCGTCTGCGCGGCGAGCGGCGGGTCCGGGCGATCTGTGTGCCACGCGATGCGCAGGCGGCGGATGTTCACCGACGCCTGCGGGTCCGGCTCAAGTTCAGTCGGCGTAGGTGGGCGGTACCAGAATAGTGTCCAGCGCTTCTGGCAGCATGTTCGGGTAATCGAGGGTGTAATGCAGGCCGCGACTTTCCTTGCGCTCCATGGCTGAGCGAATCATCAGTTCGGCCACCTGGGCCAGATTACGCAGTTCGATCAAATCCCGGCTGACCTTGTAATTGCTGTAGAACTCGTCGATCTCGTCCAGCAGCAGGCGCACGCGATGCTGGGCGCGTTGCAGGCGCTTATTGGTGCGCACGATGCCCACGTAGTCCCACATGAACCGCCGAAGCTCATCCCAGTTGTGCGCAATGATCACGTCTTCGTCGGAGTCGGTGACCTGGCTGGCGTCCCAGGCGGGCAGGGTGCTCGGAATCTCGACTTGAGGCAGTTGTTCAAGAATGTCTGCCGCCGCCGAACGGGCATAGACGAAACACTCCAGCAGCGAGTTGCTGGCCATGCGGTTGGCACCGTGCAGGCCGGTGAAGCTGGTTTCGCCAATCGCATACAGGCCGGGCACGTCGGTACGACCGTGTTGGTCGACCATGACACCACCGCAGGTATAGTGCGCAGCCGGAACCACCGGGATCGGCTGCTTGGTGATGTCGATGGAAAACTCCAGGCAGCGTTCGTACACCGTCGGGAAGTGCGACTTGATAAAGGCTTCAGGCTTGTGGCTGATGTCCAGGTACACGCAGTCGATACCCAGGCGCTTCATTTCATGGTCGATTGCCCGGGCGACGATGTCCCGTGGCGCCAACTCGGCACGCGGGTCAAAGCGCGGCATGAAGCGTTCGCCGTTCGGCAGCTTCAAATGTGCGCCTTCACCGCGCAGGGCTTCGGTAATCAGGAAGCTTTTGGCTTGCGGGTGGTAGAGGCAGGTGGGGTGGAACTGGTTGAACTCCAGATTCGCCACCCGGCAGCCCGAACGCCAGGCCATGGCAATGCCGTCGCCGCAAGCACCGTCAGGGTTGCTGGTGTAGAGATAGACCTTCGCGGCACCGCCGGAGGCGAGGATCACGAACCGCGCGCCATAGGTATCGACTTCGCCGGTGCCGCGATTGAGCACGTAGGCGCCAAGGCAGCGATCACCTTCCAGGCCCAGGCGCTTTTCGGTGATCAGATCAACGGCGACCCGTTGCTCCAGCAACTCGATGTTTGGTCGTTGCCGTGCTTGATCAAGCAACGTATTGAAAATCGCAGCGCCTGTGGCGTCGGCGGCATGAATAATGCGTCGATGACTGTGACCGCCCTCGCGGGTCAGGTGAAACTCGAAACCGCCGTCTTCAGTGCCGGACTGTTCATCGCGGGTGAATGGCACGCCCTGATCGATCAACCATTGAATGGCTTCGCGACTATGCTCGACGGTAAAGCGCACGGCGTCTTCGTGGCACAGGCCTCCGCCAGCGTTGAGCGTGTCATCGACGTGGGATTCAACGGTATCGGTGTCATCCAGCACGGCGGCGACACCACCCTGGGCCCAGTACGTCGAACCGTTGGCGAGGTTGCCTTTGCTCAGTACGGCAATGCGCAAATGATCGGGCAAGGTCAATGCCAGACTCAAACCGGCAGCGCCGCTGCCAATCACCAGAACATCGTGTTGAAACTGTTGGCTCATTTCAGGATTCCGCTCAAAGCGACCCGGGTCGGGGTTGGCGCTAGACACCTGAATCGGCGAGTCGAGACAGCCACACAGCGCACTAGTATATAGAGGGGTGGATCGGCACAATAGTCGGGCCTACGTGGCAATGTGAAACTACTGTGACGGAAAAGGTAGAGGGTCTGTAGGACAATTTACACGCGGGATCGACGATAAGACAGCCTGATCGCCGATGAAGCGCTGTTTTTCGCCGCATGGTAATACATTATTCGTTTCGCACGACTATAAAGGTTGGGAACTTTGCCAGGCGTCCAAGCTCAATAGAAGGTTGCCTGAAACAAGGAACAGCGTCGGCTTCACGCAGGATTTGTGTTTTGGTCATTGCGGGTGGATTCGACGAAAAGATTATTCGCGTAGCCGGCCAGCCTGTGCTGCGTCTTTCGTGTGTGCCAAATCAGAGCGCGCAGGAAACTTGCTTGGAGGGGGAGAACTTTTGCGAAAAGCCCGAGTCTATGTTTGCAAGCCTGATCGATTAGTTATGCAAGCCTCCTCCGAGCTTATCGAGGAGTGTTCATGCTAACCCAGGAAGAGGATCAGCAGCTGGTCGAGCGCGTTCAACGCGGCGACAAGCGCGCTTTCGATCTGCTAGTGCTGAAATACCAGCACAAAATTCTCGGGTTGATCGTGCGTTTTGTGCACGACACCCATGAAGCCCAGGATGTCGCACAAGAAGCCTTTATCAAGGCCTACCGTGCACTTGGAAATTTTCGCGGCGACAGCGCGTTTTATACGTGGCTTTACCGCATCGCCATCAATACGGCGAAAAACTATCTGGTTTCACGCGGCCGCCGGCCGCCGGATAGCGATGTCAGTTCAGAGGATGCAGAGTTCTACGATGGCGATCATGGCCTCAAGGATCTCGAGTCTCCAGAACGTGCATTGCTGCGTGATGAGATCGAAGGCACCGTCCATCGAACCATCCAGCAACTGCCAGAAGATTTACGTACGGCATTAACTTTACGTGAATTCGATGGTCTGAGTTACGAGGACATTGCGAGCGTCATGCAGTGTCCGGTGGGTACCGTGCGCTCCCGGATTTTCCGCGCTCGGGAAGCCATCGACAAAGCCCTGCAGCCGTTGTTGCAGGAAAGCTGAGACAGCGGCGACAGCCAAGAGAGGAACCGCCATGAGTCGTGAAGCCCTGCAGGAATCGCTGTCCGCAGTGATGGATAACGAAGCGGACGAACTGGAATTGCGTCGGGTATTAAATGCCTTTGACGATGTTGAAACCCGCGAGACCTGGGCCCGTTACCAAGTCGCTCGGGCAGTCATGCACAAAGACCTGCTGATCCCTCGTCTGGATCTTGCTTCGGCCGTTTCTGCTGCCCTGGCTGACGAGGCCGTACCGGTCAAGACCACTCGTGGTCCGTGGCGTACCGTGGGTCGTCTGGCGGTGGCCGCATCGGTGACCCTTGCTGTTCTGGCTGGCGTGCGCCTGTACAACCAGGATGAGATCGCCGGTGTCGAATTGGCCCAGCACTCCACTCAACCGGGTCTGGCCGTTCCTCAAGTAAAAGGTCCAGCCGTTTTGGCAGGCTACAATGAGAGTTCGGAAGCCACTGGTCCTATGGCCAACGGCGTATTGCAAGGTCAGCCGGGCTGGCATGATCAGCGTCTGCCAGGCTACTTGCGCCAACATGCTCAACAAGCTGCACTGAAAGGCACTGAAAGTGCTCTGCCTTATGCTCGTGCGGCAAGCCTGGAAAACCGTTAAGGAGGATCATGCGCGCCATCCCTCTACTTACGCTGCTGGTGACTGGCTGGTTTGTTGTTCCAGCCTATGCCGATGAGGCTCAGGACTGGTTGGCCCGCCTGAGCCAGGCCGAACAACAGCAAAGCTTCCAAGGCACTTTCGTCTACGAGCGTAACGGTAGTTTTTCTACTCACAACATCTGGCATCGCGTCCAGGATGGCAAAGTCCGCGAGCGTTTGCTTCAGCTTGACGGTTCTGCTCAGGAAGTCGTACGTATTGATGGGCATACTCAATGCGTCAGCGGTAGTCTGGTAGCGGGGCTGGGGGATACTCCCGACTCTTCTGCGCGTGCACTTGATCCACAAAAGCTCAAGAATTGGTACGACCTTGCCGTCATCGGCAAATCGCGCGTGGCTGGACGCCCGGCGGTCATTGTTTCACTGACGCCGCGTGATCAGCATCGTTATGGTTTTGAATTGCATCTGGATCGCGAAACCGGCCTGCCGTTGAAGTCATTGCTGCTCAATGACAAGGGGCAGTTGCTGGAGCGTTTCCAGTTTACCCGCCTGGATACGGCCGAAATACCGGCCGAGCGTGATCTGCAAGCCAGCATCGAGTGCAAGGCTGTGACGCTCGATAACGACAAGGCATTAGCGGTGAAAACCGCTCAGGTATGGCATTCCGACTGGTTGCCACCTGGCTTCGAACTCAGCAGCAGTAGCGCACGCAAGGATCCAGAGACCAAGGTTCAGGTCAGCAGTTTGATGTATGACGATGGCCTGGCGCGTTTTTCGGTGTTCCTGGAGCCGCTCAATGGCGCAGTGGTTACCGATACGCGTACTCAGCTAGGCCCGACCGTTGCAGTTTCGCGACGCCTGACAACGCCGAATGGCGAGATGATGGTCACTGTAGTCGGCGAAATTCCGATCGGCACCGCTGAGCGCATTGCGCTCTCCATGCGCGCCGATACCACTGCGGCCAAGCAGTGAGTTGATCCAGTGATGCTCATCGGGCAGCCGGTCAGTTGTGAAAGAGGCCAGCAATTGTCCACTGCACAATTGAGATGTCGAAATGTTTGGTGAGCATTTCCATTTGCAAAATCCCCAAAAATTTTCTATAGGTCAGAGTCCCACGGCTCTGGCCTTGTTTGTTGTTCCCGGAACAAAAGTACCGGTGTATGTTTCCCGGTATTCCTTGCTCCATATCGCTTAACCATGCTCGTCGTAACGGGAGCCGTATGTCGATACCACGTTTGAAATCCTACCTCTCCATTTTTGCCGCTGTATTGGTGCTCGGTCAGGCAGTCAGTGCCCAGGCGGCCGAGCTGCCTGACTTCACGCAACTGGTCGAGCAAGCCTCGCCTGCGGTAGTGAACATCAGTACCACGCAGAAATTGCCGGACCGTAAGGTCTCCAATCAGGATATTCCGGATCTGGAAGGCTTGCCGCCGGCGCTGCGCGAGTTTCTCGAGCGTGGCATGCCGCCACAGCAGCGTTCGCCTCGTAGTCGTCAGCGTGAAGCACAATCCTTGGGTTCAGGGTTCATCATCTCGCCTGATGGCTACATTCTGACCAATAACCATGTGATCGCCGATGCTGATGAAATCATTGTGCGTCTTGCCGATCGCAGTGAGCTTAAAGCCAAGCTGGTCGGCACTGACCCACGTTCCGATGTGGCGTTGCTGAAGGTCGAGGGCAAAGGTCTGCCTGTGCTCAAATTGGGTAAATCCCAGGATCTGAAAGCCGGACAGTGGGTTGTCGCCATCGGTTCGCCGTTTGGTTTTGACCACACGGTGACCCAGGGCATCGTCAGTGCCATTGGTCGCAGTCTGCCGAACGAAAACTATGTGCCGTTCATCCAGACCGACGTCCCGATCAACCCAGGTAACTCCGGTGGTCCGCTGTTCAACCTGGCGGGTGAAGTGGTAGGGATCAACTCGCAGATCTACACCCGTTCCGGTGGTTTCATGGGTGTGTCGTTTGCGATCCCGATCGATGTCGCCATGGATGTTTCCAATCAGCTGAAAAGCGGTGGCAAAGTCAGCCGAGGCTGGTTGGGTGTGGTCATTCAGGAAGTGAGCAAGGATCTCGCCGAGTCCTTCGGTCTGGAGAAACCGGCCGGTGCGCTGGTGGCGCAGATCCAGGACGGTGGTCCGGCTTCCAAGGGTGGTTTGCAGGTCGGTGACGTGATCCTGAGCATGAACGGTCAGCCGATCATCATGTCGGCGGATCTGCCGCATCTGGTAGGCGCGCTCAAGGCCGGTGAGAAAGCCAAGCTTGAGGTGATTCGCGACGGCAAGCATAAAAACGTCGAGCTGACGGTTGGCGCAATTCCAGAGGAAGGTAAAGAGCTGGATACCCTTGCCAAGCCCGGTGTCGAGCGCAGCAGCAATCGACTGGGTGTATCCGTGGCCGATTTGAGCGATGAGCAGAAAAAGGCCTTCGATCTCAAAGGCGGCGTGGTGATCAAGGACGTTCAGGAAGGTCCTGCCGCCCTGATCGGCCTGCAACCGGGCGACGTGATTACTCACTTGAACAATCAGGCGATTGGTTCTGCCAAGGAGTTCACGGAAATCGCCCAAGCGCTGCCAAAGAACCGCTCTGTATCGATGCGGGTCTTGCGTCAGGGACGTGCCAGCTTCATTACCTTCAAACTGGCTGAGTAAACCGGTTAGTCACTGAATAAAAAAACGCCTCGAAAGAGGCGTTTTTTTATGGGGCAAAGAAATGTCAGCCCATCATGTCCTTGACCAGGCGCTCTTGCTCCATCAGCTCCCGTTGACGCGCATCGATGCGTGACGACAGCGGGAAGTTGGTGCCTGCGCGACGTTTGGCAAAATCCAGTTGCTGGATCGCCTGGCGGTAGTCGCCGATCAGTGCGAAGTACTCGGCGCGGGCCTGATGCAGGCCAATGATGTTACCGGACAGGCCGCGAGTCTCGGCTACCATGTACCAGACGTCCGGATCGTTCGGGCGGTTCTTGAGCAGGGCTTCAAGGGCTTTCTCGGCGTCAGCCGGGCGGTTCTGCTTGAGCAGCAAGTCGACCCGCACCTGATTCAGCGGATAGTTGCGCGGGTACTGCACGAGTATCCGGTCGACCCGCGTCTGTGCATCCGGCAGGCGATTGTTGGCGATGTCCAGATCGACTTGCGCCAGGTTGTAGATGATTTCGTCAGGCGACTTGGCCAGCAACTGCTTGAGGTTCTCGCGGGCGTCGTTGAACAGGCTGCCCTTGATCTGGGCGATTGCCAGGCCATAACGTGCTACGTCGCTTTTCGGGTTTTCATCGAGTTGGGCGCGAAAGCGTTTAGCGGCAAGACCTGGACTGTCTTCGTAGAACAACTGGACGCGCGCGCGAATCAATTGATACGTCAGGCTGTCTTCCTTGCCGCCCGGCTTGAACTGCTCGGCGCGGTTGCGGGTGTCGGCGATTCGCGATTCGGTGACCGGGTGAGTCAGCAGAAATTCGGGAGGTTTGGCATTGAAACGGTACTGGCGCATCAGACGTTCGAACATGGTCGGCATCGAGCGCGGGTCGTAACCGGCTTTCTCGAGGTTGAGCATGCCGATACGGTCGGCCTCCTGCTCCTTCTCCCGGGAGAAGCGTAGTTGCTCCTGAATGGCCGCTGCCTGGGTGCTGGCGATGGCGGCGATACCGGCGTCTCCGGCGCCAGCCGCGGCCACGATGATCCCGCCGAGTAGAGCGGCCATCATCGGGATTTGCATACGTTGCGACGCTTCGACGCCACGAGCAAAGTGGCGTTGCGACACGTGAGCCAATTCATGGGCAAGTACCGAAGCGTATTCGCTTTCGGTCTGGGCATTCAGAAACAGGCCGCCGTTGACCCCGACAATCCCGCCGGGTGCGGCGAAGGCGTTGAGTTGCGGGCTGTTGATCAGAATGAACTCCAGGCGCCGGTCGTTGACCTGGCTGGTTTCCACCAGTTTATAGACGCTGGTTTCGACGTAATCCTTGAGCAGTGGGTCGTTGAGCTGTGACACCTGGCTGCGCAGCATCGCCAGCCATGCGCGGCCCAACTGGTATTCCTGCTGTGGCGATACGATGGCAGAACTGGCATCGCCAAGTGACGGCAGGTCGTCGGCAAAGCCTGGCGAGGCTAGCAGGCAAGCGAGCGTCAGCAGGGTGGGGCGCAGAAAAGTCATGCACAAAGCCTTAGTCGACAAAGACCTTACTGTAGCCGGACACATGCGTTGCGACCAGATATTCTAGATCACTCAATCACCTATCCGGAGTGAAGCAATGACCGACGCTGTAGAGCATGACGCCGAACTGGACGCCAGCGGGTTGAACTGTCCATTGCCGTTGCTCAAGGCCAAGCTGGAGCTCAATCGCCTGCCCAGCGGCGCGGTACTCAAGGTCATCGCTACCGATGCCGGTTCGCAACGCGACTTTCGCACCTTTGCCCGTTTGGCCGGTCATACGCTGCTTCATGAAGAGGATGAGGCTGGCGTTTATCGCTACTGGCTGAAAAAAGCCTGAATTTTGCGGCGTTCATTGTTAAGGAATATTGATGTTCAAAGTGTTACGCGACTGGATTCAGCGCTACTTCTCCGATGAGGAGGCCGTGGTCCTGGCCGTGCTGCTCTTTCTGGCCTTCACCGCGGTCCTGACTCTGGGTGGAATGCTCGCGCCAGTATTGGCGGGGATGGTGTTGGCGTATCTGATGCAAGGTCTGGTCAGCACCCTTGAACGCCTGCATTTGCCCGCTGCCGCCGCGGTGGGGTTGGTGTTCGCATTGTTCATGGGCATGTTGCTGCTATTTCTGGTCGTGGTGCTGCCGTTGCTTTGGCATCAACTGATTGCCTTGTTCAACGAACTGCCGGGCATGCTCGCCAAATGGCAGTCGTTGCTGCTGTTGCTGCCCAAACGCTATCCGCATCTGGTGTCCGATCAACAGGTGCTGCAGGCCATCGAAGTGGCGCGTGGCGAGATTGGCAAGTTCGGTCAGTGGGCGTTGACGTTCTCGCTGTCCAGCTTGCCATTGCTGGTGAACATCATGATCTATCTGGTGCTGGTGCCGATTCTGGTGTTTTTCTTCCTCAAGGACCGGGCGATGATCGGCCAGTGGGTCCGCGGGTATCTCCCGCGTGAGCGTGCACTGATCACCCGCGTTGCGGAAGAAATGAACCGGCAGATCGCCAATTACATTCGCGGCAAGGTCATGGAAATGGTCATTTGCGGCGCAGCGACCTACATCGGCTTCGTTACCCTGGGGCTCAACTACGCCGCGCTGCTGGCGCTGTTGGTCGGCGTTTCGGTGGTGGTGCCGTATGTCGGGGCGGTGGTGGTGACCGTGCCGGTGCTGCTGATTGCCTTGTTCCAGTGGGGCTGGAGCGATCAGTTCATCTACTTGATGGCGGTCTACGGGATCATTCAGTTGCTGGACGGCAATGTGCTGGTGCCGCTGCTGTTTTCGGGGGCGGTCAATCTGCACCCGGTGGCGATCATATGCGCAGTGCTGCTGTTCGGCGGGCTGTGGGGGTTCTGGGGCGTGTTTTTCGCGATTCCGCTGGCCACCCTGTTCAAGGCCGTGCTGGATGCATGGCCGCGCAAGGAGCCGATTGTCGCGCCGCTGCTCTAGCGATCGATTTTAGGTGTGCGTTGGCAGACGGGCCTCTTCGCGAGCAGGCTCGCTCCCACAGGATTTGCGCAGGCTCTGTGGGAGCGAGCCTGCTCGCGATGAGGTCCGGACAGGCGCCGAAATATTCAGGCCTTGTTCAGCGCTTGGGCCGCAGCCAATACCGCGTCAACATGCCCTGGCACTTTCACACCACGCCATTCCTGACGCAGCACGCCGTTCTGGTCGATCAGAAAGGTGCTGCGATCAACACCCATGTATTCCTTGCCATAGAGCTTTTTCAGCTTGATCACGTCGAACAGCTGGCAGATGGCTTCGTCCTTGTCGCTGATCAGCTCGAACGGGAACTCCTGTTTGCACTTGAAGTTCTCGTGGGATTTCAGGCTGTCACGCGACACGCCGAACACTTCGGTGTTGGCCGCGGTGAACTGCGCATACTGGTCGCGAAAGCCCTGACCTTCGGTGGTGCAACCCGGCGTACTGTCCTTGGGATAGAAGTAGATCACCACTTGCTTGCCCGTGAGGGCCGCGAGGCTGACGGTCTGCCCGCTGGTGGCAGGCGCTTCGAAGTCGGCGACAGGTTGGTCGATAGCAACGGCCATGGGAGCTTCCTTACATTGGGTTCTGTGGGCGCCACGGTTCGATCAGCGCGTCCAGGTTCAGCGCGTCGGCGAAATCCAGGAACTGATCGCGCAGCCAGCTGATCTGCACGCCGGCCGGTAGCGTCACGGTAAACGTGGCGTTGAGCATGGTGCCGCCGGTTTGCGGCGCCTGATACGTGTCGCAGGTCAGGTTTTCCAGCTCGACGTTGTGGTCCATGAAGAACTGGCACAGCTCGTTGATGATGTCCGAGCGGTAAGCCGAGCTGACATAGGCGACATACGGCAGGGCCTGTGGACGGTTCTCCAGCGCCGCGCTGCGTACCACGTTGACCGTGAAGGCGTGCTTTTTGGCGAGGCTCGACAGGCTGCCTTCAAGGCGCGCCAGCGCGTCCCAGCTACCGGAAATCTCGAGGACCAACGCACTGCACTCGCCATGACGGGTCAGGCGAGAGGTGACCACGGCACAGCGGTTTTCATGGCTGGCGCGGCACAGGACGTTAGTCAGCTCCATGGGGTTGGCGCCAAGGGCACTGATGACAAGGAATTGTTCGCGAACTGTGGGGGTGGACATGCAGCATTCCTAAAGCGATGAGCGGTCGGTACTTATCAAGGGCCGATTCGTCGGGGTGGGCGTCCGGATGCGAAATCAAAAAGCCCGAGCCAGATGGTTGCGACGAGCTCCAGTGAGGCGAGATCGGGTAGGCGGCAACGCAGGATCGGGGCTTGTGAGGCCGAAAGTGGAGGCTGGAACCCGGCGTACGAGCCTGTCGGTACTGATCAAAGTCTGAAGGGTAGCGAAAACCGGCGCTTAGGGGAATGGCGCGAGCGCAGTACTTCGCTTGTACAAGCATCTTGGCGCCAGTACCATTACCGTTCTCTTTTTCCGGCAGGAGCGGTTGCATGATTGCGGGCAGTATGGTGGCACTGGTCACACCCATGGATGCACAGGGTCGTCTTGACTGGGACAGCCTGAGCAAACTGGTGGACTTTCACCTGCAAAACGGCACCCACGCCATTGTGGCGGTCGGCACCACAGGTGAGTCTGCGACCCTTGACGTGAACGAACACATCGAAGTGATTCGTCGCGTGGTCAAGCAGGTCAACGGTCGTATTCCGGTGATCGCCGGTACAGGCGCCAATTCGACGCGCGAAGCGATCGAACTGACCACCAATGCGAAGACCGCCGGCGCCGATGCGTGCCTGCTGGTAACGCCGTACTACAACAAGCCGACGCAAGAAGGCCTGTACCTGCACTTCAAGACCATCGCCGAAGCTGTCGACATCCCGCAGATCCTCTACAACGTGCCGGGTCGTACCGCGTGCGACATGCAGGCCGAGACGGTTATCCGCCTGTCGACCGTGAAGAACATCATCGGCATCAAGGAAGCCACAGGCGATCTTTCGCGCGCCAAGGCCATCTTGGACGGTGTCAGCAAGGACTTCCTGGTGATTTCCGGTGACGACGCCACCGCAGTCGAGCTGATCCTGCTGGGCGGCAAAGGCAATATCTCGGTGACCGCCAACGTCGCGCCGCGTGACATGAGCGATCTGTGCATCGCCGCCTTGAACGGTGATGCCGTGAAAGCCCGCGCGATCCACGAAAAGCTGATGCCGCTCAATAAAACCCTGTTTATCGAATCCAACCCTATCCCCGTGAAATGGGCGCTGCATGAAATGGGCTTGATGCCGGACGGTATCCGTCTGCCGCTCACCTGGCTCAGCGAAGCCTGTCACGAACCGCTGCGACAGGCCATGCGCCAGTCCGGCGTATTGGTTTAATTGAGGAAGTACAACGCATGAAGCGAATGGCCGGACTTTCCGCACTTGCCTTGATTATCTCCAGCACCAGTGGCTGTGGATGGATCTGGGGCCCGGAAGGTTACTTCCGTGACCGTGGTAGCGATTACCTGGAAGCGCAACAGACTGCACCGATGCAACTGCCGCCGGATGTCCATACCTCCAAGCGCCTGGACCCGTTGCTGCCGATTCCGCGCAACGTCGCCGATGACACGTTCAAGGGCGAATACGTCGTTCCTCGTCCGCAGCCGTTGTCGGCGATTGCCGATGCCAGCGATTACAGCCTGCAAAAAAGCGGCGATACGCGTTGGGTCATGGCCCAACATCCTCCTGCTGAGGTCTGGCCGGTGGCTGTGCAGTTTTTCCAGGATAACGGCTTCCGTCTGGATCAGCAGCGCCCGCAAACCGGCGAGTTCACCACGGCCTGGCAGCGTCCTGACGAGCTTTCCGCGACGATGGCCAAGCGCCTGAGCAGTACCGGCGTTGGTTCTGACAGCCAAACTCGCGTGCGGGTACGCATTGAGCCAGGCGTGCAGCGCAACACCAGTGAAGTCTACGTGGTCAGTGCCGAGCGTCCTGCCGGTAGCTCCGCCGATGTCGCGTTCACCAACCGTTCGATCAACACTGGCCTGGACGCTGCGCTGATCGACGACATGCTCGCCAGCATGAGCCGCACGTCGGAGAAGGGCGGTTCGGTCTCGATGCTCGCTTCGCGTGATTTCGATACGCCAAACCGTGTCAGCCTGACTGAAGACGGCAGCGGCAACCCGGTGCTCAACGTCGGTACCGACCTTGACCGTGCCTGGTCGAGCGTAGGGCGCGCGCTGGAGAAGGGTGAATGGCGCGTTGAAGACATCAACCGCAGCCTGGGCCTGTACTACATCAACCTTTCCGAAAAAGCCGAGAAGAAAGACCAGAAGCCAGGCTTCTTCAGCAACCTGTTCGGCAGCGCGCCGAGCAAGGAAGAAGTTGAAGCCCGTGCCGAGCGTTATCAGGTTCGCCTGAGCAAGGTTGGCGAGAACGTACAAGTGACCGTCGAGAAGAACATCAACACCGTTGCGCCGGCTGAAGTGGCGCGCAAAGTGTTGGGCGTGATTCAGGACAACCTGGGCTGATCAGATGCGTTTCGCCGTTCTCGGCAGTGGTAGCCAAGGGAATGGCACGCTGATAGCCAGTGATGACACGTATGTCCTGGTCGATTGTGGTTTCTCCTTGCGCGAAACCGAAAAACGCCTGCTGCGCCTGGGTGTAAGCCCGACGCAGCTGAGCGCGATACTGGTGACCCACGAACATGCCGACCACGTGCATGGCGTGGGTTTGCTGTCTCGGCGCTACAATCTTCCTGTCTACCTGAGTCGCGGCACCCTGCGCGGGATGCGCAAGCCGGTTGAACCGGCAGGCTTTGTCGCCGGTGGTGATCAGTTGCAGATCGGCGGGCTGAGTATCGGCGTCATTGCCGTGGCCCACGATGCGCAGGAACCGACGCAATACGTCTTCAGTGACGGTTCGCGGCGTTTCGGCCTGCTGACGGACCTCGGTTCGTACTGCGCCACGGTGCTGGACGGTTATCGGGATCTCGATGCATTGATGATCGAATCCAATCACTGCCGCGACCTGCTGGCCCGCGGTCACTACCCGTACTTTCTCAAGCAGCGGGTAGGCGGTGAACTGGGACATTTGAACAACCATCAGGCCGCAAACCTGGTGGCCGAGTTGGGCTGGCAGGACCTGCAACACCTGGTACTGGCCCATCTGAGCAGCAAGAACAACCTGCCGCAGCTGGCCCGGCAATGTTTTGTCGACACCCTCGGGTGCGACCCGGACTGGCTGCAATTGGCCGATCAAGATTCAGGGCTCGACTGGCGACATATCGCCTAGCCCATCTACTTAGCAAGCGGAGCCATCATGGAAAAACGTGAAGAACTCTACCGCGGCAAAGCCAAATCGGTTTACAAGACCGATGACGCTGACCGCTTGATCCTGCTGTTTCGCAACGACACCTCGGCGTTCGACGGCAAGCGCATCGAGCAGCTCGACCGCAAAGGCATGGTGAACAACAAGTTCAACGCCTTCATCATGCAGAAACTCGAAGAAGCCGGCGTGCCGACCCAATTCGACAAACTGCTGGGCGACAACGAGTGCCTGGTGAAGAAGCTCGACATGATCCCGGTCGAGTGCGTCGTGCGTAACTACGCCGCCGGCAGCCTGGTCAAGCGTCTGGGCGTCGAAGAGGGCATGAAGCTCAACCCTTACACCTTCGAACTGTTCTTGAAGGACGACGCCAAGGGCGACCCGTTCATCAACGAATCCCACGTCGTGGCATTCGGTTGGGGCAAGGCCGAGCAACTGGTTCGCATGAAAGAACTGTCGCTCAAGGTCAACGAAGTCCTGAGCAAACTGTTCGACGACGCAGGCCTGCTGCTGGTCGACTTCAAGCTTGAATTCGGCGTGTTCCACGGTGAAATCGTCCTCGGTGACGAGTTCAGCCCGGACGGCTGTCGCCTGTGGGACAAGGCCACCGGCAAGAAAATGGACAAGGACCGCTTCCGTCAGGGCCTCGGTGACGTCATCGAAGCCTACGAAGAAGTTGCCAAGCGCCTCGGCGTACCGCTGTAATCGACGCAAGCATCTGATAGCACGGAAAAATTTTCACTTGGGGGGTTCGCTTCCGGTGAATGTGCTGTTATGATGCGCGCCGTTGGAGAGATGCCAGAGTGGCCGAATGGGACGGATTCGAAATCCGTTGTACCTTCACCGGTACCTAGGGTTCGAATCCCTATCTCTCCGCCATTACATAGAAAAAGCCCCCGTAGCTGAAAAGTTACGGGGGCTTTTTCGTTTTCGGCGTTTTGCTTGTCACACGCTCAGCGCCGGTTCAGGTGGCCGACGCGCCGCTAAAAACCGTTTCTGGTGTGCCGCTTCAGCGTTCGCCCAGCGCCTCCTCCAAGCGGGGCAGTTTCTGTTTTGAACAGCAGCCAGACCAGGCAGAAGCTGATGCTGAAGATCGAGGTCATAATCATCATCGGGTAGACGCTGCCATCCGAAAGTTTGCCGGTGACGAAGCCGCACACCGCGGTCATGGCCATCTGGATAAAGAAAAACAGTCCGGAAGCGGTGCCGGCAATGGCCGAGAAGGGTTGCAGTACCGCCAGCTGGCAGGCCGGGATGGCGATACCCACCGAGAGCATGATCAGCAGCATCGGGCAGACAATCGACAGCAGCGCCTCGGGCCAGAGCCGGGTGGCCATGATCAGTAGCGACGAGCCCACCAGGTTCAGGGCGATGGCGTAGCCGATCAGGGCATCGGCATCGTGTCTGACGGACAGGCGGCGGAACAGATTGGAACCCAGCACATAACCGGCCACGGTGACGGCGAACACTTGGGCATATTCCATCGAGGACAGGTGCAGGGTGCGTTGCAGCAGGGTCGAGGACTCGGCGATAAACGGAAAATAGGTGCAGTACACGCAGCCTATGGCCAGGGAGTAGCGCAGGAAATAGCGGTCGCGCAGCAGTCGCGCATAAATGTGCAGAGTGCCTTGCTGGCGCGTATCGGGCCGGGCGGACGGACGGGTTTCCGGCAGCAGCAGGCTGATCAGGATCAGCGTTAGCGCGGCAATCACGCTCAGGACCACAAACACCCCACGCCAGCCGAAGGCGGTTTCGATAAGGCTGCCGATAATCGGGGCCACCATCGGCGAAATGGCCATGCCCATGGAGATCCGGCTGAGTAGGCGGGTCTGTTCACGGCGGTCGAAACGGTCGCGGACCATGACCCTGCCGATCACCGTGCCGCAGCAGCCACCGAGGGCCTGGAGCATCCGGGCGACGATCAGCACCTCGACATCGCGGGCGAGCACGCACATTAGGGTCGCCATCAGGTACAGCGCCGTGCCGCCGATCAGCACCGGCCGCCGACCAAAACGATCGCAGAGCGGGCCGCCGATCAGCATCGAAAAGGCATACCCGACCATGTATAGGGTTAGGGTCAGTTGCAGTTGGGCATCGCTGGCATGCAGGGCATCGGCCATCGCCGGCAACGAGGGCAGGTAGATGTCGATGGTGACGCGTGGCAGGCAGACGACCACCAGCAACAGCGCGGACCAGATCCAGGGTGCCAGGTCAGATTTTACAGGCATGGGCTACTCAGTAAGGGCAAGCGATGGCGAGGCGAGCATGACCATCCAGGTGGTAAGTCAGGCTCGGGCCACCAATGATTGCGAGGGTGAATTCGGGGGGGGGAGAAGCCATGCCGCTCTCGGGTATCCATTACAGGGCCGCGACGTTAGGCGCTTTGTGGTTTAATTCCGAGAGCCGTTAATTAGTATTTCGACTGGACCACTATGAGCCGAGGAAAGGTTTCCGTTCCCCTTGATCTGCCCCAGCCCGGCAGCCTGAGCGATGGCAGCCGGATGTTGACCAAACAGGAAAGCGCCTATGAGGCATTGCGCGGCGCGATCCTGGAAAAACTCCTGCCCGCCGGTAGCCAGTTACCCTCTACGCGAACCCTGGCGCAGCGCTGGTCGCTGTCCCGGGGGACCGTGGAAATGGTCTTCGACCGCTTGCGCAGCGAAGGTTACGTGACCCGGGTGTCGGGTTCGGGGACTCGGGTCAGTGCGGTGGTGCCCGATCTCTTTATCCGCGCGCCGCAGGTCCAGCCGACCCTCCCTGCGCGAGAGCAGCAGACGTCAGCGGCATCGCCGCTGGCGCTGGAGACCGCGGTCAGGGTGGGGTTGCCCTTCGTGGCGCGCCTGGCGGACCCAGCGCTGTTCCCCATTCGCGTGTGGTCGCGGGCGGTGGCCAAGGCCATGGCCGAAGCCTCGGCGCAGTTGCTCTGTTCGCCAGACCCGGGCGGCATGCTGGCCCTGCGCGAACAGATTGCCGATTACCTGGCCAAGTACCGTGGCATCCGCTGCAAGCCGGACGACCTGATCGTGACCACGGGCATTCGCCACTCCCTGGATCTGGTGGCCCGCAGCCTGGTGACGCAGGGCGACAAGGTGTGTGTCGAAGATCCGGGCTACCTGTCGGCGAAAAGGATCTTCTCCATGGCCGGAGCGCGGTTGGTGTATATCCCGGTCCTCGAAGACGGCATCGACGATGGGGCGTTACGCCGGCACGGCGATGCCCGGTTGGTCTATGTCACGCCCGCGCATCAGTCGCCGCTGGGGGTGACCCTCTCGGTGTCGCGGCGCCTGGCCCTGCTGGACTGGGCCAGCCGGACCGATGCCTGGGTGGTGGAGGACGACTACGACAGCGAATTCAACTACAACAGCGCGCCACTGGCGGCCCTCAAGGCCCTGGACCGCGATGACCGGGTGATCTACTGCGGCAGCTTCAACAAGACCTTGTTCGCCGGGCTGCGCGTCGGTTTCATGCTGGTCCCCAGGGCGTTGCGCAATCGGCTGCTGGCTACCCTGCAGACCACCGGCCGCTCCGTTGGGGTCACCGAGCAGGCGGCGCTGGCGGAATACATGAGGAGCGGGGCCTTCGTGCGTTACCTGCGCTCCGCGCGCCAGGCCTATCAGGAACGCCGTGACGCGCTGCTGGCCTGCCTCGCGGAACAGGCGCCGGGAGGTTATTCGGTTTCCGGGCAACATGCCGGTCTGCACTTCGTCCTGGAGTTGCCGGCGGGCAGCGACGAATCCGACTTCTGTCGCCGTGCCAGCGCCATCGGGCTGGTCTTGCAACCGGTCAGCGAATTCTGTCAGGAGGTGCGACGGCCGGCGGCGGTGATGATCGGATTCACCGCCCTGAGCCTGTCGCAGATCCGCTTCAGCGGCCGAAAGCTCGGGCAGCTGCTGGCTGGGCAGACGGCACTTCTCGCATCAGGCTCAGATGGCTAGCGTAGGGGCAGCGTCGATTCAGGCTTCCAGTGCTTCATCCGTCTGATCGGTGGGTACAACGACAGGCTTGTGGCTGCTTGCGATGTGAGAAGTTGTGCGCAATACTCTGCGCATAAAGGTATGTATAAAAATATGCACAATGTGTGGCTTTGAAAGTGGAGATGGGACAATGACAGCATTGTTGGAACGTGCTGATCAGGCTGTATCGGTGACGGCCATGGTCAGAGGCTTCAGTGCGAAGCTGAAAGAGGTATCCAGCCGAGCAACCGAGCGTCTTGTGATCTTCAAGGATAACGAGCCTGCTGCGGTGATCATCAATGTGGATGCCTTTCAGGAAATGCTGGACGAGCTAGAGAACCTGCGGGTCGAAGCGACAGCCCGCGAGCGGCTGATAGGCTTTGATAAAGCTAACGCTATCTCCCACGATGATATGCGTGCGCGGTATAGCAATAACGATTAATGAGGGGGCTGGATGGTTTGGGGTGTTATTTATCATCCAGAGGTTCAGGACGATCTTGATCAGCTAGGTGCTGCTGGTGCTAACCGCATCCTTGATGTGATTGAGGAGCGGATCATCAATGGTGAGCCAGATAAAAGTGGCAAGCCTCTACGTGCCAGCCTGGCGGGTTGTCGAAGAATCAGAACGGGAGACACGAGAATCGTCTACCGTGTCGACGGTAAAGCCATCCAGGTGCTGATTGTGGCTGTTGGTGCCCGGCGCGATAAAGAGGTTTATGACGCGGCTGAGCGTCGTGTCTGACAAACAAACGGCTTCAAGACCTGTGACAATTCATAGGCGGCTGTACGCACTACATGGAAAGCCCCGTTGCTGAACAAGCGACGGGGCTTTTTCGTTTCAGGGGTTATGGTTTGGCGCGTTCACTTGCGGGCGACGGCTGCGCATCCAAACGTCGTGCAATCACATCGAGCAAGTCACAGCCGTCGCGCAGAGGAATACAGCAGAGCTGCGCGAAGTCGCTGAGGATCACAGAGTCGGTGGTGATGTCGCCACGCATCGCGAGGTTTTCCAGAATCTGCGTAACGGCCCGGATTCGATAACCGGCCGTGTCGAGCAGTGCGTGCAAGGGTTGAGAGGTTTTGACGAATAAGGTGGGGAGGTCGTCGGCGTTGCTGGTTAAAGCCATGTAGTCATTCATGAGTAAAGCTCCACTGGATAGAGGTTTACCACAGCGGGTCGCCAAACCCGGTCGCCGTATGGGTGACGGGCGGACTATAAGCCGCGCGCTGAAGGCGGTGCAAGGGATGGATGAGAAGGGGGATTCCGAGAAGGGTGTAGGGTATTGAGTCCTTGGAGCTGTCAGATTTTTTGTGTGCGAGCGCCAACGCTCCGGACATTTTCGGTGTGTGTGGGATCGCCAGGATCGCAGCCTGCGGCAGCTCCTACGCCGATCAGTCGAAGCCGTACGCAAATCCGTAGGAGCCGCCGCAGGCTGCGATCTTTTGGGGCAGCCAACGCTTAATTGACAGGTATTATCCCTCCTTTCCTTCCCGTCCTTGGGCTTGCAGGCAAGGACCGGATTTATGCGCGATGTTCTTCATGCTCAGGAACGAGGCGAACCTCTACGCGCTGACCCAGTGCGCGGGCAGCGCTGGCCAGAGTGGCCAGCGTCATGCCAGCGTCATTTTGATCAAGCGCGCGATCCACAGCCGTACGACTGGTATGCATCCGCTCAGCGAGAGCTTTTTTGCTGACGCGTTGCAGCTTCATCGCTTCGGCAATCTGCCAGGAGATGACGCGCTTGAGCGCTGCTGCGGAGACTTCCTCGGCAAGGCCTTGCTCGGCCAGGAAATCGTCAAAGTCAGATCCGATGTGTTTGTTCATGTGCCGTACCTCATAGTCTTGCTTTGCGCTGCTTGGCAGTGGCCATGTCAGACGCTGGTGTTTTTTGGCTCTTCTTGATGAAACCATGGAGTAGGACCATGTCGGAGCCCTCTACGGTGAAGAGAACACGGGCGATGGTGTCTCCAAGATCAATCCTGACTTCCCAGAGACCCGTATCCAGTTTTCGTACCACAGGCATTCCGATTGGCCAGCCAAGCTGAACGGTTTTTATGTCGGTCCCGATCATTCGCCTATGGTCGCGAGACAGATCTGTCAGCCATTCACGTACCGGTTCATTTCCGGCGTCCGTGCAGAAGAAACGTACTTTCAGTACTGGGGCGATATTGGTCATGACTGAAGTGTACCAAAATAGGTGCTCAACACAACCGTATATTGGTGATGGTAAATAAGAAAAACGCCGCTTATCTCGACATGAGAAAGCGGCGTTTGCGCGAGCCGTTTCAGGCCGTAGCAAGGCCCGGCCGAATCCGCGCCGAACGAACCGCAGTCACCAGCGCCATCATCGGTGCAATGGTAAACAGCGCAAACAGCCAGCGTGCGGCGTTGGCAGTGCCTTCCATGTTGCTCGGGTCGTTGAGCCCGGCCATGTTGGCGATCATCCCGGCCAGTGCCGCGCCGAGTGCGGTGGCGAACAGTTGTACGGTGGTGATGGATGAAGCCGCCGAGTCCTGGTCTTCGGCCGAAGCCACTTGCAGGACCCGGGTCAGCAAGTGTGGCCAGCCGATGCCGATGCCGAATCCCACCAGGGTCAAGGCAATGCAGATCGGGGTGAGCAGTGCCCAGTCTCCGCCACTGTTGAACGGTATGGCGACGGCCAGGATGATCAGTCCGACCAGTACGAACACCGGGCCGCTGATGATTGCGCGGCGAACGCCACGCTCGCGCCAGCCGGAGCTCATCACTTCGGACAGCGTCCAGCCAGCCGCCATGAGGGCCGCCAGGTAGCCGGAAATCAGCGGCGTCTGCCCGTGCAGGGTTTGCAGGAAGTACGGCACGAAGATTTCGCTGGTCATGCCGACCACCAACAACCCCATGGTCGCGTACAGCGCACAGAGTGGGGTATTGAGCCGCAAGGCGTCCTTGGGCAGCAGGCGTGTCAGGGCGCTGGATTCATGACGAACCAGGAAAAACACCAGCAGCAGGCAGAGGCCTATGCCCAGCAGGTTCCAGGTCGGAAGCGACGAAGCGCTGCCAATGCATACCGAGAGCACCGCCGCAGCCAGCAGGAACAATTGCAGCAAGGGCAAGCGGCCCACGGGCGGTTGATCCATGTCACGTTTGGGCAGCACGTTGCTGGTCAGCAGGATGTACGCCAGTGTCACAGGGACCAGCGAACCAAAGGCTAAACGCCAGGCATCCATTTCAGCAAAGATACCGCCGATGGCCGGGCCGATCAGTGTGGCGATCCCCCACATGCCCGAAACCAGGGCCATGGCTCGAGGCCAGAGGCGCTCTTCGAACACCAGCTGAATCATCGAGTAGCACAGGGCGAACATCAGGCCGCCGCCCAAACCTTGAACCGCGCGACCGACCAGCATCACCGGCATGCTCGGCGCCAGCGCACAGATGAGGCTGCCGGCGAGGAAAAATAACGAGGCTATCGCATAGGAAACGCGTGGCCCTGTGCGTTGCAGGACTTTGGCCGTGAGCGCGGAGCCGAGGATCGATGCGACGACGAACAGTGTAGTGTTCCAGGCATAAAGGTCGAGCCCGCCGATTTCCTTGACTACAGAGGGCAGGATCGTCGTAGCGATGTAGATATTGATCGCGTGCAGCGTAACGCCTCCTGACAGTGCGATGGATCGCGCGGCGTTTTTTCCGGAGAGTAAATCGCTCCAGCTGCTTCCTTGCGTAGACATACAACCTCCTGCTGTGACTCGCGACCCGGCGGATTGCGAGAGTCAATTGCCTGTTTTCAAGGCTTGGGTTAGATTTACCAAGTAAATTCTTTAAATATTGAAGCCGCGGGGTCCGTTGTTTGTCAAGAAAATACTTGGAAAACCAGGATGAAGCATCGCTGTCACCTGCCGACCGACTGCTTCACATGCTCAAGACCCGCGGCCCGCAACTGGCGGCCGATGCCGGGCGCGCGCTGGGTACCACGGGGGAGGCGGCGCGACAGCAGTTCGTCAAGCTGGCCGCCAGTGGCCTGGTGGAGGCTCAGTCCGAGGCCCGAGGCGTCGGGCGCCCGTCGCAGGTATGGCACCTGACGGCGGCCGGCCATGCGCGGTTTCCCGATACCCATTCGGAGCTGACCGTGCAGCTCTTGCAGACCGTGCGCGAGACCTTCGGGCCCGAGGCCATCGATCGTCTGATCGACGTTCGCGAGCAGCAGAGTCGCACCTTGTACCTGCAAGAACTCGCCGGTGCCGAGACCCTTCAGGAACGGGTCAAGCGCCTTGCCGCCCTGCGTGCCCGTGAAGGCTATATGGCCGAATGGAGCGAGCAACCGGACGGGGCCTTCATGTTTATTGAGAACCATTGTCCGATCTGCGCGGCGGCGGCCGCGTGTCAGGGTTTTTGTCGCGCTGAACTGGATGTGTTCGAGCACGTTCTGCAAGCCAGGGTTGAACGCGTGGAGCATATTCTGATGAATGCCCGCCGTTGCGCTTACCGCATTACTCCGGTCTGAAGAGCCTTCGAGATACTCATTTGCGGCACACCAGGGCCAGCTGATCACGCTGCCGGGGATGACCCCGGCAACGATGTCAGCGGGGGAGGGTCACCGAGCGGGAATCACCGCCTGCCATTTTGGCAAGGCGGCCTCCAGGCGCTTGCCGAACTCGATCAGCCGCGCTTCCTGCCAGTGCGGAGCGACGATCTGGATACCGATCGGCAAACCGCTGGCTTCATCGATCCCGGCCCGAATCACCAGCACCGGCGACCCGGACAGGCTGAACGGGAACACGTAGTCATACTGGTGACGATCGTCCATGGAGCGGCCATGCTCGAAGGCGACAGTGGGGTGGACCGGCGTGATCAGCAGGTCATGCGTTCTGAAGAACGCCGCCAGCTGGTAGCGCATGCGATCGAGGTTGTTCCAGTCGAGCTTCACCTGGTCGATGCTGCATTCGATCTCCTCGCTCTTGGCCAACAGGCTGTTGAGGGCCGGGGTGAATGACTTCTTGCCAATGTCGCTGAACAACTGTTTCCAGCCCCTGCCCGAATCACCGCCGGTGATGAACAGACGCCACAGTACATCGCAGGATTCTTCGAGCATCGGTGGTTGTTCGTCGCTGAGGCTGGCGACTATTTTGCTGGTCAGTTCGCGTACCGTATCCAGCGTGCGGGCGACGGCGGGCGAGGGTGAAACCCGTGAGGTTTCATACACGAAGGCCACCCGCAGTTGATCCAGCGGTTTATCCAGACCTTGCCAGGGCACGTCGACAGTATCCGGGTCGTGCCCGTCGGGGCCGGCGATCAGTCGGCCCATGACTTCGACGTCGGCGACATAACGGCCCATTACCCCGAAGCTGGAGGTGTGGTGGAAGAGCCCGGAGCGCTCGCGTGGAAACTGTCCGGTCAACGGTACTCGGCCTTGCGTCAGCTTGAAGCCGCAAACCCCGTTGAAGTGCGCCGGAATCCGCACGCTGCCGCTGGCATCCGACGCCAGCCCGGCTGGGGAAATCCCGGCGGCAATGGCAGCGCCTTCGCCACCGCTGCTGCCGCCGGCGGAACGGCTCAGGTCATGCGGGTTGCGGGTCAGGCCGTAGATGAAATTGTCGGTTTCAAAGGCCATGCACAGCTCGGGGACGTTGGTCAGCCCGATGATGATTGCCCCCGCAGCGCGCAGACGGGCGACGGCAGTGGCGTCGTTCTGACTGGTGCTGCCGAGAAACTCGGTGAGCCCGCGCGATAGCCGATAACCTTCGACATGCAACACGTCCTTGATGGTGATCGGTACACCGTGCAGCGGCCCCAGAGGCTGGCCCCGGGAAACCGCGGCGTCGGCCTCGCGAGCCTGCGCGAGGATCGCTTCGTCGGTGTGCTTCTGGATCACCGCGTTGATGGCGGGGTTGCGTTCGTTCAAGGCCTGCAAGTAGTGCCGGGTGATGGCTTCACTGGTCAGGGTTGAATGACGG
This sequence comes from Pseudomonas brassicacearum, assembly GCF_003732175.1. Taxonomy (GTDB): domain Bacteria; phylum Pseudomonadota; class Gammaproteobacteria; order Pseudomonadales; family Pseudomonadaceae; genus Aquipseudomonas; species Aquipseudomonas brassicacearum_G. The sequence continues at coordinate 40,724 of NZ_MOBI01000011.1, forward strand.
ATCAGCGAGGCCATTTCAACCAGGGAAAGATCGTCCACGCGAATCATTGGTCTGCGCTCCGTGGGGTCATGGCGTAGGGGATTCGGTAGAGGTTGCGGATGATCGGCGTCATCAGTTTGAGCATCCAGCGCGGCTTGCTGGCGACGGCCTCGAGGGATTCTTCCAGGGCCTTGAGCACCTGGCTGATTTGCGCGGTGCTGATGGTCAGCGGTGGATAGAAACGCAACACCGGCGCCGTGGCCTTTTCGTTCATCGAGTGCCCGGCGTGCACCCCGCGCTTGCTCAGTTCCATGCTGATCAGGTTTTCCCAGACCGCGCCCTTGAGGCGTAAACCGGTCATCAGGCCAATCGCTGGCGCGTCGCTGATGATCTGCGGGTAGGCTTCGGCCAGTAGCTGCAATCCCCGGCACAACTGTGTGCTGGCAGCCTGGGATTTTTCGATCAGTTGGCCTTCTTCAATCGCACGAATGGCAGCCAGGGCCGTTTCGCAGGCATAGGGCAAACCGCCCTGGCCACAGACCTGATCTTCAAGTGGGTCGAGTGGCTGCCGGTCGATCAAGGCGCGGCTGTACATCACCGCCGCGATGGCTGCGTAGCCGCCGGTCAAGCCCTTGGACAGCACCATGATGTCGGGCACCACGTTGTCGTAATCGACAGCGAACCATTTACCGCAGCGACCGAACGCGGTCTGGATTTCATCGGCGATCATCAGGCAGCCGTGGGCGCTGCACAATTCGCGGATTCGCGCGTTGTAGCCAACTTTGGGCAGGGTCAGGTAGGCACCGCCGAGGATCGGCTCGATGTAGACCGCCGCCACCTGGTCGGTGATGGCGTGTTCCAGGGCGGCGAAGTCGCCGTAGGGAATGAAGTCGACCATCACGCGGTTCAGGCCATACTGGTTGCTCTCGTACTGCTGGCCGAGGATCGCCATGGTGGTCAGGGTTTTGCCATGGTAGGCATTGCGCATGACCACGATCCGTTTGCGCGGCAACTGCCGTTTGAGCACGTAGCGCAAGGTTTGCTCGATGGCTTCGGCACCGGTCATGGTGTAGCGCACATCACCCCACTCGCCGGGAGCCAGACGCTTGAGGGTCTCGCTCAGCTGGTGTTGCGAATTGTGGGTCAGCCCCTCGGGCTGCCAGGCCATCCGGCTCAGCTGACGCTGGCTGGCGTACTTGACCTGAGGGTTCTGGTGACCGACCAGGAATATTCCATAGCTGCACGCACAATCGATGAAGTGCTTGCCGCGATGGTCGGTGACGATCGCCCCTTCGGCGGAGCGTTCGATGCCGGTATTGGCAATGCGATAAAGCTTGGCCGCCGAGGGCGTCCAGTGTTTGTAGCAGTCATCCACCAGGCGGTTAAGCAGCATATTGCAAAGTCCTTTTTATCAGGCGTGCGGCGTCGACGACGCGCTCCGTGCGCGCGACCAATGGGCAACGCAAAAGCAGTTCGCGCCCGCTTGGCCGGCGAATATGCACACCGGCGGCGTACAGCGTCCGTTGCGCCTCGATGGCTTGCTCGGTGCTGGCTAGCGGTACCTTGACGATGCCGCCGATGGCCCTTGCATTGAGGTCGGCCAGTTCTGTGGCCAGCGCCTTGCCGTTGTCGAGACTGCGCTGGTCCAGCCGCTGTTCCTGCGCATAGCGCAGAGCGGTCCGGGCCGCGATGCACGATGGCGGGTTACCGGCGGTGGTGCTCCCGTGTTTGGCCGGCGAGGCTTTGCCGTAGGCCTTGTAGGCCAGCGCATGGCTGCAGGTGTAGGTGCCGATGGGGATGCAGCCGCCGCCCAGGCTTTTGCCGAGGACAACGATGTCCGGGCGCGCACCGGACAGGCTCTGCGACAGCAGATGCCCGACGCTGCCCAGGCAGGTATCGACGTCGTTGAACAGGGTAGGGATTCGCTGGCTGTTGGCGATCCGTTCCAGACTGGCGATCAGCATCGGGTCGACCGCTTCCAGCAGCCCGTTGGCGGCTGTGCGCAACGGGCCGTAGCACAGGGCAAAACAGTCCTGCCAGATCGCCATGTGCGGCAGGTCGTGCACCGAGTCGACATGCACCACCTTGATCCCCAGAAACTCCCCGGATTCCGGATAAAGTTCGGGGGCGCTCAGGTAGCGCCCATAAGACAACGAGCCATATGCCACGCCCCCCACGGCGATCACCGTACGCCGATGGGGGTTGATCGAGCGCGCAAGTTTCAGCGCACCTTCAAACGCCTCGTCGCCAGAGTTGCAGACATACGAGTTCTCCAGTCCTTCGGGCATGAAGTCGCTGAGTTGCTTGCACAACTCGATCAACGGCGCGGACAGCAGGACACGGTTGGACAGGCCGATTTTATCGACCTGCCGACTCACGGCCTGCACCACCTCGGGCACTTGCAGGCCGAACCCGCCGCTGAGGTCAATCAGTTTATGGCCGTGGTTGTCGATGAAACTTTCATACTGGCCTTCGACGGCCCAGGTCTGACCTGGGTGATTCGCCACGGCGAGCATTACCGATAGCTCAGTGCATTGAAGATGCGGCGCTGGTCATCGATGATCGCTTGCCGGCCGTGCATGACCCGACGGTTGTCGATCATCACCAGGTCCAGGTCCTGCCAGCCCACGGTGTGCGTATTGCGTTCGGTGACCTCGGTGATTTCCGCCAGCAGGTCGGCGGGAATCTCTTCGCCGTTCTCGAAGTCGATCACCGGTTTTTCGTAGTTGAAGGACGGCCCGAGAATGCTGTTGGCGAAGGCCGGGTGCTCACAGAAACTGGAGGTCTGGCACGCCGGGACACTGTAGGCATAGGCCACGCAATCGGTGCTTGGGTTGTATTCCATCCGGGTGTTGGGGTCCTGGCCGATGATCTCGTTCAGGTGCTCGAAACTGGCGTCTTCCAGCTGCTGGATTTCCGGTTTGTAGTAGCAGACGATCTTGCGCCACTTTTCGCCCGGCACCGTGCGGCGGTAGCGGATGCGGCTGCTCTCGAAGCGCTGACGGGCCTCTTCGCTGAGTTCCTGGTAGACCTTCACCCCATCGCACAAGGTGGTTTGCGAACCTTTGGTGGGGGCGATCTCGCAGAAGAACCAGGTCAGGTCAGGCCAGATCGGCGCGTTGCCGTTTTCGCAGTGCAGGCCTACGGCGTCGGTGCCGGCGTCGACCAGTTGTGCGACGCCTTTGGCGATCACGCGGCCCGGGTCCAGGCTCAGGCGCGAGCTGTGTTTTTTCACGAAGGCGCCGAACTCGTCCAGCGACTGGATGCAGTTGCGGAAGATAATCACGCCAGCATTCGAAAGCTCTTCGAAAACCGCCGCAGTGTCGGCGTTCAAGGCATACGCACGATCGGTGATGACACTCGCCTGATAAGTAGATTGAGTCATGTCGCTAATCCTTTAGTGAGTACATGTCTGACGATGCAGGTCGGTGGCGTGGGCTCTACGCGCCGGGCCATTGAGGGCATAGAGGCTTTTAAGCTGCGGGGCGTCCGGTGCCAGTGGCCAGATGGCCTGCGGCAGCTCGACTTCCGAGAAGCGCTGTTGCGCCCAATCCTGGGTGTGCTGGTGATTGAATTGCGGTCCGACGCTGAGCATGATCGCCAGTTGACTGTCTGCGGTCATGAACATCAGCGCATCGTTCACGCCGGCTTGCTCTTTGAACTCCAGCTCGATTTGTTCCGGAGAAACATTGCGGCCGTTGGGCAGGCAGATGATGTTTTTCTCGCGTCCGGTGATGAACAGGAAACCCTCGTCATCGAACTCGCCGATATCACCTGTGCGCAGCCAGCCATCCTCGGTGAAGGAGCAGGCGCTCGGATCGACCCACGAGTAACCCTGGAACAATGAGCTGCTTTTGATTTCTACCCGTTGCTGATCCGTCACCCGGACCTGGACGTGCGGCAAGGGTTTGCCAACGCTGCCCAGCTTGCTGTTGGCCGGGGTGTTGACGCTCACCACCGAACCGTTTTCGCTCAGCCCGTAACCCTGATGAACCTGAATACCCTGCGCGCTCAGGCGCTGCAGTTTTTCGCTGCTGATCGGAGCGCCACCGGCGGTGATGTACAACTCATTGCGCAGTAACGACAGCAGTTCCGGGTCGGTGTTTCGCTCGGCCACTTCAAGGAGCACGTCGAGCATTATCGGCGGTACGGTGACCGCGCTCGCCCGGGTTCTGAGCAGTTGCGCCAGAATCGCCGAGGTGTCGTAGCCAGCCTCGCCGATCAACGGCGTGTGCTCGTCGAGGAAGTACACCGTGCCGCCAGACAGCAGCGGCAGGTAGACCGCCGTGACCTGTTCGATCAACAGGCTCAGCGGCACCACCGACAGGTAGCGTTTTTGATAGCTGGCCGGGACCACGCCGAGTAGCGATTGCAGCACGGCGCTCAGGCCAGCCAGGCTTTGCTTCACGCCTTTGGGCTTGCTGGTGGTGCCGGAGGTATGGATGACTTTGCAGGTCCATTCGGCATCGGCGCTGTCGATGAAGCTCGGGCCCGTCGGCACCGCAAGCGAGGTCTCGAGTGCGCTGGGTACATGGACCAGGCGGTTGGCGTTGAGGTCGATTTCCCAGCGTTTTTCCAGCGTCTCCCGGCCTTTGTCATCGACCAGGAAGCCCGAGCATTCGAAGGCCAGGTGTTCGGCCTGGTACTTACTGAAGCCCAAAGGCAGCGGCAAGGAGGTGAAACCGAAGAGCAGACAGGCGAAGTCGGCGATGACCCAGTCGCTGCTGTTGCGCATGACGATGCCGATGGTGCGCTTTTCGTCGGTGAACTGACGGTTCATGTGTTGCCCAAGCTGCCGGGCATGCTCCAGCACCTGGGTGTAGGTCAGGCGGCGCCCACCCGTGCCGTCCGCCGAAGGAATATCGACGACGCAGACGGCATCCGGTGTGCGTTGGGCCTGGGCCAGCAAGTGTTCGACGAAATGTGTCATGCTGCTTGCTCGCTCTGCACGTCAAGTCGGAAAACGGTCTTGAGGACGGTCTCGTGATAGTGATGCTTCATCTCGCCCAGCTTGATGTAGCCGGTGATGGGCGTCTGCTCGTAGTAGGAGCCCCATTCGACTTCCGCTTGGGCGGTCATGCGTTGCGGGTCGGCATCGCAGATCTTGTGGACCTTGACGTTGCAGTAGCCCATCGATTTGATCAATTGCGGTGTGCAGGTGCACAGCACGTAGCGTGCGCCCATGCACCAGGTCACCATTGAGAGCATGTTGAACAGGGTCTGGCCGGCAACCGAATTGATCGACGCGGTATTGCCGATTTCGACGATGCTGTCGCGTTCGATCCGGGTGTTGGTGATTCTCGACAGCGTCTCCTCGGACGGTGAGTCCAGATAACATTCGGACAATAGAGGGCCTGACTTGGCGAAACTGAAACCTGCACACGACTGAATGGAGTCATTGTTATCGAATACGATTAAAAAGTACTCGGGGGAAGGCTCGATGATGGCATTAAAGGCTTTCATGTACCGACGTTTTACAAAGTCAACGGCGGACTTCCAGAGTAGGGTGTTGCGTTTGGCTACTTGAGTACGCATGTCAGTTTTCCTTGCTTTTCTGCGTGAGTCGATAAACGGATTGTTGAATTGTCTGGTTGTTCTGGTACACGAGTGCTGATTGATCTTGTTGTTATTGATGGCAACAGGGGGGTTTCCATGCCCCCCTGTAACAGCCTGGTGTAATCAGCTGTTTTGCCCTGTTCCTCGAAGGCGTTCGTTCACACTGGGATGCCTGTTGTTTTTAGACTCCCACTCGTACCCACAGCTAAAGCCACAGCAGTCTGTGGGATTTTCCGGTCGGGAACGATGGTTGGCGTAGTTCAGTGTGTCAGTGAAGAGTGAGTCCTTTCGAAGCGGTAATTAGACAGCGTCCTGCTGGGATTCAATTTTTCTCATAAGTGGCTTGATTGTTTAAAGTGAATTAATTAGCCAGTACCTATTCAGAATCTTCATGTGAAGCATGACAGCGATGCCAGGTGCTTCTTTTACGGGTAAAAAAACAAATAAAAACGGGGGTATTGATTATCGCGTCTTAGTTATATGACAGAACGAATACAGGCGAGGGGGAATATCGGCGGATATGAGTCCGGGCAGGGCCCGGACTCGGAGGCGGGGCGTTGATCAGGCGGGGTGTGCCAACCAGGCCAGTTGCGGGCCGTCGGGAACGATTCGTGTCGGGTTGATGTGGTTGTGGGAGTAGTAGTAATGCAGCTTGATGTGTTCCATGTCGATGGTGCGCCGCACGTCTTCGCGTTGGCTCATCCGGCACAGGTAGTCGTACAGGGCCGGGTAGTCTTGCAAGGGGCGCAGATTGGCCTTGAAGTGCAGGCAATACACGGCCTCGAAGCGAATCAGCGTAGGTAACAGGAACAGGTCGGACAGCGTCAGTCGGTTGCCGAACAGGTAGCGTTGGTCAGCGAGACGCGCTTCCAGTTCGTCCATGGCGTTGAAGAACACCGTAAACGCCTCGCTGTAACTCTGCTGGTCGCTGGCAAACCCCATGTTGTAAACCATGCGATTGACGTGCGTATGCAGCCAGTCGTTGAGGCTCGCGATTTCGTCGCTCAGGTCGTCGGGCACAAGTTCCATGGGCGTCTTGGCCAGCGGCAACAACCGGGTCGCCATCTGCCAGGCGAGGTCTGCGGAATCGTTATGGACGATCCGCTCCTGGTGTTTGTCCCACAGCACCGGCACCGATTGATTCCCGGTGAAGCCGGGGCGGGAATGTTCATACAGCGTGGAGAGCAGGGACACTTCTTCGTGCAGAGGGTCCTGGTCCACGTTGTCGAATTCCCAACCCCGGTCATGGCGGCGAGCGGCAACCGACGATACATCCAGTACATCTTCGAGCCCCAGTACGCTCAGGACCAGATAGGCACGGTGCGAAAAGGGGCAAGCCTGCGAGATGTACAGATGGTAACGGTCGGTTTCGGCCACGAGCTCGGAGATAAACAGCTGATCGTTGAGGGTGTTGTTCACCGCTTTGGTCATGTTACCTCCCTTGCGAACCAACCATTTTCAGGCGAGGTCGTTCGCCCAGTTCGTTGATCGCCTGGTCGATCTCGTGGCGCGCTTGCTTGAGACCCTTGGCCAGGCTTTCTTCACCCATGCCCAGGCCTTCGGCGTAGACGTATTTGATCTGTGTCAGGCCGATGAAACCGAGGATCTGCGACAGCCACAGGGCCAGGGTGTCCGGGCCATTGCTGTAGATGCCGCCACTGGCGGTCAGGACGTACACCGGTTTGCTGTCGATCAGGCCGACAGGACCGGTTTCGTTGTATTTGAAGGTCACGCCGGAAATGACCAGATGATCGATGTAGGCATGGATCAGCGAAGGTGCGCCGAAGTTGTAGCGCGGCAGGCCGATGACGATGCGATCGGCTTCGTTGATTTCTTCGATCAGTTCGTTCGACAGGCTCAGGGCCTGGTGCCCTTCATCGTCGCTCGGCTCGCGGCCATACAGCGCGGCCATGGTGTTGGCATTGAGGTGGGCAATCGGTGTCTTGGCGATGTCGCGAACGACAATGGAGGATTCAGGAATGACTTCTTTGAGTTGGTCCAGGAAGTAGTCCACCAGTTGCCCGGAAAAACCACCATCGGTTTTGATCGACGAACGTATCACCAGTATTTTTTGACTCATGGCTTTCTCTCTCAGGTAATGCAGCGGCTGTTTGAGAGGAAGTTTTGAACAATCGGAGAGGCAGGAATAGCGCATAAATTCAGGTTCACTCACCCATGCCATTCATGTATTTCTCAGGGCCCTTCTTGCAGGGGCCTTGTCGGCGTTTGGGGGGGGAAGTAGATGCGGCGCAAGCGCTGGAGGAGGGCAGGAAAGCCCCGGGAACGGGGCTTTCGAGGTTACCACTGATGCTTTAGGCGGAATTTGCTTAATTGTGCTGAGGCGATTTTAGTTCGGGTCTGATCGCTGTTTATTTTCCAAGCAGCCGCTTGAGTAAAAATCAGGTTTCGGCCGTTTCTTACAACTTCGGCCTCAATGATTACTTCGCTGTACAGGGGCGTGGCTGACATCAACATGCTGTTGAAACTGTTGGTCAGCGCATATTCATCGGGCCCGAGCAGCGGCAGTGTGGCAAGCATGCTCACCACGTCCAGCATCGAGTAAATAACCCCGCCGTGGAGCGTGTGGCTGAGGTTGTCGATGGCCTCGCTGACCACCAGTCGACATTGACAGAACCCTTCTCGTTGCTCCACCAGGCGCAAACCGCAGTAGCGCTGGTAGGCGTGTTCCAGTAGCGCGCTGGAATGGGCGGCGGCGTGTTCGCTGATTTGGCGCATGTCCCTGCTCCTATAAAGATCGTCCGATGATGTCCAGCATGATTTCGTGGGTGCCGCCGCCGATGGCCAACAGGCGCGCATCGCGATGGATACGTTCTACCAGGGCCGGTTCGATGCAGCCGTGGGCGCCGTGCACTTGCACCGCGCCACGAGCGATCTTTTCCAGCACGGCGACCGCCTGGTTCTTGGCGATGGCGACCCGGCGTGGATCGAGAATGCCCTCGGCCATCCAGTTCACGGCCGACTCGACATAGTGCTGCGCCACCGCGAGTTCCGCGTGGTACTCGGCCAGCCGTTGGCGGATCACCGATTTGTCGAAGAGCGGCTTGCCCCCCACCTGACGCTGTTTGCACCAGTCGATACTGGCTTGCAGCGCCATGTCGGCGGAGGTTACGGCCATCACCGCAAGATTCAGGCGTTCCTGCAGCAGGCTGTTTTGCAAAATGCGTCCGACCCCGGAGCCTTGAGTGAGACGGACCACCGGGGTGTTCTCAAAGTGCAGGTCGGTCAAGGGCAGACACCGCCAGCCGAGGCATCGCTGCGGGGTATGCCGGATGCCGGGGGCATGCCCTTCGGCAAGAAACAGCGCCAGACCGTTTGGAGAATGCGCGATCAACAACAGCCAGTCCGCCCGTTCACCATTGCAGACGAAGGCTTTGGTGCCGGTCAGTCGGTATTGGCCGTTGTCGAGTACGGCGCGACAGCTCATACCGCGCAGGTCCGAACCGGCCTGGGGTTCGGTCAGCGCCAGAGAAATACTGCATTCACCGCTCAGCACTGCGGGCACCACACTGCTTGCAAGCTCTGGGGCACAGAGTTGCAGTGCCTTGAGGCTGACAAAGTGCGAGGCCAGGCCCATGGTGATGCCCTGCGCGCCGCTGCGGGTCAGCTCCTGCACCAGGATTGCCACGGTGCGTGGATCATCGGGCAGTAGGGTCTGGTCCTGACCCAGTGCCAACAGGCCGGCAAGGCCTGCGCGCTGGTACAGTGCCGGCGGGTAGCCCCCCAGGGTTTCCCACTCGGCGACATGGGGCGTGATGTGTTCAGCGACAAAGTGTGCGACCCGCGTGCGAAAGAGTTCGCTCATGGCAATTCCCTCAAAATACCGTGGTCAGGGCCAGGTCCTGGAAGCGGTTGACGATGGGGGAGATGCGCGTCGGAGTCATGGCGCGGTCTTCTTCGAAGTAATACAGATCCGTCATGTCACTCATCACCTTGAGCATCGACCGTGAGCGTTGCGCGGCGCGAATTTCGTAGCGCTGCAGGGCGCTGTCGAGGTTGTCGTCGCAATGGCCGATCAGCGCCTGGGCCAGCATGAAGCCGTTCTCCAGACCCAGGGTCAGGCCATAGCCGAGGGTCGGCAGCATCGCGTGAATACTGTCGCCGAGCATCACCACCCGTGAGCGATGCCAGGCGCCGTCGCCGGTCAGGGCAGTCATCTTGTGGGTGAGGATGTCCGACTCCTCGGTGGCGGCAATCATCTGCACCACCTCGCTCGGCAGTTCGGCGAACAGCTTCAGCAAGCCGGCCCGATCATGCAGGGGCTGGTGATGATGCTGATACGCGGCGAACCAGTAGCGATAGTTACTGTGGGCATCCAGCGGGTAAGTCACCACCCGCGAGAAGGCCGAGGTGAAGATCTGGCAGCGATCGGACTTGAGCAGGTCCGAGCCGAAATCCACCATGCCGCGGCTGGCCACCAGCCCGGTGTCATAAGGCGCAAGGTTCGGGTTGATGAACTCGCGCACGGTGGAGCCGACACCGTCGGCACCGATCACCAGGTCGAAGTCTTCTTCGCTGTTGTCGCTGAAGCTCACCCGGGTCTTTTGTCCCAGATCCTGCAAGCGGTTGCAGCCCATCTGAAAGCGCACGGCGCCGTCGCCCAGTTCCTGCAACAGCAGGCGGAACAGCTCGGTGCGCCGGAACATCATTGCCGGTGCGGGAATCCCCAACCCGCTCGGTCGCACCGGCTGGCTGTGGATCAACCGGCCGTCGCGCGAGTAGGTGTCGAGAAACTCGATCGCCTTGCCGTACTTCAGGAACTCGCGGTTATTGAACAAAAAGCGCAGCACTTGCACGCCTTGGGGCCAGACGTAGATTCCGGTGCCCGAGTCGCGAGGACCCAGGCTGCGTTCATACACCGTGCAGGACAGCCCAAAACGTTTGAGCATCAGCGCACAGGCGAGGCCATTTAGGCCGGCGCCAATGATCGCGATTTTCATGCCGCGACTCCTCGTGCCCACTGCGGGTTGACGGAGGCTTGCATCTTGTAGCGACGCTGCAACAGGCAGAGGCTGGTCAGCTCCATCAGCATCGGATCGAGCAGGCCTTGTTCCAGTGGTGTCAGGCCTGGCAGGCGGTCGAGCAATTGACGGACTTTCGCCGCATCGAAGAACGGCAGGTTGTCCAGCTCGCTGCCGTGCAGCACGTCCTGCACCAGTTGATACAGACGACCTTGCTGCTGCAGCGTGGCCGGTGGTGCGCGGAAGTAATGCTTCTTGCGCTCATACAGGGCCTGCGGCAGGTAAGGGCGCATGGCTTCGCGGAAGATGAACTTCTCGGTCGAGCCACGGACTTTCATCCAGACCGGCATCTTGCAGGCCAGCTCGACCACGTGGTGATCGAGCAGCGGCACGCGACCTTCGATGCTGTTGGCCATTTCCATGCGATCGCCCAAGGTGGTCAGCACGAAGTTCGGCAGGTATGACTTGGCCCACAGGTACATCGACTTGTGCACCGGGTCGCGACCTTCGAGCTGGTTGTGATCGAGGCGATCGAAGAACTGGCGATACGGGTCGATTCCGCTGAAGTGATCACGGAAGTCGCTGCTGTACAGGCTTTCCAGCGCCTTGAACCAGCCGGCCTGGTTGTCCAGCCAGGACACGCCGTGGTTGAGCTGATTGATCATCCAGTGGATGTCATCCGGCATCTCGGAACGGGTGTAGCCCTGTTCGCTTTCCTGGATGCGCTGGCGCAGCTTGCTGATGACCTGCGGGTCCTGGCGTTCGACGTTGTACAGCAGCATGTCGCGGCGGAAGTGCGGGTAACCGGCGAACACTTCATCCGCGCCCTCACCGGTGAGCACGACTTTCATGCCGGCCTTGCGCACTTCCTGGCTGAGGATGTACTTGGCCACGCCGTGGGCATTGAAGAAGGGAGTTTCGTTGTGCCACAGCGCCTGTTCGAAATTGTCCGCGAGGTCATCCTGAGTAATTTCGATGGTGTGGAACCGAGCACCGTTGTGCTCGGCGGCCAGGCGGGCGAAACGGTTTTCGTCGTAGTCTTCCATGTCGGTGAACGACAGGTTGAACGCATCCAGCGGCTTGCCCGTCAGTTGCGTGGCGAGCCCGAGCATTGCCGATGAGTCGATACCGCCGCTCAGGTAAACACCGATTGGCACATCGGCACGCAGGCGCAGGCGCACCGATTCTTCGACGGCCGAGCGAATCGCTTCGATCATGCCCTGTTCGTCGGCAGGGTCCGGCGCATCCTTGCGGGCGAACTCCATGTCCCAGTAACGGCCACCCTGCATGCCGCCGTTATCCACCAGCACCCAGCAACCGGGTTTGACGCTGCGCACGCCCTTGAACAGGGTATGGTCGCGCAGGTAGAACGCGCGGCTGGCGTAAGCGTCTTCATCCCACTCGCAAGGCACGCCGGCCGCGAGGATGGCTTTGACTTCCGAGGCGAAATACCAGGTGCCTTCGTGTTGGGTGTAGAACAGCGGCTTGATGCCCAGGCGGTCACGCACCGCCAGCATCAGGCGACGCTGGCGGTCGAACAGCACGAACGCGAACTCGCCGCGCAGGCGTTTCAAGCCGGCCATGCCATAGCGACGGTACAGGTGCAAGGCGATCTCGCTGTCGGATTCGGTCTTGAACACGCAGCCTTCGGCTTCGAGTTCCTGGCGAATCCGCTCATGGTCATAGAGTTCACCGTTGACCACGATCACCAGGTCGCCTTCGTCGGCAACGATGGGTTGTGCGCCATTGTCCAGACCGATGATGCTCAAGCGCGTGTGACCCAGTGCTGCACGGCCCGCCGGGTCGCGCCAGACACTGTTTTCGTCCGGCCCGCGATGGTTGATGCTCTGAAGGGCGTCGGCCATGGCCTGCTCGGACAGGGCTCCTGGAGCGGCTTGATACATACCGATAAAACCACACATAAAAATTTTTCCTTTAGAAAATCAATAATGTTGGCAACGCTTCACTGCGTTTGCTCCGAGCCCGTGGACCGTGTGTTCACGTACGGTCCGGGCGATGTTTCAGAGGGCCCAATCAGGTTTGCGGTTGTTGAAGAACGCATTCAGGCCGGCCTGTCCTTCAGGGGAGGTGCGGACCTTGGCGATCAGGCGAAGGTTGTCGGGCTGCTCTTGCAGCAGACCATCGTGCTTGCCCAGTCGGCGCAGCATGGTTTTGATTTCGCGGCAGGCTTGCGGCCCGCCTTTGTGGATATGCCCTAGCCACTGATCGCGACTGCGGTGGAGTGCCGAGGTCGCGGTCTGTCGATGCACCAGGCCGAGGTGCACGGCGCTGGCGGTATCGAAAATCTCGGCTGAGAGCATGTAGTGCCGGGCCTGGCGCAGACCGATGGCACGGACCACATAGGGACTGATCAATGCCGGGACCAGCCCCAGGCGGGCCTCGCTGAACGAGAACCGCGCATCGCTGCTGGCCAGCACATAGTCGGCGCAACTGATCAGCCCCAGGGCGCCGCCGAACACCGAGCCCTTGGCCAGGGCGAGCACCGGAACCGGGAATTCGTCGAGGCGCTGCAGCACGATGGCCAGGCGTTCGGCATCGTCCAGGTTCTGCGCGTGACTGAACTCCAGGCTGCGGCGCATCCAGTGCAGGTCTGCGCCGGTGCAAAAGTGCGGTCCCTCCCCATCGAGCACCAGGGCCCGAAGGTCGTCCTGGCTGGCGAGTTGTTCGAGGTGCTCGGCCAATTGCAGCAACAACGCTTCGTTCAGCGCATTGCCGGCATGGGGCCTGTTCAGTGTCAGACAAGCTACGTCCGGAGTTATCCAGCTCAGCAGAACCTCACTCATTACGCGACTCTCAAGGCTTGCTGGGTGTTGTCTTCATACAGCCGGCGATAGCCTTCGGTACCGGCGAAGCGATAGCTGGCGCTGCTGATGCGTGGCGTTTGATAGGTCTCGGCATCGCTGTGTTTGTCGTCGTAGAACCAATCGGTGTACTGCGCGTGTTCCAGCTGTGTGCGGTGTTCGAGCATGTCGGCGTGGAAGCGCTTGCGCGAATGCTTTGCATAATCCTTGACCACCGTACCGGAGAAGAACTCGCCGACGCTGCCGGAGCCGTAGCTGAACAGGCCGATGTTTTTGCCAGAGAGGTCTTGCGTGTTGTTTTCCAGCAGTGACAACAGTGCGATGTAAAGCGAGGCGGTGTAGCAGTTGCCGATGGCTTTACCGTAGATCTGGCTGTCGGCGTAGCTGCTTTCGCCGAGCGCGGCGGCTGCGGTTGGCTCCAGGGTTTCGAACACCGAAAAAGCTTTCTTGGCCATTTTGGTGAACGGCTGATGGAAGCACAGGTAGCTCAAATCGGTGAGCGCCAGGCCACCGTCATTGCGGTAGTTCTGCCAGGAATGCTTGAGCGATTCCATGTAGATATCGATCGACAGCTTACCGTCGACAAACGCGGTGGAGGCGAAGTTCGGACGCCAGAAATCCATGACGTCCAGGCTGTATTTACCCTGGTGCGGGTGAATTTCCAGAATGCGCGGGTCCTTGGCGATGATCATCGCGATGGCTCCTGCGCCTTGGGTGCATTCGCCTTCCGAGTCCTGTTTGTAGCGGGCGATGTCCGAGGCAATCAGCAGGATTTTTTCGTTTGGACGCTGGCGTACCAAGGCACAGGCCATCTGCAGGCCGGCGGTTGCGCCGTAGCATGCCTGTTTGAATTCGATGACTCGGCAATCGGCTTTGAGCCCCAGCATCCGGTGCACGAAAAGCCCGGCGGACTTGGACTGGTCGATACCGCTCTCGGTGGCCAGGATGACGGTCGAAATGGACGCTTTCAGCTCGTCGGTCAACAGTGGTTGAGTGGCATTGGCGGCCATGCTGACGATGTCTTCGTCAGGCGCTGGAACCGCCATGAATTCCTGACCAATACCCACCAGATATTTGTTGGGATCAATGTTATGCCGCACGGCAAGTTCGTGAAGCGGGAAGAAGTGTTCCGGTACATACAGCCCAATGACATCGATGCCGATCTTCATGTTCAATTCCATGATCTTTTATTCCATAAGTGAGGTGTTGGTGTACGGCAGTGCGGCGTCGATTTGTCAAGTAATCAAATGACCGCAAATTATTGCCGTAACCCTCTCGAACGGGAAAAGCGAAATATTCAGATTGGATCCATTAACTCCCTTCATGTTTTTCATTACGCTTATGCATGTGATTATTTTTAGGCGGCAATCGGCCGTCATGCGCAGTTGTGACGCAGGCTTTATTTATATGAAAAATCGGTGATTCTGCTGCGCACGGCAGCGATGTGGCAGTTTTATGAACAATGGTAGAGGCTGGATGTGACAGAAAAGTTATAAAGTTATGCTTAAGGTGTTGGCCGGTTTGCCCCTGAAAAAAAACAAGGGTTTAGGCTCTGGCAAGGGCCTTGTGGGGGAGGACACTAAAGAAGTGAGTGATTCAGGAGTTGGAGCGTATTAAATAACAAGGCAATAGACTGCACACCCGCGGGAGCGACCCGTTAGTCATCGGAAAGTTTAAAGAGACTGTATTTTTTAAAATGTCCTATGGCGATGATTTGATTTTTCTACATCAGGTTCCTGGAGCGTTGCGCGATAGCGCTACTTGGAACGCGAGTACTAGTGTTTGCGACGGGTAATAGTGATAAAGGTAAAAAACGGGTTTGGAAAAGTGAATTAAGTTGAGTCAACCCAATCATTGTTTTCATGTATTCCCACGCGACAAGGATCGACAGTGGGCACGCACGAATCGAGGGGGCCGATGGAGTAGGGTGAGAGGGTTTTTTGTGGTAAAACGCCACGTCGTAGTAGCTCTGATGTTTACCCGATACGGACAAGGAGGTTCGAATGTTTTCCAAGATCAGTCTCGACCAGTGGCAGGCTTTTGTTTCTACGGTTGAGTGTGGCGGTTTCCAGCAGGCTGGCGAGCACATGTTCAAGTCGCAGTCGGCCATCAGTCATTCGGTCAACCGCATGGAAGCCCTGCTGGGTCAGGAACTGTTCCTGATCGAGGGGCGCAAGGCCGTATTAACGCCTCTGGGCCAGGCTCTGCTGCCTCAGGCCAAGCACTTGCTGGGTTCGGCGCAAAAGCTTGAGCGGCTGGCCAATCAATACCAGCCAGGGCTGTTTACCGAGCATGCGCTGGCGGTCGACATGCTGTTTCCCACCGATTTGCTGGAGCAGGCGCTGTTCCGTTTCTCCTCAGTCTTGCAAGGGCACCGTATCCGGCTGTACGAAACGGCGTTGTCCGGCGCACGCGAACTGCTGGAAGACGGCAAGGTCGAGCTGGGCATCGCCAGCAGTCTGCCGGCAGGTTATATGCAGGAATTCCTGCTCAACGTCTCGTTGCAGTGCGTCGTGGCGTCCGATCACTCACTGGCCCATTTCAACGGCGAGTTGAGCCTTACCGACATGAAAGATTACCGGCAAATCGTGATTCGCGATTCGGGCATGCGCACCTCGCAGAATAGCGGCTGGCTCGGTACCTCGCAGCGCTGGACTGTAAGCAACCTGAGCACCGCGCTGACCTTTGTTGAACGAGGCCTGGGCTTTGCCTGGCTGCCGGAGCATATGGTCAGCGAGAAGCTGGCGAGCGGTCAGTTGCAAACGGTGCCGCTGTGTCATCAGCGTGAACGCGAAGTGCCGATGTATATGGGCTTCCCGGAAGAGTACAAGCTCAACCCGGAAGTCCGGTTGATGACCGACATCATTCGCGAGCTGTGCCAGGGCATCAGGAGTGACAAGTCCGAGGCCCTGGCCCTGGCGCTCTGAAACCGTGACCCACCTGTGGCGAGCGGGCTTGCCCATTCGCCACAGGGCCATGGCTCAGAGTGTTTTCACGCCTTGTTGCGCCAGGTCTGCCGGCAGGAAGTCCTTGTCGGGGTCGTAATCGGGTTTGAGGTACTGCGCCAGACTTTGCAGGTCGGCAGGGCTCAAGGTTCCGGCCGCAAGCTTCAGGCGCAGGCCGCTGAGGATGTAGCTGTAGCGGGCCAGGTTGTAGTCGCGCACCGCGTTGTACAGATCGCGTTGGGCGGACAGGATATCAACGATGTTGCGGTTACCCACTTCATAGCCGACTTCTGTCGCGTGCAACGCACCCTGGCTGGAAATGATGGTCTGGCGTAAGGCGCGTACCTGCTCGCGCTCGCTGTTGACCGAGCGAAAGGCATTGCGTGAGGTCTCGACCACCTCCCGTTGCAGGCTGGTCTGGTCGTATTCGCTTTCGTCGAAACGGTGATAAGCCTCGCGAACCCGAGAACTGGTGCGCCCACCGCTGTACAGCGGCAGCTTGAAGTTCAGCTGCACCGAACTCTGTTTCTCGTTACCGCCGCGTTGGCCGAACCCTGGCGGGTTATCCATCACATCGGCGTCGCCCTCGGCATACCCCAATTGCAGCCCCAAGGTGGGCAAGTGCGCGGCCTTTTGGCTACGCAGGTTTTCCTGTGCCGCCTGGGTTCTTGCCTGGCTGGCACGCAGGCGCAGGTTTTGCGTCAGCGCCTGGTCAACCCAGGACTGGGCTTCGTTGGGTATCGGTGGCTCGACGGGGAGGGTATGGCGGATGCCGATCAAGGGCGCCTGAGGCTGGCCGGTCAGGCGATTCAGCGCCTGGTAAGCGTCGTCGGTCAGGCGTTGGGCGTTGATCACGCTGGCATGGGAACGGTCGTAGCTGGCCTGCGCCGAAAGCACATCGTTCTGGTCCGAGAGGCCGGCGTCGTAGCGTTGCCGGGTCTGGTTCAACTGACGCTCAAAGGCGCGCAGTTCGGCTTTGGTGGCGGCCAGGGTGTCTTCGGCCAGCAGTGTGTCGAAATAGGCCTGGGCGGTCTTCAGCACCAGCTCTTGCTGGACGGTGGAGAAATCCAGTTTGGCCTGTTCGCTCAGGGCGTTCGCGGACTTGAGGTTGAACCAGTGCGCGGCATCGAACAGCGGCTGGTTCAAGGTCACGCGGTAGAGGCTGCCGTTGCGGGTGTCGACATCGTGCAGGTTGGTCCGGGTGCTGCCATTCAGGGCTTGCAGGTCAATCTGTGGCAACAGGTCGGCGCGTGCCTGGGGCACGGCTTCGCGGCGGGCGAAGTAATCTTCCTGGGCGGCGGCTATTTCGCTGTTGTGCTCCACGACCTGGCTGTACACCGACATCAGTGTGCTGCGCGAGGACGTTTCAACGGCGTTGGCCTGGCTGGTGAAGATCAGCAGGGTGATCAAGGACAATCTGAACATGACAGGTACTCTTTTTCGGCCAGCCTGTCCCGCAGAACCCGGTGCGGGTTCTGGGGCAGGTGGCAAGATGAAAACGGTTGGGGGCGGAATCAGTTGGTCAGGGCGTTGTTGACCTGGCTGAGTTCCTGATTGCGGGCCGAGTGCTGGGCGGCTCGGTGATCCTTGGCCAGGTAGGTGTAAACGGTGGGCAGAATGAACAGCGTGAACAGCGTGCCCACCAGCATCCCGACCACAATCACCAGACCCAGGCTGAAGCGGCTGTGGGCACCCGCGCCGCTGGCCAGCAGCAGCGGGATCAGCCCCACCACCATGGCGGCGGTGGTCATCAGAATCGGTCGCAAACGGATCAGCGCCGCCTGCTCGATGGCTGTGCGCCGGTCGAGTTGCTGGCTCTGTTGCAGTTCGTTGGCGAACTCGACCATCAGGATCCCGTGCTTGCTGATCAGGCCGATCAGCGTCACCAGCCCGATCTGCGTATAGATGTTGACGGTGGCGTAGCCCAGGTACAACGGAGTCAAGGCGCCGCAGATCGACAACGGGACACTGATCAGAATCACCAACGGGTCGCGCAGGCTTTCGAATTGCGCTGCCAGCACCAGGTAGATCACCAGGATCGCGAAAGCGAAGGTGATCATCAATGCACTGCCTTCCTGAACGAACTGGCGGGCATCCGACAGCCAGTCATGGGTAAAGCCGGCAGGCAATGTCTGGGCTTGTGCGGTCAGGAACTTCACCGCATCGCCGATGCTCACACCGGGTGCCGGAACCGCTTGCAGGGTGGCCGAGTTGAGTTGGTTGAACTGGGTCAGCTTGTTCGCTTCCACCGCCATCTCGAAACTGACCAGGGTCGACAGCGGAATGTGCGCACCGTTGGCCGCCTCGACGTATTGGCCTACCAGCAGTTCGCCAGACATGCGCTGATTGCGCGGCACCTGCGGGATCACATCGTAGGCCCGGCCATTGAGGGCAAAACGGTTGATGTAGTTTTCGCCGACCAGCACTGCCAGCGAATCGCCGATCGCCTGCATGCTGATCCCGAGATCGTTGGCCTTGGTGCGGTCGATCTTGATGTTGACCAGCGGGCTGTTGAAGTCCAGGTCGCTGTCGACTACCGCGAACAGTCCGCTGGCGCGCGCCGCTTGTTTGATGCGTTCCAGTTCCTCGAACACCACGCGGTGATCCTGGGAGCTCTGAATCACCATCTGCACCGGCAAGCCACCGGTGGAACCCGGCAACGACGGCAACTGGAAGGCGAAGATGCTCATGCCTTCGATCTCGTTCGCTTCCTGCTGCACCTGGGCCTGAATGGTATCGGCGCTGCGGGTGCGTTTGTCCCACTCACTGAGGTTGGCGCCGCCGAATGCACTGCGGGGTCCGTCGTTGCCGACCACAACCCAGGTCATGTCGGTTTCCGGGTAGGTGCCCAGCAAGGTGTCGAGTTTGCGCGAGTAGGTTTCGGTGTAGTCGATGTTGGCGTATTGCGGGGCCTTGGCCACTGCCAATACCTGCGCCTGGTCTTCGCCGGGGGCAAGTTCACGCTGGGCGTTGAGGTAGAGGAACGGCAGGCTGGCGAACACCAGCAGAGCAATCACGGCGGTGATCCACGAGTGGTGCAACGAGAAGTCCAGCACCCGGCCGTACTTGTCGCCCAGCCAGTGGAAGAACCGTTCCGCGCCACGGGCCATCATGCCTTCGTTGGATTTGCTGGTGAGCAGCAACGAACTCATCAGCGGCGACAGCGTCAAGGCGACGATCCCGGAGACGATCACCGCCCCCGCGAGAGTGAAGGCGAACTCTTTGAACAGTGCGCCCGTGAGGCCGCCCATCAGGCCGATCGGCGCATAAACTGCTGCCAGGGTGATGGTCATGGCAATCACCGGGCCACTGATTTCCCGTGCGCCGACCATCGCCGCATGCAGCGGTGACTTGCCTGACTCGATATGCCGATGGACGTTCTCCACCACCACAATCGCGTCGTCGACCACCAGCCCGATTGCCAGCACCATCGACAGCAATGTCAGCAGGTTAATGCTGAAGCCGAACAGGCTCATCATCGCCGCGGCGCCGATCAGCGACAGCGGAATCGTCACCAGCGGAATCAGTACCGTGCGCATCGAACCGAGGAACAGGAAAATCACCACGGCAACGATCACCACCGCTTCCAGCAAGGTGCGCATCACTTCGTCGATGGAGGCCTTAATAAAGCGCGCGACCTCGAAAACGATGTTCATGGTCATGCCCGGCGGCAGGGTTTTCTGCACTTGGGGCATCATGTTTTCGACCGCTTTGACGATGGTCAGCGGGTTGCCGCTGGGCGTCGGGTGCAGGCCGATGAAGACGCTTTTTTCACCGTCCATGATGCCGCTGGTTTCATAGGCGGTGGCGCCGAGTTCGGCCGTGCCGATGTCACTCAGGCGGATCAGCGTGTCGCCCTTGCTCTTGATCACCAGTTGGCGAAACTGCTCGACACTGGTCAGGTCGGTGTTGATATTGATGTTGGCCGAAACGTATGCGCCCTTGGTCTGGCCGGGGGCTGCCTGGAAGTTGTTCTTGCGGATCGCCTCGGCCACGTCGCTGGCAGAGATATTGCGCGCCGCCATGCGCACCGGGTCCAGCCACAGGCGCATGGCCAGGGTCTGGCCGCCGAGCACTTCGGCATTGGCGACGCCGTCGATCGACGAATACAACGGCTGGATCACCCGCGACAGGTAATCGGTAATGGCCGGCAGACCGATATCCTTGCTGGAGAAACCGACATAAATCACCGCCGTACCTTCACCGGACGACTTGGCGATCACCGAGTCATAGGCGCCTTCGGGCAGGCGGTATTTCACCTGATTGACCGCGGCCATGATTTCCGTCAACGCCTTGTTGGAGTCGGCGTTGAGTTTCAGGCGGATGCTGATCAGGCTCTTGCCCTGGGTCGAGCTGGACGTCAGGTAGTCGACTCCGTCCACCGAGGCCACGGCCTGGGAAATCGGTTGGGTGACGAACCCCTGCATCAGCGACGATCGGGCGCCGGGATAGCTGGTGGTGACGGTGATGGTCGCGCTTTCCAGCGCCGGGTACTGGCGTATCGGCAGCTTGAGCAGGGCCAGCACGCCGAGCATCACGATCAGCGCGCTGACCACCAGCGTCAGCACGGGGCGACGAATAAACAGGTCGGTGAATTTCATACCGGAACAGAGCCTTCTTCAGTTGCTCGTTGGCGAAGGGAACGCTTCATTGCTTTTGCGCCATATCCAGGAGCGGGCCGTTGTTCTGGGCCATGGCATCCTCGGTGATGCGCACCGGCATGCCGTTGCTCAGCTTGATCTGGCCGGAAATCACCACGCGATCACCGGGTTTGATCGCATCAAGTACGACGATGCGATCGCGATGGCGCGGGCCGACCTTGACGAACACCTGCTCGACTTTCAGTTGGCCGTCGTTGTCGCGCACCACAAACAGCGAGTTGCCGTAGGCGGTGTAGTTGATCGCGGTTTCCGGCACGGTCAGGGCGGTAGCCGGATTGGGCAGTGAAATCGTGACGTCGGCGAACATCCCCGGTTTGAGCAACAGCTCAGGGTTTTCCAGAGTGGCCTGGACTTGCATGGAGCGAGCGCCCGGATCGATCTGCTGTTCGAGGGTGCTGACGGTGGCCTTGAACAACCGGTCCGGGTAGGCGTCGACGCGCAGGTGGACCACTTGGCCCGGTTGCAACTGGGCCGCGGTCTGTTCCGGCATCGGGAAATTGACGAACAGGCGCGAGAGGTCGGTCAGGGTCACTACCGGGTCGCCGGGGTTGAGGTACTGCCCCAGGTTGACCCGGCGAATCCCCAGGACGCCGGCGAACGGTGCGCGGATGGTCTTCTGGTTGATCACCGCCTGGACGCTGGCAATATCCCCGCGCGCCTGGTCATAGTTGGCCTGAGCCTGGTCCAGTTGCGATGGCGTGGAGGCCAGCAGCAAGACTTTGCGGGTGCGTTCCAGGGCCAGCCGGGCGTTCTTGGCCTGGGCCTGGAGCTTGCTCATGTCACCTTGTTCGCGTTCGTCATTGAGCTTGATCAGCACCTGGCCGGCGCTGACGCTTTTGCCGGAGGCGAAGTTCAGTTGCACGATCCGCCCGCCGACTTCCGGCGAGACCTGGACCTGATTCACCGCTTCGAGGGTGCCGACGCCGGACAGCTCCACCGGAATCGGGCCGGAGATCACGCTGGCCACAGCCACCGGAGTCAGCGCGGCCACTGATGCGGCGGGCTTGTCGGTCTTGCCGCTGGCGAGCAGCGGGGTGAAGGCGGCAATCCCGATCGCCGCTGCCAGCGCCGTGCCGCCGCTGAGCCAATAAGTCATTTTCATCTCAGTTGTCCTCGACGATCGGCAGGTTGTCGGCAGTGGCTTGCAGGATTTGTTTGAAGTTGCCGCGCAGCATGTCCAGCGACAGCGCCCCCGGTATCACCCACAGACCCTCGACCACCAGGCTCGGCACCGAGCTGATGTTCAGGGCACGACCTCGGGCGAGGTCGTTTTCCAGATCACTCAGCGCGTGCCGTTCCAGGTACTCGGCGAAGTAATCCGCGCTGAAGCCTTGCTCCTCGGCCACTTCGAGGATGGTCTGCAGGCTGCCGATGTTGCGGCTCTCTACCAGATGGGCGTGTTGCAGGCGGTCAAACATCAGCTCGTGGGCCTTGGGACCGGCCAGGGACTGGGCGGTCTGACAGGCTTTGGCGGCCAGCAGGCCCGAGGGGTATTCAAAATCCTGTTGGCGCATGCCTTCGATATTGATGCGCTTGACTTCTTCGGCTTTGGCGCACTGCTCCCAGTGCTGGAGGATCACTTCCTTGGCCTTGGGCATTGAACCGAAACGCTGGATCATCTGTGCGTTGTTCGATTGCAGGACGAAGCTGCGGTGCTGGATATCCAGATCGAGCTCTTCGCTCAAAGCTTTCAAACGCGGGCCCAGTACAAAGCACCAGCCACACACAACATCATGAAAATATTCAACTTTTAGAGACGGCATGGGGTATTTCCTGAAATCGATGAGATGGCAGGACTATCCCTTGGCGGGTGATGAACAAAAAAGCGACTTTTTTGAGGTATATCCACCCATGGTGCTCATCATCGGGCGGATAGCTGTCGCAGCAGACAGGTATGGGGGCGGTGCAAAGACGGAACGATCTTGTTTGTTCCGTGCTTTTTTTGAGCCGATCGGGATGAATGCGGCCTAGGCGCTGTATGAAAAATAAGTACGATTTCCTGAAAACTGACGGTGTTCAGTCAGCCTTTTTACTGGCCTCAGTGTCTGTTGGCTTTCGTCGGGGTGGAGGTTTTTTTGGGTAATGTCTGCTTACTTTTGATCGCCGTTAAATCTTGAATCACTCGTCTACTCTGCGTGCACAGACCAGGAGTCTGTCGTAATCAGCAGTCGCAAGGAGCGAACCATGTACTTTGAGATCTACAGGCAGTCGCGAGGCACCCTGCTTACCGGGAAGGGCCAATGGCGCTGGCGTTTAAGGGCGGCCAATCATGAGACGGTTGCCAGCGGCGAGTCGTACGTCAACAAGGCGGATTGCCTACACGTGATCGGGTTGATCAAAAGCGTCCACAACGAAACGTCGGTGAAGGAAATCTAGGCAGTACCTGCTGGTGTGTGGAAACGAAGCTGCTCAGATACATCGGGCAGCTTCGCGGCTTCGGCGTCTGGTGAATCAGGTCATCCACCTGATGGCGAAAGGGGGTAAATGAATGGCCAAAATCGCCGCAGTTTCGCCCTTGCATCACCTTCCACGCTCCTGCTTAATGCCACCATGGCTCATGGCGCTGGAGATTAACTGGCGACCTCGGATTATAGAAAAATCACTATAAAAAAGAGCAATCAATTGACCCATCAGCATGGAACGCATTCGGTCGGGCACGTGGCGCTATCGCTCGTCATTCCCGTCTTCAATGAAGTGGCCACCATCGATTTGTTCATGGCGCGGATCACCGAGGTCTTCAAGGATGAGGCGTTGGTCGGTCTGGAGATGGTGTTTGTCAATGACGGCAGTACTGACACAACGCTGGACCTGCTTCTCGAGCGTCAGAAGACCGACCCCCGTGTGCGAATCGTCGATCTGAGCCGCAATTTCGGCAAGGAAGCAGCTTTGACAGCAGGCTTGCAGACTGCCACTGGCCAGGTGGTAGTGCCCATCGATGTCGATCTCCAGGATCCGCCCGAAGTCGTCCTCCAGATGATCGCCCGCTGGCGTGAAGGCTATGAAGTGGTGTTGGGCCATCGCGTGAGTCGTCACAACGACTCTTGGGCCAAGCAAACCTCCGCCAACTGGTTTTATCACCTGCACAACAAAATCTCTGATCAGCCGCTGCCGAAAAATGTCGGTGATTTTCGGCTCATGGACCGCTGCGTGATCGATGCCTTGCAGACCTTGCCGGAGTCACGGCGTTTCATGAAGGGCTTGTTCGCCTGGGTCGGGTTTCGGACGACCCATGTCGATTACGAGCGTCCGGAGAGGGTGGCGGGGGAAAGCAAATTCAATGGCTGGCGCTTGTGGAATTTCGCGCTGGAAGGCATCACCAGTTTCAGCACCGACCCACTCAAGGTCTGGACCTATCTGGGGCTGCTGGTGTCCGTGGTTTCTTTTTCGTTCGCCACCTTCATTGTGTTGCGGACGTTGCTGACCGGGGTCGATGTCCCGGGCTACGCCTCGCTGATGGTTGCCGTCACCTTTCTGGGGGGGCTGCAATTGATCGGCATCGGGGTGCTGGGTGAGTACCTGGGCAGAACGTACATTGAATCAAAACGCCGCCCGGTTTATCTGGTGCGTCGCGTCCATAACGCCGAGGACTGACCATGGATCTCAAGGAAACCGACATCCTCGGTTCAAGCATCGATCAGCACTGGTATTACTGTTCAAAAGCGGCGGCGACGACTCGCCTGCTGGGTAATACCCCCGTCAAAAGGATTCTCGACATTGGCGCCGGCTCCGGCTTTTTCACCCATCATCTGCTGACCCGGACAACCGCCACCGAGGCCTGGTGCGTGGACATCAGTTACGACGCGGACTCGGACGCCACAATTGCCGGTAAACCGCTGTACTACCGTCGTTCGATCGATTTGGTGGACGCCGATCTGGTGCTGCTGATGGACGTGCTGGAGCATGTCGATGACGACGTCGGGTTGCTCAAGGACTACGTCGATAAAGTCCCATCCGGTAGCCGTTTCCTGATGACGGTGCCGGCGTTCCAGTTTCTCTGGAGCGGGCACGATGACTTTCTCGAGCACAAACGTCGCTACACCTTGCCGCAACTGGAGACGGTGGCCAGGGACGCCGGTTTGACGGTCAAGCAGGGCGCTTACTACTTCGGTCTGGTGTTCCCGATTGCGGCGATGCTGCGGCTGTCGCCCAAAGGCGCACAACCTTCGCCGCCACGCTCGCAACTCAAGCAGCATCATCCACTGGTCAATACACTGCTCAAGACTTTGTGCAGCATCGAGCTTCCCTTCATGAGTGTTAACCGTCTGGCGGGTCTGACGGTGTTTGTCCTGGCTCAAAAGCCGTGACTTCAGTCGAAAAAACAGCCCTGATCAAGCGTGGCCTGCGTTTTGCTGTGACTGGCCTGTTTGTCACGGCGCTTCACGCAGTTATTGCCGTGCTGTTCATCAACTATGTGCTGCCGATGCCGCCCTTGGCTAATGGCGTGGCATTCGCTGTGGCGACTGTTGTTTCTTACGTGATCAACACTACCTGGAGCTTTTCCAGCCGACTGCACGGCCGAACACTGATGCGCTTCATGGCGGTCTCGGGCGCTGGATTATTGCTGGCGATGGTGGTCGCCTGGGCCGCGCAAATAGCCGGGCTTCATTATTTGCTGGGGATCGGGGCTGTGGCGCTGACCATTCCGGCCTTCACGTTTGTGCTGCATAACTTCTGGACGTATCGATGAAGCTTTCTGGAAAGCGCCTGACGATCTCGATGTTGCCTGTTCTCATGGGGATTCTGGCGTTTTTTATCGTTGTCGGCCCTCGGGCATTGAACCCGATGAACATTGCCTGGCTGGATAGTGGGGACCCGGCGACCCATTACCTTGGTTGGGTTTTTTTCCGGTACTCACCCTGGTCGTTTCCGCTGGGGCTCAATCCGTCCTATGGGCTGGAGCTGGGTAACGCCGTCATATTCTCGGATTCAAATCCACTGTTTGCATTGATCTTCAAACCCTTTGCCGCGCTGCTCCCCGAGCCTTTCCAGTATTTCGGTCTCTGGTTCCTGACGTGTTTCATTCTCCAGAGCTGGTTTGCCTGGAAGCTGATGGGGCTGGCCACCGCCAATGTGACCCAGCGCTTGCTGGGTGCTGGGCTGTTTCTCTTCACCCCGGCGATGATTGCGCGATTGGGTGTGCATCTGTCTCTGGCTGGCCATTTTTTGATTCTGGCTGCCTTGTACCTGGCCTTGCGCCCTCAAGCCGACAAGCGCCGTCTGGCCTGGGGTGCGCTGTTGGCTGCAACTGCACTGGTGCATGCCTACCTGTTGGCAATTGTCGCGCTGATCTGGATTGCCGATCTCGTGGCTAAAACCTTACAACGTCACCTGACACTGCCCAAGGCGTTGATCGAGCTGGTCAGCTTGTTTCTTCTGGTCAGTTTGTGCTGCTGGCAGGCCGGCTATTTCAGTGTCGGAGGCAGTGACGTAGGCACGCTCGGTTTTGGGTTGTTTCGCGCGAACGTGCTGACGTTCTTCGATGCCGGCAACTGGTCCTACGTACTGAACGATATACCTGGCGTTCCGGGCGATGGTGAAGGTTTTGCGTTCCCTGGGTTGGGGGGCATTTTTCTGGCCATTTGCGCTTTTCTGGTGATGCTGCAGGGTAACAGCAACGTTGTCGCAGCAGTTTGCAGGCGACCGGTGTTACTGATTGCTCTCTTGGGGCTCGCATTGTTCGCTGTCTCCAACAAAGTCGGCATCGGTGCATTTGAGTTTGACTATCCGTTGCCTGAATTCTTCCTTTCCGCCGCGGGTATTTTTCGGGCATCGGGGCGGATGATCTGGCCTGTCATGTATGTGGCGATATTCGCCGTCATCTACGTGGTTGTCCGGGGGCACACGCCGCGTACAGCGTTGGTGCTGTTAGCCATTGCGCTGGTGATTCAGGTGGCGGATACCCGGGCCGGCTGGGCGGGCGCGCGGAAAACCCTGATGGTCGCGCCGGCACCGCAATGGAAGACCCCGCTGGTCGACTCGTTTTGGCGGAGTGCGGCGTCGCATTATCAGAAGGTGCGCTGGGTTCGTCCGCAAAACCTTTCGGTCAAGTGGCTGACGCTGGCAGATTACGCCGGCACTTACCGTCTGGCGACGGATGCGGTCTATCTGGGCAGGGTGAGTACCTCGGCCGTAGAGGCGGCACAACGCAAGGCGGATCTGACCGTCGATTCCAGAAAGTATGACACCGACTCCCTGTATGTACTGGACGAGAGGGCGCTGCTCCAGGTGGCAGTCTCCCTCGACAGCAACACCGATGTTCTGGCCAGAATCGATGGTTTGAATGTACTGGCTCCAGGATGGAAACAATGTGCCGATTGTCCCGCAGTAAATGCCGTCAATCCGCTGGAGTTGATTCCATTACTCAAGCAGGGTGAAAGGATGCTGTTCAAGGAAGGGAGCTTGGCGACGGCCTATCTGGCAAAAGGCTGGTCTGCCAACGAACCGTGGGGGACCTGGTCAGAAGGCTCCGATGCGGAAATCATCCTGCGGCCGATGGCTGACGTGCATTCACTGCTGCTCGAAACCAATGCCTTGTTGGCCCCGACGCACATGCGTCAGTCGTTGGAAGTCCGCGTCAATAACATTCCGGTCCTCGACACCAGCCTGATCAAGCCAGAAGCGAACAGGATTGAAATCGCCCTGCCAGCCGAGGTGAAAAAGCTCATCGCACAGCAAGGTGTGTTGCGGATCCAGTTTCACTTTGCCAATGCAATCAGTCCTGGTGAACTCGGCATGGGTGAGGATTCGCGCAAGTTGGCAATCGGGTTACAAGCATTGACTGTGCATTGAGCCGGGCTGCCGGCTCAGCACTGCGGTCGGTCGACAATGTCGTTCAACTGCACAGGTGCGTAGACGCCAGCCCCCAGGCCTTTCTACACTGCTCCCAGTCTTTGGGACTGGGGGCAACTGATGAACCGCAATGAACTGCGTAAGGCCGACATCAATTTGATGGTGGTATTCGAGACGCTGATGCTCGAACGCAACGTGACGCGAGTGGCAGAGAAGCTGTTTCTCGGGCAACCGACCATTAGCTCGGCACTCAACCGTTTGCGGGCGATGTTCAACGATCCGCTGTTTATCCGGGTGGGCCACCGCATGGAGCCGACGGCGCGGGCCGAGGAACTGATTCAACACCTCTCGCCGGCGCTGGACGCGTTGTCCTCGGCGTTGAGCCTGACCCACCACTTCGATCCTGCCAGCAGTACCATGACCTTTCGCATCGGTTTGTCCGATGACGTCGAGTTCGGTTTGCTGCCACCGCTGTTGCGCGCATTGCGCCAGGAAGCGCCGCAAGTGGTGTTCGTGGTTCAGCATGTCGATTACTGGCGGATCCCGGACTTGCTCGCGTCCGGTGACATCACGGTTGGCATCAGCCAGACCCGCGGCCTGCCGGCCAATGCCAAGCGCAAACTGTTGCGGCACATTCAGCCCTGCATACTGCGCGCCGATGCCTCCGATACGCCGCTGACCCTCGACGAGTACTGTTCGCGGCCGCATGTGCTGGTTTCGCACACGGCCAATGTCAGTGGCTATGCCGATGAGTGGCTGGCCGAGATCGGTCGCAAACGCCAGGTGGTGCTCTCGGTGCCGCAATACAGTGCCTTGCCGGCGCTACTCGCGGGGACCGACCTGATTGCCAGCCTGCCGGACTACACGGCGGCGGCGATGGCGGCTTCAGGTCAGCTGTTCAGCGAACCGTTCCCGTTCAAGACGCCAACCCTGGACCTGTCCATGGTCTGGCTGAGTCACGTCGATAGCGACCCCGCCGAACGCTGGCTGCGTGCCCGGCTCGAAGCCTTCATGAGCGAGCGCGGTGTGTCCGGGATACAGAGCGACAAGTTGCTCGGACGGTAACCGGCGGCGGCTTGCTTGCCCGACATAGTGTTGTTTTGCTGCCCGTGTTTTCCCGATGACTGACCGGAGATCCATCCCATGAGCAGTTCCCGTTCTCTGTTGCGTGGGCGCGGCAGTTACGACAGTGGCAAGGTCGGCATGGTCGAGCTGTTTTTCGATCTGGTGTTCGTGTTCGCCGTCACCCAGCTTTCCCACTCCCTGCTCGCGCACCTGACGATAGGTGGCGCGGTGCAGGTCGCCTTGATGATGGTGGCGGTGTGGTGGGTGTGGATCTTCACTTCTTGGGTCACCAACTGGCTCGACCCCGAAAAGTTGCCGATCCGCCTCGGTCTGTTCGGTTTGATGGTTGCTGGCCTGTTGCTGTCGTCGTCGATCCCCAAGGCCTTTACCGAGCGTGGAGTGATGTTCGCCGCCGCCTTTGTCTTCATGCAGGTCGGCCGCACGCTGTTCGCGATCTGGGCGGTGCGTGGCGAGCCGTTGAACATGACCCGCAACTTCCAGCGAATTCTGGCGTGGATGGTGCTGTCCGGGGTGTTCTGGATCAGCGGCGCGCTGCTTGAAGGCGATCAGCGCCTGGCCTGCTGGGCGCTGGCATTACTGATCGAGCTGATCTCGCCGTCGCTGTACTTCTGGGTGCCGGGGCTCGGCCGTTCAACGCTGGCCGACTGGAACGTCGAGGGTAATCACATGGCCGAACGCTGTGGTCTGTTCGTGATCATTGCCCTGGGCGAGTCGTTGCTGGTGACCGGCGCAACTTTCGCCGATTTGGTGCTGAACTGGCAGGCGCTGGCGGGGTTTCTGATTGCCGTGCTGGGCAGCGTGGCCATGTGGTGGGTGTATTTCGACAGCGGCGCCGAGCGCGCTCACCACCGGATCGCACATTCCAGCGACCCTGGGCGGCAGGCGCGGATTGCCTACACCTATCTGCATGTGTTGATCGTTGCCGGGATCATCGTCAGCGCGGTGGCCGATGAGCTGGTGCTGGTGCATCCGGAGCATGCGAGCGATGCCGGGATCATCGTGATTGTCGCCGGGCCCTGGCTGTTCTTGCTGGGGTGTGCGTTGTTCAAGTGGGTCATGGCCGATCGGATTTTGCCGCCTCTGTCTCATCTGGCGGGCCTGGCGCTGCTGCTCGTGCTATTGCCTGCGGCGCTGAATCAGCTGTTTTCAGCGTTGGTACTGGGAGGGCTGACCACCGCGGTGATGATTCTGGTAGCAGCGTGGGAAACGCGGGTACTGCGTGAATCGCTACCGGCGCAGGAGCATTGACGCGCCAGGTGTTGGAAGGGCAGGAGCGCTCTATGGTATATACGCCCCTTCGTTCAATCCTCAAGGAGCATCGCAATGCCTCACCTGCACATGGAATACACCGCCAACCTGCCGAACCTCAATGCCGATGTGGCGTTGTTGCGCTTGAACAACGCATTGGTGGCGTCTGGGCAGTTCGAGGAGTTCGATATCAAGAGCCGTGCGGTGCAGGTCGGCGCATTCCGAGTCGGAACCGAGTTGGGTGAGCGTGCTTTTGTGCATGTGAAGCTGGCCTTGCTGAGCGGGCGCTCGCCCGCGATCAAGAAGCAATTGTCCGAAAACCTGTTGGCGGTGTTGCAGGATCTCTGCGAATGGCCCGCCAGTGTTGATGTGCAGCTATGCGTCGAGATTCTGGATATCGATCGCGATTCCTACGCCAAGACTGCCATCAGTCACTGATATCCTGCGCGCTGACCCTCAGATAAAACCCTGTTCTGTGCAGGCCTTGACCACTTGCTCGCGAAGCCAGGTGTTGGCGCTGTCCAGCTCGCGGGTTTGACTCCACTGCATCTCAAGGGTGAACCCTGGTACGCCGTTCGGCGCCTCGCAATGGCTGAAGACCGAGTCTTTGGCCAGCAGGTGCTGGATGCGCCGGGGCATGGTCAGAATGAAGTCAGTCCCGGTGATCAGCTTCAGTGCAGCGCTGTAGCTGTTGGCGCGCGCAACGATCTGGCGTTTGTGCGCCTGTTGGGCGAGCCAGCCGTCGACCATGTTGGTGGTGGACGTCCACGGCGTGGGGAACACGTGTCGGCGTTCGACGTAGGCTTTGAGGCTGATGCGAGGCTCCAGCGGCGTCGCCCGTTTATCGAAAACGCACACCAGATCGTCCTCAAGCAACACCTGGGATCTGAAATCAGTGTGGCTGCGATGAAAGTTCGGGCCGAAGCCGATCACCAGGTCGAGGCTGCCATCGCGCAGCTCTTCGGCGGGGATGTCGGTTTCGAGTTTGTGCACATTGATGATCACCGGCAGGTCGGCGAAATCGAAGTTCTTCAATAGCCGCGGCAGGATCAGTTGCTCGAAGTATTCCGGCGCACAGATATTGAAGGTCACGGCTTGCTGCGTCGGGTCGAACGCCTGAACCCCGGCATGGCACAGGTTGATGCTTTCGAGAATCTTCTGCACGTGTGTGTACATGGTGCCGGCCTTGTAGGTCGGACGCATACCGGTGCGGGTATTGATGAACAACTCGTCCTCGAAACTGGTGCGCAGTTTCTTCAGGCAGTAACTCACCGTGGACTGGCTGACAAACAGCGCTTCAGACACACCGGTGACGCTGCTTTGCTCATACACGGCGATGAACACCATGAGGTCCTGCATGTCGAGCTTTCTAAGCAAGTTACTGTTCAGCATCCGTACTATCTCACTCCGCTCGTTGCGCAAGTTGTGCGCAAACGTGTGCGAGTGATGCTAACGGAACGATCGTCCTAGGAGAATGGCTCGTAGGATTATTCACGGACAAGTGTGGGACAGAAGTTGTAGCAAATGCGACGTCTGTCGCAATCCGGGCCGAAGGCGGGTGAGCACCTTCAGCCTTCAGCCTTCAGCCGCAGTATTTACGCGGTTACCGGAAGTGCGCGACGGCTGGACATTACCAGCGCGAGCATCCCGATGGCCACCAGCAAGGCACCCACGACTTCCAGCTTCAGCGGTTGCTGCGCCAGCCAGACCCAATGGAACAAGGTGATGAACAACGTGCTGAGGTAGACGTAGGAAATGACCGTGGACGGTGCTATCACCCCGATCGCCCGGTGCAGCAACCAGAAGGTTGCCAGGGTCGCGAACAGCGCCAGGTAGACCAGCCAGAACAGGTCGTGGGCGGACAACAGGGCGCCGGATCGCCAGCCGCCATTGACCAGGCTGAACGCGAACAGAAACAGCGAGCCGAAGAGCATGTTCCAGAACGTCATCACCACAGGCCCACGACCCTTGAGGCTGTGGGCCTTGAAGCGCTGACTCAACGGTGAATAGAGGGCCATCGCCAGGCAGCCAACCCCGAACACTGACACCGCATAGAGCGAAGGGACTTCGCCGGGGCCCGTGCCCTTGAGGATCAGCAGTAGCGCACCGGCCGCTGCAATCAGCATCGGCAGCAGGCGGCTTTTCGAACTGTTGCCAGGTATCAGGAAGGCCTCGAAGCACAGCGTCATCAACGGCACCAGGGTAAACAGGGTTCCGGTGTTGACCGCCGAGGTGTAACGCAGCGCTTCAAACAACGAGCCGAAATACACGGCCAGCAACAGCCCGAGCCAGGCATGACTGACAAGGCCCTTGGCGGTGATTGCGGTGCCGCCGTTGAGCAGCAGCATCGGCAGAAACGCCAAAGCCGAAAACAGCAGCCGCAGGCCGGTCAGCAGGATCGGGTCGATGGATTGGCTGACCTCGGCAGCGGCGAAAAACGAGGCGGCAACCAACATGGCCCAAAGCAACATGCCCGCGTTGGCGGAGGCGAAACTGGTGTGTTTCATTGGTGTGTCCCTGATCAATCAATGTGTTTGGCGTAATGCCGTGGGTCAAAGCGCAACACCATCAGAACCATCAACAGCATCACTGCTGTCAGTGACCACCAGGCCCATTCGAAACTGCCCAGTTGATCGCGAATCATCCCGGCGATCAGTGGCGACAAGCCTGCGATCAAATAGCCGATTCCTTGCACGAATGCCGTGAGCCCACCGGCGCGCTGAGGATTGTCCAGGTGATCCAGCGAGACGATCAGGCTCATGGGAAACAAGCCGCCAATACCCAGGCCCAGCAAACACGGCCAGAGCAGGCTCAGGTGTTCCGGGCTGAGGATCAGCCCGCAGAAACCGGCCATGATCAATCCCAGCAACACCACCAGAACCAACCGTTTATCGCGGCTGCGGTTGGCGATAGCCGGCGTCAGCAAGCCGGAGATCACCTCCATGGCCGTCAAAAAGCCTAGCAGCAGGCCGGCGTTCTGCTCGCTCCAGCCTTTTTCGACGTAGTACGGGGCCAGCCAAGCCAGCACGCAGGTGTAGGACGCGGTGCCCAACCCGAAGAAAATCGCCAGCAGCCAGGCGCGCGAATTGCTGAAAAACGCTTCTTTGCGTTGCACGGTGGCAGGCGTCGCGGGGACGGCGTGACGTTGGCCGTACCAGAGCAGCAGGGCGAGCAGTGCCAACAGCGCCCAGATCGCCAACCCCACACGCCAGCTGCCGGTACGAGTCATCACCAAGGGCGCGAACGATGCCGCGATGGCCGCGCCGCCCATGATCGAGGTGACGTAAAGCCCCATGAACAGCGAAACGTTGTCGCTGAAGCGGGATTTGATCAGGGCTGGCATCAAGGCCTGGATCAGCGCAATGCCGATGCCGGCGAGGACTGCGCTGAGGATCAGTTCGGCAGCCGAGTCGAGGAACAGCCGAGACACAGTGGCCAAGCCAATGATCAGCAGCGACAGCACCACCGTTCGATGTTCTCCCAGGCGCCGGCTGACGCTCATGCCGAAGAACATCGCCAAGCCCATTGCCATCACCGGCAGCATGGTCAGCAGCGATGCTAGGCTGAAACTCAACGCAATATCGCCGCGAATGGCTGACAGCAGCGGGCCGATGGCGGCCATCGACGGACGCAGGTTAAGGGCGACGAGGATCACGGCGATCATTAGCCAGACAGCGGGGCGGGAGGTGGCGCGAACGTTTTCCATAACGATACCTTTAAAGACAAGGTCTGGATTAGGCGGTGCGCGGCGGGAGTCGGCAAGTCAGAAAGTCATGTGCTGTATTTAAAAATTAAATACTGCTCGGTTTGCCGGGAAAAAGTCGTAAGGGATGGCGCACGGATAATGTTTCCAGCTATAGCGTCGCTGACGGGCTTATGATGCCTTCCATAATCCATGTCTATAGTTGAGTCGGCATGCTGTTACGCCATATCCGTTATTTGCTCGCGGTCGCCGAGCATCGCAACTTCACTCGGGCTGCCGAGGCATTGCATGTCTCGCAGCCAACGCTGTCGCAGCAGATCAAGCAACTTGAGGATGTCCTCGGTGCGCCGTTGTTCGATCGTTCCGGGCGCACGGTGCGTTTGACCGATGCCGGCGAGGCGTATGTGCGTTATGCGCGGTTGGCCTTGCAAGACCTGGAGGCGGCCAAACGCGCAATGCACGACGTACAGGACCTGACACGCGGTTCGTTGCGGCTGGCGATGACGCCGACCTTCACGGCTTACCTGATCGGCCCGTTGCTGGCGCGTTTCAACAGCCTGTACCCGGGCCTCAACCTGAGCGTCGAGGAGATGACCCAGGACCAGATCGAGGCTGCGCTGGCCGAAGACCGACTGGACCTCGGCATCGCCTTCACCGGCAGTCACCTGGCGGACATCGACAGCCAGACGCTGTTTGCCGAAACCTTGAGCCTGGTCGTCAGTGAGGCGCATCCAGGGTTTGTCCGGCAACAATCACTCGATGTGCAGGCGCTGGGCCAGCAGTCGCTGGTGTTGCTCAGCGGCGACTTTGCAACCCGTCAGCACATCGACCTGTATTGCCGACAACAAGGCATCGCGCCACGCATCGCCATCGAAGCCAACTCCATCAGCGCGATTGTCGAGATTGTTCGTCGCGGATATCTGGCGACCATTCTCCCCGAGGCCATCACCCATGCGCTGCCGGGGTTGCGCCCGTTGGCACTGCAACCGGCGTTGCCACAACGCACGGTGGCCTTGCTCAGTCGCAAAGGGGCTTATCGCAGCGCGGCGAGTGAGGCATTCCGGGCGCTGGTCAGTGTTCAGTGACCGGGAGCGGTCGCCAGCCACTGGGCGAGCACCGCATCATAGGCGCCGGTGGCTTTGCTCAGGTGTAGCCACTGATCCACATAGGCCTTCCAGGCCACGTCATCACGAGGGAGCAAGTAGGCTTTCTCGCTGTACTGCAAGTACTGCTCGGGGTTGACCGCGCACAAACCGGGTTTGAGCTTCTGCTGATAGCGCGCTTCGCAAGCGTCGGTGATCATCACGTCGGCCTTGTTTTCCAGCAATTGCTCGAAAATCGTCACATTGTCCGGGAAGAGGGTCAGCGTGGCGTTGGGCAGGTGAGTGCGGGCAAACACTTCGTTGGTACCGCCTGCCGGCTCGATCAACCGCACGGACGACTGGTTGAGCTGTTCGATGGTTTGATAGCGTTGTTTATCTTCGCAGCGGACCAGCGGGATTTTTCCGTCGACGCCCAGCGTGTCGCTGAAAGCCGCCTTTTTCTGCCGCTCCAGTGAAACCGAAATACCACCCATGCCGATATCGCAACGGTCAGCCAGAAAATCCGTCATCAGGTTCTTCCAGGTGGTGGGGACCCATTGCACGTCAACGTTCAGACTTTTCGCCAGGGATTGGGCCATGGCGATATCGATCCCCTCGTATCCACCCTCTGCGCGCAGATAGGTGTAAGGCTTGTAATCGCCGGTGGTACAGACCTTCAGATGACCCCGTTCAATCACCTGGTCCAGGTGCGAGGGCGCATTCTGGGCAAATGCCTGGACGCTGAACGTGAGCAAGGAGCAGAGCAGTAAACGAGCTTTCATCGGGTCGTCCTTGAGTGTTGCCAGAGGAAGAGGGGAGGTCGACGTCGGTATTTGTTGGCTGGATGGGCTGGTGCAAGCGTGGGGCCAGCGTGTGGCGCAGCAAAAGCTGCAGGCTAGAGCCGGCATCGTCATTAAACCTTTTTTTCACGCGCAGCTTGATAACCTGTCGCCAGTCAGTCGTTTCCTTTATCAAGAGTCGCCAGTTATGTCTGCGCAACCCCCTTCCTCTGTCGAGCACGAATTTGCTCGACGCTACGATCAGGAGCACGCTCGAGTCTGCCTCCAGCCGCATCCCCGTGGGCTGGTGCAGCGGTTTTTGCAGTGGCGTGGCAAGCGACTGGTGCGGCGCGCACTCAAGGTGGCTGGCGAGCCGGGGCTGATTCTCGATGTGGCCTGCGGGGCAGGGGGCAACTGGCCGGTGCTGGCCGAGCACACCAATCGGGTGATTCTCGCCACCGACCCGTCCCAGGAAATGCTCAACCACGCCCAGACTCATCATCCGGCCGAGCTGCTCAAGCGGGTCAAAACCTTTCAGGGCTCGGCATTCACCATCGGTTTGCCGGAAAACTCCGTGGATTGCATTTTTTGCACACAGTTGTTTCAGCACATCGAAAACAGTGAGCACCGCCTGGCGATACTGCGTGAATTTCACCGGGTCAGTCGCGACGCGTTGATCGTGTCAGTACAGCGGGATGGGTACTTCAAGCTGCGTGCGCGGTTCGGCGAGGATGCACAACTGCGTCAGTTGGCGACTAAAGTCGATCTTGAGGCAGAGTTCCGGCAAGCGGGTTTCAAGACGCTCAAATACCTGGACACCCTGCCTGGCAGCGACCTGCCGCGAGTCTACGTGCTGCATAAAGCCGACTAGTTGTCCTATTCTTCTCGAGCCGCGGGAGTTTTGCTCAAGCGCTTGCTCAGTCAGTGCGCGGAAATCGCCGGGGCCGATATATACTGCGCGCCATTCTTCAAGGGAGAGCCGTGTGGCCATCGATATTCACTGGATTCGCGACAACGATAGCCTCGGTCAGTTTTGCGCCCAATGGCAGCAGTTGCCGTTCGTCGCCCTCGACACCGAATTCATGCGGGTCGACACCTTTTATCCGATCGCCGGCCTGTTGCAGATTGGCGATGGCGAGCGGGCTTTCCTGATTGATCCGTTGACGATCGACAACTGGCAACCGCTGGCCCAATTGCTGGAAAACCCGGCAGTGGTCAAAGTGCTGCACGCCTGCAGCGAAGACCTCGAAGTCCTGTTGCGCTTGACCGGCAGCCTGCCTGCGCCATTGTTCGATACGCAACTGGCGGCTGCCTACCTGAACCTGGGCTTTTCCATGGGCTACTCGCGGCTGGTGTCGGAGGTGCTCGGCATCGACCTGCCCAAGGGTGAGACCCGTTCCGACTGGCTGCAACGTCCGCTCTCGGAAACCCAGATCAGCTATGCCGCCGAAGACGCCGTGCATCTGGCGGAGGTTTTCGTACATCTGCGACCGAAGCTGTCGGACGAAAAGTACGCCTGGGTCCTGGAAGATGGCGCCGAACTGGTCGCCAACCTGCGCCGCGAGGTCGACCCTTACGAGGTGTATCGCGAAGCCAAGCTGGCCTGGAAACTCTCCCGCGCCCAACTCGCCGTACTGCGAGAACTCTGCGCCTGGCGCGAGCACGAGGCCCGCGCCCGCGATCTGCCGCGCAACCGCATCGTGCGTGAGCATTCGTTGTGGCCGCTGGCACGCACCCAGCCGGATAATCTCGGGGCATTGGCGAAAATCGAAGACATGCACCCGCGCACCGTGCGTCAGGACGGTGAGTTTCTGCTGGGCTTGATCAAGCAGGCGGGCAGTGTCCCGCCAGACCAGTGGCCGCCAGCGGTGCCGGAGCCCTTGCCGGTGGAAGCCGCGGCACTGGTCAAGCGTCTGCGGGCGCTCGGTCAGGTCGAAGCTGAACGCTTGAACATTGCCCCGGAACTGATGCTGCGCAAGAAAACCCTCGAAGCCTTGCTCAAGAGCGGCTTCCCCGAGGGCCCTTACCAATTGCCTGATTCGTTGCGTGGCTGGCGCCGCGAATTGATGGGCCAGGCCCTGCTCGACTGCCTGGCCACTGCCGGAGAACAGCCTTGAAACGTATTTGCTCTATCTACCGAAGCCTGAAGAAAAACGAGATGTACCTCTATGTGCTCAAAAGCGATGCACTGGAGCGCGTCCCGGAAAACCTGCTGCTGGCGTTCGGCAAACCGCATCACGCCTTCGACCTGGTGTTGACCCCCGAGCGCAAGCTCTCGCGCGAAGACATCACGGTGGTCCTGGAAAACCTCGACAAGCAGGGCTATCACCTGCAAATGCCGCCGGCCGAAGACGAGTACATCGAGCACTTGCCGGAAGAGCTGCTACGACGCAATGATCCGGTTTGACGGATATCTGTAGAGGCTCTGTCCAGAGCCTCTGGAAACAATGGAATTGATTATTTTGGCGAGGGCCGCGAGCGACGGAGAAACACTCCTTCGGCGGTCTTGTGCACTGTTTTTGAAGGTTTGAACCATGCGCGTTCTGATTGCCGAACACGACCACGCTGTATATGCCCAACTGTTGCGTCAGGCCGCGCCTGAACTGCAAGTACTGACCAGCGGCGACTCCGCCGAATTGGCCAGCCTGGCCGCCGACTGCCCGGTCTGG
This sequence comes from Pseudomonas brassicacearum, assembly GCF_003732175.1. Taxonomy (GTDB): domain Bacteria; phylum Pseudomonadota; class Gammaproteobacteria; order Pseudomonadales; family Pseudomonadaceae; genus Aquipseudomonas; species Aquipseudomonas brassicacearum_G. The sequence continues at coordinate 79,022 of NZ_MOBI01000011.1, forward strand.
CTCGGCCAGCCGGACCTGTTGGCGACGCTGTTGCGTCAAGGTCATGAGCCTCAGTGGCTGCAGTCGACCTGGGCCGGTATTACCCCGTTGCTTGCCGACGGCTTGCCACGCCACTACCGGCTGACCCGTGCGGTCGGGATTTTCGGTCAGATGATGGCTGAATATGTGCTGACCTACATGCTGGGCCATGAGCGCGAAGTACTGGCGCGACTGGTCAGCCAGGTCGAGCGCAAGTGGGACAACCGTCTGGGCCAGAGCCTGGCGGGGCGCAAGGTGCTGATCGTCGGTACCGGCGACATCGGTCAGAGCGTGGCGCAGTTCCTGGTTCCTTTCGGCGTCAAGCTGTATGGGATCGCCAGTACGCCGCGCGAGCAGGCGCCGTTCATTGAAGTCGCGGGGCTGGAGGATCTGGGGCGCCTGGTTGGTGAAGTCGATTACGTGATCAACTTGCTGCCGAATACACCGAACACTCACGATCTGTACAACGCCGCGTTGTTCAAGCAGTTCAAGTCGACCGGTTTGTTCATCAACGTCGGGCGTGGCGTGGCGGTAGTCGATGCGGATCTGGTAGAAGCCCTGAAGGAAGGGCATCTGGCGGGTGCGGTGATCGACGTCTGCCGTCAGGAACCGTTGCCGCAGCGCCACCCATTCTGGACCGCCTGGGGCTTGCTGCTGACCGGCCACAGCTCGGCACCCACCTCACCGCCAATGATGGTGCAGCTGTTTGTCGAGAATCTGCGGGCGTTTCAGGCGGGCGAAGCGTTGCGCGGCGAAGTGGATTTCAAACGCGGGTACTAACCCCCAGTAATAAGATCGTTCCCACGCTCTGCGTGGGAATGCCGCCACGGACGCTCCGCGTCCTGCTCTGGAGGTGACGCGGAGCGTCACGGGATGCATTCCCACGCAGAGCGTGGGAACGATCATCTTTAGCTGTTACAGGGTGAAGTCGCCTTCAGCTGCCAGCTCGCTCAATGGGCGACGCGGGCTTGGGACTTCCCGGGCTTGCAGGTAATCCGCGAGGGTCGCCTTGTCACCCAGCTTGCCGATCGCGACCGCAGCGTGCAGCGCGTAGCCTTCCGGAATGTTCAACTCCTTGCGGGTCAGCTCCTGATCGAAACCGGCCATGCCGTGGGTGTGCCAGCCGCTGATAGAGGCTTGCAGGGCCAAATGACCCCAGGCGGAGCCGGTGTCGAAGGTGTGCCACAGGGCGGCGGTTTCTTCGGTGGCGCCTGGCGCGGTGAAGGTGGTTTTCGAGATCACGATCACCAGGGCCGAGGCGTGTTGCGCCCAGCTGCGGTTGAACTCGTTCAGCAGACCCAGGTAGCGCTCCCAGTTCGGCGTGTCGCGGCGCGCGTAGAGAAAACGCCATGGCTGCGAGTTGTAGGCCGACGGTGCCCAGCGAGCCGCTTCGAAAAAGCTCAGCAGGGTTTCTTCAGGGATACTTTCACCGGTGAAGGCGCGCGGCGACCAGCGATCAGTGAACTGTGGGTGAATGGCATATTCGGCAACGCGGGGATTAGCGCTCATGGACGAGTTTCCTGACTACGTTTATGAAGGAAAAGTTGAGTAAAAACCGACGCGCGCAGTTGAGCTGGGCAGTGAGGTTTTTCAGACCCTGGGGCAATTGTCCTGAATGCAACGCGGTTGAGCGTTAATGGCACTTGGACATGGGCCGTTGCGACTCGCAAAGCTACTTCGCGGCGTGAGAACTGACAAGTCCTGTTATACCGACAGTCGCCAGCACTTGGCCCGCAGGGGCTGGGGCACTAGACTGGCGGCCTTTTCACCACCTGATGTTGATGCTTGAGCCATGGCCGCCAAAGTCGAACCTTTCTGGATACGCAAAACCCTCGAACAACTCGATCAAGAGGAGTGGGAGTCGTTGTGCGATGGGTGTGGCCTGTGCTGCCTGCAAAAACTCGAGGACGAAGAAGACAACAGCGTCTACTACACGCGCATCGCCTGCAAACTGCTGGACCTGAAAACCTGTCAGTGCACCGACTACGCGAACCGTCGCGACTCGGTGCCAGACTGCATCCAGCTCACGCCGGGCAAGGCCGATCAGTTCAAGTGGCTGCCGCCAACCTGCGGTTACCGCTTGGTCAGTGAAGGCAAGGACTTGCCGCTCTGGCACCACCTGGTCTGCGGCGATCGGGATGCCGTGCACCACGAGCGCATTTCCCAGTCCGGGCGCATGCTCGCCGAGGGCAGCGTGGCTGAGGATGACTGGGAAGATCATCTGATTTTTCGGGCGGGCTGACGCTCGGCGTTACAGAAAAAAATCACGAAGGAGTGTGTATGGCTGTTGGGTTGAAGCTGCCGTTGACGTTGTCGTTGCTGGTGCTGAGTTCAGCGGTGTGGGCGGCAAAAAAAGTCGATCTCGATTACCACGTACGGCTATTGCCGCAAAGCGATCAGGCCGAAGTGCGCTTGACCCTGGCACGTGGCTCGGCGGTGCGCAGCCTGGATTTTGATCTGGGCGATGGCAGCCAGTACAGCGACTTCAACGCCGATGGTCAGTGGCAACTCACGCCGGGCAATGCGGCGCGTGGCGTCTGGCGTCCGGCCGCTGACAAGGCCAGCCTGACCTACCGGGTACGCATCAGTCACACCCTCAAGAACGCCAGTTTCGATACCCGCATAACGCCGAATTGGGCGTTGATGCGTGGCGACGACCTGGTCCCGGCAGCGCGCCTGGATCAGCAGGACGGTGTCGAGCTGGTGTCGCGCCTGGAGTTCGAATTACCGGAAGGCTGGAAAAGCGTCGAGACTTCCTGGCCGCGGGTTGGCAAGAACCGCTTTCGCATCGACAACGTGGCTCGGCGGCTCGACCGGCCTACGGGCTGGATGCTCGCCGGCAACCTGGGCAGTCGTCGTACACGCCTGGGCGAAACCGAAGTCACGGTCGCATCGCCGCTAGGGCAGGGCATGCACCGAATGGACGTGTTGACGCTGCTGACGTTCGTCTGGCCGCAAGTGCAGGCGCTGTATCCGCATCATCCCGGCAAACTGCTGATTGTGGGGGCCGCCGACCCGATGTGGCGCGGCAGCCTGGCCGGGCACGAATCGATTTATCTGCACAGTCATTTGCCGTTGGTCAGCGAAAGCGGCAGCAGCCCGTTGATCCGTGAGTTGGCCCAGGTATTCGGGCGAATCAAGGACAGTGATCGCAGTGACTGGATCAACCAAGGCTTTGCCGAGTACTACGCGATTGAATTGCTGCGCCGTGCCGGTGGCATGAGCGATGAGCGTTATCAGGTGCTGGAAGACAAAATGGCCAAGGCCAGCCATAAAGTCAGCACCCTGCGTGGCGATCAGCTCAGTGCGGCGCAGCTCGCCAAGGCGGTGTTGCTGCTACAGGAACTGGACCGCGAAATTCGCCTGAAAACCCGCAACAAGCGTTCGTTGGATGACATGTTGCGCGGCGCCATGGACCTCGGGCGGGTGAGCACCAAAGAGTTTGTGGTGCTGGCCGAGAGCATTATCGGTGAGCCGTCGAAAGTGCTGGATACCGAGTTGCTTCGCTAACGACCTGATCAACTCTGTAGATCGTTCCCACGCTCTGCGTGGGAATGCCTCATTGGACGCTCTGCGTCCGCTTTTGGATGTGACGCAGAGCGTCACGGGCTGCATTCCCACGCGGGAGCGTGGGAACGATCATCTACGGGTTGCCGCATCTGCATTGGCTTTAAGGGTTTTGAGCTCTGCGCCGGCCCGTTCGATTTTCGAACGGGCGTTGTTCATGTCCTGACGACTTTTTTCGAAGAAGCTTTTTGCCGAACTGTGGCCGGTGATGCCGCGAGCCAGGGCTACACCGCCGAGCGCCACCTCGATCAGCCCGAACACGCCACCACGGCGCAGGCCTTTGCCGACCATCACCACACCGCCGGCCGTGCTCGCGATGCGTTCCCAGCCCTGGACGTTTTGCGTCGGTGGCGTCTGGAGCGGCGTGGGTTCTACGCGTTTGATGTCGCTCATGATCTGTCTCCTCAGGGGCAATGGCTATACAGCTGACTGTGCGGTCGGCCGTCTTGTTCCATCCCGCGCTCAGCGTATCAGCGAAATTTTGGACCGGAACGGGTGTTATTGCCCTTGGCCATGCGGTCGTAAAGCACCACGTTGACGGTGGCGGCCAGATTCATGCAACCGGTGGTCGGGATGTAGACCACGTCTTCGCACCACTCGCGAATCTCTTTATCGAGCGAGCCGTCTTCCGGGCCGAAGATATACAGCGCACGGTCCGGATGGGTGTATTCAGGCAGCGAGCGGGCGCCATCGACCAGCTCGACCGCCACCGGGACGCAGCCCAGCGGGAGGATTTTCTTCAGGTCGTCGATGCCGATCAGCGGAATGTCGTGGTGGATTTTCTTGGTGTCGGTGACAAAGTCACGGGCGCGTTCATAACGCTTGCCGGTGTAGAACACCGACGCCACGCCGTAACAGCCGGCGGCGCGCATCACCGAACCGACGTTCTCCGGTGATTTGGGGTTATACAAACCAATGCAGCTGTACCGTTTGTTTGCCACGAGCGGGGTGCCCTTCGAGAAAAACCGCGATTATACGGGGATTGGGTGGGAACGGTCAGTTTCGAGATTGGCGGTGCGTGGGCAATGCCTCTCGCGAGCTTGCTCGCGATAGGGCCGGTACATCCAGCATCAATCTCGACTGTCGGTCAGCTGCCGTTGCTCCAACCGCCACCCAAAGCCACGACCAATCCAACGCTCGCCTGTAACTGCCGGGTCTGCAGATCCTGCAAACGTCGTTGTGCCTGCAGGGCAGAGGTTTGTGCGGTCACTACGTCCAGATAGTTCACGGCTCCGGCTTCATAGCTGTTCATGGCCAACGTTTGAGTCGTTTGCGCGGCATTGACGGCTGCCTGCTCATCCTCCGCCTCGCGCTGCAGGTCACGCATTTGCGCGAGGTTGTCTTCGACTTCGCGTACCGCTCGCAACACCTGACTGCGGTAATGGGCGGCCGCTTCTTCAAATTCGGCCTTGGCTTGACGTTCGTTGGCATCAAGGCGACCGCCGTCGAAAATCGGCAGATTGACCAACGGCCCAAGCGCCCAATAGCGGTTGCCGGCAGCCAGCAGATTGCCGCTGCCAGCGGTTTGCCCTCCGAGCAGCCCCGTCAGGCTGAAGTCCGGGTACCAGGCCGCTCGGGCGACACCAATGCTGGCGTTGGCGGCAAAGACTCTTCGCTCGGCTGCTGCGACGTCCGGGCGTCGTTGCAACAAGGTGCTCGGAAGCGCGCCGGGTATCGATGGCAGATTCAGGGCCTGGCTGATTGCGTCCAGATGGAAATCACTGGCCGGTTGGCCAACCAGCTCACCGATCGCATGTTCGGTCAGATTGCGTTGCGCACGGACATCGTCCAGTTGTGCCTTGGCCTCGGCCAGTTGGCTCTGGGCTCGGGTCAGATCGAGTTCCGAGGCGATTTCTCCCTGATAGCGGTCGTGGGTCAGTTGCAATGCCTGGCCGTAATCATCGAGGGAACTGGCGAGGATCTTGCTCTGGGCATCGAGGCCATTGAGCTGGACATACAGCGTTGCCAGTTGATGCTGCAGGCTCAAGCGGGCGGCGGCGAGGTCGTCGGCGGATGCCTGGGCCTGAGCAAAGCCTGCGGCCACCTGATTGCGAATTCGCCCCCACAGGTCGAGGTCGAAGTTCAGCGCAAAGCCTGCGGTATTGCTGTTGTACACCGACGGTTGGGTGTCCCCGCGTAATGGTCGGTTGTCCGACTGGCGCTGGCGCAGCGGCTGCGCACTGGCGGTGACCTGTGGGAACAGCCCGGCATGCAGTTGGCCGGCATAAGCCTGCGCCGCATCAAAGTGCGCGAGGGCTGCCGCCAGGTCCGGGTTGGTCTTGAGCAGTTGCTGTTGCAGGTTGTCCAGACGCGGGTCCTGGTACAACTGCCACCATTGCGAAGACAGCTGTTCGGCGGGTTTGGCCATGTGCCAGGGACCGTCGCTGGTCTGTTCGCGGTATTGCGCGGGCAAGTCGATCGGCGGCGCCTTGTAGGTCGGCGCCAGTGAACAGCCTTGCAGCGTCAGCGCCATTGCCAGCACTGCGGCGAGAGGCTCAAGCCTTGGGCGCATGAGAACCTCCAGCGTCGGCCAGTTGTACGGAATCGCCTTCACGCAACGCATCCGGCGGGTTGTCGACGACGCGGTCGGCAGGCTTCAAGCCCTGGTCGATGACCAGGCGCTCGCCCAGGTCCAGGCCGATATGAATATCGCGCAGGTGCACATGGTTGTCCGGGTCGAGCACTGCCACTTGAGTGCCCTGGGCGCGGAAGATCAGCGCGCTGGCGGGAATGCTCACGCCATGGGTGTCGGCCGGAATCTGCAGAGTGGCTTCGGCATAATCGCCGGGCAGCAACGCCCCATCCGGGTTGTCAGCGACAAACTGTGCGAGCAAGGTCCCGGAGCGGCGGTCGACGGCGGTGGAGTCACCGATCAGCCTGGCGCTGAAGTGCTGGCCGGGGTGTTCCGGCACAATCAATTCGGCTTGCATGCCGGGGCGGATTACGCTGGCGTAGTTCTGCGGCACCGGCACATAGAGGCGCAGCTGATGGGTGTCGGCGATGTCGAATAGCTCCGGATCGCTGTCGCTGTCAGCCTTGATCAACTGGCCGATGTCAGTGTTGCGAGCAGTGATGGTCCCGGCGAACGGCGCGCGGATGGTTTTGTAGTCTTCCAGCGCCGAGACCCGGGCGTAATCGGCGGCGGCGGCCTGGGCGTTGGCCTTGGCCGCTGCGGCGTTGGAGCTTTTTTCATCGGCTTCCTGACGCGACACCGAATGCGTTGCCAGCAGGTTTTGCCAGCGGGTCGCAGTGGTTTCGGCGAGGCGTGCGTTGGCCTGCTCCTGGATCAGCCGCGCATGGGTCTGCGCGACCTGCTGATCGAGGTCCGGGCTGTCGATTTCTCCGAGGATCTGCCCGGCTTTGACCGGAGTGCCAATGTCGGTTTTCCAGTCCTTGAGGTAGCCGCTGACCCGGGCATGAATCGGTGCCTTGCTCCAGGCTTCCAGATGCGCCGGCAGACGCAGGCTGTCGCCATGCACGTTCTGTTGCGGCTGGAACACGCTGACTAAGGGCATGGCCGCAGTTTCGGTCCAGGCGGCAACGGCTTTTTCATGGCGGGTGCGGGCAGCCAGGCCGTTGGCGACCAGCAGAGCCGCCAGGGTCAGGCCGCCGATACCCACCAGCATCAGGCGTTTGCGCGAAGGTTTTTGATCAGGCGACATGAGAGCTTTCTCCAGCAAGGTTTTCTTCAGCAATAGCGCGAGATTGACGTCCGTGGACCAGGCTGAACACCACCGGAACGAACAGTAGAGTGGCAGTGGTCGCGAGGATCAGGCCGCCGATGACGGCACGGCCCAGTGGCGCGTTCTGTTCTTCGGACAGGGCCAGCGGCAGCATGCCGATGATCATCGCCAGGGCCGTCATGCACACCGGGCGAAAGCGCGTGTAGCCGCCTTCCAGCGCCGCCTTGAGGGCATCGCCATGTTCCGCCAGGCGTTCGCGACAGAAACTCACCACCAGAATCGAGTTAGCGGTAGCCACCCCCATGCAGAGGATTGCCCCGGTCAGTGCCGGCACCGATAACGAGGTGCCACTGAGAAAGAGCATCCAGACAATCCCGGCGAGCGCCGCGGGCAGGGCGGTGATGATCACGAACGGATCGACCCAGGATTGGAAGTTGACCACGATCAGCAGGTAAATCAGCACCACCGCGCCCAATAGGCCGAAGCTCAAACCGCTGAAGGCTTCATGCAGCGCGTCGATCTGCCCGTGCAGGCTGATCACCGAGCCCTTGGGGCGCAAGGAAGCGGTGTCGTCCAAAACTTTCTGGATGTCCTTGGCCACGCCGCCGAGGTCACGGCCCTGCACGTTGGCGTACAGATCCAGGGTCGGCATGACGTTGTAGTGGCTGACGACCGCCTCGCTCTGCACCCGGGAAATGCTCGCCAGGCCGCCGAGGATCTGCGAACGGCCGTCACTGCCGGTAACCGGCAACGCTTCCAGCGATGGCAGGCTGTCCAGGCGATATTGTGGCGTCGCCGCGACCACTCCATACGACACGCCGTTGGCCGGGTTGAGCCAGAAGGTCGGCGCGACCTGGGAGCTGCCGGCCAAGGACGCGACCATGCTGTTGGTCACGTCACGTTCGGTGATACCCAGGCCATTGGCCCGCAGTCGGTCGACCTTGACTTGCAGCGATGGATAACCGGTGGACTGCTGGATTCGCAGGTCGGCAATTCCGGCTACATGTTGCAGGCGTCGTTCCAGTTCCACTGCATAGGCACGGTTGGCATCGCTATTGGGGCCGGAGATTTTCACGTCCAGCGGCGCCGGTGCGCCGAAGTTGAGGATCTGACTGCTGATGTCCGCCGGTAGAAAGGCGAAATGGCTGCCGGGGAAGCTTTCGGGCAAGGCCTCGCGCAGCTTCTTCACATAGTCGGCGGTGGGGCTGTGTTCCGTTTTGAGGGTCACTTGAATGTCACCATCCTGCGGACCGATGGTGCCGCTGTTGCTGTAGGCCATGTCGATGCCGCTCAGCGGGATACCGATATTGTCGACGATCGTGTCCAGTTGCTCGGCCGGAATGATCTCGCGAATGCGTGCTTCGATCCGGTCGAAGGCCGCAGCGCTTTCCTCGACCCGCGTGCCCAGCGGCAAGCGCACATGCAAAGACAGCGCGCCGGCGTCGGTGGCCGGGAAAAAGTCCTGGCCCAGGCTCGGTAGCAGCGCAAAGGAAGCCAGGACACAGGCCAGAAATCCCAGCAGGAATCGCTTGCGGTATTCCAGAGCCAGTTCCAGCAGTCCGTAGTAGGTGTCTCGCAGGTTGGAGAATCGGTGTTCGAATCCCTGCTGGAAATTCAGCAGCGCTTGCAGCAACGGATGCCGAGGTGTGTGGTGATGTTCGCCCTCATGATGATTGATGAATTCATCTTCCGGGTGATGCCCTGGACCTTGCTCGGGCACATGGGGTTTGAGCAGGAACATCGCCAGGGTCGGCACCAGCGTCCGCGAGAGGATGAACGAACTGGCCATGGCGAAGATCACCGCCAGGGCCATCGGCCGGAACAGGTATCCGGCGATGCCCTGCAGCAGGAACATCGGCACGAACACGATGCAGATACACAGCAGCGACACGAAGGCCGGACCGACAATCTGTTTCGCACCGTCGAGGATCGCAGTTTTCACGGCCTTGCCTTGTTCCAGATGCCAGTTGATGTTCTCGATGGTCACCGTGGCATCGTCCACCAGAATCCCCACCGCCAGCGCCAGCCCTCCAAGGGTCATGACGTTCAGGGTCTGGCCGGCGGCGGCCAGCAGGGCGATGGCCGACAGTACCGCCAGCGGAATCGAGGCGGCGATGATCAGGGTCGAACGCCAGCTGCCGAGAAACAGCAGGATCATCGCGCTGGTCAGCAGGGCGGCGATGATGCCTTCCCGGGCTACGCTGCCCACCGACTGTTTGACGAACACCGAAGCATCGCCCAGCAGTGAAGTCTTGAGTGATGGCGGTAGGGTTTCATTGATGCGAGGCAGCATCTGGCGAATGCCATCGATGATCGACAAGGTGGAGATGTTGCCGTTCTTCAAGGCTGGCATCAGCACGGCGCGTCGGCCGTCGACTCGCACGATATTGGTCTGTGGCGGTGAGCCGTCACGCACGTGGGCCACCTGGCCGATGGTGATCAGCGCGCCGTCGACGGTCTTGATCGGCAGGTCGTTGAGTTCGTCGATGGCTTGCGGACTGTTGTTGAGCAGCACTGTGTATTCGTTGGGGCCGAGCTTGGCGGTGCCCACCGGGATGATCTGGTTTTGAGCCGCCAACGCGTTACCCACGTCCTGGGCCGAGAGCCCCTTGGCGGCCAGCGCCTGAGGGTCGAGGTCGAGGGTGATCTGGCGCTGTTTGCCGCCCATGGGGGTGGGGATCGCCAAGCCCGGGACCGAAGTCAGTGGCAGGCGGATATTGTTCTGCACCAGGTCGCGAATTTTCGCTTCCGATAGGGTCGGGCTGGAGAACGCCATCTGCAGGATTGGCACCGTGGAGGCGCTGTAGTTCAGGATCAGCGGCGGGGTAATCCCCGGGGGCATCTGTTTCAGGACTGTCTGTGACACCGCCGTAACCTGGGCATTGGCGGTACGGATATCGACGCCTGGCTGGAAGAAAATCTTGACGATGCCCATGCCCGGCAGCGATTGCGACTCGATATGTTCGATGTCGTTGACCGTGGTGCTCAGGGAGCGTTCATAGGTATAGATCACTCGTCCGGCCATATCCTGCGGGGCCAGTCCGTTGTATTGCCAGACCACTGCAATCACCGGAATACCGATGTCAGGGAAGACATCGGTAGGTGTGCGCAGCGCAGCCATGGGCCCGATGATGCAGATGAAAATTGCCAGCACGATAAACGTGTAGGGCTTTAGCAGTGCAGTCTTTACCAGCCCGAGCATGCCGTAAACCTCCGAGGAGTTGAGTTGCAATCCTCGGCAGTCTTGCGCTTGCAAACTAACAATTTGCCTTCATCGGGATGAAGAAACTTTTACCGAATTCCTGAAAATCCTTTCACCTGGATTCATTTGTCTGCACCTGCCTATCTCGCCACTCTGACGCTCAAGCCGATGGGCTGCTTTCAACCCTGCCGTCGACATCGGCTGTCACTTGCGAGGTTTTCTTCAATGACACTCAAACCCCTGTTACTGATTTCAAATCTTGGCCTGGTCTGCCTGTTGTCCGCCTGTGCGGGGCCGGTCCCCAAGTCCGATCCGAGCGAAGCCTGGATTGGCCTGCAACAACCCTCGAGCAGCAGTTTGCTGGCGGATCGGGTTGATGGCCGGCGAGTCAACGATGGTCGCTATTTCGAGGTAAAGCCTGGTGCTCATCGTCTGCAGATGACGCTGCTGACCGGGGCAGATGGCAGCTCGGTTGAGCCAACTTGCATGGGGCATCTTCAATACAGCGACTTTCAGGCTGGTGAGCATTACCAGATAAATACGTCGAGCGAGGGTCTGTCCGCCAGCGCCCGCCTGATGGACTCCCACGGCAAGCAAGTCGCGCAAAGCGACCGCTTCAAGTGTTTGTAGGCCGGCTTTCCAACGATTGGTGATTGACCTTCAGGCATGCCGAGGTCTGTGTTTTTTACATGAGAGAGAGTCATTCGATGACACTTAAACAACTGCTGCTGATTCCTGGCCTGAGCGTGGCCTGTCTGTTGTCTGCCTGTGCCGGCCCGATGCCAACACCTGATCCGGGCATGGCCTGGATCGGGCTTCGGGATGAGGCACCCAATGACATGCTGGCAGAACGGGTGGATGGCAAACGTATCGATGACGGACGCTTTTTCGAAGTGACCCCCGGTGCTCATGATCTGGCCGTGACGCTGTTCGAGATCCCGAGTGGTGACTCGAACCAGCAGGACTGCGAAGGTGAGGTCCACTACAACCAATTCAAGGCGGGCGAACACTACACACTGGTGGAGTCGAGTCTGGGGCAGGAAGTCAGTGCGCGTCTGGAGGACTCCCACGGTCAACAAGTCGCGCAGACTGGCGACTTTAGATGCATGCCGGGGTAACCCCTTCCAGGGGGCCGTCGTGCGCTACTGCAACTGGCCAGATCAGCGCACTAAGGCTTTGCCCGAACCGGATCTAATCAGGTCGACAATCCAGAATCAGCCGAGCGCCTCCATGCTCACGGGTTCCGACCTCCAGTCTGAACCCGTGCAGATCGATGATCGCTGCAACAATCGATAGCCCCAGTCCGAAGCCGCTCTGCTGGTGAGTGCTGTCGCAGCGATAGAACCGCTGGAATACCGCCTCTCGTTCAGCGGGAGGAATTCCCGGGCCGGAGTCCAACACTTCGATCCGTGTGCTGCCTTCATTACTGACGGCCTTGAGGATGACCTCACCGCCGTGCGGTGTGAACTTGATCGAGTTGCTCAGCAGGTTGGCCAGCGCTTCGAACAGCAATGCCCGGTCGCCGTCCAGGGACGGCAGCGATTGCGGTAGCTGCAACAGCAGGGTGAGTTGGCGCTCCTCGGCAAGCGGCAAATAGAAGTCATGAAGCTCCTTCAACAACATCATTGGATCGAACTGGATGAACTCGGAGCGACGCTGATGATCTTCCAGTTCAGAGATGCGCAGCAGGCCGCGAAAGCGCGCCATCAACGTATCGGCTTCGGCAATGACCTTGTTCATTTGCAAGGCTTGCGGCGAACCTTCACTGGCCTGTTGTTGAATGCGCTCGAGCTGCGTCCGTATATGGGTGAGGGGGGTGCGCAAGTCATGCGCAATGTTGTCGCAGGTGCCTTTGACTTCATTCAGCAACCGCTCGATGCGTTCAAGCATGGCATTGGCGATAGCCGCGAGCATATCCAGTTCGTCGCGTCGGTCCGACAGCGGCAGACGATGGGTCAGTTTGCCGGCGACAATGGATTGCGCACTGGCCTGAATTGCTCGAATCCGGTGCAGTGGGCGGCGGCGCAACAGTTGCCAGGCCGCGATACCGGGAATGATGGTCAAGGAAATACCCCAGAGCAGTGCATGCCAAATGATCAGGGTGACTGCGAGTAATGAACCGTTATCCCGAACCAGTACCAGCCAGCGGTCATTCTGGATGTGGGTCGCGATGGCATAACAACTGGACTGCGGCAGCGCGGGATCGTCGGAATCTACGCAGCTGTTCAATTCGTGAATCTGGCCGTCCAGAGGCAGTTGTGCAGGGATTTTCCGGATCGCTCCGTTCAGCGGTTTTTTTTGGCTGTCGAATACCCCAAAGGCATCCACGTTCGGCATATCGAACTGCATGCTGGTGGTCAGCGCTTCGATCAGTTGATCGCCTTGAAAACGCGAGAGCAGGTGCTGGCGCTGCATCAACGAGTGTTTGGCCAGACGGTTCATGTAGCCGGAAACTTCGTAATAGAGTCCGCCCATCAGGACACCGCTCCAGATCACGAACAACGTACTGTAGAGCGCCAGCAAGCGACTGGTCGAAGAGCTCCAGCCTTTAGAGGGGGTCAGCAATGACATAGCCCGAGCCTCGCATCGTCCGGATCAAGGGAGTCAGGCCGGGAGGATCGATCTTCTTGCGCAGGCGCCCGATATGCACGTCGATCAGGTTGGTTCCCGGGTCGAAGTGATAACCCCATACTTCTTCGAAAATCATCATCCGCGAGAGAACTTGTCCTGGATTGCGCATCATGAATTCCAGCAGTTTGTACTCGGTAGGCAGCAGACTCAGCGGCTGACCGGCACGATTGGCTTCGTGGCTGATCAGGTTGAGCTCCAGGTCGGCGACTTTGAGGGTGGTTTCGAACTTTCCGACCGGGCTTTTACGCCGTAGCAGCACTTCGACACGTGCTGCCATCTCATCGGTGGCGAACGGCTTGGACAGGTAATCGTCGCCACCTGCGCGCAGGCCGCGTACGCGTTCGTCAATATCGGAGAGGGCACTGATCATCAGAATCGGAGTCGCCACGCCGATGGCACGCAGCGTGGTGACAATGGCCAGGCCATCAAGCTCGGGGAGCATGCGGTCGAGCGTGATCAGGTCATAATTGCCACTGACGGCACTCACCAGACCTTCACGGCCATTGTCCACCCAATCCACTTCAAATCCGTGGCTTTGCAACTCGGTTGCAATTTCCCTGGCCGTCACGGCATCGTCTTCTATGGTCAAAATACGGGACATTTCGGTTACCTAATGAAAAGATCATTACCGGGTGTCCAATTTTGCCAATAAAAGTTGCCAGACTTTCTGATGAAAGTTTCATGTTGGATACAAGCTGCTTGCGGCAGGTACCGAGTTTGAAAAGTCCCGATGACGTTCGGGACTTTGCACGTCAGTCGTCTTTTTTCATCAACCCGGCCAACGCGGCGAACGGGTTATGCGTTGCCTTGGCGATTTTCGGTGTGCTCAGCGAGCCGTCGCCGAAGTACTGCTGGTCGGTGTAGCGCGAGTGTTCGTTGTCGTGGCAGTACAGGCACAGCAGCTCCCAGTTGGAGCCGTCCTGCGGGTTATTGTCGTGGTTGTGGTCGCGGTGGTGCACGGTCAGCTCGCTCAGACGCTTGCCGGAGAACTCACGGGCACAGCGTCCGCAGACGTGCGGGTACATCTTCAGGGCCTTGTCGCGGTAACCCATTTCACGGTCGCGCTGGGCGTCGGCGAGGATGCGGTCCAGTTTGGCCGTGTTGGAGGGAGGCGTTGACGAACTCATGGGTTCACCTTTGTAAAAAGACTAATGACGGTAATAACGAGAGTGTAGGGCCTATCATCACTTATTTCCTAGGCCGCGCCGGGTCTGCTGTGGTGCAGGGCAAGACGCGAGGAGCGTGGTTTGGTCATTCCAAACAAGCTCCGAGCAACGCCGCCCTGCGCCACAGCAGGCCCGGCCCTTCGGGTTGTGCCTGAAAACGTGCCAGGCTGCGTTGCAGTCCTTGGCAAGGGAAGAACCATTGCCAGCGGACTGCGCCTTGCCTGGCTCGTTTTCAGGCGCAACGCGGCCTAGGAAATAAGTGATGACAGGCCCACGCTCAGCTCTTGAGCTTCTCGGCAATCCAGATCGTGTGTCGGGTGCCTTTGTTGCCGTGGGCGAAGACTTGCACTTCTTCGGACTTGAAGCCGGCTTTTTTCAATTTCTCGGAAAACTGCCGGTCAGCGCTGGCCGACCATACCGCGAGCACGCCTTTGGGGCGCAGGGCCTTGGCGCAGGCGCTCAGGCCGCCGGCCGAGTACAGCCAGCTGTTGGCTTTCTGGGTCAGGCCTTCGGGGCCGTTATCGACGTCGAGCATGATGGCGTCGAAACCTTGCGGCTCGGCCTGCAGGACCTTGGCCACGTCTTCCATGCGGATCACCGTGCGCGGGTCGAGCAGCGGTCGCCCGGACTTTTCGCCCAGCGGCCCGTGGTTCCACTCGACTACCCCAGGTACCAGTTCGGCGACCACCACTTCAGCGGTCTTGCCCAGGTGCTTGAGCGCCGAAGCGAGGGTGAATCCCATGCCGAGACCACCGATCAGCACCCGTGAATTCGGACGGCCGGCGACCTTGCGACAAGGAATCTCGGCCAGGGCGTCTTCGGAACCGTGCATGCGGGTGTTCATCAATTGTCCGCCGTCACCGCCCTGGATCTTGATGACGAAATCTTCGCCGTCCTCGAACAGGCACAGGGCACCGCCGTTTTCGGGGATCGGGGTGGTGTCGAGCAGAACGAAACGTTTCATGGGGCTCTCTTTAAAGGAGGGAAACTGGCATCAGGGAGGAGAAACCGGCATTGAGAAGGGCAATCTTGCGCGGTTGGGAGTAGCCTTAAGGTCACAAGCAAGGGCAACGGAGCCATTGATGAAGCGCACCATTCTAACGGTCATTGTGTTGGCCGCGCTCTCGATAAGTGCAGCGCAGGCGCAAGAGTTGCAAACGGTCCCTGTTACACCGTCAGCGGCCCCCGGTTCACCCGGCACCGCAACCCCTACGCCATACCCGCAGATTACCCCGACCACTGTGCCCAAGGTCGGCAGCAGTAGCGGCGGTGAACCGTTGTTGCCACCGATCGAAATGCCCAACCCGCCCAAGGACCAGACCTTGCCGGGGCTTGAGCAGATTCAGCAAAAAAACAAATCCCCCGGCGGTTAAATCTGTTGCGAGAGCAATTGGCCGTCGGCCATGCGCAGGCGTTTGGACAGCGACACGGCAATGGCGCGGATGATCTTCGCGGCGATTTTCGGTGCATCGTTGAGCATCTTTTCCAGCGAGTCCTTGCCCAGGTTGAGCAGTTGGCAATTGCTCGCTGCCACGCAACTGGCCGAACGCCGCTCGCCGTCGAGGACGGCCATTTCGCCGAATGCCCGGCCGCTGCGCAGCGTTGCGATCGTCACCGGCTTGCCGTCGCTATTGGTTTTCTGCACCGCCACCTGACCCGAGTGAATGATGCACATGAAGCTGCCGGCATCACCCTCGTGGAAGATCTCTTCGCCCTCGGCGATGGTGCTGATGCTGAAGTAGCCGGCAGCCGCCGTGAAATCGGCCAGTTGCAGTTGATCGAACAGGCCACAGTCCATCAGCCAGTCGCGAATTTCTTTGTTCAACAGGGTCGGTTCTGACATGTCATCACGGTCTTTTTCTTGTGTCTGTTGCGGGTTCGGGTTTTGTCGGTAATTGCCAATCCCTTGTGGGAGCGAGCCTGCTCGCGATAGCGGTGGTTCAGCCAACATCGATGTTGAATGTAATGCCACCATCGTCGGATCGCCGCCCGGAGCAAGCTCGCCCCCACATTTAAGACCTGTACGCCTTACAGAGTTCCTCAGGCGATCCCCAATACCTTGAAAACAAATGCGTATTCGAGGGCTACGTCACGTAATCCCTGATAACGCCCGCTCATCCCGCCATGCCCGGCGCCCAGTTCGGTCTTGAGCAGCAACAGATTATTGTCGGATTTGGTCGCTCGCAACTTGGCCACCCACTTGGCCGCTTCCCAATACTGCACACGGCTGTCGTTGTAGCCGGCGATCACCAGGGTTGCCGGATAGGCGTGAGCGCTGACGTTCTCGTACGGCGCGTACGCCTTGATCCGATCATAAACTGCTGGCTCTTCAGGATTGCCCCACTCGTCGTATTCAGTGACGGTCAGCGGCAGGTCCGGGTCGAGCATGGTGTTCAGCACGTCGACGAACGGCACCTCGGCAATTGCCGCCGCAAACAGTTCCGGGCGCTGGTTGAGCACCGCGCCGATCAGCAATCCGCCGGCACTGCCGCCACTGATGGCCAGTTGTTTGGCGGTGGTGAAGCCGTTGGCGATCAAGTGTTCAGCGCAGGCGATGAAGTCGTTGAAGGTGTTCTGCTTGTGCTCCTGCTTGCCGGCGCGATACCAGGCTTCGCCCAGCTCACCGCCGCCGCGCACGTGGGCGATGGCGAAGGCAATACCGCGATCGAGCAGGCTCAGGCGCGCATGGGAGAACCACGGGTCGAGGCTTTCACCGTAGGCACCATAGCCGTAGAGGTAAAGCGGCGTCGGTTTGCCGAGCATTTCGCGTTTGACCACCAGGCTGATCGGCACCTGTGTGCCATCGGGCGCGGTCGCCCACAGGCGCTGACTGACGTAGGCATCGGCGTCGAAGGGGCCAAGCACCTGGGTTTCCTTGAGCACCTTCTGCTCGCCGCTGGCAAGGTCGAGCTGACGAATCTGCGCCGGGCGATTCAACGCCTCGTAGCGCAGACGGATCTTGTCGCTGGCAAACTCCAGGCTGTTTTGCACATGCAGGCTGTAGGCCGCATCCGGCAGTTGCACGCGATAAGCGGGCAGGCCTTGCGGGTGAACTTCGATGATCGGCAAACCGCCTTCGCGCAGGCTCAGGGTCATGGCCGAAGCATTCAGGCTCATGCCGTCAAGCATCACCGTGTCGCTGTGAGGGGTCAGGTTTTGCCAGTCGCTTTCGGTTGGCGCAACCCCGGTGTCGGCAGCCTGATACAGCGCAAAGTTGATGCCGTCGCGGTTGCTGCGAATCAGCCAGGTCCATTGGTCGTCGAGCTTGCCGTGGTCGACGTCGTACTCGTGATCTTCAACCCGTGGCGCCAGGCAGGTGAAGGCCTGTTGTGGCTGCGACGCATCGAGCACCCAGACTTCGCTGGTGGTTTTGCTGCCCAGCGACAGCAGCAGCTGGCGTTCGGAGCTTGCGCGGTAGCAGTGCAGGAAAAACCGCCCGTCCGGTTCAAAGAAAACTTCTTCGGCGGCGGTCCCGTCGAGACGATAACGAAACAGCTTGTGCGGGCGATGGGTGTCATCCAGCTCGCCGAAAAACAGCGTCAGGCTGTCGTTGGCCCAGGTCATGCTGCCGTCGCAATTCTCGAACGCCAGTTCGCTGACCTTGCCGTTGGACAGCTCCTTGACGAACAGCGTGTAAATCTCTTCACCGCTGGTATCGAGGCTGTAGGCCAGGCGCTGGTGGTCCGGACTGATGCTGAAGGCGCCCAGCGAGAAAAAACCACCATTGGCCAACACATTGGGGTCGAGCAGCAGTTGTTCCTGGCTTTCGTCGACCTGCAGGCTGTCGTCGGTCGGGCGCGGGCAGCGGTAATGCCGGGCATATTCGTCACCGGCGACGGTACGGGTGTAATAAAGGTAGGGCCCCCATGGGGACGGCAGCGACAGGTCGGTTTCGAGAATCCGGCTTTTTATTTCGTTGAACAGGGTTTCTCGCAGCTCGGCCTGGTCGGCTAGTTGTGCTTCCTGATAGCTGTTTTCAGCCTTGAGGTAGTCGAGCACCTGTGCGCTGTCGCGCTCCTGCAGCCAGGCGTACGGGTCATCGCCGTCGGCCTTGTGGGCAATCGGGGCGCTGCAAACGTGGGCGGATAGGGGCATGAAGGACTCTCGGGCGTAATGTAAAAATGGCTTCACAGACAGCGGGGCAGCCTGATCGGTGAAAAGCCGTTATCATAAGCGCCTCTTTGCCTGCCTTGCCATGGACACCATGACCGAGAACGACTATCTGATCGCTTGGGGCCTTTACGCCTTTGCCGCTTTAGGCTGCCTGTTGGTGTGGATGCGCCTGACCCGCTGGATGTGGCGCTGGTTGCGCGAGCCACTGCGTCTGCTCATGGTCGTGCTGTTGTTCAGCCCGACCATTATCGACCCGGTGAAGGAAAAATTCGCCCCGGCCATCGCCATTACTGCCCTGGACCTGCTGTTCAAGGTCGGTAACAACATCTGGCGCGCGATTTCCGACCTGGTCATGTACAGCATGATCGCCTTCGGCATTTACCTGATCTTCGCGTTGATCCGCTTTCCCATCGAGCGCGCCTCCAATGCTCGCAAGGAGCGGGAAGCCGCCGCGAAAGCCGCTGCCAAGGCTGCCGATCCAGATGATGACCAGCCCTTCGGCGGTGCCGGCGATGATCGTTATGGCCGTCCGCCGGTTCCGAGTAACCCCCAGCGTTCGCGAGTAGAACCCCGTCTTTGACGTTGCCCCGGCATTGAAGCGAGAGTCCAGGCATGTGTGAATTATTGGGCATGAGCGCCAATGTACCGACCGATATCGTGTTCAGCTTCACCGGGCTGATGCAGCGTGGCGGTCGAACCGGCCCGCACCGGGACGGTTGGGGCATCGCGTTCTATGAAGGCCGCGGCCTGCGCTTGTTTCAGGACCCGGCGGCGAGTTGCGATTCCGAAGTCGCGCTGCTGGTGCAGCGCTATCCAATCAAGAGCGAAGTGGTGATCGGGCATATCCGCCAGGCCAATGTCGGCAAGGTCTGCCTGTCCAACACTCACCCGTTCGTGCGTGAATTGTGGGGACGCAACTGGTGTTTTGCGCATAACGGCCAACTGACCGACTTCCAGGCGACTGCCAGTTTTTACCGACCCATTGGCGACACCGACAGCGAAGCGGCGTTCTGCGATGTGCTCAACCGCGTACGTGAAGCCTTCCCGGAGCCGGTTGAAGTCGAGCAGTTGCTACCGAGCCTGGTGGCGGCGTGCGCCGAATACCGTAGCAAAGGTGTGTTCAACTGCCTGTTGAGCGATGGCGACTGGCTGTTCTGTTATTGCTCGACCAAATTGGCGCAGATCACCCGACGCGCACCGTTTGGTCCGGCACGCTTGAAGGATGTGGACGTTATCGTCGACTTCCAGGCCGAAACCACACCCAACGATGTGGTGACGGTCATTGCCACCGAACCCTTGACCGAAAACGAAACCTGGACCCGTTACGAACCGGGCCAATGGAGCCTGTGGCGACGCGGTGAATGCGTCAGTCAGGGCAAGACCGAATAAGGAACACCTTTCTATGTTGCTCAGTTATTTGCGGCTGGTGTTGTTTGCAATCGGCCTGTTGGTGGGTGTGCAGGTGCCGGGTTTCATCAACGATTACGCCAAGCGGGTCGAGGCGCATCTGATCGAAGCGCAGACCGGCTTGCGGGGTTTTCAAGGCACTGCCGAGCAGTTCTTCAAGGGCGACCTGCAAGCTCTGGTCGCTCATTACCGTGCCAGTGACGATCCGGTGTTTCGCAGTGATGCTGACAGCCTGAGCACCTTGCTCACTCGCCAATTGGCGCTGGACAAGCAATTCCAGGCCATGCAAGGCCCGTGGTACATCCGTGTCTTGCAGGTGGTGTTGGCGGCTGACCCGGATATTCGCAAGGAAACCTGGAATGGCTACAGCTACCAGCTGTTGCTGACGCCTGAAGCCATGGGCTGGGGGCTGAGCGGGGCGATGCTGCTGTCGTTCGGTCTGGAATGTCTGTTCCGCCTGATCGACTGGGTGGTGTTGGGCGGCAAGCGCCTGCGCCAGAGCAGGCCGATCGAAGAGCGCGATTTGCGCGGTTTGTAACTCCGTCGAAAGTGCAGGAGCCGGCAAGCCGGCTCCTGCTTTATTTACCAATCAATCGAGTAGCTCATACTCAACGTACGGCCTTCGGCATTGGCGTACGGCGCTTTGGCGTTGGCCTGGGCGAACAGGTTGACGTACGTGCGGTCGGTCAGGTTATACACCCCGCCTTCGAGACGCCCGACCGGCAATCGCACGGAACCCAGCAAGTCCACCAGCGTATAGCCCTTGATGTCGCGCCCGTTGTCGTCCTTGGCGGCAGCGTCGTAACTGGCCAGGCGCATGCCTTGCAAACGCAGGGTGTAGTCATCTTCGGTGTAGCCGACGAACAGCGTGGTCTTGGCTGGCGAGATGCGTGTCGCCGGCAGGTCGATCCATTTGCCGTTCTGCTCGGTCTCGCCCTTGGCCCACGCATAAGTGCCCCCCACCGACCAGTGATCGGTCGCGCGGTAGGTCAGGCTGTTTTCGATGCCGCGCACCCGTTCCTTCTGGTTGATCAGGCGCAGGACGCGATCATTGGCATCGTAGAACTGGGTCACGTCCGAGGTGTTTTCATACACAGTGACGTCAGCCTGCCACTGGTCCCAGTTGCCGCGCCAGCCCAACTCGTAGCTGTCGACCTTGATGGCCTGGGCGTTGAGGCTCTGGATGTCGAAGGTACTGTTCACGTCACGCAAGAAGCGCTGGATATCCGGCAGCGAAAAACCCTGGCTGTAATTGGCGAAGAGGTCCTGATTTTCACTCAGGTGATAGACCGCGCCCAGGTTGTACAGCGTGGCGTCATATTTGAGGGTGTCGCCGGGCAGGGTGGCGCGGACACCGGTCTGGACGATCTGACCGTAGGCGATGCTGTCGGCGACCTCACTTTCGATCCACTCGCGACGCACACCGCCACGCAAGGTCCAGTCGCCAACGTCCCAGGACATCTGCCCGAACAGCGCCTTGGTGGTGGTTTCGAGATCCGGGCCCATCTCGTAGGTGGTGCCTGTCTTGGTGTAGGTCAGCCCATTGAGGGTGTACTGGTCGCCACGCTGGCGAGAGCGCTCGTGATCGTAGTCGGCGCCCCAGACCAGGTTGCCCGTAGCGCTGCCGATGGCCGGCAACGGCGTGTCGATGGCCGCGCGCAAGCCGTAGACATCCTGCACGCTGTTGTTGTCGGCAATCCCGGCCTTGCCCCGCGACAGGTCCGGGAAGAACAGCGCGTCGGCTCGGCGCCAGTAGCTTTCCAGCTGCAAGCCCTGACCGTAGAAGTCCTTGTCGGTGTAGTTGAGGTTGACCGCCTGGTTATGGGTGTAGGGCTGGTCGTCGAGTTTCAGCCCTTTGACCGCTACGGCTTGCTGCAGGTTTTTCGGGTCTTTGGTGAAGTCAGTGTCCTGCTGGTCCTTGTAGTCCTGCAGCGACAGGCTGAGTTTTTTGTCGGCATCCAGTTCGTAACCGAAACGACCTTGCAGGTCATAGGTTTCGGTGTCCATGTTGCTGCCCTGAGAGGTGTCCTGGGGGATGCGCTTGCCGTTGCCATCGAACTGATCGTTACGCTGGGTCAGGTCGGCGGACACGTACCAGTCCAGCGCGTCCTTGCGCCCGGTCGCACTCTGGAAGGCTTCGTAGGCGAAACCTTTGCTGTTGAGATTGTTGCCGCTGGTCAGGCCCAGTTTGCTGCTGTAGGCAATGTCCTGGCCCTGATTGCGCTTGGTGATGATGTTGATGATGCCGCCCGAAGCGCCGGCACCGTAGATGCTGCTGGCGCCGGAAATCACTTCGATGCGCTCGATGCTGGCCGGCGCGATGCTGTTGAGCTGGCGGAAGTTGTCGCGCGTAGCGTTCTGCGACACGCCGTCGATCAACACCAGCATGTTGCGCCCGCGCAGGGTCTGGCCGAAGTTGCTCATCCCGCCGCTGGACGGCGCAAGGCCCGGAACCAATTGCCCAAGAATGTCGGAGACCCGACGACCCGCGCCGCTCTGCTCGCGGACCTGCTGTTCGTCGATGACCTGGACCGAGCCTGGAATCGAGGCAATGCTCGCTTCGCTGCGAGTCGCGGAAACAACGGTGGCTTGCATGTTCAAGGTGCCGGGTTGCTGCTCGGTCTCCTCGGCCCAGGTTTGGGCGCTGAAGGAGCCAAGCAGCGGAATCAACAGAGAAAGTCTGGTTCGGGTCATGACGTGGTCTTTTTTTAGTTTTGATAAGTGTGGGTAGATAAGGGTGTGGGGCCGGGTGTGGAGGTGAATGAGCGCACCCAGCGAATCCCGATGGCGGCCAGCGCGTAAGTCAGCGCCACCAGCCAGAAGCTGTGGGCCAGCCCGACCAGCCCCATGCCGATCCCGCCGAGCACGGCACCCAGCAAGGCGCCAGCCTTGGCCGCGCTGTTGCCGAGGCCGAGGGCAAAACCCTGTTGGCTTGAAGAAACGGTGTTGGCGATCAGCGCATAGGCAACGGGCAGCAGGGCGCCTTGCCAGATGCCCCAGACCAGCCGGCTGACAAGAAATCCCAGCCATTCGTTGGCGAGTGCGGTGGCCGCCAGCGTCAGGGCGCATAGCCAGGCGACGCCTTCGATGACGCGCAAGGTGTAGGCCGGTTGCCAGCGGTCGAACAGGCGTCCCCACAGCGGGGCGGAAATGGCCAGGGTCGCGGCGCTCGCCGCATAAGTGGCGCCGATCAGCCAGCTTGGTGCGTGCAGAATCTCGGCGACGTACAGTGCGTAGAACGGCTGCGGCATCATCTTCGCGGCCTGAATCAATACGATCACCAGCAGGATTCCACCGAGCCAGCCTTTGGGCAGGGCCACCGGCGCAAGCGGTTTTTTTGTCGAGGCCCGGGCCTTGTCGGCCGGCAGGAAAAAACTCCCCAGTGCACACAGCAGGCAAATCGCCGTCGCGCCATAACAGAGCAGGGCGAATCCCGAGATATCCATCAGCCAACCGCCCAGCACCGGACCGATTAACGAGCCGACGGCGGTCGCCGATTGCAGGCGGGCGAGGGTGTGACCGCGCCTGGAACTGTCGCAGCAGGCGAGGGCATAGGCTTGCGCGGCGGCGAGAAACCCGGCCAATGCGCCTTGCATCACGCGAATGCCCACCAGCAGCCACGGGTCGACGGTGATAGCCGCCAACCCTTGGCACAACGCCAATGCCAGCAACGCCCGAACGATCATCGGCTTGTGTCCGGTGCGATCACCCAACCGGCCCCACACGGGAGTCAGGAGCATGGCGGCGAGCATGGGACCGGCATAGACCAGCGCCGATAACAGCGCGGTGTAGCCGGCGCCCTCTGGCCCGAGCAGATGCCGGATCTGCAAGGGCCAGAACGGGCCGCTCATTTCCATGGCACCCATGGAGACCAACTGGATGACGATCAGCAGTCGCAATGCGCGACTGTCAGCGAGCATGGGCGCTGGATCGCAGTGGGTTGCTCAGGCGTCCGACGATGTCGGCGTGGCTGTCGTGCAAGCGCATGCGCATGAACGATTTGGCTGGCCAATCCTGTTCCAGCAAGGCCTCGCGTTCGATTTCCCAGCGTGCCGGTTCGACATTTTCGCGCAAGGTGTCGAAGCACTGTGCTACGTGCGCTGCCAATCGCTCCCACAGGATGTTTTCCGATACGTTCCAGTGACGGGCACAGAGCAACGTCAGCTCGCCGAGGTGGCACATGAACGTGGTGTGCAGGAGTTTGTCGCGGACAAAACCGGACTCGTCGTACAGGGTCATTTTCGGATCGTGCAACTGGATATCCAGGCCCTTGGCGTGCAGGGTTTTGCGATCGATGCGAATGTCGCCGAAGTCACGCAGTAACAGTCGATTCAACTGCCCGTCAGCGCCCATCACCATGAAGCTGTTTTGCTGGTGCGCTTCGAACGCCACGCCATACATCAGGTAAATGCCCAACAGGCTCGGTACGGCAATCGACAGGTAGTCATCGAAGAACGCCAGCATGGCCTCGCTGTCGTCACGGCCCTGGGCCAGGCGTACCCAATCGCGCAGCAACGGCTGTTCGAATTCATTGACGGCGAACAGGCTGCCGACCGGTATCGCCAACTCGCCTGCTTGCAGCAGGGTCAGCGGGTTGTCGCGGTAGAGCACGGCGGCATGCCGGGAAAGTTCGTCATTGGCCGGTTGTGGCGCGTAATGCACGCCGATGCGCTCTGGCACGATGTTCAGCAGACGCTGAATCTGCGGCTCCTGATCGAGAATATCCAGCAACAGCTGACTGATGCGCGGCCCCATCCGGGCCGAGCGCGGCGACACCGTGCGCTGCACGCTGGTCAGGCGCAAGGCCACCGGCAGTTTGACCATCGGCGCAACGTGACTGGCCTCCGGTACGACCGTGCGAAAGGACATGGTCGGGTGGCCAGTGAAGGCCACGATGTCGGTGACGATCAGCAGGTTGTCGGCAATCTCGTTGGCGAACGATTTTGGCAGCTCTTCATCGGCTTGCCATGGGTGCGACGGGAGCGGGAGGTAGTCCGTTACTTCCAGGCCCAACTGCTGCAAATGGCGCTGCAATTGTTCGGCGGCCTGCGGGAAGTGACCTTGCCACCAATCCCAGTAATCGGCGCTGCCGGCGAGCATTTCGACGTGGGCGTACTGACGGTGCAGGGCACACAACACGATCGGAAAACTCGCTTCGAACTCCGGCGAGAAAGCGATGACCTGAGCGGCGCTCAAGCCCAGTTTGGTCTTGTAGTTGGGGTGCCATGGATGGCCGAGCGTGCCCCACTGTTCGAGCAACGAGGTCGGGTTCTGGTGATCGGGGCTGGCTTTGAGCCAGGCGAGCAGGTTGTCGTCGTGTTCGGTGCCGATCTGTTCTCTCAGGCGTTCGGTCCATCCATGGTGGAACGCCAGGCAGAGGGTGTCGTTGCTGTAGCTGTCATCCAGCTCGCGGGCCAGACGTTCCAGTACCTGCGGGGAGGCGGGCGGGTTCAACTGAGTGCCGAGATGCGCAAGCAATTCGCTGGGCAACTGGATCTTGTGAGGCAGTGCATCGGGGGTGTGCAGGACGATGCTGCCGCGTAGGTCCCAACTGTTCATCCTGCCACCGGACAGGTGATCGAAACACAGGTGTGCACCGTTGCCCAGTGGCAGCCAGCAGCGGCGGTTGTCGTCGTATTCGCAGGCGTCGGGGTTGATCAGACCTTCGCGGAACAGCGCCTGGATCAGGCGTTGAAAGCAGCGCTGGGCGGCGGGTTCCAGCGCATTGCTCAAATGATCGAGGGTGATGCGGTGGGACTGGAAAGCCTGGGTGCCAAGGGCTTCGCTCCAGTGTGAGAGCAGTTGCTGCTGTTTTTGCGTGTAGGCGCGCATCAAGTCCGACTCCTTCTGGACAGTTGTTTAGCTGAATGCGCGCTGAGAATACCGTCTTAAAATAATAATGCAAATGATAGCAATTCCTACTTGTGGTGTGGGAAAGCTCCTATTCAGAGGTCGGCCTAGTCTTTGCTCAGGACGATGTAGTGCTCACCGACCTTCTGCGCATAGCCCTCCACCACGTGCTGACACAACGCCACGATCTCCTCGACCCATTCCGCGCCGACCCGCCATGACACCACCACTTGCAGGTTGGGCGGGCGTTGGTCGATGGCCAGCAAGGTCAATTCGCCCCGGGCCAGTTCTTCACTGACCAGCACCGGCGGCAAGGCACCAATACCGAAACCGTCACGCAGCAATCGGGTAATCGCCGACACCGAATTCACGCAATTGAGCTTTGGCGCGAGCACGCCATGGGCCTGCATCAGGCTGAGCACGTCCTGATGCGGGTGGGAGTTTTTCGAGTAGGTGATGATCCGTTCACGAGCCAGCTCGGCGACGCTCGCATAGTTGCGGTTGTAGATCGAATTGCTGGCGACGATCCAGCCTATCGGGTGGCTGGCCAGTTCCAGGCTGCGCACGCTTTCCTGGCGCAGCAGGTCAGTTTGCAGAATCAGGTCGAGAAAGCCTTTTTGCAGCTGATCGCAGAGATTCAGCGAGGTATCGGCGACCAACTCGATTTCTACCAGCGGATAGTGATCGGTCATCTGCGCCACCAACGGGCTGAGCCAGGTGTGAATGACCGTGTCCATCACGCCGATGCGAACCCGTCCGACCTTGCTTGAGCGGGTTTCCAGCGACTGCTTGAGCGCTTGCATGGTGTCGATCATTTGCTCGGCGTAATCGAGCACCTTCACGCCTTCGGGTGTCAGCTTCACGCCGCGTGAATCGCGCAGGAACAGCTTCACCCCAAGCTCGCTTTCAAGCACCGCGATGCGGCTGGAAATCGAGGCCTGGGTGGTGAAGAGCTTGTCGGCAGTCAGGCGAAAGCTTTTCAGCCGGGCGACCCAAACGAAGGTTTCAAGAAATTTGAGGTTCATGCGATCAACTTTTTCTTATGCCTTGGCAGGGTTTTTATTAGTTGGACGGGCAGGGCGCCGTCGTCGAAAAATGCGCCAAACCCACGATAGGCGTCGTCGGTGTTCTGAACAATACCAATAAAATTCAGCTGGAGAATTGCCATGAGTGCGCCCGACACGCTCGATGTCGCCAAACCCAGGATCGAGAGCCGCCCCGGCCCCTTCGACTGGTATCGCAACATCAATCAGCAGGAACGCCGAACCTTCTGGAGCTGCAAGATCGGTTATGGCCTGGACGGCATGGACACCCAAATGCTGAGTTTTGTGGTGCCGACACTGATTGCCATGTGGGGCATCACCACCGGTCAGGCCGGGCTGATCCACACCAGCACGCTGATCGCTTCGGCGATTGGCGGTTGGGTCGCCGGAATTCTCTCTGACCGCATCGGTCGCGTGCGCACCCTGCAACTGACGGTGCTGTGGTTTGCCGGTTTCACCTTCCTCTGCGGGTTTGCGCAAAGCTACGAGCAACTGTTGGTCGCCCGAACCTTGATGGGCTTCGGTTTCGGTGGTGAATGGACTGCCGGTGCGGTTCTGATGGGCGAGGTGATCCGCGCCAAGGACCGCGGCAAAGCGGTGGGCATGGTGCAATCCGGCTGGGCCCTGGGCTGGGGCCTGACGGCGATTCTCTATGCGCTGCTGTTCTCGGTGCTGCCGCCGGAGGATGCCTGGCGTGCGCTGTTCATCCTCGGCATCGTGCCGGCAATTTTCGTGATCTTCGTCCGCCGACTGGTCAAGGACCCGGAAATCTACCGCCAGGCCAAGGCCCGGCAGGAGCCGAGCAACCCGTCGAAGTTCTACGAGATCTTCGCCCCCGGCATGCTCAGCACCACGTTGCGTGCGTCGTTGCTGACCACTGGCGCCCTGGGCGGTTACTACGCGATCACTTCCTGGCTGCCGACCTTCCTGAAAAACGAGCGCGGACTGAGCGTGCTCGGCACCGGCGGTTATCTGGCGATGGTGATTGTCGGGTCTTACGTCGGCTATGTGATCAGCGCCTACTTGACCGACATTTTGGGTCGCAAGAAGAACTTCATTCTGTTCGCCGTCGGCTCGTTCACCATTGTGCTGCTCTACACCCAACTGCCGGTCAGCAATGGTGTGATGCTCTGGCTGGGCTTCCCGCTGGGGTTCTTCGCCTCGGGGATTTTCAGTGGCATGGGCGCGTTTCTGACCGAGCTGTTTCCGACGCGGATTCGCGGCTCTGGCCAGGGTTTTTGCTACAACGTTGGCCGCGCATTGGCTGCGCTGTTTCCGCTGCTGATCGGTTTGCTCAGCCAGAAAGTACCGCTGAGCGTCGGGATCGGCGCGTTTGCGGCGGTGTCCTACGGTGTAGTGATCCTGGCGGCATTGAGCCTGCCGGAAACCCGTGGCAAGCAACTCGATGCGCAGTAACTGATAATCTTCGGAATATACCGAAATGTCCCGCAGCTAAAACTACAACAGCCTACAGGAGCGTCCACCGTGAGCCGCTTGCTATTGAACTGCGATATCGGCGAAAGCTTTGGTCACTGGACCATGGGGCTGGATGCTGAAGTGATGCCGTACATTGATTGCGCCAACATTGCCTGCGGATTTCATGCCGGTGACCCGAGCATCATGCGCAAGACCGTCAGTCTGGCGCTGAGCCATGGCGTGCAGATTGGCGCGCATCCGGCCTATCAGGATCTGGTGGGGTTTGGTCGTCGTTCCATGGCCTACACCGCACAGGAACTTCAGGACCTGCTGCACTACCAGATCGGCGCGCTGGACGGCATTTGCCGGGCGCAGGGCGCTCGCGTCAGTTACGTCAAACCTCACGGCGCGATGTACAACGACATGATGGCCAACCCGGCGCAACTGCGGGCGGTGATTCAGGCTGTCGCGGCGTATGACCCCCAACTGCCATTGATGCTGATGGCGACCCGCGACAACCGTGCGGCTCAGTTGATGGGCGACGAGTACGGCGTGACGCTGTGGTTCGAAGCGTTCGCCGATCGTGCTTATGACAGCGCCGGGCATCTGGTTTCGCGGCAGTTGCCGGGTGCGGTGCATCACGATCCAGAAAAAATCATTGAGCAGGCACTGACCATCGCTCGCGGCGACAACCTCGTCGCCAGTGACGGCAGCGCCTTGCATTTGCAGGCCAACACTCTGTGCGTACACGGCGACAACGCCAGTTCGGTGGCGGCGGTGCAGCGGATCCGTGACGCGTTGAATCAGCAGAGCGCGCCATGAAGCCACGGGTTGAAGTGGTGGCCATCGATTGCCTGATGGTGCGGTTGTTCGATGAAATCGCCGAAGCCAACATGCCGTGGATGCTCGCCGCCAGCGAACGACTGCGTGCAGGATTCGCCGGGCATTTGATCGATCTGGTGCCGTCTTATACAACCCTGATGGTGCATTACGATTTGCTCGCCTTGAGTCCGGTCCAGGCGCGGGAGCTGATCGCCGAAGCCTTGACCGATCTGACCCCCAACGCCCGGGCCAGTGGTCAATGTCATGTGTTGCCGGTCTGGTATGACGTGAGTGTCGGGCCTGAGCTGAGCCTGCTTGCGCAGCGCAGCGGGCTGGCCGTGGAGGAGGTGATTCGCCACCACAGCGAGCGCGAGTATCAAGTGTTCGCGCTGGGTTTTGCGCCGGGGTTTGCCTTTATGGGACTGGTTGAAGAAGTGCTGGCCGCGCCCCGTTTGAATACCCCACGCAAGCGCGTGGCGGCCGGCAGCGTGGGGATTGCCGAGCGGCAGACCGCGGCTTATCCGGTGGTGTCGCCGGGTGGCTGGAACCTGATCGGTCGCACCCCGGCCAAGCTATTTGACCGCGAGCGTGAGGGCTACAGCCTGATGCAACCGGGCGATACGGTGCGTTTTGCAGCGGTCAGTCATGCCGAGTTCGTCAATCTGGGTGGCGACGATACGCCACTGGAGGTGCTGGCATGAGCCGTTTGACGATCGAAGCCAGCACGCGGCTGTGCCTGCTGCAGGATGCCGGCCGGTTCGGTGTGCGGCATCTGGGCGTGACCCAGGGCGGCGCGGCGGATTGGCTGTCGATGTCCTGGGCCAACTGGCTGCTGGGCAATTCGCTGGAGGCCGCGGTGATTGAAGTCACCCTCGGCGGTTTGACCCTGGAGGCGCAAGACGATTGCTGTCTGGCGCTGGCGGGGGCGGACCTCGGAGCGCTGCTTGACGGCCAGCCGCTGGCGCCGTGGCGCAGTTTTCAGCTGAAAAAAGGTCAACGTTTGCAATTTACCCAACCCATGCACGGTGCCCGCGCCTATCTGGCAGCACCCGGCGGTTTCAAAGCGCCCCGGGTATTGGGCAGTTGTGCGACGGTAGTGCGCGAAGAACTCGGTGGTCTGGACGGTTTTGGCCGGCCCCTGGCACGCGGTGCCGAATTGGGTTATTCGGGGGCGGCGCAGGCTCTGCGGGAGGTACCGCGTATGCAGCGACCAGACTTCACGCTGAATCAGCCGCTGGATCTGGTGCTCGGTGCGCAACACGGCGAGTTCAGCGGGCAAAGCCTGTTCGATGCCTTCAACCGTGTCTGGACCCTCGACAGTCGTGCTGATCGCATGGGTATCCGTTTGCTGGGGACGGCGTTGCAGTATCAAGGCAAACCGATGATCTCCGAAGGCATCCCGCTGGGCGCAGTTCAGGTGCCTCCGGACGGTCAGCCGATCGTGTTGCTCAATGATCGACAGACCATTGGCGGTTATCCACGGTTAGGCGCGTTGACGCCATTGGCGTTGACACGACTGGCGCAGTGTTTGCCGGGGCAGCAGATCCGATTGGCGCCGATGGTGCAGGAAACGGCACATCGGCAGCAGGTCGAGTATTTGCGCAGGTTTGCTTGATCGTTCCCACGCTCCCGCGTGGGAATGCATCCCGTGACGCTCCGCGTCACAGCCTCAACAGCGGACGCAGAGCGTCCCATGGCGGCATTCCCACGCAGAGCGTGGGAACGATCAGGAGTAAGGGTTACTTCGAGAGAAAACGCATCCCTTCTTCCAACCCGCGCAAGGTCAGCGGGAACATCTGGTCTTCGATCAGATCGCGCACGATCTTGGTCGAGGAGGTGTAGCCCCAGGTGTCTTTCGGGTACGGATTGATCCAGATGAGCTTCTTGTACTTCTCCATGAAGCGCTGCATCCACACGTAACCGGCTTCTTCGTTCCAGTGTTCGACGCTGCCGCCGGCCTGGGTTATTTCATAAGGCGCCATGGCGGCGTCGCCGACGAAAATCACTTTGTAGTCGGCGCCGTACTTGTGCAGCAGGTCCATGGTGGCCGTGCGTTCCGAGCCACGGCGCATGTTGTTCTTCCACACCGATTCATAAATGAAGTTATGGAAGTAGAAGTACTCCAGGTGCTTGAACTCGGTCTTGCAGGCCGAGAACAGCTCCTCGCAGATCTTCACGTGGGCGTCCATCGAGCCGCCGATGTCGAACAGCAGCAACAACTTGATGTTGTTACGGCGTTCCGGGCGCATCTGAATATTCAGCAGCCCCGCGTCGCGAGCGGTATGGTCGATGGTGCCGTCGATGTCCAGCTCGTCCGCCGCACCCTGGCGGGCGAATTTGCGCAGTCGCCGCAGGGCCACCTTGATGTTGCGCGTACCTAACTCGACTTGATCGTCGAGGTTCTTGTACTCGCGCTGGTCCCAGACCTTGACCGCTTTGCCCTGGCGCTTGCCGGCATCGCCGACCCGGATGCCTTCCGGGTTGAAACCGCCGGAACCGAACGGGCTGGTGCCACCGGTGCCGATCCATTTGTTGCCGCCGGCATGGCGTTCTTTCTGTTCTTCGAGACGCTTCTTGAATTCTTCGATCAGCTTGTCGAGGCCACCGAGGGACTGGATCTGCGCTCGTTCTTCATCGGTCAGCGAACGTTCGAATTCCTTGCGCAACCAGTCTTCGGGAATCAGTGCCTGAAGATGATCGTCGAGTTTTTCCAGGCCATTGAAGTAGGCACTGAACGCCCGGTCGAACTTGTCGAAATGCCGTTCGTCCTTCACCAGAATCGCCCGCGACAAGTAATAAAACTCGTCCATGTCGGCGAAGGTCACGCGCTGTTTCAGCGCGTTGATCAGGTCCAGCAGCTCACGCACCGAGACCGGCACCTTGGCTGCACGCATTTCATTGAACAGGTTGAGCAGCATGGCTTTCGCCCTTGATCTTGTAAGAAGAGTATCAGCGGGTGCCGCGACGGCTCATGAACGCCAGACGCTCAAGCAACTGCACGTCCTGTTCGTTCTTCACCAGGGCGCCGGCCAGTGGCGGGATGGCCTTGGTCGGGTCGCGTTCGCGCAGTACCGCTTCGCCGATGTTGTCGGCCATCAGCAATTTGAGCCAGTCGACCAGTTCGGACGTTGATGGTTTCTTCTTCAGGCCCGGGACCTTGCGCACATCGAAGAACACGTCCAGCGCTTCGCTGACCAGGTCTTTCTTGATGTCCGGGTAGTGCACGTCGACGATTTTTTGCAGGGTGACGCGGTCCGGGAAGGCAATGTAGTGGAAGAAGCAACGGCGCAGGAAGGCGTCCGGCAGCTCTTTCTCGTTGTTGGAAGTAATGATGATGATCGGACGCTGCTTGGCCTTGATGGTCTCGTCGATCTCGTAAACGTAGAACTCCATCTTGTCGAGTTCTTGCAGCAGGTCGTTCGGGAACTCGATGTCGGCCTTGTCGATTTCATCGATCAGCAGAATCACCCGTTCTTCGGACTCGAAGGCCTCCCACAGCTTGCCCTTTTTCAGGTAGTTGCGGATGTCATGGACCTTGTCCACACCCAACTGCGAGTCACGCAGGCGGCTGACCGCGTCGTACTCGTACAGGCCCTGGTGAGCCTTGGTGGTGGACTTGATGTGCCAGGTGATCAGGCGTGCACCGAAGGATTCGGCCAGTTGCTCGGCCAGCATGGTCTTGCCGGTGCCAGGTTCGCCCTTGACCAGCAAGGGGCGTTCCAGGGTGATGGCGGCGTTGACCGCCAGCTTCAGGTCATCGGTGGCGACGTATGCACGGGTGCCTTCGAACTTCATCGGTAATTCCTCGAACGGTAACGCCGATCTGCGCCGGGCAGGGCGGGCGAAATAAAAGTATGCCCGACTATAACGCGGTGCCCGGTCGACTGTGAACGCAGACGGCTTATTCAGTCTCTGAATGGTGCGTCACATGATGACTTGGTCAGCTTGACGGTCGGCAACGTGTGAGTACCGCCCGTTCCGCGACTGGACGCCCAAGAGTGCGAGGCATACCCTTGAAGGCTTCTCCAACGCTGCATAAGGACCCAGCCATGAGCCGCATTTTTGCTGATAACGCGCATTCCATCGGCAATACGCCATTGGTTCAGATCAACCGTATTGCGCCTCGTGGCGTGACCATTCTGGCGAAGATTGAAGGACGTAATCCAGGCTATTCAGTCAAATGCCGGATCGGCGCGAACATGATCTGGGATGCCGAAAGCAGCGGCAAACTCAAGCCAGGCATGACCATTATCGAACCGACCTCGGGCAACACCGGCATCGGTCTGGCGTTCGTCGCGGCGGCTCGCGGCTACAAGCTGGTGCTGACCATGCCGGCATCGATGAGCATCGAGCGCCGCAAGGTGCTCAAGGCCCTGGGCGCCGAACTGGTACTGACCGAGCCTGCCAAAGGCATGAAGGGCGCCATCGAAAAGGCTGCCGAGATTCTGGCCAGTGATCCGGCCCGCTACTTCATGCCGCAGCAGTTCGAGAACCCGGCCAACCCGGCGATCCACGAAAAAACCACCGGTCCGGAAATCTGGAACGACACCGACGGCGCGATCGACGTGCTGGTCTCGGGTGTCGGCACCGGCGGGACCCTCACCGGTGTTTCGCGGTATATCAAGAACACCCAGGGCAAGCCGATTCTGTCGGTGGCGGTAGAACCTCTGGTCTCGCCAGTGATCACCCAGGCCATGGCCGGTGAGGAAATCAAGCCAAGCCCGCACAAGATTCAGGGCATCGGCGCTGGTTTTGTACCGAAAAACCTTGATCTGTCGATGGTTGACCGGGTCGAGCTGGTCAGCGATGAAGAATCCAAGACCATGGCCCTGCGTCTGATGCAGGAGGAGGGGATTCTCTCCGGGATTTCCTGCGGCGCGGCCATGGCGGTTGCCGTGCGTCTGGCTGAAACCCCGGAAATGCAAGGCAAGACTATCGTGGTGATCCTGCCGGACTCCGGCGAGCGTTATCTGTCGAGCATGTTGTTCAGCGATTTGTTCACCGAACAGGAGTTGCAGCAGTAACGCTCAAAAGATCGCAGGCTGCGCCAGCTCCTACGCCGAATGACCTACCCAATGTAGGAGCTGGCGAAGCCTGCGATCCT
The DNA here is from genome assembly GCF_003732175.1 of Pseudomonas brassicacearum. GTDB lineage: Bacteria > Pseudomonadota > Gammaproteobacteria > Pseudomonadales > Pseudomonadaceae > Aquipseudomonas > Aquipseudomonas brassicacearum_G. The sequence continues at coordinate 113,044 of NZ_MOBI01000011.1, forward strand.
TTGACCTTGATCAGTCAAGGTTCAGGTGCCTTATGTTAATAAGTGCTTTATTGCGCAACCTTTAACACTGATTGTTCAGTTATGTGGGTTTTTCCCAAGGCCGGTAGTGTTTATCATGGCCGGCTGCCATGTCGGGTTAATGACAATGCGCAGAGAGACCTTTTTTCAAGGAGTTGCCCCATGACCTTTTCCTTTGCCGCAAAGGCGTCGCTGTTGCTGTTGTTCATTGGCAGCACGCTCTACGTGCATTTGCGCGGCAAGGCGCGTTTGCCGGTCTTGCGTCAGTTCGTCAACCATTCGGCGCTGTTCGCTCCTTATAACGCCTTGATGTACCTGTTCTCGGGAGTGCCGTCCAAACCGTATCTGGACCGCAGCAAGTTCCCGGAACTGGATGTGCTCAAGGAAAACTGGGAAGTCATTCGTGACGAGGCCATGCACCTGTTCGACGAAGGCTACATTCGCGCCGCCGAGAAGAATAACGACGCCGGTTTCGGTTCGTTCTTCAAGAAGGGCTGGAAGCGTTTCTACCTCAAGTGGTACGACAAACCGCTGCCGTCGGCCGAATTGCTGTGCCCGAAAACCGTCGAGCTGGTCAGCCGCATTCCCAACGTGAAAGGTGCGATGTTTGCCCTGTTGCCGGGCGGTAGCCACCTTAATCCGCACCGCGACCCGTTTGCCGGTTCCCTGCGCTATCACTTGGGCTTGTCGACACCAAACTCCGACGACTGCCGCATTTTTGTCGACGGTCAGGTCTACGCCTGGCGCGATGGCGAAGACGTGATGTTCGATGAAACCTACGTGCACTGGGTCAAGAACGAAACCGAAACAACCCGGGTCATTCTGTTCTGTGACATCGAACGACCGCTGAGCAACCGCTTGATGACGCGTATCAACCGTTGCGTCAGTGGCCTGCTGGGCCGTGCCACGGCGCCGCAAAACCTCGATGATGAGCGCGTCGGCGGGATCAACAAGGTCTACGCCTGGAGCAAGACCTCCAGCGACAAATTCAGCGCAGTGGTCAAAAAGTGGAAGCGCCGTAATCCGAAGCTGTACCGCATCCTGCGCCCGGTATTGGCGGTTGTGGTGCTGACGGCGCTGGGTTACTGGTTGTTTGGCTAAGTCATTGCAAAAAATATCGAGCGCTGGTTATAGTCAGCGCTCGTTGCGTTTCCAACCCAGCGATTTCTCCCTCAAAAAAGATCAGCTCATGCCTGCATCCCTCATCAACGCGGTAGTCGATTCAGCGGTCAACGCTGGCGTCGTGCCGTGCGGGAATGTGCAGCCTGCGCAGATCAGTCACTACCCCCCTCCTGTCAGTCGCACGCCAGTGTGCGCGGTGGTTTCACCGCCGGGTGTTGGCTTCTCGGGCTGATCGGCAGTTTCTGCTGTTCCCTGTGCCCGCCTGAATACAACGACTGAATTTCAGCTTCGGCTGAGTTGGCTTCTTGCCTGATGACAGGTGGTTTTCATGTTGCTCATTTCAAAAAAAACCGCGCTCGCGGCGGCTTCTACGAGCCTGTTCGTTCTGCTCTGGAGTAGCGGGGCGATTTTCTCCAAATGGGGGCTGGCTCACGCCTCACCCTTTGCCTTTCTGTTGATCCGCTTTGCCATTGCCCTCTGCGGGCTGGTGCTGTTGATCCCGCTGCTCAAGCTCAAACTGCCCCGGCGCGGCAAACCGATGCTGTACGCCGCAGCCACCGGCCTGATATTGCTGGGCGCCTATCAGATTTTCTATCTGCTGGCGCTGGACCTGAAGGTCACGCCCGGGGTCATGGCCACGATCATGGGGGTTCAACCGATCCTCACCGTGGTGCTGATTGAACGTCAACGTTCCTGGAGCCGGATGTTCGGCCTGATGCTCGGGCTGACGGGGTTGATCATGGTGGTCTATCAGGGCATCGGCCTGGCTGGAATGTCGCTGGCCGGGATGCTCTTTGGCTTGCTGGCGCTGGTGAGCATGACCGCAGGCTCGATCATGCAGAAGCGCATCACCGAAAATCCCCTCGGCACACTGCCGGTGCAATACCTGGCGGGGCTGTTGCTGTGCGGAATTTTCGTGCCGTTCCAGCCATTCCACTTCGAGCACAGCACGGGTTTCATCGTGCCCGTGTTGTGGATGGGCCTGGTGGTATCGCTGCTGGCGACCTTGCTGCTCTATCGCCTGATCGCCCGAGGCAATCTGGTGAATGTCACCAGTTTGTTCTACCTGGTGCCGGCGGTGACGGCGGTGATGGACTACCTGATTTTCGGCAACCGACTGGCGATGTTGAGCATGCTCGGCATGCTGTTGATCATCGTCGGATTGGTGTTTGTGTTCCGTAAAAGCCGTTAATCGCTGACCATTGAAGCCTTCGGGACTGCCGCAGGCTTCAACACCAGCCACAACGCCCCTGCAATCAACATCCCGCCATACAGATGCGCCATCGACAGTGGTTCATCGAGAAACAACGCGCCCCACAACACGCCGAACGGCGGGATCATGAAGGTCACGGTCATCGATTTGACCGGGCCGATGGAGCTGAGCAAACGGAAATACAGGATGTAGGCGAATGCCGTGCAGCCCAGGCCCAAGCCCAGCAGCGACAACCAGACGTTCCAGCCACCCCAGCTAACGGGCGGCTGAGTGATGACGCTGTAGCCGAACAACGGCAACACAAACAGCGTTGCCCCGAGCATGCTGCCCAATGCCGAGAGGCGGCTGTCGAGGCCGCCTTGATGGTCGAGCCAGCGTCGCGCCAGGAACCCGGCGAAACCGTAGCAGGTGGTTGCCAGCAGGCAGGCGAGGGCGCCCATCAGCAATTCCATGTCGAAGGCCACCGGACCGGCGCGGGTCAGGATGGCGACGCCAAACAACCCGAGGGCCACCCCGGCAATCTTCGAGAGGGTGAGTCTTTCGCTGAAGAACAGGCCGCCGATCAACACGCCCATCAGCGGGGTGGTGGCGTTGAAAATTGCCGAGTAGCCGGCCGGCAGCACTTGAGCGGCCACCGAGTACAGGGTCGCTGGAAGACCGGAGTTGATCACCCCGAGTAGCAGCACGGTTTTGAACTTGCCACGGAAATCCCAGCTGACCCGCATCAGCGCCAGAATCACCAGCAACCCGGTGGCGGCGATCGATACGCGGAAAAAAGCAGTGGGGATTGTGCCAATCACTGGGGCAATGATGCGCATGAACAGAAAGCTCGCCCCCCAAATGGCAGCAAGTGACAACATACGCAGAATATCGACGGGGTTCACGGCTCGTTCCTTCCTTTATCAGGGCGCAAGTGTCGCTGCCGCAGGGTGCCAAGGCAATGGTTGCGTTGCGCAACAATTGACCTCTAAGCTCAGCCCCAACGATAAGAACCATCCCGCAGAGGTCTTCACATGCCGCAGCCATGGCCCGCCGCCGAAATCGCCCAGATGATCCTCGACGGCTTCGACGATTACCGCGAGCATTTCCGCCAGATCACCGACGGCGCCAGGGCGCGCTTCGAACGTGCGCAGTGGCAGGAAACGCAGATCGCGTCGGCGGCGCGGATCAACCTCTACGAAGCCAAGGTCAGCGAAGTGGTAGGGCGCCTGCATGCCGCCTTCGAGGCTGAGGTGCTGATGGATGTCAGCTGCTGGCCGCTGGTCAAAAGCGCCTACATCAGCCTGATCGACCTGCGTTTCGACGATGAATTGTCCGAGACCTGGTACAACTCGATTTTCTGCGGGCTGTTCAGTCATGACCTGATCAGCGATGGCTGCATGTTCATCCACACCACCCGGCCCAGCTTGCATCGGGCCCGGGCCGCGCAGACCCGGATCTATAAGCCGCATGGTCAGCTGTCCGGCATGCTCGCGAGCATTTTTGCCGATTACCGCTTCAGCGAAGACTACGGCGACCTCGACCGCGACCTGCGCCGGCTCGAAGCGCAACTGCGCGAGAATTTGCCGGATTGGGTCTGCAAGGACCCGGAACTGAGCGTCGAGCTGTTTTCCTCGGTGCTCTACCGCAACAAGGGCGCCTACCTGGTGGGACGCATCTACACCACGGACGAGCAATGGCCGCTGGTGATTCCGTTTCTGCACCGCGAAGGCCGGGGGATTCAGATCGACGCGTTGATCACTGATGAAGCCGACGTGTCGATCATCTTCTCGTTCACTCGCTCGTACTTCATGGTCGATGTGCCGGTGCCGGCGGAGTTCATCGGTTTCCTCAAGCGCATCCTGCCGGGCAAGCACATCGCCGAGCTGTACACCTCGATCGGTTTCTACAAACACGGTAAGTCGGAGTTCTATCGGGCGCTGATCAACCACCTGGCCAACACTGACGACCAGTTCATCATGGCCCCGGGCGTGCGCGGCATGGTCATGAGCGTGTTTACCCTGCCGGGGTTCAACACCGTATTCAAAATCATCAAGGACCGTTTCTCGCCGTCGAAAAACGTCGACCGCGCCACGGTGATCGAGAAGTACCGCTTGGTGAAAAGCGTCGACCGGGTCGGGCGCATGGCCGATACCCAGGAGTTCGCCGACTTCCGTTTTCCGTTGAGCAAGTTTGATCCGGCATGTCTGGCCGAGCTGCTGGAAGTCGCCGCGTCGACGGTCCAGGTGGAAGGCGACACCGTGCTGATCCGCCACTGCTGGACCGAGCGGCGCATGACCCCGTTGAACCTTTACCTGGAAAACGCCAACGACGCTCAGGTGCGCGAAGCGCTGGAAGATTACGGTCTGGCGATCAAGCAGCTGGCGGCGGCGAACATTTTTCCCGGCGACATGCTGCTGAAGAACTTCGGCGTCACCCGACACGGGCGCGTGGTGTTTTATGACTACGACGAGATCTGTTTTCTCACCGAAGCCAACTTCCGCCACATCCCGCAACCGCGCACACCGGAAGACGAAATGGCCTCCGAACCCTGGTATTCGATCGGGCCGCTGGACGTGTTTCCCGAGGAGTTCCCACCGTTCCTGTTCGCCGACTCCGCGCAGCGACGGTTGTTCGATCAACTGCATGGCGAGCTGTACAACGCCGATTACTGGAAAGGCCTGCAAGCGGCGATTCGCGCCGGCAAGGTGATCGATGTGTTCCCGTATCGGCGTAAAGGGCTCGACAACGAGTAGCCCGATCAGATCGTTCCCATGCACCACGCTGATCGTTCCCACGCTCTGCGTGGGAATGCAGCCCGGGGCGCTCCGCGTCCCAAGAGCGGACGCAGAGCGTCCATTGAGGCGTTCCCACGCGGAGCATGGGAACGATCACACGATCACATCAGGCACCCGCAACCCATACCAAATCTGCGACAATCCGCCCCCTGCGCCACTAGACGACCTTTGCGTACCTGATGACTGACGAATCGCCTTCAATCGACAAACTGCTGAAAAACCTCGACCACGCCATGCTTGCCGACCGTCACCGGCTGCGGCGGCAGTTGCTCGAGCTGCGCAAGAAACCCGACGAGGCCAAGCTGGCCTTGTGGGTGACGCGCATGCAAGCGTCCTGCGACCAGGTGTTAGCGCGACGTGCCAGCCTGCCGCTGATTCGTTACGACGACAGCCTGCCGATCGCCGCCAAGCGCGACGAAATCAAGGAAGCGCTGCTCAAGCATCAGGTGCTGATCATCGCCGGCGAAACCGGCTCGGGTAAAACCACCCAGCTGCCGAAGATCTGCCTGGAAATCGGTCGCGGCCAGCACGGCCTGATCGGTCACACCCAGCCGCGTCGAATTGCTGCGCGCAGCGTCGCGAGCCGGGTCGCCGAAGAACTGGCAACACCACTCGGTGCCTTGGTCGGCTATCAGGTGCGGTTCGAGGATCAGAGCGATTCCAACACCCTGATCAAACTGATGACTGACGGCATCCTGCTGGCGGAAACCCAGAACGACCGCTACCTCGAACGCTACGACACGATCATCGTCGACGAAGCCCACGAACGCAGTCTGAACATCGACTTCCTGCTCGGTTACCTGAAAACCCTGCTGCCGCGCCGCCCGGACCTGAAAGTCATCATCACCTCGGCGACCATCGATCTTGAGCGTTTCTCCAAGCACTTCGACGATGCGCCGATTGTCGAAGTCTCGGGTCGCACCTTCCCGGTGGACACCTGGTATCGGCCGTTGACGCTGGAGCAGGACGAAGAGGGCAACCGGGTCGAAGATGACCTGACTGTGGATCAGGCGATCCTCGCCACCCTTGATGAAATTGCCGCATTCGAACGCAGCGAACGCCGCAGTCCCGGCGACGTATTGGTGTTCCTGCCCGGCGAGCGCGAGATTCGTGACGCAGCGGACATGCTGCGCAAGGCCCAGCTCAAACACACCGAAATTCTGCCGCTGTACGCACGGCTGTCGCCGGCCGAGCAGCAGCGGATTTTCCAGTCTCATCCGGGCCGTCGCGTGGTGCTGGCGACCAACGTCGCGGAAACCTCGTTGACCGTGCCGGGCATTCGTTACGTGATCGACAGCGGTACGGCGCGCATCAGCCGCTACAGCTACCGGGCCAAGGTCCAGCGCCTGCCGATCGAGGCGATTTCCCAGGCCAGCGCCAACCAGCGTAAAGGCCGTTGCGGACGGGTCGAGCCGGGCATTTGCATCCGTCTGTACAGCGAAGAAGATTTCATCGGTCGGCCGGAATTTACCGACCCGGAAATCCTCCGTACCAACCTCGCGGCGGTGATTTTGCAGATGCTCCATCTGCGCCTCGGTGAAATCACCGATTTCCCGTTTATCGAGCCGCCGGATGGCAAGGCCATCAGCGACGGTTTCAACCTGCTGCAAGAACTCTCCGCCGTCGACCGCAACAGTCAGCTGACGCCGCTCGGCCGGCAACTGGCGCGTTTGCCGGTGGACCCGCGCATGGGCCGGATGTTGCTCGAAGCGGCGAAACTCGGCAGTTTGCAGGAAGTGCTGATCGTCGCCAGCGCGATGTCGATCCAGGACCCGCGCGAGCGTCCGCCGGAGCGTCAACAGGCCGCCGATCAGGCCCATGCACAATGGAAAGACGTGGACTCGGACTTCGCCGGACTGGTCAACCTGTGGCGTGGCTTTGAAGAGCAGCGCCAGGCCCTGACTGCCAGCCCGCTGCGCAATTGGTGCCGCAAGAATTTCCTGAATTACCTGCGCCTGCGCGAGTGGCGCGACTCCCATCGTCAGTTGAGCCTGATCTGCCGCGACATGCAGTTGAGCCTGAACAAAGAGCCGGCGGATTACCCGAAACTGCACAAAGCCGTGCTGTCCGGTTTGCTCAGCCAGATCGGCCAGAAAACCGAGGACGGCGATTACCTCGGTGCGCGTCAGCGGCGCTTCTGGATTCACCCGTCATCGGGCCTGGGCAAGAAGCGCCCGCAATGGTTGATGACCGCTGAGCTGGTGGAAACCACCAAGCTTTATGCGCGCATGGTGGCGAAGATCGAGCCGGACTGGATCGAGCCGCTGGCCGGGCACCTGATCAAGAAGAACCACTTCGAACCGCATTGGGAGAAGAAGCGCGGACAGGTCGTGGCCTACGAGCAAATCACCTTGTTCGGGTTGATCGTGGTCGGTCGCCGGCCGGTGCATTACGGGCCGATCGATCCTGTCACCTCGCGTGAGCTGTTTATCCGCGAAGCGCTGGTTCGGGGCGAGATTCAGTCGAAAGCCAAGTGTCTGTCTGCCAATGAGCAATTGTTGGAACAGCTCGACGAACTGGAGGCCAAGGCCCGTCGTCGCGACATTCTGGCGGACGAGGAAACCCTGTTTGCCTTCTATGACGCGCGCTTGCCGGCAGAGATCCATCAGACCGCGACCTTCGACAGCTGGTATCGGATCAACAGCCAGAAAGACCCGCAGTTGCTGATCATGCGCGAAGAAGACGTGCTGGCCCGCGAAGCCAGTGAAGTCACCGCCGCGCATTACCCGGACACCCTGCGCCTGGGCGATCTGACCCTGCCGTTGAGTTACCACTTCGAGCCCAACCATCCTCGTGACGGCGTGACCTTGCGCGTACCGGCGCCGCTGTTGCCGGCGCTGCCGCCGGAACGCCTGGAGTGGCTGGTGCCGGGTGTGATCGAAGCCAAGTGCATTGCCCTGGTGCGAAACCTGCCCAAGGCTTTGCGCAAGAACTTCGTGCCGGTGCCGGACTTTGTCAAAGCGGCGTTGCAGCGCATCACTTTCGCTGAAGGTTCGCTGCCGCTTGCGCTGGGCCGTGAACTGTTGCGCATGACCGGTGCGCGGGTCAGCGATGAGGCCTGGGCGCAAGCGCAGCAGCAGGTTGAAAGTCATCTGCGGATGAACCTGGAAATCGTCGATGGCCAGGGCAAGTTCCTCGGTGAAGGCCGTGATCTGCCTGAGCTGACCGCACGTTTCGCCGAGGCCAGCCAGGCGGCTTTGGCTGTACCGCAGACGGCAAAAAGCCAACAGCCGGTGGAGGCCAAGGTCTTCGCCGCAGTGGCCGAGAAAACCCAGCAGAAGATCGCCGGGCTGTCGATGACGGTCTACCCGGCGCTGGTGGAAGAGGCGGGCACCGTTAAGGAAGGGCGTTTCTCGACTCCGGCCGAGGCCGAGTTCCAGCATCGTCGGGCGTTGCAGCGGTTGCTCATGCAGCAACTGGCCGAGCCGGCGAAGTTCTTGCGCGGCAAGCTGCCGGGGCTCACCGAGCTGGGCCTGATGTACCGCGAGCTGGGGCGTATCGACAGTCTGGTGGAAGACATCCTGCTGGCGAGCCTCGATAGCTGCATTCTCGACGGCGAAGCGAGTTTGCCGCGTGACGGCGCTGGTCTGGCCTCGCTGGCCGAGCGCAAGCGCGGTGCGTGGACGGAGCATGCCGAGCGTCTGGCGAAACTGACGCTGGAAACGCTCAAGCTCTGGCACGGTTTGCAGAAACGTTTCAAGGGCAAGATCGACCTGGCGCAAGCGGTCGCTCTGAACGACATCAAACAGCAGCTCAGTCACTTGGTGTATCCGGGCTTTGTCCGTGAAACCCCGATGCAGTGGCTCAAGGAACTGCCGCGTTACTTGAAAGCTGTCGAGCAGCGCTTCGAAAAGTTGGGGGCTCAGGTGCAGAAAGACCGGGTCTGGAGTGGCGAGTTGTCCGGTCTCTGGGCTCAATACCAGACCCGCGCCAACAAGCACGCGCAGGAAGGCAAGCGCGATCCGCAACTTGAGCTCTATCGCTGGTGGCTGGAGGAATACCGGGTTTCGCTGTTCGCCCAGCAATTGGGGACCAAGGTGCCGATCTCCGACAAGCGTTTGAGCAAGCAATGGGCTCAAGTCGAACCGTAAACCCTGTGGGAGCGAGCCTGCTCGCGAAGGGGCCAGAAAACTCAGCATTAATGTTGACTGACACACCGCTTTCGCGAGCAGGCTCACTCCCACAGGTCTGCCATTGTTTTTGCGACAGGGGCCAAACGCCAATGTTTATGGCAAACTTCGCCGTTATAAACACCTCCCCCGCAGATTTGAGCCTTTGCAGTCGGGCGGATCGGAATCAAGAGATGCCAGGTTGATGCCCTTCGACGGGATAAACCCTTTATGTGTTGGTACGTCGGTGCCAATACTTTCTGCCTGAACAGATTAGAGAAACGACCATGCATAATGTCGTCATCAGCGGCACCGGCCTGTACACCCCGGCCAACAGCATCTCCAACGAAGAGCTGGTGCAGTCTTTCAATACTTACGTCGCTCAGTTCAATGCTGACAACGCTGACGCCATCGAACGTGGCGAAGTGCAGGCACTGACCGAATCCAGCGCCGCCTTTATCGAAAAAGCCTCGGGGATCAAAAGCCGCTTTGTCATGGATAAGGACGGCATTCTCGATCCAAAGCGCATGGCACCTCGTTTGCCTGAGCGTTCCAATGACGAATGGTCGGTGCTTTGCCAGATGGCGATTGGCGCTGCCGAGCAAGCCCTGCAACGCGCCGGCAAGACGGCGGCGGACATCGACGGGGTGATCGTTGCCTGCTCCAACCTGCAACGCGCCTATCCGGCCATTGCCATCGAAGTCCAGGAAGCGCTGGGTATCGAAGGTTTCGGTTTTGACATGAACGTGGCCTGTTCCTCGGCGACGTTCGGCATTCAGGCCGCCACCAACAGCGTACAGCTGGGCCAGGCCCGGGCGATCCTGATGGTCAACCCGGAAGTCTGCACCGGTCACCTGAACTTCCGCGACCGCGACAGCCACTTCATCTTCGGCGACGCCGCCACTGCGGTAATCATTGAACGTGCCGACCTGGCCACGTCCAAGCATCAGTTCGACATCGTCAGCACCAAACTGCTGACCAAGTTCTCCAACAACATTCGCAACAACTTCGGCTTCCTCAACCGCGCGGCGGAAGAGGGCATCGGTGCCCGTGACAAACTGTTCGTCCAGGAAGGTCGCAAGGTGTTCCGCGACGTCTGCCCGATGGTCGCGGAACTGATCGCGACTCACCTGGACGAGAACAAGCTGAACATCGGTGACGTGAAGCGTTTCTGGCTGCACCAGGCCAACCTCAGCATGAACCACCTGATCGTCAAGAAGCTGCTCGGCCGCGAAGCCACCGAAGAAGAAGCCCCAGTGATTCTCGACACGTATGCCAACACCAGCTCTGCCGGTTCCGTGATTGCCTTTCACAAGAACCAGGACGATTTGCCAGCCGGTTCGCTGGCGGTACTCAGCTCGTTTGGTGCCGGTTATTCGATTGGCAGCGTGATTCTGCGCAAGCGCTGAGTTGTGAAGGGTAGTGACAAGCCTGAGTCATGCACCCACTCTGTGGCGAGGGGGCTTGCCGGAACGCCGCACCGCCCCGCTCGGCTGCGAAGCAGTCGTAAACTCAGCTCACCCATTACATCTGACACCACTCGGTTTCCAGCATTGGGACCGCTTCGCGCTCCAGCGGGGGCAAGCCCCCTCGCCACAGGAATCAGTATTGATGACTGACGACACGCAACTGCTCGAACGCCTGTTGGCGGGCGAGCAGCAGGCTTTCAAGGAGTTGGTCAGCACCTACCAGAGCGCCATGCGGGCGGTGGCTTATGCCATCGTCGGTAACCGGCATGCCGACGAAGTGGTGCAGGATGCCTGGCTGTCGGTGGTGCGCAATCTGAACAGGTTCGAGGGGCGTTCCAGCCTCAAGACCTGGCTGTTGACCATCACCGCCAACGCGGCCAAAGGTCGATACAAACAAAACCGCCGGGAAGTTTTGCTCGATGACCTGCCGTCACCCCACGGCACCATCGACGATGATCGTTTCTCTGCCGCCGATGGCCACTGGCTGGTGGCGCCGTTCAGCTGGCATCAAGACACCCCGGAAGCGCTGCTCACCGAAAACGAACTGCGTGAATGCCTGGAACACACCTTGCTCAGCCTGTCGGAACTGCAAAGCAGCGTGTTGCTGTTGCGTGAGCGCCAGGGCCTGGAGCTGGAGGAGATTTGTAATCTTCTGGAGATCTCGCTCTCCAATGTTCGTGTGCTGCTGCACCGCGCACGGTTGAAGGTGTTTGCAACCGTGGAGCATTTTGAGGAAACCGGCGAATGTTGACCTGTAAGGAGCAAGTAGCGCGGTCCAGCGATTATCTCGATGGCCAGTTGAGCTTTCGTGAGCGGCTGATGATGCGTCACCATTTGATGTTTTGTCCTAATTGCCGGCGATTCATTCGGCAGATGCGCCTGATGCAGGCGACCTTGCGCGTCATGCCCGAAAAACCGGTTCCTGGTGTGGACGAACTCGCCGAACGCCTGGCCGCCGAGCGTCAAAAGGGTAAACAGTAATTTCAGCTCACACCTCTCTCAGACTTCGTTTTGACCCCGCTTCGGCGGGTTTTTTATTTCGGCAGGGCCGGAGATGGGCGATACTCGGCGGGTCGTTAGGCAACAACCGCTGGGGAACAGGATGCCATTACACGTTTTGGACAGTCTGTCCGCCATCGCGCCTCAAGAGTGGGACGCGCTGGTGCCCGAGACTCAGCCGTTTCTGCGTCACGCTTTTCTCGGGGCGCTGGAAGACAGTGGCAGCCTGGGGCCGCAGTCTGGCTGGCAGCCTGAGCATCTGCTGCACATCGAAGACGGTCGGCTGCTTGCGGCATTGCCGAGTTACCGCAAATGGCATTCCTACGGCGAATATGTGTTCGACCATGCCTGGGCCGATGCGTGCGAACGCGCCGGGATCGATTACTACCCCAAACTGTTGACGGCTGTGCCGTTCAGCCCGGTCAGCGGGCCACGGTTGTTGGCGGCGAATGTACAGGATGGTTTCGAACTGCTGAACAGCGTGCCGGGTTATCTGGAAATTGAAGGGCTCTCCAGCGCCCATATCAACTTTACCGACGCCTTCACCGATGCGGCATTGGCCGAGCATCCGGGCTGGTTGCAACGCATCGGTTGCCAGTACCACTGGCAGAATCGCGGTTATCGGGATTTTCAGGATTTCCTTGATGCACTGAGCTCACGCAAGCGCAAACAGATGCGCAAGGAACGTGAACAAGTGGCGGGGCAGGGCATCGAGTTTGAATGGCTTGAGGGGCATCAACTCGACCAGGCACTGTGGGATTTTGTCTACGCCTGCTACGCCAACACCTATGCGGTGCGTCGGCAGTCGCCGTACCTGACGCGGGAGTTTTTCAGCCTGTTGGCCGAACGTATGCCCGAAGCTATCCGGGTGGTCCTGGCCAAACAAGGATCACGGCCGGTGGCCATGGCCTTCAGCCTGGTCGGTGGCGATAGCTTTTATGGACGTTATTGGGGCTGCCTGGCGGAGTTCGATCGCCTGCACTTCGAGACCTGTTTCTATCAAGGCATGGACTACGCAATCGCTAACGGTTTTCAGCGTTTCGATGCCGGCGCACAAGGCGAGCACAAATTGATTCGTGGTTTTGAACCGGTGATCACCCATTCCTGGCACTACTTGCGTCACCCGGGATTGAAGTCGGCGGTGAAGGATTTTCTTGAGCGCGAACGCGTGGGCATCATGGGGTATGCAGAAGAGGCGAAGAGCGCCTTGCCCTACAGACAAGACTGAGGTTAGAGGGGGGCGGTTCTACTCAGATCGTTCCTACGCTCTGCGTGGGAACGCCTCAAGGGACTCTCCGCGTCCAGTGACGCGGAGCGTCACGGGCTGCATTCCCACGCAGAGCGTGGGAACGATCATCAAGATCGCAGCCTGCGGCAGCTCCTACGCAGGTCATGCAGCATTTCTCAATCGATGCCGACAAACCCACCGGTCTGGTGCTGCCACAGCCGCGCATACAACCCGCCATGGGCCAGCAGTTCGGCATGGCTGCCGGTTTCGGCGATGTGGCCTTTTTCCAGCACCACCAGGCGATCCATTCGCGCGATGGTCGAAAGCCGGTGAGCGATGGCGATCACGGTCTTGCCCTGCATCAGGGTTTCCAGGCTTTCCTGAATCGCCGCTTCGACTTCCGAGTCCAGCGCCGAGGTCGCTTCGTCCATGATCAGGATCGGCGCGTCCTTGAGCAGCACGCGGGCGATGGCGATCCGTTGGCGCTGGCCGCCAGAGAGTTTCACCCCACGTTCACCGACATGAGCATCGAAACCGGTGCGGCCTTCAGCATCCGATAGCAGCGGGATGAACTCGTCGGCGCGGGCCTTGCGGACTGCTTCCCAGAGTTCTTCGTCGGTGGCGTCGGGTTTGCCGTAAAGCAGATTGTCACGGATCGAACGGTGCAACAGCGAGGTGTCCTGAGTGATCATGCCGATCCGCTCGCGCAGGCTTTCCTGAGCCACGCTGGCGATGTTCTGCCCATCGACCAGGATCTGCCCGCTCTGCAGGTCGTAGAGACGCAGCAGCAGATTGACTAGGGTCGATTTGCCCGCGCCTGAAGGGCCGATCAAACCGATTTTTTCACCGGGTTTGATGCTCAGGTTGAGGTCGTCGATGATTCCGCTTTTCTTGCCATAGTGAAACGTCACGTGTTCGAAACGCACTTCACCACGGGCCACTTCCAGGCGCGGTGCCGGTTCGCGGTCGGTGACGCTGATCGGTTGGGCGATGGTTTGCAGGCCGTCCTGGACCATCCCGATGTTTTCGAAGATGCCGTTGACCACCCACATGATCCAGCCCGACATGTTGACGATGCGGATCACCAGGCCGGTGGCCAGGGCAATGGCACCCACCGAAATCAGCGACTGGGTCCACAGCCACAGCGCAAGGCTCGTGGTGCCGACGATCAGCAGGCCGTTCATGCTGGTGATGACCACGTCCATGCTGGTGACGACGCGGCCGGCCAGTTGGGATTTTTCAGTTTGTTCTGCGATGGCTTCACGGGCGTATTGCTGTTCGAAGTTGGTGTGGGCGAAGAGCTTCAGCGTGGTGATGTTGGTGTAGCCGTCGACGATTCGGCCCATGAGTTTGGAGCGCGCATCGGAGGACACCACCGAACGTTCCTTGACCCGTGGCACGAAGTAGCACAGTGCGCCGATGTAGCAGGCAATCCACGTCAGCAGCGGGATCATCAGGCGCCAGTCGGCTTCGGCGAACAGCACCAGCGAGCTGATCGCGTAGATCAGCACATGCCATAACGCATCGACGGCTTGCACCGCCGAGTCGCGCAGGGAGTTGCCGGTCTGCATGATCCGTTGGGCGATGCGTCCGGCGAAATCGTTCTGGAAAAAATTCAGGCTCTGTTTGAGCACGTAACTGTGGTTTTGCCAGCGAATCATGCTGGTCATGCCGGGGCTCAGGGTTTGATGCACCAGCAGGTCATGCAAGCCGACGAATATCGGTCGTAGAAAAAGTGCGACCACCGCCATCCAGGCCAGCTCTACGCCGTGGATTTTGAAGAAGTCCGTATTTGGCGTGCCTTGGGCCAAATCGATGATTCGACTCAGGTAACTGAACAACGCCACTTCGATCAGCGCGCCGATCAAACCGACGACCAACAGCGCGGCAAAACTCGGCCAGACCTGACGCAAATAATAGGTATAGAAGGGGAGAACCCGGCTCGGCGGGGCTGCCGTCGGGGCGTCACGGAAAATGTCGATCAGTTTTTCGAAACGACGATAGAGCATCAGATAAACGCCCGCGTACGGGCTCTCCTTTTTTTCGATGCGAGCGGCGCGGTGATACACCGCCGCCGCTCAGGACGCCTTATGCAGTTTAGTCGATGCGCTTGGCCGACTTGATCAGCACCGGGTCGATGGGCACATTCTGCATGCCTTGTTTGGTGGTGGTGGGCGAGTTGACGATGATGTCGACGACGTCCATGCCTTTTACGACTTTGGCGAACACTGCGTAACCGGCATCGCGGCCCGGGTCGAGGAAGTCGTTGTCCTTGACGTTGATGAAGAACTGGCTGGTGGCCGAATCCGGATCGGAGGTGCGTGCCATCGACAGGGTGCCACGCACGTTATGCAGGCCGTTGCTGGCTTCGTTCTTGATCGGTGCCTTGGTGTCTTTTTGTGCCATCTGCGGGGTGAAACCGCCGCCCTGGACCATGAACCCCGGAATCACACGGTGGAAAATGGTGTTGGTGTAGAAGCCGCTGTCGACATAGGCGAGAAAGTTCTTGGTGCTGATCGGTGCCTTGACCGGGTCCAGTTCGATTTCGATCTGGCCGTTGGTGGTGTCGAGCAAGACGTGCGGAGCCTTGGCAGCGTCTGCGGCCATCAGGTTGGCGGCGAACAGTACTGCGCCTGTGACGAGGGCGATTTTTTTCAGCATGGGTCAGTGATCCTGGGTAGTGGTGTCGACTGCGGTTAGAAATTCAAGCAGGGTTTGGTTGAAACGGTGTGGCTGGTCCAATGGCGTTGCGTGGCGTGAATCTTCGATCACCACCAACTGCGCATCGGGCAGCAGTTTTACATAGGCTTCTTTCAGCGCTACCGGCGTGTAGTCACGGTCGGCGCTGATGATCAGGGTTGGACAGGTGACTTTCGCCAGTCGTTCCTGAACTCCCCAACCAACAATGGCATTGAAGCTGGCGAGATAAGCACGTTTGTCGTTTTTTGCCCAGCGTTCGGCCATTTTATGCCGCAACTCCGCCTGTTCGGGTTTGGGAAACAGCTTGCCGCCCAGGGCCGTGCCGATGGTGCGCATACTGAGGAGGTGCATCAGGCTCCAGCGCTTGAACAACTGCCAGTAATCATCCGCCGTGCGGACTTTGACCTCGGGGGCACTGTTGACGATGCACAGGCTTTTAAGCAGCGATGGTTGGTCCACCGCCAGCTGAAAACCGATCATCCCGCCCATCGACAACCCGACCAGATGCGCCGGGCCGAGCTTCAGGTGTTCGATCAGTGCGACCAGGTCGGCGCTGAAGCCGGCAATGCTGTAGTGCTCGCGGGGTTTGTCGGAGCGACCGTGGCCGCGTACATCCGGGACGATCACCCGGTAACGGGTCGAGAGCTCCGGGATCTGTTTTTCCCAGTCCAGCGTACTCGAGCCCAGCCCGTGAACCAGCAGCAGGGGTGTGCCGTGGCCATATTCCTCGTAGTGCAAGGTGCAACCTTCATGTTCGAAATAGGCCATGGTGCAACTCCTTGTCAGGCTTGTTCAGGGGCCGCGAACGGCGCATCCAGCGGCGCGGTATCAAAGGTGCGCAGCAACTCGACGAGAATCTGCGTGGCCGGCCCCAGGGGTTTGTCCTTGTTTGAATACAGAAAGAAGGTCGGATGGCGACTGCCACCCTGATCCAACGGTAGCACCTTGAGCAGGCCTTCCTTGAGTTCTCGTTCGATCATGTGCCGTGGCAGCCAGGCAAAACCCAGGCCGCTGCTGACGAAACTGGCAGCGGTGGCCAGGCTGCCGACGGTCCAGCGCTGTTCGGCACCCAGCCAGCCGACATCGCGCGGTTGCTGGCGACCGGAGTCGCGAATTACCACCTGCAACTGGCTTTCGAGGTCGTGGAAACTCAGTTCACGATTGAGGCGATGCAAGGCATGTTCGGGGTGGGCGACGGCAACGAACTCGACGTCACTCAACTCCGCGCCCAGGTAACCGGGAATGTTGAAGCCACTGATGGCCAGGTCCGCCACGCCTTCGAGCAGCACTTCCTCGACCCCGGACAGTACCTCTTCACGCAGACGTACCCGGCAGCCGCGACTTTGCGGCATGAACGCACTCAAGGCGCGAACCAGTCGCGCGTTCGGATATGCGGCGTCGACCACCAGCCGTACTTCCGCTTCCCAGCCTTGCTCCATGTGGTGTGCCAGATCCTCAAGCTGACTGGCCTGTTTGACCAGTTGCCGGGAGCGGCGCAGCAGCACGCCGCCGGCTTCGGTCAGCACCGCCTTACGGCCGTCGATGCGCAACAGCGGCACACCGAGCTGGTCCTGCATGCGCGCTACGGTATAGCTGACGGACGACTGCGAACGGTGCAGCGCTTCGGCGGCCTGGGCGAAACCACCGTGGTCGACCACAGCTTGCAATGTGCGCCATTGATCAAGGGTCACGCGGGGCGCTTTCATGATGAGCTCCTCTTGTCCTAAGCTGGCAGCTTCCATTGGAGGCTGCCGAATGAAAAAAATCTGTTGTGTGGTGCTGGCGATGCTGCCGCTGACTGCGTTTGCCTACCCCATCGATGTACAAAAAGAACTCAACGGCCTGAAAATCGACTACGCCACCCATGACACCGCTCGCGACATGGGTGCCATTACGCTGAACAACTACAGCGGTAAAGCTGCCGAATGCACGGTGGCATTTCGCAATGGCCCGGAATCACCGCGTACTCGCCGCGTGAGCCTGGAGGCCGGTAAAAGCGCCGACCTTTCAGCCAGGTTCAACCGCGAAATCATCAAGCTGTACATCACCCTGACCTGCAAACCCAAATAAGGGCTGTTGCACAGGCGGAGCAGATACGCTCCGCTTATAAACGAATTTATTGATGGTTTATAGCAGTTATTTGTGCTTTTTCATCGATACAACACTGTTTAATCTCCACTCCATCGACTTACAGCATTCACCGATGGAGGCTACATCCCATGTCCCGCGTTCTGATCATCGAAAGCAGTGCCCGCCAGCAAGACTCGGTATCGCGTCAACTGACCCAAACCTTCATCAGTCAATGGAAAGCCGCACACCCGGCCGACCAGATCACCGTTCGTGACCTGGCGACCCATCCGGTTCCGCACCTGGATGCCAATCTGCTGGGCGGCTGGATGAAACCTGCCGAGCAACGCAACGAAACCGAACAGTCGTCGCTGGAGCGCTCCAACCAGTTGACCGATGAATTGCTGGCTGCCGACGTCTTGGTCATGGCCGCACCGATGTACAACTTCGCGATCCCCAGCACCCTCAAAGCCTGGCTCGACCACGTGCTGCGTGCCGGTGTGACCTTCAAGTACACCGAAACCGGCCCGCAAGGTCTGCTCAGCGGCAAGCGTGCTTATGTGTTGACCGCTCGCGGTGGCATCTACGCCGGTAGCACCTCCGATCACCAGGAACCGTACCTGCGTCAGGTCATGGCGTTCATCGGCATCCACGACGTCACCTTTATTCACGCCGAAGGCATGAACCTGGGCGGTGACTTCCATGAAAAGGGTCTGAACCATGCCAACGCCAAACTGGCCCAGGTCGCCTGAGCCGTTAATCGCCAGATAATCACCTGATGGTTAAGTAGCGCTCGTACACCCCTTCAAGCCGGTTCGCGCATCGAACCTCCCTTTGCACTTGTTGCTCATGAGTGCTCTAGCCCGATTGAACGCTTTAGCGAGATCGGGCTTTTTTTTGCCTGCGATTTTGTGGCCGGGCACGAACCTGTGGGAGCGAGCCTGCTCGCGATGGGGGGATCACATTCACCATCGATATCGGCTGACATACCGTCATCGCGAGCAGGCTCGCTCCCACAGTGGATTTGTGTGCTGCCTGATTATTCGCAGTGAATAGCAAAACCCGCTATCGTCGCCGCCATTCGAAACGAGGCGAGCATGGGTTATCTACTTTTTGTCACGCTGATTCAGGCGTTTTCCTTCAGCTTGATCGGCGAGTACCTGGCCGGGCATGTCGACAGCTATTTCGCGGTGCTGGTGCGGGTGTTGCTGGCGGGGCTGGTGTTCATTCCATTGACCCGCTGGCGTCAGGTGGAGCCGGCGTTCATGCGCGGGATGCTGTTGATCGGCGCGTTGCAGTTCGGTGTGACCTACGTCTGCCTGTACCTGAGCTTCCGGGTGCTGACCGTGCCGGAAGTCTTGCTGTTCACCATTCTCACGCCGTTGCACGTAACCCTGATCGAAGATGCGCTGAACCGCCGCTTCAATCCCTGGGCGCTGGTGGCGGCATTGGTTGCGGTGCTCGGTGCGGCAGTGATCCGTTATGACCGGATCAACCCGGACTTCTTCATGGGGTTCCTGCTGCTGCAACTGGCCAACTTCACCTACGCCGCAGGCCAGGTGCTGTACAAACATCTGGTGGCGCGCCATCCGAGCGACCTGCCGCATTATCGGCGCTTCGGTTACTTCTACCTCGGCGCGCTGGCCGTGGCCCTGCCGGCGTTTCTGCTGTTCGGCAAACAGAACTTCCTGCCAGAAGCACCGCTGCAATGGGGCGTTCTGGTGTTCCTCGGACTGGTGTCCACCGCGTTGGGCTTGTACTGGTGGAACAAGGGCGCATGTCTGGTCAATGGCGGGACACTGGCGGTGATGAACAACCTGCACGTGCCGGTGGGACTGCTGATCAACTTGCTGATCTGGAACCAGCATGAAGAGCTGGGGCGGTTGTTCCTGGGGGGGGCGGTGATTCTGGCAGCGGTGTGGATTAGTCGGTTGGGTGTACTAAAACGGGTAGCTGCTCACTGAACCCATGTGGGAGCGAGCCTGCTCGCGATGGCTGAGTGTCAGTCGACATGAATGTTGCCTGTCTCACCGCTATCGCGAGCAGGCTCGCTCCCACAGGGGATATGTGCAGCTACATCGAGCATTTTTCCAGTTCGGGGATATGGCTGGCCCCCAACGCCGCCGGCAACAACCCCGCGCGCAAATCATTGCCGCTCGGTTGCTGATACAGGCTCAAACCAAACTCCGGCAGCACTGCCAGCAGATAATCGAAGATATCGCCCTGGATCCGCTCGTAATCGGCCCACGCCGTGGTGCGGGTGAAGCAATAGATTTCCAGCGGCACGCCCTGAGCGGTGGTTTGCATCTGGCGGACCATGCAGGTCATGTTCGGTTGAATCTCCGGATGGCTCTTCAAGTACGCCAACGCATAAGCGCGAAAGGTTCCAATGTTGGTCATCCGCCGGCGGTTGGCCGACATCGCCGCGACGTTGCCCTGGGCCTCGTTCCAGCTCTTGAGCTCGGCCTGCTTGCGGCTGATGTAATCGGTGAGCAAGCGCACCTGGGTCAGCTTCTGTTCTTCGTCGTCATGGATGAAGCGCACGCCACTGGCGTCGATGAACAGGCTGCGCTTGATCCGTCGACCGCCTGACTGCTGCATGCCGCGCCAGTTCTTGAACGATTCGGACATCAAGCGCCAGGTCGGGATCGAGACGATGGTCTTGTCGAAGTTCTGCACCTTGACCGTGTGCAGGGTGATGTCCACCACGTCACCGTCGGCGCCCACTTGTGGCATTTCGATCCAGTCGCCGACCCGCAGCATGTCGTTGCTGGTCAGCTGCACGCTGGCGACAAACGACAGCAGGGTGTCCTTGTAGACCAACAGAATCACCGCCGACATGGCGCCCAGACCCGACAGCAGCAACAGCGGCGATCGATCGATCAGGGTTGCGACGATGATGATTGCGCCGAACACGAACAGCACCATTTTCGCCAACTGCACGTAGCCTTTGATCGAGCGCGTGCGGGCATGTTCGGTGCGTGCGTAGATGTCCAGCAAGGCGTTGAGCAGGGCGCTCAGGGCCAGCACCATAAACAGAATGGTGAAGGACAGGGCAACGTTACCGAGAAAATTCTGAATGGTTTTGCTCAGTTCCGGCACCAGGTTCAAACCGAACTGGATCACCAGCGACGGAGTCATTTGCGCCAGGCGATGGAACACCTTGTTCTGGAACAAGTCGTTGAACCAGTGCATCGCCGGTTGCCGGCCAAGCAATTTGACGGCGTGCAGCACCACATAACGCGCCACTCGTCCGAGCAGCAAGGCAATCACCAACAACACCATCAGCGCCAGGCTGGAATGTAGAAGCGGGTGCTGGTCGAGAGCGCCCCAGAGGTCTTGGGTATTGAGCCAGAGCTGTTTGAGATCCATGGGTTAAAACGATTCTTCTGTAGGACGAGAGGGGGCGATTAGAGCATTTAAGACGCATCGAGTTACGTTCAGGGACAAATCCGCTAACAAAATCGCCATTGTTTGCGTCTGTTTGCATAAAGAAACTCGGCCTTCGCGCTCGAAACCGTTACCCTATGCAGCTGATTTTTTGTATTTCTTCGAGGTAGCACCCGTGTTTTCCCAATTCGCCCTGCACGAACGCCTGCTCAAAGCCGTGGCCGAGCTTAAATTTGTCGAGCCAACGCCAGTGCAAGCAGCGGCTATCCCGCTCGCGCTCCAAGGGCGTGACCTGCGGGTGACTGCGCAAACCGGTAGCGGCAAAACCGCTGCATTCGTATTGCCGATCCTCAACCGTTTGATCGGCCCGGCCAAAGTCCGCGTCAGCATCAAAACCCTGATCCTGCTGCCGACCCGCGAGCTGGCCCAGCAGACCATCAAGGAAGTTGAACGCTTCGCGCAGTTCACCTTCATCAAATCCGGCCTGATCACCGGCGGCGAAGACTTCAAGGTCCAGGCAGCCATGCTGCGCAAGGTGCCGGACATCCTGATCGGCACTCCGGGCCGGATGATCGAGCAACTGAACGCCGGCAACCTCGACTTGAAAGAAGTTGAAGTGCTGGTGCTCGACGAAGCCGACCGCATGCTCGACATGGGCTTTGCCGAAGACGTGCAGCGTCTGGTGGAAGAGTGCACCAACCGTCAGCAGACCATGCTGTTCTCTGCCACTACCGGCGGTTCGGGCCTGCGCGAGATGATCGCCAAGGTCCTGAACAACCCTGAGCACTTGCAGCTCAATGCCGTCAGCCAGTTGAACGACACCACCCGTCAGCAAATCATCACCGCTGACCACAACCAGCATAAAGAACAGATCGTTAACTGGTTGCTGGCCAACGAGACCTACCAGAAGGCCATCGTCTTCACCAACACCCGGGCCATGGCCGACCGCATCTACGGCCGCCTGGTGGCGCAGGAGTACAAGGCGTTCGTCCTGCACGGTGAGAAAGACCAGAAGGATCGCAAGCTGGCGATCGACCGCCTGAAGCAGGGCGGGGTCAAGATCCTCGTCGCCACCGACGTTGCCGCTCGCGGCCTCGACGTGGAAGGCCTGGACCTGGTGATCAACTTCGACATGCCGCGCAGCGGCGACGAATACGTTCACCGTATCGGTCGTACCGGTCGTGCCGGCAACGATGGCCTGGCCATCTCGTTGATCTGCCACGGCGACTGGAACCTGATGTCGAGCATCGAGCGCTACCTCAAGCAGAGCTTCGAGCGCCGCACCATCAAGGAAGTCAAAGGCACCTATGGCGGACCGAAAAAGGTCAAGGCCTCGGGCAAAGCCGTTGGCGTGAAGAAGAAAAAAGTCGACGCCAAAGGCGACAAGAAAAAGACCGGCGCCAAGGCTCCGACCAAACGCAAGATCGCCAACCGCCCGAAGACCGACGCCCTGTCGCTGGTCAGCAAGGACGGCATGGCGCCGCTCAAGCGCCGCAAACCGGAAGCACCGGCCGCTGAATAACGCGCCTTAGCGATCCCATAAAAAACCCGGACAGTGTCCGGGTTTTTTCATTTTTGGCCTATGGCGATCTCGAGGTCGAGCCTGACGTCAGCGCCGTCAGGAGTCTTGTGCGTGTCAATCAAGACACACTCTGCAACAAATTCGTAACAAGCTTATTGACGTCAGAATGATGGCAACTTAACATTGCGCCATCATATTGATATCACTTGTCGTCTCGAGGGATCGAACATGTACCTGCACCCCCTCGGGAAGAGGCTGTGTGCGGCTTTGCCGTGTCTATTGCTGTGTTTCACCAGCGTAAACCTTGCCCACGCCGCACCCACCCCCGGTGAAACCGACCTGATCCGCGAACGTCAGGATCGCCTGCTCGAAGAGCAGCGCCGGCGTCTCGAAGAGCTCAAGGAACTGCCCGGCAAAGCGGCCAAACCGACGGCCCCGACAGCGCCTGCCGATACCCGCTGCTTCCCGATCAAAGACATCGAACTCAAGGGGGCCGACAGCCTTTCGGACCGTGAGCGCGAGCGTTTGCTCAAGCCTTACATCGGCCAGTGCCTGGGCGTCACTCAGCTCAATGAGCTGCTGAAAGTCATCACCGATTACTACCTCGAGAAAGGTCTGGTGACCAGTCGTGCCTACTTGCCGCAGCAGGATTTGTCTGCCGGTCATTTGAAGGTGCTGGTGGTCGAGGGCAAGCTCGAAGGCATCAAAGGCGCGGAGGGCAGCAAGCTGTCGGGCCGTGAATTGTCCATGGCTTTCCCAGGCAAGACTGGTGACCTGGTCAACCTGCGCGAGATCGAACAATTGGTCGATCAGTTGAACCGTTTGCCGTCGAATCAGGCGCAGATGGAGTTGGCACCCGGTAAAGCCGTGGGTGGCAGCGAAGTGCTGGTCAAGAACACCCCGCAAAAGCCCTGGCGCGCCGGTTTGTCGCGCACTAACGAAGGCCAGCGCAGCACCGGCGAGCAGCAGTGGGGCACGACCTTCGACTGGGACAGCCCGCTGGGGCTGGCGGATCAGTTGATGTTGCGCGGTGGTCACGATGCGGTGAGCGATCATAACCACACCTCAAGCAACGCCATGCTCGATTACAACCTGCCGTGGGGCTGGTGGAACTTCAACTACAGCTACAACCAGAGCGATTACAGCTCGCAGATTGCTGCCAATGGCTACAACTTCAAGCAGACCGGCGACAGCACGACTCACCAGTTCAAGGCCGAGCGCGTGATCTATCGCGATGCCGTGAGCAAGACGTCCTTGAGCGCCGGTGTGTCTCACATGCGGATTAACAATTTCATCGAAGGCAGCAAGCTGGCCCTGAGCAGCAACCACCTGAGCGAGGCGCAGTTCGGGATCAACCACGGGCGGCGTGTCGGCTCGGCCTTCGTCAACCTCGACCTGGGCATGCAGAAAGGTATCGGCGCCTTTGATGCCCAAAGCAACGGCCATCCAGGCCCTGGGGACGCGGATGCGCGGTACCGCAAATACACCGGCACCCTGAGCTACTTGCAGCCATTCAAACTCTGGGGCGAGTCGTTGAGCTTCAGCAGTTTGATGACCGGCCAGCGCAGCGAGGACGTGCTGTTCAGCCCGCAGCGCACCAGCCTGGGCGGGTTGTCGTCGATCCGTGGTTACAAGGACCAATCGTTATCCGGTGACAGCGGCGGCTACTGGCGCAACGACCTGCGCTGGAGTCGTCCGGTGAATTGGGAATGGCTGCGTCCGGTGTTCGCTGAATACGGCACCAGCCTGGGTTACGACCAGGGCGTGATCAGTCATGGCCGCTACAACGGCGAGCAACATGGGCGGATGTCGAGCGACTCGATCGAGTTGTTTGCCAAGGGGCAGCATGTGTCTGCCAGCGTGACCCTCGCTCATTCCCTGGAACGCCCGGCCGCCCTGACCGAACGCGAAGCGCCAATCTATTTCCGCGTGGATTTCTCCCTCTAAATTTCCGCTTAGTCGAGACCTGAATATGGACGTTCGCCAACTGGCCTTTCTGGCCGGCCAGCCTTCTGCTGCCGTAATTCCCCGTGAACGTTTCATGGGCATGCCCAAACGCGGTCTGGCGTTCCTGCTGGCCAACGTCATGTTCTGGCAACCGATGTGGGCGCAGGCGGACGGCATCGTGGTCAGCGCACCGGGCACTGGCCTGGATCGCGCCGGCAATGGTGTGCCGATCGTCAACATCGCCACGCCCAATGCCACAGGTCTCTCGCACAACCAGTTCCACGACTACAACGTCACCCTGCAAGGCTTGATTCTCAACAATGCTTCAACCCAGACCCAGCAAACCCAACTGGGCGGGATCATCGTCGGCAACCCGAACCTGAAAGGCAGTGGTCCGGCGCAAACCATCCTCAACGAAGTCAACGGCGGCAGCCCGAGCCAGTTGAACGGTTACACCGAAGTGGCGGGGCAGTCGGCGCGGGTGATCGTCGCCAACCCCTATGGCATCAGCTGCAACGGCTGCGGGTTTATCAATACCCCACGGGTGACCTTGACCACCGGCAAACCGGTGCTCGACAACGGTCGACTGGATCATTTCCAGGTCGATCAGGGCAGCGTCTCCATCGACGGCGCCGGGATCAACGCCACCAACGTCGACCGATTCGAAATCATCACCCGCAGCGCGAAGATCAACGCCCAGCTGCAGGCGAATAACCTGACCATCGTTGCCGGTCGCAACGACGTCAACGCCGACACTCTCAACGCCACGGCGCGGGCCAACGACGGCAGTGCCAAGCCGGAACTGGCGATCGACTCCTCGGCGCTCGGCGGTATGTACGCCGGCGCGATCAAACTGGTCGGCACCGAAGCCGGCGTCGGGGTCAAACTCGACGGCAAACTGATCGCCAGCGGCGGCGATATCCAGCTCGATGCCAACGGCCAGCTGAGCCTGGCCGACACCTCGGCGGTCAATGGCGCGGTGAATATCAAAGCCACCAGCCTCAATGCCCAAGGACCGATTTACGCCGGCACCGCCCTCAACGTGCAAACCCAGGGCGACCTGAGCAACCAGCAAACCCTCGCCGCTCGCGACAGCATCAACCTGAGTGCCGGCGGCCAGTTGACCAACAACGGCATCATCGAGGCCGGGGTCAACGTCGACACCAGCCGCAACGCCAGCGGTGATGTGAACCTCAGCGCTCAGAACTTCAACAACAGCGGCAAAAGTGTCGTCGCCAGCCGCAACCTGACGGTCAACACCGCGCAAACCCTGACCAACCAAGGCGGCACTTTAAGTGCGAAACAAGGCGCGAGCATCAACGCCGGGACGCTGGATAACCAGAACAAGGGGCGGGTGCTGAGCACCGGTAGCCTGAACCTCAATGCCAACCAGTTGCTCAATGCCCAGAGCGGACTGGTGACCAGCAACGGCGAACTGCTCGCCAATGTAGGAGCACTGAGTAACGGCGCTGCTGAAATCTCCAGCCTTGCCGGGGTCACCTTGAATGTCGGGTCTCTGGATAACGTCGCAGGACTGGTGTCGGCCGGCAGCACCCTGAATATCAACGCCAGTGGTGCCTTCAACAATCAGCACGGTCGCCTGGCTGCCCAGCAGCGCCTGCAAGTTACGGCGGCATCCCTGGATAACAGCCTGCAAGGCTCGATCATCAGTCAGGGCACCTTGGGCCTGACGGCTCTTGGTGCACTGGACAACCACCAATCGGGCACGATCCAGAGCACCGGCGGTGCAGTGATCAACAGCGGCAGTCTGGATAACCATCAAGCAGGCGTGCTCACCAGCAGCAACGCTTTGAACCTGACCACGGGCCAGGTGAACAACAGCGAAGGCGGACGCATTGCCAGCGCCATGGCCCTGACTGCCAGTGTCAGCGGTCTGGACCAGCACAATCAGGGCCAATTGAGCGGCGCCACAGGCCTGACCCTGGACCTGAACAACGGCGTGCTCAATAACCAGAGTGCCCTGATCACCACACCTGGCGCGCTGCTGCTGAAGAACCTGAACACGGTGGTTAACCAGAGCGGTGAAATCTCCAGCCAACAAGGCTTCACGTTGGCCGCCACCAGTCTGGACAACACCAGCGGCAAGGTCCTTAGCCAGCAGGCTTTGGTCCTGCGAATCGCCCGAGCCCTGAACAACACCGGTGCGCTGATTTCCGCGTCCACCATCGATCTGCAGGCCGATAGCCTGAACAACCAGCTCGGTACGATGAACGCTGGCACAGGATTGAACCTGCTGCTGGCCGGCAGCCTGAACAATCAGGGTGGCCAACTGAGCGCCCGGGACATCACCTTGCAGGTGGCTGATCTGGATAACCGTCAGGGCCATCTGACCAGCGATAACAGTCTGACGCTGGGCAGTCAGGGCGCGATCAACAACGCCACGGGGTCGATGACCGCTGGCCAATTGTTGAAGGTGCAAGGCGCCAGCCTCGACAACACCCAAGGCACACTGACGGGGAATTCGGGGCTGACGGCGAAGATTGCCGGACAGCTGCTGAACCAGGCTGGCTTGGTGTCTTCGGACGGTCTGTTGACCTTGGGCAGTGCCAGTCTCGACAACCAGCTCAAGGGGCGGGTTGTCAGCAAGGCCGATCTCAACCTGAGCACGGTCGGGTTGCTGGATAACCGTACCGGCAGCCTCAGCGCCGGTGGCGCTCTGACGCTCAATGCCAACCAAGTGGACAACCGTCAGGCGGGTTCGCTGAGTGCTGGCCAGAGCCTGAACCTGAACATCGACAGCCTCGACAATCAGGGCGGCAACCTCTCCAGTCAACGCGATTTGAACCTGACAGGCACGACGCTGGACAACAGCCATGGCGGCCGGGTGCTTGCCAATGGCGACATCAATCTGACCCTCGCCCAGTTCAATAACCAGCTTGACGGTCTGCTGTCCGGTCAGGCCGGATTACGCCTCAAGGCTGCGCAACTGAACAACGGTCAGGGGGGCAATCTCTACGCCAAAGGCAATCTGGACCTGACACTGAGCGAGCAGTTGCTGAACGCCCAAGGCACGCTCAAGGGCGATGGCGCGATCCTGCTCAGCGTCGGCAGCCTGAACAACGACGGCGGCAAACTCTCCAGCGTCAAGGACCTGAAACTCACCAGCCTCGGCACCGTCAGCAACCAGGGCGGCACACTGATCAGCGGCGATACGCTCGACCTCGTCAGCGGCCAGCTGAACAACGGCGCCCAAGGCAGTATTTCCAGCACCAAAGCCCTGACCGCAAGCGTCAGTGGCCTTGATCAGCAAAACGGAAAACTGTTCAGCAGCACCGACCTGAGTCTCGATCTGAATCATGGCCAGCTCAATAACCAGAGTGGTCTGATCAACGCCCCTGGCCAATTATTGCTGAAAAACCTCAAGGGCGTAGCGAACCAGGGGGGCGAGATATCCAGCGATCAGGGATTCACGTTGGCTGCGCAAACGCTCGACAACACCGCTGGCAAGATTCTTAGTCAGAACGCGCTCGTCCTGCGCGTCGACCGAACCTTGAACAACCTCAGGGGACTGGTGTCGGCCGATGGGCTGGATATCCGCGCCGCTAGCGTCGACAACACTGCCGGCAAGATCGGCAGCGATTCGGACCTGACCTTGAATGCCGAGGGCGGGGTGACCAACCTCAATGGCTTCGTATCCAGTGCCGGGTTATCGACCCTCAAGGCCGCGAGTCTGGACAATACCAAAGGTAATCTGACGGGCGACCTTGGGCTGAGCATCGACCTGAGCGGCGCTCTGAATAACCAGGGCGGCAAGCTCGGTTCCGGCAAGGCACTGAGCCTGACTGTCGACAGCCTCGACAACCGCGCGGCGGGAATGTTGCTGGCCGTTGATGGCAGCCTGACGGGGAAAATTGCAGGAGCGTTCGATAATCGGGAGCTGGGAAAACTAAGGGCCACCGGTGGAATTGACCTGACTACCGGCAGCCTTGATAACCGTGGTGGCAGTCTGGCTGGCAAGGACCGGCTGACCGTGCACAGCGATTCGGCGGATAACCGCGGTGGGCTGATTGAAGCCGACAAGGACCTGAGTCTGCTGGTCGGGCAACTGGATAACCGCGACAAAGGCGTGCTCACCGGCAAGGCCGCGATCAACTACGAAGGCTCGCGCCTGGACAACAGCGGTGGCCTGCTCAGTGCGGTCGGTCCCGTGACGCTCAAGGCCCAGGACATCACCAACACCAAAGGCCGGATTGCCAGTCAGACTGACCTTAACGCTACCCTCGACACCTTGAACCAACAGGGTGGTGAGTTGGTCGCCCAAGGCAGTTTGCTGCTGACCGGCAAGACCCTCGACAACCGCAACGGCGGTCTGGTGGGCAGCACCAACGCGCTGACCGTCAAGGTCGATCAAATCGACAACCGCGCCGGAGAAATCTCCAGCACCGACAACAGCCTGAACCTCACCGGCCAGCGTCTGGACAACAGCGACGGCGGCAAACTGCTGTCCGCGACCGACCTGCAGTTGACGGTGGCGCAACTGATCAACCAGAACACGGGCAAGCTGTTCGCCAAGGGCAGCGCTCGCCTGGCTGGCACCACGCTCGACAACACCGGCGGTAGTTTCTCCGGCCTCAAGGGCCTGGACATTCGTCTTGATGGGGCGCTGCTCAATAACGCCGGGTTGCTCAGTGGCGAAGGCGGATTGACCCTCAACGCCGCCACGCTGGATAACACCGCAGGCAAGCTCAGCAGCGCCGGCGCCCTGTCGGTCACTAGTCTGGGGGCGTTGCTCAACCAGGGTGGTTCGATCATCACCGACCAGGGTTTGACCCTGGCCAGCTCCAGCCTCGATAACAGCCAGAAAGGCCTGATCAACGGCAAGGGTGTCACCCGTGTCACCACCGGTATTTTGAACAACAGCCAGGGCGGCCATCTCACCAGTGACGACACGCTGGACCTGACCGCGACCCAGGTCAGCAACGGCAGCAGCGGTCGCATTGCCAGCGAAAAAAACCTGACGGCAAGCATCACCGGCCTGGATCAACAAGGCGGCGAACTCTTCAGCAAAACCCGTCTCGACCTGGACCTAAACAATGGCCAATTGAACAACCAAAACGGCCTGATCAATGGGCCCGTGCTGGTGCTCAACAACCTCAAGGACGTTAACAACCAGAACGGCGAAATCTCCAGCGCCCAAGCGTTCACCGTCGCCGCGCAAAATCTCGACAACAGCGGTGGCAAGCTCCTGAGCAACCAGGGCCTGACCCTGCGTATCGCTCAGACCCTGAACAATCTCAACGGGTTGATTTCGGCAGCATCCCTCAACAGCCGAAGTGCCAGCCTGGACAACAGCAACGGCCTGATCAGCAGCCATGGCGACGTTGATCTGGGCGTGACCCAGTCCTTCACCAATCAAAGCGGCACCCTGATCGGCGACGGCGCGGTGCTGTTGGCGGCCAACAGTCTCGACAACAGCAACGGCTCGCTCGCCGGTAAGGCCGATGTTTCGGCAACTATCACCAGCCTCAATAACCAGAACGGACAACTGATCGCCAGTGGTGCCCTGAGCCTGACCGGTAGCACACTCGACAACCGCCAGAACGGTTTGGTAGGTGCTACAAAAGCGCTGAAACTCAATGTCGGTGATATCGACAACCGTGGCGGCGAGCTCTCCAGCAGCGCCGATATCAACCTGACCGGCAACCGTCTGGACAACAGCGACAGCGGTCAGATCATCGCCGCCATGGGCTTGGCCATGACCCTCGGCCAGGTGCTCAACCGCAATCAGGGCCTGATCAACGGCAAGGCCGGGTTAACCCTGGATGGTCAGACCCTGGACAACAGCGCTGGCCACCTGCTCAGCGGGCAAGATGCCCGGCTGGGCCTGAGCAGCGACCTGACGAACAATCAGGGCCAGATCAGCAGTGAAGGCCAACTCTCCGTTAACAGCGCCAACCTGAGCAACACCGGTGGCAGCCTGTCGAGTGCCGGAGCGTTGAAGGTCAATGCCAGCGGTGCGCTCGGCAACCAGGGCGGGCAACTGGTCAGTGACCGCAGCGTCGACCTGACCAGCGCCAGCCTCGACAACCGTCAACAAGGCGTGATCAGCGGCAAGGGCCCGGTGGGCGTGACTACTGGCGCCTTCGACAACAGCCAGAACGGTCGCCTGAACAGTGGCGACAGCCTGAGCCTCACGGCCGGCCAGGTCACCAACCAGAACGGTGGCAGCATCGGCAGCGCCAAGGCACTGACGGCCAGCGTCACCGGCCTCGACCAGATGGGCGGCAAACTCTTCAGCAACACCAGCCTTGTCCTGGACCTGCACCAAGGTCAGCTGAATAACCAGAACGGCCTGATCAATGCCCCGTCGCTGGTGCTCAATAACCTCAAGGGCGTAAACAACCAGGGCGGTGAAATTTCCAGCGCCCAGGCCTTTAGCCTCGCCGCCGACAGCCTCGACAACAGCAACGGCAAGCTCCTCAGCAACCAGGCCGTGACCTTGCGAATCAATCAGGCCTTGACCAACCTCAAGGGCCAGATTGGCGCCGCGGCCCTCGACGTCCGCGCCGCCAGCCTGGATAACACTGACGGCACCCTGAACAGTCGCAGCGACCTGACCCTGAATGTCGCGGGTTTGCTGAACAACCAGAATAAAGGCCTGATCAACGCGGCACAGAGCCTGACGCTGACCAGCGCCGATCTGAACAACCAGGGCGGCACCCTGCTCGGTGGCAGTGCCGTGACCCTCAATGCCATGGCGCTGAACAACAGCGCCAACGGCCTGATCAACAGCCAGGGCGGTTTGAGCCTGACCGCCAACAGCCTGGACTCCAGCAATGGCGGTGAAGTCTCGGCCAAAGGTGACATCGCACTGACCCTCGGTGCACTGAGCCAAAACGGCGGGCGTTTGTTGAGCGATGCGGGGATCACGCTTGACCTGAGCGGTAGCGATCTGAACAACCAGAGCGGCTTGATCACCGCCAAAGGCCCGCTGACCATCAGCCGTCTGCGCGACCTGAACAACCAGAGTGGCGAAGTCTCCAGCAGCCAGAGCTTCACCCTCGCTGGACGCACCTTCGATAACAGCGGCGGCAAACTGATCAGCAACAACCTGCTGAGCCTCAACGCTGGCAATCTGCTCAACCAGAACGGTCTGATCTCCGGTTGGCAGGGCCTCGACATCAACAGCGCCAGCCTCGACAACCGCAACAACGGCACGCTTTCCAGCCGCAGCGGCAACCTCGGCGTGACCTTGAGCGGTGCCTTGCTCAACAGCGGTGCCGGCGCGCTGGTCAGCCAGAAGGCGCTCACCGTCAACGCGGCGAGCCTCGACAACAGCGGCGGCATTCTGTCCAGCGGCGCCGGCCAGGCCCTGACGGTCAGCGGCCTGCTGAACAACGGCCAGAGCGGCCTGATCGACAGCGGCGCGGCGCTCACCGTACAAGCCATGACCCTCGGCAACGCAGCGGGCGTGATCAACGCGCAACAGAACCTGAGCTTCACTGGCAGCACGCTGGACAACAGCGCCGGCAGCCTGGTCAGTAACGGTGCGCTCAGCCTCGACCTGCTCGGCGCATTGACCAACACCAACGGCAAACTCGCCAGCGCCGGTCCGCTGCTGATCAGTCGTAGCAGCCAGATCAACAACCAGGGCGGTCAACTGGCCAGCCAAGGCCTGATGACCCTGCTCACCGGCAGCCTCGACAACCGCAATCGCGGCACCGTCGCAAGCAACAACAACCTCGTCGTCAACACCTCCGGCGCCGTCCAGAACAGCGCCGACGGCTTGATCTACAGCCAGAACGGCAACCTGCAACTCACCGCCGCGAGCCTGGCCAACGCCAAAGGCACCGTGCAAAGCCTGGGCGCGATGACCCTGTCCGTAGCAGGTGATATCGACAACCAGAGCGGCCGACTCCTGGCCCAGAACGGCGACCTTACGGTCAGCGCCACCAACCTGGACAACCGCGGCGGCACCCTCGCCAGCGTCAAGGGCGCCCTTGAAGCGCGCATCGTCGGCGTGCTGAAAAACGGTTACGACCTGACCAACAACCGTCAGGGCGGCATCGTCCAGGCACAGCGTCTGAACCTCAGCGCATTGGGCGGCATCGATAACTACGGCGGCCGCATCTCGGCGCAAAGCGGCGATGCAATCGTCGCCACCCGCGACTTCGACAACCGCAATGGTGGCCTCTACGCCAAAGGCCGGGTCAGCGTCACCGGCAACAACTTCGACAACAGCGGCGACAACGACGGCCAGATCGCCGGCAACGGGATCGACCTGAACCTCACCGGCGCCCTGAACAACCGTCTGGGCATCATCGAGAGCGACAGCACCCTGAGCGTGCGCGCCGCCAGCCTCGACAACCAGACCGGCCAACTGCGTGCCTTGGGCACCAGCGGCAAGACCGACTTCCAGATCGGCGGTTTGTTTGATAACCGCAACGGCACACTGGAAACCGCCAACAGTGACCTGACGCTCAACGCCGCAGGCTTCCTGAACCAGGGCGGTAGTTTGTTGCATGTCGGCACCGGCACTTTCGATATCTCCACGGCGAACGTCATGGGGGCCGGTGGCTCTCTCGTTACCAGAGGCGGCTTGACCCTCAACGCCGACAGCTGGACCAACAGCAGCGTCATCCAGGCTGGGCGTCTGAACGTCAATGTCAACAGCCTCACCCAAACCGCCAGCGGCCAGCTGTTGGCCACCGACAGTTTCATCGGTAGCGGTGTCAACTGGTTCAACGAAGGCTTGGTTGCCAGTAATGGCAGCCTGAGCTTGGGCCTGGGCGGTGCTTACTGGGGCGCTGGTCGTCTTAGCAGTCAAGGGGCCCTTGACCTGAGCGCCGCGCAAGTGAGCCTCAATAGCGTGACTTCCAGCATCGCCGGCGGTAGCGACACCCGACTCAATGTCAGCGGCCAGCTGGACAATTCCGGTCGGCTGACCTCCGGCGCCGGGATGACGGTCATGGCGGGCGGGGTGAGGAACTTCGGGACAATGGGAGCAGGGGGAGACCTGACGCTCACGACCGGCACATTGATCAACTACGGCGGTTATACCGGCGGCGCTTTGATTTTCAGCGGCGGCAATATGTCGTTGCGCGTTGCGGACTTGAACAACAGCGATGCCAATGTCTACAGCCTGGGCAACCTGAGCATCGATCGGGACGGGCAGGGTGGCCTGGCCAACAGCATCGTCAACAGCTCTGCGTCGATTCAAAGTGACGGCAGCATGAGCCTGGCGGCGAGCACGATTCAGAATATTCGGACTGTTCTTTCTGTACACGATGCCGGTTTGTATACCGCCCGTATCGATGAATTGCGCTGCAGTCACGATTATGTCGGCGACTGTGAGGGCGGCAATCGTAATGGCATGTTTGAGGTGATACAGCGAAGCAAACTGGAAGTCGATCCTGGCGCCAGTGCTGCCTCAAGCATTACCTCCGGTGCCAACCTGACGCTACGTGGTGGTGATTTTCTCAACAGCAGTAGCACGGTCGCTACGGCTGGCAACTTGTCCGCACAACTCGTTAACCTGACCAACAAAGGCGTTGAAACCGGTGATACGGAAGACCGCCGATCGTATGTGTCTGCCCGAAATACGCTCGGAAGCCACCAGAGCGAAGCCGCTGCATTCAGTACGCAATACTGGTATGAAAACAGTGGTTACAACTCTGCCAACCTGAGTGGCCTTGAAGGTGCGCTGGCTCACTTCCTCGGTTCGACAGAAAGTGAAATTCTTTCTCTCCACAGAACCACTCAGCTTTCCACTGGCGACCAGTCCTACGCCGCCATCATGCAAGCCGGTGGTGCAATCAACATCAGCACCCAGAACAACTTTGACAACAGTGTCGTACGGCCTGGTTTCAACTACGTGGGCAGTGGCTCGCGGACCGGCACCGGCTCTTCCGGCAGCCCGTACTCGACACGTATCACGCTGAATCAGCAGCTGCCGCCGAACCTTGCTCAGCAGCAGGTCAACCCGTTATCGCTTCCAGGCTTTATCCTGCCTACCGGCCAGAACGGGCTGTTCCGCCTCAGTGGCCAGGGCACCAGCACGCCGGTCGCCACTACAACTAACGGCGGCCCGCAAAGCTGGACCATGGGCAACGCCTCGGTCAGCACCGCTCAGCGTCAGCAGAACCTGCCGGATGTTCAGGCGCGCAGCGTCCAGATCGGTGATATCGCCCAAGTGGCCTCCAGCGACAGGCAATTGAGCCGGATCACCCGTCAGGTCACTGACAGCAACGTGAGCGCCAGCGCGATCAGTGTCAGCGCTCCCGCCGACACTGGCGGCACCCTGCTGTTGCCCGGCCATGACAGTAATGTTGGAGCGATCACCCAGGTAGGCACCGTGCATGTCGATGGCGCCAGTCATAGCGCGCTCGCTACCGGTCCGGACCTGAGTGTGCCAACACTGCCGCTCAACCAACGTGACCCATTGGCCACCGTGACCTCTCCCGTGGTCGTACCTCTTGTGCCGCCCGTGAATACTCAACCTGGTGCCCCGACTACCGTCCCCGGTGCGGTCACCGCACCGACCGTCAGCATTCCGCTGATCGCTACCCCTGCGGCCAGTCAGACCGTGGCTCGCGTTCAGGGCCTGCCGGACACCTCGTTCAAGTCTAATCCGCAGAAATACCTGATCGAAACCAACCCGGTGCTCACCGACCTCAAGCAGTT
>NZ_MOBI01000012.1:0-55732 GCF_003732175.1 Pseudomonas brassicacearum
GTATCCGATCAGAAATAAAAATGCCAGTCAGCTTAACTGACTGGCATTAGCCTCGAAAGGCGCCTTTTTCATGACTGCGAAAAACTCAGCGCCCCAACAATCGCGCCAGCCCGACGCTCATCGGCGTCTGCTCGGGGAAGGTGAAGCGCTGCAACAGACGCTGGTTATTCGCCCGCGAGTGGCGGATGTCACCCGAGCGTGCCGGGCCGTAGGTGATCGGTGGCAACGGCCCAACCACTTCCTCCAACGCCTGGAGCATCTGATTGAGGGTCGTCGCCTGGTTCCAGCCGACATTGACCGCACCCACTTCAAGCATTGGCACTTCGATGGCCTGCACCAGCAGGTCGACCAGGTCTTCGACATAGACAAAATCACGGGTCTGTTCGCCATCACCGAACACGGTGATCGGCAGGCCTTTCTGCGCCCGCTCGCTGAAAATGCTGATCACCCCGGAGTACGGCGACGAGGGATCCTGGCGCGGGCCGAAGATATTGAAGAAACGGAAAATCGCCGGTTCCAGGCCGTGCTGACGACGGTAGAAGTCGAGGTAGTACTCGCCTGCCAGCTTGTCTGCGGCATACGGTGTGAGCGGCGCCTTGGTCGTCTCTTCGTCGATCGACTCGCCTTCACCGTTATTGCCGTAGACCGCTGCGCTTGAGGCAAACAGCACGCGCTTGACGCCGGCCTGACGCATCGCTTCGCAGACGTTCAAGGTGCCGATGAAATTGCTCTGGTGAGTGCGCACCGGATCATCCACCGACGCCTGAACCGACGCCACGGCCGCCAAATGCGCCACAGCGCTGCAACCGACCATTACCTGCGCCACCAGCGTGGCATCGGCGACGTCACCTTCGATCAGTTCAATCCGTGGATTATCCAGCGGCAGGTTGCTGCGCTTACCGGTGGACAGGTCGTCGAGGATACGCACCGAATGCCCTTTGGCGAGCAAGGCGTCAGCAAGGTGCGAACCAATGAAGCCGGCACCGCCGGTGATCAAAACAGGGCCATCAGCCATGACGATAAAACCTATCCAGTAAGCTCGGGAGCGCTGCGCGCCAAGCGCGTGGCTTGATCCCGAAGGTGTGCAGAATTTTCTTGCAGGCGAGTACCGCGTGCTGCGGTTCTTCGGCAGCATCCGGACGTGCCGCGTGAGCCTGCGCGGTCGGTGCTTCAATGGCTAGCGGGTGCAGCGTGCGCGCTTCGGCGAGGATCGCCTGCCCCAGTGCCAGCGGCGTGGTCGCCTCATGCCCGGCGTAGTGGTAAGTGCCCCACAGCGGCGCTGCGCAATCGAGTTGCTTGAGCACCGAAATAATCACCCGCGCAGCATCGTCCACCGGTGTCGGGTTGCCACGCCGGTCATCGGCCATCAGCAGCTCTTCAGGCAGCTCGGCACGCGCGAGGAAACGCCCCAGGGTGCCGTCGACGCTGTCATCGAGCAGCCAGCCAAAACGCAACATCACATGTTGCGGGCAAGTCGCGCGCACGCTTTGCTCGATACGCCACAAGGCCTGGCCGCGTAGCCCCAGCGGCACAGGCTCGTCTTTTTCGCTGTAGGCCGTCGCACGCGAGCCATCGAATACCCGATAGCTGGAAGGCTGCACCAGGACAATGTTGTGATGCTGGCACAGCTCGGCCAGCCGCTCGACCGCCCGCTCCTGAGCAGCCAAACGCGCCTCGGCCACGCTCTCCGCCTGAAACCAGTCGAAGTAATAGGCGAGATTGATCAGCGCGTCGGGACGCGTGTCGTCGAGCAGCTGCGTCAGGCTTGCGGCGTCCCAGCCGTCTTGCGGTGGACGGGGGGCGAGGAAACCGATGTCTTCCTCTGCACCGAGGCGAATCAGCGCCTGCCCAAGGGCATTTCCGCCACCCAGTAACATAAGGCGCATTCGCATAGAGTCAGCAGGCCCAGTCTGTTTGGAACGATGATTTTATCGACAGAGCCCGCAGGCTTTGCCGTTGAGAATTGCCAGAATCGTTGCATTTTGCGGGTTTAAAGCGCAACCGTCACCCGTAAAGTGTAGATCCTCCGGTTTCACACCCGCTCATTTGGCAAATGGGCTTGTTGTGGCGAGGGGGCTTGCCCCCGTCGGCCGGTCCGCGCTCGGGCGAAGCAGTCGCAATCCAGTAGACGCGGTGTACCAGAAGAAATGTGGTCGCTGGTTTTGGGGCCGCTTCGCAGCCCAACGGGGGCAAGCCCCCTCGCCACAGGATTACCGGTCAGCTCTGCAGACTTGCAACTTCCTGCCCCCAGCCGCATAAATTATCCCCATGAACCTCCCCGTATCAGCCGACAGCGCCCTGGCAGGCTTTCACCCTGCCGTCAGCGCCTGGTTCAACAGCACCTTTCCAGCGGTCACCGCCGCCCAAGCCGGCGCGTGGCCGTTGATCCGCCAGCGCCGCTCGACGCTGGTCGCCGCGCCTACCGGCTCTGGTAAAACCCTTACGGCGTTTCTTGCGGTCATTGATGATCTGGTCCATCAAGGCCTGGCCCACGGTGGCGAACTACCCGACGAAACCCTGGTGGTTTACGTCTCGCCCCTCAAAGCGCTGTCCAACGACATTCAGATCAACCTGCAAACCCCGCTGGCCGGTATCACCGAGCAACTGCAACGCCTGGGTTTCCCCGAATTACAGATCAACACCGCCGTACGCACCGGCGACACACCGCAAAAGGACCGTTCGGCGATGCGCAAAAGCGCGCCGCACATTCTGGTCACCACTCCGGAATCGCTGTACGTGCTGCTCGGCTCCGACTCTGGCCGGCGCATGCTCGCCAGCACCCGCACAGTGATCGTCGACGAAATCCACGCCATCGCCGGCAGCAAACGTGGCAGCCACCTGGCCCTGAGCCTGGAGCGTCTGCAGGCTTTGTGCTGCGAGCCACTGATGCGCATTGGCTTGTCCGCTACGCAAAAACCCATCGAAGCGGTTTCGCGCTTTCTGGTGGGCACCGCCCGCCCCTGCGAGATCGTCGATATCGGCCACGCCCGCCGGCGGGACCTGGGCATCGAAGTGCCGCCGGTGCCACTGTCGGCGGTGATGGCCAACGATGTCTGGGAGCTGGTCTACGACCGGATCGCCACACTGGCACGCGAGCACCGGACCACGCTGATTTTCGTCAACACCCGACGCTTGGCCGAGCGCCTGAGCCGTCACCTTAGCGAGCGCTTGGGCAAAGACGCCGTCGCCGCCCACCACGGCAGCCTGGCCAAGGAGTTTCGCCTCGATGCCGAACAGCGGCTCAAGCGTGGCGACCTGCAAGTGCTGATCGCCACCGCGTCGCTGGAACTGGGCATCGACATCGGCGATGTCGATCTGGTCTGCCAGATCGCCTCGCCACGTTCGATCGCCGGGTTTCTGCAACGGGTCGGACGCTCCGGGCACCAGGTCGGCGGCACGCCCAAGGGCCGCCTGTTCGCCACCACCCGCGACGACCTGATCGAATGCGCCGCCCTGCTCGACTGCGTGCGCCGGGGTGAACTCGATACCTTGCTGATCCCCACCGCGCCGCTGGACGTACTGGCGCAGCAGATCGTCGCCGAGGTCAGTTGCCAGGAATGGCAGGAGCAGGCCCTGCTCGAAATGGTACGTCGCGCATCGCCCTATACCGAACTCGACGACACACACTATCAAGCACTGCTGCAGATGCTCGCCGAAGGCTATAACGGTTGTCAGGGAATCCGCAGCGCTTACCTGCACCGCGACGCGGTAACTCGCACATTACGTGGCCGGCGCGGCGCCAAACTGACGGCGGTGACCAGTGGCGGGACGATTCCCGACAACGCCGATTACAGCGTGCTGCTGGAGCCACAAGGGCTGAACATCGGCAGCGTCAACGAAGACTTCGCGGTGGAAAGCATCGCTGGCGACGTCTTTCAGTTGGGCAACACTTCGTACCGGATCCTGCGGGTCGAAACCGGCAAGATCCGCGTCGAAGACGCCCAAGGACAGCCGCCGACCATCCCCTTCTGGCTCGGTGAAGCGCCAGGGCGCAGTGCCGAATTGTCGCTCGCCGTGGCGCGTCTGCACGCACACCTCGATGAGTTACTGAGCGCCACGTCCGGTGATCTACAGCCGAGCATCGACTGGCTGACCGAGACCCTCGGCCTGAACCTCGCCAGCGCCGAACAACTGGTGGACTACCTCGCCCGCGCCCGGCTGACGCTCGGCGCCCTGCCGTCTCAGGACACGCTGTTGATGGAGCGCTTTTTCGACGAGTCCGGCGGTACTCAGTTGATCATTCACTCGCTGTTCGGCAGCCGCATCAACCGTGCCTGGGGCCTGGCCCTGCGTAAGCGCTTTTGCCGCACCTTCAACTTCGAATTGCAGGCCGCCGCCAGCGAAGACGCAATCGTCTTGTCACTGTCCGCCAGCCACAGTTTCGAGCTGGATGAGGTCTGGCGTTATCTGCACAGCAACACTGCCGAACAGATCCTGATTCAAGCGGTACTCGACGCGCCACTATTTGGCGTGCGCTGGCGCTGGAACGCCGGCGTCGCCCTCGCGTTGCCGCGGTACAGCGGCGGACGCAAAGTGCCGCCGCAGATCCAGCGGATGAAAAGCGAAGACCTGATCGCCAGCGTGTTTCCCGACCAGATCGCCTGCCTGGAAAACCTCGTCGGCGAGCGCGAAATTCCCGATCACCCGCTGGTCGAGCAAACCCTCGACGATTGCCTGCACGAAGCCATGGACTGCGAAGGCTGGCTGGCGCTGTTGCGGCGCATGGAACGCGGTGAGGTGCGCTTGATCAGCCGCGACTTGCCTGCGCCCTCGCCGCTGGCGGCGGAAATTCTCAGCGCCCGGCCCTACACCTTTCTCGACGATGCGCCGCTGGAAGAACGCCGTACTCAAGCGGTGCTCAATCGGCGCTGGAGCGACCCGCAATCGACCGACGACCTCGGCGCACTGGATGCCGAGGCCATTCAATCGGTGCGCGATGAAGCCTGGCCGCAGCCCACCAGCGCCGATGAAATGCATGAAGC
Organism: Pseudomonas brassicacearum; assembly: GCF_003732175.1. Lineage (GTDB taxonomy): Bacteria > Pseudomonadota > Gammaproteobacteria > Pseudomonadales > Pseudomonadaceae > Aquipseudomonas > Aquipseudomonas brassicacearum_G. The sequence continues at coordinate 4,983 of NZ_MOBI01000012.1, forward strand.
GCTGATGAGCCTGGCCGCCATCAGCGACGCCGAAGCGCAGGCCAATCCGCAGTGGCCGCTCTGGCTACAGACCCTGGCCGATGGTGGTCGCGCCAGCCGTTTGCAGATCAACGCAGAGCACTCTTTATGGCTGGCACTGGAGCGCCTGACCTGCCTGCAAGCGATCTACCCACACGCCACGTTGTTACCGCCGTTGCAGGCCTTGCCGGGTTTCGACGAAACCTGGGACGCCGATGAGGCGCTAGTCGAACTGATCCGCGCTCGCCTCAGTGCATTTGGTCCGTTACCGATTCATGCAATTGCTCAACCGCTGGGGCTTTCGACAGCCCAAGTCACTCAAGCCCTGGCGCAACTGGAGCGCGAAGGCTATGTGTTGCGCGGGCGCTTCAGCCCTGCGGCCACGCAGGAAGAATGGTGCGAGCGGCACTTGCTGGCGCGCATTCATCGCTACACAGTCAAACGCCTGCGGCGGGAAATCGAGCCTGTGGCGTTGCAGGACTTCATGCGTTTTCTGTTCGACTGGCAGCATCTGACGCCGGCAACGCAGGGCCAGGGCAGCGCGGTGTTGCCGGCGATTGTCAGTCAGTTCGAAGGCTACCCGGCGGCCGCATCTGCTTGGGACGGCGATATTCTGCCGGCGCGGCTCAAGGGTTATTCATCGACGTGGCTGGATGAGCTGTGCCGCAGCGGCAAACTGGTCTGGACCCGGCTGACGGCGCGCAACAAAGCCACTGGCGCAGCGCTGCGCAGCACACCGATTGTGTTGTTGCCACGGGCACAGGTCCCGCTCTGGAGCAGCCTGACCGAGCCACCGGAGGTCAGCGAGCTGTCGCCCAAAACCCAAAAAGTCCATCAAGCGCTGAGCCAACATGGCGCACTGTTTTTCGATGAACTGCTGCACGAAGCCCATCTGCTACGCAGTGAACTGGAGATCGCCTTGCAGGAACTGGTCGGCGCCGGGCTGGTCAACGCCGACAGCTTCGCTGGCCTGCGCGCGTTGATTACACCCGCCAGCAAACGCCAGGCGCGCAGCAGCCGACGTGGACGCGGAGCGTTTGTCGGTGGAATGGACGATGCCGGGCGCTGGGCCTTGTTGCGCCGTCAATCGACGCCGCCGGTTGTGGATAAGCGTGGCACCCCGAGCGAAACCCTCGAACACATCGCCCTGACCTTGCTCAGGCGTTACGGCGTGGTGTTCTGGCGGCTGCTGGAGCGAGAGGCCGACTGGCTGCCGAGCTGGCGCGAATTGCTGCGCACCTTTCACCGGTTGGAGGCACGCGGGGAGATTCGCGGCGGACGTTTTGTCAGCGGTCTGGCGGGTGAACAATTCGCCTTGCCCGAAGCGATCCCGCTGCTGCGCGAAGTGCGCCGGCGCCCGCATGACGGCAGTCTGATAAGTGTGTGCGGCGTCGACCCGCTGAACCTCGCCGGCACTCTGCTGCCGGGTCACAAAGTCCCCGCCCTCGCCAGCAACCGGCTGGTGTACCGCGATGGCCTGCCGGCTGCCGCCGAGATCGCCGGCACGCAGCATTACTGGCTGGAACTGGATCAAGCAGCGGCGACCGAAGTTCGCAGAAAGCTGATACAACACTGATCTACAGACCGATTGTTCCCACGCTCTGCGTGGGAATACCTCAATGGACGCTCTGCGTCCGCTTTGTGACGCGGAGCGTCATGGGCTGCATTCCCACGCAGAGCGTGGGAACGATCGAGCAACGCAGGCTGCTACGGGGACCGTGTTGCTTACATCCGCGCAGGAGCTGTCACCCCAAATCGCGCGCGATAATCGCTCGGCGCCAGGCCGGTGATTTTCTTGAACGTGGCGCGAAACGCACTCGGGTCCGAGTAACCGACGTTCCAGGCGATATAGTCAATGGTGCCGTTGGTAAACTCGAGCATCTCCCGGGCCTTGCCGACCCGCAGGTGCTGGCAGTACTCGGTCGGTTTCAAACCGGTCGCGGCTCGAAAGCGCCGCAGGAATGTCCGCTCTTCCAGCCCTGCCTGCTGCGACATCGCGCTCAGCGACACCTCCACCGCACCGTTGGCTTGCAACCAGTGCTGAACCTTGAGAATCGCTGCATCGCCATGACTCAGAATCGGTCCGAAGTTGCTCCCGCATTCGCTCGCACTGTCGCTGTGTTCGATCACCAGAAAACGCGCGGTGCCGGTGGCGATGCTCGGACCAAGCAAACGGTCGACCAGGCGCAAACCCAGCTCCGACCAGGCCATTAATCCGCCAGTGGTGATCAGGTCGCCATCGTCGACGATGGGCTTGTCGGCGTTGAGCGCGACCTTCGGGTAACGCTCGGCGAATTTTTTCGCCGAGGTCCAGTGAGTGGTGGCGCGGCGACCGTCGAGCAGACCGCTTTCGGCCAACAGAATAGACCCCACGCACACCCCACCAAGGGTCGCGCCAGCCGCGTGTTGCTGGCGAATCCACTGAATCAGCGCAGGCGATGCCTGACCTTCGGAAAAGCCGCCAATCGAGGGCGGGATCAACAGCGCTATCAGTGCGCCGTCAACAGCGGGATGACTGTCGTAAATGCGTTGGGGCGTATGCTCCGCATCAGCCTGCCAGTGGCTGACTCGCAACAACGGCAGCTGCGCGCGCTGATGCTCGGCGGCGATGCGATTCGCGACACCGAACAAATCCGTCAAACCATGCACCGCCGCCATCTGCGCGCCGGGATAGATCAGCACGCCCAACTCGGCGACTGCGCGTTCTACGCCCATTGTCAGTTTTCCCCCTTCTATTGTCGGTGCGGCCAATCCTCGAACGGCCGGTGAAACCCAATACTTCGTTCCACCCCCCCCCTGCGAGGAAACACCCATGGCCAAGCAAGCGCTCATCGTAGTCGATATCCAGAATGACTACTTCCCTCAAGGCAAATGGCCGCTGGTCGGCGCCAACGCGGCTGCCGACAATGCCGCGCGGGTGATCCAGGCCTTCCGTGATGCCGGTGATCACGTGGTGCATATCCGCCACGAATTCACCTCTGACACCGCGCCGTTTTTCACACCGGGCTCGGAGGGTGCGCAACTGCACCCCAAAGTCCTCAACCGCAGCCATGAGCCGGTGGTGCTCAAACACTTCGTCAACGCGTTCCGCGAAACCGAACTGGAATCAATCCTCGACCAATACGGCATCGAGAGCCTGGTAATTGTCGGCAGCATGAGCCACATGTGCATCGACGGTGCAGCACGTGCCGCGGCCGATCTTGGCTACGGCGTCACGGTGATCCACGACGCCTGCGCCACCCGTGACCTGGAGTTCAACGGTGTTGTTGTCCCAGCGGCCCAGGTACACGCGGCCTTCATGTCGGCCCTGGGATTTGCTTATGCAACGGTGCTGTCCACCGATGACTTCCTGGCGACCAATCACTGAGTCTGCCCCATAAAAACCTGAAGGCCCGTAGCGCTGACACGCTACGGGCCTTTTTTCGTGATGAAAATCAGTCGATTAAAAATCTCACGCGTGAGTTGTTGAGAGCGCTTGAATTTATCTGTAGTGTTCTCACGCGTGATACAAAATAAAGCGGAGCAACTGCTATGAAACGTCGCTCTCCATCAGCCTCAGACACCCCACCCGCGAGCAGCCAGGGAGAGCGCTCGAAACCCTCCACCAAAAAACCGTCGAGCTTCTACATGAAGCAGATGCGTGGAGGACTTAGCGCCGCCGGCTATGTGAAACATGAAACTTGGGTGCTTCCCGAAAACCGAAGCCTGCTCAAGCAAATGGAGAAACAGCTACGCCAGCCGATCCTGGCTGGTTCATTCATGTTGGAGGATTACATGAGCGCAGGTAACAACTGGAACATCGATCGCCTCTTCAGCGCCCTACAGGCCCTCGATGAGGTGACATCAAATGAAATCACTCCGACGCTGATTCAAGGCTCCGAGCAAAGCATCAAGCTGGAAATGAACGAGTTTGGCGGGCTGCCGATTTACATCGCCGTCGTCGGCGAGCAAATCATCGTCGACACCGTGCTGGTCGATCTCGAATCCATCAAGGACGTGCAGCGCTTCAACGATGCCGTGCTGCGCAGCCGGGAAATGTTCCCGCTGTCGTCGATCGGTATTGAATCGATGCCCAACGGCCAGACCGTCTACAACATGTTCGGTGCGCTCAGTTCCGAGTCCAGCCTGACCAACGTCGTGACCGAAATCAAAACGCTCGTCGACAACGTTCAGCGCGCCAGCGAAGCCTTCGAAAGCTTCTTCAACTAATTTTCGGGAGTACCGACGCATGCAAAACCAATCGATCTGGAGCAAGTTGTTCACCGCACTGCGTGGCGGCGCCAGCGAAGTCGGCGAAGCCATCGCCGACCAACAGGCCCTGCGCATCCTCGATCAGGAAATCCGCGACGCCGACAGCGCTCTGGCAAACGCCAAGCGCGAACTGGTCACCATCATGGCCAAGCACAAACTCTCGGCCGAGCGCGTGGCGCAGTACAACGCCAAGATCAAGGACCTGGAATCCAAGGCAATGGGCGCGATCCAGGCCAACCGTGAAGACCTGGCTCTGGAAGTGGCCGAAGCCATTTCGACCCTGACCAACGAACTCGACGCCGAACAAAAGCAAACCACCGAGTTCGGTGCCTACGCCGACAAAATGCGCAAGGACATCACCAAGGCCGAAGCCCGTATCAAGAGCCTTCGCCAGCAAGTGGACATGGCCAAGGCCCGTGAAAGCGTACAGAAAGCGCAGGTCAGCGCCTCCATCGCCAGCGGCGGTGCCAACGGCAAGCTGGAAACTGCGGTCAGCACCCTGAATCGCCTGCAAGCCAAGCAGGAACAACGTGCTGCCGAGCTGGAAGCGAGCGACGAACTGGCGGACGCGTCCACTGGTAACGACCTGGAGCGCAAGCTGCGCGAAGCCGGCATCACCCCGGACCAAGGCAGCGCGAACGCGATTCTGGACCGTCTGAAAAAACAATCGGCCGAGTAACCGGCTAACGCAAGCACTCAAAAGCAAGGGCACCGACGTGCCCTTCTTTTTGTCGATTCGAGGACAAGGATGGACAGGGTAACCGGCTTCAAGATCATCGCAGGCCTGGCCATGCTGATGGTCGCGATCCACCTGCTGAACATACTGACAGGCTACAGCCTGACGATATTCGGCCTGGTCCCCCGAACCGCCCACGGCCTCGTCGGAATTGTGACCTCACCGTTTCTGCACATATCCTTCGCGCACTTGATCGCCAACCTGGTGCCGTTCCTGGTGCTGGGAACCCTGGTGATCGCCGAGGGCTTCAAACGCTTTGCGGCCGTCAGCGCAATCATCATTCTGCTCGGCGGCTCACTGGTCTGGCTGTTCGGTTTCAACGGCGTTCATGTGGGTGCCAGCGCCTGGGTCTTTGGCCTCTGGGCGTACCTTCTGGCGCGCGCCTGGTTCCATCGCAGCTGGAGCAATGTACTGATCGCCGGCATTGTCGCCCTCCTCTACGCAAGCCTGATTTTCGGCTTTATTCCGCGCCAGGGCACTTAATTTGAAGGGCATATTGGCGGCGCATTCGCCGGATTTATTGCAGCACGGCTACTTCTCTCCAAGCCGCGCAGCAGGTCTAATGCAGCCCGGTAAATACGCAGGCACCAAAAAGGTCCACGGCGGGTTTATTCGTCAAGGACGCGTCACCCCAGGGAGCCAGGGACGAATGTCGATTTTCCTCTTATTACGCATGTACGCAGCGTCGCTCTTCCACACGTCTGGATCGGGCGGACTCGCCATCGCCTTGGGCGTACACGTTGCCAGCGCCTGCCTGGGCGAGTTGGCGCTCCTCATAGGCCTCCGCGCCAAAGGCTCACAGCAGCCTTCGATCAATATCGCTTCCACCCGCCTGAAGGAAATCACCAATGGGATGGTTTAAACAGTTGATGGGCCTTGAGGCCCCGACACCCAAGGACAGTGCACCGGTTGCCGGCCCCCTCGGGCTCGGCCAGGGCAAAGCGCTGATGTTCGACACCACTCTTAAGCTGTTGCTCGACGAAAAAACCAGCGTGGTCATTCCCGGCACCCAGCAGATCTGGAGCGTCGGCACGGTTGACCTCGGCCAGTCGACCTGGCTTTCGCGCTACTACATGGACGACGAAGACTTCTGGCTGCAGGTTCATACCACCGGCGCCGTCGCCGGCCAGGTCGAGTCGGTGATCCTGTTCAACTACCAGAGCTATGTCACCCTCAACAGTGAATCCGAACTGCGCAGGCTCGCGGGGCCGGACAGCCTGATCGGCCTGCCGACCTACACCCATGACGGCGTCGAATACAGCCGCGAATGGGGCACCGAGGCCGGGCAGACCGAGCTGGTGGCCTTCACTGAGCAGGTCAGCAATCCGGATCAGTCCTACGTCGTAGAACATCGCTCGATGCTCTACGCCCGCGAGACCGGTCTGACCGATCGCCGCGAATTCCTGCTGTTCTCGGTCGAAGAAGACGCCGAAGGCAGCATCAGCTTGAGCACCTCACTGGGCATCTCGCTGTACACCACCGACCTCACTACTCTTTAAAAAGGAACAGCCAATGCTAGAAGCACTCTCCGTCTCGTTGAACAAAGCCGCCGTCCTGGGATTTGTTTCGTACATCATAGGTGCCGCGCTGCTGTTCGCGATTTTCCAGTTCGTCTATACCCGCATCACGCCGCACAAAGAGTTCGAACTGATTCGCTCCGGCAACACCGCGGCCGCCATCGCCCTGTCCGGCGCCATCATCGGCTTCGCGATCCCGGCGAGCAATGTGATTGCCTACTCGGTCAGCCTGCTGGACTTCGCCGTGTGGGCGCTGATTGCCGCAGTGGTACAACTGCTGGCGTTCCTGATGACCAACCTGGTGCTCAAAGGCATCTCCGAGCGCATCCGTAACGGTGAAATCGCAGCAGCGATCTACGTCGCCGCTGTCGCCATCAGCGTTGGCCTGCTCAATGCCGCGTGCATGACCCCTTCGCAGAACTGATCGCGCCACGGAGGCAATGATGAAACGAAGCAAGTACGTTCAACTGTCCCTGGCGGCATCGGTCGCCGTCGCAATATCAGGCTGCGGGCCGACAGAAAAAACCTACACAGTGAATCAGAAGTTCAACTTTCAATCCGTGCAGCAGTGCGTGGATCAAAAGCTTCCGGTGAGTGTCTGCTCCAATGCCTATATGACCGCCCTCACCGAACACCGTCGCATTGCGCCGCTGTACGACAGCCAGGCCGATTGCGACGCCGACTTTGTCGCCGACTGGTGCCAGCAGGACTCCACCGGCAAGTTCATTCCAAAACTCGGCGGTTTCGAGCTGGCAGCCAATGGCCAGGTCACGCAGACCCAGCTGGACGCCGCCAGAGCACAACTGCCCGCCTCCGAGGTGAGCTCAGGCGGCTCAGGAGGAATGGTCAACGGTCTTCTCGCCGGCATGCTGATCAGCAACATGCTGAACAGCAACCGGGGCAGCTACAACTCCGAACCGGTTTACCGCTACCGCGATTCACGCGGTGACTACTCATCCTCGACGCTCAGCCAGCGCATCGCCACCGGCTCGAGCTTCACCAAATCCGACCAGGCGAAATACGGCAATGGCTACAGCAGCTCCACGTTCAAGTCGAGCAGCACCAAGCCGATCTCGGTAGCGTCGTCCACTTCCCGGGGCGGTTTTGGCAGCCAGGCCAGCGCTCGCAGCGGCTGGGGTGGCTCGAGCAGTTCCGGTCGATCGAGCAGTTAAGGAGCGAGCGCCATGAAGAAAATCCTCTGCCAGGAACGTCACGACTGGAAACAGACCGCCGAAAACCTCGGCTTCATGTTTCACACCATCGACGACGAACCCTATTGGGACGAGAGCGCGCATTACCAATTCACGCTCAAGCAGATCGAAAACGATCTCGAAGACCCTACTACCGAGATCCATGAGATGTGCATGGACCTGGTCGATCGGGTGGTGCAGAGCGAAGAACTGCTGGAGCGCCTGAGCATTCCAGCGCCCTTCTTTGACATGATTCGCACTTCATGGCGCGAGGGCCATCCGCACCTTTACGGTCGCCTGGACTTCTCCTACAACGGCACCGGCCCCGCCAAATTGCTGGAACTCAACTACGACACGCCCACCAGCCTGTACGAGGCGTCGGCGTTCCAGTGGGGCTGGCTGGAGCAATGCATCGAACGCGGCTTGCTGCCCAGCCATGCCGACCAGTTCAACAGCATCGACACCAAGCTGCATCAGGCCTTTGCGCAGCTGCAGATCAAACAGCCTTTCTACTTCGCTTCAATGAAACAGTCGGTCGAAGACAAGGGCACCACCGACTACTTGCGCCTGATTGCGGAAAAAGTCGGGATCGAGTCACGCCACATCGATATCGAAGACATCGGCCTCAACAGCGAAGGACGCTTCGTCGATCTCGAAGAACGCTGGATCCCTCACCTGTTCAAACTGCACGCCTGGGAATTCATTTTTCACGAGCCGTTTGGTGAAGCCATCGCCCAGAGTGACACGCAGTTTTTCGAGCCCGCCTGGAAATCGATCATCTCGAACAAAGGCATCCTCCCTCTGCTGTGGGAGTTCAATAAAGGGCACCCGAACCTGCTTGCCACCCACCTGGACCCCGAGCCTGGCAAGCCGGTGCCGAAAGGCTGGGTACGCAAACCGTTCTTCTCCCGCGAAGGCGCCAACATCGAGCTGCAGACCCCGGACGGGCAAGTCGTGAAGGAAGACGGACCGTACACCGATGCGCCGTTCATCCTCCAGGAGTTCGCCCCACTGCCGAAGTTCGGCGACAGCTATACGCTGATCGGCTCCTGGGTGATCGGCGACCAGGCCGCCGGCATTGGCGTGCGCGAGGACAACAGCCTGATCACCAAAGACTCAAGCCGCTTCCTGCCACACCTGATACTCGACTGAACGACTTTTCCTCTGGAAAGCGCCCAAAGAAAAAGGCCCGCAGTGTTAGCTGCGGGCCTTTTGTCTATATCCGGCGGATCTGATGATCAGAACGGAATATCGTCATCAAAGCTGTCGAAATCCGGAGCTGGCTGCGGTGCGGCCTGCTGTGGTGCCGGAGCCGAACGCTGTTGCGGAGCCGACTGCTGCGGACGCGGAGCTTGCTGACGCGGAGCGGGTTGCTGGTAGTTGTTACCGCCGCCCTGGCCCTGTTGGTCGCCCTGTGGACGGCCGCCCAGCAGTTGCATGGTGCCCTGCATGTCGACCACGATTTCAGTGGTGTAACGCTTGATACCGTCTTTTTCCCACTCGCGGGTTTGCAGCTTGCCTTCGATGTAGACCTGCGAACCTTTACGCAGGTATTCGCCGGCGATTTCCGCAACCTTGCCGAACATCGATACACGGTGCCATTCGGTCTTTTCGACTTTCTGGCCGGTTTGCTTGTCGGTCCATTGTTCGCTGGTCGCCAGACTCAGGTTGGTCACGGCGTTACCGTTAGGCAAGTAGCGAACTTCGGGATCCTGGCCGCAAGTGCCGACCAATATGACTTTGTTAACCCCACGGGCCATAACGTTCTCCTAGGCTTCGCACGCAGTCGGGGCCGGGTTGTTGACCAGGCTCTCGAGGGTCGTGCGATCCAATAGTTCGGTGTCCAATTTGATGTAAATGGCCGCTTCATCAGCAACCACCACTGCATCTGTTACCCCAACGACGGCCAGCAGGCGCTCGACCAAACCAGCTTCGCGGATCGCTTCAGGCGATAACGGCAAGCGCAGGCTCGTCACATAGGGAGGTTCACGCATGGTAACAGCAAAGGCCAACCAGAGGGCAGCCAGCGCGGCACATCCGATGAACACCGCTGATAGGCCACCATGCTGGAACATCCAGCCGCCCATGATCCCGCCCAGTGCCGAACCGAGGAACTGACTGGTGGAATAAACCCCCATCGCCGTGCCTTTGCCGCCTGCCGGTGAAACCTTGCTGATCAGCGACGGCAACGAAGCTTCGAGCAGATTGAACGCGGTGAAGAACACCACCGTACCAATCACCAGAGCCCGCAAGCTGTCGCCGAACTGCCAGAAGAATAGCTCAGTGAGCATCAGCGTACTGACCGCACCGAGTAAAACTCGTTTCATTTTGCGTTTCTTCTCGCCGTAGATAATGAACGGGATCATGGCGAAGAACGAAATCAGCAGCGCGGTCAAGTACACCCACCAGTGCTGCTCCTTGGGCAGCCCGGCTTTCTCGACCAGCGCCAACGGCAAGGCGACGAAGCTCGACATCAACATCGCGTGCAACACAAAAATTCCCAGGTCCAGGCGCAGCAGGTCCGGATGCTTGAGCGTCGGGATCAGCGCCTGACGGGCAACGCCGGATTCGCGGTGATGCAACGGGCTGGTGGCGCGCGGCACCATGAACATCACGATCACGATGCCAAACAACGCCATGCCGCCCGTCGCCAGGAACAAGCCGGACAGACCAAAGGCGCGGGTCAGCAGCGGCCCGACCACCATGGCCACGGCGAACGACAGACCGATAGTCATGCCGATCATGGCCATGGCTTTGGTGCGGTGCTGTTCGCGGGTCAGGTCCGACAGCAAGGCCATGACCGCCGCGGAAATCGCCCCGGCGCCTTGCAGGATTCGTCCGGCGATCACGCCCCAGATCGAATCGGCATTGGCGGCCAAAACGCTACCGAGGGCGAAGACGATCAGCCCCAGGTAAATCACCGGGCGGCGACCGATACGGTCGGAAATGATCCCGAACGGAATCTGAAAAATCGCCTGAGTCAGACCGTAAGCGCCAATCGCCAGACCGATGAGGGCCGGGGTCGCTCCTGCGAGATCCATTCCATAGGTCGCCAATACCGGCAACACCATAAACATGCCAAGCATACGGAAGGCGAACACCAGGGCCAGACCGCTTGCTGCGCGGGTCTCGCCACCACTCATGCGTTCGCTGTGGGGATCGTGCATGGAATAACCTCATGTGAACCGGCGGCGATTCTACCAGTCCCATCGGTTGACGGGGTATAGGGCGACGCTTTGTCGCGAGCCTGCCTCGCGCCGTTGTCAGGCGCCGTTCAGCAAGCGTCATTTGATAGTGTGCATCCATCCAGTATTTGCCCGTATACTCCTACGTTTTCGATGCCCGCCAAGCGAGGCCACCTTGGACAAGATCCTGATTCGTGGGGCTCGAACCCACAACCTGAAGAACATCGACCTGACCCTGCCGCGGGACAAACTGATCGTCATCACCGGTTTGTCCGGGTCCGGCAAGTCTTCCCTGGCATTCGACACCTTGTACGCCGAGGGTCAGCGACGCTATGTCGAGTCGCTGTCGGCCTATGCCAGGCAGTTCCTGTCGATGATGGAAAAGCCTGACGTCGACACCATCGAAGGTCTGTCGCCAGCCATCTCCATCGAACAGAAGTCGACCTCGCACAACCCGCGCTCGACAGTCGGCACCATCACCGAAATCTACGACTATCTGCGCCTGCTTTATGCTCGCGTGGGTATTCCACGCTGCCCGGATCACGACATTCCGCTGGAAGCGCAGACCGTCAGTCAGATGGTCGACCTGGTCCTCGCCGAGCCCGAAGGCAGCAAGTTGATGCTGCTGGCGCCAGTGATCCGCGAGCGCAAGGGTGAACACCTTTCAGTCTTCGAAGAATTGCGCGCCCAGGGCTTTGTCCGGGCCCGGGTCAACGGCAAGCTCTTCGAGCTGGACGAATTGCCGAAGCTGGATAAACAGAAGAAGCACTCGATCGATGTCGTGGTCGACCGCTTCAAGGTCCGCGCCGACCTGCAGCAGCGGCTGGCCGAGTCGTTCGAGACGGCGCTGAAGCTGGCAGACGGGATTGCCCTGGTCGCGCCGATGGACGACGAGCCGGGCGAAGAAATGATCTTCTCCGCACGCTTCGCCTGCCCGATCTGCGGCCACGCCATCAGCGAACTGGAGCCCAAGCTGTTTTCCTTCAACAATCCAGCAGGCGCCTGCCCAACCTGCGACGGTTTGGGAGTTAAACAGTTCTTCGACATCAAGCGCCTGGTCAATGGCGAGCTGACCCTGGCTGAAGGGGCGATTCGCGGCTGGGACAGGCGCAACGTCTACTACTTCCAGATGCTCGGTTCACTGGCCTCGCATTATGGCTTCAGCCTGGAAATGCCGTTCAATCAGCTGCCGGCCGACCAGCAGAAGGTCATCCTGCATGGCAGCGGCACGCAGAACGTCGATTTCAAATATTTGAACGACCGTGGCGACATCGTCAAACGCTCGCACCCGTTCGAAGGCATCGTGCCGAACCTGGACCGTCGCTACCGCGAAACCGAGTCCGCGTCGGTGCGCGAAGAACTGGCCAAGTTCCTCAGCACCCAGCCTTGCCCGGATTGCCGCGGCACTCGCCTGCGTCGTGAAGCGCGGCATGTGTGGGTCGGTGAAAAAACACTGCCAGCGGTGACCAACCTGCCGATTGGCGATGCGTCCGATTACTTCGACACGCTGAAACTGACCGGTCGACGCGGCGAAATTGCCGACAAGATTCTCAAGGAAATCCGCGAGCGCCTGCAGTTCCTGGTCAACGTCGGTCTCGACTATCTGTCGCTGGACCGCAGTGCCGACACCCTGTCTGGCGGTGAAGCACAACGCATTCGTCTGGCCAGCCAGATCGGCGCCGGCCTGGTGGGCGTGCTGTACATTCTCGACGAACCGTCGATTGGCTTGCACCAGCGCGACAACGATCGACTTCTGGGGACCCTCAAGCATCTGCGCGATATCGGCAACACGGTGATCGTGGTCGAGCACGACGAAGATGCGATTCGTCTGGCCGACTATGTAGTGGACATCGGCCCGGGTGCTGGCGTGCACGGTGGTCACATTGTCGCCGAAGGCACCCCGGCCGAAGTCATGGCGCACCCTGACTCGCTGACCGGTAAATACCTGTCCGGCCGCGTGAAGATCGAAGTCCCGACCAAACGCACGCCGCGCAACAAGAAGCTCTCGTTGTCGCTCAAGGGCGCCCGGGGCAACAACTTGCGCGACGTCGATCTGGACATTCCGATTGGCTTGCTGACCTGCGTGACCGGCGTGTCCGGTTCGGGCAAGTCGACGTTGATCAACAACACCCTGTTCCCGCTCAGCGCCACCGCACTGAATGGTGCGACCACCCTGGAAGCCGCAGCCCACGACAGCATCAAGGGCCTTGAGCATCTGGACAAAGTCGTCGACATAGACCAAAGCCCGATCGGCCGTACGCCGCGCTCCAACCCGGCAACCTACACCGGGCTGTTCACACCGATTCGTGAATTGTTTGCCGGCGTGCCGGAATCCCGCTCACGTGGCTATGGCCCAGGGCGTTTCTCCTTCAACGTGAAGGGCGGTCGCTGCGAGGCCTGTCAGGGCGACGGTCTGATCAAGGTGGAAATGCACTTTCTGCCGGACATCTATGTTCCGTGCGACGTCTGCAAGAGCAAGCGCTATAACCGCGAAACCCTGGAGATCAAGTACAAGGGCAAGAGCATCCACGAAACGCTGGAAATGACCATCGAAGAAGCCCGAGTGTTTTTCGATGCGGTTCCGGCGCTGGCGCGCAAGCTACAGACGTTAATGGATGTGGGCCTGTCGTACATCAAGCTGGGGCAATCGGCGACCACCCTGTCGGGCGGTGAAGCCCAGCGGGTGAAACTGTCCCGCGAGTTGTCCAAGCGCGATACCGGCAAAACCCTATACATCCTCGACGAGCCGACCACCGGCCTGCACTTCGCGGATATCCAGCAGCTGCTTGATGTACTCCATCGCCTGCGCGATCACGGCAACACTGTAGTGGTGATCGAGCACAACCTGGACGTGATCAAGACCGCTGACTGGCTGGTGGACCTTGGGCCAGAAGGCGGCTCCAAGGGCGGGCAGATCATTGCCGTGGGTACACCAGAGGAAGTCGCCGAGATGAAGCAGTCGCATACTGGTTTCTACCTCAAGCCGCTTCTGGAGCGCGACCGGGCTTAACGTCCGCACATGAAAAAGCCCCGGCCACTTCACCAGTGACCGGGGCTTTTTGCTTTTGTGGGAGCGAGTCTGCTCGCGATAGCGGTGTAATAGTCGACATCAATGTCGAATGTCATGGCCTCATCGCGAGCAAGCTCGCTCCCACATTCAATCGCCGTTAGAACTGCGATTGCAGGTAGTTTTCCAGACCGACCAGTTTGATCAGACCCAACTGCTTCTCCAGCCAGTACGTGTGATCTTCTTCGGTATCAGCCAATTGAACCCGCAGGATCTCGCGACTGACGTAATCCTTGTGCAGCTCGCAGAGCTCGATACCTTTGCAGAGGGCGGCACGGACTTTATATTCCAGGCGCAAGTCGGCAGCGAGCATCTCAGGCACCGTGGCGCCAACGTCCAGATCGTCCGGACGCATGCGTGGCGTGCCTTCCAGCATGAGGATTCGGCGCATCAGCGCATCGGCGTGCTGGGCCTCTTCTTCCATCTCGTGATTGATGCGCTCGTAGAGCTCGGTAAAGCCCCAGTCCTCATACATCCGCGAATGGATGAAATATTGATCACGTGCCGCCAGCTCGCCCGTGAGCAACGTGTTGAGGTAATCGATTACGTCTGGGTGGCCTTGCATCGCCCTACATCTCCCTGCTTGAAAGGCTGTAGTTTGAACCAAGCGGACTGATAGGTCACTCGAATAGCGCGATAAAAGCGAAGATACTCTGAGAAAAGTGGCTTAAATAACGCAAAAACCACCCAAATGAGGGCGGTTCTGCTTATCGTTTAGACTTACTGAAGCTGTACACCCAAAGCCTTTGCGATACCTTCTCCGTAAGCAGTATCCGCTTTGTAGAAGTGCTGCAGTTGACGCTGGACCACATCACTGGAAACACCCGACATAGCACCGGCAATGTTGTTGATCAGCAGGGTTTTCTGCTCATCGCTCATCAAGCGGAACAACGCACCGGCGTGGCTGAAGTAATCAGTGTCTTCACGGTGATCGTAACGATCGGCCGCGCCGCTCAGGGCCAGTGCCGGTTCTGCGTATTGTGGAGCCTGTTTTGGCGCATCGGCGTAGCTGTTGGGCTCGTAGTTCGGCGTACCGCCACCGTTGCTGCCAAATGCCATGGAGCCGTCACGCTGATAGCTGTTGACCGGACTACGTGGCGCATTCACCGGCAATTGCTGGTGATTGGTGCCAACACGGTAGCGATGCGCATCAGCGTAGGCGAATACCCGACCTTGCAGCATACGGTCTGGCGACAAGCCCACACCCGGCACCATGTTGCTTGGACCAAACGCCGCCTGCTCGACTTCAGCGAAGTAGTTCTGCGGATTGCGATTAAGCTCAAGCTCACCGACTTCGATCAACGGGAACTCCTTCTGCGACCAGGTTTTGGTCACATCGAACGGGTTCTCGTAATGCGCCGCAGCCTGGGCCTCGGTCATGATCTGGATGCACACGCGCCATTTCGGGAAGTCACCGCGCTCGATTGCACCGAACAGGTCGCGTTGAGCGTAATCCGGATCAGTACCGGCCAGGCGTGCAGCTTCTGCCGGCGCCAGGTTCTTGATGCCCTGTTTGGTCTTGTAGTGCCACTTAACCCAGTGACGCTCGCCTTTGGCGCTGATCAGGCTGTAGGTATGGCTGCCAAAGCCGTGCATGTGACGGTAGCCGTCAGGGATGCCGCGATCCGAGAACAGGATGGTGACCTGGTGCAGCGCCTCAGGCGAGTGCGACCAGAAGTCCCACATCATCTGTGCGCTTTTCAGGTTGCTTTGCGGCAAACGTTTTTGGGTGTGGATAAAGTCCGGGAACTTCAGCGGATCACGGATGAAAAACACTGGCGTGTTGTTGCCAACAATGTCCCAGTTGCCTTCCTCGGTGTAGAACTTCAGCGCAAAACCACGCGGGTCACGCTCGGTATCTGCCGAACCACGCTCGCCACCCACGGTGGAGAATCGCAGGAAGGTCGGAGTTTGCTTGCCAACGGACTCAAACAGCTTGGCACTGGTGTATTGGGTAATGTCGCGAGTAACGGTGAACGTACCGTAAGCACCCGAGCCTTTGGCGTGTACGCGGCGCTCCGGGATGTTTTCACGGTTGAAGTGGGCAAGCTTCTCGATCAGATGAAAGTCGTCGAGCAGCAGCGGGCCACGAGGACCGGCGGAACGGGAATTCTGGTTGTCGGCGACGGGCGCGCCACTGGCGGTAGTAAGCGTTTTATTCTGACTCATGCGATCTCTTCCTGTGTCAGTCTGGGAACTGCCGGCTAATCGGCTTGGGGGGAGTATTGATCATCAATACGGCACTCACAAATTCATTAATTTGTAGATATCGATAGAAAAATACTAATTATCAACCCACGCATATAGTGCGGACAGGAAAAGGTTCGAAGCTTGTACGTAGAGCGCATTTCTTATAGCCACAAAAAACCGGGCACTAGGCCCGGTTCTTCGTTTCAGACTGACGTCTTACTCAGCGGATACAGCTTCACCGCCGACAGCACGATCAACCAACTCGACATACGCCATAGGCGCGTTGTCGCCAGCGCGGAAACCGCACTTGAGGATGCGCAGGTAGCCACCCTCACGGGTAGCGTAACGCTTGCCCAGGTCGTTGAAGAGCTTACCAACGATAGCTTTCGAACGAGTACGGTCGAAAGCCAGACGGCGGTTAGCCAGGCTGTCTGTCTTGGCCAAAGTGATCAGCGGCTCAGCAACGCGACGCAGTTCTTTAGCTTTTGGCAGTGTAGTTTTGATCAGCTCGTGCTCGAACAGCGACACCGCCATGTTTTGAAACATGGCCTTGCGGTGCGAGCTGGTGCGGCTCAGGTGACGACCACTTTTACGATGACGCATGGTTCATTCCTTACCAAACACAACGTTCGGTGATTACGACGATCAGGCAGTCGCCTTGTCGTCCTTCTTAAGACTTGCAGGCGGCCAGTTGTCGAGGCGCATGCCGAGGGACAGACCGCGGGAGGCCAGAACGTCCTTGATTTCAGTCAAGGATTTCTTGCCAAGGTTCGGAGTCTTCAACAGTTCTACTTCGGTACGCTGAATCAGGTCGCCGATGTAGTAAATGTTTTCCGCCTTAAGGCAGTTAGCCGAACGTACAGTCAGTTCCAGATCGTCAACCGGGCGAAGCAGGATCGGATCGATCTCGTCTTCTTGCTCGATTACCACTGGTTCGCTGTCACCTTTGAGGTCGACGAACGCAGCCAACTGCTGTTGCAGAATGGTTGCAGCGCGGCGAATAGCCTCTTCAGGATCCAGAGTACCGTTGGTTTCCAGATCAATAACCAGCTTGTCCAGGTTAGTACGCTGCTCGACACGGGCGTTTTCCACCACGTATGCGATACGGCGAACCGGGCTGAACGAAGAGTCAAGCTGCAAGCGACCGATGCTGCGGCTTTCGTCTTCATCGCTCTGACGCGAGTCGGCCGGTTCATAACCACGACCACGAGCTACTACTAGCTTCATGTTCAGGGCGCCGTTAGACGCCAGGTTAGCGATTACGTGATCGGGATTAACGATCTCGACATCATGATCCAGCTGAATATCGGCAGCGGTAACCACCCCCGAACCCTTCTTCGACAAGGTCAGCGTAACTTCGTCACGGCCGTGCAGCTTGATAGCCAGACCTTTAAGGTTCAACAGGATTTCAATTACGTCTTCCTGTACACCTTCGATGGCGCTGTACTCGTGGAGCACACCGTCAATCTCGGCCTCGACTACTGCACAGCCGGGCATTGAGGACAACAGGATGCGGCGCAGCGCGTTGCCCAGGGTGTGGCCAAAACCACGCTCGAGAGGCTCGAGAGTGATCTTGGCGCGGGTTGGACTGACAACCTGCACATCAATATGGCGGGGTGTCAGGAACTCATTTACCGAAATCTGCATGGATGCACCTATTTTCTAGCCCTTACTTGGAGTAGAGCTCGACAATCAGGCTTTCGTTGATGTCGGCGGACAGATCACTGCGAGCTGGAACGTTCTTGAAAACGCCCGACTTCTTCTCAGTGTCTACTTCTACCCATTCTACGCGGCCACGTTGGGCACACAGATCGAGAGCTTGGACAATGCGAAGTTGGTTCTTTGCTTTCTCGCGAATCGCGACCACGTCACCAGCACGAACCTGGTAGGACGGAACGTTTACGGTCTGACCGTTAACGCTGACGGATTTGTGCGATACCAGCTGACGGGATTCGGCACGAGTCGAACCAAAGCCCATACGGTATACAACGTTGTCCAGACGGCATTCGAGCAGCTGCAACAGGTTTTCGCCAGTTGCGCCTTTCTTGCCAGCAGCTTCTTTGTAGTAGCCGCTGAATTGACGCTCGAGAACGCCGTAGATACGACGGACCTTCTGCTTTTCACGCAGTTGGGTGCCGTAATCGGACTGGCGACCGCGGCGTTGGCCGTGGATACCAGGTGCTGCTTCAATGTTGCACTTCGATTCGATCGCGCGCACGCCGCTCTTCAGGAAGAGATCGGTGCCTTCGCGACGAGCGAGTTTGCATTTTGGACCAATGTAACGAGCCATTCTTTACAATCTCCTGGATTACACGCGGCGCTTCTTCGGCGGACGGCACCCGTTGTGCGGGATTGGCGTCACGTCGGTGATGCTGGCGATCTTATAGCCACAGCCGTTCAAAGCACGGACAGCGGACTCACGACCTGGACCTGGACCTTTGACGTTAACGTCGAGGTTTTTCAGGCCATATTCCAGCGCAGCTTGACCAGCACGTTCAGCAGCTACTTGAGCAGCAAACGGGGTGGACTTGCGGGAACCGCGGAAACCCGAACCACCGGAGGTAGCCCAGGAAAGAGCGTTACCTTGACGGTCGGTGATGGTCACGATTGTGTTGTTAAAAGACGCGTGGATGTGGGCGATGCCATCAACCACTGTCTTTTTGACTTTTTTACGAGGACGAGCAGCAGGTTTTGCCATGATTAAATTCCTGTCGATTCGCTGGGGCGATTACTTGCGGATCGGCTTACGCGGACCTTTACGGGTACGCGCGTTGGTCTTGGTACGCTGACCGCGTACTGGCAGACCACGACGATGACGCAGACCGCGATAGCAACCGAGGTCCATCAAGCGCTTGATTTTCATGTTGATTTCGCGACGCAGGTCACCTTCAGTGGTGAACTTCGCCACTTCGCCACGCAGCTGTTCAATCTGCTCGTCGCTCAGATCCTTGATCTTTGCGGCTGGGTTTACCCCAGTCACTGCACAGATCTTCTGTGCAGTTGTGCGACCAACACCATAGATGTAGGTCAGCGAGATAACAGTATGCTTGTTATCTGGAATGTTGACGCCTGCAATACGGGCCATTCAGTGGGACTCCAATTGACAGCTACCTACGCCCCGGAAGCCAAGAAATAGGGCGCGAGATAATATCGCTGTAATAACAAATAATCAACCCAGCAGCGCACTAGCTGCTGGGCTTGAAGCACAATCACACTCAGCCTTGGCGCTGTTTGTGACGCGGTTCCGCGCTGCAAATTACTCGAACAACACCTTCGCGGCGAATAATCTTGCAGTTACGGCACAGCTTTTTCACCGATGCACGAACTTTCATCACCAACTCCTCGAACCTTATGGGTCAGCGCAGCATGCCGCTGCCGTAACCCTTCAGGTTGGCTTTCTTCATCAGGGATTCGTACTGGTGCGAAACGAGGTGCGATTGTACTTGGGACATGAAGTCCATCACAACCACGACCACGATCAGCAACGAGGTCCCGCCAAGGTAGAACGGAACGTTTGCTGCAACCACCAGAAACTGGGGCAACAAGCACACGGCCGTCATATAAAGAGCACCGAACATGGTCAAGCGAGTCAGAACGCCATCAATATAGCGCGCAGACTGCTCACCTGGACGGATACCCGGAATAAAGGCACCGGACTTCTTCAGGTTTTCCGCTACGTCTTTCGGATTGAACATCAACGCCGTATAGAAGAAGCAGAAGAAAATAATCCCTGCACTAAACAGCAGAATATTCAACGGCTGACCAGGAGCGATCGACTGTGAGATGTCCTGCAACCAGCCCATACCTTCAGACTGACCAAACCAGGCACCCAACGAAGCCGGGAACAGCAAAATGCTGCTCGCGAAAATAGCCGGAATAACACCGGCCATGTTCACTTTCAGCGGCAAGTGGCTAGTCTGCGCAGCAAACACCTTGCGGCCCTGCTGACGCTTGGCGTAGTGAACAGCAATACGACGCTGACCACGCTCAATGAACACCACGAAACCGATAATCGCTACTGCCAGCAAACCGATGGCAACCAAGGCGAAGATGTTGATATCACCCTGACGCGCAGACTCGAAAGACTGCCCGATTGCTCTCGGAAGACCGGCGACGATACCCGAAAAAATCAACATCGAGATACCGTTGCCAACACCACGCTCAGTAATCTGCTCACCCAGCCACATCATGAACATCGCACCAGCCACAAAAGTGGATACCGCGACGAAATGGAAGCCAAAGTCACCAGTGAACGCAACGCCCTGCCCCGCCAGGCCAATGGACATGCCAATAGCCTGAACGAGAGCGAGGACGACAGTGCCGTAGCGGGTGTACTGGCTGATCTTGCGACGGCCAGCTTCACCTTCCTTCTTCAACTGCTCCAGCTGCGGGCTGACGGCTGTCATCAGTTGCATGATGATCGATGCCGAAATGTACGGCATGATCCCCAACGCAAAGATGCTCATCCGCTCCAGCGCGCCGCCGGAAAACATGTTGAACAAGCTAAGAATGGTCCCCTCATTCTGTCGAAACAGGTCTGCGAGTCGGTCCGGGTTGATACCTGGAACCGGGATGTGTGCGCCTATTCGGTAGACGATAATCGCCAGGAACAGAAAACGCAGACGAGCCCAGAGTTCAGACATACCGCCTTTGCCGAGCGCAGAGAGAGCACCTTGCTTAGCCATTTATTCCTCGAACTTGCCGCCAGCTGCTTCGATAGCCGCACGCGCACCTTTGGTGGCGCCGATTCCCTTTCCGATGGTGACAGCGCGAGTAACTTCGCCGGACAGCATGATTTTCACACGCTGAACGTTGACGTTAATTACGTTGGCATCTTTCAGGGACTGCACGGTGACGATGTCGCCTTCCACTTTAGCCAGCTCGGACAAACGCACTTCTGCGCGATCCATGGCTTTCAGGGAAACGAAACCGAACTTCGGCAGGCGACGATGCAGCGGCTGTTGACCGCCTTCAAAGCCTGGAGCAATGGTGCCACCGGAGCGGGAGGTTTGACCTTTGTGACCACGGCCACCAGTCTTACCCAAACCACTACCGATACCACGGCCCGGACGATGCTTTTCGCGACGGGAACCCGGCGCTGGACTCAGATCATTGAGTTTCATCGATTAACCCTCGACACGCAGCATGTAGTAAGCCTTGTTGATCATCCCGCGATTCTCGGGAGTATCCAGTACTTCTACAGTGTGACCGATGCGACGCAGACCCAGACCCTTAACGCACAGTTTGTGGTTAGGGATGCGGCCGGTCATGCTTTTGATCAGCGTTACTTTAACGGTAGCCATGATCAGAAGATCTCCTTGACGCTTTTGCCACGCTTGGCGGCAATGGATTCAGGAGACTGCATAGCTTTCAAACCTTTGAAAGTGGCGTGAACCACGTTTACCGGGTTAGTCGAGCCGTAGCACTTGGCCAGAACGTTCTGAACGCCAGCAACTTCGAGGACAGCACGCATAGCGCCGCCAGCGATGATACCGGTACCTTCAGAAGCAGGCTGCATGTACACCTTCGAAGCGCCATGGGCGGACTTCATTGCGTACTGCAGAGTGGTGCCGTTCAGATCAACTTGGATCATGTTGCGGCGAGCAGCTTCCATTGCCTTCTGGATCGCAGCAGGCACTTCACGCGACTTGCCACGGCCGAAGCCAACGCGCCCTTTACCATCACCAACCACGGTCAACGCGGTGAAAGTGAAGATACGGCCGCCTTTAACGGTTTTGGCTACGCGGTTAACTTGAACCAGCTTCTCGATGTAGCCTTCGTCGCGCTTTTGGTCGTTATTTGACATAACTTAGAACTCCAGCCCAGCTTCACGAGCAGCATCAGCCAGCGCCTTGACGCGGCCGTGGTACTTGAAGCCAGAGCGGTCGAAAGCCACCTGCGAGACGCCAGCGGCTTTAGCACGCGTAGCGACCAGCTGGCCAACCTTAGTGGCCGCGTCGATGTTGCCAGTGGCGCCATCACGCAGTTCTTTATCCAAAGTCGAGGCACTTGCCAGGACTTTGTTGCCGTCGGCCGAAATGACCTGGGCGTAGATGTGCTGCGACGAACGGAACACGCAGAGACGCACGACTTCGAGTTCGTGCATTTTCAGGCGTGCTTTGCGAGCGCGACGCAGTCGAGTAACTTTTTTGTCGGTCATTTGCTATGCCCTACTTCTTCTTGGCTTCTTTACGACGGACGACTTCGTCCGCGTAGCGCACACCTTTACCTTTGTAAGGCTCTGGTGGACGGAAGTCGCGGATCTCGGCGGCCACTTGACCTACCAGCTGCTTATCGATACCCCGGATCAGGATGTCGGTTTGGCTAGGAGTCTCAGCGGTGATGCCTTCCGGCAGTTCGTAATCCACTGGGTGCGAGAAGCCAAGAGCCAGGTTCAGCACTGTGCCTTTTGCTTGCGCTTTGTAACCAACACCGACCAGCTGGAGCTTGCGCTCGAAGCCTTGGCTTACGCCTTGGACCATGTTGTTTACCAACGCACGAGTGGTACCGGCCATTGCGCGAGTTTGTTGATCGCCATTGCGAGCAGCGAAACGCAGCTCACCAGCTTCTTCAACGATCTCAACGGACGAATGGATGTTCAGTTCAAGAGTACCCTTGGCACCCTTCACCGAAAGCTGTTGGCCTGCGAATTTTACTTCGACACCGGCTGGCAGCTTAACGGGGTTCTTAGCGACGCGAGACATGCTTATCCCCCCTTAGAACACAGTGCAAAGAACTTCGCCGCCGACACCGGCAGCGCGCGCAGCACGATCCGTCATCACACCTTTGTTGGTGGAGACGATAGACACACCGAGACCGCCACGAACTTTTGGCAGATCATCGACGGACTTGTACTGACGCAGGCCTGGACGGCTAACGCGCTTCACTTCCTCGATGACCGGACGGCCTTCGAAGTACTTCAGCTCGATGGACAGCAGTGGCTTGATTTCGCTGCTGATCTGATAACCCGCGATGTAACCTTCGTCCTTCAGGACTTTAGCTACAGCCACCTTCAACGTGGAAGACGGCATGCTTACGACGGACTTTTCAGCCATCTGGGCATTACGGATTCGAGTTAGCATGTCCGCTAACGGGTCCTGCATACTCATGGGCTAGACGCTCCTAATACAAAAAAATAAGCCTTGCGGCTACTACCTTCGCCGAGAAACTCCGCACGAAAAAAGCACGGGCTCAGGCGAGCCGGGTATTCTAGACACACCCCACAAATGAATCAAGCCCCAATAGGGGCTTGATTCAAGTTCAAGGTCGCCGGCGGTCAGGATCTTGCGATCCCGAACACCGAGACTTTGATAGTGCTTACCAGCTGGCTTTAACCAGACCAGGTACGTCACCACGCATTGCCGCTTCACGCAGTTTGTTACGGCCAAGGCCGAACTTGCGGTAAACGCCGTGTGGACGACCGGTCAGGCGGCAGCGGTTACGCATGCGCGAAGCGCTTGCGTCACGTGGCTGCTTCTGCAGAGCTACTGTAGCTTCCCAACGTGCTTCTGGACTTGCGTTCAGATCAACAATGATAGCTTTCAGTGCTGCACGCTTCTTGGCGTACTTGGCAACCGTGAGCTGACGCTTCAGCTCGCGGTTTTTCATGCTCATCTTGGCCATTTTCCTACTCCAATCAGTTGCGGAACGGGAATTTGAAAGCACGCAGCAGTGCGCGACCTTCATCATCGTTCTTGGCAGTGGTGGTCAGGGTAATGTCCAGACCGCGGAGAGCATCGATCTTGTCGTAATCGATTTCCGGGAAAATGATCTGCTCTTTTACGCCCATGCTGTAGTTACCACGACCATCGAAGGACTTGGCATTCAGGCCGCGGAAGTCGCGAACCCGAGGCAGGGAGATCGACAGCAGACGATCCAGGAACTCGTACATACGCTCACGGCGCAGGGTCACTTTGACGCCGATCGGCCAACCTTCACGGACTTTAAAGCCAGCGATGGATTTCCGAGCGTAGGTCACAACGACTTTCTGGCCGGTGATCTTTTCCAGGTCAGCAACAGCGTGCTCGATGACTTTTTTGTCGCCGATCGCTTCGCCCAGACCCATGTTCAGGGTGATTTTGGTAACGCGCGGAACTTCCATCACGTTCGAAAGCTTAAGTTCTTCCTTAAGTTTCGGTGCGATTTCCTTCCGGTAAATCTCTTTTAGTCGTGCCATGGTCTTCTACCTAGCAGTGTTCAAGCATCAACCGCTTTTTGGGTCGACTTGAAGACACGAATTTTCTTGCCGTCTTCTACTTTGAAACCAACGCGGTCAGCCTTGTTGGTTTCGCCGTTGAAAATGGCGACGTTGGAAGCGTGCAGTGGCGCTTCTTTTTCGACGATACCGCCTTGTACGCCCGACATCGGGTTAGGCTTGGTATGACGCTTAACCAGGTTCAGACCACCAACGACCAGACGGTCGTCAGCGAGAACCTTAAGCACCTTACCGCGCTTACCTTTGTCTTTGCCGGCGATCACGATGATCTCGTCGTCACGACGAATCTTTTGCATGTCGGATCTCCTTACAGCACTTCTGGGGCGAGCGAGACGATCTTCATGAACTTCTCAGTACGAAGTTCACGGGTCACTGGCCCAAAGATACGGGTGCCGATCGGCTCTTGCTTGTTGTTCAGAAGAACAGCAGCGTTGCCATCAAAGCGGATAATGGAGCCATCAGCACGACGAACGCCGTGACGAGTGCGGACTACAACAGCAGTCATCACTTGGCCTTTTTTCACTTTACCGCGAGGAATTGCTTCCTTGACGGTAACTTTGATGATGTCACCGATACCAGCGTAACGACGATGGGAGCCACCCAGCACCTTGATGCACATAACACGGCGAGCGCCGCTGTTATCGGCCACATCGAGCATGGATTGAGTCTGAATCATATAATTTCTCCGACCCCTAGTCCTTAGACTTCCACAGCGCGTTCGAGAACATCAACCAGTGCCCAAGACTTGGTCTTGGCCAAAGGACGAGTTTCACGAATAGTGACTTTGTCGCCGATGTGGCACTGATTGGTTTCGTCGTGCGCGTGCAGCTTAGTCGAACGCTTAACGTATTTACCGTAGATCGGGTGCTTTACGCGACGCTCGATCAGAACGGTGATGGTCTTGTCCATTTTGTCGCTGACAACACGGCCAGTCAGCGTACGGACGGTTTTTTCGGCTTCAGCCATGATTACTTACCTGCCTGCTGTTTGAGCACAGTCTTCACGCGAGCGATGTCACGCTTAACTTGCCGGAGCAGGTGAGACTGCCCCAACTGGCCAGTTGCTTTCTGCATACGCAGATTGAACTGGTCGCGCAACAGGCCGAGCAGTTGCTCGTTTAGCTGTGGCGCGTCTTTTTCACGAAGTTCATTCGCTTTCATCACATCACCGTCCGTTTAACAAAGGAGGTGGCGAGCGGCAGCTTTGCAGCAGCCAGGGCGAAAGCCTCACGCGCCAGCTCTTCAGAAACGCCCTCGATTTCATACAGGACTTTGCCTGGCTGAATCTGGGCAACCCAGTACTCCACGTTACCCTTACCTTTACCCATCCGAACTTCGAGTGGCTTTTTGGTTACAGGCTTGTCCGGGAATACACGGATCCAGATCTTGCCGCCACGTTTTACGTGACGGGTCAGAGCACGACGCGCTGACTCGATCTGACGAGCGGTGAGACGACCACGAGCAACAGACTTCAGCGCGAACTCGCCGAAGCTGACTTTGCTACCGCGCAATGCCAGACCACGGTTGTGGCCAGTCATCTGCTTGCGGAACTTCGTACGCTTTGGTTGCAACATTTGGCGTACCCCTTACTTAGCAGCTTTTTTACGAGGCGCTGGTGCTTGTGGTTTCAGCTCTTCTTGGCGACCACCAATTACTTCGCCTTTGAAGATCCAAACCTTTACACCGATCACACCGTAGGTGGTGTGAGCTTCGTAGTTGGCATAGTCGATGTCGGCACGCAGGGTGTGCAGTGGCACACGACCTTCGCGATACCATTCAGTACGTGCGATTTCAGCACCGCCGAGACGACCGCTCACTTGGATTTTGATGCCTTTGGCACCAATGCGCATGGCGTTCTGAACAGCGCGCTTCATAGCGCGACGGAACATTACGCGACGCTCCAGCTGCTGAGCTACGCTCTGCGCAACCAGCATACCGTCGAGTTCCGGCTTGCGGATCTCTTCGATATTGATGTGCACAGGCACACCCATTTGCTTGGTCAGGTCCTGACGCAGTTTCTCAACATCTTCACCTTTCTTCCCGATAACGATACCTGGACGAGCGGTGTGGATGGTGATACGTGCAGTTTGGGCCGGACGATGGATATCGATACGGCTTACGGACGCGCTTTTTAGTTTGTCTTGGAGATACTCACGCACCTTCAGATCAGCGAACAAATAGTCCGCATAAGTCCGACCGTCTGCGTACCAGACGGAGGTGTGCTCCTTGACGATTCCCAGGCGAATGCCAATGGGATGTACTTTCTGACCCATCTCTTCGACTCCGTTACTTGTCAGCAACCTTGACAGTGATATGGCAAGACCGCTTGACGATGCGATCAGCACGGCCTTTGGCACGCGGCATGATGCGCTTCAGCGAACGCCCTTCGTTGACGAAAACGGTGCTGACTTTAAGGTCATCAACGTCTGCGCCTTCGTTATGCTCGGCGTTGGCTACGGCCGACTCCAGCACTTTCTTCATGATCTCGGCGGCTTTCTTACTGCTGAAAGCCAACAGGTTGAGCGCTTCGCCCACCTTCTTCCCGCGGATCTGGTCGGCGACCAAGCGGGCTTTCTGGGCGGAGATTCGAGCGCCCGACAACTTAGCGGCTACTTCCATTTCCTAACCCCTTAACGCTTGGCTTTCTTGTCAGCCACGTGCCCACGATATGTGCGGGTACCGGCGAACTCGCCCAGTTTGTGGCCGACCATGTCTTCGTTAACGAGAACTGGGACGTGTTGACGACCGTTGTGTACTGCGATGGTCAGACCGACCATTTGTGGCAGGATCATGGAACGGCGCGACCAGGTCTTAACTGGTTTGCGATCGTTCTTTTCCGCCGCCACTTCGATCTTCTTCAGTAGGTGAAGATCGATAAAAGGACCTTTTTTCAGAGAACGTGGCACTGTCGTATCCCTCTATTTACTTGCGACGACGGACGATCATTTTGTCGGTACGCTTATTACCACGAGTCTTCGCGCCCTTAGTCGGGAAGCCCCATGGCGATACCGGATGACGACCACCAGAGGTACGACCTTCACCACCACCATGTGGGTGGTCAACCGGGTTCATGGCAACACCACGAACGGTTGGGCGAACGCCACGCCAGCGTTTGGCACCAGCTTTACCCAGCGAACGCAGGCTGTGCTCGGAGTTCGAGACTTCGCCCAGGGTCGCACGGCATTCAGCCAGCACTTTACGCATCTCACCAGAACGCAGACGCAGGGTCACGTAGACACCTTCACGAGCGATCAGCTGAGCCGAAGCACCAGCGGAACGAGCGATTTGCGCGCCTTTACCTGGCTTCAATTCGATGCCGTGTACGGTGCTACCAACTGGAATGTTACGCAGTTGCAGAGCGTTGCCCGGCTTGATCGGCGCCAAAGCACCTGCGATCAGCTGGTCGCCAGCGCTCACGCCTTTAGGGGCGATGATGTAGCGACGCTCGCCATCTGCGTACAGCAGCAGAGCGATGTGGGCAGTACGGTTTGGATCGTATTCGATACGCTCGACAGTGGCAGCGATGCCATCTTTGTCGTTACGACGGAAGTCGACCAGACGATAATGCTGCTTATGACCACCACCGATGTGACGAGTGGTAATACGGCCATTGTTGTTACGACCACCAGACTTCGATTTTTTCTCGAGCAGCGGTGCGTGAGGAGCGCCTTTATGCAGCTCCTGGTTGACCACCTTGACCACAAAACGGCGGCCAGGGGAAGTCGGTTTGCATTTAACGATTGCCATGATGCACCCCTTCCTTACTCAGCACTGCTGCTGAAATCGAGATCTTGGCCTGGCTGAAGGGAGATAACTGCCTTCTTCCAGTCATTACGCTTGCCCAGACCGCGAGCAGTGCGCTTGCTCTTACCCAGAACATTCAGGGTAGTAACACGCTCTACTTTCACGCTGAACAGGCTTTCGACGGCCTTCTTGATTTCCAGCTTGGTTGCGTCAGTAGCAACCTTGAAAACGAACTGGCCTTTCTTGTCTGCCAGAACCGTAGCCTTCTCGGAAACGTGCGGGCCAAGCAGAACTTTAAATACGCGTTCCTGGTTCATCCCAGCAGCTCCTCGAATTTCTTCACGGCCGACACGGTGATCAACACCTTGTCGTATGCGATCAGACTAACTGGATCGGAACCTTGCACGTCACGTACATCAACGTGTGGCAGGTTACGAGCAGCCAGGTACAGGTTCTGATCAACAGCATCGGACACGATCAGGACATCAGTCAGACCCATGCCATTCAGCTTGTTCAGCAGATCTTTGGTTTTCGGTGCTTCAACAGCGAAGTCCTGAACCACGACCAGACGATCAGTACGCACCAGCTCAGCAAGGATGGAACGCATTGCTGCGCGATACATCTTCTTGTTCAGCTTTTGGGAGTGATCCTGTGGACGAGCTGCGAAAGTGGTACCGCCGCCACGCCAGATTGGGCTACGGATAGTACCAGCACGAGCACGGCCAGTACCTTTCTGACGCCATGGGCGCTTACCGCCACCAGAAACGTCGGAACGGGTCTTTTGCTGCTTGCTACCTTGACGGCCGCCAGCCATGTAGGCCACGACTGCTTGGTGAACCAGCGTCTCGTTGAACTCGCCGCCAAATGTCAGTTCGGAAACTTCGATCGCTTGAGCGTCATTTACATTTAATTGCATGTCAGCTTCCCCTTAACCGCGAGCCTTGGCTGCTGGACGTACAACCAGGTTGCCGCCAGTAGCGCCAGGAACAGCGCCCTTGACCAACAACAGATTGCGTTCAGCGTCCACGCGCACTACTTCCAGGGACTGCACGGTCACGCGCTCAGCGCCCATATGACCGGACATTTTTTTGCCCTTGAATACACGACCAGGAGTCTGGCACTGGCCGATAGAGCCTGGGACGCGGTGGGATACGGAGTTACCGTGGGTGTTATCTTGCCCGCGGAAATTCCAACGCTTGATCGTACCCTGGAAGCCTTTACCTTTGGACTGACCGGTTACATCAACCAGCTGACCAGCGGCGAAGATTTCAGCGTTGATCAGATCGCCGGCCTGGTACTCGCCTTCTTCAAGGCGGAATTCCATTACGGTACGACCAGCGGCAACGTTCGCTTTAGCGAAGTGGCCAGCCTGAGCAGCTGTTACACGCGAAGCACGACGCTCGCCGACAGTGACTTGCACTGCACGATAGCCATCGGTCTCTTCAGTTTTGAACTGGGTGACGCGATTCGGCTCGATCTCAATGACCGTGACCGGAATGGAGACACCTTCTTCGGTGAAAATACGGGTCATACCGCATTTACGACCGACTACACCAATAGTCATGTTGTAAACCTCATGAGTGTACGGGGCTTTCACCCGCTATGGCCGCCCATTTCAGAGCGTTACACGACTAAGACCGAGTCTTAGCCGAGGCTGATCTGCACTTCCACACCGGCCGCAAGATCAAGCTTCATAAGTGCATCAACGGTTTTATCCGTTGGCTGGACGATGTCCAGAACGCGCTTATGAGTACGGATCTCGTACTGGTCACGCGCGTCTTTGTTGACGTGCGGGGAGACCAGAACGGTGAACCGCTCTTTACGGGTAGGCAGTGGAATTGGACCACGCACTTGAGCACCAGTACGTTTCGCGGTTTCCACGATTTCCTGGGTGGATTGGTCGATCAGGCGATGGTCAAAAGCCTTCAACCTGATACGGATTTGCTGATTTTGCATTGGATTTCAGACTCCGGCTGCTATTCCCACCGGGCGCACTGCGCCCGTTAAAAGGAGGCGCAATTCTATAGACGGGCCAACATAGTGTCAACCCAATAAAAAAGCCCCCGCAAGCGGAGGCTTTTTATCAAATCAACGATTACTCGATGATTTTGGCTACGACGCCAGCGCCGACGGTACGACCGCCTTCACGAATAGCGAAACGCAGACCGTCTTCCATTGCGATGGTCTTGATCAGGGTGACAACCATTTTGATGTTGTCGCCTGGCATTACCATTTCAACGCCTTCCGGCAGTTCGCAGTTACCGGTCACGTCAGTGGTCCGGAAGTAGAACTGTGGACGGTAGCCTTTGAAGAACGGAGTGTGACGACCGCCTTCTTCTTTGCTCAGAACGTACACTTCAGCTTCGAACTTGGTGTGCGGCTTAACCGAACCTGGCTTAACCAGAACCTGGCCACGCTCAACGTCGTCACGCTTGGTACCACGCAGCAGAACGCCGCAGTTCTCGCCAGCACGACCTTCGTCGAGCAGCTTACGGAACATTTCAACACCGGTGCAGGTGGTGACGGTAGTGTCACGCAGACCAACGATTTCCAGTGGATCCTGAACCTTGACGATACCGCGCTCGATACGACCAGTTACAACAGTACCGCGACCGGAGATCGAGAATACGTCTTCGATTGGCATCAGGAACGGCTTGTCGATAACACGAACCGGCTCTGGGATGTAGCTGTCCAGAGTTTCTACCAGACGCTTAACAGCGGTGGTACCCATTTCGTTGTCGTCTTGGCCGTTCAGAGCCATCAGAGCCGAACCGATGATGATCGGAGTGTCGTCACCTGGGAAGTCGTAAGTGCTCAGCAGATCGCGCACTTCCATCTCAACCAGTTCCAGCAGCTCAGCGTCGTCAACCATGTCAGCCTTGTTCAGGAAGACAACGATGTACGGAACGCCTACCTGACGGGACAGCAGGATGTGCTCACGGGTTTGCGGCATCGGACCATCAGCGGCCGAGCAAACCAGGATAGCGCCGTCCATCTGAGCAGCACCGGTGATCATGTTCTTCACATAGTCAGCGTGACCTGGGCAGTCAACGTGAGCGTAGTGACGAATCGAAGAGTTGTACTCAACGTGTGCGGTGTTGATGGTGATACCACGAGCCTTTTCTTCCGGAGCGCTGTCGATTTTATCGAAAGCAACAACGGCCGAACCGAAAACTTCGGAGCAGACGCGAGTCAGAGCAGCAGTCAGAGTGGTTTTACCGTGGTCAACGTGACCGATGGTGCCAACGTTGACGTGCGGTAGGGAACGATCAAATTTTTCTTTAGCCACGACAATTAACTCCTAGCCTAAAGGGGCTGAATCAGCCTTGTTTTTTGGTAACAGTTTCGACGATGTGCGACGGAGCTGTATTGTATTTTTTGAATTCCATAGAGTAGCTTGCGCGACCCTGGGACATGGAACGGACGTCGGTCGCATAACCGAACATCTCACCCAGCGGAACTTCAGCACGAATTACTTTGCCGGAGACCGTGTCTTCCATACCCAAGATCATGCCGCGACGACGGTTAAGGTCGCCCATCACGTCACCCATATAGTCTTCAGGCGTAACAACCTCTACCGCCATGATCGGCTCAAGCAATTCACCACCGCCCTTCTGGGCCAGTTGCTTGGTCGCCATGGAAGCAGCCACCTTAAACGCCATCTCGTTGGAGTCGACGTCGTGGTAGGAACCATCAAACACGGTAGCCTTCAGGCCGATCAGCGGATAGCCGGCAACAACGCCGTTCTTCATCTGCTCTTCGATGCCCTTCTGGATAGCCGGGATGTATTCCTTAGGAACCACACCACCCACTACTTCGTTCAGGAATTGCAGACCTTCCTGACCTTCGTCAGCAGGAGCAAAACGGATCCAGCAGTGACCGAACTGACCACGACCACCGGACTGACGAACGAACTTGCCTTCGATCTCACAGCTCTTCGTGATGCGCTCACGATAGGAAACCTGAGGCTTACCAATGTTGGCTTCGACGTTGAACTCGCGGCGCATCCGGTCTACCAGGATGTCCAGGTGCAACTCGCCCATGCCAGAGATGATCGTCTGACCAGTCTCTTCATCGGTTTTAACGCGGAAAGACGGGTCTTCCTGAGCAAGCTTGCCCAGAGCGATACCCATTTTTTCCTGGTCATCCTTGGTCTTAGGCTCAACGGCAACCGAAATAACCGGCTCCGGGAAGTCCATGCGAACCAGGATGATTGGCTTGTCAGCGTTGCACAAGGTTTCACCAGTGGTGACGTCCTTCATGCCGATCAAGGCCGCGATGTCACCAGCGCGTACTTCCTTGATTTCTTCACGGGCGTTTGCGTGCATTTGCACCATACGACCCACGCGCTCTTTCTTGCCTTTAACCGAGTTGATCACGCCGTCGCCGGAAGCCAACACGCCCGAGTAAACACGGACAAAGGTCAAGGTACCCACGAATGGGTCGGTAGCGATCTTGAACGCCAGAGCCGAGAACGGCTCGTCGTCGCTCGCATGACGCTCCATTTGTTTTTCCTCGTCATCCGGGTCAGTACCCTTGATGGCAGGAATATCAGTAGGAGCAGGCAAGTAGTCGATAACGGCGTCGAGAACCAGGGGAACACCCTTGTTCTTGAAGGAAGAACCGCAAACAGCCAGAACGATCTCACCAGCGATAGTACGCTGACGCAGAGCGGCCTTGATTTCCTCGATGGAGAGCTCTTCCCCTTCGAGGTACTTGTTCATCAGCTCTTCGCTGGCTTCAGCCGCAGCTTCGACCATGTTGCTACGCCACTCTTCAGCCAGTTCCTGCAGTTCAGCAGGGATAGCTTCGCGACGAGGCGTCATGCCCTTGTCAGCATCGTTCCAGTAAACCGCTTCCATGGTCATCAGATCGATCTGACCCTGGAAGTTGTCTTCGGAACCGATAGCCAACTGGATTGGCACTGGAGTGTGACCCAGACGCTGCTTGATCTGAGCGATCACGCGCAGGAAGTTCGCACCAGCACGGTCCATCTTGTTCACGTAAACGATACGTGGAACACCGTACTTGTTGGCTTGACGCCATACGGTTTCGGACTGAGGCTCAACACCCGAAGTACCACAGAACACAACGACCGCGCCGTCGAGTACACGCAGGGAACGCTCAACTTCAATGGTGAAGTCTACGTGGCCCGGGGTGTCAATGACGTTGAAACGGTATTGGTCCTTGTGCTGCTTCGCAGAACCCTGCCAGAAGGCGGTGATAGCAGCAGAAGTAATGGTAATACCACGCTCCTGCTCCTGCACCATCCAGTCCGTGGTCGCGGCGCCGTCATGCACCTCGCCCATCTTGTGACTTTTGCCGGTGTAAAAAAGGACGCGCTCGGTGGTAGTGGTTTTACCAGCATCCACGTGAGCAACGATACCGATGTTACGGTAGCGGCTAATCGGAGTAGTACGAGCCATAAAGCCCTCGCAAAATTAGTGAAGCTAAAATTAGAAGCGGTAGTGCGAGAAAGCTTTGTTAGCCTCAGCCATACGGTGCACGTCTTCACGCTTCTTAACAGCAGCACCTTTACCTTCAGCAGCGTCCAGCAGTTCGCCAGCCAAACGCAGAGCCATAGACTTCTCGCCGCGCTTACGGGCGAAGTCTACCAACCAGCGCATTGCCAGAGCGTTACGACGGGACGGACGAACTTCGACCGGAACCTGGTAAGTAGCACCGCCTACACGGCGCGACTTCACTTCGACCAGCGGAGCGATGGCGTCGAGAGCTTTCTCGAAGATTTCCAGGGGATCGCTGTTCTTGCGTTCTTTAACCTTTTCCAGCGCGCCATAAACGATACGCTCGGCAACGGCTTTCTTGCCGCTTTCCATCACGTGGTTCATGAACTTGGCCAGGATTTGGCTTCCGTATTTTGGATCGTCAAGCACTTCGCGCTTGGCTGCTACGCGTCTTCTTGGCATGGATAAGCCCTCAAACGGTCTTCAGGTTCGCTCGGAATCGGTGCCCTTTCGGGACGCCTCCGACCTTACTCTTATCGACTCAGAAAATAGATAATTCAGTGTTTACAAAAAGCCGCTACTACTTAGGCTTCTTGGTACCGTACTTCGAACGACCCTGGTTACGACCTTTAACGCCGGAAGTATCCAAAGAACCGCGTACGGTGTGGTAACGAACACCTGGCAAGTCTTTTACACGACCGCCGCGGATCAGTACCACGCTGTGCTCTTGCAGGTTGTGGCCTTCACCGCCGATGTACGAGGAAACCTCGAAACCGTTGGTCAGACGCACACGGCATACTTTACGCAGTGCCGAGTTAGGTTTTTTCGGCGTGGTGGTATACACACGGGTGCATACGCCACGACGTTGCGGGCAGTTCTGCAGCGCAGGCACGTCGGATTTCTCGACGATACGCTTACGCGGCTGACGTACCAGCTGGTTGATAGTTGCCATCTACTAGCTCCACTGTTGTCTTGCGACGCTATTGTCTTGCAAGAAAAGCAAAATGGCAGGAACGAATTCCCGCCAAATTTAGGGGTACAAGAGTCTAAAGAGGATCTTGTCCCCAGTCAAGGCAAGGCCCCGACCTCCCCGCTCATCCAGCCTCGACAAATTGTCTCGATTCGATGAACGGGGGCGCCAGGGCCCCACACTTATTTATCGCAGAACTCAGTTACCGCTCGAGTTCAGCGCTTCGGTCAGTGCAGCTTCCACTTCACTGGCGCTTACGCGCAACGGTTTGTCAGCATCACGGCGGCGCTTGCGCTCGCTGTGATAAGCCAGACCGGTACCTGCCGGGATCAAACGACCCACGACCACGTTTTCTTTCAGGCCGCGCAGGTAATCGCGCTTGCCGGTTACCGCCGCTTCGGTCAGTACGCGAGTGGTCTCTTGGAAAGAGGCCGCGGAGATGAACGATTCGGTGGACAACGACGCCTTGGTGATACCCAGCAGAACGCGAGTGAACTTGGAAACGAACTTGTCGTCGCCAGCCAAACGCTCGTTCTCTACCAGTACGTGAGTCAATTCCATCTGGTCGCCCTTGATGAAAGTGGAATCGCCGGATTCAGCGATTTCAACTTTACGCAGCATCTGACGCAGAATGGTCTCGATGTGCTTATCGTTGATCTTCACGCCTTGCAGACGGTAAACGTCCTGGATCTCGTTAACAATGTACTTGGCCAGCGCACTCACACCCAGCAGACGCAGGATGTCGTGTGGATCGCTCGGGCCGTCGGAGATAACTTCGCCGCGGTTTACCTGTTCGCCTTCGAAGACGTTCAGGTGACGCCACTTCGGAATCAGCTCTTCATACGGATCGCTACCGTCGTTCGGGGTAATGACCAGACGGCGTTTGCCCTTGGTCTCTTTACCGAACGCGATGGTGCCGCTGACTTCAGCCAGAATCGAGGCTTCTTTCGGACGACGAGCTTCGAACAAGTCGGCAACACGCGGCAGACCACCGGTGATGTCACGGGTCTTCGAAGTCTCTTGCGGAATACGAGCGATAACATCACCGATCGCGATTTTCGCACCGTCTGCTACACCGACCAGGGCGTTGGCAGGCAGGAAGTACTGAGCGATTACGTCGGTACCCGGCAGCAACAGATCCTTGCCGTTGTCATCAACCATCTTCACGGCTGGACGGATGTCTTTACCGGCAGCAGGACGGTCTTTGGCATCGAGTACTTCAATGTTGGTCATACCGGTCAATTCGTCAGTCTGACGCTTGATCGTGATGCCTTCTTCCATGCCCACGTAGGTCACGGTACCTTTCATTTCGGTAACGATTGGGTGAGTGTGCGGATCCCACTTGGCCACGATTGCGCCAGCGTCGACCTTGTCACCTTCTTTAACCGAAATCACAGCACCGTACGGCAGCTTGTAACGCTCGCGCTCACGACCGTAGTCATCAGCGATTGCCAGCTCACCGGAACGGGACACAGCAACCAGGCAACCATCCACTCGCTCAACGTGCTTCAGGTTGTGCAGACGGACGGTACCGCCATTCTTCACCTGAACGCTGTCCGCAGCGGAGGTCCGGCTTGCCGCACCACCGATGTGGAACGTACGCATTGTCAGCTGGGTACCCGGCTCACCGATCGACTGGGCAGCGATTACGCCGACAGCTTCACCGATGTTCACCTGGTGACCACGAGCCAAGTCACGGCCGTAGCACTTGGCGCAAATGCCATAACGGGTTTCGCAGCTGATCGGCGAACGCACGATCACTTCGTCGATGCTGTTCAGCTCGATGAATTCAACCCACTTCTCGTCTACCAGAGTGCCGGCAGGAACGATGATTTCCTCGGTACCTGGCTTGAATACGTCACGGGCGATAACACGACCCAATACGCGCTCACCCAACGGCTCTACAACGTCACCGCCTTCAATGTGCGGAGTCATCAGCAGACCGTGCTCGGTGCCGCAATCGATCTCGGTTACAACCAGATCCTGCGCCACGTCTACCAGACGACGAGTCAGGTAACCGGAGTTCGCAGTTTTCAACGCGGTATCCGCCAGACCCTTACGAGCACCGTGAGTGGAGATGAAGTACTGAAGTACGCTCAAACCTTCACGGAAGTTCGCAGTAATCGGCGTTTCGATGATAGAACCGTCCGGCTTGGCCATCAGGCCACGCATACCGGCGAGCTGACGGATCTGCGCAGCAGAACCCCGTGCGCCCGAGTCGGCCATCATGTACATCGAGTTGAAGGACTCTTGCTCGACTTCGACGCCATGACGGTCGATGACTTTCTCTTTCGAGAGGTTGGCCATCATTGCCTTGGAAACTTCGTCGTTCGCCTTGGACCAAAGGTCGATCACTTTGTTGTACTTCTCGCCCTGGGTTACCAGGCCGGAGGCGTACTGACTTTCGATCTCTTTCACTTCGTCGGTGGCTGCACCGATGATGCGGGCTTTTTCATCCGGGATAACGAAGTCGTTAACGCCGATGGAAACGCCGGAAATAGTCGAATAGGCAAAACCGGTGTACATCAACTGGTCAGCGAAGATCACGGTCTCTTTCAAACCAACCACGCGGTAGCACTGGTTGATCAGCTTGGAGATCGCCTTTTTCTTCATCGGCAGGTTGACGACGTCGTACGACAGACCTTTTGGCACAACCTGGAACAACAGCGCACGGCCGACAGTAGTGTCGACGATACGGGTGTTGGTCACGCTGCCGCCGTCACGGTCATTGACGGTTTCGTTGATCCGCACTTTAACCTTGGCGTGCAGTGCGGCTTCGCCGGCACGGAACACACGGTCAACTTCTTGCAGATCCGCGAATACACGACCTTCGCCTTTGGCGTTGATCGCTTCACGAGTCATGTAGTACAGACCCAATACAACGTCCTGCGACGGAACGATGATTGGCTCACCGTTGGCTGGCGACAGAATGTTGTTGGTCGACATCATCAACGCGCGCGCTTCCAACTGGGCTTCCAGTGTCAGCGGTACGTGCACGGCCATTTGGTCGCCGTCGAAGTCGGCGTTGTACGCGGCGCAGACCAGCGGGTGCAGCTGGATAGCCTTACCTTCGATCAGAACCGGTTCAAATGCCTGGATACCCAGACGGTGAAGGGTCGGTGCACGGTTGAGAAGCACTGGGTGTTCGCGGATAACTTCAGCGAGAACGTCCCAAACTTCCGGCAGCTCGCGCTCAACCATCTTCTTGGCAGCTTTGATGGTGGTAGCGAGACCACGCATTTCCAGCTTGCCGAAAATGAACGGCTTGAACAGCTCGAGAGCCATTTTCTTCGGCAGACCGCACTGGTGCAGACGCAGAGTCGGACCTACGGTAATTACCGAACGACCGGAGTAGTCAACACGCTTACCGAGCAAGTTCTGACGGAAACGACCTTGTTTACCCTTGATCATGTCAGCCAGGGATTTCAGAGGACGCTTGTTGGAACCGGTGATAGCGCGGCCACGACGACCGTTGTCGAGCAAGGCGTCGACGGCTTCCTGCAACATACGCTTTTCGTTGCGCACGATGATGTCCGGAGCGGAAAGATCAAGCAGGCGCTTCAAGCGGTTGTTACGGTTGATCACTCGACGATACAGGTCGTTGAGGTCGGAAGTCGCGAAACGACCGCCATCCAATGGGACCAGTGGACGCAGATCTGGCGGCAGAACCGGCAGAACGGTCAGCACCATCCACTCTGGCAAGTTGCCGGAACCCTGGAAGGCTTCCATCAACTTCAGACGCTTGGACAGCTTCTTGATTTTGGTTTCGGAGTTGGTTTGCGGAATCTCTTCACGCAGACGGCCAATCTCGTGCTCCAGATCGATAGCGTGCAGCAGTTCACGGACAGCCTCGGCACCCATGCGGGCATCGAAATCGTCGCCGAACTCTTCCAGCGCTTCGAAGTACTGCTCGTCGTTGAGCAGCTGACCTTTCTCAAGGGTGGTCATGCCTGGATCGATAACGACATAGCTCTCGAAGTAGAGAACGCGTTCGATATCACGCAGGGTCATGTCCATCAGCAAGCCGATACGCGACGGCAGCGATTTCAGGAACCAGATGTGGGCAACTGGCGAGGCCAGTTCGATGTGCGCCATGCGCTCACGACGAACTTTTGCCAGCGCGACTTCAACGCCGCACTTCTCGCAGATCACGCCACGGTGCTTCAAGCGCTTGTACTTACCGCACAGGCACTCGTAATCCTTTACCGGGCCAAAGATCTTGGCGCAGAACAGGCCGTCACGCTCAGGTTTGAACGTACGGTAGTTGATGGTTTCCGGCTTTTTAACTTCACCGAACGACCACGAACGGATCATCTCAGGCGATGCCAATCCGATACGGATGGCGTCGAACTCTTCGACTTGACCCTGGTTTTTCAGCAAATTCAGTAGGTCTTTCAAGGCCTTTCCTCCTGGCGGAGCAGAGAGCGGGCAATCCTGCCCCGCTCTCATTCGCGTCACGTGTTATTCGGTTTCCAGATCGATATCGATGCCGAGGGAACGAATTTCCTTGATCAACACGTTGAAGGACTCGGGCATGCCCGGCTCCATACGGTGATCGCCGTCCACGATGTTTTTGTACATCTTGGTCCGGCCGTTCACATCGTCCGACTTCACTGTGAGCATTTCTTGCAGAGTGTATGCAGCACCGTATGCTTCCAGTGCCCAGACCTCCATCTCCCCGAAACGCTGACCACCGAACTGCGCCTTACCACCCAGCGGCTGCTGGGTAACCAGGCTGTACGAACCGGTAGAACGAGCGTGCATCTTGTCGTCTACCAAGTGGTTCAGCTTCAGCATGTACATGTAGCCAACGGTAACCGGGCGCTCGAACTTGTTGCCGGTACGGCCGTCAGTCAGCTGCATCTGGCCGCTTTCTGGCAGGTCTGCCAGTTTCAGCATGGCCTTGATTTCGCTTTCCTTGGCACCGTCGAACACCGGAGTGGCCATCGGTACGCCGCCGCGCAGGTTCTTCGCCAGATCCAGGATTTCCTGGTCGGAGAAGTCATCGAGGCTTTCCTGACGACCGCCGATCTCGTTATAGATCTCGTGCAGGAATTTGCGCAGCTCAGCAACCTTACGCTGCTCTTCGATCATCCGGTTGATCTTCTCGCCCAGACCTTTAGCCGCGAGGCCCAGGTGGGTTTCAAGGATCTGACCAACGTTCATACGCGAAGGTACGCCCAACGGGTTGAGGACGACGTCGACCGGGGTGCCATTGGCATCGTGCGGCATGTCTTCAACCGGCATGATCACGGAGACCACACCCTTGTTACCGTGACGACCGGCCATCTTGTCGCCCGGCTGGATGCGGCGACGGATTGCCAGGTAAACCTTGACGATTTTCAGCACGCCTGGAGCCAGGTCATCGCCCTGCTGCAGTTTGCGTTTCTTGTCTTCGAACTTGTCGTCCAGCAGACGGCGGCGATCAACGATGTAGGCCTGAGCCTTCTCGAGCTGCTCGTTCAGAGCATCTTCAGCCATGCGCAGTTTGAACCACTGACCATGCTCAAGACCGTCGAGAACTTCGTCGGTGATTTCCTGACCTTTCTTCAGACCGGCGCCGCCTTCGGCTTTGTGGCCGACCAGAGCGGAACGCAGACGTTCGAAAGTAGCGCCTTCAACGATACG
Source organism: Pseudomonas brassicacearum (assembly GCF_003732175.1). Taxonomy (GTDB): domain Bacteria; phylum Pseudomonadota; class Gammaproteobacteria; order Pseudomonadales; family Pseudomonadaceae; genus Aquipseudomonas; species Aquipseudomonas brassicacearum_G. The sequence goes on from NZ_MOBI01000012.1 coordinate 45,158, forward strand.
GAACTCTTCGTTCAGGTCCTTGCGGATCTCGTCGAGTTGAGTCTTCTCGATCGACAGAGCACGAGCATCACGCTCAACGCCGTCACGGGTGAAGACCTGTACGTCGATAACAGTACCCTTGGTACCGGTAGGTACGCGCAGGGAAGTGTCTTTAACGTCGCTGGCTTTTTCACCGAAGATCGCACGCAACAGCTTCTCTTCCGGAGTCAGCTGGGTCTCGCCTTTCGGAGTGACCTTACCAACCAGAATGTCGCCTGCGCCTACTTCAGCACCTACGTAAACGATACCGGCTTCGTCCAGCTTGTTCAGTGCAGCTTCACCCACGTTCGGGATGTCCGCAGTGATTTCCTCTGGCCCAAGCTTGGTGTCACGCGCCACACAGGTCAGTTCCTGGATGTGGATCGTGGTGAAGCGGTCTTCCTGAACCACACGCTCGGACAGGCAGATGGAGTCTTCGAAGTTGAAGCCGTTCCATGCCATGAACGCGATGCGCATGTTCTGACCCAAAGCCAGTTCACCCATGTCGGTGGACGGACCGTCGGCCATGATGTCGCTACGCTGAACCCGATCACCCTTGCTCACCAGCGGACGCTGGTTGATGCAGGTGTTCTGGTTGGAGCGGGTGTATTTGGTCAGGTTGTAGATGTCGACACCAGCTTCGCCGGTTTCAACTTCGTCATCAGCAACACGAACCACGATACGGCTGGCATCAACGGAGTCGATCACGCCACCACGACGAGCCACGACGCAAACGCCGGAGTCGCGAGCCACGTTACGCTCCATGCCGGTACCTACCAGCGGCTTGTCAGCGCGCAGGGTTGGTACAGCTTGACGCTGCATGTTCGAACCCATCAACGCACGGTTGGCGTCGTCGTGCTCGAGGAACGGGATCAGCGACGCTGCAACCGAAACTACCTGCTTCGGCGATACGTCCATCAAGGTGACGTCTTCCGGCGCCTTGACGGTGAACTCGTTCAAGTGACGAACAGCCACCAGCTCGTCGATCAGGACTTTCTTGTCGTTCATCGTGGCCGAAGCCTGAGCGATCACGTGATCAGCTTCTTCGATGGCGGACAGGAACACGATCTCGTCGGTGACCAGAGCGTCTTTCACCACACGGTACGGGCTCTCGAGGAAGCCGTACTGGTTGGTGCGCGCATAAGCGGCCAGGGAGTTGATCAGACCGATGTTCGGACCTTCCGGCGTTTCAATCGGGCATACACGACCGTAGTGAGTCGGGTGTACGTCACGAACTTCAAAGCCCGCACGCTCACGTGTCAGACCACCAGGGCCGAGTGCAGAGACACGACGCTTGTGGGTGATCTCGGACAGCGGGTTGTTCTGGTCCATGAACTGGGACAGCTGGCTCGAACCGAAGAACTCTTTCACCGCCGCAGCCACTGGCTTGGCATTGATCAGGTCTTGCGGCATCAGGCCTTCGCTTTCAGCCATCGACAGACGCTCTTTGACCGCACGCTCAACACGCACCAGGCCAACGCGGAACTGGTTCTCGGCCATTTCGCCTACGCAGCGAACACGACGGTTACCCAGGTGGTCGATGTCATCGACGATGCCTTTACCGTTACGGATGTCGACCAGAGTCTTCAGTACCGCGACGATGTCTTCTTTGCACAACACGCCCGAACCTTCGATCTCGGTACGACCGATACGACGGTTGAACTTCATCCGGCCGACCGCAGACAGGTCATAGCGCTCAGGGCTGAAGAACAGGTTGTTGAACAGAGTCTCGGCAGCGTCTTTGGTTGGCGGCTCGCCAGGACGCATCATGCGATAGATCTCGACCAGCGCTTCCAATTGGTTGCTGGTGGAGTCGATCTTCAGTGTGTCGGAGACGAACGGACCGCAGTCGATATCGTTGGTGTACAGAGTCTCGATGCGAACGACCTGGGCCTTGGCGATTTTCGCCAGGATCTCGGTGTTCAGCTCGGTGTTGCACTCTGCCAGGATTTCGCCGGTTGCCGGATGCACGATGACCTTGGCGGTAGTGCGACCCAGGACGTAGTCCAGAGGCACTTGCAGCTCTTTGATCCCGGCCTTTTCCAGCTGGTTGATGTGGCGAGCGGTGATACGGCGACCTTGCTCGACAATAACCTTGCCTTTGTCATCCAGGATATCCAGGACAGCAATTTCACCACGCAGGCGCTGAGGCACCAGTTCCAGGCTGAGGTTTTCACCCTGCACGTGGAAGACGTTGGTGGTGTAGAACGCGTCCAGCACTTCTTCAGTGGTATAGCCGAGCGCGCGCAGCAGTACCGATGCAGGCAGCTTGCGACGACGGTCGATACGCACGAATACGCAGTCTTTCGGGTCGAACTCGAAGTCCAGCCACGAACCGCGGTAAGGAATGATCCGCGCGGAGTACAGCAGTTTGCCGGAGCTGTGCGTCTTGCCACGGTCGTGGTCGAAGAACACGCCCGGGGAACGGTGCAGCTGGGAAACGATTACACGCTCGGTACCGTTGATTACGAAGGTACCGTTCTCAGTCATCAGGGGGATTTCACCCATGTAGACTTCTTGCTCTTTGATGTCCTTGATCGCTTTGTTCGACGATTCTTTGTCGAAAATGATCAGGCGCACTTTTACCCGCAAAGGTACGGCGTAAGTTACACCGCGCAATACGCATTCTTTGACATCAAATGCCGGTTCGCCCAGGCGATAACCGACGTACTCCAGCGCAGCATTGCCGGAGTAGCTGATGATCGGGAAAACGGATTTGAAGGCCGCATGCAGGCCCACGTCGCGGAACTGATCTTTAGTCGCTCCCGCTTGCAAGAATTCACGATACGAATCCAGCTGGATGGCCAGGAGGTACGGCACATCCATGACGTCCGGCAACTTGCTAAAGTCCTTGCGGATACGTTTTTTCTCAGTATATGAGTAAGCCATCAGCGTTCCCCAGCTTGGTCACCTGCTTGTTTGGCCCCTCCCGACGGGAGCAGCCAGAAAATCGTGCAAACCCCATGGTTTGCGCCACCGCATCGGGTGGTACAGCTCGTTATCGGCACCGACCCAGTCGGCTGCCAATAACGGAAAAAGGCCGGTGGCAAGAGCCACCAGCCATCAGCCTTTCGCTTAACGCTCGGGCTGGAGACGCAAAGTCGAAGCTTACTTCAGCTCGACTTTAGCGCCTGCTTCTTCCAGAACTGCTTTGGCTTTGTCAGCTGCGTCTTTGGCAACAGCTTCCAGAACCATGGCAGGAGCGCCGTCAACTACAGCCTTGGCTTCTTTCAGGCCCAGACCGGTCAGTTCACGTACAGCCTTGATCACGTTAACTTTCTTCTCGCCAGCTTCGGTCAGCATGACGTTGAATTCGGTTTGCTCTTCAGCAACGGCAGCAGCAACAGCTGGACCAGCCGATGCAGCAGCAGCGGTAACGCCGAATTTTTCTTCGAAAGCTTTGATCAGTTCAACAACTTCCATTACGGACATGTTGCCAACGGCTTCAAGGATATCGTTTTGAGAGATAGACATGACTCTAATTCCTGAATTGGGGGACGGCCTACGCGACCATCGAAATAAACAAAAAACGCGAGAAGATGGCGAGCCTTAGGCTGCAGCAGCTTCTTTCTGGTCGCGAATTGCCGCCAGAGTACGAGCCAATTTGCTGGTAGCGCCTTGAATCACGCTCATCAGCTGAGAAATTGCTTCGTTACGGGTCGGCAGAGTTGCCAGTACGTCGATTTGGTTAGCTGCGAGGAACTTGCCCTCGAACGCAGCTGCCTTGATCTCGAACTTGTCCTGACCTTTTGCGAATTCCTTGAAGATACGAGCAGCAGCGCCCGGATGTTCTTTGGAGAATGCAATCAAGGTCGGGCCAGTGAACACGTCGTTGAGAACACTGTATTCAGTGTCAGCAACAGCGCGCTTGAGCAGGGTGTTACGTACAACACGTACGTAAACGCCAGCTTCACGAGCCTCTTTACGGAGTCCGGTCATAGCGCCTACTGTTACGCCACGGGCATCAGCCACGACAGCGGACAGAGCAGCTTTGGCAGCCTCGTTGACTTCAGCGACGATGGCCTTCTTGTCTTCGAGTTTAATTGCCACGGGTTTAACTCCTGCTTGTTACCGTTTCATCCAGCCGAGGCCGGATGTCGTTTTGGTGTCTGATTCGGTAAGGAACCGGGAGCACCATCTGCGTAGGCTTGAGGTTTAAGACTTGCGTCGCCTACGGTCTTGGATAGCCCCCGCCAGGCAGGGACCCCAATTTTTCAATTGGCGCAATCACTTGCGCCAATCTGTGTCTTACGCGTCGAGCGAACCCTGGTCGATGACCAGACCTGGGCCCATAGTGGTGCTCAGGGTAACGCGCTTGACGTAAATACCTTTCGAGGAAGCTGGCTTGATACGCTTCAGATCAGCGATCAGGGCTTCAACGTTTTCCTTCAGCTTGACGGCATCGAAACCGACTTTGCCAACGGAGGTGTGGATAATGCCGTTTTTGTCGGTGCGATAACGAACCTGACCAGCTTTTGCGTTTTTAACCGCGGTAGCTACGTCTGGCGTTACGGTGCCGACTTTAGGGTTAGGCATCAGGCCACGTGGACCGAGGATCTGACCCAACTGACCTACAACACGCATTGCGTCCGGGGAAGCAATAACTACGTCATAGTTCAGGTCGCCGCCTTTCATTTCGGCAGCCAGGTCGTCCATACCTACGCGATCAGCGCCGGCAGCCAGAGCAGCTTCAGCTGCCGGGCCCTGGGTGAACACAGCAACGCGAACGGTCTTGCCAGTGCCGTGTGGCAGCACAGTAGCGCTACGAACAACCTGGTCAGATTTACGCGGGTCAACACCCAGGTTCACAGCAACGTCGAACGACTCGCTGAACTTGACAGTCGACAGCTCAGCCAGCAGAGCAGCGGCGTCTACAAAGTTGTAGGCCTTGCCCGCTTCGATTTTGCCGGCGATAGCCTTTTGGCGCTTGGTCAGCTTAGCCATTACACACCCTCCACGTTAAGGCCCATGCTACGAGCAGAACCGGCGATAGTACGCACGGCTGCTTCCATATCAGCTGCAGTCAGATCCGCGTTTTTGGTTTTCGCGATTTCTTCCAGCTGAGCACGAGTTACAGTGCCAACCTTAACGGTGTTTGGACGAGCGGAACCGCTAGTCAAACCAGCAGCCTTCTTCAGCAGAACCGAAGCCGGGGTGCTTTTAGTTTCGAAAGTGAAGCTACGGTCGCTGTAGACAGTGATGATCACTGGAGTCGGCAGACCTGGCTCAATACCCTGAGTACGGGCGTTGAAAGCCTTGCAGAATTCCATGATATTCACGCCGTGCTGACCCAGAGCAGGACCAACAGGTGGGCTTGGGTTAGCCTGAGCGGCCTTCACTTGCAGCTTGATGTAAGCGGTAATCTTCTTGGCCATGAGGCACTCCAATTACGGGTTCGAACGCCTCGAGAGGCTCCCCGGTTACTTGCGCGTTTATCCCAGTGACGACAAAACCCCACAGCCTAGGGCTGCGGGGTTGGGATGCTTGCTCGGCTAGACCTTTTCGACCTGGCTGAACTCTAGCTCTACCGGAGTAGAGCGACCGAAAATGAGCACTGCGACCTGGATCCGGCTCTTTTCGTAGTTAACTTCTTCGACCGTGCCATTAAAATCAGCAAACGGACCGTCGGTAACACGAACCACTTCACCCGGCTCGAACAGAGTCTTGGGCTTCGGCTTGTCGCTACCATCAGCAACACGACGCAGAATTGCTTCCGCTTCTTTGTCAGTGATTGGTGCAGGTTTATCGGCGGTACCGCCGATGAAGCCCATCACCCGAGGAGTATCCTTGACCAAGTGCCAAGTACCCTCATTCATATCCATCTGGACCAGTACGTAACCTGGGAAGAATTTACGCTCGCTTTTGCGCTTCTGGCCATTACGCATTTCAACCACTTCTTCAGTGGGAACCAGAATTTCGCCGAAGCCATCTTCCATGCCAGCCAGCTTTACGCGCTCGATCAACGAGCGCATGACATGCTTCTCGTAACCCGAGTAAGCATGCACAACGTACCAACGCTTAGCCACGGGACACCCTTAGCCAACAATCAAGGAAACAAGCCAGCCGAGCAGGGAATCAAGCCCCCACAACAGCAACGCCATAACCAGAACAACAGCCACCACAATCAGGGTGGTCTGCGTGGTTTCTTGGCGAGTTGGCCACACGACTTTACGAATCTCGGTGCGAGCTTCCTTAACCAGTACAAAGAAAGACTTGCCCTTGACGGTCTGCAGGCCTACAAAGGCAGCTACAGCAGCAATAACAAGCAAAGCGAGTACACGGTACAGGATCGGCGCAGCATGGTAATACTGATTGCCGACAACGCCAACAACTACCAAGGCGACTACTACAAGCCACTTGAGCAGATCGAAGCGAGAGCCTTGAGCTTCAGCTTTAGGAGTCATCTATGAAGATCCTGTGAAAAGAAAGCCAGACACACTGAGTGAATCTGGCAGGTCAGGAGGGAATCGAACCCCCAACCTACGGTTTTGGAGACCGTCGCTCTGCCAATTGAGCTACTGACCTAAAACAAAATTAGGCCGACCATTATGCCGGCCTAAAAAAGACATTACAACAACTTACTCGATGACTTTTGCTACGACACCAGCGCCGACGGTACGACCGCCTTCACGGATAGCGAAACGCAGGCCATCTTCCATCGCAATGGTCTTGATCAGGGTAACAGTCATCTGAATGTTATCGCCTGGCATCACCATCTCAACGCCTTCTGGCAGCTCACAGTTACCAGTCACATCAGTCGTACGGAAGTAGAACTGCGGACGATAGCCTTTGAAGAACGGAGTATGACGCCCGCCTTCTTCCTTGCTCAGAACGTAAACTTCCGCAGTGAACTTGGTGTGCGGCTTAACCGAACCCGGCTTGACCAGCACCTGACCACGCTCAACATCATCACGCTTGGTACCACGCAACAGAACACCACAGTTCTCACCTGCACGACCTTCATCGAGCAGCTTGCGGAACATTTCAACACCCGTACAGGTGGTGGCAGTAGTGTCACGCAGACCAACGATTTCCAGCGGTTCTTGAACACGAACAATACCGCGCTCGATACGACCAGTCACAACAGTACCGCGACCCGAAATCGAGAACACATCTTCGATCGGCATCAGGAATGGCTTGTCGATAGCACGCTCAGGCTCCGGGATGTAGCTATCCAGAGTCTCAACCAGCTTCTTGACTGCAGTGGTGCCCATCCCGTTATCGTCCAGACCTTCCAGCGCCATACGAGCAGAGCCGATGATGATTGGAGTGTCGTCACCCGGGAAATCGTAAGTGCTCAGCAGATCGCGCACTTCCATCTCAACCAGCTCCAGCAGCTCAGCATCGTCTACCAGATCAGCCTTGTTCAGGAAAACCACGATATACGGAACACCTACCTGACGGGACAACAGGATGTGCTCACGAGTTTGCGGCATCGGACCATCAGCAGCCGAGCAAACCAGGATAGCGCCATCCATCTGAGCAGCACCGGTAATCATGTTCTTCACATAGTCAGCGTGACCCGGGCAGTCAACGTGCGCATAGTGACGCACGGCCGAGTCATACTCAACGTGAGCGGTGTTAATGGTGATGCCACGAGCTTTTTCTTCTGGGGCGCTATCGATCTTGTCGAAGTCAACTTTGGCCGAACCGAAAACTTCGGAGCAGACGCGAGTCAGAGCGGCAGTCAGAGTAGTCTTACCATGGTCGACGTGACCAATGGTGCCTACGTTGACGTGCGGCTTATTACGTTCGAACTTTTCCTTAGCCATCGAAATCACCCCTAGGAGAAGAATTAAGCAAGTCACACTAGCCATTAAAACAAAGGCAGATATTTTCATATCTGCCTTGTTATATGGAGCTCTTGAGCGGATTTGAACCGCTGACCTCACCCTTACCAAGGGTGTGCTCTACCAACTGAGCTACAAGAGCTAAACACTTTGCACAACCTGCAAACTTGGAGCGGGTAGCGGGAATCGAACCCGCATCATCAGCTTGGAAGGCTGAGGTTCTACCACTAAACTATACCCGCGTAAGCTTGCAGCTCACGCTAAAAATGGTGGAGGGGGAAGGATTCGAACCTTCGAAGTCGTAGACGTCAGATTTACAGTCTGATCCCTTTGGCCGCTCGGGAACCCCTCCTAAGCGAGCCGGCATTCTACATCATGCCAGCCTTCTGTCAAGCATTTTCTCATTAAAAACCTGAGGTTAGCTGCGTTGACCTCGCTTCACACCGTTGACCGTTAAAGGTCTTCACTGCGAAGCGGGCGCCATTCTATGCAACCTATTCAGCAGTTGCAACCCCCTCGCATGGCATTATTTTATGTTTTAACTCATTGAATTCTTTAGCAAGGTTCTGCAGCACGGAATCATCAGCCAAACGCCGGCTCTCTGGAGCTACACGCATCCAATATCCAACAGAATCAGGAAGAGAAACCGATAGCTGCTGAACCTTGATGTCGAGAGCGGCCAATCGCTGTTCAAGCGTCTTCGCCGTTTCCTGACGAGCAAAACCACCCAGATAAAGGCAACTGGTATCTGCCTGTGCAGATTTACCCTTATCACGTGCAGCCACCGCATCAGGCGTTTCGCTCAGCAGACGAATATCCTGCTGCGAACCTTTATACAAACTTAACGGAGTGACGTCCTTCGCACGCAAGGGCGCCTCCTGTTGGTGCCAGACGTAATAGAACACATTGAGGACCAGCAACAGCAGAAACAACCAACGCATAAAAACCTCAGGACAATGGGCACGCCATGGCCAAACCAACGAATACGAGATCCGGCACCACCCGCGCCTCTGGCACGACTCCAGAAACCAGGCCAGCGTCACCACCAGTGAGGAACACCGAGAATTCCTGCCCCCAATAGCTACGCGCCAGCTCCAATTGCGTAAGGACAAACCCTCTTAACATCAATGAACATCCACGCTCGACGGCCTCCACTGTATTTCGCCCCGGTTCAAAGCTATCGAGCGCCCTGGATGCCGCAAGATCGTTATAGCGGATTCGCCGGGTGTGGGTGCGCAACTGGTTACGCATCAAGGGCATTCCTGGACAAATGAACCCTCCTAGATGCTCGCCATCCGCCGCAATGTAGTCTGCGGTAAGCGCAGTACCAAAATCGAGAACCAGACAAGCTCCCGACGCAAGATGAAATGCGCCAAGCATCGCAAGCCAGCGATCAAGGCCCAGCCGCTGATAATCCTCGTAACCGTTGCGAACTCCAGACATTTCACGAGCCGGTGCCGCACAGGACACCGCTACACCGAATGCATCGACCAGCAAGGAAACTAGCGCAGCAGTCTCTTCATTGGTTCTTACACTTACCAGACGACAGTACTTGAGATTCAACCCATCATAGCCGCGCAGACTTTCCAACAAAGCCAGATCCGAGTCGACCACTCCCTCGGCAACCAGGCTTGTCGCATCTGCGTGCAGCACACGCCATTTAATAAAGCTGTTCCCGCAGTCGAGCTCAAGAATCATCGCGCAACCTCAGACTTAGCTCACCACCACTGAACACTTTTTCTACGCCACCTACGCTCAAACGCAACGCACCCTGACCATCAATCCCTATCACCTCACCGTCAATCCGGTTCACTCCAGCAATCAGCGAAACCGCACGCCCCTGCCATAGATGGCCTTGCTCCCACTCCGCCTGAAGCGCTGAAAAACCCGCCGACTGATGACGACTCAGATACCCCTGGAGAACAACCCCCAAACGCGCCACTAGAAGATTACGATCAAACGCCCTACCTGCTTCGAGACGCATAGAGGTCCACTGCTGATCGACCTCATCAGCAATCTGCATATTTACATTGATTCCTACACCCAGAACGACATGACACACATCAGCAGGATCGCCAACCAACTCCAACAATATGCCGGCGATTTTCTTCTCCCCCACCAGGACATCGTTCGGCCACTTCAAACCAGCTCCAGCAATGCCCAGATCGCGTAGCGTTTGCATCACGGCAAGGCCGACGACCAAGCTAAGCCCCTCAAGCTGGCGCATACCACCATCGATTCGCAGCACGAGGCTATAGTAGACATTTTCGGCAAACGGGCTCACCCACTTGCGGCCGCGTCGACCGCGACCAGCAGTTTGTCGCTCTGCAAGCACAAGAAACGGTGCAGCCATACCACGCCCTATAGAGCGCAAAGCTTCAGCGTTGGTGGAGTCAATCGAATCAAAGACTATTACGGGCCAGCCGCAAGCAGGCGAATGCTCACTGATCTCCACGGCGTTGAGCAGAGTCAACGGCGCACTCAACTGGTAACCACGACCGCGCACCTTGTGGATAGAAACCCCCAACTCAGTCTCGAGGTGCTGGAGCTGTTTCCATACTGCGGCACGACTAATACCTAGAGCAGCGCCCAGCACTTGACCGGAATGGAAACGACCGTCCTTCAGGAGCTTTAACAACGTCAGCATGCAAGTATCGCCTCACAATGAGGTCCGCATGATAGCCATGCCCCGGGCTGTTGCATAGAAATCGTAAGAATCAACTTTCTCGCAGGCAAAACAAAACCCCAACTGCTTTCGCAATTGGGG
>NZ_MOBI01000013.1:0-384449 GCF_003732175.1 Pseudomonas brassicacearum
GATTTCTTGCGGCCAAAGGTCAAGCAATAGGGCTTAACTGATCGGCATTACCCCGAAGGGTGCTTTTTTGTGCCTGGCGTTTAGCGTTTCAGCGAGGCTGGCAGGTGCGGCTGGATGGCCGTCAGTACTGCTTTGAAGCATTTGGTGTTGCCGGCAACGATATGGCCTTTTTCAAGGAAGTCGTGACCGCCGGTGAAGTCGCTCACCAGACCGCCAGCTTCCTGGATCAGCAGGGCGCCTGCCGCCATATCCCACTCGGACAGGCCCGACTCCCAGAATGCGTCGAAACGGCCGGCAGCTACATAAGCCAGGTCCAGGCTCGCTGCGCCAGCGCGGCGGATGCCGGCGGTCTGGCCAACCAGGGCGCGGAACATGCCCAGGTAGTTGTCGAGGTTGTCCATCTGGTCGTCACGGAACGGGAAGCCGGTACCCAGCAGGGCGCCGTCCAGGCTGGTGCGACCGCTGACGCGCAGACGACGACCGTTCAGTTGAGCACCGCGACCACGGCTGGCGGTGAATTCTTCCTGGCGGACCGGGTCCAGAACAACAGCGTGCTCCAGGCGACCACGGTATTTGCAGGCGATGCTGACAGCGAAGTGAGGAATGCCGCGCAGGAAGTTGGTGGTGCCGTCCAGTGGATCGATGATCCACAAGTATTCTTCACCTTCGATCCCGGTACCGGCGTGCATGCCAGTCTCTTCACCCATGATCGAATGATTCGGGTAAGCCTTGCGCAGTGCGTCGATGATTTTCTGTTCGGCAGCGCGATCCACTTCGGACACGTAGTCCTTGGCGTCTTTTTCGTCGACCTTGATGGTATCCAGGCGCTCGATGGAGCGGAAAATCAATTCACTGGCGCTGCGGGCGGCGCGCAGCGCGATATTCAGCATGGGCTGCATGGATGTGTCACCTAAGGTTGTTAAAGAAAGCCGAGCATTCTATCAGAAAGTTTCTACAGGTGAAGGTCGACGTTAGCTTTCATAGCTTAACGGTAGGAGGGACTGTAAGATTTGCTCCCTATTTCCCTGTCAGAGAGCGCCTCCCTTGCTGCAGAACATTCGTGTCGTCCTGGTCAATACCAGCCATCCGGGGAATATCGGTGGAGCTGCGCGTGCCATGAAGAACATGGGGCTGTCGCGACTGGTGCTGGTCGAGCCGCGCCTGTTCCCCCACCACGAAGCCGATGCGCGAGCCTCCGGTGCCGGTGACATCCTGGAAAACGCCCAAGTCGTTGCCACGCTGGAAGATGCGCTGGTTGGCTGCAACCTGGTGCTGGGCACCAGTGCGCGTGACCGTCGCATCCCTTGGCCGCTGCTCGATCCCCGTGAATGCGGGACGAAGGTGGTTGAGGAAGCGGCGCAAGGTGCCGAGATTGCTTTGGTCTTTGGCCGTGAAGATTCCGGCCTGACCAATGAAGAGCTGCAGCGATGTCATTATCACGTGCACATCCCATCAGACCCTGAGTTCAGTTCGCTGAACCTTGGGGCGGCGGTGCAGGTGTTGAGCTATGAAGTGCGCATGTCCTGGCTGGCGGCCCAAGGTCAGCCCAGCAAGATCGAGAAGGAAGAAGTGGCGTCGACCAAGAGTGGCGAACTGGCGACCATGGATGAGCTGGAGCGATTCTATGAGCACCTGGAGCAGACGCTGGTGGCCATCGAATTTCTCGATCCGGAAAAACCGCGGCACTTGATGGCGCGCCTGCGTCGGTTGTACGGACGAAGCTCGGTCAGCCGGGCGGAAATGAATATTTTGCGTGGCATCCTCACGGAAACCCAAAAAGCGGCCCGTGGTGAGCTTCTTAAACGGAAGGATTAATGATGCTCGAGCGTTTGCGTGAAGATATCCAGAGCGTTTTCCACCGTGACCCGGCGGCTCGCAATGCGTTTGAGGTGTTGACCTGCTACCCAGGCATGCACGCTATCTGGATTCATCGCCTGTCGTCGGCGTTATGGGGTATGGGCTGGAAATGGCTGGCGCGGTTGGTATCGAACTTCGGCCGCTGGTTGACCGGGATCGAGATTCATCCGGGCGCCAAGGTCGGTCGTCGCTTCTTTATTGACCATGGCATGGGCATTGTCATCGGCGAGACCGCTGAAATCGGCAATGACGTGACGCTGTATCAGGGTGTGACCCTCGGCGGTACCAGCTGGAACAAAGGCAAGCGCCACCCGACGCTGGAAGACGGCGTAGTGGTAGGGGCGGGCGCCAAGGTGTTGGGGCCGTTCACCGTGGGGGCGGGTGCCAAGGTGGGTTCCAATGCGGTGGTGACCAAGGCGGTGCCGGCAGGGGCGACGGTGGTCGGGATTCCTGGGCGGATTATTGTCAAGTCCGATGATGAGCTGGAAGCCAGGCGCAAGGCCATGGCCGAGAAGATCGGTTTTGATGCCTATGGCGTCAGTGAAGACATGCCGGACCCGGTGGCGCGCGCCATCGGTCAGTTGCTGGATCACTTGCAAGCGGTCGATGGCCGACTGGAAGGCATGTGCGGCGCGCTCAAGGACCTGGGCAGCCCTTACTGTGCCAAGGACTTGCCCGAGTTGCGCGAAGAAGACTTCGCCTGCGTAAAAGGCAAGGATGAAAGCCAGGCCAGCTGAATCGGGTTGGCCCCATCGCGAGCAGGCTCGCTCCCACACTGAATCTGCTGTGGACACATAATTGAGTGACCTCCAGAGATCCCCTGTGGGAGCGAGCCTGCTCGCGATGAACGATAACGCGCATTCGCTGGTCGTTCGCCACCAGCCTTTGCTATAGTGCGCGCGCTCTTTTGCGGGTAAACCTGACTAAAGTACTAGGTCTTAAAGTTGACTTAAATACTCGGGAATTGCATACTCGCCCCCATCCCGTAACTCCGTGGTAATTGTCCATGCGACTGACTACAAAAGGCCGATACGCTGTCACCGCCATGCTTGACCTGGCGTTGCACGCGCAACATGGCCCGGTGTCCCTGGCCGATATCTCTGAGCGCCAAGGCATTTCCCTGTCCTACCTCGAACAGCTTTTCGCCAAATTGCGCCGCAGCAATCTGGTTTCCAGTGTCCGTGGACCAGGCGGTGGCTACCAGCTATCGCGTGACATGCAGGGCATCCAGGTCGCTCAGGTGATCGATGCGGTAAACGAATCGGTCGATGCAACCAAATGCCAGGGGCTGGGTGATTGCCATGGCGGCGACACCTGTCTGACCCACCACTTGTGGTGTGATCTGAGCCTGCAAATCCACGAATTTCTGAGCGGTATCAGCTTGGCTGACCTTGTCACTCGCCGTGAGGTGCAAGAAGTAGCCCAGCGTCAGGACCAGCGTCGTTGCAACAGCAAGACACCGCGTCTGGACAAGATTGAAGCGTCCGCCGTCGAATGACAGCCAAAGAGCTAGCGGCACGCCAGCCAGCCTGATTAGGAGATAGTCCATGAAATTGCCGATTTACCTTGATTACTCTGCGACCACCCCGGTTGATCCGCGTGTCGCGCAAAAGATGAGTGAATGCCTGCTGGTCGACGGAAACTTCGGTAACCCGGCGTCCCGCTCCCACGTGTTCGGCTGGAAAGCCGAAGAATCGGTCGAAAACGCTCGCCGCCAGGTCGCCGACCTGGTCAACGCCGACCCGCGTGAAATCGTCTGGACCTCCGGTGCCACCGAGTCCGACAACCTGGCAATCAAGGGTGTTGCGCATTTCTATGGCACCAAAGGCAAGCACCTGATCACCACCAAGATCGAACACAAGGCGGTCCTCGACACCATGCGCCAACTGGAGCGCGAAGGTTTCGAAGTCACCTACCTCGATCCTCGTGAAGACGGTCTGGTAACGCCTGAGATGATCGAAGCCGCGCTGCGCGATGACACCATCCTGGTGTCGGTCATGCACGTGAACAACGAAATCGGCACCATCAACGACATCGCAGCCATCGGCGAACTGACCCGTTCCAAGGGCATCCTGTTCCACGTCGACGCTGCGCAGTCCACCGGCAAGGTCGAGATCGACCTGCAAAAGCTGAAAGTCGATCTGATGTCCTTCTCGGCCCACAAGACCTATGGTCCTAAAGGTATCGGCGCGCTGTACGTAAGCCGCAAGCCGCGTGTTCGCCTTGAAGCGGCCATGCACGGCGGCGGTCACGAGCGCGGCATGCGTTCCGGCACCCTGGCTACTCACCAGATCGTTGGCATGGGCGAAGCGTTCCGTGTGGCCAAGGAAGACATGGCTGCCGAAAACATCCGTATCAAAACCCTGAGCGACCGCTTCTTCAAGCAGGTCGAAGGCCTCGAAGAGCTGTACGTCAACGGCAGCCTGACAGTCCGCGTTCCGCACAACCTGAACCTGAGCTTCAACTACGTTGAAGGCGAGTCGCTGATCATGGCGCTCAAGGATCTGGCGGTATCGTCCGGTTCGGCCTGCACCTCGGCGTCGCTTGAGCCTTCGTACGTGCTGCGCGCCCTGGGTCGCAACGACGAACTGGCACACAGCTCGATCCGCTTCACCTTCGGCCGTTTCACCACCGAAGAAGAAATCGATTATGCCGCGCAGAAAGTCTGCGAGGCCGTCACCAAGCTGCGCGCTCTGTCGCCGCTGTGGGACATGTACAAAGACGGCGTCGACATTTCGAAAATCGAGTGGGCGGCACACTAACGAATTAAGTCGCCGCATGTGGGCTTTGCAAACCGGTTGAAAAGTTGGCTTGCAGGGCCCGAAGAGCGACTCTCTGATGAGTGAGGATTAATCATGGCTTACAGCGAAAAGGTCATCGACCACTACGAGAACCCGCGCAACGTCGGCAAGATGGACGCGGAAGATCCTGATGTCGGCACCGGCATGGTCGGCGCTCCAGCGTGCGGCGACGTTATGCGCCTGCAAATCAAGGTCAACGAGCAAGGCATCATCGAAGACGCCAAGTTCAAGACCTACGGCTGCGGCTCTGCGATTGCTTCCAGCTCCCTCGCTACCGAGTGGATGAAGGGCAAGACTCTGGACGAAGCAGAGACCATCAAGAACACCCAGCTGGCTGAAGAACTGGCCTTGCCGCCAGTGAAAATCCACTGCTCGGTACTCGCTGAAGACGCCATCAAGGCTGCCGTTCGCGATTACAAGCAGAAGAAAGGCTTGATCTGACTTTCAAGATTTGGCGACGAGTAAGGAGTCACCGATGGCTATCAGCATGACAGAAGCGGCTGCTCAACACGTGCGACGCTCCCTCGACGGGCGCGGCAAGGGTGATGGGATTCGTCTGGGTGTTCGCACCACGGGCTGTTCCGGCCTTGCCTACGTGCTGGAGTTTGTCGATGAAGTAGGGGCCGACGATCAGGTCTTCGTCAGTCACGGCGAGAAAGTGATCATCGATCCGAAAAGCCTGGCATACCTGGACGGCACCGAGCTCGATTTCGTCAAGGAAGGGTTGAACGAAGGCTTCAAGTTCAACAATCCCAACGTACGCGGTGAATGTGGCTGCGGCGAAAGCTTCAACATCTGAGGCTGCTCGTGGGTACTCCTTGTCATTTCGCTTTATTTGAGCTGCAACCGAGCTTCAATCTGGACCTCGATCAGCTGGCTACGCGCTACCGTGAGTTGGCGCGCGGCGTTCATCCAGACCGCTTTGCTGACGCTTCCGAGCGTGAGCAACGGCTGGCGCTAGAGCAATCCGCGAGCCTCAACGAGGCCTACCAGACGCTCAAAAGTCCCCCCAAGCGCGCGCGTTACTTGCTCGCCATGGGTGGTCGCGAGCTGCCGCTGGAGGTCACGGTGCATGATCCGGAATTTCTTCTGCAGCAGATGCAATGGCGCGAAGAGCTTGAAGACCTGCAAGACAGTGCCGATCTGGCCGGGATTGCGGTATTCAAGCGCCGCCTGAAGGTCGCTCAGGATGTACTGAACGAAAGCTTCGCAGCTTGCTGGAATGATGCAGTGCAGCGTGAACAGGCTGAACGCCTGATGCGGCGCATGCAATTCCTCGACAAGCTCACCTACGAAGTGCGCCAGTTAGAAGAGCGCCTCGACGATTAACCCAGTGCCGCCTCGGTCGCACGCCTGATATACAGATAAGTCCTGATAACGATGGCCCTACTGCAGATCGCCGAACCCGGCCAAAGTCCTCAACCGCACCAGCGTCGTCTGGCTGTGGGGATCGACTTGGGCACTACCAATTCGCTGGTCGCTGCGTTGCGCAGTGGTCTTTCCGAGCCACTGGCCGACGCTGACGGGCAGGTCATCCTGCCGTCTGCGGTGCGCTATCACGCTGACCGTGTCGAGGTCGGCGAGTCCGCCAAGCTGGCAGCCGCTACCGATCCGCTGAACACGGTGTTGTCGGTCAAGCGCTTGATGGGTCGTGGTCTGTCCGACGTCAAGCAATTGGGCGAGCAGTTGCCGTACCGTTTTGTCGATGGCGAGTCGCACATGCCGTTCATCGACACCGTGCAAGGGCCGAAAAGCCCGGTCGAAGTTTCCGCCGATATCCTCAAGGTGCTGCGTCAGCGCGCCGAGTTGACGCTGGGCGGCGAACTGGTTGGCGCGGTGATCACCGTTCCGGCTTATTTCGATGACGCACAGCGCCAGGCAACCAAGGATGCGGCCAAGCTGGCCGGCCTGAACGTGCTGCGTTTGCTCAACGAGCCGACCGCTGCGGCGGTAGCTTATGGCCTGGATCAGCATGCTGAAGGCCTGGTTGCCATTTACGACCTGGGCGGCGGCACCTTCGATATTTCGATTTTGCGTCTGACCGGCGGTGTCTTTGAAGTGCTCGCGACCGGTGGCGACAGCGCCCTGGGCGGCGATGACTTCGATCACGCGATTGCTGGCTGGATCATCGAGAGCGCGGGCCTGTCCGCCGATCTCGATCCGGGTGCGCAACGTCATCTGCTGCAAACCGCCTGTGCGGCCAAAGAAGCCCTGACGAATGCCGCGACGGTTGAAGTCGTTTATGACGGCTGGAAATCCCAGCTGACCCGCGAAGCCTTTGATGCGCTGATCGAGCCGATGGTTGCTCGCAGCCTGAAAGCCTGCCGCCGCGCCGTGCGTGATTCCGGTGTCGAGCTGGAAGACGTGAAAGCCGTGGTGATGGTCGGCGGTTCGACCCGTGTGCCGCGTGTTCGCGATGCCGTGGCTGAGGCCTTTGGTCGTCAGCCGCTGACCGAGATCGATCCGGATCAAGTGGTGGCCATTGGTGCTGCGATCCAGGCCGATACACTGGCTGGCAACAAACGCGATGGCGGCGAACTGCTGCTGCTCGACGTGATTCCGTTGTCCCTGGGGCTCGAAACCATGGGCGGCCTGATGGAGAAGGTGATTCCGCGTAACACCACCATCCCGGTTGCCCGCGCTCAGGACTTCACGACATACAAAGATGGCCAGTCGGCCATGATGATTCATGTGCTGCAGGGCGAGCGCGAGCTGATCAGCGATTGCCGCTCCCTGGCGCGCTTCGAATTGCGCGGCATTCCGGCGATGGTGGCGGGCGCGGCGAAGATTCGCGTGACCTTCCAGGTCGATGCCGATGGCTTGCTCAGCGTTGCCGCCCGCGAATTGGGTTCGGGCGTCGAGGCGAGCATTCAGGTCAAGCCGTCCTACGGCCTGACCGACGGCGAAATCGCCCGGATGCTCAAGGAATCGTTCCAGCACGCCAACGACGACAAGGTCGCCCGCGTACTGCGTGAGCAGCAAGTCGATGCCCAGCGATTGATCGAAGCGGTGCAGGGCGCCCTCGATGTCGACGGCGAGCGCCTGCTCGACGCCGAAGAACGCATGGTCATCGAGTTGCAGATGCAGGAACTGACCGAATTGATGAAAGGCACCGATGGTTACGCCATCGAGCAGCAGACCAAGCGTCTGTCGCAAGTGACCGATGCCTTTGCTGCCCGCCGCCTGGACTCGACGGTGAAAGCCGCTCTGGCGGGGCGCAACCTGAATGAAATCGAGGAATAACTGATGCCGCAGATCATTTTTCTGCCACACGCCGAGCATTGCCCGGACGGTATGGTCGTAGAGGCTGAGACCGGCAAGTCCATTCTCGAAGTGGCCCATGACAACCATATCGAGATCGAGAGCGCCTGCGGCGGCGTCTGTGCCTGCACCACCTGCCACTGCATCATTCGCGAAGGCTTTGACTCGCTGAATGAGGCCGATGAGCTGGAAGAGGACTATCTTGATCGGGCCTGGGGTCTGGAAGCGCAGTCGCGCCTGACCTGCCAGGCAATCGTCGGGACTGAAGACCTGACCGTTGAAATTCCTAAATACTCGCTCAACCACGCTGCCGAAGCGCCGCACTGATTCAAGGAACTGGCATGAGTCTTAAATGGGTTGATGTGCTGGAAATCGCGATCCAGCTGGCTGATAGCAAGCCGGATGTGGATCCGCGTTACGTGAACTTCGTCGATCTGCACAGCTGGGTCATGGCTCTGCCGGAATTCAGTGATGATCCGACCCGCGGCGGCGAGAAGGTGCTTGAAGCGATTCAAGCGGCCTGGATCGAAGAAGCAGACTGAACGCACTGTACGCCGTTAGGCAATACCCAAGAACCCGCGTATAATTCGCGGGTTTAATTTTTCGCAAATTACCGTTTCTGGAGTTACACCATGGCTGTTCAACGTACTTTCTCCATCATCAAGCCTGACGCCGTTGCAAAAAACGTTATCGGCGAGATCACCACTCGTTTCGAAAAAGCTGGCCTGCGCGTTGTAGCTTCGAAACTGAAGCAACTGTCCAAAGCTGAAGCTGAAGGCTTCTACGCTGAGCACAGCGCTCGTGGTTTCTTCAACGACCTGGTTGCTTTCATGATCTCCGGCCCGGTTGTCGTTCAGGTTCTGGAAGGCGAAAACGCTATCGCTCTGAACCGTGAGCTGATGGGCGCTACCAACCCTAAAGAAGCTGCTGCCGGCACCATCCGCGCTGACTTCGCTGACTCCATCGACGCCAACGCTGTGCACGGTTCGGACTCCGAAGCCGCTGCTGCTCGCGAAATCTCGTACTTCTTCGCAGCTACTGAAGTAACCACTCGCTAAGCATTGGCTTATGAGTGAAGGTGAATCCATGACTACATCGACTGCAAAAACTAACCTGCTGGGTCTGACTCAGCCGGAAATGGAAAAATTCTTCGACTCAATCGGGGAGAAGCGTTTCCGTGCCAGTCAGGTAATGAAGTGGATTCACCACCTTGGCGTCGATGATTTCGACGCCATGACGAACGTCAGCAAGGCCTTGCGCGACAAGCTCAAGGCTATTGCCGAAGTTCGCGGCCCCGAAGTGGTCAGCGAGGACATCTCCAGCGACGGCACCCGTAAATGGGTGGTGCGCGTGGCGTCCGGTAGCTGCGTCGAGACCGTCTACATTCCCCAGGGCAAGCGCGGCACTCTGTGCGTTTCGTCCCAGGCAGGCTGTGCCCTGGATTGCAGTTTCTGCTCCACCGGCAAGCAAGGTTTCAACAGCAACCTCACCGCCGCCGAAGTCATCGGCCAGGTGTGGATTGCCAATAAATCGTTCGGCAGCATCCCGGCAACCGCCGACCGTGCCATCACCAACGTGGTGATGATGGGCATGGGTGAGCCGCTGCTGAACTTCGACAACGTCGTTGCTGCCATGCACTTGATGATGGACGACCTGGGCTACGGCATTTCCAAGCGCCGTGTGACCCTGTCGACCTCGGGCGTGGTGCCGATGATCGATGAGCTGTCCAAGCACATCGACGTTTCCCTGGCGTTGTCCCTGCACGCACCGAACGATGCGCTGCGTAACCAGTTGGTACCGATCAACAAGAAGTACCCGCTGAAAATGCTCCTCGAGTCCTGCCGCCGCTACATGTCGTCCCTGGGCGAAAAGCGCGTGCTGACCATCGAGTACACCTTGCTCAAGGACATCAATGACAAGGTCGAGCATGCGGTTGAAATGATCGAGTTGCTCAAGGACACACCTTGCAAGATCAACCTGATCCCGTTCAACCCGTTCCCCCATTCCGGTTACGAGCGGCCGAGCAACAACGCCATCCGTCGTTTCCAGGATCAGCTTCATCACGCTGGCTTCAATGTCACCGTGCGCACCACCCGTGGCGAAGACATCGACGCTGCGTGTGGCCAATTGGTAGGACAGGTGCTGGATCGCACCCGTCGTAGCGAACGTTATATCGCCGTGCGTGAGTTGAGCGCCGACAACGATATGCCGCAAGACGCTGCGAATCGTACTTAAGAGAGGATCTCTATGTCACTGCGCCTAGCGCTGCTTCTGCTGTTCGCCAGCCTGTCGGCTGGTTGTGTTCTGTCGGGTGATTTCAATCCGATGAAAACCAGCAAGGGGCGCGATGAGGCGCGTGGTGCTTATGTGCAGCTGGGCGTGGGGTATCTGCAGCAGGGCATGACCGAACGGGCGAAAGTCCCGTTGAAGAAGGCCCTCGAACTGGATAGCTCCGACCCGGATGCCAACGCGGCGTTGGGCCTGGTGTTTCAGGCCGAGATGGAACCCGAGCTCGCGGATCAGCATTTTCGCAAGGCATTGTCCGGTCGTCCTGGCGATGCTCGTATCCTGAACAACTACGGCAGCTTTCTCTTTGAAGAGAAACGTTACAAAGAAGCTTACGAGCGCTTTGAACAAGCGGCTGCCGATAGCCTTTATCCTGAGCGTTCACGGGTTTTCGAGAACCTCGGCATGACGGCTTCGATGCTTGGCCAGCGGGATCTGGCCCGTCAGCAACTGGAAAAAGCCCTGCGCCTGAACCGCCAACAGCCACGGGCGTTGCTGGAAATGGCTGAGTTGTCGTACGAAGACAGGCATTATGTGCCCGCGCGTGACTATTACGATCGTTTTAGCCTGCTCGCCGAGCAAAATGCACGTAGTCTATTGCTCGGCGTCCGGTTGGCCAAAGTGTTCGAAGATCGCGACAAGGCCGCCAGTTTTGGCCTGCAATTAAAACGACTCTATCCCGGTACGCCGGAATATCAGCAATACCTGTCGGAGCAATGATGAAAGCGGCGCATCCAGAAGTTGTAGCAGCGACTCGCGTAAACCCCGGAGAGACTCTGCGTCAGGCCCGCGAAAGCAATGGTTGGTCGCTGGCGGAAGTAGCGCTCAAGCTCAATCTCACCGTGAATTCCTTGAAGAATCTGGAAGACGGCGCTTTCGACAAGCTGCCAGGGCATACCTTTGCTCGCGGCTATATCCGCGCATACGCCAAATTGCTCGGCATGGACCAGTCCGTTCTGGTCCAGCAGTTCGACCAGCACACCGGCACCGATTCCCAGGGCAGCAACGTGCACAGCCTTGGGCGTATCGAGGAGCCATCGCGGGTCTCCCACACCATTTTGCGCATCGTCAGCCTGTTGTTGCTGATGGCCGTGGTGGGTGGCGGTTTTGTCTGGTGGCAGGATCAAACCTCGTTGCGCACCAAGGACCTGATTGGTCTGAGCCCTGAACACGTCGAAGTCGAAGGCGCCGATGGCACCACGCAGATCCATCCGCTCGACGAGCCGGAAGATCAGGCCGTGGTAGAAGGTCAGGCCGAGGCCGGGACGCCTCTGGCATTGCCGGAAGGCCAGGCGACTGCCGAAGCTCAGGCAACGGTCGAAGCGCCGACGCCGGCCGCTCCGGTCGCCCCGGTGGTTACACCGACGGCCTCCGTAGTTGCGCCGACAGTGCGCACCGCACCTGCCCCGGTTGTTGCGACGCCAGCGGCAGCGGTTGTGGCTGCTGCGCCAGCGCCCGCCGTGGCCGCCGCGCCAGCACCCACCGCTTCGGCTACTGCTCCGGCCACTCCGGTTGCCGGTGCGGGCCAGGTACGGATTCAGTTCTCTGCCAACTGCTGGACGCAAGTCACCGATGGCAACGGCAAAGTGCTGTTGAGCGGTCTCAAGCGTAAGGGCGAAACCGCCGACGTCAGCGGTAAACCACCGTTTACAGTACGCCTGGGCTACGCCCGTGGCGCGCAGGTCAGCTACAACGGGCAAGTGGTCGATGTAGCTCCGTTCACCAGTGGCGAGACTGCTCGCCTGAAGTTGGGTCAATAAGTCATGCACGGCGAATCTCCAATCAAACGTCGCGAATCCCGCAAGATCTGGGTTGGTTCGGTACCGGTGGGCGGTGATGCGCCTATCGCTGTACAGAGCATGACCAACAGCGATACCAATGACGTTGCTGCCACCGTGGCCCAGATCAATCGTCTGGAAGCGGCGGGTGTCGACATCGTGCGGATCTCCGTTCCGGACATGGACGCGGCCGAAGCCTTCGGTCGAATCAAGCAACTGGTCAAGGTGCCGTTGGTTGCCGACATTCACTTCGACTACAAGATCGCTTTGCGTGTAGCCGAACTGGGCGTCGATTGCCTGCGTATCAACCCGGGCAACATCGGTCGCGAAGACCGTGTGCGCGCGGTGGTCGATGCCGCCCGTGACCGGGGGATT
The DNA here is from genome assembly GCF_003732175.1 of Pseudomonas brassicacearum. Lineage (GTDB taxonomy): Bacteria > Pseudomonadota > Gammaproteobacteria > Pseudomonadales > Pseudomonadaceae > Aquipseudomonas > Aquipseudomonas brassicacearum_G. Next base: position 12,359 of record NZ_MOBI01000013.1, read on the forward strand.
CCGATCCGTATCGGCGTCAACGCCGGTTCGCTGGAAAAAGACCTGCAAAAGAAATACGGCGAGCCAACGCCTGCCGCGCTGGTCGAGTCGGCCCTGCGCCACGTCGAGCACCTTGAACGCCTGAACTTCCAGGACTTCAAGGTCAGCGTGAAGGCCTCCGATGTGTTCATGGCCGTCGAAGCCTATCGTCTGCTGGCCAAGGAAATCGTTCAGCCACTGCACCTGGGCATCACTGAAGCCGGCGGTTTGCGTTCAGGCACAGTGAAATCCGCCGTGGGCCTCGGTATGCTGCTCGCCGAAGGGATTGGCGATACTATTCGCATCTCGTTGGCGGCTGACCCGGTCGAGGAAGTGAAAGTCGGCTACGACATTCTCAAGTCCCTGCATCTGCGTTCCCGTGGCATCAACTTCATCGCCTGCCCGAGTTGCTCGCGGCAGAACTTCGATGTGGTGAAAACCATGAACGAACTGGAAGAGCGCCTCGAAGATCTGCTGGTGCCGCTGGATGTTGCGGTCATCGGTTGCGTGGTCAACGGTCCCGGTGAAGCCAAAGAGGCCCACATCGGCCTGACTGGCGGTACGCCGAACCTGATTTATATCGACGGCAAGCCGTCGCAGAAATTGACGAATGACAATCTGGTGGATGAGTTGGAAAGGCTGATCCGCCAGAAAGCGGCCGAAAAGGTCGAAGCCGACGCAGCAGTAATCGCTCGCGGCTGATCGAACGAATTTAAGGATTTATAGTGAGCAAGTCTCTGCAAGCCATCCGTGGCATGAACGACATCCTGCCCGAACAGACCCCGCTGTGGCGTCATTTCGAGGGCACCGTTTCGCGTCTGCTGGATAACTACGGTTACAAGCAGATTCGCATGCCTATCGTCGAGTTCACCGAGCTGTTCAAACGCTCCATCGGTGAAGTGACCGACATCGTCGAAAAAGAGATGTACACCTTCGACGACCGTAACGGCGACTCGCTGACGCTGCGCCCTGAAGGTACAGCGGCCTGTGTGCGTGCCGTGCTTGAGCACGGCATCACCGGCGGTGGCCAGGTGCAGAAACTCTGGTACATCGGCCCGATGTTCCGCCACGAGCGTCCGCAGAAAGGCCGTTATCGCCAGTTCCACCAGATCGGTTGCGAGGTTTTCAACCTTGATGGTCCGGACATCGACGCCGAACTGATCGTGCTGACCTGGCGCCTGTGGGGCGAGCTGGGTATCCGTGACGCGGTCAAGCTCGAGCTCAACAGCCTGGGCACCAGCGAATCCCGCGGTCGTTATCGCGATGCGCTGGTGGAGTACCTGACGGCACGCCTGGACCAACTGGACGAAGACAGCCAGCGCCGCCTGAAAACCAACCCGCTGCGAGTGCTCGATACCAAGAACGCCAATACCCAGGCGGCACTGGTCGATGCACCGAAGATGGCTGACTACCTCGACGAAGAGTCTCGCACTCACTTCGAAGGCCTCAAGGCTCGTCTGGACGCTGCCGGCATTCCTTACGTGATCAACCCGAAGCTGGTGCGCGGGCTGGATTACTACAGCAAAACCGTATTCGAATGGGTCACCGACAAACTCGGCGCCCAGGGCACCGTCTGCGCGGGTGGCCGTTACGACGGCCTGGTCGAGCAGATGGGCGGCAAGCCGACGCCGGGCGTTGGTTTCGCCATGGGCATCGAGCGGCTGGTGCTGCTGCTCGAAACCCTGGAGCAGATCCCGGAAGAAATCTCCCGGCAGGTTGACGTCTACCTGTGCGCCTTCGGTGAGGCTGCCGAACTGGCCGCTCTGACACTGAGCGAGCGGGTTCGTGATCAGTTGCCAAACCTGCGTCTGCAGATCAATGCCGGTGCAGGCAGCTTCAAAAGTCAGTTCAAGAAGGCCGACAAGAGCGGTGCGCTGTACGCACTGATCCTCGGTGACGACGAAATGGCCCAGCAAGTGGTAGGTTTCAAACCCCTGCGTGGCCAGGGCGAACAACAAAGCATTGCCTGGGATGCGCTTGCCGCTCACCTGGCCACCTGCGTCGTGCAGGGTTGAAGCTGTCAAACAGCCGATTTAGCGAATAAGGAGTATTGGGGTGTCGAGTACCGAAGACGAACATCTGGCGGAATTCAAAGACTGGTGGCAGCGTAACGGCAAACCTCTCGTAACCGGCGGCCTGTTGGCGCTGGTCATCGTGTTCGGCTGGCAGGCGTTTCACAAGTATCAGAGCAATCAGTCGCAAGGCGCCTCGATGCTTTACCAGCAACTGCTGGAAACCACGCTGACCCCGGACGGCAAGCCTGACGCGGCCCGTGTAGCGGACCTCGCCAACAAGCTCAACAGCGAGTTCGGTGGCACGGCTTACGCCCAATACGGCAGCCTGTTCGTGGCGAAAGTCGCGGTCGACAGCGGCAAGCTGGATGACGCAGCAAGCCAGCTCAAGGCTGTGGCTGACAAACCTGCCAACCCGGCGCTGGGCGAAGTGGCGCGTCAACGTCTGGCTCAGGTTCTGGCCGCACAGAACAAGGCTGACGAAGCGCTGAAACTGCTCGAAGGTGATGCCGATCAGGCATTCCTGGCCACTCGCGAAGAACTCAAGGGTGACCTGTTGGTCCAGTTGGGTCGTACCGATGAAGCCCATGCTGCTTATCAAAAAGCCAAGGCTGCGCTGTCGGATGAAGCGGCGGTCGGTGGCTTACAAATCAAGCTGGACGACCTGGCCAAAGGGGATGCGTGACGTGATCCGTTGGAAACATGCAGCATTGCTGGCTCTGGCCATTCTGGCCGCGGGTTGCAGCAGCAACAGCAAAAAAGAATTGCCGCCGGCTGAGCTGGTCAAATTCAAAGAAGAAGTGGTCCTGCAAAAGCAGTGGAGTCGTTCGGTCGGTAACGGTCAGGGCGAAACCTACAACATGCTGGTGCCGGCCATCGATGGCAACACCATCTATGCTGCCGACGTCAAAGGCGTGGTGATGGCGCTCGATCGTATGAACGGCGACGTCAAATGGAAGAAAGATCTTGAGCTGCCTGTGTCCGGCGCCGTTGGCGTGGGTTACGGTCTGGTCATGATCGGCACGCTCAAGGGCGAAGTGGTTGCCCTGGATGCAAGCTCCGGTGAAGAGAAATGGCGCGCTCGCGTGACCAGTGAAGTGCTCGCGCCGCCTGCCAACAACGGTGACGTGGTGGTGGTTCAAACCCAGGACGATCGTCTGATCGGCCTGGATGCTTCCACCGGCAACCAGCGCTGGTTGTATGACAGCACGCCTGCGGTCCTGACTCTGCGCGGCACCAGTGCGCCGATCGTGACCAACCGTCTGGCGATTGCCGGTCTGTCGACCGGTAAAGTCGTGGCGCTGGATATCTCCAACGGCGTGCCGGTCTGGGAGCAGCGTATTGCGATTCCGCAGGGTCGCTCGGAGCTGGAACGCGTGGTCGATATCGACGGTGGCCTGCTGCTGTCCGGCGACAAGGTTTATGTCGCCAGCTATCAGGGGCGCGTTGCGGCCCTGGACCTGCAAAGCGGTCGTCAGCTCTGGCAGCGTGATGCTTCCAGCTATGCCGGTGTCGCCCAAGGTTTCGGCAGCGTCTACATCAGCCTGTCTTCGGGTACCGTTGAAGGCGTCGACGAGCGTTCGACCACCTCCTTGTGGAGCAACGACTCGCTGGCCCGCCGTCAACTGTCGGCACCGGAAGTGTTCTCCAGCTACGTTGCAGTCGGTGACCTGGAAGGTTACCTGCACCTGCTGAGTCAGGTGGACGGTCGTTTTGTCGGCCGTGAACGCATCGACAGCGACGGCCTGCGTGCCCGACCGCTGGTGATGGGTGACATGATTTACGTGTATGGCAACAGCGGCAAACTGGAAGCCCTGACCATCAAGTAACATTTTTACTAAAGGCGCCGAGCGAAGATCAGGCAAGGCGAAAATTAGCGAGGGAGCGGAGTTGACGTCAGTCAATGAGCATTCCGAGCTGATTTTCAACGCAGCATGATCGAGCGCAGGCCCTTTAGCTATGCTTGGGGTAATTCCCAAGCGGCCTTGTTTCGCAAGGCTCGCAGCACATCAAGTGCTGCCCCGAGCACCAGCCGCTGCCTCGCAGCGGCTTTTGTATTTTCTGAAATAACGAAGTGGAGAGCCGCATGGTTCCCGTAATCGCCCTGGTGGGCCGACCGAACGTCGGCAAGTCCACCTTGTTCAACCGCCTGACCAGGACGCGTGACGCCATCGTCGGCGACTTGTCCGGTCTGACCCGTGATCGCCAATACGGTGAGGCCAAGTGGCAAGGGCGTTCCTACATTTTGGTCGACACCGGCGGTATCTCCGGTGACGAACACGGTATGGACGAAAAAATGGCCGAGCAGTCGCTGCTGGCCATTGAAGAAGCGGATGTCGTTCTGTTCCTGGTAGATGCCAAGGCCGGTTTCACCGCGGCCGACCAGATGATCGCCGAGCACTTGCGCAAGCGTAACAAGCGTTCTTACGTGGTTGCCAACAAGGTCGACAACATCGACCCTGAAATGGCCCGCGCCGAGTTCGCCCCGCTGGGCATGGGCCACGCGATCCCGATCGCCGGTGCCCACGGTCGTGGCATCACCCAGATGCTGGAAATCGCCCTGAGCGATTTCCCGAAAGACAGCGAAGAGCCGGAAGACGGTGAAGAAGAGATCGTTGCCGAAGGCGAGGAAGCCAAGCGCATTCCTGGTCCGAGCGAAAAAGACGGTATCAAGATCGCTATCATTGGCCGCCCGAACGTCGGCAAGTCGACCCTGGTCAATCGCATGCTCGGTGAAGACCGGGTCATCGTGTATGACCAGCCAGGCACCACCCGCGACAGTATCTACATCCCGTTCGAGCGTAACGACGAGAAGTACACGCTGATCGATACCGCGGGTGTGCGCAAGCGCGGCAAGATCCACGAAGAAGTCGAAAAATTCTCCGTGGTCAAAACCCTGCAAGCGATCAAAGACGCCAACGTGGTGATCTTCGTGATGGACGCCCGCGAAGGCGTGGTGGACCACGACCTCAACTTGTTGGGCTTTGCCCTGGAAGCGGGTCGTGCGTTGGTGATCGCGATCAACAAGTGGGACGGCATGACGCCGAGCGAGCGCGACTTCGTGAAGGTCGAGCTGCAACGTCGGCTGTTCTTCGTCGACTTCGCTGACATCCACTTCATCTCGGCCCTGCACGGTACTGGCGTGGGCAACCTCTACGCGTCGGTGCAGAACTCGTTCAAGTCCGCGGTTACCCGCTGGCCAACCAACCGCCTGACCCAGATTCTCGAAGATGCGGTTGGTGAGCACGCGCCGCCGATGGTCAACAACCGCCGGATCAAGCTGCGTTATGCCCACTTGGGTGGTGCGAACCCGCCGATCATCGTGATCCACGGTAACCAGGTCGAGAAGGTTCCAAAGTCTTACGTCCGTTACCTGGAAAACACTTACCGTCGCGTCTTGAAGCTGGTTGGTACGCCGATCCGCATCGAGTTCAAAGGTGGCGAGAACCCGTACGAAGGCAACAAGAACACGCTGACAGACCGTCAAGTCAACAAGAAGCGCCGCTTGATGACGCACCACAAAAAAGCCGACAAGAAGCGCCGCGACAAGCGCTGATTCGAAAGCTGGCTCGTCCCGTCGGGATGGGCTTTTGTGGTGAGCGGGCTTGCCCGCGTTGGGTCGCGAAGCGGCCCCAAAATCTACAGCCGAGGTGGTTCAGGTAGAACCCGTCGGCTTATTTTGCGACTGCTTCGCAGCCGAACGCGGGCAAGCCCGCTCGCCACAGGTGAGAAGTCTTGGTATTAGAAGAAGGGCGCCCTATGGCGCCCTTTTTCGTGTCTGGCGTTTGAGCTATCCTCGGGCTCTCCCGCGCCGCCGTTAGAGCCGGGTGTTCAGTAGGGAATCACCGATGATCACCAGCAAGCTGCCGAATGTCGGCATCACTATCTTCACCCAAATGTCTCAGCTCGCGGCACAGACCGGCGCGCTCAACCTGTCTCAGGGATTCCCCGATTTCGATGCTCCGCAAGCCTTGTGCGACGCGGTCGGCCGGCACATCGCCAATGGCCATAACCAGTATTCACCGATGACCGGCCTGCCGGCGCTGCGCCAGCAAGTGGCGGCGAAGATCGCTCGCAGCTATGGCGTAAACGTCAATGCCGACACCGAGGTGACCATCACCCCCGGCGCGACCCAGGCGATCTTCTGTGCCATTGCGGCAGTTATCCACAGCGGTGACGAAGTAATCGTCTTCGATCCTGCCTATGACAGCTATGAGCCCTCGGTGGCGCTGGCCGGCGGTCGTTGCGTGCATGTGCCGTTGGCGGGGAAGGATTTCGCCATCGACTTCCAGAAACTCGGCGAAGCGCTGAGCCCGCGCACGCGAATGATCATCCTCAACTCGCCGCATAACCCGAGTGGTGCGCTGATCTCGCGCGCCGAGCTGGATCAGTTGGCGGCATTGATCCGCGACCGCGATATCTATCTGATCAGCGACGAAGTGTATGAACACCTGGTGTTTGACGGTGTAGCGCATGCCAGCGTTTTGGCCCATGAAGAGCTGTACCAGCGCGCCTTCGTGGTCAGTTCTTTTGGCAAGACCTATCACGTCACTGGCTGGAAGACCGGCTACGTGGTCGCGCCACCGGCGCTCACGGAAGAACTGCGCAAGGTGCATCAATACGTCAGTTTCTGCGGTGTGACCCCGTTGCAGTACGCACTGGCTGACTTCATGGCCGAGCATCCGGAGCATGTCGAAGAGTTGCCGGGTTTCTATCAGGCCAAGCGTGATCTGTTCTGTGATTTGCTGGCGCCTTCGCGGTTCAGCTTTACCAAGGCCACCGGGACCTATTTCCAGTTGGTCGACTATTCGCAGATCCGCCCGGACCTGAACGATATCGAGATGGCCAAGTGGATGACGCGCGAGCATGGCGTGGCAGCGATCCCGATTTCGGTGTTCTACCAGAACCCGCTGCCGGAACAGCGTCTGGTGCGCCTGTGTTTTGCCAAGCGTGAGGAGACGCTGCGTCAGGCAGCGGAGAAACTATGCGCGATCTGACCACCTTGCCCAATCTGAACGTTGCGTTGATCCAGACCACATTGGCCTGGCATGACCGCAAGGCCAATCTCGAGCATTTCGAACAGTTGCTGGAGCAGGCGCGGGGCGCCGACCTGATCATCCTGCCGGAGATGTTCACCACCGGCTTCTCCATGGAGTCGCCAACCCTCGCTGAAGCGGAAAACGGCCCGACCAGTAAATGGTTGCGAGCGCAGGCCGCCAAACTTGACGCGGTGATTACCGGCAGCGTGATTGTCCAGGCCGCCGATGGCAGCCATCGCAACCGACTGCTGTGGGCGCAGCCGGACGGTGAGGTCCTGCATTACGACAAACGTCACCTGTTCCGCATGGCCGGCGAGCACAAACATTACACCGCCGGCGAGCATCAGGTGCAGTTCGAACTCAAGGGCTGGCGGGTGCGTCCGCTGATTTGCTACGACCTGCGTTTCCCGGTGTGGAGCCGCGACGCGCAAGACACCGACCTGCTGCTGTACACCGCCAACTGGCCGGGTGCACGACGTCAGCACTGGAACCGTTTGCTGCCGGCGCGGGCCATCGAGAACCTCTGCTATGTCGCCGCAGTGAACCGGATTGGTACCGACGGTAAAGGCTTTGCTTATACCGGTGATAGCCAGGTGCTGGATTTCCAGGGCGAGACGCTGCTGGGTGCCGGTGAGGCCGATGGGGTGTTTCAGGTCGTGCTGAACGCTGCGGAGCTGGCGGCGTATCGCACGCGGTTTCCGGCGAATCTGGATGCCGATACCTTCGAGCTGACCTGAGATCTTCGCCGCCCGACAGACCCTCATCGCGAGCAGGCTCGCTCCCACATTGGAATGCGGTCAACTGTGGGAGCGAGCCTGCTCGCGATGAGGGCCTGACAGGCAATGAAAACCTGAAGATAAAAAAGGCCCCGAGGTTTTCACCTCGGGGCCTTTTGCGTTTCAGCTGGCAGGTTACGCCGCTTTCGCTTCCGGCTGGCTCAGGGAGCGGTTCAGCGCGCTGAACAGGGCCTTGAAGCTGGCGGTGGTGATGTTTTCATCGATGCCCACGCCATGCACCGCACGCTCGCCATTCACGCGCAGTTCAATGTAGGCCGCAGCCTTGGCATTGGTGCCGGCGCCAATCGCGTGTTCGTTGTAGTCCATGATCTCCACCGGAATCGGCAGACCGGCCACCAGTGCTTCCAGGGCGCCGTTGCCCTTGCCACGCCAGTGCAGGTTGGTTTCGCCCTGGCCTTTGCTGGAGACTTCGACTTCGACGGCGCTATGGCCGTTCTCTTCCTGCAGGCGATGGCTGACCAGTGCGTACGGCGTGTTGGCCTGCAAGTACTCGCTGTGCAGCAAGGCGTGGATCTGCTGGGCAGTCATCTCGAGGCCCAGGCGATCGGTCTCGCGTTGCACGACCTGGCTGAACTCGATCTGCATGCGGCGCGGCAAGTTGATGCCGTATTCCTGTTCCAGCAGGTAAGCGATACCGCCCTTGCCGGACTGGCTGTTGACGCGAATCACCGCCTCGTAGCTGCGACCGATGTCGGCCGGGTCGATCGGCAAGTACGGCACTTCCCACAGCGCATCCGGTTTCTGCTGGGCGAAGCCCTTGCGGATCGCGTCCTGGTGCGAGCCGGAGAACGCGGTGTGAACCAGGTCGCCGACGTACGGGTGACGCGGGTGCACCGGAATCTGGTTGCACTCCTCAACGACTTTGCGCACGCCGTCGATGTCGGAGAAATCCAGCTCAGGGTCAACGCCCTGGGTGTAAAGGTTCAAGGCCACGGTGACGAGGTCGACGTTACCGGTACGCTCGCCGTTGCCGAACAGGCAGCCTTCGACGCGGTCGGCGCCAGCCATCAGGCCCAGCTCGGTGGCCGCAACGCCAGTGCCGCGGTCGTTGTGGGTGTGCAGGCTGATGATCACGCTGTCACGACGGTTGATGTGACGGCCGAACCACTCGATCTGGTCGGCGTAGATGTTCGGTGTAGCGCATTCGACAGTGGCCGGCAGGTTGAGGATGACCTTGTGCGCAGGCGTCGGGTTCCAGACCTCGATCACGGCGTCGCAGACTTCCTTGGCGAATTCCAGCTCAGTGGCGCTGAAAGTCTCTGGCGAGTATTCGAAGGTCCACTCGGTGTCCGGCTGCTGGGCGGCGTATTTGACGAACAGCTTGGCGGCGTTCACGGCGATGGCCTTGATCCCGTCTTTATCCTGATTGAAGACAATCCGGCGGAAGGAAGGGCAGGTCGCGTTGTAGAGGTGAACGATGGCTTTTTTCGCGCCACGAAGGGATTCGAAAGTCCGTTCGATCAGGTCTTCACGGCCCTGGGTCAACACCTGGATGGTGGTGTCGTCCGGGATGTGGCCGCCTTCGATCAGGGTACGCACGAAGTCGAAGTCGGTTTGCGAAGCGGCCGGGAAGGAGGCTTCGATTTCTTTCACGCCCACCGCGACCAGGGTTTTCCAGAAGCGCAGCTTTTTCACCGCGTCCATTGGTTCGATCAGCGACTGGTTGCCGTCGCGCAAGTCGGAGCTGCACCAGATCGGCGCGGCAGTGATGGTCTTCGATGGCCAGGTGCGATCCGGGATGTCGATTGTCGGGAAAGCGCGGTATTTCGAAGACGGGTCTTTGAGCATGCTCATCGGAAAATCCTTATTGTGTGGGCCGAAAAAAGGCGGCCTGCCGGTGGATCAAAAAAACGTTGGATAAAACGTGGGACGAGGCACCGCGATTCAGCCCGGCAGTCGTGCGCTGACGAGGCACAGGCTGCGGTGCTGGCGAAGCTGAATGAGGGTGTGAGAAGTTTTCATGTCTTCAACCCTAACCGCGAGGGTGAAAGATGGCAAGCAGTCGAAAAACTTTGAGATAAATACCCGAAAAGTCTTTTTTATCGAGATTTTATTGCTGTGTGTGGCTGCAATTGTTGTGATGTTTGCGTAAGGGTTGGGCTAAGCGCAATTGAAGATTCAGGCAGCGGGAAGTTCTTCGGTGCCTGTGAAATTGTCATCGCGAGCAGGCTCGCTCCCACAGGGTATCGGTGTGACCACAGATTTGCTAAACACCCCAAATCCACTGTGGGAGAGAGCCTGCTCGCGATGAGGCCAGTGGCCTTATCCAATTTCAGGGTTGGAACGCGCCGATGAATATTGCCGGGTCTACGCGGGCATCGTTCAGGCTGACGTTCCAGTGCATGTGCGGCCCGGTCGCGCGGCCGGTGGAGCCGACTTTGCCGACCACGCCACCGCGCGCCAGTTGCTGGCCGACTTTCACGTCGATTTTCGACATGTGGCAGAACATGCTGATAAAGCCCTGGCCGTGGTCGACGAATACCGTGTTGCCGTTAAAGAAGTAGTTGCCGATCAGGATCACCTTGCCGGCTGCCGGGGTCTTGATCGGCGTACCCGCCGGCACTGCGAAGTCCAGGCCTGCGTGGGGATTGCGCTCTTCGCCATTGAAGAATCGGCGCACACCGAACTTGCTCGACAGCGGACCATTGACCGGTTTGTCCAGCAGCAGATTGCTCGGCGTTACCGGGCTGAAGCTGCGATAAGCGCGAATCTGTTCGTCCAGTTCGGCGTCGATGCGTTTCAGGTCGTCCGGGTTCGGATTCACCTGACGCTGGTTCTTCAGGGTGATGTGCTGTTCCGGGTACTTCTTGTTGCCGACCATGAACGTCAGGTTACGGCCACCCGCGCTGAGTGCCTGGCTGCCGGGTTTGACGGTCAGGGGGACGCCGACTATCGCCAGCCAGTTGTTCTGTTCCTTGACCACCAGCACTGGTTTACCTTGATAGCTGGCCTTTGGCGCTTGAGCCGAAGTGCCCAGATCGACCACCGCCACACCGCCGGGTACCGGTTTGTTCAGCAGGCGCGTGATGTAGCTGTCGGCGTGGGCGTTGAAGGTCAGGCAAAGCAACAACAGCGGTGCAAGAAAGCGCGGCATGGATCAATCCAGTAAAGAAAGGGTGACGGGCGTCAGGTGGTTGTCTTCGACCCGGACCTGCAATTGACCTTCGCCGAGTATGGCTTTCAGGCGTTGGCCGTTTTGAGTCTGCGCGGCGCTGCGGATCGCCTTGCCGCGTTCATCGAGCAAAATGCCGTAACCACGGCCCAGTGTCGCCAACGGGCTGACCACGTGCAGGGTTTGCACCTGTGTTTGCAGTTGCAGGCGACGGGCCTTCAAACCTTCGCGCATCGAACGCGGCAGGCGCTCGGCGAGGCTGTCGAGGCGCTGGCGCAGCAGCGCCAGTTGCCGTCCCAGATGTTGCCCGGCGAGGCGGGTTTCGAGGCGGATCAGTCGTTCGCGACGGGTATTGAGGTTGCGCTCGAAAGCCCGACGCAGGCGCATGTCCAGGTCGTCCAGACGTTGCGCTTGCTGACGCAGGCGTTCGCCGGGATGGCGCAAGCGGCGCGAGATGCCTTCCAGGCGCAGGCGATCACGCATCAAGCGGTCGCGGATGCGCATCACCAAACGCCGGTGCAGGCTTTCGACCCGGCGCACCAGGTCGCTGGAGTCCGGCGCCAGCAGTTCAGCGGCGGCGGAAGGCGTCGGCGCACGGACGTCGGCCACGAAGTCGCTGATCGACACATCGGTTTCATGGCCGACGGCGCTGACAATCGGGGTGACACAGGCATCTATCGCACGGGCCACGGCTTCTTCGTTGAAGCACCAGAGGTCTTCCAGCGAGCCGCCGCCACGTGCGAGGATCAGCGCATCGAAACCGCGGGCGTCGGCCAGTTTCAGTGCACGGACAATCTGCGCGGTGGCTTCGCGGCCTTGCACGGCGGTGGGGATCAGGGTCAGCACCACTTGTGGCGCACGGCGGCGGAATACGCTGATGATGTCGCGAATCACCGCGCCGGTCGGCGAACTGATGATGCCGATGCGTTGCGGGTGTGCCGGCAGCGGCACTTTGCGGTCGGCACTGAACAGGCCTTCGGCGCTGAGTTTTTCCTTCAGCGCATCGAACGCCAGGCGCAGCGCACCGTCACCGGCAGGCTCCACGGTGTCGAGAATCAGCTGATAGTCGCCACGCCCTTCAAACAGCGAAACCTTGCCCCGGACCTTGACCGCCAAGCCATCCTTCAGCGCCTGGCGAACCCGCGCAGCGTTCTGCCGGAACAGCGCGCAACGCACCTGGGCGCCGCTGTCCTTGAGGGTGAAATAGATGTGGCCGGATGCCGGGCGGGCGAGGTTGGAGATTTCGCCTTCGACCCAGATGTTGCTGAACACGTCTTCAAGCAACACCCGCGCGCGGCCGTTGAGCTGGCTGACCGTCAGGACTTCTCGGTCCAGGCCGAGTCTTGCAAAGGGATCTTTAATCATGGGGCGCAGTTTAATGGCATTCGACGATCAATCTCCATGTGTCCGCGAAAAACCCTTGTGGGAGCGAGCCTGCTCGCGAGGCGGATGAACTTTCAACATTAATGTGGCTGACACACCGTATTCGCGAGCAGGCTCGCTCCCACAGGGGGTAAAGTCGTCAGTGGTATTCAAGGAAGACGGGGGAATGAACGTGCTTGAGTTATTGAATCAATGGGCCTTCGGCGCCATGGACTGGCTGGTGATCGGGCTGGGCATCAGTCTGGCGTACATCGTCTTCGGCGTCGCCGGTTTCGGCACGGCGCTGGTGGCCGGGCCGATCCTGATTCTGTTCATGCCACTGTCGAAAATCGTGCCCTTGTTGGTGCTGCTGGATTTCATCGCGGCATTCGGCAATCTGCTGCCGTCGCGGCGCGATGTCGCCAAACCCGAATTGTTGCGGTTGCTGCCGTGCATGGCGGTGGGTTGCACGTTGGGAGTGATCTTCCTGCTGAACCTCAAGTCGAATCTGTTGCTGCTATTGATGGGGCTGTTTATCAGCGCCTATGCGATTTATAGCCTGTGGGTAAAAGTCCGACCTGCGCAACTGGCTGCCGGTTGGGCTATTCCGATGGGCACGGTGGGCGGAATGTTTGGGGCGCTGTTCGGCAGTGGCGGCTTTTTATATGCAATCTATCTGAACAGCCGCTTGCCCAAGGATGAGGCCCGCGCCACGCAAAGTGCGTTGATCAGTTGCAGTACGGTGGTGCGTTTGAGCCTGTTCGCGATCGCCGGGGTCTATGCCGAGCTACCCTTGTTGGTGCTGGCGGTGTGTTTGTTGCCGGCAATGGCGCTGGGGCTGTGGACCGGTCGACGCTTGACGATGAAGTTGTCCCGCGAGGCCTTTGTGCGGCTGGTGACCTGGCTGGTGCTTGCCAGTGGCATTGCCTTGATAGTCAGGTATCTGAACACTTGACCTGAGCCTGTCAGGGATTAAGCTGCCGACCGCCAAATCCTGTGGGAGCGAGCCTGCTCGCGAATAGGCCATCACAGTCAATATCGACGTTGCCTGATCTTCCGCCATCGCGAGCAGGCTCGCTCCCACAGGGATAATCTTCAGTGTTTGCAACAGGGCTGCACCCATGAACTCGCAAAGCATCATCGTCCCGAAAATCTCCACACTGCCGGTGCACGAACCTCGGGCGCGGGCGATTGTGCGGTGGCTGGTGCGCAAGAACATCATTGAAGAACAACTCACCACCTGCGGTCGTACCGGCAATCGCATGGCTCACGCCATCGCACCGGGTGCGCGGGCGGTGGTGTTGCATCCCGAAGCGCTGCCGTTTGGCGAGCCGATCAATGGGCTGGAAATCATCACCAAGCGCTGCATCTATACACCGGCCAAGGGCTTTCTCGAAGAAGCCGGGTGTGCCGAATGCCGCAAGGAGATCGGCGAAGCGCTGTTCGAAAGCCTGGAAGACTGGATGCCGGGGCGCACCGACAACTTCATCTGCCCGGAATGCGGGCATGAAGACGACATCAACGGCTTTCTGTTCCTGCAGGAATGCGGCTTCTCGAACCTGGGCTTTATCTTCAATAACTGGGCCGAGGCCGGGTTCAAGCAGAGCTTCATCGACGAGTTCGCCGATTGGCTGGACCTGCCGGTGAGTTGGGTCAAGGTAGAGTTATAGGCCCCCGAGTTACCCGTATATCAGTAATACCAATAATAGACAGACTTTTACATTGAGCCGGCGGGGGTGTCTGAGTATAATGGCGCGCTTCCATTTTCCCGCTCGGGAGCCCCCGCGATGCTGCGTATCAGCCAAGAAGCTCTGACCTTCGACGACATTCTTTTAGTGCCCGGTTATTCCGAGGTGCTTCCTAACGAAGTCAGTCTCAAAACCCGCCTTACCCGTGGCATCGAGCTGAATATTCCACTGGTTTCCGCTGCCATGGACACCGTCACTGAAGCCCGTCTGGCAATTGCCATGGCTCAGGAAGGTGGTATCGGCATCATCCACAAGAACATGACCATCGAGCAGCAAGCTGCCGAAGTGCGCAAGGTCAAGCGGTACGAGGCCGGCGTGGTCAAGGACCCGATCACCATCGAGGCTGACGCCACGGTTCGTGAACTGTTCGAACTGACCCGCATGCACAACATCTCCGGCGTTCCGGTACTGCACGATGGCGACCTGGTCGGCATCGTCACTTCCCGTGACGTGCGCTTCGAGAACCGTCTGGACGCCACTGTCCGTGAAGTGATGACGCCTAAAGAGCGTCTGGTCACGGTCAAGGAAGGCGCCGACAAGAACGACGTTCGCGAGTTGTTGCACAAGCACCGTATCGAGCGCGTACTGATCGTCGACGACAAATTTGCCCTCAAAGGCATGATGACCGTCAACGACATCGAAAAAGCCAAGGCCTACCCGCTGGCCAGCAAGGACGACCAGGGTCGTCTGCGCGTGGGCGCTGCGGTCGGTACCGGTAAAGACACCGGCGATCGTGTCGCGGCACTGGTTGCTGCCGGCGTTGACGTGGTGGTGGTCGACACTGCCCACGGCCACTCCAAAGGCGTGATCGACCGCGTTCGCTGGGTCAAACAGAATTTCCCTGAAGTCCAGGTGATCGGCGGCAACATTGCCACCGGCGCTGCTGCCAAGGCCCTGGCCGAAGCGGGCGCGGACGCCGTCAAGGTCGGTATCGGCCCTGGCTCGATCTGCACCACCCGTATCGTTGCCGGTGTCGGCGTCCCGCAAATCAGCGCCATCGCCAACGTCGCCGCTGCCCTTGAAGGCACTGGCGTTCCGTTGATCGCCGACGGCGGCATCCGTTTCTCCGGTGACCTGTCCAAGGCCATCGTTGCCGGTGCTTCCTGCGTGATGATGGGCTCGATGTTCGCCGGTACTGAAGAAGCGCCAGGCGAGATCGAACTGTTCCAGGGCCGTTCGTATAAGGCTTACCGTGGCATGGGTTCGCTGGGCGCCATGTCCCAGGCTCAAGGCTCTTCGGATCGTTACTTCCAGGACTCCTCGGCAGGCGCCGAGAAGCTGGTTCCGGAAGGCATCGAAGGGCGTGTTCCGTACAAGGGCACCCTGAGCGCCATCATCCATCAACTGATGGGCGGCCTGCGTTCTTCCATGGGCTACACCGGTAGCGCCGACATCGAAGAAATGCGTACCAAGCCAGAGTTCGTGCGCATCACTGGCGCCGGCATGGCGGAATCTCATGTCCACGACGTGCAGATCACCAAAGAAGCGCCAAACTACCGCGTAGGTTGAAGCTTCAAGCAAATCGTTAAGCAACCGGGGCTGTTCTATTCAGCCCCGAGTTGTTTCTGAATCACGACTGTTTTTGAATTACTTAGACGAGACTGAATCATGGCCCTCGACATTCACGCTCACCGCATCCTGATCCTCGACTTCGGTTCCCAGTACACCCAGCTGATCGCCCGTCGCGTGCGTGAAATCGGTGTTTACTGCGAACTGCATCCGTTCGACATGGATGAAGACGCGATTCGCGAATTCGCTCCAAAAGGCGTCATTCTCGCCGGCGGCCCCGAGTCCGTGCACGTAGCTGACAGTCCGCGCTGCCCGCAAGCCGTATTTGACCTGGGCGTCCCGGTCTTCGGGATCTGCTACGGCATGCAGACCATGGCTGAACAGCTGGGTGGCAAGGTTGAAGGTTCCGAACTGCGTGAGTTCGGTTACGCCCGTGTCGACGTGGTCGGCAAGAGCCGCCTGCTGGACGGCATCGAAGACCATATCGACGCTGATGGCCTGTTCGGCCTCGACGTATGGATGAGCCACGGTGACAAGGTCACCAAAATGCCGCAGGACTTCCACATCCTGGCCAGTACTCCGAGCTGCCCGATTGCCGGCATGTTCGACGATGCTCGCGGCTACTACGGCGTGCAGTTCCACCCGGAAGTGACCCACACCAAGCAGGGGGGTCGCATCCTCTCGCGCTTCATCCTCGACATCTGCGGCTGCGAAGCCCTGTGGACGCCTTCGAAGATTGCTGAAGACGCCATCGCTCAGGTCCGCGCTCAGGTCGGCACCGACAACGTACTGCTCGGCCTGTCCGGCGGCGTTGACTCCTCGGTAGTTGCCGCGTTGCTGCACAAAGCCATCGGCGACCAATTGACCTGCGTCTTCGTCGACAACGGCCTGCTGCGTCTGCACGAAGGCGAGCAAGTGATGGCCATGTTCGCCGAGAACATGGGCGTCAAGGTGATCCGCGCCAACGCCGAAGACCAGTTCCTGAACAACCTGGCTGGCGAAAGCGACCCTGAGAAGAAACGCAAGATCATCGGCCGTACCTTCATCGACGTGTTTGATGCCCAGTCCAACAAACTGGACAACATCAAGTACCTCGCCCAGGGCACCATCTACCCGGACGTGATCGAGTCGGCTGGCGCGAAAAGCGGCAAGGCGCACGTGATCAAGTCGCACCACAACGTGGGTGGCCTGCCGGAAGAAATGAACCTCAAGCTGGTTGAACCGCTGCGTGAGCTGTTCAAGGACGAAGTCCGTCGTCTGGGCCTGGAGCTGGGCCTGCCGTACGACATGGTCTACCGTCACCCGTTCCCGGGCCCGGGCCTGGGCGTGCGGATCCTCGGTGAAGTGAAGAAGGAATACGCCGACCTGCTGCGTCGTGCCGACCACATCTTCATCGAAGAACTGCGCAAGGCCGACTGGTACCACAAGGTCAGCCAGGCATTCGTGGTGTTCCAGCCGGTGAAATCGGTAGGCGTGGTGGGCGATGGCCGTCGTTACGCCTGGGTTGTCGCCCTGCGTGCGGTAGAAACCATCGACTTCATGACCGCACGTTGGGCACACCTGCCTTACGAGCTGCTGGAAACCGTCAGCGGCCGGATCATCAATGAAATCGAAGGCATCTCCCGCGTCACCTACGACGTGTCGAGCAAGCCGCCAGCGACGATCGAGTGGGAATGATCCCGGTTTCAACTGATCGTCCGTAACACCTGAAAGGCCCCGTGAGCGCGAGTTCACGGGGCCTTTTGCGTATCAGGTGCCCGCCACCTGGACCTGTTTGAGCCCAATGAGCCTTAATGCCGCCGAGAACTCCGCAATGTTGGGGTAGCGTCGGCCACTGATGGACGGCCATTTGGGTCGCTCAACGTAGAACGAGCCATGGTCGCGCTGTATCAGTGTGCGAACGATAGTGCCGTCGCTGCTGCGATGAATGAGCGTGGCCCGTTTATCGATATTCATCACCGTGTAATCACCTGTATTGCGCAGACCTTTTTCCAGATTTTCGGCCAGCGCAACACTGGGCGGTGTATCCAGTTGCAGGCGCAGATCACCTTTGACGCTGGCCAGCGGCCGGCCGAAGTTATCGGTTGGAATACGCCCCGGGTCCACTTCGATGCCCCTTGCCGTACCGGCATCGGTGCTTTCTATGCGCAAACTGATGCCCCCCTCCAGTTCGCTGACACCCGGCACGCCTTCCCACGTGCTGGCGTGACTGTCTCCCATCAATGCAACCCAGCGATGAGCACCTCGGGCAGCCTGATCGGCGCTGATCACCTCATGGGCAAAAAAATTCATCATCCTTTGCCGAAAGTCAGGTTCTACACCGGTCATCCCCGTGCTCCGGTAGCTGGCCATGCAATCGATGGCCTGGATCCGGATATGGTTTTTGCGGGCGGCCTTGACCACTTCCAGAAACGTGAACTGACCACTGGGGTCGGTGCCGTGCCCTCGATCCTGAGCTCTCAGGTAGCTCTCGAGATCTTCGGACAAGGTGCCCGTCCGGTTGAAGATGTCCAGGTCGGCCTGATGGAAGTCGCTCAGCAAATGCTCCATGTAGAGCGTCTTGACCTTTTGCTTGCTCAGCACCTCCATGTTTTCGATCAGGAACTGTTTGCTGGCAACGCTTGAATGGCTCTCACCCACCACCAGCCCCGATATCAGGCGATACAGTTTCTTGATGATGTCCTTGCCGGGCAGGTGAGCTGGCAGGGAAGGAATCTCGGGCCTGGCTGGCAGAGTGTTTGATTCGAAGAAAGCCGTAGCGTCCCGGTACAGGGTTTGCCGCATGGCCTTGAAGTCGGCAACGGGATTGCTACCGTCAGGCTTGGGCAGGCTGGCGGTGTAGTCTTTGAGGTCGTATTTGCTTCCGCCCCCTCGGGCGAGGTCTTTGAGCTGTTCGCGCGAGGCCTGCGGCATATCGTATGCGCTGGGCGGGCTGTCGATGTCCGGCAGCGGCGTGCTATCACGGCCCCACGGCCATAACCCATCGAATTTGCCACCGCCGAACAGGCCCGGACGGTTGATGGGTTGCCATTCTCCGGCCGCGTCCAGGCGAACGGGCAGGCTGCGATAAAACGAGTAGGGGTTGGCCGGGTCAATGATGACCCAGGTTTTCAATGCCTCGACGTAGCGTACAAGGTAATAACTGTCGTTGATCAGCACATAGTTGCCGCCGCTTGGCGGCTGATAGATACCCGCGAACTTGCCTTCCTCGCTGACGGGCGACAAGCCATCCAGCACTTCATTGGTTTCGAAGGATGAGAGCAGCTCCGCGCCTTGCTCCGCATAGGCCGGACCGGGGGCGAATCGGGCAATGGGTGGTATGCCTGAAGGGTTGGTTGGTCCTTCATCGACAGGTTCGGTGACGCTTTCCTGTGGACTGAAGGTTTCGCTGGCTTCACCTACTTCGGCAAGCTCCGTTGCTCCACGCAGGAAAGGCAGGTTGAACAGGGTTTCGATACCGCTGGAGATGGCACCAACGACTCCCGCCTTGCGCTCGGCCTTGGTACTGCCGTTGATCGCCTGGTCAATGTTCAACCCCATATCGGCAATGCCGGCGCCAACGGCAGCCAGTGCCACCGGCCAGCCAAGACCGGCCATCGAGCCGAAGAGGTGAACAAACGCGTTCAGATAGCCAATCCACAGCTTTTTTCGCAGTTGTCCGTTGGAATGCAGGGACAGGTCCGCATCGCTATACATGCGAGCCTTCACCGAGTCTCGCAACCAGCTGAAAACGTCGCCGGTGATCGGCTCGGCGTTTTGATTGATCAGGTGATGGTCGTAGGCGCCCCATGTGGTGTAGAGCAGGTCGATCGTGGCGTTCAGACCGATTTTGCCGTTGTCCTGCTGTTGGGCGGACAACGGAAAATGGCTCATGAATCGCGCCCGGTTTTCCGCAAAGTTGTTTTGCAGCAGCAGCCACCAATGGAAATCGAGCAGGGTGGTGAAGATGTGAAATGTTTGGGTTTCACCCGGTGTGTAAAGAATGTTCACGCCGTTGCGGTCGGTAATGCAGAGGATGTCGGTGGCTTGATAACCCCCGATATCCAGGGCACACACACGTAACCCGTCTACAGGGTGTGCCTGCGTTTGCAGCATATCGAGGCTGACCGGCCAGGAGACATTGCCGGCCACGGCTTTGATCACGGTCTTGAGGTTTTCGTTGTTCAGCCGAGCCCCATCGTGTTCGTCGAGTGCCTGCACCAGGAAATTAAGTTTGGCCAGGGTACGGAAGTCGTCCGAATGGAGGGGCCAGAAACGCTCCATTTTTTCTCGGTAGGACTGGCTGAAGTTGAGGGCCCAGAAGTCCTTCAGGACGTCCCTGGGGTACATCCGCACTTCGTTGGTTTCGTTGAAAATGGAGGCGTGCGGGCCTTCGTTATAGAAGCCGCCGTCGCCGTCCGGCATGCCAGGGTCTTCCTGATCGCTGAGGCGGAATCGCTGGACGACCAGTTGCGGCAAGGTCAACGACTCACTGGGTTTTGGATAACGCTCCCAGCCCAGAAAAGCCTTGGGGCTGCTGACCGACACGTTATCGAAACGGTGCCACCAGACCTTGTCCGGGTCGATGCCCTTGATTCCATGTTTGTCGAGTATGCCCTTTGCAACTTCGTGGGCCATCGCATGCATGTCGGGGCAGGCCTCGGTAAAGGGCACTACCAGTGCTTTTAGAGATCGCTCGTCGGCTGGGTTCGGGAGGAGGGATGGGGAAATTGATTCAGGCGTGTTCACTTCTCGCTCCTTGAGAAATGGGGGTAAGAGGCGAGGAACTATGACAATCAGACCCGTTTGAATCTGTAGGAGCGGGAGCTATCGGGTTTTGGTCTTGATGGACGAACCCTGTAAGAAAAGAGTGTCTTCGAACTTGGCTGCAGGCGCCGAGTCAGCGCCGCGCCACATCCGAAAAGTAGAACTTGTCCAGGGTATGCCGTGATTCGGTGTATTCGAACTGGCGGCCATCCTGCAAAAAGGTCTGGTTGCTGACCACGATCACATGGCTCTGGCCGTCGAGGTCCAGGTGCTGCTGGTCATCCTTGCTCCGCGGCACCGCTTCGATGGTGCGTTGGGCGTAGGCGATTTGCAGTTGCAGGGTCTGCTCGATGAAGGCGTAGATCGAGTGCTCGGCGATCTCGCGGTTCAGCCCCGGAATAAGGTCAGCGACAAAGTGGTTGATGTCCAGGATGACCCTTTTGCCATCGATTCGCCGTACGCGCTTGATCCGCGTGATCAGGCTGCCTTCTTCGGCTTTCAGGTGTTCGAGCAAGGCGCCTTGCAGGGGTATCTGCTCGAACTCCACGACCTCGGTGCTGACGTCGTTGCCCAGCCTTGGGTAGGTTTCCTGAAAACTGACGATGCCGCCGAGCTGGAATTCGATCGGGTTGGTCGACAGTACGAACGCGCCTTTACCATGGATTTTCTGCGCGAAGCCGCGTTCCTGAAGCAGTTCGATAGCCTTGCGCACGGTGCCGCGACTGGCCTGGTAGCTGTCCATCAATTCGGTTTCGGAAGGCAATCGAGCGCCGCGTTCCAGACGTTCGGTGGTGATGCTGGCAAGCAGATCGCTGTAGATCTGGTTGTATTTGCTCATGGTATTGGCTGCGTTGTGCTCAAGGCAGGAACCTTAAGGGCAGAGGTGGGGTTTGTCCATTTAGCGTTGAAATACTCACTCGTTGGAAATAGGGCCACTGATCGGCTTGTGAGTAAACAAATTGAAACTCGTCTGTACGAGTTATTGCAATAACTCGTACAGACGAGTACTTTTCGCTTCGGCATGCTGCCAACAACAAAAAAACACAGTGGATGAAAAAGCATGAGCCACGATTACGCGACTATCGCCAGCGAGCTGCTTCATAGCCTCGGTGGTGCTGACAACCTCGAACAGGCCGCGCATTGCGTTACGCGTCTGCGCCTGGCCCTCAAAGACCCGCAGCGGGTCGACAGCGCGACGCTGAACCAGATCGACCTGGTCAAAGGTTCGTTTTTCACCGGCGGCCTGTTTCAGGTGGTCATCGGTCCCGGCGAGGTCGAGAAGGTCTATGCCGCGCTACGCCAACAGACCGGCCTCGCCGCGTCTACCATCGCCGACGTAAAACAAAAGGGCGCCGACAAGACCAATGCCATGCAGCGTCTGGTGCGGGTGTTCTCGGATGTGTTCATGCCGATTCTGCCGGCACTGATCATTGCCGGCCTGCTGATGGGCGTGAACAACCTGATCGGCGCCAAAGGCATGTTCATCGAAGGCAAGACCCTGCTTGAGGCGTACCCGACGCTGGACGGTGTCTGGAGCCTGATCAATCTGATGGCCAACACCTCGTTCGTGTTCCTCCCGGCGCTGGTCGGCTGGTCGGCGGCCAAGCGTTTTGGCGGCAGTGAAATCCTCGGCATCGTGCTTGGCCTGATGCTGGTTCACCCAGACCTGCTGAACGCCTGGAACTATGGCAAAGCGGTGGCCGGACTGGACGGCCAGAGCCTGCCGTACTTTGATATTTTTGGCTGGTTCAAGATCGAGAAGGTCGGCTATCAGGGCCAGATCCTGCCGATCCTGATGGCCGCCTACGTCATGAGCGTCATTGAAAAATGGCTGCGAGCACGCGTGCCGAACGCCATTCAACTGCTGGTGGTGCCGATTACCACCATCGTCGTGACCGGGGTGTTGGCACTGGCCGTGATCGGTCCGGTGACCCGCCACCTGGGAATTCTGATCACCGAAGGCGTGGTGACCTTGTTCGACCTGGCACCGATGGTTGGCGGGGTGATTTTCGGTCTGCTGTATGCGCCGTTGGTGATCACCGGCATGCACCACATGTTCCTTGCAGTGGACCTGCAACTGATCTCGACCCAGGGCGGCACCTTCATCTGGCCGATGATCGTCATGTCCAACCTCGCACAAGGCAGCGCAGCGCTCGGGGTGTTCTACATGACCCGCAGTGCGCGGGACAAAAGCATGGCCTCGACCTCGGCGATTTCCGCCTATTTCGGCATCACCGAACCGGCGATGTTCGGTGTCAACCTGCGCTACAAGTTTCCGTTCTACGCCGCACTGACCGGCTCGGCACTGGGCTGCATGTTCCTGTCGTTGAACAAGGTTCAGGCCTCGGCAATTGGTGTCGGTGGCTTGCCCGGGTTCATCTCGATCATCCCGCAGTTCATTCCGATGTTCGTGGTCGGGATGGTCATCGCCATGGTCGTGCCGTTCGTGTTGACCTGTGGCTTGAGCATCAAAATCGTTCGGCCGGGTTACCGCGTCGCCTGATGGATTTCTGTGGCGAGGGGGCTTGCCCCCGTTCGGGCGCGAGCGGCCGAGAACCGGTGGGTGCAACGTAAATCAGGACTGCTGCGCAGCCCAGCGGGGGCAAGCCCCCTCGCCACAAAAGAAAAGTGGTCAGTACAAAACCAATTGAAGGATTTGCGCCATGCAAGACTGGCAGCGTTCGGTGATCTACCAGATCTACCCGAAGAGTTTTCACAGCCACGCCGGCAACCCCACGGGCGACTTGCTCGGGGTGGTGGCCAAGCTCGATTACCTGCAATGGCTGGGTGTCGACTGCCTGTGGATCACCCCGTTCCTGCGGTCGCCGCAACGCGACAACGGCTACGACATCAGCGACTACTACGCCATCGACCCGAGCTACGGGACCATGGCCGATTGCGAGTTGCTGATCGCCGAGGCCGGCAAGCGCGGGATCAAGCTGATGCTCGATATCGTGGTCAACCACACCTCCATCGAGCACAGCTGGTTTCAGCAAGCGCGCAGCAGTCTTGATAACCCGTACCGTGACTTCTACATCTGGCGCGATCAACCGAACAACTGGGAGTCCAAGTTTGGCGGTTCGGCCTGGGAGTACGAGGCGCAAACCGGGCAGTACTTCCTGCACCTGTTCGACCACACCCAGGCCGACCTGAACTGGGACAACCCGCAAGTGCGTGCTGAAGTGTTCAAGCTGATGCGCTTCTGGCGTGACAAGGGCGTGGGTGGTTTCCGCCTGGACGTGATCAACCTGATCTCCAAGCCGGCGGACTTCCCTGAAGACAACACCGATGGCCGGCGCTTCTACACCGACGGCCCGAACGTGCACGAGTACTTGCAGGAAATGCACCGCGAAGTCTTCGAAGGCCATGACCTGATCAACGTCGGCGAGATGTCTTCCACCAGCCTTGAGCACTGCATCCGCTATTCGCGGCCGGACTCCAAAGAGCTGTCGATGACCTTCAACTTCCATCACCTGAAGGTCGATTACCCCAACCTGCAGAAGTGGGTTCGCGCCGATTTCGATTTCCTCGAACTCAAGCGCATCCTTTCCGACTGGCAAACCGGGATGCAGGCCGGTGGCGGCTGGAATGCGCTGTTCTGGTGTAACCACGATCAGCCGCGCGTGGTGTCGCGGTTCGGCGATGACGGCGAACACCGTGTGGTCTCGGCGAAGATGCTCGGCACTGCGCTGCACTTTCTGCAGGGCACGCCCTTCATCTATCAGGGGGAAGAGTTGGGCATGACCAACCCGGGCTTCGAGAGCATCGAGCAGTACCGGGATGTCGAGACTCTGAACATCTATCGCCTCAAGCGCGAGGCGGGCGAGTCCGAGGCGTCGAGCATGAGCGCGATCATGCAGAAATCCCGCGACAACAGTCGCACCCCCATGCAGTGGAGTGTGCAACCCAATGCCGGTTTCAGCAGCACCGAGCCGTGGATCGGCGTGCCGGCCAACGCCACGCAGATCAACGTCGAAAACCAGCTCGACGACGCGACTTCGGTGCTGCACCACTATCGCCAGTTGATTGCCTTGCGCCGCAGCGAACCGCTGATCCAGGACGGCGTGTATCGCCAGCTCTTGCCCACGCACAAACAGGTCTGGGTGTACCTGCGTGAAGGAGAAGGCGAGCGGCTGTTGGTGGTGAATAACTTCTATGGCACGGCGTGTGAAGTCGAGCTGCCGGAACGGGTGATCACCGACTGCAGGGTGCAACGCCGGGTGATCAGCAACTACCCGGATGGTGAGGTGGGCAAGCAGCGGCTGTTCCTGCGGCCTTACGAGTCGTTCGTTCTGCACCTGACCGACCACTAAAAACACGCTTTTCAAACAACTCGCAGGGCACTGCGCGGGGGCTTTTTGCGCGCAGGTTTTGCCGGATGAGCACAATAAAAATAATGGGGTGGCTCTTGAAAACAACAATAAATCGTAGCCTTGCAGCATCGTGCGTGTGCCTGGTATTGCCGTTTTCGGCCCACGCTCTGGAGTTCGCCGGTTACCTGCGCAGCGGCGTCGGGACCACGGTCAACGGCGGTTCGCAATCGTGTTTCAAACTGCCCGGCGCAGAGTCAAAGTACCGTTTGGGTAACGAGTGCGAACAGTACGCGGAGCTGGAATTGCGTCAGAACCTGCTGACCCTCGATGACGGCTCGGTGCTCAGCGTCGACGGCATGGCTTCGCTGTACAACCAATACGACCGCAACCTGACGTTCCAGGGTGACAACGGCTCGGTGCGGATGCCGCAGATGTATGCGCAATGGTCGAACCTGCCGAGCCTCAATGGCGGTTCGCTGTGGGCCGGTCGGCGTTACTACAAGCGTAACGACATCCACATTTCCGACTTCTACTACTGGAACCAGAGCGCCACGGGTGGCGGGATCGAGGACGTGAAGATTGGCGACCTGAAATACAGCTACGCCTTTTCGCGCAAGGACAACCTGTACCAGAAGGACTACGTTACTCGACACGACTTCAACGTCTCAGGCTTTGATATCAACCCTGGTGGTGAGCTGGAGTTTGGCCTGAGCTACATCGACAAGCCCGACCGTCGCGACGCGCACGCAGGCTGGGCGATCACCGCCCAGCATGTGCAAAAAGACTTTTTCGGCGGCAAGAACAAACTGGCGCTGCAATACGGCGAAGGGCCCGGCACCGGGTTGGGCTACACCGGCGACGTGGGGCTGGACGACAGCAGCAAGAGCTACCGGCTGGTGGAGTTCTTCGACTGGCAGGTGACACCGCGATTTGGTGGTCAGGTCGAAGCGGTCTATCAAAAGGACATCCGCCCGGACGGTAACGGCCAGAACTGGATTTCCCTCGGCATTCGTCCGGCGTATGCGATCACCGATCAATTCAAACTGGTGACTGAGCTGGGGCACGATCAGGTCGAGGCGCCCGGCGGTACGCGCAAGCTGAGCAAGTTCACCTTTGCCCCGACCTGGTCGCCAAAAGGTCCGGGTTTCTGGGAACGTCCCGAGGTGCGTTTGTACTACACCTATGCCAGCTGGAACGAGGCGGCCAAGCGTGCGGCCAATGAACTGGCGCAAGGTTCGACGTTGTCCGATACCGGCGCGTTCGGCACGGCACTGCATGGTGCGAACGTCGGATTGCAGGTCGAGTACTGGTGGAAATAAGCGATGCTGTCGGGGCTCGCGCTCCATCGGCACTTCAAAGAACAAAACCGCAGGTGAAGTCATGACTCTAACCCAACCCTTGCAATTGCTGGCGCCGCTGTCCGGGGTGCTGATGCCGCTCGATCACGTGCCGGATCCGGTGTTCGCCAGCCGGGTGATCGGCGACGGCCTGTGCATCGACCCGACCTCGCAGGTCCTGTGCGCACCGTTGGCCGGCGTCGTCAGCAACCTTCAACACAGCGGCCATGCGATCAGCATCACCGATGACAGCGGTGTGCAGGTGTTGCTGCACATTGGCCTGGACACCGTGAACCTCGCGGGCCAGGGGTTCAGCGCCTTGGTCGAGCAGGGGCAGCGCGTCGAAGCCGGGCAGCCGTTGATCGAGTTTGATGCCGACTATATCGCCCTGCATGCCCGCAGCCTGTTGACCTTGATGCTGGTGGTCAGCGGCGAGCCCTTCAGTCTGCTGACACCGGACAGCGGTCTGGTGGCCTGTGCGCAGCCGGTGTTGCGCCTGAGCCTTGGCGATCCGCGTTCCAGTGTGGAGCAGGAGGAGGGCGAAGCGCTGTTCTCCAAACCGGTCCACCTGCCTAACCCCAACGGTTTGCACGCACGGCCGGCGGCGGTCTTTGCGCAGGCGGCGAAAGGTTTTGCGGCGAGCATTTGCCTGCACAAGCAGCAGGACAGCGCCAACGCCAAGTCGCTGGTAGCGATCATGGCGTTGCAGACGGTGCATGGCGATGCGCTGCAGGTCAGCGCGGTGGGCGAAGATGCCGAATTGGCAATCAGCACGCTGGCTCAATTGCTGGCAGATGGCTGCGGTGAGTCCGTGACTTCGGTGGCGGTGGTGGCGCCAGTGGTTCAGGCACAGGACGTATCGACGAAGCTGCTGCGCGGAGTCTGTGCTTCGGCGGGTTCGGCCTTCGGGTACGTGGTGCAAGTGGCGGAACGTGCTTTGGAAATGCCTGAGTTTGCCGCCGATCAACAGACGGAGCGCGAGTCGCTGGAGCGTGCGCTGATGCACGCGACGCAGGCATTGCAACGCTTGCGTGACAACGCGGCCGGCGAGACGCAGGCGGACATCTTCAAGGCGCATCAGGAGTTGCTGGAAGACCCGAGCCTGCTGGAACAGGCCCAGGCCCTGATCGCTGAGGGCAAGAGCGCGGCATTTGCCTGGAACAGCGCCACCGAAGCCACCGCTACGCTGTTCAAGTCGCTGGGCAGCACGTTGCTCGCCGAACGGGCGTTGGACCTGATGGATGTCGGCCAACGTGTGCTCAAGCTGATTCTCGGGGTGCCGGACGGTGTCTGGGAGTTGCCGGATCAGGCAATTCTGATTGCCGAACAACTGACACCGTCGCAGACCGCCGCCCTGGATACCGACAAAGTGTTGGGGTTCGCCACCGTGGGCGGAGGTGCGACCAGCCATGTAGCGATACTCGCCCGGGCCCTGGGGTTGCCCGCGGTGTGTGGTTTGCCGCTGCAAGTGCTGTCACTGGCCAGTGGCACGCGAGTGTTGCTCGATGCGGACAAGGGCGAATTGCACCTGGACCCGGCGGTGTCGGTCATCGAGCAGTTGCAGGCCAAGCGTCAGCAACAACGCCAGCGTCATCAACACGAGCTGGAACACGCTGCACGGGCGGCCATCACCCGCGACGGTCATCACTTCGAAGTCACGGCCAACGTTGCTTCGCTGGCTGAAACCGAGCAGGCCATGAGTCTCGGGGCTGAAGGTATCGGCCTGTTGCGTTCGGAGTTTTTGTACCAGCAGCGCAGCCTGGCACCGAGTCACGATGAACAGGCCGGCACCTACAGCGCCATCGCCCGCGCATTGGGCCCGCAACGCAATCTGGTGGTGCGCACGCTGGATGTCGGTGGCGACAAACCCTTGGCCTACGTGCCGATGGACAGCGAGGCCAATCCATTTCTGGGCATGCGCGGGATTCGCTTGTGCCTGGAGCGTCCGCAACTGCTGCGCGAGCAGTTCCGGGCGATTCTGAGCAGCGCCGGGCTGGCCCGTCTGCACATCATGTTGCCGATGGTCAGCCAGCTGTCGGAGCTGCGCCTGGCACGGCTGATGCTCGAAGAAGAGGCGCTGGCGCTGGGGCTCACGGAACTGCCGAAACTCGGCATCATGATTGAAGTCCCGGCAGCGGCGCTGATGGCGGACCTGTTTGCGCCCGAGGTGGATTTCTTTTCGATCGGCACCAACGACCTGACTCAATACACCTTGGCCATGGACCGCGATCACCCACGACTGGCCGGCCAGGCCGATAGTTTTCACCCTTCGGTACTGCGCCTGATCGCCAGCACCGTGAAGGCCGCCCATGCCCATGGCAAGTGGGTCGGGGTGTGTGGCGCGCTGGCGTCGGAGACCTTGGCGGTGCCGCTGTTGCTGGGGCTTGGCGTGGATGAACTGTCGGTCAGCGTGCCGCTGATTCCGGCGATCAAGGCGGCGATTCGCGAGGTCGAGCTCAGCGACTGTCAGGCCATCGCGCATCAGGTGCTGGGACTGGAAAGCGCCGAGCAGGTCCGCGAGGCCTTGTCGTTGCAGCAGCAGGCAATGGTCGAAACTTCACAGGTGTTGGAGAACTGAACATGTTCGAGAAAATGCAACGGGCGTTCTGGAAGGCGCTGACCCCGGACCTGGTGGCGGATGAGGCGAAGCGGGTTGCCCAACCTGTCTCTGGCTTGGCTGCGAATGTCGTAGCCGCGCTGGGCGGGGCGAGTAACCTCAAGTCGCAACAGCGTGTTGCCCTGACGCGGGTGCGGGTGGAGTTGAAGGACGCCGCGCTGCTGGACGCGACGGCCTTGCGCGCAGCGGGTGTGCCGGGGGTGATGACGTTGGCGGGTGGGGTGGTGCATCTGATCACTGGATTGGAAACCTGACTGGTCCTTTGTGGCGAGGGGGCTTGCCCCCGTTCGAGTGCGTAGCACTCGCAAAATCGCGTTGACTGTTTTTAGGACCGCTTCGCGCCCCAGCGGGGGCAAGCCCCCTCGCCACAGGTGTCGTACCCGCCATGATTGACACGTGTCCCATTGCCGCGTTGGCCTTACTGTTTCTCAACCGCAGGTGTATCGTATTCGCCTTTTGCGGGCACAGGCCTGCCGCTGATACGTGAGGTTGTTGAGTTCATGTCCTTTACCCGTCGACAAATACTGGGTGGTCTGGCCGGTCTGGCAGTGGTGGGCGTCGGGGCCGGTGGTGCATCGCGTTACTGGCTGGGGAAAATGGCTGACGCCAACGCGGGTCACGATTACGAACTGATCGCTGCGCCGCTGGATGTCGAGCTGGTGCCGGGGCACAAAACCGAGGCCTGGGCCTTTGGTCCGTCGGCGCCAGGAACTGAACTGCGGGTGCGTCAGGGCGAATGGCTGCGGGTGCGCTTCATCAACCACCTGCCGGTGCCCACCACCATTCACTGGCACGGTATCCGTTTGCCGCTGGAGATGGACGGCGTGCCGTACGTCTCGCAATTGCCGGTACTGCCGGGCGAGTATTTCGACTACAAATTCCGTGTGCCGGACGCTGGCAGCTACTGGTATCACCCGCACGTGAACAGCAGCGAAGAGCTGGGGCGCGGGCTGGTCGGGCCGTTGATCGTCGAAGAGCGCGAGCCCACCGGTTTCAATTACGAGAAGACCCTCAGCCTGAAAAGCTGGCACGTCGATGAAGAGGGCGCGTTCGTGCCTTTCAGCATTCCTCGTGAAGCGGCGCGGGGCGGCACGGCCGGGCGTCTGGCGACCATCAACGGCGTACCGCTGCCGGTGATTGAGTTACCGGCCGGGCAGATCACCCGGGTGCGCCTGCTCAATCTCGACAACACGTTGACCTACCGGATCAACATTCCGGGCGTCGAAGCGCAGATCTACGCACTCGACGGTAACCCGATCGAGCCGCGTCCGCTGGGCAAGGAATACTGGCTGGGGCCAGGCATGCGTATTTGCCTGGCGATCAAGGCCCCAGCGGCGGGTGAAGAGTTGTCGCTGCGCAACGGTCCGGTACGTCTGGGGACGTTGCGCTCGGTGGCCAACAGCGATGTGCCGAGCCAGTGGCCGCCCGCGCTGCCGGCAAACCCGATTTCCGAGCCGGACCTGGCCAATGCCGAGAAGCTCAACTTCAATTTCGAGTGGGTTGGATCGGTGTCGGTGAACGTCGATAATGGCAAGCCGCCGAGCCTCTGGCAGATCAATGGCAAGGCCTGGGACATCACCGACAAAACCTGTGCCGACCGCCCGATTGCTACTCTGAAGAAAGGCAAAAGCTACATTTTCGAATTGAAGAACATGACTCAGTATCAGCACCCGGTCCATCTGCACGGCATGAGCTTCAAGGTCATTGCCTCGAACCGCAAAAAGATCATCCCGTATTTCACTGACACCTACCTGCTGGGCAAGAACGAGCGGGCTCAGGTGGCGCTGGTGGCGGATAACCCAGGGGTATGGATGTTCCACTGTCATGTGATCGACCACATGGAAACCGGCCTGATGGCCGCCATCGAGGTGGCCTGATGCGTCAGATACGCCCCGCGAAGATCATCGACCGTAGCCGCGATCAGGACTTCATGCGTGAAGCCCTGGCGCTGGCCGCGCAAGGTGCTGCCCTCGGTGAAGTGCCGGTGGGCGCGGTGCTGGTGCAGGACGGTGAAATCATCGGCCGCGGCTTCAATTGCCCGATCAGCGGCAGCGACCCCAGCGCCCACGCCGAAATGGTCGCGATCCGCGCTGCGGCGCAGGCCGTGAGCAACTATCGTCTGCCGGGCAGCACGCTGTACGTCACGCTGGAACCGTGCAGCATGTGCGCCGGTTTGATCGTGCATTCACGGATTGCGCGGGTGGTTTATGGGGCACTGGAGCCCAAGGCCGGGATCGTGCAAAGCCAGGGGCAGTTCTTCACCCAAGGCTTTCTCAACCACCGAGTGCTGGTCGAAGGCGGGGTATTGGCCGAAGAGTGTGGGGCGGTGCTAAGCGAGTTCTTCAAGGCCCGCAGGGCCAAACCAGTGGAGCAATGATCGTTCCCACGCTCTGCGTGGGAATGCCTCACCGGACGCTCCGCGTCCGCTTTTGTGACGCAGAGCGTCACTGGCTGCATTCCCACGCGGAGCGTGGGAACGATCGGCGATCCGGTACCTACTTTTTGGCGACGATCACCGCGCGCATCGGCGCCGGCAGACCTTCAATGGTCTTGCTGTGATCGTCCGGATCGAGGAAGTCGCTCAGCGACTGATACTTCATCCACTCGGTCCCGCGTTGTTCTTCAACCGTGGTCACACTGACATCCACGCAGCGCACATCGCTGAATCCGGCACGGCGTAGCCAGAGCATCAGCGCGGGCACCGACGGCAGGAACCAGACGTTGCGCATCTGCGCATAGCGGTCTTCCGGCACCAGCACCTGCTGCTCGTCACCTTCGATCACCAGCGTTTCCAGCACCAGCTCACCGCCCTTGACCAGGCAATCCTTCAGCGCCAGCAAATGCTCGATCGGCGAGCGGCGGTGGTAGAACACGCCCATGGAAAACACGGTGTCGAAGCCTTCCAGATTCGGTGGCAGGTCTTCAAAAGGAAACGGCAGGTGCCAGGCGTTGGGCTCGGACAGGTAACGCTGCACCGCCTGGAACTGGCAGAAGAACAGCCAGTTCGGATCGACGCCGATCACGCTGTCGGCACCCGCGCCGAGCATGCGCCACATGTAGTAGCCGTTGCCGCAGCCGACATCGAGGATGCGTTTACCCTTGAGGTCGAGGTGCGGGGCGACCCGCGACCACTTCCAGTCCGAGCGCCATTCGGTGTCGACGTGCACGCCGAACAGGTTGAACGGGCCTTTGCGCCAAGGCGACAAACCCAACAATGCAGTACGCATTTGCGCGCGGGTTTCATCGTCGCAGTCAGTGTCGAGTGTCAGGCCGTTCAGCAAGTCGACTTCACTTGGCTGAATATTCGGCAAGGCGTCCAGCGCACTCTGCCAGCGCTCGAGGTCGCCGTGACCTTTTTCCATTTTTACATCGAGTTGTGCTTGCAGGGTGTTGGCCCAATCGGCCAGTGGCGTACCGGCCAGACGGCGGGCGAGGGGAGACAGATCAATCATGGCAAGGCAATCAACGAGGCAAAGTTAAGACACTGGAACCACGGCACGACTTTCGAGAACCCGGCGACCAGCAGGCGTTCGCGGTGTTCCTGGAGGCTGTCGGGCTTCATGACGTTTTCGATGGCGCTGCGCTTCTGGGCGATTTCCAGTTCGCTATAGCCGTTGGCGCGTTTGAAGGCAATGTGCAGGTCGGTGAGCAGCGCGTGTTCTTGCGCGTCTTCGAAGCGCAGCTTCTCCGACAGAATCAGCGCACCGCCCGGCAACAGCGACTGACGGATGCGCCCGAGCAGTGCCAGGCGTTGCTCCGGGGCGATGAATTGCAGGGTGAAGTTCAGCGCCACCACTGAGGCCGGTTTGAACTCCAACGCGAGAATGTCACCTTCGATCACTTCAACCGGCAGCAGCTCCTGGAACATCGAGTCCTGACCGTTGAGGTATTCGCGGCAACGCTCGACCATCGCCGCCGAGTTATCCACCGCAATC
Source organism: Pseudomonas brassicacearum (assembly GCF_003732175.1). Classification (GTDB taxonomy): domain Bacteria; phylum Pseudomonadota; class Gammaproteobacteria; order Pseudomonadales; family Pseudomonadaceae; genus Aquipseudomonas; species Aquipseudomonas brassicacearum_G. Next base: position 44,904 of record NZ_MOBI01000013.1, read on the forward strand.
ACCCGGCAACCGTCGGTGCGCACGTGACGGCGCAGGGCCTGGGTCACTGCGCCAAGCGACGAACCGAGGTCGTAGAGCACGCTGCCCGGTTGGGCGAACTGCGACGCGAGCACGCCGAGGTTTTCGACAATGGTCGGGTAACCCGGCACCGAGCGCTTGATCATGTCCGGGAACACCCGCACCACATCCTCGTTAAAGGCGAAGTCAGGCACCTGGGCCAAAGGCTGGGCGAAAAGGCGATCGGATTCTTTGCTCACGGTGGTTCCAGCGGCGGATGTGGAAAAGGCCGGCATTTTAGCCAACTTGGCGCGTGGATGCGCGGGTTGTCTGATAAACCGCCTGGTTCACGCAATCTGTACGGCGAGCGGGCTGTTGTGGCGAGGGGGCTTGTCGGAACGCCGCAACGCCCCGTTGGGTTGCGAAGCAGCCCTAGACCCAGCCGACGCATTTCTTCAGACCAATTGCGTCCACCGGTTTACGACGGCTGCGCCGCCGAACAGGGGCAAGCCCCCTCGCCACAGGGGTTCAGCGCGGTTTCTGGTGGAACGCCGACGCGGTAATCCCCCATTGCCCCAGCCAGTAGCTGAGGATGATCACGTAGGGCGCAGCCTCGAACGGCACTACAAAACGGCTGATGCCGATCACGCTGTCGGAGAACACAAACGCCAGCGCACCACCGGCCGCCAACAGTGCCGAGCGTTTGGGCACGCCGCTGCCCAAACGGGCGAGGGCGCGCCAGAGCATGGCGCTGATGGCCATGGCGTAAACGATCACCGGAATCAGCAACGGCCCCAGGCCATGGCTGATCAGAATCCCCAGCAACAGCGCGCCAACCCCGAGCGCCAGCATCAGCGGCAATAGCGCCAAGCGTCGGCAATCTATCAAGTAGGCTTTCAAGTACACCAGGTGCGCCACCAGAAACGCGCCGAGGCCAAACACGAACAAATCCCCGGGCCACGCCAGCAGCACATCGCCGAGCACGGAAAACATCAGGCCAAGGCTGATCCAGCGCCGATAGTCGCTGGGCGGCGCGTCGTGCAGCCAGCCGAGCAGCGCCAACACTGGCAACGGTTTGACCAATAGGCACAGCAACGCGGCGTGAATGCTCACTCCGTAAAGAAACGTCACCGCGCCCATCAGCGCCAGAATCAGCCAGCCCACGATCAGTTAACCGTAATTGCGCAGTCGAAGGTTTGCGCAGGTTCTACTTCGGGTTCCCACGGCTGTTGATAAGTCAGACGTAAACGCCCGTTGCCCGCGGCGAACGCTTGAAAGCGCCAGGTCGATTGCCCGCCACTGCCCACCAGTCCGGTGTTCTCCGGGTTGGTGTAAACCTCGGGGCTGATCGCCCGCAGCACGCCACCGGCCGAGTCCTGGATCGCCCAGCGATAACCAGTGGTCGGGTTGCTCGGCAGTGTCAGGATCAGGTGTTGCCCGTTGTTCAGTTGCACCGGGCATTCGCTTTGTTTTTCCACCGTCACGTTGTGTTTCGGTTGAGTGGCGCAGGCGGCCAGCAGGGCGAGGCTCAGGGGGACAAACAGGCGGGTGGGGGACATTGGATCGGGAACTCCGGTAATCGCGACGAACGGCGAGCATAACCGAAGATGAGTCAAAGTGTGACGAGGGGCTGGAGAGGTGATCGTTCCCACGCTCCGCGTGGGAATGCATCCCGTGACGCTCCGCGTCACATTCAGAGCGGACGCAGAGCGTCCATGGCGGCATTCCCACGCAGAGCGTGGGAACGATTAGGTCGCGGAGGTCAGAACAACACCTTCGCCACATCCGCAAAACGCTTGGCAAAGTGCACGGTGATCCCTTCCTTCAGGTAATCCGGCAGTTCCTCAAAACTGCCACGGTTAGGCTCCGGCAAGATCAACTCGAAGATCTTCTGGCGCCGCGCCGCGATCACTTTCTCGCGCACCCCGCCAATCGGCAGCACATGCCCGGTCAACGTCAGTTCACCGGTCATGGCCACGCCTTTTTTCGGCGGCTGGTTGCGGGCCAGCGAGAGCAGGGCGCTGGCCATGGTCACGCCGGCGCTCGGGCCGTCTTTCGGTGTTGCACCTTCGGGTACATGCAGGTGGATGAAGGCTTCGTCGAAGAACTTCGCGTCGCCACCGAATTGCTTGAGGTGCGAGCTGACGTAGCTGTAGGCGATCTCGGCCGATTCCTTCATCACGTCACCCAGTTGCCCGGTGAGTTTGAAGCCACGGTTGAGGGTGTGGATGCGCGTGGCTTCGATCGGCAAGGTCGCGCCGCCCATGCTGGTCCAGGCCAGGCCGGTGATGACCCCGGTGCCGGACAGCACTTGTTCGTTGCGGAACACCGGCATGCCGAGTGAGGCTTCAAGGTCTTTGGGGCCGATCTTGATCACAGCTGCAGGTTCGTCGATCAGTTTCACCACCGCTTTGCGCACCAGTTTGCCCAGTTGTTTTTCCAACTGACGCACCCCGGCTTCGCGGGCGTAACCGTCGATCAGGGCTTTCAGCGCGCTGTCGCTGATGGACAGGCTGGTTTTCGACACCCCGGCTTTCTCAAGCTGTTTTGGCCACAGGTGACGCTTGGCGATGGCGACCTTTTCTTCGGTGATATAACCCGACAGGCGAATCACTTCCATCCGGTCGAGCAAGGGACCTGGGATCGAGTCCAGGGTGTTGGCGGTGCAGACGAACAGCACTTTCGACAGGTCCAGACGCAGGTCCAGGTAATGGTCGAGGAATTCGACGTTCTGTTCCGGGTCGAGGGTTTCCAGCAGCGCCGAGGCCGGGTCGCCCTGGAAGCTTTGGCCCATCTTGTCGATCTCGTCGAGCATGATCACCGGGTTCATCACTTCAACGTCTTTCAACGCCTGGACCAGTTTGCCCGGCAGCGCGCCGATGTAGGTGCGGCGGTGGCCCTTGATCTCGGCTTCGTCGCGCATACCGCCGACGCTGAAGCGATAGAACGGCCGCCCCAGCGACTCGGCGATGGATTTGCCGACGCTGGTCTTGCCCACGCCCGGTGGGCCGACCAGCAATACGATGGAACCGGCGATCTCGCCTTTGTAAGCGCCGACCGCGAGGAATTCGAGGATCCGGTCCTTGATGTCGTCGAGCCCGGCGTGGTGTTTGTCGAGGACTTTGCGCGCGTGTTTGAGGTCGAGTTTGTCCTCGCCATAAACGCCCCACGGCACCGCTGTCGCCCACTCCAGGTAGTTGCGGGTGACGGCGTATTCCGGCGAGCCGGTTTCGAGGATCGACAGCTTGTTCATTTCCTCTTCGATGCGTTTCTGCGCCTGCGGTGGCAGGACCTTGCCCACCAGCCGTTGCTCGAACTGCTCGACGTCGGCGCTGCGGTCGTCCTTGGTCAGCCCCAGTTCCTGCTGGATGACCTTGAGTTGTTCCTTGAGGAAAAACTCACGCTGGTGCTCGCCGATCTTGCGGTTCACTTCGGCGGAGATTTCTTTCTGCAAACGCGCGACTTCGACTTCCTTGCGCAGCATCGGCAGGACTTTTTCCATGCGCTTGAGCATTGGCACGCAATCGAGCACTTCTTGCAGCTCACTGCCGGTGGCCGAGGTCAGGGCGGCGGCAAAGTCGGTCAGTGGCGACGGATCGTTGGGGCTGAAGCGGTTGAGGTAGTTTTTCAGCTCTTCGCTGTACAGCGGGTTGAGCGGCAGCAGTTCCTTGATCGCGTTGATCAGCGCCATGCCGTAGGCCTTGACCTCATCGGTCGGCTCGCTTGGCTGGTGCGGGTATTCGACTTCCACCAGGTACGGTGGGCGATGGTGTTTGAGCCAGGTGCGGATGCGCACGCGGGTCAGGCCCTGGGCGACGAATTGCAGTTTGCCGTTTTCGCGGCTGGCGTGATGGACCTTCACCAGGGTGCCGTAGAGCGGCAGGGCGGAGGTGTCGAAGTGCCGTGGATCTTCCTGCGGGGTGTCCATGAAGAACAGCGCGAGCGAGTGATGTTCGGACTTGGCGACCAGGTCGAGGGTTTCGGCCCAGGGTTCTTCGTTGACGATCACCGGCAGTACTTGCGCCGGGAAGAATGGGCGGTTATGAATCGGGATGATGTAGACCTTGTCGGGCAGGTTCTGGCCGGGCAGGGCCAGGCCTTTGCCTGATGAGGTGGGGTGTTCGGCGTTTTCGGGGTCGGCGTAGTCGCTTGGGTTATCCGGGAATTCTTGCTGGTCGCTCATGGGGCACCTGCGCAATGGGGTATGAGGGATAGATGGGGCAGGTGGTGGGTGGTTTCAATGGGGGGGGCATCTGTAGGAGCTGCCGAAGGCTGCGATCTTTTGATCTTGGCGGCCTGATAGCCGGCCAATTTCCTGCAGATGTACACAGTTTAAATGTGGGAGCTGGCTTGCCTGCGATGGCGGCCTGACAGCCGGCCAATCTCTTGCAGGTGTACATATCCATTCCTGCGGTAACGGCCACTTATGGTTCCGCTCTTACAGCGTGTCACTTTTGCAGACGCCCAAAAGTAACCAAAACGCTTCGCCCCAAGCGTACGGCACCTCGCTAATGCTCGGCGTCCCCTCGCTCCGGTGTCCATCAGGGGGCATCGCCTACGGTCTGCTTCGCGACGACCTCCTCTCGATGTGTCCGGCTGCGCCGTACGGCGCTGCGCGCCCACCCCCTGCTGAACACCTCCACTCGGCCTCCCGATGGGGCGGGTGGATCAAGATCAACAGCAACAGCACGGCGGCCTGACAGCCGGCCTGAGTGGTTGGAGCGTGCGCGGCTTTCGATCGTTCCCACGCTCTGCGTGGGAATGCATCCTGTGACGCTCTGCGTCACGATTCGTGAGCTGAGGTAGATCGTGGGAACGACCGCAATCATTCGCGGATATACACAGATCAATACGGTGGGACGGGCCGGGCGACCCTCCCACCGTGCGCTGTTACGGCGCTTCTGGCTGATCGAAACTATCCAGTGCCCGATTCACCAACAACTCCCCCAACGAGACCATCTGCTGAATCGCCAGCGCCACATGTCGGCGCGTGCCTTCCAGCTCGAACGCCAGGTCACTGGCCAGCACATTCAATGAAGCGAGGGTCTCCGAGGCATGCGCCAGCAAGGTTTCGTTATCCAGATCAGGGATGACCGCGAAGATGTTGGAGGGGCGTTTGTCGGGCAGGTTGCCCTTGTCGAACGGCGGTTTCAGGTAGTGATCCAGCGCCCGCTCGGCGGCATCGTGGAGTTTTTTCGAGTCGGTGGAGGCGTATGGGGAAGTGCTTGGGGTTTCTGGGAAATCGGGGGTGACTTTGTGCATGGTGACGCTCCTAAGTGCGCCTAGAGTGTGCTCGGACGGTCAAACCCGGTCGCTGAATTGGCAGCGACCACCAAAGACTAGTGATGCGGCTTCCCACCGACAACCTGAAAACCATGTCAGAAGCTTCTCTGCGTCCTACTCATGGGATAAACACTCAACCTGTGGCGAGGGAGCTTGCTCCCGCGGGCCGGTCCGCGCTCGGGCGGAGCAGCCCCAAAACCTGCAATCGGGTTTTGTCAGGCACCCCCGGTTCGCTGGGGTTGCGAGCGCTTTGCACTCGAGCGGGAGCAAGCTCCCTCGCCACAGTACGGTGATTGATCGTTCCCATGCTCTGCGTGGGAATGCCGCCCGGGACGCTCCGCGTCCCTTCACGGCGTGACGCAGAGCGTCACAGGATGCATTCCCACGCGGGAGCGTGGGAACGATCTCATCGCCCACAAAAAAGGCGACCACCTCACGGTAGTCGCCTTTTCCTTTACCGCCGGTTAACGCTTATTCCGACAGTTTGTAAGCAATCACATAGTCGCCCATCTTGGTCCCCAGCGAACCATGACCGCCAACCACCAGCAGCACGTACTGTTTGCCGTCCTTGCCGGTGTAGGTCATCGGTGTGGCTTGGCCGCCGGCCGGCAGGCGCGACTTCCAGAGTTCCTTGCCATTGTTGACGTCATAGGCGCGCAGGTACTGGTCCAGGGTGCCGCTGAGGAAGCCGACGCCGCCAGCGGTGACGATCGAGCCGCCCATGCTTGGCACGCCGATCGGCAGGCCGATAGGCAGTGGCGAGCTGTCGCGGCTGGTGCCGTTTTTGCGCTTCCACACCACTTTGTTGGTGGTCAGGTCGATACCGGCGACGTAGCCCCAGGCTGGAGCCTGGCACGGTACGCCGAATGGCGACATGAACGGGTGCATGGTCACCGCGTACGGTGCGCCGGTGTTGGGTTGGATGCCGGAGGTCTCGCTTTCGCGCTTGCTCCCGGCAGCCACTTCAGCCTGCGGGATCAGTTTCGAGACGAACGCCATGTAGTTCGGGCTGGTGAACAGCATCTGGCGAACCGGGTCGAGCGACACGCTGCCCCAGTTGAACACACCGACGTTGCCCGGATAGATCAAGCTGCCCTGCAACGACGGCGGGGTGTACTGGCCTTCGTAGCGCAGTTGCTTGAACTGGATGCGGCAGAGCATCTGGTCGAACGGGCTGGCGCCCCACATGGCCTTCTCGGTCAGGTCCGGAGCGAGCAGGTTGAGGTCCGAGCGAGCCTGGGTCGGCGCGGTATGGTCGCCGGTGACTGCGCCTTGCGGTGCCGGCACTTCGCGAATCGGCACGATCGGTGTGCCGTTGCGACGGTCGAGCACATACAGGCTGCCCTGTTTGGTCGGTGCGATCAGCGCCGGCTTGATGCCGTCGGCGGTCTTCATGTCGAGCAGGGTCGGCTGGCTGCCGACATCCATGTCCCACAGGTCGTGGTGGGTGAACTGGAAGTTCCAGCGAACTTTGCCGGTCGCCAGGTCCAGGGCGACCATGCCGGCGCTGAATTTTTCTGCGCCCGGCGTGCGGTCTGCACCCCATTGGTCAGGCATCTGGTTGCCCAGCGGCAGGTAGACCATGCCCAGTTTCTCGTCGACGCTGGCCAGCGACCACATGTTCGGCGAGTTGCGGGTGTAAGTCTTACCCGGTGCCAAAGGCTCGGTCGCCTCAGGGTTGCCGCTGTCCCAGTTCCAGACCAGGTGACCGTCGCGAATGTCGAAGGCGCGGATCACGCCGGACGGCTCGTTGGTCGACTCGTTGTCGGTGACGTGACCGCCCATGATCACCAGATCACGGGTGATTGCCGCCGGGGAGGTGGCGTAGTAGCCGCCGGGGGTGAACGGACCGATACCTTGGGTCAGGTCAACCACGCCGTGATCGCCGAAGCCTTCGCAGACTTTGCCGGTGTCGGCGTTCAGGGCGATCAGACGAGCATCGGCGGTAGGCAGGTAGAGACGACGCGGGCAGGCTTGCGCAACCGCCTTGCCAGCTTCGGAGATGACTGCGGCCGAAGCGTTGTCAGCCTTGGCGTAGGCGTTCTCGTCGTAGTAAGAAACACCACGGCAAGTCATGTGGGCGAAGCCCTTGAAGCCTACCGGGCTCTTGATCTGCGGGTCGAAGCGCCAGAGTTCCTTGCCGGTGTCCGGGTCCAGCGCGAGCACCTTGCTGTGGGCGGTGCAGGCATAGAGCATGCCGTTGACCTTCAGCGGGGTGTTCTCGTTGGTCAGTTCCACCGGGTCATCGGCGGTCGGCAGGTCGCCGGTGCGGATGCGCCAGGCTTCCTGCAGCTTGCCGACGTTGGCCGGGGTGATCTGCTTCAGCGGCGAGTAGCGGTCGCCGAATTCGGTGCGGCCGTAGGACTGCCACTCGCCTTCGGGCATTTCTGGCGCGGTGCTGGTCATGTCGGCAGAGTCGCGGCCCAACTCGCCCATGATTTCACCCGGGTGGGTGAACTGGCTGGCAACGGCGGTGGCGCCGGCCAGAACCACGGCCACGCTCAGCGCAGCGGTACCCAGCGGAGCGGCCCCATCACGCAGCAGCGGACGGCGGAACCACGGCAGCAGCAGGACCACGCCAAGGGCGAACCACAGCGACAGACGTGGCACCAGTTGCCACCAGTCGAGGCCGATTTCCCACAGCGCCCACACCGTACTGGCGAACAGCACCACGGCGTACAGGCCCAGCGCCGCACGGCGGGCAGCCAGCAGCAAAATTCCGGTCAGCACCAGGCCGATCCCGGCCAGCAGGTAATACAGCGAGCCGCCGAGCATGCTCAGCTTGATCCCCCCGGCCAGCAAGGCCAGGCCCATTAGCAGAAGCACGATACCGAGCAGGCTCGGCAGCAGGCGGCTTCGACTCAAAGCACCATCAGTGCTCATAGTGTGGTTCTCCGTGACGTTTAAGTAGTCCCGCGCCTGTTCACTGTAGATGACGATCAGGCACGGGCAGGTTTCAGTAAAAAAAGTTCAGTTGATGCATTCCTTGTGGGAGCGAGCTTGCTCGCGATGGCTGCGTAACTTTCAGCATGGATGTCGACTGACAGATCGCTATCGCGAGCAAGCTCGCTCCCACAGGTTTTGTGTTGTTGATTAGAACGACGACTGGATTTTGATCCCGCCGATCAGCGCGTCATCGACCTCATTCACGCCACCCGGATGGCGGATGTATTGCAGGTTCGGGCGCACGGTCAGCCAGTTGGTCACATGCACGCCGTAATAGAGTTCGGCGCTGTATTCAGTGTCTTGCGGCGGCAGGTAGGACGGGTCGTTGTAGTCGAAGACCGCGTGCGCCTGATTGATCGCCTCGGCGTTCTTGCGGTAGGCCGGGTTGACGTGAACCCGGGCCATGGCGAAACCGATATCGTCCTTGCTGCGAGCATCGAACAGGCCTTTGTAGACGACGCCGGCCTGGACATAGTTGTCGATAGCGTTGGTCTTCTTGTCGTGCATCGTGCCGTTGGCAAACACACTCAAGCCTCGCGAGTTATCACTGGCGCGGCTGGTCAGTTGTTGCTGCATGCCCAGCCATACACCGTGCTTGCTCGATGCGCTGCGATAGGCCTGACCACTCAGGGCGGCGGGCTGGCCGTTGCTGTCCTTATAGACGTCGGTGGCCTTGGCGCTGCTGTAGTAGTAACCGGCGCGGTATTCGCCCGGCAGGCCGTTGAGTTTTGGTGTCCACACCAGCTCCACCGGCAGCACCGTGCCTTGGGTGCCGCTGCCGCTGAGCTTGAAGCCGTTGTCGCGATCCAGGTTCGACGGGTTCTGTTCATAGGCGCCGATTTGGGCATAGAGTTCAGGCGTCAGGTGATATTTGACCCGCAGCGCCCATTGGCTGACCGGCCAGTTGTACCAGATGCCACCGGCCCAGTTGCCGACCTGGGAACCGCAGAACGCCAGGTTCTGGAAGTCGCAGGGGAAGCTGTTGAAGTCTTCGCCTTCACCAAAACGGCCGGCCTTGATGTCGAGCTTCTGGTCGAAGAATTTCTGCTGATACCACATCTGCGTCAGCCGGGTGGTCTGGCCACGGCCCCAGACTTCCTGGGCCGAGGTGAAACCGCCGACACGCGGATCGTTGATCCGGTCGTTGCTGATGTTGTTGCCGCTGCGTTCGGTGATGGTCAGCTGAAATTCAGCGTCGTGCCAGCCGAGGATCTTTTGCAGGTCCAGGTGCGTACCGAGGCCGAACTGGTCGCTGTAGCGCGCGGTGCGATCGTGGTCGTAGCCGCCGTGCAGGTTGCTGCCCATCTCGCCGGTGTAGTCGAGCTTGAAGTCGTAGCCTTTTTCCGCGAGTTCGGTCCGTGTGCCGTTCCAGTCGCCGAGCATCCACGGTGAGTCGCTATCGAATGCAGGCGCCGCCTGAGCGCAGGCGGCAAGGCCCAGGGCGCTGAGTCCACCGAGCAGGGTTGTGGCTTTTCGGGCAGCAACAGTAGGGCGGACAGCGCTGTCTCGCAAAGTCTGAATGTCAGGCATAGAGAAGGAATTCTTGGTCTTTTAGAGGGAAGAGAGCTGAACGCTGCGAGGGGAAATCGGGCAGGTGAAGCGATTCAGCTTTTAGGCTTGCAAGGATAATGATCTGTAACAAAGAGAGAAAGGGCTTTTCTTGACATGAATCATTTCGGATTTGGTAACAGTGTGCAGTCACCCTTGGAAAGATCGCAGCCTGCGGCAGTTCCTACATAGGAAGGTGTACACCCGCAGGCTGCGATCTTTCAGAGTTCACCTACATTTAACGGATAGCGCACAGAGTCCTTCCACCGCAGGACACCCTCGGCTAAGGTGCGCGGCTTCCTCTACTTTCTTCGTTCAAAGGCCCGGCATGACCGAACAGAACACCAACCCGCTGCACGGCGTGACCCTGGAACAGATCCTTAACACGCTGGTTCAACACTACGAATGGTCAGGGCTGGCCGAGCGCATCGACATTCGCTGCTTCAAGAGCGATCCGAGTATCAAGTCGAGCCTGACCTTTCTGCGCAAAACCCCGTGGGCCCGTGAGAAAGTCGAAAAGCTCTACGTGAAGCTGATGCGCACCAAACGTCCGCTCTAAGGAATATAGATGCCCGCCGAGCCGACTCGACTGTCGCCTGTCATGAGACGTTTTGCCCACTCGGCCGTCGTGCTGGGCTGGCTGGGATTGAGCATTCAGCTGTACCTGGTGTTTTACAGCCGCTGGAGTGTCAGCGCCAGCCAGCTGGGTGGGTTGGTGAGTTACTTCAGTTACTTTACGGTCCTGACCAATACGCTGGTGGCGACGGTGCTGACCTGCGCCGTGACTTCACGCGAGTCGAAGGGCCGTACGTTTTTTTTACAGCCGTGGGTCAGCAGCGGGATCGCCGTGAGCATTACCCTGGTCGGCCTGGCGTACAGCCTGCTGTTGCGGCATTTATGGCATCCGCAGGGCTGGCAGTTCATCGCCGACGAGCTGCTGCATGACGTCATGCCGCTGCTGTTTCTGTTCTATTGGTGGCGGTGTGTGCCCAAGGGCACCTTGCGTCTTGGTCACATCGGGTTGTGGGCAATTTACCCGGTGCTGTACTTCGCTTATGCCTTGCTGCGCGGGCACTCGCTGGGGCTCTACCCGTACCCTTTTATTGATGTCGAAAAACTCGGTTATCCCCAGGTGTTCATCAATGCCTGCGGGATATTGCTGGGGTTTGTGCTGATTGCGCTGGTGGTGGTCGGACTGGATCGCTGGCGCGGGACTGCGGCAGGCCCAATGGGTATAGATCCAAAGTGAACATCGATTGTGGCGAGGGGGTTTGCCCCCGTTCGGCGGCGAAGCCGTCGTAATTCAACCAATGTGGTCTGCCTGATACAACCCGATTGAATGGTTTGGGGTCGCTTCGCAACCCAACGGGGGCAAGCCCCCTCACCACAAGTGTTCGTCGTTTACTCCTCGTCGCTGTCGTCCAGCTTCCAGTAGCCCACGGCTTTCACCTGATCCTGACTCAAACCCTTCTCGTCCAGCAGTACGCGGCGGATCTGTCGTGAGACTTTGGACTCTGTCGCGATCCACGCATACAACTCACCGCTCGGCATTGGCAGTTGTTGCACGGTGCTCAACAGGTGGTTTTTACCGGCTTCGCGCAAGACCCAGATCACCTTGAACTCTGCCTGGCTTTCGAGGACTTGCTGTTCGGCACCGTTTTCGATTTCCACCACCACCAGAGCGCGACGGTTGGCCGCCAGGCCTTCGAGGCGGCGGGCGATGGCAGGCAGGGCGGTCTCGTCACCAATCAACAGATAACTGTCGAACACGTCCGGCACGACCATCGACCCCCGCGGCCCACCAATGTGCAGGATCTGGCCGGGTGTGGCCTGGGCTGCCCAGGTCGCGGCCGGGCCATCGCCGTGCAATACAAAGTCGATGTCCAGCTCCAGCGTGTCCAGGTCGTAACGACGGGGCGTGTAGTCGCGCATCGCCGGCATTGGCCCGTTGTCCTTGCCAGCACCGAGCACCAGGGTTTCCAGCGCGGTGTGTTCCGCGGCGGTTTGCGGGAAAAACAGCTTTACGTGGTCGTCGGTTCCGAGACTGACGAAGCCGGCCAGTTCCGCTCCGCCGAGGGTGATCCGGCGCATGCGCGGGGTCAGGTCGACCACCCGCAGCACTTCCAGGCGACGGCGTTTGAGTTCGTGACTGACGCGGTGAATGGTTTGCACGATGACGTCGGTCATTCGGCCTTCTCCAGAACAGATTGAACGACAGGGCCATCGACGATGGCTTTGGCGGTGTTGTTGAGCAGGTCGCGCACCCGCAGGATTTCTTCCGGGCTCCAGCGGCCGTGATGCATTTGCAAGGCATGACGCAGGTTGTGCACCGCTTCGTGGATCTCGGCCGGGCGGTCTTGCCCGCGCAACGAACGCTTGCTGACCTCGATGCGCATGCGCACGCCGTCCAGGGCAATTGCCTGCTCGCTTAATGACAGACGTCCGGCGTCGGTGATGCTGTAGCGTTTTTTTCCAGCTTCGGCATCGCCGAGGATCATTTCGCTTTCTTCAAGGAAGGTCAGGGTCGGGTAGATCACGCCAGGGCTGGGGCTGTAGGCGCCGTCGAACATGCTTTCGATCTGGCGGATCAGGTCATAGCCATGGCACGGCTGCTCGGCGATCAGCGCCAGCAACAGCAGTTTCAGATCGCCGGGGGCGAATACCCGCGGGCCGCGTCCACCGCGTTCGCGGCCTGGGCCAGGGCGTTTTTCGAAGCCGTCGCGGCCTTCAGTGTGTTCTCGGTGGGCATGATGGTCTCTCATTTTTAAGTGCTCTCGTCGTATTTAGATACAACTTAAGATATATCTTATGGCTTAGGCAAGCGTCCTGGACCAACGGTCGCCCTCCTGTCGGCCTTGGGCGGCGCTTAAGACCACGCGCAATAAATGATGAGTCGATTGCTTTTTTAGAGTAATTGAACTAATTGTAAAGTTAATCTGCTGATTATTAACCGAGTGCCGGTAGTTAAGTAGTACCGGTCTTACAGAAGTTGGGTTAGTTCTTGTCTGTATGCTTTTTTAGTTAGAGCTGTGTGTAGTATTTCTCTGAGGGTAAAGAAGTTCTTTTAGTGATTTTTCAACTTTTTTCCTGTGGCTCGAAAGTCGTTGTTACTACATGTTCTTAGGAGGTTACGTACTTACTTTCTCAACGGATTTGACGATCATTCTCCGGCGTCGAAAGTTAAGCGAAATCGCCATCGCCGCATTGAGTGGCGTTCGCTTTTTCAGACTTTTCTCGGCCCAATCCTTTGAAATTGACAGGTACTTAATAATGTTCAAGAAGCTTGCAATCGCCGTTCCGATGACCCTCCTGGCTCTCAGCTCTTCGATGGCGTTCGCTGCGGAAGAAGCGCGTTCGTCCATCAACATCAGCGCTAATATCCCCACCGAAGTATTCCACGCCCAACCGGTGAATCCTGACTTCGGTAAAGATGAAAAAATGGCCTGGAACGTGATATCCGAGACCTTGAGCCCGCTGCGTGCGGCTTACGATATCCGCCACACTAACGGTTCGGTCAATGCTTACGTGGAAGGTGGTCCGCAACCCCTGTACAACGGCAACAACAACATTCCGCTGACCTACACCTTCAACGGCGTAACCTTGACCGCTTTTTCCAAAGAAGTGGTCAGCGATGCCGCATCCAACGGGGGCATGCGGGCTGATCTGGTGATTACTGCCGCCCCGCCTATTAGCACTCAGACAGGTCTTTACACGGCCAACCCAGTCGTGATCTTCGATGCCGTTCCGCGCATCTAAGTCAGTCATGACTTAAGGCTCAGCCTTATTCGTTAACACTTACCGGTCGATGGGTAATCACTGCCTGTCGATCGGGTTTCAACGCATTTATCTTCAGAGTATCCCGTTCATGTTCCCGATGACTCCCATCGCGACGGCGCTTGCCCTATGTTTTTGTGCAACCGCCCTGGCCGCGCCAGCGGACAACGGTCACACACCCCGAAGTTTGCTTGCGCAAGCCAAGGGTTTACCGAGCGAGTTCGAAGAGCACTTCTTTGATGTACCGCTGGCGGTGCGAGTGGAACTTGATCAACAGTTTCTCGGTGAAGCGATGGTCGTGTTAACCCGCGACGATCGAATCACCTTAGTTGACTTCAATGATGTCAGCGACAGCACAATCAAACCCAGCGAACGCGACATCTGGGCCCACTATCTGAAACAAGGCGTGGCGCTGGGCGCCTGCCAGGCCAACTGCCTCGAACAACTGTTGGCCGTGCACTACAGCCTCGAAAACTCGCTGGTGTCGATTCTCACGGAGAACGCCGAACGGGACGATCAGGTGCAGCAGTATTACAACCTGCCCGAAGTCGGCAGCACTGGCTTGATCCTGCGTAATCAACTGAACCTCAATGGCGGTCAGGATCAGGACCTTGGTGGCCGTTATGGCCTGGAAACCAGCAGCAGCCTGGGCAACTGGACACAGAGTTTCAACATGCAACTGGCTCGTCTGGGCGGTCCGGACGATCAGCTGTACCACGCCGTACACGAGCTCTACAGTCAGCGTGAGCTGCAAGGCAGCTTCCTGCGCCTGGGCTATTTCATGCCCAACTCCGAAGGCTTGAGCCGCCAGCCACGTTCGTTCGGCGCCAGCCCTGACACGGCGGTGGGGGTGATGTACGGCAGCTCTGACAGTCTGGCGATCGACAACCCGAAACCTGCGGTGTACCCGATTTATGTCACCGCCAATCGCCAGGCTTCGGTGGAGATCTACCGCAATGGTCTGATGATCAACACCCAGCCGGTGGACGCGGGCTTACAGACGCTGGATACCCGGCCATTGCCCGGTGGTATCTACGAAGTAGAAGTGCGTTTGATTGAAGACGGTCAGATTACCTCGACCACCCAGGAGCTGGTGTACAAGCCCAGTAACTGGCGTAACCACGATGAGCGCTGGCGCTACAACCTGTTCGCCGGTCAGGAAAGCAAACTGTGGAGTAACTGGCAGGATCAGGCTAGCGGTGAAATGACCGCTGGCGCCGCGCTCAATTACTTGTTGCACCCACGGGTGATTCTCGGGGTTTCCGGGCGTCAGGTTCGAGAGACGATGCAATACGGTTCGTCGATTGACTGGACAGTGGCCAACAACGTCAGCCTTTTCGCCAATGTCTATCAGACCAAGGACCACGGCACCGGCCTTGATGTGCAGACGATGTACAACTATGGCGCCGGCAGCCTGTTCCTGAGTCATAACCGCAGTTGGCTGGACACCACCGACATCTTTGAAACCTTGCCCGACGGTACGCGGGTGCGCCAGCGCAATGTGTTTGTCGGCCAGACCAGCAATTCGTCATTGGCGCTCAACCACCGCGTTACCAGCAAAAGCTCGGTCAATGCGCGGGTCTCGCATAGCGAGGGCAACGTTGAAGGGATGGGGCTGGATCTGGGCTGGACCCAACGCAGCACTCTGTTCGGCAACGATGCCAACTGGCGTTTTTCGATGTTTGATCGACCCGGCAGCGTCAGCAGTGGCGACTCGCGCAATCGCGGGGTCGACCTGACGCTCAGCCTGGCGCTCGGCAGCCCCGGTGAGCAGTGGTCCGGCAGCATCGGCTCACGCACTTCTCGTGAGGGTGGGCGCGACAACAATGCCTCGCTGACTTACCGCAAAGACCTGCAAGACCATGTGCTGCAGAGTGTTTCGGCTACCGCGATTTCCGACACTTACGGTCTCGGTCTGTCCGGGACCACCAGTTTCAGTACGGAGGTAGTCAATGGCGATGCGTTCGTTCAGCGCTCGTCTTTCAGTAACAACTTGACCGGCGGCTTGAACCTGGACAGCACGATTGCCACCAGCGGCAAGCACTTGGTCATGACCAACCAGCAGCAGGGCAGCGGGGCAGGGATGATCGTCGATGTGGAGTCCGATCTCGATCAAATCGCCCTGCGCGCCGATGACCTCAGCGGCGGCAGCGCCCGTCTGCGTCCGGGTCGCAATTTCATTCCGATCACCGCGTACAAGAGCAGTTCGGTGAGCTTCGACTTCGAAGGCAACCATGTGCCCGCCGCGACCATCCAGCCAGCCCGTACCAGCTATCACTTGAACAAGGGCGGCGTGGACTATCGCAAGATCCGCGTGATGAAAACCCTCACCGTCCTTGGGCGTCTGGTTGACCCCACGGGCAATCCACTCAAGGGCCATCACATCATCAACCACGCCAGCCGTGGGGTCAGCGAAGTGGACGGGTTCTTCTCGATGGAAATGAACGCCGGTTCACCGACCCTCGAAGTGCGGCATGGCAATCAGTTGCTGTGTCAGTTCCGGCTGGACCCGAGCCGTGGACGTACTGAAAACAATGTGTTGATGATCGGGGATTTGCGCTGCACGCCGGACACGCTGGCAGATGTTGGCGATGCCGTGCAGAGCGCCGGTTGATGTGTGTTGCTCAATCTCTGGAGTCCGCAAAATGATGAGCTTATTCACTGCGCCATGGCGGACGGCAAGAACGATATTCATCACTGCCTGCCTGGTTGTCACGCCGTTGCAGGCGGAAGCGGTGGTTAAGCAGATCACCGCCACTTTCAACCCCGATCCAAGCAATCCGCAGAACAATGAATTCAGGAATACGACGCGTAATGAAGGATTCTGCACTTCCCAACCAGCCACCTGTTTGGCTCACAATATTTTCAGTCTGCGCTCACATGTCGTAGGTGTTGAGTCCACCGGCCCCATCCAGCCCAACCACACAGACGTACGACAGGGCGCGATGATCAAGACGCCAGCCGCGTGGCGAACGTTGCCAGTGTTGAACCGCGAAACGGGCGAAGCGACCACAGTGGAAGTTCGCATTGCCGGGATGGGCGCTGTTTATCGGCTTAGCGACGACGTGAGGGATATCACGGGCGAACCGGATATGTACCAGTCCCATCGAGTGTTGTGGGCAACCGATGATTGGCGACATGCGCCCAGTCCCTGCGTAGCAATCGGCCCTATAAGCCATCACGGTACCACGGGCTTCGGATTTTTCTGGCTGACCCCCACAGAAGCGGTGTGTGCCAAACAGACGAAATTTCTTATTCCCGGTTTCAGTTATCGGTATCTGGATTTCACCTACGAACTGCGCACGCCGAATCCGCTGAAGATGTCCTCGGGTGTCTACCAGGGCACGCAGGTCTACACCATCGGTCCCGGTGGCGACTTCGATCTGGGCGATGTCGTCGTGGCCGCGGACGGGCTCATCCAGCTCGACTTCACCCTGACCGTCGAACACACCCTCAAAGTCGAAATTCCGCCGGGCGGCAACCGGATTGAACTGGTGCCACAAGGCGGCTGGCAAGCCTGGCTGCAACAAGGCCGAAAACCAACGCGGTTATTCAGGGATCAAACATTCAATATTTCAGCGAGTTCGCGCTTCAAGATGAAACTTGAATGTGAATACACCCAGGACGGCAAAACATGCTCTTTGCGAGAGCCGGTGACCGGTCATGTCGTACCGCTGAACGTCAGCGTCAGTCTTCCCCATGGCGTGTCCGATGTTGGCGGTCTACCCGTCAATCGTAGGCCATTGCTGCGTGATGGCAGCGGCACTGAACTGTTCCAGCCGGGTTTTTATGTCGACCGCAAACCGGGAACCCTGCACATCGAAATTCCTTCAAGCGAAGTGGCAGAGATGATTCGTCCCGAATCACAACGGCAGTACTCGGGAAGTGTGACGGTTATCTGGGATTCAGAGGTTTAGTGCGTCGCAGCATTGCAGCATTCATTCAAGGAGGGACAGGACTATGAAACGCCTGGTGGCATTATTTGGTTTTTGCTTATTTACCCAGACGGCTCACGCCGGCCCGAGCATCAATGTCGGGACCGTGTATGACTATCTGGACGGGGACAAAAGTACTTACTTGAAACGCGTGTTCAACGGGGGTGACAGCACCGCGTTCGTCAAGGTCAATATTCTCGAAATTATTTATGACGCCGATGGCAGCGCACGGGAAGAGCCGCTCAAAACCCAGGCCGACGCGACCGCCCGTGATGGCTTGATGGCCAGCCCGGCCCGATTGATCGTGCCGGCCAATGGCATGCAGGGCACGCGCCTGTTGTATATGGGCGAGCGTGAGAAAGAGCGGTATTTCCGGGTGCGTTTCGTACCGGTGGTTCCGGAGAAGGAAGATGAGTTCGCCGTCTCCAGCGAAGACCGTGAAGAATACAAGAAAGGCCTGTCCGCCGGGGTCAATGTGCTGGCCGGGTACGGCACGGTATTTTTCGTGCGCCCCAAGGAAACCCGTTTCGACAGCGCGATCGAGAACGACGCGCGCAACTACCGGATTCGCAACAACGGCAACAGCGTGGTGGTGATCGATGAGTTCAAGGACTGCGCGGTGAAAAACGAGCAGGACTGCCAGCCGACGACCAAGCATCACATCCTCGCGGGCCGGACCTTTCAGTTCGAGAAACAGGCCGGTCGCGAATACCGCTTCACTCTGGTTGAAGGCGAGAAAAGCAAAAAACTCGACGTGAAGGGATAACGCCAGGTGATGAGCATGTTCAAAAAACTGACTGTCGTGCCTTTGTCGGCTGTTGCCCTGTGGGCATGTACTTCGGCGTTTGCAGCCCGCGAGGTGCATCACTTCGAGGTGTTCGTGACGGTCCCGAGCCAGGCGTTCTACGTCATTCCGGCGGACTCTGGCTGGATACATCGTGAGCAGCAACTGCCGTGGAATCTGGTGACGTCGACCTTGGGCGGCTTGCGCAAGTATTTCGATGTCAAGAATGAAGCCGGTTCGATCAAGGCCCGGCTTGAAGGCAGGCCTTATCTGTCCAACGGCACCGATGCCCATGACATTGGCTTGCGTGTTCTGTTCAACGGCACGTTATTGAGCGAGCTGGAAAGCAGTGAAGTGGTTTCTCTGAGCGATGCCGCCCTGGGTAAACGGGTTTTGCTGGAAGTCATACCCGTGCCGCCCGTCGATGGGGTTTATAAACCCGGCAATTACTTTGGCAGCGTCAATATGACTTTTAATGCGGTGTTACCGAAATGATGAGCTTATTGAGCGGGCGACTGGCCCGGACACTGAGTGGCTGTGTATTGAGCAGTCTGGTGTGCGCTGTGTTTGCAATGCAGGCGCAAGCGGTGGTGCTGGACATTGAGGCGGTGTTCGAGCCCGACTCGGCGAAGCCGCAAAAAAATGAATTCGTCAATAAAACACCCTCTGTGGGTTTCTGTAATCAGGTCCCGGCGGCCTGTGCACCCTTTAACCTTTTCAGTCTTCGTGCGCCCATTTTATTCACGGCCAATGCGCCGATTCTGGCCAATCATGCCGACCCTCGCCAGGGCGGCATGACCCGGGTTCCCTCGGAATGGAGAGACGTGCGCGTTACGCATGAGTCAGGTGATTCCAAAGTGCTTTCCATACGGATCGGCGGTATTGGTCACGAAGCGTCAATTCCCCGCACCGTCACCGAATTAACCGGGGGTGGAGGGTGGGACAATTTGTGGAGCGGCGGAGGCTGGGTGTATGCTCCGGCTCCTTGCCAAGGGGTTGGTTGGTATACCAGTGGACCTCATGGTTACAACAGTTTCTGGAGAGTCCCGGTGGGGGCGGGCGTGTGCAGCAAGAAGGCGCTCTTCGACATTCCGATGTCCTTTGGGTATCGGTATTTCGTTTTCGCTTATGAACTGCGAACACCTGACCCGCTGGACATGGTGGCGGGTAAATACACCGGTTCTATTAACTATATGGTCGGCCCTCATCAGGATTTCGATATGGGCGATGTCATGATTCCAAGTGACAACCAACTGACCCTCAACTTCTCTCTGGATGTTCGGCATACGCTCAAGGTCGAGATTCCACCCGGTGGCAATCGCGTCGAACTGGTCCCTCAGGGGGGGTGGCAGGCCTGGCTGACTCAGGGGCGCAAGCCAACGCGGCTGTTTCGCGATCAGACGTTCAATATTTCGGCATCGAGTCGTTTCAAGATGCTCGTGGAGTGCCAGATTCCGGGGCTGTTCGATTGCATGATTCGTGACCCGGTTTCACAACGCGCAGCCACGGTGCAGCTCAGTGTCAGCCTGCCCAGCGGCTTGACGAACCTCAGCGGGCAACCGGTCAAACGTCATCCGTTGCACGTGGGCGAGGTGAGTGCGCAAGCATTCAAACCCGGGTTTTATGTGGATCGGGCTCCAGGTGTTTTGCACTTCGAAATTGCACGCTCTTACGTGGACTACATGTTGAAACCCGGCGTAGCGGCCAACTATTCCGGGAGTATCACGGTGATCTGGGACTCCGAAGTGGGATAACCGTGAGGCGCGAACCGGTTTGCATGTAACGCCCTGAAAGCTGCTCCGCGAGCCTTCAGGGCGGGTTACCTCTACACGGCCTTGTGCAACGCCTCGCGCGTCAACCGCCTGCTCAGCTGCTTCTCCTCGTAGCCGATGTCGTTCAACAACCTGCCATAGGCCTCATCGGTCATGTCTTCATTGGTGAGTACAACGCTGTCGTCGACGTTAAGTTGCCTGGCGAGGTCCTGGACGCGCTGTTTGAGTGCCCGTCGTTGCGCAATCTGCATGCCTTTGGAACGGGCCCAGGCGTGTTGAGCTTCGCGCAACTCATCCAGCAGGTCGGTCTTGTTTTCGTACAGTCGGGTATTGCGCCTGAATTCGATCGGGTAGGTGTTGCGCAGGTATTTCTCCCAGAAGGGTTGCTCGATCATTTCATTGATCAGTCCATCGCCACTCTCCATCGATGTCACCGTGTCATAGGCGGTATCGAGCATTTCTTTGTTCACGCCGGCCCATTCCACGTAAACCATCCTTTCGGACTGCCAGGGTAGCCCGAGACGCTGAGCAAGCCCGATCTCAAAACCGAGGAATACCTCAACCTCATCGCCGCCCCCTCGCTTGGCGAATTCAGCACGTGCAATGTCATCCACCCGCGCGAGACGAGCGGCGCCTTTGGCCAGGGTCACCAACCTGCTTTCAAGGATCGCGCCCGACGTCGATAAGGCATAGGCTTCGGACGCGAGCACCTTGATGCCCATATGGTTGAACACCTGGGCCCCTGCATCAGCGCAGGTGGTAGGCGCTGTCGCCATCTCGAACAGTTCCTTGCGTAATTCGCTGTCCAGATCAATGGCCTCGATCATTCGCCATACCCGGCTGCTGAGCTGTCTGCGCATTTCCCCGCCGGCCCGGTAATCGGCCGAGAGGGTCTGCTTCTGGATCAGCAAGAAAAAACCCTCAGAATCAGGTTCGGTCATCAAGTCGTGCCAGGCTTCTTGCCGGAAGGTGCCCAGCCCGGAGACCTCGGCACTCCACCATTGAGAGTCGTCGTTCATTGGCCATTGGGCCATCGCATCGGTAGCGGCGTCGGTATAGAGCTGCTTGGGAGAAATGCCGACCGAGCGCCGATACTCTTTGAAAATGACCAGATTTACCTCTGAAAGATCCTTTTCGTACAAACGGGTTCGCGCCACGATGAATGCATCCTCCGAGCCGGGTACGACGGTCGGAATTTTACTGATCGGGTTCTCCTGCAGATCCAGAAAAAAACCACGCGGTCGACGCTTGCTGACGGGTGCGAAGAGGCCGTCGGGCCACGTGGTTGCGCCCGTGTTGCTCAAACTCAGGATGCTCAGCTTGGGCATGCGTTCAACGTTCGGTAACCTCGTCAATTGCGGGTTGTCATCGAGCCTGAGCGTTTCCATGTGGGTCAGGTTTTTCAGATGTTCGACAGCCGAGGGTGTCAACGTGATTTCGTTGTTCATCAGACGCAACGTTCGAAGATAGTGCATCTTGCCAACATCCTCAGGCAGCTGCGTCAGCCCGCAACTCCTGGCACTCAGTTGCCGAAGATGGGGGAAGTCCTTCAACAGCCCCGTAGAGGTTGCGGAAAAGGTCGCGCGGTCCAGGTTCAAGGTGCTGACCTGATCGAGGTAGTGCTTGATATCCGGCAGCTCTTTCCACCAGCGTTCGAGATCAAGAACATCGAACTCTGTTGACAGATCCAGCGCATAGCCGCCGTCGACGGTGGTACTGCGTTCGCCGAAGACAGTGGGTTTTCTTTTAAAACAATCGACGAGCCGTTCGCAAATGTGCAGACCGCCACCATTCACGAACCCCTGACGATCCGGCCCCCACGTATCAGGTTGCTGGTATCGCCACCGATGGAGCAACACGCGAAGGTCATCCAGTTCACGGTCCAGTCTCGTCAGTGTCTGATGCCCTTGCTCTTGCGAGCCCAGGGATCGAACGAAGGTATTGACCTCCCTGTCGTTGAAGTGGGGGTACAGGTCCTGCACCCGTTCGGTGAGCGTGGCTGCTGTGATGGAAAAGCCGGGACCGCGTAACAGCAGCATGTCTTCATGGTCAGCCAACGGACGGATCGGCGGTGCGGCGAGCGCTGTGCGGCGTTCGGCAGGCGTCTCGGTCTTGACCATCACCCATTGCTTGAAAAATGCACCCTGGCCAGGCCGATAACCCAATTGCGTTTGTTGGTTTTTCGGCAAGGCCTTGAGCACGGCTTCGAAAAAGTCAGTGGCTTCATGCAGTTTGTGGTTCTCAGCGTCCCAGACTTCGAATCGGTTCATGTCATCCCTGACCAGCAGCCGGACCGTCGATGCGTCCTGCGCACCCACACTGCCGCGCAGTGGTCCGGCATCGCTGCCTTCGCGAACCTCGATGCGCAATTGCGCAAACGTATCGGTATGAATCCTGAGCGCATTCAGCACCAGGCTTTCGGTTTCGGGCACCCACTGCGCCCCATCGTGAAAGCCTTCGTACGCATGGTTGGTCCGGGCTTCGAAGGCCGCTTCACGCGCGCGGATCTTGAGGTTCAACGGTAGGCGTTGCTCCTGAGTCATGCGGTTGAGGTCTGCACCCTCGCTACTGCTCAACAACGTCTGTGCCGCTCGGGACGGCAGTTGCGGAAATGCCTGGCGAATGAGCCGGACCCGCGGATCGTTGGACGCTTCTGCCCCCTGATACAGCTGATTGACGATATCGGCGTTCAGGCGATTCGCTTCGTCCGCCAGACGATTACGCAGCGCTTGCACCCGATTGTTTTTGGCGATTGGTCCACCGAGCACGGCTTGCAGCTCTTCTTCGCTGAGGAACTCGACCAGGCTTGGCGCAAACCGGTCGCTCAGGAGGTGGGACAGACTGGTGGAAAGGGTTTGCTCGTCGGTCGCGTCGGCATTGCCGTACTGGCGGAACCGGCCGGTCATGTCGGTGTTTTCATAGACCCTCAGGGCTTTATCCGAAGGCCAGCCGTCCAGGTAAGTCGCCAGCGGTTCAAACCAGTAAGAAGATGAGTCCAGAGGCAGGCCTGTTCGAATTCGTTCAATGGCTTGTCGGGTCTGGCGCTGGATGTTCAAACGTTTGAGGCTGTCGTCCAGTAACGGTGGCGGGGCCGTATTGTCGACGTACATCCGGCGCAACGCACCGTCTTCGGTGCCGCTGGCGAGGCGAACGTGGTCGAGTTCTGCATCGCTGAAACCGTCCACGGAGTGGCCGAGACGACGCATCAGTGTCGGGTTCTCCCACGCGCGCGGATTTTCGCCTTCGTGGGTCCAGGCACCGAGACCGTTGTGTTTCAACTCTGGTAAATAGGTGTTGGAACGGTGTGGATGCTTGACGCGATAGCTGCCCGTTTTCGGGTCTTGCTGCACGGCGTAATGTTTTTCATCCAGCGGCAGAATGTCCTGGCCTTCGTGGGAGTGAATACCCAACGCGTCAGGCCTGGAGTTGGCCGGTAACGTGTAATCGGGCAGTTCGTAAGGTTTGAGATCGGGGGGCCACAGGCGGGGCTGGCCGTTGGGCAGTTCCACTGGTTTCATGCCTTCGATCAGCGGCGAGAGTTTCAAGCGAGCGAACTGGCCAATCTGCGCGCCCGCCGCAAATGCCGCCAGCTGAACGACGTCGGTCACCACGCCTACGATATGCTCGGCGGCTTCGATCCACAGGCCTTCGGTCAGGTCCACGACAAACTCGATGACGTCGCTGGCAATCTGGTAAGCGGTGTAGGCCATCATCAATTCTCCCAGGCCCGGGACGAAGGGGGTGGCGATCATCAGCGCGACGTTGAAGAGGTCCGAGACTATTTTTTTGAAATTGTCCCACCAGGCCCAACGGGCGTTGCGATCGGTATCGGCGGTGGACACGGCGATGTGTCGGGCGTCATTGAGGATCTTGTTCAGTTTTTGCTGGTAAAGGTACTCCCAGAATTCGCCGGTGATCGGTTCGGCACTGAATTGCAGATGGGGGGCGGTCACCGGGACTTCCCTCCAGCTAGGCCTCTGGTCCAGCGGCTCTTTCTGATGCCATTTCACCTCGAACAGGCGTTGTTGCAGCCCGCCGAAAAAATGCCCCCGCTCTTGCTGATCGACGAACCGACTGAAGTACTGCTGGTAAGTCATTCCTGTGGACGATATGACGTCGTTGTCGCGCAGCTGGCAAGTCAGTTCATTCATGAAAGCGACGGTTGACGGGTATTCTTTCAGTGGATGCTCAGGGTCCTGCGGGACATAAGCGAACACTGGCGTAACGTCGCGGATCTTTTGTTCCGGGCTCGGTGTAATCAACACGATTCCGGTCAGGAGGTTGTCCAGGATGGACAGTTCGGCGAACTGCATCACCCGGCCTTTGCGGGTGAGGTTGCGCTGGCCATCGAGCATCATCAGGATCAGGTCGCGAGCGTCGGCGTCAATGTCGCCGGTCATCACCGCCTGTTGCGCAGCCGCTTTAAAGGCGGCTTTCTGGCTCTCGACAATGTTGAGTTTCAAAAAGCTCTGTGCAAGGCCGTCACTGGGCAGCAACTGTTCTTCGAGGTATTGGGTATAGCGCGCACCAATGTCCAGTTCGCGGCACAGGGTCTGGAACTGGGCGATGGACATTTTGCGTTTGATCGGCAGGATGTCGAAGTGCCCGCGAGCATCGGGCTGGCTGATGAAGTCGGAGTCTGGCTCACAGGTTTCAGTACGCGCGAAGTTGTGTAAGGCGGCGTCCAGCAGCGAGACGGTTCGGGTGACAACGCCGCCGGACGTGTTGATGACATACCAAGGGCGATCCTTGGGTAGATAAAGGTGCAAGTAAGTGGTTCTGACATTGGTATTGACGCCGAACTGTTTTATCAGTGCATGGGTGAGTATGGGTTCTGCGAACTCATAAACGTCTTGTAACTTATCAATAAACCGGTCCACCTTGTTTTGAGAGGACCAGAGTTTAAGGTTGGCCTCTTGTAACAACGTGTGATCGAAGTCTGTGGCTGTCGTTATCCATGGCGCAGCCCGTGTTTTTGTGAGGCTAAGCTCCCGAACCCTTTGCAATGAAGTGTTCTTGAAAGCGGGGTGGATCCGGCTCTTGATGAAGTCGTAATGGCGGCCTTTATTATCGCTCGCCTCCAGTGACTGGCGAGCAGAGATACTTCCTTGTAAGTCAGACATGCTTTTAATAAACCTTGAGTCTTTATCGGGGGTATCAGCCTAACTCCCGGGGCTCAAAGTAAAAGTCTGAAATTCAACTGTTAAACAGGTGTTCGCGCGGATAAGGCATTGAAATTTACAATGCCGAAAACAACTAATTACTACCTTCCTTTAATGTTCTGCTTCATCAGCGCTGCGCTACGTTGACAGGCAGACACAGCGTGTTGCTCCCCGGTTGCAGATACGGTGTGAGAATCGGTGCCATCCCTTTAAGTACCTGCACCGGCAAGGCCGAGGTGAATTTAAAGGATTCGGCCGAGGCGCCAGGCACGAAGGCGGTAAGGGTGCCGAAGTGATGCTCGCCAATGTAGAACACGAACGTGGCGGTGCGGTTGATCGATTTCGAGCTCAGCACCCGTCCGCCGGAACCGAAGGCTTCAATGCGGTTGTCACCGGTGCCGGTCTTGCCGCCCATGGCCAGCGGGGTGCCGTTTGGCAGTTTGAACGTACCGGCGACCCGCTTGGCGGTACCGGCGTCGACCACTTGCGACAACGCTTCGCGCATCGCCGTCGCCACTTCGGACGGCATCACGCGTTTGCCTTTGTCCGGGTCATTGATCACCGTTGTTTCATACGGCGTGCCGGCGGCGAAATGCAGGCTGTCGATGCGCAGGGTCGGCATCCGCACGCCATCGTTGAGGATCGTCCCGATCAGCTCTGCCAGAGCCGCTGGCCGATCGCCGGAGCTGCCGATGGCGGTGGCCAGTGACGGCACCAGGTGGTCGAACGGGTAGCCGACTTTCTGCCAGCGCTGGTGAATGTCGAGGAAGGCTTCGATCTCCAGCATGGTCCGGATGCGGCTGTCGCGGGCACTCTTGTGCCGGCTCTTGAACAGCCAGCTGTAGACTTCCTGACGCTCGAATTCACTGGCTTTGACGATCTGGCTGAACTTGGCGTCGGGGTGGTTCAGCAAGTAGCCCATCAGCCACAGGTCCAGAGGGTGGACCTTGGCGATGAAGCCTTGATCGGGCAGGTCAAAGGCGCCTGGTCCGTAGGTTTTATAGAGTTTCTCCAGGCGCTCGTCAGTGAGTTTTTCGTTGAGCTTGCCGGCGGTTCTGTCGATATTCTTATCGGTGTTTTTGGCCGTTTTCAGGTGTGCGCGCACAAAGCTGTTGAAGCTTTCCTGACTGGCTTCGGGCAGCAGGTAACGGTGCACCGCGGCCAGACGAATCGCCGTCGGGTGCATGCTGTCGAGGAAGGTCTCGAGGCGAGCCTGGGTGTCCTTCTTCTGGTACTTCTTCCAGAAGCGCAGTAAAAACGCGGTGCCTTCGTGGTCGGCGAATTGCGCCAGATACTCCTGGCGCCGCGGGTTGTCATCGTCATTGAGCAACTGGCCGCTACTGTTGGGCCCCGAGTAAGTGCTGTAGCGCACCAGGTCGCGCATCAGGCGAATGAACGGCAGGTTGATCGATTCGCGCAGGGCGTCGCGCAGGGTCGGGCTGCGGCCGTTGTCTTCCTTGCGGAAGTTGTGAAAGGTGTGCAGGCCGCCGCCGGTGAAAAATGATTCGCCGGGGTTGGCCGAGTACGTACGGTTGAGCGCAGCATCGAGCATTTTCGGCAGGCTGCGGTCGGTGTTCTGGATCAGGTAATCGACGGCCCAGCGAGAAATCACGTCCTGCTCGGGGACAGCGGTTTTTTTCAGCACGGCCGGTGGCTGGTCGCCATAACGGTCGTGCAGTTCGGAGATGATTTGCAGGTAGGAGGTCAATACCCGCAGTTTGGCGGTGGAGCCCAGTTCCAGTTTGCTGCCTTCGTTGATGTCGAAGGGCTGATCGGTGCTGTCGGTCTGCACGCGCACCCGCGAGCCATCGGGGGTGCGCTCGAACAGGGTGAAGCTGTAACGCACCTGGGTCGTGCTGGTGGGGGTCAGCAAGTGTTCGCCGAGCAGGCCCAGTTGCGCCGCGTAGGTCGGGTCGGCCAAATGCTTGAGGTACGCGGTGGCCTTGGTTTGCAGGTCGTACTGCAAGGTGCTGGTGGCCGACAGGTCAAGGCGATCGAGGTCATACAAAGGACGATTGAGCAGGGCGGCCAGCCGACTGCGCGCCACACTGATGCCCTTGTTGGATTCAATCGGTTGAATGGTCGGCTGTTGTTGCCAGTCGCGGTAGGTCACCTTGCTGGCCAGTGCGGCAGCGGCCAGCGGGTCGTCGATCACAGCGTTTTGTGCGAGCAGGCGGATGTGGCTGTCGGTGAGTTCTGCCAGTTCGTCACGGCCATTGGCCAAGTAGTGTGAAGGCCGACGCTGGGCGATCATCAGCGACAGTACCTGACGCAGGGCCAGACCGCGTTGAGACAGACTCAGCGGGTCACTGGCAACACTCGTCAGGGCTTTATTGACCTGATTGAAATCGGCGCCGTACCACACGCGCAGCCCTTCGGCCATGCCATGCACTTCACCATGGCCGGGCACCGCCGACAGCGGCACGCTGTTGAGGTAATCGCGCACGATGTTTTGACGAGCCGTGAGGGTTTGCGGGCCATCTTGATAAGCGCGCACGCTGGCGGAAATCATCTGACGGATTTTCTCGCTGCCCGACACCGTGAGGCCATCGGGTGAGTGGCGGTATTTTTCCAGCTGAGTGGCCAGGGTGCTGCCACCGGCAGTCTGACCGGGCAGGTGCAGCAGTTTGGCGATTTGCGACCAGGCTGCCTTGCCAAAACGCGGCCAGTCCACAGCGGGGTTTGCCAGGGGTTGTTTGGGGTCGAGCAGGTCGCGGTTCTCGATGAACAGCAGGCTGTGCACCACCAGCGGCGGGATCGCGGCAAAGCTCGAATACAGCTGCTGCGGATAGTTGTACTGATACAAGGGCAAGGCGCGGCAGTCGGTAATGGATAAACCGGCCTGGATTTTTTCCGCGTAGGGCACGAAGAAGCCCTTTTCGCTGTAGTTGAACAGTTTCGGTGAGAAACGGGTTTGCGCGGAGATCATGTAGCCACGCTTGAGCAAGCGCGGCAAAAACTCACCCAGAGAACTGTAGCCCAGGCGCTTGTCGAAAGGCCCGGCACCCGGATAGAAAATTGAATCGCTGGGCCCTGGTTGCATCGAGTAACTCAGCGATGCAGCAAACTGGCTGAATTCGCGCGCCTGCAGTTTCGAGGTGCGCATTTCCTTGGAGGCTGCCCAACCGAGCGCAACCAGAATAATCAATAACAGCAACCAGAACAGTCGCCAGCCATAACGAGGACGGCGAGGTTTTTTCGGTGAAGGCGCTTCTTCCACGTTGTCAGTTGGCACAACAGCTTCACTCGAATCGGATTGCCACAAAGCGCCCATAGTCGATTGATCCATTTACGCAGATTGATCGGACTTGACTGAAGCTTAGACGCTGGTTGGAACCGGTGAAAAATTTGTGAATGCAGAATTTATGACGATCGTCTGATCGTGATCCTGTGGCGAGGGGGCTTGCCCCCGCCGGGCTGCGGAGCGGCCCCAAAACCTGCATCCCCAGCTCTTCAGGCACACGGTGTGTAACCGATCAGCGACTGCTGCGCAGCCGAACGGGGCGGTGCGGCGTTCCGACAAGCCCCCTCGCCACGGGTTCTGTGTTTGGTTCCGGATTCAGATGTTCACAGCCAGCTTGCATCCCAAAGCGGATAATCGCCGATGTTTTCCACCAGTCCTGCTCGCAATGGGTTGGCGACGATGTATCGGGCGAAAGGGAGCAGGTCTTCACCGTCGCGTATTGCCCTGTCGTGGTAACCGCTTTGCCAGAGTGGTCCGTGCCGTCTCAGGGTTTTGTTCACTATCAGGGTGCAACGTGACTTAGTAGATCCGACCACGTGACTCAGTTTGTGATCTTGCAGTTCCAGTAACCAATGAAAGTGATCGGGCATTACTACCCAGGCCAATGAACTTGCCTGGCCTTGGTCGTGAGCTCGTCGCAGTTCAGCGACAAGCAGGCGTCCTATCCGCCAATCGGAAAATATGGGTTGGCGATTGTGAATGACTGCAGTGATGAGATATGCGCGTCCAGCTTCGGAGTGTCGACCGAGTCGCAGGCGGTGAGAGTTTGGTTGGCTTGGCAATCCATTGCCTCCTGAGTTCATCTTTGTGATTAACGCTAGCGTTCTATTGGCGGTTCCGGCGCTCTGCCTGTTGCGGAATATTCTGAATCCAAAGCAGGACTCATTGTGGCGAGGGGGCTTGCCCCCGTCGGCGGGCCCGCGTTCGGGCGCAGCAGTCGCAGGTAAATGACATGCGGTGTAGCCGATGGAATGGGAATACCGGTTTGGGGCCGCTTCGCAGCCCAGCGGGGGCAAGCCCCCTCGCCACAGGATGCCCTTCAGTATTGAGTTAGGGGTGAAAGGTACGAGATAGAGCCATCAAGCCGGTAAATACGGCCTAGGTAGGGGCATGACGCCGCACCATTGTTGTGCAATACTCGGTGCCGCTTCGCTGGCGAGTTCAAGGCTGAATCCCAGGTAATGCCCCTCCGCAAGGACCGCTTTTGCCGAGAGTTCTGGCTGAATCTTGTCGTTTATATAGTGAAAAGCCCTGCATGGGGCTTTTTATACTGCACGCCCCGCTGATCTTGCAGGTTTTGTCCTACAAGACGGATCTACCCATGAAGTGGATCCGGTTTCAGGAAGTTCAGGCCTATCGGTCTGTGCTTCGACACTCGGTGGCCATATCCAATAACAAGATGAGGTTGTACCCCTATGACCGTTGGCAATCACCTGCCCCACGGCGAGACCCCTCAGGGTGGCCCGCTCAAACGCGAACTCGGTGAACGGCATATTCGCTTGATGGCGCTCGGTGCCTGTATCGGTGTCGGCCTGTTCCTCGGTTCAGCCAAGGCTATCGAAATGGCCGGCCCGGCAATCATGCTGTCTTACGTCATCGGCGGTCTGGCGATCCTGGTGATCATGCGCGCCCTTGGCGAAATGGCGGTGCATAACCCGGTCGCCGGCTCGTTCAGTCGTTACGCACAAGATTATCTCGGCCCGTTGGCGGGCTTCCTCACGGGCTGGAACTACTGGTTCCTGTGGCTGGTGACCTGCGTCGCGGAAATTACCGCGGTGGCGGTGTACATGGGCATCTGGTTCCCCGATGTGCCGCGCTGGATCTGGGCACTGGCGGCGTTGGTGAGCATGGGCTCGATCAATCTGATCGCGGTCAAGGCCTTCGGTGAGTTCGAGTTCTGGTTCGCGCTGATCAAGATCGTCACCATCATTGCGATGGTGGTCGGCGGTGTCGGTGTGATCGCATTCGGTTTCGGCAACGACGGCGTTGCGCTGGGGATTTCCAACCTGTGGAGCCATGGCGGCTTCATGCCCAATGGCGTGCAGGGCGTATTGATGTCCCTGCAAATGGTGATGTTCGCCTATCTGGGTGTCGAGATGATCGGGCTGACGGCCGGTGAAGCGAAGAACCCGCAGAAGACTATTCCGAATGCCATCGGCTCGGTGTTCTGGCGCATCCTGCTGTTCTACGTCGGCGCACTGTTCGTGATTCTGTCGATCTACCCGTGGAACGAAATCGGCACTCAGGGCAGTCCGTTTGTGATGACCTTCGAGCGCCTGGGCATCAAGACAGCTGCCGGCATCATCAACTTCGTGGTGATCACCGCTGCGCTGTCGTCGTGCAACGGCGGCATCTTCAGCACCGGACGCATGCTCTACAGTCTGGCGCAGAACGGCCAGGCCCCGGCCGGTTTCGCCAAAACCTCGAACGGTGTGCCGCGTCGCGCCTTGTTGCTGTCGATCGGCGCGCTGCTGCTGGGCGTGTTGCTCAACTACCTGGTGCCGGAAAAAGTCTTTGTCTGGGTCACCGCCATCGCGACCTTCGGTGCGATCTGGACGTGGGTGATGATCCTGCTGGCGCAGCTCAAATTCCGCAAAGGCCTGACCCCGGCTGAACGTGCCGCTCTCAAGTACCGCATGTGGCTGTACCCGGTGAGTTCCTACCTGGCGCTGGCGTTCCTGGTGATGGTGGTT
Organism: Pseudomonas brassicacearum; assembly: GCF_003732175.1. Classification (GTDB taxonomy): domain Bacteria; phylum Pseudomonadota; class Gammaproteobacteria; order Pseudomonadales; family Pseudomonadaceae; genus Aquipseudomonas; species Aquipseudomonas brassicacearum_G. The sequence goes on from NZ_MOBI01000013.1 coordinate 76,042, forward strand.
GGCCTGATGGCCTACTTCCCGGACACCCGCGTCGCGCTGTACGTGGGACCTGCGTTCCTGGTGCTGCTGACGGTGCTGTTTTATGTGTTCAAGCTGCAGCCGACCAGTGTTCCGCAGGGGGCGGTGCGCGCGGCGTCGTAATCGTCTGATGCTGTAAAAGCAAAAGCCCCGGTCGAGTGACCGGGGCTTTTTGGTTTCAGGCGGCGGCCACTTGTGCCGGCCGGTTCAGCCGTTTGTTCCAATCCAGCCACGCCGCCAGTACCGCCATCAATCCCGCCCCCAACAGGGCGCTGAAAATCTGCATGACCAACGCATCCCCGGCCAGCGAGTTGAGCATGTCCGCCAGCGGTGCCAGCAGCACACCCAAGCAAAACACTTCCAGTGAGTAACGGCCCATGCGGCAGCTTTGCCGCGCCAGCCAGTTTTGCGTCCAGCCGCTGTTGGGCAAGAGCTTGGCGATGACGTATGCCAGCGCCAAAAAGTGCAGCAGCCGCGCCGGTGACAAGTTGGTCTTGCTGATCGGGTACAGCCATTCGCCCAGCATCCGGGGCATGAAGGCGTCATGCACCGTCGGCCATTTCCACGACAATGCGATCAGCGCGGTGATCAGCAGATAGGTCGCTGCCGCAACAAACAGTGGCTGATGTGGCAAGGTTCGAGTGTCCGGCAACGCGGGGCGCTGACCGTGAATCGCCGCTGCGCCACCGAGGATAAACAGCAGCTGCCAGGCCATCGGATTGAAGAACCACACACCACCGTCGGTTGCCGCCAGGTTCCATTGAAACCACGGCGCCAGCATGTACAGCACCACCGACAACCCCACCACATACTCGGCCTTGCGCAGCAACATCGGCAACACCAGCGGCAGTCCGAGCAACAGCAGAATGTACAACGGCAACGGGTCCATCAGGTTGGGTTTGAAGCGCAGCAGCAACTCATCGACCAAGGCCTGTTGCGGGTTGCTGAGGAAGTATTGCAGGCCCATTTCCTGCACCAGGTCACGGGTTTCCACGTGGCTGTTGGCAAAGAACACGATGCCCATCAGCACCGCCAACAAAAAGATATGCGCCACGTACAGCACCCAGGCGCGGCGCAGGATCTTCACCGTCGCAATCAGCAAGCCATCGCGTCGGGCAATCTTGCCGTAGGCCAGCACCGCCGCGTAGCCTGCCAGAAACACGAAGATTTCCGCCGCATCGCTGAAACCGAAATTGCGCACTGTGAAATTGGCGAGGGGGTTGTGTGGCACGTGATCCCAGAAAATGAAGATCAGTGCCAGTCCGCGAAAGAAATCGATACGAAGGTCGCGTCCTTGGGTCATGACAACGGGCTCTTGAACAGATGTGAGTAAAGGGTGGTCAGCGGGGCAAAAGACTGTGCGCCGCACATCGGCGGCGCGCAGGGTGGCGTGATTTGGCGGTAATTGCAAAGGCGGGCTATTACCGGATGTCTCGGCCGTGCAAACGGCAGGGGCGGGACATATCGCTGATGGCTGAAGCGAGCCTTTAGAACGGCATTTTGGCCATTGGTCTATTTATTGACTGGAAAATAGACAAGCGGGTCAAGGGTGCCAAGCTTGCTGCAGAGCGCGCGTTCAGACTGGAAACAAACGCAATGGACATGAGAGCCGCATTTCACGGTTTCCCCAGATTCGTGTCGGTTGGCCTGCTTAATACGTTGATCCACTGGTCGACGTTTTTTGTTATGCACACAGTCATGGGTTTTCGTCAGGCACCCAGTAACTTCGTGGGCTTTTGCCTGGCCGTTTCATTTTCCTTTTATGCCAATGCGCGATACACCTTCAAACAAAGAACCAGTGTTCCACGGTATGTGCTGTTTGTCGGGCTCATGGGGGTGTTGAGTTATGGCGTGGGGTATGTGGGGGATCAGTTACTGCTGCCAGGGTTGATGACGTTGGTGGTCTTCTCCGGTATCAGCCTGGTCTGCGGTTTTTTTTACTCAAAATATGTCATCTTTCGGGGGCGTAAGCAGTGAAGATCTCGCTGATTGTTCCCGTGTTCAATGAAGAACAGGCGATTAACCTGTTTTATCAGGCAGTTCGTCAGGAACTGTCGATCGCTGATTGTGACGTCGAGATCGTGTTCATCAATGACGGCAGTTCCGACCAGACAGCAGCACAGGCCAAAGCCATCGCGTTGGCTGACGAGCATGTGCTGGTCATCAATTTTTCGCGCAATTTCGGCAAGGAGCCCGCGTTATTTGCCGGGTTGGAGTACGCCACCGGCGATGCGGTGATACCGATGGATGTCGATTTGCAGGACCCGATCAGTGTGATCCCCTTGTTGATCCGGGAGTGGCAGAACGGGGCTGATGTGGTACTTGCCAAGCGCCACGATCGCACCGCTGACAGTTATATGAAACGGCACAGCGCCGCACTGTTCTATCACCTGTTGAACCGGATCGCTTACACCCGGATAGAAGAGAACGTCGGTGATTTCCGGTTAATGGACCGCAAGGTCGTGAATGTGATTCGCACGCTCCCGGAGCACCGGTTGTTCATGAAGGGCATCCTCTCATGGGCGGGGTTCAATACCGCCGTCGTCGAATACGAACGGGCGGAACGTGTGGCGGGTACCACCAAGTTCAACATTTGGAAACTCTGGAATCTGGCGCTGGAGGGGATTACGTCTTTTAGTACAGTGCCTTTACAGTTGTGGACGTATGTCGGTAGCGCGATTTCCCTGTTTGCGATTCTCTATGCCATTTACATGGTGCTGGACAAGATTTTCTTCGGCAATAACGTACCGGGTTACCCTTCGTTGATGACCGCGATTTTATTCCTGGGGGGTGTTCAACTGATCGGCATTGGCATATTGGGTGAGTATGTAGGGCGAATCTATATTGAGTCGAAACACCGGCCGAGGTATGTGGTGAAAGATATTGTAGGCGGCAAAGGTAAGCGCGAACTGTAAAAAAAAGTGGTGAGGTCCGGGCCGGGAAAGGAGCGCCGAAATGAAGAGGGCGAGTGTATTGAATAGGGAGTTGCGCGGTCGTGAAGTGTTTGTGTTTTTTTTACTCGCCACTCTTGTTTATGTACTCCCTCTGATACTGGTCGATTATTACTATATAGATGATAACTGGCGGTCCTTGGCGGCCGGTACTGGCTGGGCAGGGCAAGGGCGGTTACTGGTCGAGCTGTTTTACAACGCCTTGAGCTTCACCTCGGGCGCGCCCGATATGTTCCCCTTACCCTTGCTGATCGCCACGCTTGCGATGGCGTTTGCCTTGACGAAACTGACGATGCATTACTACAAAGCACCGACTGTTTCATGCTGTCTAGTGCTCCTGCCTCTGTGGTACAACCCGTTTTTCCTACAGAATTTATCGTATCAATATGACGGGCCAGCAACGGCGTTGAGCCTGGTGGCGATGATGTATGCAATGGTCTTTCAACATAAAGCTGGCGTCGTTCAGGTACTGGTGCCTGGCGCATTGATTGCGGTGGGGCTCAGCTTGTATCAACTGAGTATCAATGTGTTTTTTGGGCTGTGCTGCATCGAGTTCGTGAGAGGTCTTGATAATAAAGAGTCCCTTGGCTGTTTATTATCAATGGCAGGAGTGAAAACGGTGCAGTGGGTAGCGGGTTTGATCATTTATTTCTTGCTGGCTTATCCACTCATGACCCATGAGCGCCTGGAGATGATTCCGTTCAATGCGAGCGGGCTTTTGCTGGTCCTGAACAATGTAGGCGTATTAGTCGGAAAAATCGGATTGCTTTTTCAAGGAGGGAATCGTTGGCTGGCGTGGCTGATGGTGGTGTGTGCGGTCGTTGGGGGAGGGCTGATTGGGCGAACTGTCACCCAGGGGAAAGAGACATCGTTAAATAAGATGCTGCTGTTTTTTTTGTATTTTCTGATGGTTTTATTCCTGGTTTTTCTGGTGTCGGGTTCGGCCCTGTTGTTCAGGTTTTTCCATGAGGGCGCCAGAACGCTGTTGGGTTTTGGTGTGCTGCTGGTGTTTTTGTTTTACCTGGCTCATCAGGGGTTGGTGACGGTTGATGCCAGGCTCGGTGTTGTATTGATTGTGCCGTTGCTGAGTATGCTGTCGATGTCGTATGCGTATGGGCGGGTACTGAATCTGCAGAAAGCATTTGGACTGAATGCTGAATTCAATATGGCCTATGATATTGCTTCGCATCAAGGCTTGCGCGAAGCGAAGCGGATATACATGGCCATAAACTATTCAAACAGTTGGTTGCTAAGTGCCAAGGGAAGCTTTGAACGGATGCCGGTGCTGAAATACATACTCAATATTGATTTTTACATGCTGTCTGAAAATCTGCTCAGAGAGGGAATGACCAATGTCGTTATCGAAGATGGGCGGAGAAATGCGACGCTGGTAGGGTATCAAAGGTACACACCCGTGGTGGACAGCACGTTTTACTCTATGTACCTGATTGGCGATTATGGCTTTATCGTCATGAAAGAAGTGCCCTCTTCTGGAGAGGATAAGTGGTAAGCCAGGTTAACCGTTCGAGTGCCCGCACTCTCCAGAGCACGTGCTGGATACTGCTGATTATTCTAGCGGCAGCGGGAGTGCGTTTTCACGACTTGAGTGAACCTGCCATCTGGGCTGATGAAGGGTTTACCTTGTTGTTGAGTTCATATTCGCCCTCTCAAATCCTGTTCCATACGGCCCGGGATGTGCACCCGCCGCTGTATTATCTGGTGTTGCATGAATGGATGAATGTATTCGGACATGGAGTGTTTGCTGCTCGAAGCCTGAGTGCACTGGCAGACGTCGTCACCGTCGGGCTGGGCATCTGGCTGGTTCGTTTGGTCAGTACGCGACGGGCGGCGATGCTGGCCGGAATCATGTTGGCGTTGCTGCCCATAGCGGTACGCTACAGTCAGGAAGTTCGCATGTATGCGTTACTCGCGTTGCTAATGGTTAGCGCAACGATTGCTTTCGTCTACTGGGTAAAAGGCTCAGGCAGTCATTGGCTGCTTGCTGTCTATGCGTTGCTGATGCTGGCAGGACTTTATACTCACTATTTTGCCGCTGTGTGCATGGCGTCACACTGGGCCTGGCTTTTGGTATTGAGGTTTCAACGCGTAGCACAACACAAACAGTTGCTAGCGCCTGCATGGTGGATGGCCAATGGGGCGGTCATTTTACTGTTCATGCCCTGGGTTCCGAGCCTGATGAATCAGTTAAGGTTTTCCGGGTTTAACTGGATAGCGCCGCTGGATGTTCCGACGGTGGTGTCAGCATTCTGGCAGTTTGTGAGCTATAGCGATGGGCCAAAAGAATCAATCTGGCTGTTCTATAGTCTGCCGTTATTGATGTTGCTGGTGTCGGCAGTCATTGTCATGCGGGACACGAGTGAGAAAAGATTCAGCACACTGCTCGTCATCTATACCTGGTTTCCTCTGGTGTTGATTGCAGGGGTCTCACTGGTTCGGCCACTGTTTATTTATCGTTATTTTGTGTTTGTTGCGCTGGGCTTTCCGATGATCCTGGCGGTGGCACTGGATGCACTGTGGGGGCGCGCAAAAGCGTTGTTTTTTGTTCTGTTGCTATTGATAGTGTCGATGGAAAGTGTCGGGTTATATAACGTTCATCAAAGGGGTCATGTTGTCTATGTCGAAGTCAACAAGGTCGATGCGTTGGCAGACTACATTAATGCCTCTGCTCGTCCCGACGACGGTGTCGTGGTTGCCAACAATTTTCTTTACTACCCCTTTGCGTACTACAACAAGACCGGCGTGACTCCGATGCTTTATACACCCCCCAAAAAGGACGGTACTTCCGGACGTCCTGACGGCTATCTAACCTCGACACTGACTCAACAAAACGCAGATAAGGTCTATCTCGACAACCTTGAACGCCTGACGCCGGGTTCAGGTCGCGTGTGGGTGCTGGACGGCCGTGGTGATGGGGCGCAACAGGTCGTTATCCCTGAAAGCTGGCGGCTGCTCGATACCTTTACGAAGGGGGATGGGGACGTCCGATTGTTTTCGGTGAGTCGCGGGATTCGGTGAAAAACCAAAAAAAAACCAATCCGAGCAGCCCCGTTAGCTAGCCTTTATCAATGACAGCAGAGCGTTTTATCGAGAGCGTTTAGCGTAAATACGGATTCACGATGAGGGTGAGTCGTCGGTGGGCAGGCACCTGTTTCTATCAGGTTTACATTGTCGGGGAGAAAATATGAACTTTCAGCGTCGTGACGATACGGGGTTTCTATCCCTGCACTCATCGGTAGAAAGCGGTGGGTGGGTGCTTGTCATGATGCTCGCGATCATTGTTCGGTTTTACTGCATCAGCCTTCCTTATTTCTGGACCGATGAAGCGTTCTCGGCGTTGGTGGGGGTTCAGTCGCCGGGGCGTATCTGGTTTCACCTGGGGCATGACGTTCATCCGCCGCTGTACTTTTTAGTGCTCCATGCCTGGATGGCGATTTTTGGTGAAGGGGTGTTTGCGATTCGGGCCCTGAGTGCGCTGGCGGGAGTTGCAACAGTCGCGTTGGGCATGTGGCTGATGCGATTGATCAGCACACCGAGGGTGGCCTTGTTGGCCGGGCTGTTTCTGGCCTTGTTACCGATATCCGTTCGCTACAGCCAGGAAGCCCGGATGTATACGCTGGAAGGGGTATGGCTGCTGGGCGCAACCATCGCCTTGGTCTATTGGCTTAAAAACGCTCGCAACCGATACCTGATGAGCTATCTCGTGCTCATGACGGCCGCGTTATATACACATTACCTGGCTGTTTTATGTCTGCTGTCTCACTGGCTATACCTCGTTGTCTTGCGTCTTCAGCGAGATAAATCGCTTCATTACCTTTCGCGGCCAATGTGGTGGGGCACGAATGTGGCCATGGGTGTTCTTTATATTCCCTGGTTGATCAGTCTGGGCAATGAGCTGTTTTTAAATACGGAGAAGCTAGAGACCGGAGGGGATATTTTCTGGATCCCTGAATTGACGATCTATACGTTGCCTTCAGCGGTCTGGAAGTTTTTAACGGTGAAAAGTGGACTGGAGTTTACCAGCCCGATTTATGTAATGCTTCCGGCGCTGGTAATGGCATCGGTGGTGTGGGTCGGGCTCAAGGAAAGAAGCCGGTTGAAACTTGAGCTGTTACTGGTTATCTACGTGCTGTTGCCGGTGTTGATTGTCTTTGTGGTGTCATTCGGCTTCCCCATCTTTGTTGAGCGGTACATGGCCTTTGCGGCGCTGGGCTTACCGATGATAGCGGCGTTGGCAATCAGACGGATTGCCCGTTGTACGCGTGCCCTGGCGTGGGCGTCGGTCGTGTTGGTTGTCGGGATTCAACTCATGGGGCTGAATACTATCTATCAACAACAAGATGACCTGGATGATCCGCGCAATGCGTCCCTGTACCCGCTTGACGATATTGTGTCGCGTATCAATGAGAACGCTATCACAGGCGATAACATCATTGTGGATGGCGCGTACTGGTATTACAGCGTTGCTTACTACAATCGCTCCAACATTCAACCATGGCTGTTTCAGGCGCCCTGGGATAACAGCACGGCTCACCGACCTAACGGTTATGGCGCGTCCACATTGATTTACCAGGATCGGGATAAGGTCTTTCTCGACAACCTTGTCAACGTATCGCCCGACATCAAGCGAGTGTGGTGGGTGACATCGACTCGCCTGGCGGATGATGAAAACCACTTTCCAGGCAATTGGCAGTGCCTGTTCGCGCAAGGCGTGGGGGACATGGAGCTTCGACTCTATGTGACCCGCGCCTCCGCAGAGCAAACCATCACGACCACCGGAGGCGGCTGTGCTACCCAGCCACCTGACAGTCGCGTGTATGCATCACACGACATTGGCCTCAAAACTGTCGGCCCGGGCCATCTGCCACATCCGTGAATAGAACTCGCCATTCACTTCCCCGGTCAGCAACTCGCCGGGTTTGAGGAACACGTGCAATTGGGAAAACAGTTTGATCTCGGTCGCTGACATGCGCCGTACCAGGTGTTTGGCCGACAGTTGCGATGGGTGTTCGAGGCCTGCCGCAGCGAGCATTTCGGCCAGGGCCTTGAGCGTGCTGCGATGGAAGTTGAACACGCGCTGGGCCTTGTCCGGCACCACCAGCGCGCGTTGGCGCAGGGTGTCCTGAGTGGCGACGCCGGTCGGGCACTTGTTGGTGTGGCAACTTTGCGACTGGATGCAGCCGATGGCGAACATGAAACCACGGGCCGAGTTGGCCCAGTCGGCGCCAATTGCCAGCACGCTGGCGATGTCGAAGGCGCTGACGATTTTGCCGCTGGCGCCGAGTTTGATCTTGTCCCGCAGGTTCAGGCCCACCAGGGTGTTATGCACGAACAGCAGGCCTTCACGCATCGGCACGCCGATGTGGTCGGTAAACTCCACCGGCGCAGCGCCAGTGCCGCCTTCCTTGCCGTCGACCACGATGAAGTCCGGCAGGATGCCGGTTTCCAGCATGGCCTTGGCAATGCCCATGAATTCCCACGGGTGGCCGAGGCAGAACTTGAAGCCCACCGGTTTGCCGCCCGATAGCTCACGCAGTTGCTTGATGAAGTGCATCATTTCGACTGGTGTGGAGAATGCGCTGTGGCGGGATGGCGACACACAGTCCTGGCCCATCGGAACGCCACGCGTGTCGGCAATTTCCTGGGTCACTTTATGCTTGGGCAGAATGCCGCCGTGGCCGGGTTTGGCGCCCTGGCTCATCTTGATTTCGATCATCCGTACCTGCGGGTCCTGAGCCTGGGCGGCAAAGCGTTCCGGGTCGAAGCGTCCGTCGGCGGTGCGGCAGCCGAAGTAGCCGCTGCCCAGTTCCCAGGTCAGGTCGCCACCGTGTTCACGGTGGTAGGGGCTGATGCTGCCTTCGCCGGTGTCATGGGCGAAGTTGCCGAGTTTGGCGCCCTGGTTGAGGGCGCGGATCGCGTTGGCGCTCAGCGAGCCGAAGCTCATGGCCGAGATGTTGAAGACTGAGGCCGAGTACGGTTTTGTGCATTGCGGGCCACCAACAGCCACCCGGAAACTGCTCGGGTCACTCACGGGGGCCGGACGCATCGAATGGCCGATGAACTCGAAACCCGACTGGTACACGTCGATCAGTGTGCCGAAGGGTTTGTCAGCGGTTTCGTTCTTGGCCCGCGAATAGACTAACGAACGCTGGGCCCGGGAGAAGGGCAGGGCGTCGCTGTCGGATTCAAGCAGGTATTGGCGGATTTCCGGGCGAATGCCTTCGACCAGATAACGGATATTGCCCAGGATCGGGTAGTTGCGGCGTACCGCGTGGGGGCTTTGCAGCAGGTCGAAAATCCCCAGCAGGCTCAGCAGGCCAGTGACGATGGAGATTGGCCAGAGCCAGTCGTATTCAAGAAACGGCAGGCTGGCGAGGGTGAAGATCACACAGACGGCAAAGAAGGCGTAGCGGCTCAGGAGTGACAGGCTCATACGGTTTCCTTGGGTTCGGACTCATTGGTTATTCACTGCGTACTTCTGAGTGGCGAGGGGGCTTGCTCCCGCTGGACCGCGAAGCGGTCCCAATAAAAGGCACCGCGTTCAGCCAGACAAAATCCGTCAACCGGTTTTGCGACTGCTTCGCCCGAGCGCGGACCGGCCGGCGGGAGCAAGCTCCCTCGCCACAAGGTGGTTCATTCAACGCAGCAGGTTTTACAGGCGTTTTGTGCCTGGAGAAATATCGGAAAACAGTTCGGACAGGGATTTGATCCCCAGCTTGCTGTAAATGTGTTTCTTATGGACTTTCACGGTTTCGGCAGAGATTTCCAGCTTACGGGCGATTTCCTTGCTGGAGCAACCACTGAGCACCGATCGACCGACGTCCAGCTCTCGGGCCGGTTACGCAGGCGTCAGTGTTTTATTGATCTCGAACCATGAGGTAGGCCTGAAACAGTTGGTCCGGGCTGCCGCCCTCGCTCGGGCTTTCGGCGAATACCTGCGGGTATTGATCGTCATTGAAAAGCAGTGCCACCCAGCTGCCGAAGGCTGCGATCTTTTCTGCGGATTCAAGCTGTGGTTTTTGACTGTCGGATCGGTAGCTCGATCCGAAAGGTGCTGCCCACCCCGACTTCGCTGCGCACCGTAATGTCGCCACGATGCTTTTTCACAATGCCGTAAGACAATGACAGGCCTAATCCGGTCCCCTGGCCCACCGGTTTGGTGGTGAAGAAGGGATCAAAGATTTTCTGCAGGCATTCGGGCGCGATGCCTGAGCCGGTGTCCGCCACTTCGATCCAGACTTTTTCCCCGGCAACCCCATTACTCAGGGTAATGGTCCCGCGTTCGGGGCCCATGGCCTGGGCGGCGTTGACGATCAGGTTCATGATCACCTGATTGATCTGCGAGGGCAGGCACTCGATCTCGGGAAGCGTCTGATAGTGCTTGATCACGTCGGCCTTGTACTTGAGTTCGTTGGCGACAATGTTCAGCGTCGAATCAATACCCGTTTGCAGATTGACCGACTGCCACTCCTGGCTGGCGTCTGCGCGTGAGAAGTCCTTCAGGTCCCTGACGATTTGCCCGACCCGGTTGATGCCGTCCTTGGACTCCTTGATCAGCAGCGGAATGTCTTCACGCAGGAAGTCCAGTTCCACTTCTTTACGCAACGTTTGGAGCCGTTCGAGAAGCTCAACGGAGCCAATGGCTTCTTCGGCCCCCTGATAGGCGTCGAGCATGACTTGCAACTGCTTGAAGTAACCGTCCAGAGTGCCGAGATTCGAAGAAATAAAGCCGATGGGGTTGTTGATTTCATGAGCGACACCCGCCGCCAATTGCCCCAGGGATGCGAGTTTTTCCGACTGTATCAACTGGCTTTCGAGTTGTTTGCGCTCGTCGATTTCCTGTTGCAGTTCGACGCTCGCTTGCTGGAACTGCCGAGTCCGTCGTTCTACCAAGTGCCCCAACTGATCCAGTTGCACGCTGGCGCGCTCGGTCATGTCCCACTTGCTGGTCAGGGTATTGGCCATCTGCTGGACTTCGATGTTGTCGAAGGGTTTTTTCAGGATCAGCAGCCGGTCGTGGGCTTGCAAGCGATTGAGCAGGTCATCCCAGGAGTAGTCGGAATACGCCGTACAGACCACCACCTGCAAACGCGGATCGGCTTGCCATAAATGCTCGATGGTTTCGGCGCCGTCCCAGCCCTGGGGCATGCGCATGTCGACGAACGCCAGTGCATAGGGGCGATTGTCGTGTTGGGCCTGGACCAGTTTGCTCAAGCCTTCCTGGCCAGCATAGGCCGAATCCAGTTCGAAGCGGGTGCTCGTCGCTTTGATTTGCGTGCCGAACAGCGCGGACTCCATCTCGTCCAGTTCGCCGTGTTGCGGCGGTGCAGGTGTCAGGATCTTGCGAAAGTCGTCATGGATCGACGGTGTGTCGTCGATCAGCAGGATGCGTCGATTCGATGACTCGCTCATGTTTCACCTTCGGCGATTTTCAAGGGGATTTTCAAGGTGAACAGTGCACCTTTTCCCGGACCGTCGCTGTGGGCTGTCAGGTGGCCATTCATCTCGATGGCCGCGAGGGCGCAACTGTGCAGACCAAAACCGTGACCTTCCTTGCGCGTGGTGAAGCCGTGGGCAAAGATCCGGGTCATGTTTTCGGCCGAGATGCCTTCGCCTTCGTCCTTGACGCTGACCTGCAGCGTCGCGTCGTCGACCACCTTGACCCCCAGGGTCATTTCCCGGGGGCGGTCGCTAAGGTCCGACATGGCGTATTTGGCGTTGCTGATCAGGTTGATCAGAATCAGCAACATCCGGTGTTTATCGCCCATGACCTTGGGCACTTCGGCGTAGTCCTTGACTACGGTGACGTGGTGGCGGGTCAGGGCACCCGAGTTCATGCGCAGGGCGTCTTCGAGCAGTTCGCTGACTTGCAGCGGCTCCATCAGGCTGTGGGCCCCGGCGTAGGACTGCTGGGTGGCAACGATGTCCTTGATGTGATCAACGCTTTTGCTCAATTGCGCCAGTTCGTCGGTAATGCCCTGCTGCTCAAGGGCAATGGCTTCCACCAGTTGATTCAGGTAGCCGGGCAGCAATTTGCCTTTTTCGTCTTCGGTGATGAAGTGGCCGAGATCACCCTGGTGTTCGTTGATCAACTGCATCGCCTTGCCCAGCCCCAGCGCCTTGCTGTTGCGCAGTTTGCGGGTGACCAGGTCGGCGGAGATATTCACGCTGTTGAGCACATTGCCGACGTTGTGCAGCACGTTGGTGGCGATCTCGGCCATCCCGGCCAGGCGTGCAGTGTCCAGCAGTTCGCTTTGGGTGTCCTTGAGTTCGCGGGTGCGCTCTTCGACCCGTTGTTCCAGGCTTTCATTGGCTGCTTGCAGGTCCTTGTTGACGCGGTTGATTTCCGCAAAACTGCGCAGCAACCCATTGGCCAGAAACAGTAGCAACAGCACCAGCAGCGCCGAAAAAACCGCCATGTAGAAGTGGTAGCGTTGATCGACTGCATCGACCTGTCGTTGATCGTTGTCCAGCAGGTTGGTGATGTTGTCCAGGCGCTCGGACACGCGGACTGCCTCGATCCGTTCCAGCAGGCTGTTGACCAGTGGTTGTTCACGCAGGATCAGCGCGATGTGGTTGCTGAGAATCTCCACCGGTGTGTGGAACTCGGCAGGCAGTCGGTCTTTGTTCACCGCCAGTTTGTTCAGGCCGAGCAGGATGTCGGCGGCTTTGTCGTCGGACGTAACCTGGGCGAACTCCAGGCCGCTGAGTAGCAGGTCGTAGGTGTCGGTGGCGGTGTTCTGCATTTGCAGTTTGTTGTCGTCCTCAAGGCGTGCGAACTGGTTCTGAATGTCGTCTTCGGCGGTGGGCAGGAACGCCAGTGAATTGCGCAGCACCGCGTTGTGTGACTTGAATTGTTCGACCAGCCGGGTCTTTTCCTTGATCGCGTTCAGGTAAGCGTCATGGCTGGTTTGCCACTGTATCGAGTCGTTGCGACCATGTCTGGACTCCATCGAGTCGAATCGTTCCCACAGACGGCTCATTTCGGTCAGTGGCGAAACCAGTGGATCGTAGTTGTGGACGAGGGCGATCCGGGCCTTGAGGATCTCGGTTTCCCATTGCGCGTCCAGTTGTTTTATCTGGCGGATCAGATCCCGCGATTCGGTATAGGTCGAGGTTTGATCCGAACTGGACTTCAGATACAGGAACAGCAGGATCGAGGCCAGCAAGACGGTCATGCCGGTGAGCAACAGCAAACTGACTCGACGGGATACTTTCATAATGGTTTGCCTCCCCACTCGCCGGTCAGGGTCTTGAGGAATTTGATGATCAGGGCCTTGTCTTCTTCGGAAGGGACGCGCCCCAGCTGGAACTTGAACATCACATCAACGGCCTCCTCGAGGGTTTTCGCCGTGCCGTCATGGAAGTACGGCGCGGTCACCGCGACGTTGCGCAGGCTGGGGACCTTGAACACGTTGCGGTCCTCCTCGTCCTTGGTCACCAGGTAGCGGCCCAGATCCGACTCGGTCAGATTGCCCCGCGCCTGGAAGTAATCGCCCATCACCCCGAACTTCTGGAACATGTTGCCGCCGATGTTTACCCCTTGATGACAGGCGATGCAGCCGTAGTCCTTGAAGCGTTGGTAACCGTATTTTTCGTCAAGACTGAGAATGTCGGTGTTGCCCTGCAGGTACTGGTCGAAACGCGAATTGGTGCTGAGTAATGTGCGCTCGTAGGTGGCCAGGGCATTTTGTACATTGGCCACCGTAACCCCATTGGGGTAAGCGTTGCCAAACGCCGAGCGATAGGCAGGGTCAGTGGACAGCATTTGCACCACGTGTTCCCAGTTGCTGCCCATTTCAGTGGGACTTTCCACCACTGCGTGAGCCTGGTCTTCCAGGGTAGCGGCGCGACCGTTCCAGAACTGCCTGAAGTTCAGGCTGGCATTCAACACGCTGGGGGTATTGACGGTCAGCGGCTGGCCGTTGAAACCGATGGAAAATTTCTTGTCATCGGCGCCGCCCTTTTCCAGGTGATGGCAACTGGCACAGGACAGGCTGTTGTTGACCGACAAGCGCGTTTCGTTGAACAGCTGACGACCCAGCTCTACACGCTGAGGGTCTTGCGCAGGCACCGGTGGCAGCGGTTTGAGGGGTTCGTCCAAAGGCTCGGCACTCGCCGTCAGGCAGAGTCCGAGCATCAACGTGGTAAGCAGCGTGAATCCATAGGGCGACATCTGATGATTCCTTTGCCGGGTGCCTGCCTGTCGGGGCGTCGGTCTACGTGCGCGGTGGTGTCTGTTCGCTGTCGGTGAGCAACTGTACGAATTCCTGGGGGAGCACGGCTTTGCTGAAAAAGTAACCCTGGCCTCCCTCACACTGAAGGGCCTTGAGAAAGTCCAGCTGTTCCAGGGTTTCCACGCCTTCGGCGATGATATTGAGGTTGAGACTCTTGCCCAGGCTGATGATGGCGCTGACCAGCGCAGCGTCGTTGTTTTCGGTGCTCAGCCCGCGTATGAATGACTGGTCGATTTTCAGTACATCGACCGGGAACCGTTGCAGGTAGCTCAGGCTGGAATAACCGGTGCCGAAATCATCGATTGCCAGGCGCACGCCCAATGCCTTGATGGCGTGCAGGGTCTGCACGGTGGCCTCGACGTTCTGCATCAGCACGCTTTCGGTGATTTCGAGCTCCAGTAGCGTTGGGTCGAAGCCGGTCAGTTCGAGGATCTGCACGATACCGTCGACAAAGTCGTGCTGACGGAAGTCGATGGCGGAAACGTTGACGGACATGCTGATCGCCGGCAATCCGGCCAGTTGCCAGGCGCGGGCCTGTTGGCAGGCCTGGGTCAATACCCATTTGCTCAGGGGAACGATCAGCCCACTGTCTTCGGCCACTCCGATGAAGTCTGTTGGGTACACCCAACCGTGACCGGGTTTGAGCCAGCGGATCAAGGCTTCCGCACCGACCACTTTACCGGTGCGCAGATCCAGTTTGGGTTGGTAATGCAGGACGAACTCATCGCGCTCCAGCGCCAGGCGCAGGCCGGATTCGATGCTTTGCTGTTGACGGGCGCGCTGATTCATCTCGTCGATGAAAAAGCTGAAGTCGTTAAGGCCTCTCTCCTTGACGTTATGCATCGCGGTTTCGGCTTTCTTGATCAACGGTACGGCATCGAAGCCGTCGTCCGGGTAGATGCTGATGCCCAGGCTGGCGGTCACGCTCAGGTCATGGCCGGCAATGTGCTGCTGGGTGTTGACGGCTTTCAGCAGCTTTTCGGCAATGCCTTTGGTTTGCTGGGGATGGTGGATGTCCGCGAGGATCACCACGAACTCGTCGGAACCGTAGCGAAACACCGAATCGGATTCACGCACCGTGGACACGAGGCTCTGGCCGACCCGTTTGAGCATTTCGTCGCCAACCGGATGGCCCAGTGCGTTGTTGATGCGCTTGAAACGGTCGAGCCCCAGAAATATCACCGCCAGTTGTTTGTCGTGTCGCCGTGAAAGGGCCAGGGACTGAGTCAGTCGATCACCGAGCAAAGTGCTGTTGGGCAGACCGGTCAGTACATCGTATTGCAACAGATGGGAGACTTTGAGCAGCTCCTGAACGCGGTCTTCGATGGTGCGCTCCAGGCTGAGCATTTTTATCGCGGCGTCCTGGGCCATCTGCCATTTCCAGGTCAGGGCACTGGCCATCTGACGGATTTCCAGGCTGTCGAAAGGCTTTTTCAGCACCAGCAACTGGTCGCCGAACGCCAGGCGTTCGGCCATCGCTTCCCAGGTGTAGTCAGAGAAGGCGGAGCACAAAGCTATTTGCAGGTGCGGGTCGACCTTCCAGAGTCGCTCGATGGTTTCCAGTCCGTCCCAACCCGGCGGCATGCGCATATCGGTAAACGCCAGGGCATAGGGCCTGCCTTCGGCCTGGGCACGTTTTACCAGCTCCAGTGCTTCTTCTCCCTGATAGGCCGAGTCGAGGAGAAACGTCGGGCGAGCGCGTTGTTCTGTGCCGAATAACAGCTCTTCGGTGCCGGCCAGCGACTGCTCGTCCGGCACATCAGGGCTGAGAATCTTGCGAAAGTCCTGATGGATCGAAGGCATGTCATCGATGATCAGGATGCGCCGGTTGGTGGGGGCGAGCGATGGTTTCATCCCCGGTCCTCCGGTGGATAGTGCGAGTCTTCGAGCCGCGGGTTCGTTGCGCCGGGGAAGGTCGGTGGCACGATGCTGCCGGCCATCAGCAACGCCGCTGCCTGCTGGCTGCTGACGGCTTTGCTGAAGTAATAGCCCTGAGCGTTCATTGGCGAGCCGGTGGAGATCAGCGAGCTGCGATGTTCCTGGGTCTCGACACCCTCGGCAATGATGCCGATCCCCACTTCGCGGGCGAAATTGATGATCGCGCGCAAGGTCGTGGCGCTGGCGGGATCACGGGTCGCGGTGTCAATGAAGGCCTGGGCGAGTTTGAGGTGATTGACCCGATAGGTCTTGAGGTAGTCGAACGAGGAGTACTCGGTGCCGAAGTCGTCGATGGCTATTTTCACCCCCAGCTCACGCAAGCGAGGCAACACATCGTTGTGGGTCCATTTGGTTTGCGCCAGTGTCGCTTCGGTGACGTCGAAGCGCAGGTCCCAGGGGCAGAGGTTCCACAGGGCCGTGGTGCGCAGCACGTCGTAGATCAGGTCCGGACCGCTCTTGAGCTGGGCCAGCGAAAGCTTGATCGCAATCACCGGGGGCGCCATGCCTTCGTCGCGCCACTCACGCATTTGCCGACAGGCCCGATCCAGCAACCAGTGCCCGAGCGCGATGATCACACCGGTTTTTTCCGCTGCGGGAAGAAACATATCGGGTTCCATTATTCCTCGCTCTGGATGACTCCAGCGAACCTGGGCCTCCATGCCGAGGATCTTCCCGGTGCTCAGGTCGACTTCGGGCAAGTAATGCAGTTCAAGCTGGTCTTGCTCGATGGCTTGTTTCAAATCGTTGGCAATCGACACCCGGTCGAGTACTTCCTGATTGATCTCCTCGGAGTGGAAGTGGTACTGGTTGCGACCCTTTTCCTTGGAGCGGTACAGCGCCATGTCGGCTTGAGCCAACAGACTTTCGGCACTCAAGCTGGTACTGGAGTAAGTGCTGATGCCGATGCTGACCGAAACCCGCACATTGTTGCCATCGAGGGTGTAAGGCAGTACCAGCTCATCGCGGACCTTGCCTGCCAGGGCCGCCGACTGTGTCGGGTCGCCGGCGTCGAGCTGCACGATTGCAAACTCGTCACCGCCGAGACGCGCCACAAGGTCGTTTTCGCGGACACAGGCCTTGATGCGTCGGGCGACTTCCTGCAATAGCAAATCCCCGATGGGATGGCCCAGGGTGTCGTTGATGCGTTTGAAATGATCGAGGTCCAGGTAGAACACCGCGAATGGTGCGCCACCCCGACGGGCGGCAGCGAATGCCTGGTGCAGACGTTCGAGGAGCGTCGTTCGATTGGCCAGCCCGGTCAGCCCGTCGGTACGTGCCAGCAGGGAAATCTTCTCTTCGGCCAGCTTGCGTTCAGTGATATCGATGATGATGCCTTCGACTTCCAGCAAGCGTCCGTCCTGGTTACGCACCGGTACGTAGCGGTTTTCGACCCAGCGCCAGTCACCGGTGCCGGTACGCAGACGAAACTCGATGGACGCCCCGACAGCGTCCCGATCGAGTATCCGTGCCATGGCATTGTCGACTTTGCCTTGGTCCTCGGGATGAATCAGCTCCTGAGCCCAGTTTGCCGACGCCACCAATTGCGCGGCCACGTGACCGAACTTGGTAATGTTGTGGGAGATGTACATCAACGGGAACGAGGGTTCGCCGCGCAGCCGGTACAAAATGGTCGGGCTGTTCTGCACGATGATATTGGCGTCGGACAGCTCGCGGGTGCGCTCTTCGACCGCCTGCTCCAGCAAGTTCATCTTCAATGCGGCTTCTTCGGTCATTTGCCATTTGACGGTCAGGGTGCTGGCCATCTGCCGGATTTCGATGGCATCGAAGGGCTTCTTCAGGATCAGCAAGCGATCGCCGAGTTCCAGCCGTTCGGCGATATCGTCCCAGGAGTAGTCGGAATACGCGGTACACAGTGCGATTTGCAGTTTTGGATCGACCTGCCAGAGCCGTTCGATGGTTTCCAGTCCGTCCCAGCCGGGCGGCATACGCATGTCGATAAAGGCCATCGCATACGGAAGATCCTTGGCCAGGGCGGCTTCGACCTTGCCCAGGGCTTCCAGGCCCTGAAAGGCGTTGTCGAGCACAAACCCCAGGTCGGCAGCCACCGCTTGCGTGCCGAACAGGGCTTCTTCGGCGCTGCTCAGCGCATCATCGTCGAGCACGTGGGGGCTGAGGATCTTGGCAAAGTCCTGATGGATAGAGGCGGTGTCGTCGACGATCAGGATCCGCCGGTTTTTCCGCGCAAACGGTGTCTTCATTGCAATGCACCGTTGCAAATGAGCCCTCGCAGCGTAGTGTTCATACGGTATCCCTTCCTGATCGCAGTGTGCTACGGGTGCAGATCTTGGATCCAGGTACCCAGAGCATAGTCTGCGACTGTCAAGTTCGCCGCCTGCCGTGTGGCAAATCTATTGCGAACTGTGCTGAAAAACCGTCTAGCCTGTAGTTCAGGCCCATGGAGGAGGGGGAATTCCCTTGGGT
Organism: Pseudomonas brassicacearum; assembly: GCF_003732175.1. Classification (GTDB taxonomy): domain Bacteria; phylum Pseudomonadota; class Gammaproteobacteria; order Pseudomonadales; family Pseudomonadaceae; genus Aquipseudomonas; species Aquipseudomonas brassicacearum_G. Next base: position 94,646 of record NZ_MOBI01000013.1, read on the forward strand.
GCTTACAAACGACTGGTCTGTTTCAGCTGAGGTAATGCCATGGATGAGCTGCTTAAACCCCGAGTGTTACTGGTTGATGACGAGGAATCGATCCTCAATAGCCTGCGTCGGCTGTTGCGCGGCCAACCCTATGAAGTGCTGCTGGCCGCAAGCGGCACCCGGGCGCTGGAGATCATGGCGCAGCAACCGGTCGATCTGGTGATGACCGACGCACGCATGCCCAATATGGACGGTGCGACCCTGCTGGCGCACATCCACGAACACTATCCCGACACCGTACGCATCCTGCTGACCGGCTATGCCGACCTCTCGATGATCATCAAGGCGATCAATGAGGGGCAGATTCACCGTTACATCAGCAAGCCCTGGAATGACGAGGAAATGCTGCTGACGTTGCGTCAGTCGCTGGCGTATCAGCACTCCGAGCGCGAGCGGCTGCGTCTGGTGCAGTTGACGTGGGATCAGAACGAGCAGTTGAAGCTGCTCAACGTGTCCCTGGAAAAACGTGTCGCAGCGCGCACCGCGGAGTTGCAGCAGACCGCCGACATGCTCGATCTGGCCTATGAAGAGCTCAAGCACAGCTACGCCACCGGCACCGAAGTGTTTTCGCTGCTGGCCAATCTGCGTCTGCCACCCGCCAAGCAAACCAACCGGAAAATCATCGATCTGGTGCGTATCTACTGCCAGACCCATGGGCTGGATGAAGCCAGCAGCCGAGACCTGACCATGGCTGCGGCGCTTTACAACATCGGCAAGCTGAGCTGGACCGACAGCATGATGACGGCCCCTTCGGACCTGTTGCATCACGCCGAACGGGAGCTGTATCGCGGTTATCCGAAACAGAGCGAATCGCTGTTGATGACCCTTGAACCGATGAAGGATGCCGCACGCCTGATCCTGCACCATCAGGAACGCTGGGACGGCAGCGGGTTTCCCGATCGCCTCAAGGGGGAGGCAATCCCTTTGGGTTCGCGCCTGCTGAAGCTGGCCGTGGACTTTATCGAATTGCAGTGCGGGCTGATTCTTGAGCGACACATGAACAGCGATGAAGCGCTGCTGTTCATCCGCAAATACACCGGTCGTCTCTACGACCCGGAACTGGTGGAGGACTTCGTTCAGGTCTGCGCCACGTACCAGCGTGATATCACCCTCGGCGATCCGACGGTCAAGGTGCTGAGCACCCGCGATCTGGCGGCCGGGATGGTGCTGGCGCGCAACCTCAATGCCGACAACGGCATGCTGCTACTCAATGCCGGCAAGGTGCTCAATGGCCCGCTGGTGGAAAAACTCATCGCCTTCGAAGCCATGGAAGGTGCCAGGTACAGCGTCTTTGTCCACGTGCCCGAGGAGCTGGACGCGGTGATTTCTGCTTAGATACCGTTGTGAACTTCACCGGGCATCCGTAGGAGCACGGCTTGCCGGCGATGGCGATTCCACAGACGTCATCGCTGGCAAGCCATGCTCCTACGGGGCCTACGCGGCGGTAGTTTTTTCGAGGTGACGCGAAACCTGTGCTCATGTGATCCTTGGCTCTTTTGTCCAAGGCCATCATTGATCCATGACGCTTTCATCCTCTGTTTCACCGCGCATTATCCGCATTGCCGCTGCCCTGCTGATCGGCCCGGACGGTCGAACCCTGCTGGTGCGCAAGCGCGGGACCCAGGCCTTCATGCAACCGGGTGGCAAGATCGAGGCCAGTGAGCAACCGGTCGATGCGCTGGCCCGCGAGCTGGAAGAAGAACTGGGTTTGGTCATCGACACCACTCAAGCGAGTTATCTGGGCAAGTTTTCTGCCCCGGCAGCCAATGAGCCGGGGTTTGTGGTCGAGGCCGAGATTTTTCAGCTGGATATCCAGCAACACGTCACCCCGGCGGCAGAGATCGAAGAAGTGCTGTGGGTTGATCCGCACAATGTCGTTGATTTCATCCTGGCGCCATTGACACGGGACCTGATCCTGCCGTTTTATCGAGCCTCCCTGACGGCTCCGGCCTGACCCCCCACTCAATGACAAGGACTGCGTCATGATTCCAACACATGATCTGTTGATTTTTGCGGCGGCCTCGCTGCTACTGGTGCTGACCCCGGGCCCGAACATGATCTATCTGATCTCCCGTTCGATCTGCCAGGGGCGCAAGGCCGGCGTGACCTCGTTGCTTGGGGTTGTCGCAGGTTTTTTCGTACATCTGTTCGCCGCGGCGGCCGGTTTGACAGCACTGTTCATGGCGGTGCCGATGGCTTACGAGGCGCTCAAATGGGCCGGCGCCCTGTATCTGCTGTGGATGGCCTGGCAGGCAGTCAAACCGGGTGCGCGCTCGCCCTTTGAGGCGCAGCAACTACCGCCGGATTCTTCTCGAAAACTGATGCTGATGGGCTTTTTCACCAGCGCATTGAACCCGAAAATCGCGGTGTTCTATCTCTCGGTGTTCCCGCAGTTCATCAGCCCGGAACATGGTTCGGTGTTTACCCAAAGTATCGCCCTGGGCCTGACCCAGATCAGCGTGAGTTTCACGGTTAACCTGTTGATCGCACTGTTTGCTGCCGGGATTGCCTCGTGGTTCGTCAACAATCCGAGCTGGCTGGCGGTTCAGCGCTATTTCATGGGCTTCGTACTGGCTGGGCTGGCAGTCCGGCTGATGTCTGAACAGCGGCGCATGGCCTGAAGCACATGGCAATCCAACGACTCGATGCCAGCCATGCACTCGCTTACCGGGCGCTGATGCTTGAGGCCTATGACCGTCACCCGCAGGCGTTCACGTCGAGTGTCCGCGAGCGCGCGGTGATGCCATTGAGTTGGTGGGAGTCACGCTTGACCAGCCCGCTGGACGTGCTGTTTGGCGCGTTTGAAAACGGCGAGCTGGTGGGCATTATCGGCCTGGCCTTCGAGGCACGGGAAAAAGCCCGGCATAAGGCAACGCTGTTTGGCATGTATGTCTCAGACAAGGCCAGACAGCGGGGGCTCGGTTATCAGCTGGTTCAGGTGCTTTTCGACGAGGCGCGGCGTCGGTCGGGCTTGAGGCTGATTCAACTGACCGTCACCGCTGGCAATGACGCCGCATTGGCGTTGTACCAGCGTTGCGGTTTCGTGCAGTTCGGGCTCGAACCGCTGGCAGTTCGGGTTGGCGAAGAGTACTTCGACAAGATCCATATGTGGCGCGAGGTCCCGGCCTGACCACAGAGGGCAGGGCTTTTGTGGCGAGGGGGCTTGCCCCCACTGGGCTGCAAAGCAGTCCCAATACCGGCCACTGCGCTCTTTCAGATACTCCGCGTTCGCTGACATTACGATGGCTCCGCCATCGAACGGGGGCAAGCCCCCTCGCCACAAGAGTGGTGTCGCCTGGTGTTTCAGCGCACCGCGCTAACCCCATCCAGAGTCGAGAACGAAGTGTCCTTGGCTGTCAGCAGGAAGTCGCGCATGTACGGCGCGTCGAGCATGTCGGCGCGGATCCCGGCGTATAGCGTGGCAAACAAACCTTTCTCTCCGAGCCGCTTGGCCTTCACATAACCCCGTGAGCTGTATTCATGCAGCGCCCAATGCGGCATGCCGCAGACGCCACGACCACTGGCCACCAACTGCATCATCATCACCGTCAGTTCCGAAGTACGGACCTGCGCCGGTTCAATGTCGGCCGGCTCCAGGAAGCGGGTGAAGATGTCCAGCCGATCGCGTTCCACCGGGTAGGTGATCAGGGTTTCGCTGAGCAAATCTTCCGGGACAATGTACGGCTTGTTCGCCAACCGATGCTGGTTGGCCACTGCGAGCATCGCTTCGTAGGTGAACAACGGCACGTAGGTGATCCCGGCCAGTTCCAGCGGGTCGGATGTTACCACCAGGTCCAGGTCGCCACGGGCCAGGGCCGGCAGCGGGGCGAAGGAGAAACCCGACGCCAGGTCCAGCTCGACTTCCGGCCAGGCATCGCGGAACTGGTCGATGGTCGGCATCAGCCACTGAAAGCAGCTGTGGCATTCGATCGCCATGTGCAGCCGTCCGGCGGTACCACCGGCCAATCGTGCGATGTCACGCTCGGCCCCGCGCAGCAGCGGCAGGGTCGCATCGGCCAGTTGCAGCAGGCGCAGGCCGGCGCTGGTGAAACGCACCGGTTTGGTTTTGCGCACGAACAGCGGCATGCCCATGCGCTCTTCCAGCTCTTTGAACTGGTGGGACAGGGCGGACTGGGTCAGGTGCAGACGGTCGGCGGCTTCGACCAGGCTGTCGGCCTCGCGCAAGGCGTGCAGGGTCTTCAGGTGACGGATTTCGAGCACTGTGGGCTCCATGAGCAAATTTTGTGATCAACACGAAAAGGTTGAGTTTGTCTCATGTTGGGTTGGCTGTCGACAATAGGGCCATCTTTTACTTCGGAGCACATATGCCATGGCCTTGGCCCACACACTCGGTTTTCCACGCATCGGTGCCGACCGCGAGCTGAAAAAAGCCCTCGAATCCTACTGGAAGGGCGACCTCGATCAGGCCGGGTTGAAAATCGTCGGCCGTGAACTGCGGGCCAGACACTGGCAAGTGCAGAAAGACGCCGGCATCGACCTGCTGCCCGTGGGCGACTTCGCCTGGTACGACCAGGTGCTGACGCACTCGCTGACCTTTGGCGTGATCCCCGAACGCTTCGACGGCGCCAAGGATGCACAGGGCCTGCCGACCCTCGACACTTTGTTCGCAATGGCCCGTGGCACCAGCGCAAAGTGCTGTGGCGGTGAGTCTGCCAAGACGCACCATGCGCAGGAACTGACCAAGTGGTTCGACACCAACTACCACTACCTGGTCCCGGAATTCAGCGCTGACCAGCCGTTCAAATTGAGCTGGGAGCAGCTGTTCGACGAAGTCGACGAAGCCCACGCCCTCGGTCACCGCGTCAAGCCGGTGATCATCGGCCCTTTGACTTACCTGTGGCTGGGCAAAACCAAAGGCAACGACTTCGACAAGCTTGATCTGCTCGAAGGTCTGCTGCCGCTGTACGGCGAAATCCTCAATCGCCTCAAGGCCCAAGGTGTGGAATGGGTGCAGATTGACGAACCGATCCTGACCCTCGACCTGCCGCAAGCCTGGAAAAACGCCTTCGAGCGCGCCTACCACATCCTTCAGTATTCGCCGCTGAAGAAACTCGTGGCCACCTACTTCAGTGGCCTGGAAGACAACCTCGGGCTGGCGGTGAGCCTGCCGGTGGACGGCCTGCACATCGACGCGGTGCGAGCGCCGGAACAACTGGGCCAGGTACTTGATCGCCTGCCGACTTACAAAGTGCTGTCGGTAGGCCTGGTCAACGGTCGCAATGTCTGGCGTTGCGAGCTGGAACAGGCACTGGCACAACTGAAACCGGCGCAAGAGCGTTACGGCGACAACCTGTGGGTCAGCAGTTCGTGCTCGCTGCTGCACAGTCCAGTGGACCTGGACCGTGAAGACACGCTCGACGCCGAGCTGAAGAGCTGGCTGTCATTCGCCGTACAAAAGTGCGGTGAAATCGCCGTGCTGCGTGATGCACTCAACGATCCGCAAGCGCCGAAGGTCCAGGCTGCGCTGGCGCAGAGCCGTGCCGTGCAGGCCAGTCGTGCGCAGTCGCCACGCATCCACAAAGCCGAGGTGCAGGCGCGCATCCGGGCCATTCGCGACACCGACAGTCAGCGTCACTCAGTGTTTGCCAAGCGTATCGAGTTGCAACGCGCACGCCTGAATTTGCCGGCCTTCCCGACCACCACTATCGGCTCGTTCCCGCAGACGGCGTCGATCCGTCTGGCGCGCCAGTCGTTCAAACAGGGCAAGCTCTCGGCCAACGATTACACCGACGCCATGCACAGCGAAATCCGCCACGCGGTGCAAATCCAGGAACGTCTTGGCCTCGATGTGCTGGTGCACGGTGAAGCCGAGCGCAACGACATGGTCGAGTACTTTGCCGAGCAACTCGACGGCTACCTGTTCACCCGTTTCGGCTGGGTTCAGAGCTACGGTTCACGCTGTGTGAAACCGGCGATCATCTACGGTGACCTGAGCCGTCCGAAAGCCATGACTGTCGACTGGATCACCTACGCGCAGAGCCTGACCGAGAAGGTCATGAAGGGCATGCTGACCGGGCCGGTGACGATGCTGATGTGGTCGTTCCCGCGTGAAGACGTGTCGCGCAAAGTCCAGGCGCAACAGTTGGCGCTGGCCCTGCGCGATGAAGTGGTCGACCTGGAGCAGGCCGGAATCAAAATCGTCCAGATCGACGAAGCGGCGTTCCGCGAAGGCTTGCCACTGCGCCGGGCGCAATGGCAGGAATATCTGGACTGGGCGGTGCAAGCGTTCCGCTTGAGCGCATCTGGCGTGCGCGATGAAACCCAGATCCACACCCACATGTGCTACAGCGAATTCAATGACGTGATCACGTCTATTGCTGCCATGGACGCTGACGTGATCACCATCGAAACCTCGCGTTCGGACATGGAGTTGCTGGAAGCCTTCAAGGCCTTCGACTACCCGAATGACATCGGCCCGGGTGTCTACGACATTCATTCGCCACGGGTGCCGGACACCGCCGAGATGGTCAAGTTGATGAGTAAGGCGGTGCAGCGGATCCCGGCCGAACGGCTGTGGGTCAACCCGGACTGCGGCCTGAAAACCCGGGCTTGGCCCGAAACAGAAGCGGCGTTGGTGAATATGGTCGCCGCCGCGCGGCAACTGCGTAATCAACTGGCCTGATCCAGTAACCATTGATCGTTCCCACGCTCCCGCGTGGGAATGCTTCTGCGGACGCTCCGCGTTCGGCTGTTGAAGGGACGCAGAGCGTCCAGGGCTGCATTCCCACGCAGAGCGTGGGAACGATCAGCGGTCTACGAATCGACCGCTCGGCACTCTTCATCAAACTGTCACGCAACTGTGGCAGCGCGCTTTAACAAAGTTCATCAGACTCGCGCTCTACTGGGGTTCTGCGTTTCGGTGTTTCTTCATGCGGGTACGATTTTTTTCAACTGCGGTTTTTCTGGTCGCGCTGCTGTTCGGCCTACCGTCCTTGGCGGCGTCGCGCTGCGATGTCAATGTGCCGACCGAGCGGGTCGATCTGGCGCAGGTCAGCCTGGCGTACCAGAGCATCGGTCGTGCGTCCGATCCTGCGTTGCTGCTGGTGATGGGCTTGGGTGGCCAGTTGATTCACTGGCCGGACGAGGTGGTGGTAGCGCTGTGCGAACAGGGATTCCGGGTGATTCGCTATGACAACCGCGATGTCGGGCTGTCGACCTGGCGTCAGGCTCCGGTCAACGCCAACCTGACCTTTGAGGTGCTGCGCTACAAACTCGGATTACCCGTAGCGGCGCCGTACAGCCTGACTGATATGGCGGACGACGCGCTGGGCCTGATGGATGCGCTGCACGTGGAGCAATTCCATGTACTGGGCGCGAGCATGGGCGGGATGATTGCCCAGCACATGGCGGCCATGGCGCCGCAGCGGGTCGAGAGCCTGACGCTGATCATGACCAGTTCCGGTGCAGAAGGGTTGCCGGCGCCGAATGCGGCGCTGGTGCAATTGCTCTCACGGCGCGGTGCGCCGAACCGTGAGGTGGCTCTGGAGCAACAGGCTGATCTGCTGGCAGCGCTGGGCAGTCCGCAGGTGAGTGATGATCGCCAGGCGCTGTTGCATCAGGCAGCGGTGGCGTACGACCGGGCGTTCAATCCTGAAGGCGTGAAACGCCAGATCATGGCGATCCTCGCCGAACCGAGCCGGGTGGCGCTGCTCAACCAACTGCGGGTGCCGACGCTGGTGGTGCACGGTACTGCTGATCCGCTGTTGCCGGTGATGCATGGTATTCACTTGGCGGCGCATATCCAGGGCAGTCAGTTGAAGCTGATTCCGGGGCTGGCCCATCGTTTTCAGGAAGCGTTCAAGGCGCCGTTACTGGCGGCAGTGTTGCCGTACCTGAAAACCCATCGTGAAGACACCTCGCATTGGGCGCAGATCGATCCGGTGCAGGCACCGAATCTGTTGTAAAACGTTTGTAATGGGCAAGAGCCCTGTGGGAGCGAGCCTGCTCGCGATGGCGATGACACTGCTGTCATAGATGTCGGCTGATACTCCGTCATCGCGAGCAGGCTCGCTCCCACAAGGTTGGGTGTGTGGCCGTGCTCAGCGCACAATCTTGTCCACATGAATCCCGAGTTTCTTCAGCCGATACCAGAAGCTGCGCTCCGAGATACCGATCAGTTGCGCGGCGGCCGCTTGCACGCCATTGCTTTGTTGCAGGGCGGCAAGAATGTAGGACTTCTCGACTTCCACCAGCGCAGCGTCGAGGTCCGACGGCACGCCAGTGCCTACGTTGAACGGCACGCGGGCGCCGTCGACGGTGGGCCTTGAGGCGAACAGGTACGCCGGCAGATCGTCTTCTTCGATCACTGAGCCCGAGGCCACGATGGTGGCTCGTTCAACGCAGTTCTGCAGTTCGCGGATGTTCCCCGGCCACGAATAATGGGTCATGGCCTGCAAGGCTTCCGGGCTGAAACCGGTGATGCGCTTGCCGGCGGTGGCGCCCAGGGTGTGAGCGAAGTGTCGGGCCAGTGGCGCGATGTCTTCGACTCGTTCGCGCAGGGCGGGCAGGGGGATCGGGAACACATTGAGGCGATAATAAAGGTCTTCGCGAAACTCTTTGTTGGCCACCGCTTCCAGCAGGTTCTTGTTGGTGGCGGCGATCACGCGCACATCGACTTTGCGCTCGCGCTGGTCGCCCACCGGCTCGATCACTCGCTCCTGCAAGGCTCGGAGGATTTTGGCCTGTAAGGCCAGCGGCATGTCGCCGACCTCATCGAGAAACAGCGTGCCCTTGTCGGCCTGCATGAAGCGCCCGACGCGGTCCGCCACGGCGCCGGTGAAGGCGCCTTTGCGATGGCCGAACATTTCACTTTCCAGCAACCCTTCGGGGATCGCCGCACAGTTCACTGCGACGAAGGGTTTGTCGGCACGGTTGCCGTGTTTGTGGATGGCCCGGGCGACCATTTCCTTGCCGGTGCCGCTTTCGCCGGTGAGCAGGATGGTCGCATTGCTTTCGCGTACCGAATCCACTGCTTGCAGTACTCGGCGGAAGGTCGGGCTGTCGCCCACCAGGCTGTCGATCTGCTGGTGTTCTTCAAGCTCGGCGCGCATGCGCTGGTTGTCTTTGAGAATGTCGCGAAATTGCAGGGCCTTGTTGACGGTGATGTCCAGCTCATCGATGTCGAACGGCTTGGCAATGTAGTCGAAGGCGCCATTGCGCATCGACTGCACGGCATTTTTAACCGTGCTGTAGGCGGTCATGACGATCACCGGCAGTTGCGGGTAGCGCACTTTGACTTCCGCCAGCAACTGCGGCCCGTCCATGCCGGGCATGCGCCAGTCGCTGATCACCAGGTCAATGTCTTCCTGTTCCAGCACCTTGAGCGCGTGCAGGCCATTGCTGGCGGTGAACACCTGGATGTCGTTCTGGCTCAGGGCCGAGGCCAACAAGTCGCAAAGCTTGGGCTCGTCATCGACCACCAGAATGTTATGCGTCATCACTGTCCTCGTCGTCGCTGTCGTCTTCACCGTTGGCCGGAATGTACAGGCTGAATGTGGAGCCGGCATCTTTTTCGCTGATGCATTCGACCCGTCCGTCATGGTTTTCCATGATCGAGAAGACTTTTGCCAGCCCCAGACCCGTACCTGATGCCTTTGTGGTGACGAACGGTGTAAAAATCCGTTCGAGCATGTCCGGTTCGATGCCCTGGCCGGTGTCGGAAACACTGATGACGGTGTATTCCTTGTCGCTGGTTATGCCCAGGGTCAGGCGACCGCCGTCAGGCATTGCGTCTATGGCATTGATCACCAGGTTCAGGCAGGCCTGTTTGAGCTGTCGTGCGTCAGCATAGATGGTCGCGCCAGGGGCGTTGTCTTCGATTCGGGCGTCGATGTTGTGAGTCGCCAGTTCCGGGGCGCAGAACCCGACCAATTCATCAATCAGCGGTCGCACCGGTTGGGTGGAGCGCATGGGCGCGCTGGGCTTGGCAAAGTCGAGGAAGTCGGTGATCAGGTCGTTGATCCGGCTGACCTCGCTGACCACGTATTCGAGATGCCGCTTGTCGGTATCGGGCAGGTCGGCGCGACGGTGCAGTAACTGGGTCGCGGTTTTGATGATGCCCAGCGGGTTGCGGATTTCATGGGCCAGGCCCATGGCCACTTCACCCAAGGCGTGCAAGCGATCGCGGCGGCGCAGTTGCGACTCCAGGTGCTGCAACTCGCCGAGACGTTCGGTCATGTGGTTGAAGGTGCTGCTCAGTTCGGCCAGTTCGTCGCTGCCATAGACCGGCACTCGCTGACGATAATCGCCGTCGATCACCGCCCGAACGCCTTTGGATAGAGCGCGCAGGGGCTGGGTCAGGCGTTGCGAGACCAGCCAGCCGACACCCAGCGACAGCGCCGAACTGAGGATGAAAATCAGGATGAACAGATTGCTCTGGTTCACCAGCCCGACCAGGCTGTTGTGGCGCAGCAGGCCACTGAAGATCACACCCTGAAGTTCACCGCTGTCATTGAGGATTGGCCGATAGATGCCGCTGTAGTTATTGGTGAACTGTTCGATCGGTTTTTTCGTGGTGCGCAGGATTTGCTCGATGTCTTCGGGCACCTTCATGGGGTGATCTTCGAAGCGCTGGGTAGCGAAGATTTCCGAGAAGTCCTCGGCCTTGGCCAGGTACAACCGCAGGTCAAGGGAATGCACATCGGCGACGCTGGTGAGGAAGCTGCTGTCCAGATAGTTGGCGAGGACCAACTGATAGTCGACCCCAGCCTGAGTTGTCTGGAAGGTCGAGACCAGAATGCCGGTGGACGCGCCCGTGACCTGAATGGTTTGCAGGACGGCTTTGGGCGCGGTGTTGATTTGCTGGACGATGTCGTCGGCCACGGTACTGAACAGCACTTTGTGATCGCTGGTGCGCACCAGCGCCACGACGTCGATGCCCATGGCTTCGGCAATGTCGGCGCTGAGGCGGTCCTGCCGGGCCGAGAGCCGGTCGTTGATCGGGCGGATGTGGCGCAGCAACAACTGGGCGACCCGCGTGTTTTCGCGCAGGATTTCCCGGACCTCGTCTTCGACGATCTTGGTCGATTCCTGCAACCAGATGCGCACGTTGCTATCGAAGATCTGTGACAGCGTGGTGGCCGCCAGTTCCGCAGCGATCATGGTCGGGATTACGCTGACCAGCCAGAATGCCAATACCAGCTTGCGTTGCAGGCTCCAGCGGGAGATGGCGAAGGGCAGGGCTTTACGGCGTCGGACTTTGATCATCAGGTTTCGCTTATCGCAGCAGCCATGGCAGGGTCGGATTTATCCGGTCGGACAAACAGTTTCACGAGTTTCAGTAATGTATTGAGCAACCCGTTGCGGTGGTGAAAAAACAGCGTATTGCCTTCAAATTTACAGCCGAGTCGCAGCTTACTGGCATAGCCGGCCTGGCCGCACACATACAGCGGGATTTTGTGCTGAATACAATAGTCGACATTGGCCAGCCAGCTTCTGAAGTACAGGTTGTACTCACGGGTCTGTTCCAGGTCGTGGGCAAAAAATTTGTCCACCAGTCGATGTTCGTCCAGCAACACCAGGTTGAACGCCACCAGTTGCTCGCCCACCCAATACAGCACGCACGCGGCACGTTGGTCGAGGTGTTCGAGGATACTGGTGAAATACTCTGCGGACAGTCGTTCGAACTCCAGATCACTGCGCGCCAGGGTGGCTTCATACAAACGCATCATCTGTGGCAATACATCGTCGACCGAGCGTCGCCATTCGATTCGCGGGCCTTGCGCCCGAAGTTTTCGGCGCAAGTCCTTGCGGGTGGATTTGCCCAGTGTGCCGAGGTAGGCATCAAGTGAGCCGAACGCGATCGGCAATACCGCACTCGGTAAACCGGGCATGGTTTGCAGTCCGGCCTCGCGGCAGACTTCAATCCACTGGTGATCGTGGCTGGGCGCATCCTTGACGGCCAGAAGACCGATCCCGGCCTGGTTGGCATCGTTGCGGGCCAACGTCAGCAACTGACGCAGCAACGCCGGACGTTGGTCGTCAGCGATATGGCTGGCGGTGCCTGCATGGCATTGCTCGGTCACTGGCGATCCCATGGCGTACAAGCGAATATCCAGCACGCCCGGCAACCATTGACGCAAGCGTTGCGTGATGCGTTTGCCGATGCCCTGCACCGTGGTGTCGAGCGAGTACTGCGTGGTAAATGCCGCGGCTGCGGCAATCAATGTGCTGCCTTCATAGAGTGCAAGGTAGCGCCACTGGAAGTCGGCGACTCCCGCCTGTTCAACGGCCCGGTAATAATCCCAGTCCTCCAGTTCCCCAGGGAAGCAGTCATTCCAGGCGCAGCGTTCGATGGCCTGGATGGTTGAAAAGGCTTGGGCGGTAATCACGTCTTGTCCTTAAGCTACGCCAGTTGTCGATACTCTTCACGCTCGCCAGGCTTCATGGAAAGCTGATGGACAAAGTCCGCGCTCAGGTCCACGACGCGGCGGTATTCCAGGTCAACTGTGATCATGTGATAGCAGTTGTCCAGCAGGATCTTGGTGACCGGGCCGCCGAGATGTCGTTCGACGTAATCGGCGTTCCAGCGGCTGGTGATGTCGTCTTCGATGGAGTGAAGCACAAGGGCCGGTGTCTTGATCGACGGCATGCGTTTCTTGACCACGGCATTCATCCGGTGCAATTCGCGCACGGTGACGCCTTCCATGGTCAACAGACCGGCATTGCTGCTTTCGCCGTCCTTCATCTGACGTTCGACGATTGCCCGCAGGCGCTCGTTCTTGATGCCATAAGGTGGCTTCTCTTCGAAGCTGCAGATATGCACGCCGAACGGAATCTTCATCAACAAAGGCGTCAGGAACGCCAGTTTGTGGATGCTCCAGCCGTCGTAGCGCAGGGTGGTTGAATACATCAGCAGGCCGGCGACCTGTCCTGGATGCTCGGACGCGACATACATGGACATGACCGCGCCCATGGACAGACCGCCGACGAACACCTGTTCGTGCCGCTGGCGTATGCCCACGAATGTCTTGCGTACACCTTCGTACCAGTCCTGCCAACCAGTGGCTTGCAGGTCGGCGTTATCACCGCAGTGCCCGGCCAGGGTTGGCACGTACACCGTGCAACCCGATTTGGCCAAGCCGATGGCAACCCGACGCAACTCCGTCGGGGTGCCGGTCAGGCCATGGATCAACAACACCGCGACCTCACCACTGCCGAGAACGAAACCGGTACTACCTTCGCCGAGATCGATCTCTGTTTCGTTCATCGTTTCATGGCTCGGTTCAGCAATTGCTCGAGCAGTTTCAGGCCCAGGTCGATTTCCGGGTAGCTGATTTCCAGCGACGGTGCCAGGGTGATCACGTTTTTGTAGTAGCCGCCCACGTCGAGGATCAAGCCCAGTTTCTGGCCGTCAACCACCATATCGCCCTTCATGCCTTCCTCGACCATGTAGTCCAGGGTGGCCTTGTCCGGGGTGAAGCCGTCAGTGGTGCAGATTTCGCAGCGCAGGGCCAGGCCCAGGCCGTCGACGTCGCCGATGATCGGGAAGCGTTTTTGCAGCTCTTGCAGACCAGACAGGAAGTACTTGCCCTTGGCCATAACCATCGCGCCGTAGTCGACTTCGCTGGTCATCTTGAACATTTCCAGGCCTACCGCGGTACCCAGTGGGTTGGAGGCGAAGGTGGAGTGAGTCGAACCTGGCGGGAAGATCTTCGGGTTGATCAGCTCTTCACGGGCCCAGATGCCGCCCAGTGGGTTGAGGCCGTTGGTCAGCGCCTTACCGAAGACGATCACGTCAGGTTTAACGTCGAAGTGTTCGATCGACCACAGCTTGCCGGTACGCCAGAAACCCATCTGGATTTCATCGGAAACCATCAGGATGCCGTGCTGATCCAGCACTTGCTTGAGCTCGCTGTAGAAGTTCATTGGCGGAATGACGTAGCCGCCGGTGCCCTGGATCGGCTCGACGTAGAAGGCTGCGTATTCACACTGGTTAGTTTTTGGGTCCCAAACGCCGTTGTATTCGGTTTCGAACAGACGGGCGAACTGCTGCACGCAGTGGCTGCCGTATTCTTCCTTGGTCATGCCTTTAGGGCCGCGGAAGTGGTACGGGAACGGGATGAAGTTGGCGCGTTCACCGAAGTGGCCGTAGCGGCGACGGTAGCGGAAGCTCGAGGTGATCGACGAGGCGCCGAGGGTACGGCCGTGGTAGCCGCCTTCGAAGGCGAACATCAGGCTCTTGCCGTTGGAGGCATTACGCACCACTTTCAACGAGTCTTCGATGGACTGCGAACCGCCGACGTTGAAGTGCACGCGACCGTCGAGGCCAAACTTGTTCTTGGCGTCGACCGCGATCATTTCTGACAGCTCGATCTTGCCTTTGTGCAGGTACTGGCTGGCGATTTGCGGCAGGGTGTCGATCTGTTGTTTCAGGGCGTTGTTCAGACGCGGGTTGGCGTAACCGAAGTTGACCGCCGAGTACCACATTTGCAGGTCGAGGTAGGCCTGGTCTTCGGTGTCCCACACGTAGGAACCTTCGCAACGGCTGAAAATGCGCGGAGGATCGATGTAGTGAACGGTGTCGCCGTAGGAGCAGTACTTGGCTTCTTTATCCAGAAGAACCTGGTCTTCTGCGGTAGCAATTCGGATATCAGACATGGTGGAAGAGTTCCTGATTGTGTAGCGAGATTTCAGAAGAGGTTTCAAGTGCGAAGGCAGTGGCGTTGGCTGCGCTGCCGGCCGGCAGTTTGGCCAGCAAGGCCGGAAGTTCGGCGAAGCTGTCGAAGCGGGCGTAAGCGATGCCATTGCGTTCGCAATGTTCGGCCAGGCGGTCCTTGGCAAATACGAAGTCGGCGGTGGAGGCCACGCACATGTCGGACTGACCGTCACCGATCACCAGCACGCGTTTGCTGCTGGGCGTGGATTTGCATTTGCAGTTGCCGGAGGCCGCGCGGCAGGCGTCGCTCGAATACGGAAAGTCGATGCGCCAGCTGTTGTTGTCGACCTGGCGCAGGCGGTTTGCGAGGATCGGCAGGAGGCTGACGTAGTTGCGCGACAGAATCCGCGCGATACCTTGTTCGATACCGTCACTGACGACTTCGATGGAAGCGCCCAGGCCGACCACATGGTCGACAAAGTCCGGGAAGTCGGCATCGATTTCGACGCTGTCGAAGAACTCGAGAAGTTCATTGGGAGTTGCCTTGACCAGCGAAAGCTGGCGGCTGAGGCATTCACGCGAGCCGATAGCACCGCTCAGCCACTCGTCCTCGATCGCTTCCCAGCTCGGGTCGGCGAAACGTTGGAGAATGCTGTCGATTACGTCGGTTCGGGTGATGGTCCCGTCGAAATCACACACGATATGCCAATCAATCATCTGCATTACCTATTGGGCAGGGGCGCGCTGATGCGCTTGCAACGGGGTAGAGCAGGGATTGTGCCAAGTTGTTTCAGATCCTATAGGCCGGGGCTCTGAGGTATGCTGTGCGGGAAATATGTCCGCGAAGCTACAATTTTTGTAGGTCGCTACAAACAACATGAGTGCTTGCGCAGCAAAATCGACCCGGGAGTTGATGCGCGCATGCACTGATAAGGAATTGCTTTATGTTCAGGATTACCTCTGCTGTATTCACTGCCTTGCTGTGCCTTGGCGGCTTTTGCGCCACCGTGCAGGCTGCCGGGATAACCGGTGAGGCAGGTCTCGGCATGAGCAATCAGCCCTATGACCCCACGGGTAGCCGTTATGAAACCGTGCCGGTGCCTTACTTCGATCTGGACTGGGGCGATGTCAGCCTCAGCACCGACGACGGTTTGACCTGGAGCGCCTTGAAAGCCAATGGTTTCAGTGCCGGGCCGTTTATCAACTACATTCCGGGCCGCAACTCCAATGGCACGCTGCGGGGCCTGCACAATGTGTCGGCCATGGGCGAGGCCGGTGGCTTCGTTCAGTACAGCCCGGCTGATTTCTGGCGAATTTTCGCTTTCGTCGGCCATACCGTGGGCGCTAATCGCGGCCAGGGTGGTGTGCTCGGTCGTGTGGGCGGGGAAGTGGGTTATCCACTGGGGCTGGGGATCATTGGCAGTAGCGAATTGAGCGCGAATTTTGCTGATCGCCAGCAGACTCAGACGTTCTTTGGTGTTTCCGAGAAAGACGCCCGGGATTCGGAGTTCCGTCCGTACAAGGCCAGTGGCGGCATGCAGAATGTGGCGTTGACCCAGAACTTCGAGTTCCCGCTGGCCGCAAAGTGGTCGCTGGTGACCAGTGCCACCTGGAAGCACCTGACCAATTCCGCGGCGGACAGCACTATCGTCAAACAAGAAGGCCGCGTGAACCAGGGCGAGGTTCAGGCGGCGATCAGCTACAAATTCAATTGAGGCGATCACAGGTGTGATCGTTCCCACGCTCTGCGTGGGAATGCCGCCCTGGACGCTCTGCGTCCGCTTCGGATGTGACGCAGAGCGTCACCGGATGCATTCCCACGCGGGAGCGTGGGAACGATCATTCGCCTTCAATCTGGTCCGTCCTTTGCAGACCCTGCCATGAACTCAATTTCTCAGGAGTGCTTCATGGCTCGTCCCGCGTATCGCTTCCTTGCCTATTCGCTGTGGGATCTGGTCCCGATTGCGCTGGGCGTGGCTCATCTGGCGTTTGTTCTGTGGCTGGTGCTGGCCTTCCATGACCTGTCATGGTGGGCCCTTGTGCCGTTGGCGCTGGTCTATGCCGTCAGCCTGTCGTGGAGCATCAACAGTATTTCCCACAACCAGATCCACAACCCGTACTTCACCCTTGGCTGGATGAATCGGGCATTCGATCTGTTGTTGTCGGTCACCATCGGTTTCTCGCAGACCCTCTACCGCGACATCCACAATCGCCATCACCGTGGTAATTCAGACCTGCCGGATGCACACGGAAAAACCGTCGATCCGCTGTCTATCTACCTGCGCGGCAAGGATGGGCAGCCTGAAAATCCCTGGTCGTACACTTTTCTCAGCTTTTTCCGCGATGATCCGAAGCCTTTCTACGAAGAAATGCAGCGCAAGCGGCCCAGTGATGCACGTTGGGTCAAGGTCGAGATTTATGTGACCGTGGCGGCGTATGTGGCGCTGGCGTTCTATGACTGGCATGCCGTGTTGCTGTTGCTGCCGTTCTGGTATCTGGGCCAGGCACTGTCGTCGCTCAATGGGTATTACGAGCATTTGGGCGGTAATCCGGAGTTGCCGATCGCCTGGGGCGTGAGCAGCTACAGCGTGCTTTACAACCTGATCTGGATGAACAACGGTTATCACGCCGAGCACCATTACCGGCCGAAAATGCACTGGACCCAGGTCAAGGCATTCCACCGCGAAATTGCCGAGCAGCAACGTGCGGCGGGGGTGAAGGTGATCCCGGTGTCACACGGACTGGGCTTTTTGACGGCTCACCGCAAAGGCTGATCTATAGATCCTTTTGTGGCGAGGGGGCTTACTGTGGCGAGGGGGCTTGCCCCCGTTCGAGTGCGAAGCGCTCGCGATCAATCCAGCTATCGAGGTCTGCCTGATATCCACGGTTGCAGTGTTTAGGGCCGCTTCGCGGCCCAGCGGGGGCAAGCCCCCTCGCCACAGGGAAATGCGTTGTTCTTAAGTCTCTTCGCCTTCCGCCAGCAACGCTATTCCACCCATGATCACCGCCACGCCCAGCCAGTGCAGCAGGCTGATCTGCTCGCCGAGACCAAGCCACGAGCCGAGCAACACGCCGACAAACACCAGCGAACTCAGTGGAAACGCCAACGACAGGCTGCTGCGCCGCAGGATCAACATCCAGACGAAAAACGCCCCGATGTAGCAGGCGATGGCCGTCAACACCCCAGGATTACCGGCCACGGCCGCCAGCCATTGGAGGTTGAAGTCCATCTGCCCCAGTTGATCGCCACCGACTTTGGTGGCGATCTGACCGCCACTTTCAAAACCGATCAGCAGCATCCAAAGCACCACGGTGCCCAGACGTCCGTGCAACCAACCCATAGTGCTGTTCCTTTCCATCATCGATTGAGCTTCAGACATGGGCGACACACACGAGCATCACGCCCACCGTAATCACCAGGGTGCCAAGCCAGCGCCGGCGGCTGACGGTTTCACCCAGCACGACTTTACCGGCCAGTACTACACCGCAATAAGCCAGCGCCGCGGATGGAAACAACAGGCTCAGCGGCGCACGGGACAGGGCTTCGAGCCAGACAAAGAACTCGATGGCGTAGGCGCCGATCCCGCACCAGAGCAACGGCGCGTTGAACACCTGGCCCCAGAATGCGTTCAATCGAAAGCCACCTTCGAGCTCCGGTAAACGGTCAAGGCCCAGCTTGAAACAGAGCTGACCGATGACGTCCAGAACAATCGAAAACGCCACCAGTAACACCACGGTCAAGGTCACGGGAATAACTCCTCGAACAGGCTGATCAGCGCCTGGTTGGTTGCCGCATTTCGCAGCAGATCGTCTTCGCTCCAGCGCTCGGGAGGCGGCTGGTCGGATTTGGCTTCCCAACGCTTGAGCGCGTTGCTGAAGGCTGGTTGGGCGAACTCGCCGCAGACATCGATGCCGAGGATTCGCTTGCTCGCGGCCAACATGCGCAGGGCTTGCAGCAAGTGCGTCAGCCGCATGCCACCCTGATCCCAGTTGGTCGCGGCGTCTTCACTGGCCAGCACATCCTTGTCGATGGTAATCCACACCGCTTCGGTCGGCAGGCTCTCGATCAGTTGCTGGAGAAACACCGGCCAATCGAGGTCGGCCAGGTTGCGCCAGTGCAGCAGGTTTTCCCGCTGTTGATGCCCGGCACCATCGCCGATGAAACCCCAGACCTGGGACGGCGGGTGCTGCCAGGGGAACAGCTGCAAGTCGCCACGCTTCAGCGCGCCGAGGTTGCCGCCACGCAGTTGCGGGTTATGCAGGTCATCGCTGCAGGGCCCGAGGGTGACGATGCGTTTGATGTTCGGCAGCTTCAGTGCCCGGTTGACCCAGGAACCGCAATGCCGACGCGGTGCGAAACGTACCCAGTCGGGATGGTTGTCGAAATGAATCAGGCTGACCGGCTCGGTAATCTCGGCGAGAAAAGCCGGAGTCAGGTGGTGGTAGTCGCCGGAGCCTATAAAGAAGATTTCTGGCTGCGGCCCCGTATGGCGGGGCCGTTCGCGCAGGCGTTCGGAAAAGCGTCGGTAGTTTTTCTCGCTGGACCACAAACGCAGTTTGGGGCCCAGATCGAGCAGGTCCAGACGCTTGGCGCGACCGCTTTCCAGCAGTCGGGCAATCGGCGCCTGGGCTGTGAGGCTGTGGTCGAGATCCAATATATTCAAAACGTGTTTTACCCATGGCAGCGCCCCTGCAAGGCCGGCGCGAACAATCGCCAACGCAGGCCAAGCGGGCTTTAACGGATAAATGCAAGGGGCGGGCCAGCGTTGGATGGAGCGCTGAGCTCCATTGTGGCGAGGGGGCTTGCCCCCGCTGGGCAGCGAAGCGGCCCTAAACCCTGCAACCGTGGATTATCAGATACACCTTGCTAGCAGGATTACGAGCGCTTCGCACTCGAACGGGGGGCAAGCCCCCTCGCCACAGGGGATAGTGCTTGCGGGGGAGCGGGTTTGCCCTTCAAAGCAGTATCAGACGTGAAGGCGGACCCAAACGTCAACAGACTCTAGTGGCTCAAGCCGTATTTTTTAACTTTGTCGAACAGCGTGGTCTTGGCCATTCCCAGTTCCAGGCTGGCCTGGGTCAGGTTGCCGCCACTGCGCTGCAAGGCATCGTTGAGCAGGTTGCGTTCGAAGGCTTCCACCGCTTCGGAGAACGCCAGGCCTTGGGTGGCGCCACCGGTGCCGGACTTCTTGAAGGCCGGCAAACCCAGGGCAAAACGCTCGGCGACGTTACGCAGCTCGCGCACGTTGCCGGGCCAGTCGTGGCTCATCAGGCTCGACAGGGTCTGGTTGTCCAGTTCAGGCAGCGCACGGTCAAAGCGCAGGGACGATTGCAGCAAGAAGTGTTCGAACAATTGCAGGATGTCTTCGCGACGCTCACGCAGCGGCGGCAATTCCAGCGTCACGACGTTCAAGCGGTAATACAGGTCGCTGCGAAACTGGCCGGCGCGGCTCAAGTCGTCGAGATCGGACTTGGTCGCCGCGATCACCCGGCAGTCGACCGCGACACTCTGGTTCGAGCCGAGCCGCTCCAGCGTACGCTCCTGCAATACCCGC
The DNA here is from genome assembly GCF_003732175.1 of Pseudomonas brassicacearum. Lineage (GTDB taxonomy): Bacteria > Pseudomonadota > Gammaproteobacteria > Pseudomonadales > Pseudomonadaceae > Aquipseudomonas > Aquipseudomonas brassicacearum_G. The sequence goes on from NZ_MOBI01000013.1 coordinate 114,857, forward strand.
AGCAGTTTGATTTGCAGCGGCAATGGCATGCTTTCTACTTCGTCGAGGAACAACGTGCCGTCGTTGGCGTGTTCGATCTTGCCGATCCGCCGTTTTCCGGCACCGGTGAACGCATTCGCTTCATGACCGAAAATCTCACTTTCGAACAGGTTCTCCGGCAGGCCACCGCAGTTCAGCGCGACGAATTGCTGCGACTGACGGCGGCTGAAGTCGTGCAGGCAACGCGCGACCAGTTCTTTGCCGGTGCCGGTCTCGCCTTCGATCAATACGTTGGCCGAGGTGTCGGCGACGTTGGCGATCAGCTCGCGCAGGTGTTGCATGGCGGGCGAGCGCCCGATGATCCGCCCCTCCAGGGAATCACGCTCGGCCAGTTGCCGGCGCAGTGAGGTCACTTCGCGAGCCAGGCTGCGTTGCTCCAGGGCGCGGCGCGCGACGTCGACCAGGCGTTCGGGGGAGAACGGTTTCTCCATGAAGTCGTAGGCGCCTTTTTGCATCGCGCCAACCGCCATCGAGATGTCGCCATGGCCGGTGATCAGCACCACCGGCAGGCTACGGTCACGGGCCTTGAGGCGGTTTAGCAGTTCCAGTCCATCGATGCCCGGCAGGCGAATGTCGCTGATGACGATCCCGGCGAAGTTGTCGCCGACCCGCGCCAAGGCCTCTTCAGCGCTACCAACGCCTTCGCAGGGGATATCTTCCAGAGCCAGCGCCTGCTGGCAACCGAGCAGGACATGGGGATCGTCTTCGACGATCAGCACACTAAGGTCGTTGTTCATATCGGCTCGGCAGGAACGGGGCTTACCAACGGTAAGCTGAGGACGAAAGCGGTACCACCGCTGGCCGGATGCTCGACGCCGAGGTGACCGCCGGTGGCGGCCGCCAGGCTCGCCGACAGGGTCAGGCCAAGGCCCAGGCCCTGCTCGCCGGGTTTGGTGGTAAAGAAAGGTTCGAACAAATGCTTGCGGGCTTCGGCGTCGATACCGTGGCCGTTATCGCGGACGCGCAGGCGATATTTGCCGTCGACAACGTCACCTTCCAGCCATAGTTCGGGCAATGGCTGCGCTTGCATGGCGTCCAGGGCGTTGCCAATCAGGTTGACCAGGATCTGTTCCAGACGGGTCTGGTCGATCTGTACTTGCACGTCGCTGAACTCGCGGTGCAACAGCAAACGAGCGCTTTCAAGGCGTGCGCCGAGCAACTGCAAGGCGGCATCTACCGCTTTGCCGAGGCTGGCCTGGCCCTGATCGTCGCCGCGCCGGGCAAAGGAGCGCAGGCTGGCGGTAATCCGGCCCATGCGGTCGATCAGATCGTTGATGGTTTTCAGGTTGGCGCTGGCGATGTCCAGCTGACCGCGCTCGAGAAAGCGCACGGTATTGCCGGACAAGGTACGCAACGCGGCCAGCGGCTGGTTCAATTCGTGGGCAATGCTGGTGGACATCTGGCCGATGGCCGCAAGTTTGCCAGCCTGTACCAGTTCGTCCTGCGCCCGGCGCAACGTTTCTTCGGCCTGGCGACGTTCGCGGATCTGGCTTTTCAGGCGCTCGTTGCTGGCCCGCAGGTCGGTAGTGCGTTCGGCAATCTTGCGTTCAAGCTGATTGTTGGCTTCTTGCAGCGCTTCACGGGCGGCGAGGCGGGTGGCGATGACTTTGCGCCGTTCGTTCCAGGCAATCAGCAGGAACGCTACCAGCGCGAAGGCCACAGCGACCAGGATGCCCTGGTTGATCGCTTCACGACGCAAATCCGCGAGCGGTGTGAGCAGGGTGAAATTCCACGGTGTATCGCTCAACGAGCGGGTCTGCGACAGGTAACTGATTTCCTGTTCATCCGAGACCAGCTCGGCGTTGGCCGGAAAGGTGATTTTCTCCACGCCTTCGGACAGCCGCTCGCGGGCCAGCGGTTCCAGTTCGTTGAGCGGGTACCAGTAATATTGCAGGCTGCGGGCCAGGCGTTCCTTGGTGTCGTCGCTGAGCGGGCGAACCGATTTGAGCCGCCGCGCCGGGTCGCTGGACAGGATGATGATGCCATTCTCGTCGCTGACGAAGGCTTCCAGGCGTGCACGCTGCCAGCGTTCTTCCATGGCTTCGAGGCGGACTTTGACCACTGCGACGCCGATGATTTTGCCTTGTTCTTCCAGGCCGTGGGCCAGGTAGTAGCCGGGTTCGCCGTTGGTGCTGCCGATGCCGTAGAAACGACCGGGCTGACCGCGTACGGCATTCTGGAAATACGCACGGAAGGACAGGTCTTCGCCGAGGTAGCTGTCGACATCGCGCCAGTTACTGGTGGCCAGTACCCGACCGGTGGTGTCCATCACGTAGATTGCCCGACTGCGGCTGCGCCGGTTCAGGCCTTCGAGGTAATCGTTGACCGCTTGCCGGTGCTCGGGCGTAGGGTCGGCCAGCAGCTCTGAAACACTCGATTCGAGTTCCAGCAGGCTGGGCAGGTAGGTGTATTTGCTGATCTCGCTTTCGACCGCGCGGGCGTGCAGTTCCAACTGACGTTGACCGTTCTCGCTCAGGCTGCGAATCCCGTAGTGTTCGCTGACCCAGAAGCCGAGGTAACCCAATCCGACCATCAACAAGATGACCAGCGGTGGCAGGAACAGATGGCGAATCAGACGGGGTTTCACGGCAAGTGATGGCGGCGCGGCGCGATAGAGAGTGGATTCGCATTTCATCACAGATGCCTTGGGTCAACCACAACACAAATTTCCAGACCACCACCCACCCTTGTGGGAGCGAGCCTGCTCGCGATGAGGTCATTACAGTCAACATTGATGTTGAATGTCAGTCCGCTATCGCGAGCAGGCTCGCTCCCACAGGAGATGGGTGTGGCACTGAGCAAGTGCCCGGTGCTTAGTGCTGCAGAATCTTCTCGAGGAAATGCTGCGCGCGGTCTGAGCGGGCGTTGATGTCGCCGAAGAACTCTTCCTTCTTGCAGTCTTCGATGATTTTGCCCTGATCCATGAAGATCACCCGGTCCGCCACTTTACGGGCGAAGCCCATTTCGTGGGTTACGCACATCATGGTCATGCCTTCGTTGGCCAGTTGCACCATCACGTCGAGCACTTCATTGACCATTTCCGGGTCGAGCGCCGAGGTCGGTTCGTCGAACAGCATGACGATCGGGTCCATCGCCAGTGCACGGGCAATCGCCACACGCTGTTGCTGACCACCGGAGAGCTGGCCCGGGTGCTTGTGGGCGTGAGCCGAAAGACCGACGCGCTCAAGCAGTTGCAGGCCCTTTTTGGTGGCTTCTTCCTTGCTGCGGCCCAACACCTTGATCTGCGCGATGGTCAGGTTTTCGGTGATGGTCAGGTGCGGGAACAGTTCGAAATGCTGGAACACCATGCCAACGCGCGAGCGCAGTTTCGGCAGGTCGGTCTTCGGGTCGGCGATGGACGTGCCATCGACCACCACGTCGCCTTTCTGGAACGGCTCCAGGGCGTTGACGCATTTGATCAGGGTGGATTTGCCGGAGCCAGACGGCCCGCACACCACAATCACTTCGCCTTTTTTGACCTCGGTGCTGCAATCAGTCAGTACCTGGAAGTCGCCATACCACTTGTTGACATTCTTGATAGAAATCATACGGCAAACCTTTTTTGCAGACGCTTGACCAGCCGTGAGGCGGCAAAGCTGATTGTGAAGTACACGAGACCTGCGATGATCAGGAACTCATTGGCGCGGCCGATGATGTCGCCACTGGCCCGCGTAGCATTGAGGAAGTCCACCAGGCCGACCGTGTAGACCAGCGAGGTGTCCTGAAACAGGATGATGCTTTGTTGCAGCAACAGCGGGGTCATCTTGCGAAACGCTTGCGGCAGGATGATCAGGCGCATCATCTGGCCGTAGCCCATGCCCAAAGCCTTGGCTGCGCCCATCTGTCCCTTGGGAATCGACTGCACGCCGGCCCGGACGATTTCGCAGAAGTACGCCGCTTCGAACATCATGAAGGCCACGATGCACGAGGTGAACGCACCGATCGGCGTGTCTTCGCCGGTGATCCAGCGCAGCACGAACGGTACCGCCAGGTAGAACCAGGTGATCACCAGCAGCAGCGGGATCGAGCGGAAGTAGTTCACGTAAGCGCCGGCAATGTTCGACAGCAGCTTGCTGTGGGACAGGCGCATCAGCGCCAGGATTGTGCCGAGGATGATCCCGCCGACGACGCCGAGTACCGTCAGTTGCAGGGTCATGACCATGCCGTTCCACATGCCGGGGACGGCCTGGACGACGCCACTGAAATCGAGATCCATTATTTACCCCCCACGGAAATCAGGCCGGGCACCGCAACTTTCTTCTCGACCATACGCATCAGCAGCATCAGGCTCATGTTCAGGGTGAAGTAGATCAGGGTCGCCAGGGTGAAGGCTTCGAACAGGTTGGCGGAGAACTCCGCGGTCTGTTTGGTCTGTGCGAGCAGCTCCATCAGGCCGATCAGCGAGGCGACGGAGGAGTTCTTGAAGACGTTGAGAAATTCCGAGGTCAGCGGCGGAATGACGATCCGGTAGGCTTGGGGCAGCAGCACATTCCAGTAGATTTGCGGCAGCTTGAAGCCCATGGCGCGGGCGGCCGATTCCTGGCCACGCGGCAGCGCCTGGATACCCGTGCGCACTTGCTCGCAAACTCGGGCGGCGGTGAACAGGCCCAGGCACACGACGACGCTCAGGTAGGCCGAGGTGGTCGGATTCAGGTCCTGCTTGTACCAGTCCTGCAGGTTTTGCGGCAACAGGTCGGGCACCAGGAAGTACCAGATGAACAGCTGGACCAGCAGCGGTACGTTACGAAAGAGTTCCACATAGCAGGTGGCGATGCCCGATACCAGGCGATTCGGTACGGTACGCATGACGCCGAGCACCGAGCCCAGCGTCAAGGCGATAATCCAGGCCACGATGGCGATGGCGATGGTCCAGCCCAATCCCGTGATGAACCAGTCGAGATAGGTCTCGCTGCCCACGCCGGTGGACTTGAAGAACACGCCCCAATCCCAGTTGTAATTCATTAGGGTCTCCCCTCAGATCGATCGATGTACAAGTGCCTGCCTGGGGAAACTCCGTTCCGTCTGACCTCGAGGGTCAGGCACACGCGATCGGCTCGACAACCACCGGTTCGAGTGTTTCCAGAAAGTGCCAGCAGGTAGTGACAGCCTCCTGAAAGGGCGCAGGCCCTGTCAGGAGGTGGGTTAGTCAGAAATCAGGATTTCTTTTCTTCAGCCGCTTTGTCGGTCGGGTTGGCGATCAGGGCCTTGAGCTCGTCGCTCATCGGGAACATCAGGTTCAGGTTTTTTGGCGGGATTGGCTGAGTGAACCACTTTGCGTAGATAGTGTTGATCTCGCCGGACTTGTAGGTCGCGACGATGGCGTCGTCTACAGCCTTCTTGAACGGCGCGTCGCCCTTGCGGACCATGCAGCCGTAGATTTCATAGGACTGAGCAGTACCGGTCACGGCCCAGTCAGTCGGATTCTTGGCCTTGGCCATTTCACCGGCCAGCAAGGCGTCGTCCATCATGAAGGCGACAGCACGGCCCGATTCCAGCATCTGGAAGGATTCGCCATGGTCTTTGGCGGAGATGACGTTCATGCCCATCTGCTTGTCGGCGTTCATCGACTTCAGAATGCGCTCGGACGTGGTGCCGGCGGTGGTCACGACGTTCTTGCCTTTGAGGTCGGCGAAGTCTTTGTAGGTCGAGTCTTTTTTCGACAGCAGCTTGGTGCCGATTTCGAAGATGCCAACGGAGAAGTCAACTTGTTGCTGACGCTCGGTGTTGTTGGTGGTGGAACCGCACTCGACGTCCACTGTGCCGTTTTGAACCAGTGGAATACGGGTTTGCGAGGTGACCAGGTTGTACTTCACCTTCAGATTTGGCATATCCAGGTCTTTCTTGATGGCTTCGACGATTTTCAGCTGAATATCGTGGGAGTAGCCGACCGGTACACCGGAAGCATCTGCAATGTAGGAAAACGGAATAGAAGCGTCGCGATGCCCCAGGGTAATGGTGCCGGACTCTTTGATCTTTTTCAGGGTGCCGGTGAGTTCGGCGGCGAAAACTGGCGTGCTGATCAGAGCGGCCGCAATGGCTGCGCCCAGGATATGGGGAACGATGCGCATCAAATTTTCCTCTACATTGTTTTTATATGGAGCCAGTTCAACGGCCCTTTTGTACTGCAGAATGCCTTGACGGCTCCTGAAGTGTTGGCACATCAGACATTCGTCCCAAGTTGTAGAGCATGAGTCGTGCCAGGCCAGGATTAATCAATCAACATATTGATTTTAAAAGATATTAAATTTTTATGGGGTTGGTTTTAGGACTCGATAATCCGGTTAACCGAATCGACTGATGGGTCGCGTTCGGAAAACCGAATGCAAAAGATCGCAGCCTGCGGCAGCGCCTACGTTGGAATGCGATCCCCTGTGAGTTGCCGCAGACCGCGATGCCGATGATCTGAATGGCACCGGAATTCTTCACCTTCATTGCGGAGTTTCAACGGATGAAAGTCCTCGGCATTCTTTGCCTTATCCTGACCCTCGGTGGTTGCAGTTCCTTGCTGTTCTACCCAGATCCCGGTCTGCCGTTTACCCCGCAAAAAGCCGGGCTTGAATACCGTGACGTCACCTTGACCACCGCTGACGGCGTGAAACTCAACGGTTGGTGGCTGCCGGCCAAAAAAGGCGTAGCGGTCAAGGGCACGGTGCTGCACTTGCACGGCAATGGCGGAAATCTCGCCGGGCATCTGGGGGCCAGTTGGTGGCTACCGAAGCAGGGTTACCAGGTGCTGCTGGTGGACTATCGCGGCTATGGGCTGTCGCAGGGTAAACCTGGCCTTCCGGCGATCTATCAGGACATCGACGCTGCATTCAAATGGCTGGACCAGGCGCCAGAAGTTCAGGGCAAACCGTTGATCGTCCTGGGTCAGAGCCTTGGCGGTGCGCTGGTCGTGCATTATCTGGCTGAACACCCCGAGCGTCAGCCCCGCCTCAAGGCGCTGGTCCTCGACAGCGTGCCGGCCAGTTACCGGGATGTCGGGCGGTTTGCACTGAGTTCGTCGTGGATGACCTGGCCGTTTCAGGTGCCGCTGTCCTGGCTGGTGCCGGACGCCGACAGCGCGATCTACGCCATGCCGCAGCTCAATGGCGTGCCAAAACTGATCTTCCACAGTATCGACGATCCGCTCGTGCCTCTTTCCAATGGCATCCGACTGTATCAAGCTGCGCCCGCGCCCAGTGTTCTGCAACTGACCCGAGGCGGGCATGTGCAGACCTTCAGCGTCCCGACCTGGCGCACCGTCATGCTGCGTTACCTCGATGACCCGCAGCACTTCAACGGTCTGCGTCGCCTGGGCGAAACGCCCAATTACCCGGCACCCCCGAATTCAGAAGTTGAACCTCCAGAGAGTCCGCAATGAGTGAAGAACGTAACGCCATCCCGCTGATCATCACCGGTATCTGCAGCATCCTCGGCACCGTCGCAACCTTGTGGTTCTACGGTTACCTGCACTTCGCCAAACCGGAAGACGCGCTGCTGCTCAACGACTTCACCATGCTCAAGACCGTACCGGGCGAAGACTACAAAGTCTCCCTGGAGCCGGCCGCGCAAGTCGCTCAGTGTGTCGATGGCGTGCTGGTGCTGTTCGACACCGAACAGAAAGGCCTGACCGGCGTGCTGGTCAACAACAAGAAAAAAGCCGTGCGTTGCATGGGACAAGAGACCCCGCAGCTGGAGCAGTAACGGTTTAGATCGGATAGATGAAAAAAGCCCCGTTTCCTTGGCTGGAAGCGGGGCTTTTTCTATTGTTTGGCAGCTGATGTGTCGGGTTTTACGGTGACCTTGATCGATGTTCGATCAATGATGCCGCCGTAGTTCTGATTCAGGTTAACTTGGTAGGTTGGACCTGGTTTCAATCCGTAATCCCATTCCGAATTTTTCCAATTGCCTGACTCATCATTTTGATAGACGGCGGCGGTCCAACTGAGCAAATTCGAAAGGTTAATGAATGTCAGGCTGAACGTCGCGCCGGGTTGACCGGACCCGCTGAGTTGCATAACGCGGTCGACCACATCTCCATCTTGGGGCGTCGTGAAGGTCGGTTTCTTCAGGGTGGAACACGCCAGTGGTGTTTCCCCATTGAGGCCAACAGAAATGGCTGCATACGATCCCACCACGGGCTCAACTGCGCACACATGCACTGTGATCCCCGCCGCCTCATCCTTCAGCGTACTGCCTGCTTTCAAGGTGGCATCTTCTGTTGAAGTCGTTTCGGGCGTGCCATCAAGTTGTGTGTCCTGAACATAGGCGTCCATCTTGGTGTACCGTGCCCAGACGCCCTTGGCAAAGCCCACTGGAAATTTATCGTCAAACGGTGGAATGCTGGGCTGACGGACTTCCAGCGCTATTTTTTGGCCCGTTGTCGGGCGATCAATCAAATAACTGTTTCTGAGGACGAGGCGGTAGATGCCCGACGTCTTGATGTGCGTTACCTGGGACTCACTCAACCAGCCTGCATTCCAGCGGTAGTGCGTGGGATACAACACCGACCGACCGCCTGATACGGGATTACCGTAATCGGGGTAGAAGATCATGTTGCAGTGTTCGGGTGCCGTGATGACACTGCCGTTCAGAGGGCAGCCGGAGTAGGTCGGCCCGCTGATAAACCCCAGGTTGTTGCCAAACAGGCGAATCCAGAGATGCGAGCTCTCTGGCTGGTTGTAGATCGCCAGCACTCGGCCAGGTGCGTCAGCACTCCCGGTACCATTACCGCAGGAGGCCGCGATGAACAGATAATCATAGTCGTCGGGATTCAGGCCTTGAGCCCTGGCAGCAGCTTCGGCTGGACCTTTGACTGCGTCGCGAGTGTTGCAGATGTCCGGTTTTGCACCGAAGTCAGCGGTGATCATTTTGCCTTCCAGGGTCAGCTTCCTGCCTGAAACATCGGCGATGTAGTTGCGCAAAGAGGTTTTGTCCTCTGGAGAAAGGCTCTGCGACCACAGCAGGTCCTTGTTTAGCGCAGGTGTGCCGATCCACTTACCGACCACCAGCAACACCTTTTTTGTACCCACGACCGGTCGTTGGTTGACGCCCGGAACGGGCAGGGGTTCACCAGTAAGAATGGTCTCAGGGTCGCGATAGTTATACTCGGACTCGCCGCTTGTCGACACGCCGACGTTCGAGTCGTGGGTGGACTGTGCGCATCCTCCCTGGAGCAGCGCCGCACACAGCAGCAAAAAAACCGTCAGCAGTCGCATGGTGTTGCTCCTTGATGCCCGTGATCCCGGCCAGGAGCTCACTTTTACTCGCGACGCTGGAGGCTGCCTACTGTCAGAAATAACAGGTGGCGACGAGTGGCAAGAGCGTGCGTATACACAAGAGCCCCGCCTGATCACCTCAGGCGGGGCTCTTGTATTGCGGGCACGTCAATGTTTTTGCTTGCCGGCCTGAGCTGATAAATCGTGCAGATGGCGCCGCGACAATTCGAGAAAACGCGGTGTCGGCCCGACGTCTTCATAGAGCGGGTCGCCTTCCTCATCGGTTGCGACCACGTGCTGACCCTTGATGTAAGGGAAACTCGCTTCGAGCTCTTCCAGGGCGGCCCCGATCAGTTCGCCCAGCAGTTCTTCGGGGTGGCGTTTGGGGTACATCTCGGTAATCGCCGCTAACCGCGCCGCGGCTTCGACGTCCAGGTGAATGGTGTAGCCGGTCTTGGTCAAACGGCCTTTGGCGGTTTCTTCCCAATGTTGGGCTAGCTCACGGATTTTCATAATGACCTCAATAGGCACCTGCTCATGGCAGGGGGGATGAGTGTCCGGCCGTGGCCGGTGGCAAGCCTTTGTACGGCTTACTCTTCAGACTAGCCCCAACCTTCAGGGTTTACCGTCGATTCGTCGTCTGACTTGTAAGAACCCGCTGCGGACGGCACTCTTGAAGTCGACTGCCATTCGCTGGAGAACTGCTGATGACTGATATCGATGCACGCTTGCGCGAGGATGTTCACCTGCTGGGTGAGTTGTTGGGCAACACCATTCGCGAGCAGTACGGGGATGGCTTTCTCGACAAGATCGAGCTGATCCGCAAGGGTGCCAAGGCTGACCGTCGTGGCTCGACGGACGCTGAACTGCGCGCCAGCCTCAACCAGTTGACTGAAGATGAACTGCTACCAGTGGCGCGAGCGTTCAACCAGTTCCTGAATCTTGCGAACATTGCCGAGCAATATCAGTTGATTCACCGCCGCGAAGAGTCCCAACCGGCACCGTTCGAGGCGCGGGTGTTGCCCGAACTGCTCGCCCGCCTGCGGGCTGAAGGGCATGGCAGCGACGCGCTGGCGCGGCAATTGGGACGGCTGGAAATCGAGCTGGTGCTGACGGCGCACCCGACTGAAGTCGCCCGCCGGACCTTGATCCAGAAATATGACGCCATCGCCGCGCAACTGGCGGCGCAGGATCACCGTGACCTGACCCGCGCCGAGCGCGAGCAGATCAAGTCGACCTTGCAGCGCCTGATCGCCGAGGCCTGGCACACCGAAGAAATTCGCCGCACCCGGCCGACCCCGGTCGATGAAGCCAAGTGGGGCTTTGCGGTGATCGAGCATTCGCTGTGGCAGGCGATTCCCAACTACCTGCGCAAAGCCGACCAGGCGCTGCATGCGGCCACCGGTCTGCACTTGCCGCTGGAGGCGGCGCCGATTCGCTTCGCCTCGTGGATGGGCGGCGACCGTGATGGCAACCCGAACGTCACGGCGGCGGTGACCCGTGAAGTGCTGCTGTTGGCGCGCTGGATGGCGGCCGACCTTTACCTGCGCGATGTCGATCAACTGGCTGCCGAGTTGTCGATGCAGCAGGCCAGTACCGAGTTGCGAGCCAAGGCCGGGGACAGCGCCGAACCTTACCGTGCAGTGCTTAAACAACTGCGTGAACGCCTGCGCGCGACCCGTAACTGGGCGCAGGCATCCTTGACCGCGAGCACCCCGGCACCGGCCGACGTGCTGCAAAACAACCGCGAGCTGCTGGATCCGCTGGAGCTGTGCTATCAATCGCTGCATGAATGCGGCATGGGCGTGATCGCCGACGGTCCGTTGCTCGACTGCCTGCGTCGGGCGGTGACGTTCGGCCTGTTCCTGGTGCGACTGGACGTGCGCCAGGACTCGTCGCGGCATGCGTCGGCGATGACCGAAATCACCGACTACCTCGGGCTCGGTCGCTATGAAGACTGGGACGAGGACGCGCGCATCAGCTTCCTGATGGGCGAGCTGAACAATCGTCGGCCACTCCTGCCGGCCTATTTCAAACCTTCGGCCGACACCGCCGAAGTCCTGGCAACTTGTCGCGAAATCGCGGCGGCGCCTGCGGCGTCGCTCGGCTCGTATGTGATCTCCATGGCGGGCGCCGCTTCGGACGTGCTCGCCGTGCAATTGCTGCTTAAAGAATCTGGCGTGCTGCGGCCGATGCGCGTCGTGCCGTTGTTCGAAACCCTCGCCGACCTTGATAACGCCGGCCCGGTGATCGAAAAACTGTTGCTGCTACCGGGTTACCGCTCGCGGTTGCAGGGCCCGCAGGAAGTGATGATCGGCTATTCCGACTCGGCCAAGGACGCCGGCACCACGGCGGCGGCCTGGGCTCAGTACCGGGCGCAAGAACGCCTGGTGGATATCTGCCGTGAACAGCAAGTAGAACTGCTGTTGTTCCATGGCCGCGGCGGCACCGTGGGCCGAGGCGGTGGCCCGGCGCACGCGGCGATTCTGTCGCAGCCGCCGGGGTCGGTGGCCGGGCGTTTCCGCACCACCGAACAAGGGGAAATGATTCGGTTCAAGTTCGGCTTGCCGGACATCGCCGAGCAAAACCTCAACCTGTATCTGGCGGCGGTGCTCGAAGCAACGCTGTTGCCGCCGCCACCGCCGGAGCCCGCGTGGCGCGGCCTGATGGACGAATTGGCGGCCGATGGCGTCAGCGCTTATCGCGCCGTGGTGCGGGAGAATCCGCAGTTCGTCGAGTATTTCCGTCAATCCACGCCCGAGCAGGAGCTGGGGCGCCTGCCGCTCGGCAGCCGTCCGGCCAAGCGTCGTGCTGGCGGGATCGAAAGCCTGCGGGCGATTCCGTGGATCTTCGGCTGGACCCAGACCCGCCTGATGCTGCCGGCCTGGCTCGGCTGGGAAGCGGCGTTGAGCAACGCCTTGGCGCGCGGTGAGGGCGAGTTGCTGGCGCAGATGCGTGAGCAGTGGCCGTTCTTCCGCACACGCATCGACATGCTGGAGATGGTGCTGGCCAAGGCTGACGCGGACATTGCCCAGTCTTACGACGAACGATTGGTTGCGCCGGATTTGTTACCTTTGGGTGTGCATTTACGCGACCTATTGTCGCAGGCATGTACCGTGGTCCTTGGCCTGACCGGTCAGTCGCAGCTGCTGGCCCATAGCCCTGACACCCTGGAGTTCATCCGTTTGCGCAACACCTACCTCGATCCGCTACATCTATTGCAGGCTGAACTGTTGGCTCGCTCGCGACAGCCGGATGTGGTGCAGGGCAGCCCGGTGGAGCAGGCGTTGCTGGTGTCTGTGGCGGGGATTGCCGCCGGTTTGCGCAATACCGGCTAAGGTCTTTTGCGGGGTGTCGCAGGCAATTTTACTGCGACAAACGACCGGTCCGCGGGGGCCGGTCGCGCTTGTCAGGCGACACTTTGTTATGGGGTTGCGACTTGGATCGCCTCCTCGCCAGGGCGTAACAGGCACGGGTTGCTCCGACTTTCGGCGGCTTGTGTGGTCAGGGCCTGCTGTGTATCTTGATCAGCCTTTGGCCGTTTGGGCGGCCCACGACCCTATTTTTGAGATTGGCCCCACGCGGCAAATCCGATCGTTATCTAAATAAGAAATTGAGGAGCACATCGATGCGCGTCATTCTGCTGGGAGCTCCCGGGGCCGGTAAAGGTACTCAGGCTAAGTTCATCACCGAAAAATTCGCTATTCCACAGATCTCCACCGGCGACATGCTGCGTGCTGCCGTCAAGGCTGGCACCGAGCTGGGCATTAAAGCCAAGAGCATCATGGACGCGGGCGGCCTGGTCTCCGACGACCTGATCATCGCATTGGTCAAGGATCGTATCGCTCAGCCCGATTGCGCCAATGGCTTCCTGTTCGACGGTTTCCCGCGCACCATTCCTCAGGCTGAAGCCCTGGTCGATGCCGGTGTAGAACTGGATCACGTGGTTGAAATCGCGGTTGATGACGAAGAAATCGTCCAGCGTATCGCCGGTCGTCGTGTACACGAAGCCAGCGGCCGCGTTTACCACACCGTCTACAACCCGCCAAAAGTTGCGGGCAAGGACGACGTCACCGGCGAAGCGCTGGTGCAGCGTAAAGACGACACTGAAGAAACCGTGCGTCATCGTCTGTCGGTCTACCACTCCCAGACCAAGCCACTGGTGAATTTCTACCAGCAACTGTCGGCTGCTCAAGGCAAGCCGAAGTACAGCCACATTGCAGGCGTCGGTTCGGTTGAAGCGATCACCGGCAAGGTGCTTGAAGCGCTGAGCTGAGAAAGCTGATTGGCGTTACGTTCAACGGCCCGCTTGCGGGCCGTTGTTGTTTATACTGGCGGACTTTTTCCACTTCTCTTTACGGAAACATCGATGAGTACCTTGCTGGCCCTGGACACCGCGACTGAAGCTTGCTCCGTTGCCTTGCTGCATGACGGCAAAGTCACGAGTCATTACGAGGTGATCCCGCGCCTGCATGCGCAGAAGTTGCTGCCGATGATCCAGCAGTTGTTGGCGGATGCGGGCACCACCTTGCAAGCGGTCGATGCGATTGCCTTTGGTCGCGGCCCGGGTGCGTTCACTGGCGTGCGAATAGCCATTGGCGTGGTTCAGGGCCTGGCGTTTGCGCTGGATCGTCCGGTGTTGCCGGTATCCAACCTGGCGGTACTGGCGCAGCGCGCATTGCGCGAGCACGGTGCACATCAGGTCGCGGCGGCCATCGATGCCCGGATGGATGAAGTCTATTGGGGCTGCTACCGCGAAACCGCCGGCGAAATGCGTCTGGTGGGGGCTGAAGCGGTGTTGCCACCGCAAGTCGCCGCATTGCCGGCAGATGCCACGGGCGACTGGTTCGGCGCGGGCACCGGTTGGGGTTATGGCGAGCGAATCGCGGTCAACCTGATCGGTCAGGATGCCGGCATGTTGCCTCACGCCGAAGACTTGCTGACCCTGGCCCGTTTCGCCTGGGAACGCGGCGAAGGCATCCCGGCGGATGACGCACAACCGGTTTACCTGCGCGACAAAGTGGCGACCCCCAAAGCCCGGTAATACGCAGTAATTGTGGGAGCGAGCCTGCTCGCGAAAGCGGTGTGTCAGCCAACATCACTGTTGAATGTGAAACCGTCTTCGCGAGCAGGCTCGCTCCCACAGGGTTGAACACGCTTCCCACCATCAGCGTTCCAATCCCTGCCAATCGTCAGTTTCTACACCGCGCTTTTAAACCTTTTCCGGTTTCTGTGCTCTAGTTATCACTTGGGAGTTTGCGCACACTGGTAAGTGCCGCTAAATTGCCATCATCGATAGCGAGTTTATACCTATGCGCATAGACGGCTTTGCCTCTCAGTCCTACCCCATCAAGCGCAAGCCACGCAAAGGCAATGTGTCGGTGGACGAGTCCCTCGAGGATATCGATGGCGAGCAGGAGTTTCCTTCTGAAGAGCAACTGGCCGCCCGCGCCGCCAAGGCTTCTGCGCAACGCCTGAGCAATCTCCCGGCTCGTCAGCAGGACATGATCTACCACCGTGCCATGAGCAAAAGCGTGGCGATGGCCCTGGCCAGCTACCTGAGTACCGCGGCGTTTGTCGATTGGGATATGGAAGTGCTGGGTCTCGACCTGCACATCTGATGCAGCTGCCTTACTACCTCGGTTGCCCGTCCTGGAGCGAAAACGCCTGGCGCGAATACCTGTATCCGCAAAATGCCCGTCCCAATGAATTTCTCGGTCTGTACTCGCAGGTGTTCAATGCCGTTGAAGGCAACACCACGTTCTACGCGCGCCCTGCGCCGGCGACGGTGGAACGCTGGGCGCAGACGATGCCCGAAGACTTTCGTTTCACCGCCAAATTCCCCGGCGACATCAGCCACGGCGGCGACCTGCGCGAGCAACTGAGCGCCGCCGAAACCTTCGTGCAATTGCTCAGCCCGCTCGGTGAGCGGGTTTCACCGCTCTGGTTGCAACTGTCGGCAGCCTTTACCCCGCAACGGCTGGGCGAACTGGCCGGGTTTATCGATGGGGTGCAGCGGCCGTTGGCCGTTGAAGTGCGGCATCGGGACTTCTTCGCCAAAGGCGATGCCGAGCGCAGGCTCAATCGGCTGTTGCTGGATCGTGGCGTGGAGCGCATTTGCCTTGATCCACGGGCGCTGTTCAGCTGCACGTCGACTGAACCCTCGGTGCTTCATGCGCAATCGAAAAAGCCCAAGGTGCCGCCACGTCCGGCGGCGTTCACCCAGTTCCCGCAGGTACGCTTCATCGGTCATCCTGTGCTTGAAGCCAACGATTCGTTTCTGACGCCATGGGTCGAGAAAATCGCCCAATGGATCGAAGAGGGCCGCACGCCGTACATCTTCCTGCACACCGCCGACAACCTGCTGGCCGCGGCGTTGGCGCAACGCTTTCATACTCGATTGATGGTGCGTTTGCCTGGCTTGCCGGCGCTGCCTGAGCTATATAGAGAACCCGCCGCCGAGCAGCTTGGGTTGCTCTGACGACGGGTTTTTTCCCTTCTGCAGGAGTGAGCCAATGGATGCGCAAACCCTTAAAGCTCAGGCCTTCAAGGCCTTACACGAAGGTGCCGGAGCTTTTGTGATCCCCAACCCGTGGGACGCCGGTTCGGCAAAAATGCTTGCCGGCCTGGGTTACCAGGCGCTGGCGACCACCAGTGCCGGATATGCCTTTTCGCTGGGCCGCCCGGATGGCGCGGTCAAACTCGAAGAAACACTGGCCAACGTTCGGGCGATTGTTGGCGCGAGCGATCTGCCGGTGGCGGTTGATCTGGAAAACGGTTTCGCCGACAGCCCGCAGGAGTCCGCCGAGAGCCTGCTGCGTGCTGCTGAGGCGGGTGCGGTCGGTGGCTCGATCGAAGACGCTACCGGGCGTGAAGACGGCCCGATTTACTGCTTTGAACACGCCGTCGCACGAATCGAAGCGGCGGTCGTGGCAGCGCGCAGCTTGTCGTTCCCGTTCACCCTGACCGCGCGTGCCGAGAATTACCTGCACGGTAATCCGGACCTGGCCGACACCATTCGCCGCTTGCAGGCCTTTGCCGAGGCGGGCGCCGATGTGCTTTATGCGCCGGGCCTGCGCAACGCTGAAGAGATACTGGCGGTGGTCCGTGCGGTGGCGCCGAAACCGGTCAATGTGTTGATGTCCGGCGGTCTCAAGTTGAACGTCGCGCAGCTCAGTGAAATGGGCGTCAAGCGGATCAGCGTCGGCTCGGCCATGGCCCGTGCCGCCTATGGTGCGTTTTATCAGGCCGCGCAGGAAATTCAGTCGCACGGCACCTTCGACTTCGCCGACCGTGCGCTGCCGTTCGGGCAGATCAATCAACTGTTCAAAGGCTGACCCACAGGGAGTTGTCGTGCGGTTTCTGAAAGTGCTGTTGGCGGTAATGCTGGTGATGGGCGGATTGCTGTTGGGTGTCTGGCGCGGCTGGCTGCCATTGCCCGCCGCCTGGAACCCTTGGGCGCCGCTGGATGTCCGGGACACGCCGAACCTGCTGACACGCTTCAAATTGATGAGGCTGCGCGATAACCCTGTACTCTGCGACCAGGTGCTCAGCGGTGCCGGGTTGAAGTTCACCCGTCAGGCTGACAGCAACCCGGACGTCGATTGCTCGCTCACCAACACTTTGCGCGTGCAAGGCGGCGAGGTGGCGCTGAGCAGCAGCTTCCTCGCCAGTTGCCCGCTGGCAGTGGCGTTTGTGCTATTCGAACGGCATGCCCTGCAACCGGCGGCGCAGGCCACGTATGGACAGGCGGTGGCGCGGGTCGATCACCTCGGCAGTTTTGCCTGCCGCAATATGTACAACCTCGAAAACGGCTCGCGCAGCCAGCACGCGACGGCCGATGCACTGGATATCGCCGGCTTTCGCCTGGCGGACGGGCGCAGTATCAGCGTGCTGCGGGACTGGCCGAAGGACAATGATGATGCGCGCTTTTTACGCAAGGTTCGCGATGGCGCGTGTGACATGTTCAGCGTGGTGTTGAGCCCGGACTACAACGCTGCCCATCGCAACCATTTTCATCTGGATGTCGGGCCGTGGTGGGTGTGTCGCTGAGGTTGAGGCTCAGGCGGCGATGCGCAGGTTTTGCAGGACGATCGGGCGAGCCCAGCCGTTATCGAAGTCCAATTGCTGCTGTTGCTCGACCAGCGCTTCGTGCGGGTAAGGGGTTGCCGGTTTATCCAGCAGATCGAGTTCGAACTCGGCAATCGGCAGATGCAACGGACGCGGTTGCGGTGCCGGACCTGGCGCAGGCAATGGCTGGCCGGCAGCCAGGACGATCGGGCGTACCCAAGCGCTTTCGAAGTCTTGTTGCTTCTGTTGCGCGAGAATTTCTTGCGGCGGGAACGGCGGGAACGGTTTGTCGGCCAGGTCCATTTCGAACTCGGCAATCGGCAGGAACAGCGGCTCAGGCGGGCGAACTTCGGTGTCCGTCACGTCGCAGGTGCGCTGCGTGACGATGTGTTCGAGCAATTCTGCGCCAACGGTCGGTTCGACCGGGCCGTCGACGGCAACAGGGGTGTAACTGCCAGGAACGGGTGCAGCATCGCCCAAATGATCGGACAGCGCCTGGGCAAAAAAATCCTGCCACAGGTGACTGACACCGCTCAGTGCTTGGGAATTACGCAGGCCATAATCGCCGTAGCGCGAAATGTAGCCTACTGATGTGCGTTGAATGTCTGACATTTCTCTCGGTCGACGCTCAGCTCTGGCAAAATGCTCGATAGTTTTGTTATCGGCCGTTTTTGCCGATCATTAATTTTTTGAGTGTGTTTTCTGATGAGTGAGCAACCCGCGGCCAGCCGCATCAAAGTCCAGGCCCTGGCCGAAGCGTTTCAGGCACGCGCCGAGCACTGGGCCGAGCGATTGAACTTGCCGTTGCTGCTGGACGATGCGGAGTTTGCGTTGCAAGTGGGTGAGCATGGTTTGCAGCTGCAACAGCTCGGCCCGGACGCGCCGGGACCGGTGCGGGTGGACTTCGTCGAGGGCGGCGCTGCCCATCGCCGGTTGTACGGAGGCGGCAGCGGCCAGATGATCGCCAAGGCTGTCGGCGTCGCTCAAGGCGTGCGGCCGAAGGTGCTGGATGCCACGGCGGGGCTAGGCAAGGATGGTTTTGTGCTGGCCAGTCTTGGCTGTGAAATGAGCCTGATCGAGCGTCAGCCGTTGATTGGCGCGTTGCTGGAAGACGGTTTGGCCCGTGCGGCGGAAGATTTTGAGGTGGCGCCGATTGTGGCGCGGATGACCTTGTTCAAGGGCAACTCGATCGAGTTGATGCGCAATTGGGAAGGTGAGCCGCCGCAGGTGATCTACCTCGACCCGATGTTCCCGCATCGTGAGAAAACCGCGTTGGTGAAGAAGGAAATGCGCCTGTTTCGCCCGTTGGTAGGCGATGACCCGGACGCGCCGGCCCTGCTTCAAGCTGCGCTCGCACTGGCCAGCCACCGAGTGGTGGTCAAACGCCCGCGCAAGGCGCCCTGCATCGAAGGGCCGAAGCCGAGCCATGCGCTGGACGGCAAGTCCAGTCGCTACGACATCTACCCCAAGAAAGCGCTCAAGCCCTGACGTTGCACTGATCGTTCCCACGCTCTGCGTGGGA
Source organism: Pseudomonas brassicacearum (assembly GCF_003732175.1). GTDB lineage: Bacteria > Pseudomonadota > Gammaproteobacteria > Pseudomonadales > Pseudomonadaceae > Aquipseudomonas > Aquipseudomonas brassicacearum_G. Next base: position 133,688 of record NZ_MOBI01000013.1, read on the forward strand.
ATGCATCAATGGACGCTCTGCGTCCGCTCTTGAATGTGACGCGGAGCGTCACGGGCTGCATTCCCACGCAGAGCGTGGGAACGATTGGTCAGGCCGTGTCCGGCCGATACGCCCGCATAAACAACCCCACCACTTCCTGTATGTGAGCCTCGGCTGCGTCCCCGGTCAAGGGCTCGCCGCAGCCATAGAGCAAGCGAAAATTCGCCGCGCCTTTGAGCAGGCAGAAAAAGTGCTCGGCGGCATTCAGCGGCTTGTCGATGCTCAAGGCGCCGATTTGGTCGATTTTTGTCAGCAAGCGTTCCATGCCCTGCAACATCCGCTGCGGACCTGCCTCGAAGAAGATCTGCGAGAGTTTCGGGTCCTGACTCCCCAGCGCCATGATCAGGCGATGCAGGTTCACCGATTCATCGCTGTTGATCAGCAGATGAAAGCCTCGGGCGATGTTCAACAGCACGTTCTCGATCGGCATGCCGTCGGGCAGTTCGAAGAACAGTGTGGGCAATTGCTCTTCGCATTTGGCCATCACCGCGCAGGAGAACAGCGTCTCCTTGTCGTTGAAGTGACTGTAAACGGTCAGCTTTGATACTCCGGCCTCAGCCGCCACCGCGTCCATGCTGGTGCTTGCGTAACCATTGCTCAGAAAAAGACGCTTCGCCGCCTCGAGAATCGCCTCGCGCTTGGCGAGATCCTTCGGGCGGCCGGGGCCGTTGGGTGCAGGAAGATTGTTGGACATTTTTCGCTTTAATACTGGACTGGTGAGTTTGCTATTAATAACATACTGGCCAGTATAATTATTCAAAACCCCATTAGCGAAGGATCGTTCACCATGTCGCGCTTTGCGTTGCCAGTCAGCCTGGCATTCCTGTTGTCTGCGTGCGGCCACGAAGAGCCGGTGCAAGTCACCGTGCGCCCGGCCATGGTGGTTCAGCCAGAGCCTTCCGCGCAGGCTATGGACAGCTATCCCGGCGAAGTTCGCGCGCGTTACGAGCCAGACCTGGCCTTCCGTATTGGCGGCAAAGTCAGCCGACGACTGGTCGAGGAAGGGGAGAGGGTCAAGGCCAATCAGCCGCTGGCAGAACTCGATCCCCAGGACGTACGCCTGCAACTGGAAGCGACTCGCGCGCAGGTTGCTGCCGCTGAGGCCAACCTGAACCTGGTGCGTGCCGAGCGTGATCGCTACAAGACCCTGATGGATCGTCAGATGGTCAGCCGCTCGCAGTACGACAATTCTGAAAATCTCTACCGATCCGGCGAAGCGCGACTCAAGCAGATCAAGGCCGAGTTCGACGTGGCCAGCAACCAGGCCAGCTACGCCGTGCTGCGCGCCCCGCATGACGGTGTCGTGGCCAAGCGCGCCGTGGAAGTCGGGCAAGTGGTGGCCGCCGGGCAAACCGCCTTCACCCTCGCCACTGACGGCGAGCGTGAAGTGCTGATCAGCCTGCCGGAGCAAAGCTTCGGCCGTTTCAAGGTTGGCCAGCCTGTCACCGTTGAACTGTGGACCCAGCAAGGTCAGCGGTTCGCCGGGAGCATTCGTGAGCTGTCGCCGGCCGCCGATCCAAAATCGCGGACCTTTGCTGCGCGCATCACCTTTAGCGCTGGCAAGGTCCCGGCCGAGCTTGGCCAAAGCGCCCGGGTATTCATTCAACTGGCTGACGCGGTGCCGCTGTCGGTGCCGCTCTCGGCGCTCACCGCAGAAAACGGCGCGACGTACGTCTGGGTCGTGGGCGCCAACAACACCCTGAAAAAGGCTCCGGTTCGTGTCGGCGCCTTCGGTGAGAAAACCGTGCCGGTGCTTGACGGCCTCAACCCCAGCGACTGGGTGGTAGCCGCTGGCGTTCATGTGCTCCATGAGGGCCAGCAAGTGCGGCCGGTGGATCGCTCCAACCGCGTGGTCAATCTGGCGGTCAAGGAGTAATCCCCGATGCGTTTCAACCTTTCCGAATGGGCGCTGCATAACCGCCAGATCGTACTGTTCCTGATGATTTTGCTGGCGGTCGTCGGCGCGTTGTCCTACACAAAACTGGGCCAGAGCGAAGACCCGCCGTTCACCTTCAAGGCCATGGTGATCAAGACCAATTGGCCAGGTGCGACGGCCCAGGAAGTCTCGCGGCAAGTGACCGAGCGCATTGAAAAGAAGCTGATGGAAACCGGTGAGTACGAGCGGATTGTCTCGTTTTCTCGCCCGGGTGAATCCCAGGTGACCTTCATGGCCCGGGACTCGATGCATTCGGCAGAGATCCCCGACCTCTGGTATCAGGTGCGCAAGAAGGTCAGCGACATCCGCCAGACCTTGCCGCCGGGGATCCAGGGACCGTTCTTCAACGATGAATTCGGCACTACCTTCGGCAATATCTATGCGCTGACCGGCGAGGGTTTCGATTACGCGGTGCTCAAGGACTACGCCGACCGTATCCAGATCCAGCTGCAACGGGTCAAGGATGTGGGCAAGGTCGACTTGCTCGGGCTGCAGGACGAGAAGATCTGGATCGAACTGTCCAACGTCAAACTCGCCACCCTGGGATTGCCGTTGGCCACGGTGCAGCAAGCGCTGGAAGAACAGAACGCGATGTCCAACGCCGGGTTCTTTGAAACCTCCAGTGAGCGTTTGCAGCTGCGGGTAACGGGCAATTTTCAGACGGTCGACGAGATCAGGAATTTTCCGATCCGTGTCGGCGACCGGACCTTCCGTATCGCCGATGTGGCGGATGTGCGCCGTGGATTCAACGATCCACCGGCGCCGCGCATGCGCTTCATGGGTGAGGACGCTATCGGCCTGGCCGTGGCGATGAAGGATGGCGGCGACATTCTGGTGCTCGGCAAGGCACTGGAACTGGAGTTCGAGCGTATCCAGAAAAACCTGCCGGCCGGCATGCAACTGCGCAAGGTCTCTGACCAGCCCGCCGCGGTGAAAAGCAGCGTCGGCGAGTTCGTCCGGGTGCTGGTAGAAGCGCTGGCGATTGTCTTGCTGGTGAGCTTCTTCTCCCTCGGTGTGCGCACCGGCATGGTGGTTGCCCTGGCGATTCCGTTGGTGTTGGCAATGACGTTTGCCTGCATGTATTACCTCGGAATCGGCCTGCACAAAATCTCTCTCGGCGCGTTGGTGCTGGCCTTGGGATTGCTGGTAGACGACGCGATCATCGCCGTGGAAATGATGGCGATCAAAATGGAGCAGGGCTACGACCGGCTCAAGGCTGCCAGCTTTGCCTGGACCAGCACCGCGTTCCCGATGCTCACCGGGACGTTGATCACCGCGGCTGGTTTCCTGCCGATTGCCACCGCGCAATCGGGCACTGGTGAATACACCCGCTCGATCTTCCAGGTGGTGACCATCGCGTTGTTGGCCTCGTGGGTCGCCGCGGTGATGTTTGTGCCTTATCTCGGTGAAAAGCTCCTGCCGGACCTGGCGAAAATTCACGCTGCCAAACACGGTGCTGGTCAGCCGGACCCTTATGGCACGCCGTTCTATCAACGCGTCCGGCGTCTGGTGGAGTGGTGCGTGCGCCGACGTAAAACTGTGATTACGCTGACCATCCTGCTATTCGTGGCCTCGGTGCTGTTGTTCCGTTTTGTGCCGCAGCAGTTCTTCCCGGCCTCCGGGCGACTGGAACTGATGGTTGATCTGAAACTGGCCGAAGGCGCCTCGTTGAGCAACACCACCGAGGAGGTCAAGCGCCTGGAAGCGCTGCTCAAGGAGCACGCGGGCATCGACAACTATGTCGCTTATGTCGGCACCGGTTCGCCGCGTTTTTACCTGCCGCTGGACCAGCAATTGCCGGCGGCGAGCTTCGCGCAATTCGTGGTGCTGGCGAAAACCATCGAGGAGCGTGAAAGCCTGCGCACCTGGCTGATCGAAACCCTGAACGAACAATTCCCGGCCCTGCGCTCGCGGGTCACGCGCCTGGAAAACGGTCCGCCAGTGGGTTATCCGGTGCAGTTCCGGGTCACCGGCGAACACATTGAAGAAGTCCGCGCGCTGGCCCGTAAAGTCGCGGCCAAGGTGCGTGAGAACCCGCATGTGGTCAACGTGCACCTGGACTGGGAAGAGCCGAGCAAAGTGGTGTACCTGAACGTCGATCAGGACCGCGCGCGGGCTTTGGGCGTAAGCACGGCAAACCTGTCGAGGTTCTTGCAAAGCTCGCTGACAGGTGTAAGCGTCAGCCAGTACCGTGAAGACAACGAGTTGATCGAGATCCTCTTGCGCGGCACCTTGCACGAACGCACCGAGCTGTCGCTGCTGTCGAGCCTGGCGGTGCCGACCGACAACGGCAAAAGTGTCGCGCTGTCGCAGGTGGCTACCCTGGAATATGGCTTCGAAGAAGGCGTTATCTGGCACCGCAACCGCTTGCCAAACGTGACGATTCGCGCCGATATCTATGACAAGGAGCAACCGGCTACCTTGGTCCAGCAGATCCTTCCGACACTGGAGCCGATTCGCGCCGAACTGCCTGACGGCTATTTGCTGGACGTCGGCGGCACGGTAGAAGACTCGACCCGTGGCCAGGATTCGGTGAAGGCCGGTGTGCCGTTGTTCATCGTCGTTGTGCTGACCTTGCTGATGCTGCAACTGCGCAGCTTCTCACGCACCGCGATGGTGTTTCTGACGGCGCCGTTGGGATTGATCGGCGTCACCCTGTTCCTGATGGTGTTCCGTCAGCCGTTCGGTTTCGTGGCCATGCTCGGGACCATCGCGCTGTCGGGGATGATCATGCGTAACTCGGTGATCCTGGTGGACCAGATCGAACAGGACATCCTCGGCGGGCTCAAACCCTGGCAAGCGATCATCGAAGCCACGGTGCGGCGTTTCCGGCCTATCGTGCTGACCGCACTGGCCGCCGTGCTGGCGATGATTCCGCTGTCGCGCAGCGTGTTCTTCGGACCGATGGCGGTGGCGATCATGGGCGGCTTGATCGTCGCGACAGCGCTGACCTTGCTGTTCCTGCCAGCGCTGTATGCGGCGTGGTTCAAGGTCAAGAAAGAATCGGTCTGATCCCGGCAGTACCTTGTCTCAATTTTTTGAAAAATTGAGACAAGGCTGCTTCTGTGTTGTACTCATAACTCAGTTTCACGAGTTTTTGAGACAGCGATGATAAAAAGCCCTCCAGCCATAGACCCGAGTCTTTTCGACGCACTCGGCCAATCGCCTCACAAGGAAAAGCTGGTCGACTATCTGGCACTGCTCAAACCGCTGGATGATCAGGGGCGTTACTTGCCGTTCGATGATCTGCGTTTTCGCTGGCCGCCCGGTCTTGATCCGACCTTGTGCTGGGCCTTGGTGAAAAAGGCCCGCGTGGCGCAGTACGTGCGCTTGTTGCCGCTGGGCGAGCCGAGCCAATGGGGTCAGTTCGTGCTGACACCGCTGGCGCAGAAAACCCTCTCGACGGTTGATCGTCAGGCAACCACCGCCGCGCTGGAATACATGACTCATCATATCGGTGAGACGGCGCATTTCAGTTACCTGCTCAATGATTTGATCGAAGACGAAGCGATCAGCAGCAGCCAGCTCGAGGGCGCCGCGACCACCACGCTGGTGGCCAAGGACATGCTCAAGCGCAATCGCCTGCCGCGTACCCCGGATGAGCGGATGGTCATCGGCAACTACAAAATGATGATCTTCGCCTGGGAGAAACGTCACGAACCATTGAGTGTCGAGCTGATCCGGCAACTTCATCGTGTCGGCGTCGAAGGCATTGATGACGCGCTGTATTCGCCGGGACTTTTTCGCAGCAATGATCAAGTGGTGGTGCAGGATGGCGATGGCCATACCGTTCATACACCACCGCCAGCCGCCGGTATCAGCGCTCGGCTCGATGGATTGGCGAGCTGGATCAACCAGCCCCACGACGACCCTCTACGCGTTGATTATGTGCACCCGATGATCAAGGCCATCGCCCTGCATTTTGCGCTGGGCTACGAGCATCCGTTTCGCGATGGCAATGGCCGGGTGGCGCGGGCGTTGTTTTACTGGTTCATGTTCAAGAATGACTTCTCGGCATTTCGCTACATCGCGATCAGCATTCTGCTGCGCAATGCACCGGTGAAGTACGGTCGGTCTTATGTGCATACCGAGAGTGACGGGCTGGACCTGACGTATTTCATCGATTACCAGTGTTCGGTGATTTTGCGGGCCGTCACCGGGTTCACGGCGGCTTATCAAAAAAGCCTGGTTTATGCCGAAGGTTTTGATCGTTGGCTGGAGGAATCCGGGCTTTTCAAGCAGTTGACCGAGAAGCAGCGCACGCTGTTTCAGATTGCCAAGAGCGGCATGGCCAAGGAGTTTACCGCGGTCAATGTGAAGGAAAACCTGAACTGCTCCTACAACACGGCGGCCACGACCTTGAACGGTTTGGTTGAGTTGAAGCTGTTCGAGAAGAAAAAGATGGGCCGTGAGTGGGTGTTCTTTTTACGCGGACGTCAGTGATTGGATGATCGTTCCCACGCTCCGCGTGGGAATGCCGCCATGGACGCTCTGCGTCCGCTGTGGATGTGACGCGGAGCGTCACGGGATGCATTCCCACGCGGAGCGTGGGAACGATCGACGCAGTGGTGCTAGGTCTCTGGTTGATCAACGTTATCCAGCGCGCGGTTCACCGCCAGTTCCGCCAGGGCAACCATCTGCTGAATCGCCAGTGCGCTGTTGCGTTTGGGGCCGTCGAGTTCAAACGCCAGGTCGCTGGCCATGACATTGGCCGATGCCAGGGTTTCGCAGGCGTGGGCCAGCAGGGTTTCGCTGTCGACCTGCGGGGCGATGACGAAGATGCAACTGGGGCGACGGTCGGTCAGCAACTTCCTGGTTTCAGGTAACAACAGGTAATGATCGAGCGCCCGGTGGGCGGCGGCGTGGAGCTCTTTCGAGTCGAGGGACGCGTAGGGGGACACGCTTTCGGCGTCGGCTTCGGGGGGATTGGGTGTGGGCTTGAACATGGCGAAACTCCTCAGTGTACGGAGTCGCAACCTATGGGCTACCAACCAATAGGGTGGCGACTGAACGCAGGTTGGTAGCCCGGCCACCAAGGAAACCGGTGCGCCCGAAGGCGCCCTGCGCACAGCCGCCATAACAAACAGTAGGCCAAAAGAAACCGCCCACCGTGTGGAAATGTCGGCGCTGTGCGCCTTGGAGAACACCGGGCTACCAAACCCGATCGCTGATTTTCAGCGACCCGGAGACGATAGAGCCCAGTGCCCAAGCGCACAAGCCGGCGGATTCTGGCGTAGGTGTAGGGCGCAACGCAAGACGCTGTGGCTTGTGACGAACACAGTTACCGCACAATTAAACACCGCGAACCTGATGTGGGAGCGACGGTGCGGCGATTGATCGTTCCCACGCTCCGCGTGGGAATGCATCCCGTGACGCTCTGCGTCACATCCCGAAGCGGACGCAGAGCGTCCATGGCGGCATTCCCACGCGGAGCGTGGGAACGATCAGCGGGGGGCAGGCTTAGAGCAAACCGAAGACTTTCTTCGCCAGGCTGGTCGCGGCTTCCGCCGGGTTGGCGCGGATGCCTTCTTCCTTCTGGGCGATCATCTTGAACAGGCCGTCCAGGGCCTTTTCCGTCACGTAGCCTTCAACGTTGGCACTCTTGGCATCGAGCACGCCGAAGGTTGCCGCCTGGCTGGCGAACGAGTTGTACTGCTTGGCCAGGCCTACCTGGTCGGTGGCTTGTTTGACGATCGGCAGGAACTTGGCGCGGATTTGTTCGCGGCTGGTCTTGTCCAGGTACTGGGTGGCCGAATCCTTGCCGCCGGTGAGGATGCCCTTGGCATCGGTCACGGTCATCTTTTTCACCGCATCCACCAGCAGGGCCTGGGCCTGCGGCATGGCCGCCTCCGCCGCCTTGTTCATGCTGGTTTCCAGTTGATCGACCTGGGCCCCCATGCCGAACTGTTTCATCTTGCTGGCGACCTTGCCCAGTTTGCCCGGCAGTTCGATCTTCACTTCAGGGTTGTTGCTGAAACCGCCCGGTTTGCCGAGCGTGGTGACGGCCGCAACGGCCCCCTGGGCCAGGGCGTCCTTGAGGCCGCCCGAGGCTTCGCCCTGGGAAAGGCTGCCCAGCGACAGCGCCAGTGCGCTGGCAGAAATCATCAGGCCTGCGCACAGGCCGGCGAAGCGAAGGGTAGAGCGGAGCATGGCAGTTTCCTTGTTCGATAAAAGCAATTAACGGACCGCGGACGGCTTTAAATCATTTAGTCGGCTTGCGGCGCAGGTGCGGGTTGATCCGCCGCATCTTCGCTGCGATGCAGCGCCACCTGACGGATCGACAAGCGAATTTCCGCCGGCAATACCCGTTTGGCGGCGCCTTCAGCGAGTTCGCCGAGCAGTTCGTGGTGGCTCAGCTTGCCGGCTTCGTCGCGCTTGAGCACGTCGAGGTTCAGCAGGGTCTGGATGAAGTGGCGGAACAGGCTCTTGTCGAAAAACTCCGGGGCGTTCAGGCCATGCAGGATCGACAGGCGCTGGGCCATGACCGTGCACAGGTCTTCCAGTTCTTCGGCGCTGAGGGTGTTCTGGCCGCTGTTGAGCAGCAGGGAAACCGTCATGTAGAAGCGCTGCAAGGTTTGCGCGATGCTCTTGGACAGCAAGGTCAGCAGCACGAAATGCCGGGAGCTTGGCGCCGGGCGCAAGTACACGTTGTTCTCGAAGCGCAGCAGACCTTGTTCGACAAAGGCTTCGAGCCATTGATCGATCACTGCATCCAGTTCGTCCAGCGACCAGCGAATGAACAACTCCGATTGCAGGTACGGGTACAGCGCACGGGCGTAGCGCAGGATTTGTTCGCGGCTCATGCGCGAGGCGCTTTGGAAGAAGCTTGCGAGCAACGCCGGCAGGGCGAAAATGTGCAGCACGTTGTTGCGGTAGTAGGTCATCAGGACGGCGTTTTGCTCGTCCAGATAAAGAATCTTGCCCAGCGCATCACTTTGCTCAGAGAGCAGATCCATGTCCTTGACGTGTTCGATCAACGCCCGGCCGTCACCTTCCGGCAGCGTGGTGTGCGGCGAGTAGGGCACTTTGCGCAGCAAGGCCAGATACAAATCGAGCACCCGCGCCATGGCGCGGTCATCCAGCGCCAGACGGCTGGTGGAGAGCAGGGCCAGCGCCACCAGGTTCACCGGGTTGATGGCGGCCGCTTCGTTCAAATGTCGCGCCACGCGCTCGCCGAGGCGGTTGGTGGCTGCGTTGAGCCAGGCGGGCTTGAACTGTGGGCCAAGCTCCTGGGTGCGCCAATCCGGTTGTTCGCTGTCGAGGAACTCCGCCAGCTTGATCGGCTCGCCGAAGTTCACCGCCACTTGGCCGAAGCGCTGCTTGAGCGCGCCGATGACTTTGAAGATGTCGAAGATCGACTCTTTCTTCTTGCTCGCGCCGCGCAGTTCACCGAGGTAGGTCCGGCCTTCCAGTACCCGCTCGTAACCGATGTACACCGGGATGAAGACGATCGGCATGCGCGACGAACGCAGGAAGCTGCGCAGGGTGATCGCCAGCATCCCGGTTTTCGGTTGCAGCATGCGCCCGGTGCGCGAACGGCCGCCCTCGACGAAGTACTCCACCGGGAAGCCTTTGGTGAACAGGGTGTGCAGGTATTCGTTGAACACCGAGGTGTAGAGCGGATTGCCCTTGAAGGTGCGGCGCATGAAGAACGCCCCGCCGCGCCGCAGCAGGCTGCCGATCACCGGCATGTTGAGGTTGATCCCGGCGGCGACGTGCGGCGGGGTCAGGCCGTTGCGAAACAGCAGGTAGGAGAGCAGCAGGTAATCGATGTGGCTGCGATGGCACGGCACGTAGATCACTTCGTGACCTTGGGCGACGTTCTGCACGCCTTCAATGTGGTTGACCTTGATCCCATCGTAGATCTTGTTCCAGAACCAGCTCAGCACCACTTCCAGAAAACGGATCGCGGTGTAGGTGTAGTCCGAGGCAATTTCGTTGCCGTAACGCAGGGCTTGCGCCTTGGCTTTCTCGGGTGAAATGTTTTCGCGCTCGGCTTCATCGAGGATCGCCTGTTTGACCAGTGGCTGATTCAGCAGGCCTTTGACCAGGTTGCGCCGGTGGGAAATGTCCGGGCCGATGACCGCGGCTTTCAGGTTGCGAAAGTGCACCCGCAAAATGCGTTGGGCCATGCGCACGGTGAGCTCAAAGCCCTTGTTGTGCTCGATCAGCTCGCGCAGGTGAATCGGCGCGGAGAATTGCACGCGGGTCTTGCGCCCCAGAATCATGATGCTCAGCAGTCGGCGCAGGCGCCCGGTCACCGCCCAGCTGTCAGCGAAGAGCAATTTCCACGGGCTCGACTCGCTGTCCGGCGACTGGCCCCAGAACACGCTGACCGGGATGATCTGCGCGTCTTCTGCGCCATTCTGGCTCAGGGCGCTAACGAGCCGGGTCAGGGTAGGCGGCGCGCCGCGTTTGTCCTGGCGGCCTAGCCAGTCGGGTTCAGGCGTCAGGTAGAAGAACGCGGCAGGCTCCAGCAGGTTGCCCACCGATGTCGGCAACACCGGGCGTGGCAGTCCGGCCTTGCTGCATTCGGTATCGACCACGGCGAGGTCGGTCAGCGAAGGATTTTGCAGGACGTAGAACACCGGACGACTGCGGTCGAGGTTGAGGGTGAAGGACGACTGATTGATCGTCTCCGAGCGAACCCAGAGGTACAACAGTCGGCGCAAGGCGCCAAACACCAGACGGCGGAACGGGGAGCGGGTCATACGGCTTCTGCTTTAGTTGAAAAAACCGAGCAAGCGCTCGGGGTCGGTAGTGTGCCGTATTCGTCGAAAATCGGCAAAAAAGCGCCGAAGTAATCTTGAGTTGAGAGTTTTTACGACTGTCATATACTCGGCCAGTCGTTTGCCACTATCGGCGCTGTTTCTTACAGTAAACCGAGCGCTGGCAAACGTTCTCAAGGCGTGTTCATGAGCACGCCGACCAATAATAAAAATAGGGGGATTGATTGATGGCAACGCGCGAGACCGGCAACGTGAAGTGGTTCAACGACGCCAAGGGCTACGGCTTCATTCAGCGTGAGGACGGGGCAGACGTATTCGTGCATTACCGCGCGATCCGTGGCGAAGGCCACCGCTCGTTGGCCGAAGGCCAGCAGGTTGAATACGCCGTGGTAGATGGGCAGAAAGGTTTGCAGGCTGAGGATGTAGTCGGCCTGTAACCCACGGACTGCGAAATCACCATCATTCCCTGTGGCGAGCGGGCTTGCCCGCGTTGGGTCGCGAAGCGGCCCCAAATTCAGCAAACGCAGTGTTTCAGGAAGTACGCGTTCGCTGGTTTTACGACTGCTGCGCAGTCGAACGGGGGCAAGCCCCCTCGCCACAAGGTTGTCCAGCAGGGTTAAGCAGTTTTCCAGGTGATTTCTTCTTCACCGTCGACGCTGATCCGAATCCAGCGATCCGCCGTCTCTTCACCTTCTTCCTCGACCCAGGTCCCTGGCGCGCAGCGCACTTCGACGTTCAGCGCGGCAAAGGCGGCGCGGGCGCAGGCGATATCGTCGTCCCACGGCGTCTGGTCGCTTTCCAGGTACAGGCTGTTCCACTTGCCCACGGCTTTTGGCAGCCAGGTCACAGGCACGTTGCCGGCCTTGCACTTGTAGGTCTGACCTTTCTGAACCCAGTCGGTGCAAGGGCCCAGAGCCGCGCCGAGCCAGGTGGCGATGGCCTTGTAGTCGACGTCGGCGTCTTTCAGGTAAATCTCGATATCGGGTTGGCGCATGGATGTTCCTCACTGCGGGTTTCGAAAAATCCATTCGCGGATTTAGCCGGCCTCAAGCCACTGCTCAAGGCCAAAAGTTAAAGGGTTGCTCTCAAATAATTACTGCAAAACGAAATAATCGTAGCGCATCGACACGCTGACCTCGAACGGCTCGGCCTGTTCGATGACGGCCGCCCGGCGTTCGGCACTCGCGCGCCAGCCGTGAGGCGTCATGGCCAGCAGGTTGGCGCGGTCCTGGCCGCTGACCAGATTCAGCTTGAATTCCAGGGTTTCGCTGTGTTGCAGCGTCATGCCTTCCGGCACCAGCGCCAGGTGCTTGTCATCGGTGTATTCGCGCACTTCGTCATACAGACGCTCACGCAGTTCCATCAGATGACCGCTGGTCGGCCCGACTTTCATCAAGCCGCCACCCGGGCTGAGCAGGCGTTTGGCTTCCTGCCAGTCGAGCGGGCTGAACACACTGGCGAGGAACTGGCAGCTGGCATCGGCCAACGGCACCCGGGCCATGCTGGCGATCAACCAGGTCAGCTGCGGATTGCGTTTGCAGGCGCGCTTGACGGCTTCGCGGGAGATGTCCAGCGCGTAGCCGTCGGCATTCGGCAGGGCGTCGGCGATTTGCGCGGTGTAGTAACCCTCGCCACAACCGATGTCCAGCCAGCGCTGCGGCGCGCGTTCGGCGGCCAGCTCGGCGAGACGCTTGGCTACCGGCGCGTAATGTCCGGCATTCAAGAAGTCGCGACGGGCCTCAACCATTGCCTGGTTGTCGCCCGGATCACGGCTGTTCTTGTGCTGCACCGGCAGCAGGTTCAGGTAACCCTGGCGGGCACGGTCGAAGCGATGCCCGGCCGGGCACGCCACGCCGTTGTCGACCGCGTTCAGCGGCGCGCTGCAGATAGGGCAGGCGAGCATCAGGCGAGCAACTTGATCAGGGTCTGGTAGTAGATTTCGGTCAGTACGTCGAGATCGCTGGCCAGCACTCGCTCGTTGACCTGGTGAATCGTCGCGTTGACCGGGCCAAGCTCGACCACTTGCGTACCCATGGTCGCGATGAAGCGTCCGTCCGAAGTGCCACCGCTGGTGGATGCTTTGGTCTCGCGACCGGTGATGGTCTTGATACTCACCGACACCGCGTCGAGCAGGGCGCCTGGCTCGGTGAGGAACGGCAAACCGGACAGCGCCCAGTCGATGTGCCAGTCCAGGCCATGCTTGTCGAGGATGTCGGCCACTCGTTGTTGCAGGCCTTCAACGGTCGATTCGGTGGAGAAACGGAAGTTGAATACCGCCACCAGATCACCGGGAATGACGTTGGTCGCGCCGGTGCCGGAATTGACGTTGGAAATCTGGAAACTGGTTGGCGGGAAGAAATCGTTGCCGTGATCCCAGTGCTCGGCGGCCAGTTCGGCCAGGGCCGGAGCGGCGAGGTGGATCGGGTTCTTTGCCAGGTGCGGGTAAGCCACGTGACCTTGCACACCGCGCACGGTGAGCTTGGCGCCGAGGGAGCCGCGACGGCCGTTCTTGACCACGTCGCCGACCAGGGTGGTGCTCGACGGTTCGCCGACGATGCACCAGTCCAGACGCTCTTTGCGCGCCGCGAGGCGTTCGACCACCGCCTTGGTGCCGTGATGCGCCGGGCCTTCTTCGTCGCTGGTGATCAGGAATGCAACCTTGCCCTTGTGGTCCGGGTAGTCGGCGACAAAACGTTCGGCCGCCACGGTCATGGAGGCCAGGCTGCCTTTCATGTCCGCCGCACCACGGCCACAGAGCATGCCGTGTTCGTCGATCACCGCGTCGAACGGATCGATCTGCCAGGCCTGTACCGGACCGGTCGGCACCACGTCGGTGTGACCGGCGAAGCACAATACCGGGCCTTCGTGTTTGCCGTGGGTGGCCCAGAAGTTATCCACATCCTCGATGCGCATCGGCTCAAGCGCAAAACCGGCATCGCCCAGGCGCTGCATCATCTGCTTCTGGCAATCGGCGTCGACCGGCGTCACGGACGGACGACGGATCAGGTCGATGGCGAGTTGGAGGGTCGGCGAAAGGTCGGCGTGGGCCGTCATGTGAGAACTCCGAAGCTGTCAATGTGGGAGCGAGCCTGCTCGCGATGGTGCCATGACAATCAACATAGAGGTTGAATGTGACGGACTCATCGCGAGCAGGCTCGCTCCCACAGGTATTGGGTCAGGCCTTTAGGGCCAAGCCCCGCAAAATGGCGGATATCTTAAAGCAAAACGGCGGCCAGAGGCCGCCGTTTAGTGGTTTGCGCAGATTTAAGCGGCAGGTGCCGGCTCTGTCGCAAGCGTTGGTTTTGGCAGTGAAGACAGGAAGGCCATGATCAGCGCGGCCAGATACGGCAGCGACTGCACCAGCAACATGGTCACCCAGAAGCGCATGTCGTTGCTCGGGAGGCCTTGCACCAGGTAAATCCCCAGCGCCGCGCCCCACAACAGCAGCATGATGAACAGCTCTTCGCGCGCTTCCGAAATCGCTACCCAGAAGCCGTGGTTATCGGCATTTTTCGGGGTGCGGAAAAACGGAATGCTGCTGGTGAAGAAGCCGTACAGCACCGCTTTGGCGATGGTGTGCGACAACGCCAGGCCGGCCAATGCCGCGCAGAATGCGTCCTTCAGGTTGACCCCGACCGCACGGCGGTAGAGGAAAATGATCTTGCCCACCTTGAACACGAACAGCGCCAATGGCGGGATTGCGAAGATCAGCAGCGGTGGATCGACCCGTTGCGGCACGATGATCATCGCCGCCGACCAGAGCAGGGCGCCGACGGTGAAGAAGATGTTCATGCCATCCGCGACCCACGGCAACCAGCCCGCGAGGAAGTGGTAACGCTGGCCACGGGTCAGTTCGGTGTCCTTGCCACGCAACAGGCTGGCGGTGTGCCGCTTGATGATCTGAATCGCTCCGTAGGCCCAGCGGAAACGCTGTTTCTTGAAGTCGATAAAGGTATCGGGCATCAGGCCCTTGCCGTAACTGTTGTGGTAATACGCCGCCGACAGGCCTTTTTCGAACACCCGCAGACCCAGCTCGGCGTCTTCGCAGATGCACCAGTCGGCCCAGCCGAGTTCTTCGAGCACCGAGCGACGGGTCATGGTCATGGTGCCGTGCTGGATGATCGCGTCACGGTCGTTACGGGTGACCATGCCGATGTGGAAGAAGCCTTTGTATTCCGCGTAGCAGAGCTTCTTGAAGGTGCTTTCGTTCTGGTCGCGATAATCCTGTGGCGACTGCACCACGGCGATTTTCGGATCGGCGAAATGCGGCACCATGTGCTTGAGCCAGTTCGGATCGACGCAGTAGTCCGAGTCGATGACCGCGATGACTTCGGCATCCTTGGCGGTGTGCGGGATCAGGTAGTTCAGCGCGCCGCCCTTGAAACCGGCCAACGGCGAGACGTGGAAGAACTTGAAGCGCGGGCCGAGGGTTTCGCAATAGGCCTGCACCGGTTCCCAGACGGCCGGGTCCTTGGTGTTGTTGTCGATGATCAGGACTTCGAAGTCCGGATAGTCGAGATTGGCCAAGGCGTTGAGGGTCTGTTTGACCATCTCCGGCGGCTCGTTGTAGCACGGCACGTGGATCGAGACTTTCGGGCGGTAGTCCGAATCGCCCACCACCGGCAGGAATTCACGTCGACGTTTGTGGGTCCAGACGGTCTCGGCCAGTTCGTGGGCTTCGGTCAGCAGTACGATAAATACCCCGAGCGCACCGAGGGCGAGCAGGAAGCCCACCGTCAGGCTGAACCAGGTGCTGTATTGCTGGCTGTAGTCGTAAGCGATCCACACCAGTGCCGAGCCGCCGAGGAACGCGGTGAAGGTCAGGAAGGTCCGACCGCGCTGGCGCAGTGCCGAGCCGTCGATCATCAGCAAGGTCAGGGACAACAACGCCAGGACCACCGAGCCGATGGCCAACACTCGCCATTGCGGAATCGCGACGACCGGGCCTTCGAAGTTGAATTTCTGCTGACGCGCGGCGTTGAACACGCCCCAGTAGGCGCCTACCGAACCTTCGTCGCTGGCTTTCCAAGGCTGGTCAAATGCTTCGATCACGAAGTAGTTGAAGCCCTGGCGGTTGAGTTTGTTCACCAGTGTGCGCAGGTAAATCGCCTGGTCAGCCGGGGTCGCATCAGCACCACCGCGCATGCGGCCATTGCTCGGCCAGCCCACTTCGGACAACAGCAGCGGCTTTTTCGGGAAGAGTTTTTTCAGGTCGCGGGCACGGTCCAGAACAAACTGGCCGGCCTGGTCCACCGGGATGAATTCCCAATACGGCAGGATGTGAGCCGCGATCAGGTCGACGTGCTTGGCCAGCATCGGGTTTTCTTCCCAGACGTGCCACTGCTCGGACGTGGTGACCGGGACTTTTACCGCTGCGCGCACGCGATCGAGGATCACGCTCAATTGCTCGGCGGTGATTTCCTTGCGGAAGATCGCTTCGTTACCGACCACCACGCGTACAACGCTGCGCGAGCTGTTGGCCAGCTCGATGGCGCGCTGGATCTCGCGTTCGTTGCGCTCAAGATCGGGGCTGATCCAGATCCCGAGCGTTACGCGCAGGCCGAATTCTTCCGCCAGTTTCGGGATGTCCTCCAGCGTACCGTCGACGGAGTAGGTCCGAATGTTGTCAGTCAGCTTGCTCATGATCTCCAGGTCGCGACGCATTTCATCGTCGGACGGGAACTGGTTTTTCTGTGGGAACTGGCCTTGCTGGAACGGCGAGTAAGAAAAACCGGAGATCTGCTCAGGCCAGTTGGGGGTCGTGACCGGGCGGTTGATCAGCGCCCAGAAACCGGTGAACAGCGCGGCAATCGCCAGCACTATCACCAGATTGAGTCCAAATTTACGCGATGACATAGCTATATCGGGTTCCAAAAGGTGTGGAACGAGGGGACGGTTGGCACGCGCCAATCGGCGCGCATCCTACACTGGCCTTCAACTGAGCGTACAGCAGACAGAAAAAAGCCGGACATTGGGCAAGCCATCTTCGCTTAAGTTCTTTTGTGTGACAAAAAATGTACATGTGCGGGCACAAATAAAGCACGACCCGCTGCCGTTTATAGCGCAAAGATGTTCTTGGCACGCATCGGCCCTATAATGCGCGCCGGTTTTTAGGGTAGTGGTCATGAGTACAGAAGATCCGCGGTTTG
The DNA here is from genome assembly GCF_003732175.1 of Pseudomonas brassicacearum. Lineage (GTDB taxonomy): Bacteria > Pseudomonadota > Gammaproteobacteria > Pseudomonadales > Pseudomonadaceae > Aquipseudomonas > Aquipseudomonas brassicacearum_G. The sequence goes on from NZ_MOBI01000013.1 coordinate 150,541, forward strand.
CTGGCATTGCCCGGTTGTATGGCATCGAAGGCCTTGCGCGTTTGCGCGCGGCCCATGTGGCGATTGTTGGCGTCGGTGGCGTCGGTTCCTGGGCGGCGGAAGCCATGGCCCGTTGCGGTGTCGGCGAAATCTCGCTGTTCGACCTCGATGATGTGTGCGTCAGCAACGTCAATCGTCAGTTGCATGCACTGGACAGCACCGTCGGCAAACCCAAGGTCGAGGTGATGGCCGAGCGCTTGCGCGGGATCAACCCGGAATGCACCGTGCACGCGGTGGCGGATTTCGTTACGCGCGAGACCATGGCCGAATACATCACGCCAGACATCGATTGCGTGATCGACTGCATCGACAGCGTCAATGCCAAGGCTGCGCTGATCGCCTGGTGCAAGCGTCGCAAGATCCAGATCATTACCACGGGCGGTGCGGGCGGGCAGATCGATCCGACGCTGATCCAGGTGTGTGACCTGAACCGTACCTTCAATGACCCGCTGGCCTCGAAAGTGCGCTCTACGTTGCGTCGCGATTATGGTTTCTCGCGCACTGTGACCCGTCACTACAGCGTGCCGTGCGTATTCTCCACCGAGCAACTGCGCTATCCGAAACCCGATGGCAGCATTTGCTTGCAGAAGAGCTTTGTCGGCGATGGCGTGAAGCTCGACTGCGCCGGCGGTTTCGGCGCGGTGATGATGGTAACCGCGACTTTTGGCATGGTCGCCGCGACCAAGGCTGTGGATAAGATTGTGGCGGGTGTCCGGCGGCCGGCGGATAGGGCTAAGCCTGAGGCTTGATTGTTGAGGCTGATGGCCTCATCGCGAGCAGGCTCGCTCCCACATTGGAATGCGTTCACTGTGGGAGCGAGCCTGCTCGCGATGGCGATTAACCCGCCAACTCCTTCATCCGCTGTAACACGGCATTGAGACCATTACTGCGCGACGGAGATAGCTGTCTGCCCAGACCCAACTGATCAAACCAATCCGGCAAATCCACCTGTTGCAACTCGGCGGTGGTCAAACCGTTGACCCGCACCAGCAGCAGCGCCACCAACCCGCGAATCAACCGCGCATCGCTGCTGGCGGCAAACTGCCAATGGCCGTCTTGCAGCGCGCCCACCAGCCACACCTGACTTTCGCAGCCGTGTACGCGATTGGCGTCGGTTTTGTCTGCATCGCTCAACGGCGAAAGCCGTTCGCCCCATTGCATCAGCAAGCGAGCGCGTTGTTCCCAGCCGGCGGCGGCCTGAAAGGTTTCCAGTGCCGTAATGGCATCAGCCGGCAGGCTCATCGCAACAACTCCAGCGCTTGATCAAGGGCTTCAAAAAAGCGCTCAAGGTCTTCCGAGTCGTTGTACAGCGCCAACGACACCCGGATCGCCCCCGCCAGCTCGAAGCTTTTCAGCAACGGCATCGCGCAGTGATGCCCGGCACGCACGGCGATGCCCTGCTCGGTGAGCAGATGCGCCAAATCGGCGTTGTGCACGCCTTCGACGACAAAGCTGGCCAGCGCCAGTTGCGGTTTGCCCAGCAGGCGAATGCCATTGCGCGCCTGCAAGCCCTTCAACAGGTAATCATGCAGCGCGGCTTCGTGGGCGCACACGGCGTCCTGGTCCAGACCGGCGAGGTAATCGAGGGTCGCACCCAGGCCAATAACGCTGGCAATCGGCGGTGTGCCGGCTTCAAAGCCCAGCGGGGCCGGGCGGAAGCGCGCGTCGTGGTAGTTGGCGTCCAGCACCATCTCACCGCCGAACTGCCATGGGCGCAACTGTTGCAAGGCTTCGTTGCGGCCATACACCACGCCGAGACCGTCCGGGCCATAGAGTTTGTGGCTGGAAAAAACGTAAAAATCGCAGCCCAGTGCCTGCACGTCATGGCGGCCATGGACCACGCCTTGGGCGCCATCGACTACGGTCAAGGCGTTCTGCGCCTTGGCCAGCGCCAGCAACGGGGCTAACGGTTGCCACGCGCCGAGCACGTTGGACAACTGACTGACCGTCAGCAACCGCGTGCGCGGGCCGATCAGTTGGGCGGCGGCGTCGAGATCGATCAGACCGTCCGCGTCCAGGGGCAATACCACCAGTTTCAGCTCGCGACGGTGCGCCAATTGCTGCCACGGCAACAGGTTGGCGTGGTGTTCCAGGGCGCTGATGACAACTTCATCGCCCGGATTGAAAAGGTGTTCCAGGCCGTAGGCCAGGAGGTTCAGCGCAGAGGTTGCGCCGTGGGTAAAGATGATTTGCCCGCTTTCGCCAGCATTGAGCCAATGCGCGACTTTACTGCGGCTGTCTTCGAACGCCTGCGTGGCATGGGCGCCGGGCAGGTGTTGCGCACGATGGACGTTGGCCGCGCCGTTGGCGTAGTAGTGCGCCAGCGCATCGAGCAGGGCTTGGGGTTTCTGGGTGGTGGCGGCGTTGTCCAGATAGGTCTGGTCTTGCCGTTGCAGAGCGGCGATGGCCGGAAAATCGGCGCGCCAGGGCGAAGTAATCATCATATGTTCAGCCCTGTGAACATGGGCGGGTGAGGCCAGACCCTGTGGGAGCGGGCTTGCTCGCGAAGGCGTCCTTGAGGTCGCCAAAAGCTTCGCGAGCAAGCCCGCTCCCACAGGTGCCTGCGGCACTTAGTTGTGAGCGTGCAGCGCTTCGTTCAGTTCGATGGCCGATTTGTGGGTTTTGCATTCCACGGCACCGGTCTCCGAATTGCGGCGGAACAACAGGTCAGGCTGGCCGGCCAATTCGCGGGCCTTGAGCACTTTGACCAGTTTGTTGTTCTCGTCCAGCAGTGCCACCTTGGTGCCAGCGGTCACGTACAGGCCCGACTCGACGGTGTTGCGGTCACCCAATGGAATGCCGATACCGGCGTTGGCGCCGATCAGGCAACCTTCGCCAACCTTGATCACGATGTTGCCACCGCCCGACAGGGTGCCCATGGTCGAGCAACCGCCGCCCAGGTCCGAACCCTTGCCGACGAACACGCCAGCAGAGACGCGACCCTCGATCATGCCCGGGCCTTCGGTGCCAGCGTTGAAGTTGACGAAACCTTCATGCATCACGGTGGTGCCTTCACCCACGTAGGCGCCCAGACGGATACGCGCAGCGTCAGCGATACGCACGCCGGCCGGTACGACGTAGTCGGTCATTTTCGGGAACTTGTCGACCGAGAACACTTCCAGCAGCTCGCCACGCAGACGGGCTTCCAGTTGATGCTCGGCCAGTTCGCTCAGGTCGATTGCGCCCTGGCTGGTCCAGGCCACGTTCGGCAGCAACGGGAAGATCCCGGCCAGGTTCAGGCCGTGTGGCTTGACCAGGCGATGGGACAGCAGGTGCAGCTTGAGGTAGGCCTCAGGGGTGGAGCTCAGTTGTGCGTCTTCGGCCAGCAGGGTGGCGACCAGCGGCTTGTGGCTTTCGGCCAGGCGGGTCAGCAGCGCCGCTTGAGCAGCATCGACACCTTTCAGGGCTTCAGCCAGTTGCGCGGCTTGAGCGGTGCTGAACGCGATGGCCTGATTGCCTTCGGTGTAGCCCAGAATCGGCGCGATAGCGGCGACCAGTTCAGCCGATGGCTTGAGAACCGGGGCTGCATAAAACACTTCCAGCCATGCACCTTGACGGTTTTGAGTGCCGACACCAAAGGCCAGGCTGAACAGGGTAGTGGACATGTTTATACCTCTAACAAAATTGAACGGGCTGGCTTACTTGAGCGCTGCCGCGTAAATGTCTGGCTTGAAGCCAATCAGGGTTCGGTCACCGAGATCGAGCACCGGGCGCTTGATCATCGAAGGTTGTGCGAGCATCAGTTCGATAGCTTTCGCCTGGTCGAGATCGGCTTTGCGTTCGTCGTCGAGTTTGCGAAAGGTCGTGCCTGCACGGTTGAGCACCACTTGCCAGCCGTGCTCGTTGCACCACTGGGTCAGGTGTTCACGGTCGATTCCGGCCGTTTTGTAATCATGAAAGTCAAAATGAACAGCGTTTTCATCGAGCCAGGTGCGCGCCTTTTTCATGGTGTCGCAGGCTTTGATGCCGAAAAGGTGCAACGTTTTGCTTGAATCGGTCAAGGAATTGCCCCCTTTTGAGGTGCCGAAAATAAAAGGTGAAGGATTATGCCATGACCGAACGGCTTCGCGTCGGTCGTGGTCGGGTTTGTCCTTTTGCCGGGAGGATCATCGGTTCCGTGCGACATGGGTGCAACGGTCAGTCGCCAGTCTAAGAGACTGATATGGCACTTCAATGCTGTCGATTGCCGGGGCCCCGCGTTTTGTGCAAACCGCTTAGCCGTCCTGTCCTGCTGATACTGGTTGGCGTTTCACGGCTGAAGCGGCGTTTGCGACCGAAGGCGCTGCGGACACAGGGCCTTAGAACCTGTTTACGATCTCGCGAGCTAGAGGATACAAGGCCAAAACAGCCGAAGAGGCGCAGTTTACGGACTGTAAATGAACATTCTGAGGCTGTTTTTAACGCGGTATCGCCGACGCGCAGCAGGTCATAAACAGGTTTTCAGAAATCACTCGGCCGCCGGTTCCAAGACCGCCAACAGCTCCGATAGCCGCTCATCCAACTGCGCCAGCTGTGCCGCCGCTATAGGCGCCAGAATCCGCGCCTCGTTGGCGACATGAGCGGTCACCGCGCGGTCGATCAGCTCCAGCCCGGCCGGGGTCAATTGCACCAGCAGGCTGCGCGCGTCACTGGGGTTGGGCGTGCGGCCGACCCAGCCGGCGGCCTCCAGCTGCTGCAGCTGCCGGGTCATGGTGCCGGAGGTGATCATCAAGGACGAGAACAGCGCGGTCGGCGCCAGGCAGTGAGGCGCGCCGGCGCGACGCAGGGTGGCCAGCACATCGAACTCCCAGGCGTTCAGGCCGAAATCGCTGAAGACTTTAACCAGTTCACGCTGCAGCAGCACCGAGCAGCGCTTGACCCGGCCAATGGTGCCCATGGGGCTGACGTCCAGATCCGGACGCTCGCGGCGCCACTGTCGAAGAATCATGTCGACCGCATCGGCCTGTCGTTCGGTTGTCATGCTCTACTCCTCAAAATTTATCTTGAATTCAAGACAAAATACTACTAACTTCCATTTTATCTTGAATGCGAGGTAAATACATGCACAAGTTAAGCACCCGCAGTTCCTGGCTGGACGTCCTGAGCACGGCGCTGGCCCCGGCCATCTGGGGCTCGACCTATATAGTCACCACCGAACTCTTGCCAGCGGATCGGCCCTTTACCGCCGCCTTGCTGCGCGCGTTGCCGGCCGGTCTGTTGCTGGTCCTGTACAGCCGGCATATGCCCAAACGCGCCGAATGGTTGCGCCTGCTGATACTGGCGGCGCTGAATATCGGCTTCTTCCAGGCTCTGCTGTTTGTCGCCGCCTACCGCTTGCCCGGCGGCCTGGCTGCCGTGGTCGGGGCCATCCAGCCGCTGCTGATGATGGGCCTGGTATGGACACTGGACCGCCAACGCCCGGCTTATCTGGCGGTCGGTGCCAGCGTGCTGGGGATAGTCGGGATGGCCGCGCTGCTGCTGGCGCCGGGCGCCTCCTGGGACCCGATCGGCATAACCGCGGCCTTTATCGGCAGCGCCTGCATGGCGGCCGGCACCTACCTGACACGGCGCTGGCAGCCGGCGATACCGCTGCTGGCCTTTACCGGCTGGCAGCTGCTGGTGGGCGGCCTGTTGCTGCTGCCGCTGGCCTGGCTGGTCGATCCGCCGCTGCCGAGCCTAAGCCTCAGCCAGTGGTTGGGTTACGCCTACCTTTCGCTGTTCGGCGCGCTGCTGGCCTATGTGCTGTGGTTTCGCGGGATTGCCCGGTTGAGGCCGGTGGCGGTGTCATCCCTGAGCTTGCTCAGCCCGCTGGTGGCCGTACTACTGGGTTGGGCGCTGCTGGGACAGAGCATCACCGGCCTGGCGCTGCTGGGGCTGATCACAGTGCTGGGCAGCATCCTGGCGGTGCAATGGGCATCGACCTCAGGCTCGCCGGCCAATCAAAAGCACACTGATTTATCCACTCTAGAAAACCCTGTGCAACGGAGAATGCTATGAACACTGCCATCAAGGACCTTATCGAGTCGCGAGTTTCCACCACCCGTTATCAGGCCGATCGCGATCTGCCCGAGTCGGTCATCCGCGAGTTGGTGCAGCTGGCCACCCGCGCGCCCTCGGCCTACAACCTGCAGAACTGGAAATTTATCGCGGTGCGCTCGGACGCAGCCAAGGGCCGCCTGCATGCCGTGGCCTACCAGCAGCGCCAGGTGCTGGATGCCCCCGTGACCTTTATCATTTGCGGCACCCTGGCGGCCCACGAGACGCTGCCGCAGATGCTGCAGCCCTCGGTCGAAGCCGGCATTCTGCCGCCCGCCACCCTCCAGGGCTGGGCGGCCATGGCCAGCCAATTGCACGCGGGCAATCCGCAGTTACAACGCGACGAGGCGCTGCGTTCGGCCTCCCTCACCGCCATGACGCTGATGTTGGCGGCGCAAGGCATGGGCCTGGCCAGCGGGGCGATGAGCGGCTTCGATGCCGAGGGCGTGGCGCGGGGGTTCGGCCTGGGGGCCAATGAACTGCCGGTCATGCTGGTCACCGCCGGCTACCCGGCCGCTGGCAACTGGCCGCAAAAAGTGCGTCGGCCTTTGCATGAGGTGCTGGCATTCGCCTAAGAGCCTTCACCATCCCGGTCGGGCTCACTCCACTGACTGAAATAGCAGGGGCTGGATGTGTTCGAACTGCTTGCGACTTACTGGATTTAAGTGTGGCCAATCTTGGCGTGGTGAAATGAGGGCATTCAATGATCGCGGGTCATTTCGGAAACATGGTAAGGGCGTCTGTACCTACTGCTGAACTTCCGGTTCCGTTGTTGAAGGGGGGCAAATCAACTCGAATGTCACCCTCATAAAGTTCATCGTCGAGTTCAGTGAATTCGAATTTAAGAATGATGTAAGGCAGCCATTTGCTGGCGGCGGATTTCACGGTCTGGAACATATCTTCGTTGAGTCGCGGGATTGCAATTTTTAATGTTCGGCCTGGTTTCCAGTATTTGGTGTGCACACCGATGGATCTTTTTTTCGGCCGGACGAAGCGTGCATTGCATCGGCCGGATTTTCGGTGATGGCTGCTTCGTAAGAGGTTTGTGTGTCGTTGGGGACCCTGGCAAGACAAGGTTTTATAGGTGGCATAAAAAACTTCCGTGTTCTTATAAGTAATTAATTTAATATCGTTGTTGGTTGTGCAGGTTTACAGAATATATTTCTACTCGCTTGACGTGCAGATTAGTCTAAGGGGCGTGCGTGAGGAAGGCGTGTTTTAAGTTGGTGGTGTTGCACTGTATTTAAATAGGCCTGCAGCGTATTGCACGGTGCAGGCCTGGTGTTTGTTAATTGCGGTTAACTATAAAGCTGCGAATGCGCTCTGCTGCTTCAACGCACTCTGCCAAAGGCGCGACCAATGCCAGGCGTACCCGGCCAGCACCCGGATTGAAACCGTCAACCTCACGGGACAGGTAAGAGCCCGGCACCACCGTCACGTGTTCTTCGACAAACAGATCACGGCAGAACGCGGCATCATCGCCTTCAACGTTCGGCCACAGGTAGAAACCGCCGTCCGGACGCTGTACGTCCATCACCGGGCTGAGGATTTCCAGTACTGCATCGTATTTCTCGCGGTACAGCGCACGGTTGGCCCGTACATGCACTTCGTCATTCCACGCGGCAACGCTGGCGAGTTGGGTCTGAACCGGCATGGCGCAGCCGTGATAGGTGCGATAAAGCAGGAAGCCTTTGAGAATCTCGGCATCGCCGGCGACGAAACCCGAGCGCAAGCCCGGCAGGTTGGAACGCTTGGACAGGCTGTGGAACACCACGCAGCGTTTGAAATCCTGGCGACCCAGTTCCACGCAGGCGCTGAGCAGGCCTGGCGGTGGGGTCTGTTCGTTGAAGTAAAGCTCGCTGTAGCACTCGTCGGCAGCGATCACGAAGTCGTGTTCGTCGGCCAGGGCGATCAGTTTTTTCAGGGTTTCGACCGGGATCAGCGCACCCGTCGGGTTGCCCGGCGAGCACAGGAACAGGATCTGGCAGCGCTTCCAGATATCGTCCGATACGGCGTCGAAGTCCGGGTTGAAGCCGTTTTCATCCAGGCACGGCAAGTAATGCGGTTTGGCGCCAGCGAGGAACGCTGCGCCTTCATAGATCTGGTAGAACGGGTTCGGGCTGACGATCAGTGCGTCGTCGCCGCGATTGACCACGGTCTGGGTGAACGCGAACAGCGCTTCGCGAGTGCCGTTGACCGGCAGCACGTTGCGCGCCGGATCGATCCAGCCACTTGGTACGCCAAAGCGCCGCTCGCACCAGCCTGCAATGGCTTCACGCAGGGCCGGGATGCCAAGCGTGGTCGGGTACACCGCCATCTGATCCAGATTGCTCGCCAGCGCTTCGGCCACAAAGCTTGGCGAGCGATGCTTCGGCTCGCCGATGGACAATGCAATCGGGCGCTTGTCAGGGTTTGGCGTCACCGCACCGAGCAGGGCGCGCAGTTTCTCGAACGGGTAAGGCTGGAGCTGGTTCAGAGCGTTGTTCATCGGTGCGGGGTCTCGTTCAATGTGGGAGCGAGCCTGCTCGCGATAGCAATAGATCAGTCACTGGCGATGCTGAATGGACTGACGCCATCGCGAGCAGGCTCGCTCCCACAGGGGGAAGTTTGTTAATTCAGAAGCTGATGCGTGAAAGTTTGATATCCGGTTCGGGGCTGACGCTCAGTTGTTCGACGATCGCGTCCTGCAAACGGCTGCACAGCTGCGGGTCGGACAACGGGTGATTGCTCGCGTCGGTGATGAAGAACACGTCTTCGACTCGCTCGCCTAGGGTGGCAATCTTGGCATTCTGCAGCGACAGGTCGAATTCGAGAAAGATTGTTCCGATCCGTGCCAACAGACCCGGACGGTCGGGGGCGCTGAGTTCCAGCACCGTCACCTGACGCTGGGCGTCGTTGTGGATCGTCACTTGCGGTGCGAACGCAAAGTGCTTGAGCTGACGCGGCACCCGACGCTGGATGATGGTCGGGTAGTTGTCCGGGTTGCGCAGGGCCTCGGTCAGGCCGTCGCGGATCTGCTTGACCCGCGCCGGGTTGTCGCCAATCGAGTCGCCATCGGTGTCGAGCACGATATAGGTGTCGAGGGTGAACTGGCTGGTAGAGGTGATAACCCGGGCGTCGTGAATGTTCAGGTTGAGTTGGTCCATCGCCGCCACGGTCACGGCGAAGAAGTCGTGCTGGTCCGGCGCATAGATGAAGATCTGCGTGCCGCCCTCGAACTCGCGCTGGGTGGTTTCCTTGATCAGTACCAGTGGCCCGCCGTCGGCTGGCTGCTGGAGGATTGCCTCAGTGTGCCAGGCCACGTCGCCGGCGGTGTGACGCAGGAAATAATCGTCGCCCAGTTGCGACCAGAGTTGTTCGACATCGTCCGGGTCAGTGCCGCCGCGTACCAGAATATCCAGGGCGGCGCGTTGGGTCTGGCGGATCTGTTCTTCGCGATCGACCGGGTTTTCCAGGCCACGGCGCAAGGCACGCTTGGTCTCGGTGTAGAGCTGGCGTAACAAACTGGCGCGCCAGGAGTTCCACAGCGTCGGGTTGGTGGCGTTGATGTCCGAAACGGTCAGCACGTACAGGTAATCGAGGCGGGTTTCGTCGCCGACGATCTGCGCGAAGTCGTGGATCACTTGCGGGTCGGACAGGTCTTTGCGCTGGGCGGTGGTCGACATCACCAGGTGGTTTTGCACCAGCCAGACAATCAGTCGACTGTCCCACAGGGGCAGTTGATGGCGTTGGCAAAACGCTTCGGCGTCGACCGCACCGATATCCGAGTGATCACCATGCCGGCCCTTGCCGATGTCGTGGTACAGCCCGGCAAGGTAGATCAGCTCCGGCTTGGGCAGCTTGCCCATGAGCTTGCTGGCCAGCGGGAATTTCTCGGACACCTGGGTGTACTGCAGCTTACGCAGGTGTTTGATCAGGTTCAGGGTGTGGGCGTCGACCGTATAAATATGGAACAGGTCGTGCTGCATCTGCCCGACGATAAAACCGAACTCTGGCAGGTAGCGCCCGAGAATGCCGTAACGGTTCATCCGTCGCAGATTGCGATGGATGCCGATCTTGCACTTGAACAGTTCGATGAACAGGCTGGTATTGCGAATGTCATTGCGAAAATCGTCATCGATCAGGTATCGGTGCTCTCGCAGCAGACGAATAGTGTCAGCTCGCACGCCTTTGATTTCCGGCTGTTGAGCCATCAGCACGAAAATTTCCAGCATGGCAAACGGTGTGCGTCTGAACACGTTGGTGTTGATCGCCTCGATGTAGCCGTCATGCAACTGGAAGCGCGAGTTGATCGGTTGCGGCGGCGCTTCATCTTCCGGCGCGAGGATGACCTCCTCGAAATGCTGGATGATCAGGTCGCTGAGCTGGGCAATGCTCATCACCACCCGATAGTACTGCTGCATGAAGTTTTCGATGGCGTGCTTGGCGTCATCACCTGCAAAACCCAGCAGCCCGGCGATCGAACGCTGGTGGTCGAACAGCAGGCGGTCTTCGGCGCGGCCAGCGAGCATGTGCAGGGCGTAGCGGACCTTCCACAAAAACTCCTGGGACGAGGCCAGCAGGGCATTTTCGCTTTCGACCAGGAAGCCTTCGCCCGCGAGTGCGCGCAGGTTCAGCGTGCCGTATTGGCGGCGTGCCACCCAGAGAATCGTCTGAATATCCCGTAGGCCGCCAGGCGAGCCTTTGACGTTGGGTTCCAGGTTGTATTCGGTGTCGTTGTATTTGTGGTGACGTGCCTTTTGTTCGGCGCGTTTGGCCAGGAAGAATTCCTTGGCCGGCCACATGTGCTCAGTACTGGTGACATCGAGCATGCGCTGACGCAAGTGCTCGGGGCCGGCAATGGTGCGGCTCTCCATCAGGTTGGTGATGATGGTCAGGTCGGCGCGGGCTTGTTCGGCGCATTCGTCCACCGAGCGTACGCTCTGGCCAACTTCCAGGCCGATGTCCCATAGCAGCGTCAGAAAACGCTCGATGGAGTCGCGGAAAACTTCGTGATCGGCGTTGTCCAGCAGGATCAGCAAATCGATGTCGGAGTAGGGGTGCAGTTCGCCGCGACCGTAGCCGCCGACCGCGACCAGCGCGATGTCGGCGTCTTCACTCCAATTGAACTGCTCCCAGGCCTGTTGCAGGATGTTGTCGACGAACCAGGCGCGATCCTCTATCAGCCGGCGAATATCCCGTCCGCTGCGAAATCGCGCGTCGAGCACCTCTTGTGCCTGGCGGATGGCCTTCTTGAAGGCCGCGATCGGGCTTGCCTTCAGGGCCAGTTCGGCCTGGAACTGGCCGCGGTCGAAGAGTTCGGGATCCACCTGCGGCATCGATTGGCTTTCCTTCTATAGGCTGGGTGCGGAGCTTGTCGGATCAGGCCGAAACGCGAGGGATGGTGTCATCGCTACGCAGGGTGAAGATCTCGTAGCCGGTTTCGGTCACCAGCAGGGTATGTTCCCACTGGGCCGACAGCTTGCGATCCTTGGTGATCGCGGTCCAGCCATCGCCGAGTACCTTGGTGTCGGCACGGCCCTGATTGATCATCGGCTCGATGGTGAAGGTCATGCCGGCTTTCAGTTCCATGCCGGTACCGGCGCGGCCGTAATGCAGGATTTGCGGTTCTTCGTGGAATACCTTGCCGATGCCGTGACCGCAGAACTCGCGAACCACCGAGAAGCCATTCTTTTCAGCGTGCTTCTGGATGACTTCGCCGATATCGCCGAGGCGGCAGCCGGGCTTGACCAGTTCGATGGCCTTGTACATGCATTCCTGGGTGACTTGCGACAGGCGCTCGGCCCAGACCGGCACGTTGCCGACGTGGAACATACGGCTGGTGTCGCCGTGATAGCCATCTTTGATCACGGTGACGTCGATGTTCAGCGTGTCGCCGTCTTTAAGCGGCTTCTCGTTCGGGATGCCGTGGCAGACCACGTGATTGATCGAGGTGCAGATCGACTTCGGAAAGCCTTTGTAGTTGAGCGGGGCAGGGATGGCTTTCTGCTCGTTGACGATGTAGTCGTGGCAGATGCGGTCCAGCTCTTCGGTCGTGACGCCCGGCTTGACGTATTCGGCAATCATTTCCAGCACATCGGCGGCAAGCTTGCCGGCGATACGCATTTTAGCGATGTCCTCTGGGGTTTTGAGGGTGACGGTCATACAGGCTCTCTCTACGCTCAGTGGCGCTTTCTATACGGAATGGGCTCTGCGTGATGCTGCTCGCAGCCCTGAAAAACACGATTCTAACAGACGATCACGGCAAATCTGCGCCTCTGTGCATCGCTTCTCTCTATAGAATGGCGCATTCTGGGGGGATTCCAAGGGCCGGAACAAAAGCTCTGATCAGGTTTTAAGAATCCGGGTTTCGTTTTCGCCCTTCTTGTGATATAAAATGCGCCGCTTTCCGGGTATACCCCGAAAAGCTTAAATCCACACACGTGTCGACACGATGACCTGGGTGCCTTCAGCTGATGCTGCTGGTTGGTCATTGGGATACGTGGAGGCCAAACCCGACTTATTAAGGAACTATCATGTCCCAAGTCAACATGCGCGATATGCTGAAGGCCGGTGTGCACTTCGGTCACCAGACCCGTTACTGGAACCCGAAAATGGGTAAGTACATTTTCGGCGCGCGTAACAAGATCCACATCATCAACCTTGAAAAAACCCTGCCAATGTTCAACGAAGCTCTGACTTTCGTAGAGCGTCTGGCCCAGGGCAAAAACAAGATTCTGTTCGTCGGCACCAAGCGTTCCGCTGGCAAGATCGTTGCTGAAGAAGCAGCACGTTGCGGTTCGCCGTACGTCGATCACCGCTGGTTGGGCGGCATGCTGACCAACTTCAAAACCATCCGTGCTTCCATCAAGCGTCTGCGTGACCTTGAAGTGCAAGCCGAAGACGGTACTTTCGCCAAGCTGACCAAGAAAGAGGCGCTGATGCGCACTCGCGACCTGGAAAAGCTGGATCGTTCCCTGGGTGGTATCAAGGACATGGGCGGTCTGCCTGACGCACTGTTCGTTATCGACGTTGATCACGAGCGCATCGCGATCACCGAAGCCAACAAGCTGGGCATCCCGGTTATCGGCGTAGTCGATACCAACAGCAGCCCGGAAGGCGTTGACTACATCATCCCAGGCAACGATGACGCAATCCGCGCTATCCAGCTGTACATGGGTTCGATGGCTGACGCTGTAATCCGCGGTCGCAACCACGTTGCTGGCGGCACCGAGCAGTTCGTTGAAGAAGCTCCGGTAGCAGCAGCTGAGTAATTGACGCCTTGGCGTTGACTCAGTAAGCAAAAAGGGGGCTTGGCCCCCTTTTTGCCACCTCGAAAACCATTTGTTGGCGCCTGTTTTCAGGGTGCCGCTACTGCATCTGTAATGTGCAGCAGCTAACAAGGGTGGTTCGGGAAGAATTGAACGCCCGTTCGATCGGGTGGAATGGTTGATAACCTATCCAAGAGGAATTTTGAAATGGCAGAGATTACTGCAGCGTTGGTCAAAGAACTGCGCGAGCGTACTGGCGAAGGCATGATGGACTGCAAGAAAGCCTTGACCAAGGCTGGCGGCGACATCGAGAAAGCCATTGATGACATGCGTGCTTCGGGCGCCATCAAGGCTGCCAAGAAAGCAGGCAACGTTGCTGCTGAAGGCGCTATCGCTCTGAAGGAAGACGGTAAATCCGCCGTTCTGCTGGAAGTGAACTCGCAGACCGACTTCCTGGCCCTGCAGGACGACTTCAAGGCATTTGTTGCTGCAAGCGTTGAAAAAGCGTTCGCCGACAAGCTGGTAGACGTTGCTCCGCTGATCGAAGCTCAAGAAGCTGATCGCCTGGTACTGGTCGGCAAGGTTGGCGAAAACGTCAACATCCGTCGTCTGGCACGCGTTGAAGGTGACGTTGTCGGTGGTTACCTGCACGGCAACAAGATCGGTGTTGCAGTTGTCCTGAAAGGCGGCAACGTTGAGCTGGCCAAGGACATCGCTATGCACGTAGCGGCCACCAACCCTGAATTCCTGCTGCCATCGGAAGTTTCCGCTGAAGCGGTCGAGCGCGAGAAAGGCGTGTTCCTGACGCTGAACGCTGACAAGATCGCCGGCAAGCCGGAAAACATCGTTGAAAACATGGTCAAAGGCCGTATCAGCAAGTTCCTGGCCGAAGCCAGCCTGGTTGAGCAGGCGTTCGTCAAGAACCCTGAAATCAAGGTCGGCGAGCTGGCCAAGAAAGCCGGTGCTGAAATCGTTTCCTTCACCTACTTCAAAGTAGGCGAAGGCATCGAGAAGCCAGTCGATAACTTCGCGGAAGAAGTTGCTGCCCAGCTGGCTGCTGCCAAGTCGTAAGACAGTTTTTTAACTGTCGCCCTGAAGAGGCTGCCCGCTCACGCGCGCAGCCTCTTTTCAGATGGGGAAGCCAATTTATTTGGTTTTCCGTCGGAACTGGCTTACAAAGCCGTGTTCCGATGGCGCTGTGACAGCGTCACGTTAGAGTGAACGCAGGCTGCAAACAGCCCGCAAAGAATTTTTTAAAATACGCCGCAGGAGAGATTCGCAATGGCTCAGCAGGGCAGTGGTTATCAGGCTCGCTATAAACGCATTCTACTCAAGCTTAGCGGCGAGGCCCTGATGGGCTCCGAAGAGTTCGGGATCGACCCCAAGGTTCTGGATCGCATGGCGCTGGAAGTCGGCCAACTGGTCGGAATCGGTGTTCAGGTCGGTCTGGTGATTGGTGGTGGTAATCTGTTCCGCGGCGCGGCGCTGAGTGCGGCCGGCATGGATCGGGTAACTGGCGACCACATGGGCATGCTGGCCACTGTGATGAACGCTCTGGCCATGCGTGACGCGCTGGAACGTGCGAATATCTCGGCCATCGTGATGTCGGCTATTTCGATGGTAGGCGTGACCGATCACTACGATCGCCGCAAAGCCATGCGTCACCTGAACTCCAAGGAAGTGGTCATTTTCGCTGCCGGTACCGGCAACCCGTTCTTCACCACGGACTCGGCAGCCTGCTTGCGTGCGATCGAGATCGATGCTGACGTTGTGTTGAAGGCGACCAAGGTTGATGGTGTGTACACCGCTGACCCATTCAAAGACCCGCATGCCGAGAAGTTCGATCATCTGACCTACGATGAAGTACTGGATCGCAAGCTGGGTGTGATGGATCTGACGGCTATTTGCCTGTGCCGCGACCACAAGATGCCGCTGCGCGTATTTAATATGAACAAGCCCGGCGCCCTGCTGAACATCGTACATGGCGGCGCTGAAGGAACCCTGATCGAGGAAGGCGAACAATGATCAACGAAATCAAGAAAGACGCTCAAGAGCGCATGACCAAATCCCTGGAGTCCCTGGCCCACGCTTTTGGTCAGATTCGTACAGGCAAGGCGCACCCAAGTATCCTGGGCAGTGTGATGGTGCCTTACTACGGTTCGGACACTCCTTTGAGCAGTGTGGCCAACGTCACCGTGAAGGACTCCCGGACCCTGCAAGTCGTGGCTTTCGAGCGAAACATGCTTGCAGCGGTCGACAAGGCGATCCAGAGTGCTGGTCTGAACCTCAACCCAACGAACCTGGGTGAGTTACTGCTGATCTCTATGCCGGCCTTGACCGAGGAGACCCGCAAGGGCTTCACCAAGCAAGCGCGCAGCGCAGCCGAAGATGCTCGTGTCGCGGTGCGTAATATTCGCCGTGATGCACTGGGCGACCTGAAGAAACTGGTCAAGGATAAGGAAATCAGCGAAGACGAAGAGCGTCGCGCGAGTGCCGATATCGACAAGTTGATCAAAGACTTCGAAGCTCAGATCAATAAGCTCACTGAAGACAAAGAAAAGGACCTGATGGCCGTATAAGGGGTCAGGACGCCTTCATGGAAAAGACCAAGCAGCCAGTGCTGTCCTCGGTGCCGCGCCACGTCGCGATCATCATGGACGGTAATAATCGCTGGGCAAAAAAACGTTTCTTGCCCGGTGTTGCCGGGCACAAGGCTGGCGTCGATGCTGTGCGCGCGGTCATTGAGGTGTGCGCTGAGGCTGGGGTTGAAGTACTGACCCTGTTCGCCTTCTCCAGTGAAAACTGGCAGCGTCCGGCCGATGAAGTCAGCGCCTTGATGGATTTGTTTTTCAAGGCGTTGCGTCGCGAGGCCAAGCGCCTCAACGACAACAACATCACGTTGCGTATTATCGGCGATCGTTCGCGTTTTCATCCCGAGCTTCAGGCCGCCATGCGTGAGGCGGAGGCAATGACAGTCGGCGCCAATCGTTTTGTCCTGCAGATCGCGGCCAACTACGGCGGCCAATGGGATATCGCCCAGGCAGCCCAACGTCTGGCGCGAGAAGTTCAGGCCGGGCATCTGCGTCCGGACGACATCACTCCGCAATTGCTGCAAACCTGTCTGGCTACGGGTGATCTGCCGTTGCCGGATTTGTGCATCCGTACCGGTGGCGAACATCGCATCAGCAACTTCCTGCTGTGGCAATTGGCGTACTCGGAACTGTATTTCTCCGACCTGTTCTGGCCGGACTTCAAACACGAAGCCATGCGTAAAGCATTGGCCGATTTCGCTTCTCGCCAGCGTCGCTTCGGTAAAACGAGTGAGCAGGTCGAGGCTGGGGCCCGGGTTTAATGCTTAAACAACGAATCATCACTGCGCTGATCCTGCTGCCGATCGCCCTGTGCGGATTTTTTCTGCTTGAGGGCTCCGGTTTTGCGCTGTTTATCGGCCTGGTCGTGACTCTTGGTGCCTGGGAATGGGCGCGTCTGGCAGGTTTCACGGCACAACCGATCCGTGTCGCTTATGCAGCGGTGGTCGCGGCGATGCTGTTTGTCATGCACGTGCTCCCGGGGCTTTCGCCTTGGGTGCTCGGGGCTGCCGTGCTCTGGTGGGCGGTGGCAACCTACCTGGTGCTGACCTACCCCAAGACCAGTGAGCATTGGGCCAGTGCGGCCTGCAAGCTGGTTATCGGCCTGCTGATCCTGTTACCGGCCTGGCAAGGTTTGATCCTGATCAAGCAAGAGTCGCTGGGTAACTGGCTGATCATGGCGGTGATGGTGTTGGTCTGGGGCGCAGATATTGGCGCTTACTTTTCCGGTCGGGCATTCGGCAAGCGCAAGCTTGCGCCGCAGGTCAGTCCTGGCAAGAGCTGGGAAGGCGTGTATGGCGGCTTGTTGCTGAGCCTGGTGATTACCGCCATCGTTGGTCTGGTGCGGGACTGGACGACTGGCGAGATGCTGAAAGGCTTGATCGGTGCGGCGATTATCGTGTTTATCTCGGTGGTCGGCGATTTGACCGAAAGTATGTTCAAGCGCCAGTCGGGTATCAAGGACAGCAGTAATCTGCTGCCGGGCCATGGCGGCATTCTGGATCGTATCGACAGTCTCACCGCGGCGATTCCGGTGTTTGCGGTATTGCTGTGGATGGCTGCATCGTGAGCCGCCCACAACAGATCACTGTCCTGGGGGCGACCGGTTCTATTGGCCTGAGCACCCTTGATGTCATCGCGCGTCATCCCGAGCGCTATCAAGTCTTTGCCTTGAGCGGCTTCTCTCGCCTGAGTGAGCTGTTGGCCTTGTGCGTCCGCCATGTGCCGCGCTTTGCTGTTGTGCCGGAGCTCGTGGCTGCCCGGCGTCTGCAAGACGACCTGCGGGCTGCAGGCCTTTCTACGCGCGTGCTGGTGGGGGAGGAGGGCCTGTGTCAGGTCGCTTCCGATGCTGAAGTCGATGCGGTGATGGCGGCGATTGTCGGTGCGGCGGGATTGCGTCCGACGCTGGCGGCGGTCGAGGCGGGCAAGAGGATTCTGCTGGCCAACAAGGAAGCGCTGGTGATGTCCGGCGCTCTGTTCATGCAGGCCGTACACAAGAGTGGGTCGGTGCTGCTGCCGATCGACAGCGAGCACAACGCGATCTTTCAGTGCATGCCCGCAGATTTTTCTCGTGGGCTCGGCGCTGTAGGCGTTCGACGGATTTTACTGACAGCCTCTGGCGGTCCGTTCCGGCAGACATCCATGGCTGAGTTGGCGCATGTTACGCCTGAGCAGGCATGTGCCCATCCCAATTGGTCGATGGGGCGCAAGATTTCGGTCGATTCGGCCAGCATGATGAACAAAGGCCTGGAGCTGATCGAGGCCTGTTGGCTGTTTGATGCCAAGCCGTCTCAGGTTGAGGTGGTGATTCATCCGCAAAGCGTGATTCATTCGCTGGTCGACTACGTTGATGGTTCGGTATTGGCGCAGTTGGGCAACCCGGATATGCGGACGCCGATCGCCAATGCACTGGCATGGCCTGAGCGCATCGACTCCGGGGTTGCGCCGCTGGATCTGTTTGCAATCGCGCGTCTGGACTTCCAGGCGCCCGACGAAGAACGTTTCCCGTGCTTGCGTCTGGCGCGTCAGGCGGCAGAGGCCGGGAACAGTGCTCCGGCCATGCTGAACGCCGCGAATGAGGTGGCTGTTGCAGCCTTTCTCGATGGACGTGTCCGTTACCTGGAGATCGCGAGTATCATCGAGGAGGTGTTGAACCTCGAACCTGTGGTTTCGGTCGATGATCTCGATGCGGTTTTCACTGCGGATGCGAAAGCGCGTGTCCTGGCCGAGCGTTGGTTGAGTCGTCACGGGCGGTAGGTGTTGCGGCGGGTTTGTCCGCGGCAGCACTGAATAGGATTGCGGAGAAAGTAGATGAGCGCGCTCTATATGATTGTCGGCACCCTGGTGGCTTTGGGCGTGCTGGTCACCTTCCATGAATTTGGCCATTTCTGGGTCGCGCGTCGCTGTGGCGTCAAGGTTCTGCGTTTCTCCGTGGGCTTCGGCCTGCCATTGCTGCGCTGGCACGACCGGCGCGGCACCGAGTTCGTGATCGCTGCCATCCCTTTGGGTGGTTACGTGAAGATGCTTGATGAGCGTGAAGGCGAAGTGCCGGCCGATCAGCTTGATCAGGCTTTCAATCGCAAATCCGTTCGTCAGCGCATCGCCATCGTAGCTGCCGGGCCTATTGCCAACTTTTTGTTGGCATTGGCGTTTTTCTGGGTGCTGGCGATGCTTGGCACCGAACAGGTACGTCCTGTCATCGGCGCCATTGAAGTCGGTAGCATGGCCGCCAAGGCCGGTTTGAGTCCGGGGCAGGAAATCGTCGCCATCGATGGTGAGCCGACTTCGGGTTGGGCAGCGGTGAATCTGCAACTGGTCCGGCGTCTTGGTGAAAGTGGTTCGTTGCAATTGCTGGTGCGCGAACAGGGCTCTACCGCCGATTCGCCGCGCGAGCTGGTCCTGGATCACTGGCTCAAGGGGGCTGATGAGCCGGACCCGATTCGTTCGCTGGGTATTCGTCCTTGGCGTCCGGCATTGCCGCCCGTGTTGGCTGAACTGGACCCTAAGGGCCCGGCGCAGGCAGCAGGCCTGAAGACCGGTGACCGTCTGCTGGCGCTCGATGGCCAGGCGCTGACCGATTGGCAGCAAGTGGTCGATTGGGTGCGCGTGCGTCCTGATACCAAAATTGTGCTGCATATCGAGCGTGACGGTGCTCAAATCGACGTCCCGGTTACCTTGGCAACTCGCGACAAGGCGAAACTAGCCAGTGGTTATCTGGGTGCAGGGGTGAAGGCTATCGATTGGCCACCAGCCATGATTCGCGAGGTCAGCTACGGTCCCGTGGCCGCGATTGGCGAAGGTGCTCGACGCACTTGGACCATGAGTGTGCTGACCCTTGATTCACTAAAGAAAATGTTGTTCGGCGAGCTCTCGGTAAAAAACTTGAGTGGACCGATAACCATTGCTAAAGTGGCGGGCGCTTCTGCCCAGTCGGGTGTCGCTGATTTCCTGAATTTCCTGGCTTATCTGAGTATTAGCTTGGGCGTTCTGAATTTGCTGCCCATTCCTGTACTGGATGGGGGGCATCTGTTGTTTTATCTGATCGAGTGGACGCGTGGTCGTCCCTTGTCGGATCGGGTGCAGAGTTGGGGGATACAGATCGGTATCAGTTTGGTGATCGGGGTGATGTTGCTTGCTCTGGTCAACGATCTGGGTCGACTGTAACGCTTCGCTGAATTGCGAATCTGCCGCATTTTGCGGCAGTTTGTTTATTGCCAGTTGGAATAAGAAAGGACTTCATGAAACGTCTGCTGCTAACTGCGGTTCTCACCGTATTGATGATCGCCGAAGTTCACGCCGAGTCCTTCACTATCTCCGATATTCGTATCAATGGCCTCCAGCGGGTATCCGCGGGTAGCGTCTTTGGTGCCTTGCCGTTGAACGTCGGTGAACAGGCGGATGATCGTCGCCTGGTGGAATCCACTCGTGCGCTGTTCAAAACCGGTTTCTTTCAAGATATCCAGCTGGGCCGCGATGGCAATGTCCTGGTCATTACTGTAGTCGAGCGCCCGTCGGTCGCCAGTATCGAGATCGAAGGCAACAAGGCGATCTCCACTGAAGACCTGATGAAAGGCCTTAAACAATCCGGTCTGGCCGAAGGCGAGATCTTCCAGCGTGCGACGCTTGAAGGCGTGCGTAACGAGCTGCAGCGCCAGTACGTCGCTCAAGGCCGCTACTCGGCCACCGTTGACACTGAAGTTGTTCCTCAGCCGCGCAACCGCGTTGGCTTGAAGGTCAATATCAACGAAGGCACTGTCGCGGCTATCCAGCACATCAACGTGGTGGGTAACACGGTTTTCCCTGATGAAGACCTGATCGACCTGTTCGAACTCAAGACCTCCAACTGGTTGTCGTTCTTCAAGAACGATGACAAGTATGCTCGTGAAAAACTTTCCGGTGACCTGGAACGTCTGCGTTCCTACTACCTGGACCGTGGCTATATCAACATGGATATCGCCTCGACCCAGGTTTCGATCACTCCGGACAAAAAACACGTCTATATCACCGTCAACATCAACGAAGGTCAGAAGTACAACGTTCGTGACGTGAAGCTCAGCGGTGACCTGAAGGTCCCTGAAGACCAGGTCAAGGCGCTGCTGCTGGTACAAAAAGGTCAGGTGTTCTCGCGCAAGCTGATGACCACGACCTCTGAGTTGATCACCCGTCGCCTGGGTAACGAGGGCTACACCTTCGCCAACGTCAACGGCGTACCGACTCCGCATGACGACGATCACACCGTTGATATCACCTTTGTGGTCGATCCGGGCAAGCGTGCCTACGTAAACCGCATCAACTTCCGCGGCAACACCAAGTCGGAAGACGAAGTGCTCCGTCGTGAAATGCGCCAGATGGAAGGTGGCTGGGCTTCGACCTACCTGATCGACCAGTCCAAGACCCGTCTGGAACGTCTGGGCTTCTTCAAGGAGGTCAACGTCGAGACTCCGGCTGTACCGGGTGTCGATGACCAGGTTGACGTGAACTACGCCGTTGAAGAGCAACCTTCCGGTTCGATTACCGCCAGCGTTGGTTTTGCTCAGAGCGCCGGCTTGATCCTGGGTGGTTCGATTACCCAGAACAACTTCCTGGGTACCGGTAACAAGGTCAGCATCGGCTTGACTCGTAGCCAATACCAGAGCCGTTATAACTTCGGTTATGTCGACCCGTACTGGACAGCCGACGGCGTGAGCCTGGGTTACAACGCTTTCTATCGCACCACTGACTACAAAAACCTCGACGTCAACGTAGCCAGCTACGCGGTAGACAGCTTGGGCGCTGGTGTCAACGTCGGATATCCGATCAGCGAAACTTCGCGTCTGACCTTTGGTCTGACGGCGCAGCAAGACAAGATCAAGACCGGTCAGTACACCGTTGACGAGATTTTTGACTTCGTTAACCGTGAAGGCGACCAGTTCCTGAACTTCAAGGCTTCGGCCGGCTGGTCCGAGTCGACACTGAACAAAGGCGTGCTGGCGACTCGTGGTCATTCCCAGAGTTTGACGATGGAAGCGACGACACCGGGTAGCGACCTGTCTTTCTTCAAACTGGATTACCGTGGCCAACTGTTCCAGCCATTGACCGATAACTACACCATGCGTCTGCATACAGAGCTGGGCTATGGTGATGGTTATGGTTCGACCAGTGGCCTGCCGTTCTACGAGAACTACTACGCGGGTGGTTTCAACTCGGTTCGCGGCTTCAAGGACAGCACGCTGGGTCCTCGCAGTACGCCGAGCCGTGGCATTAACCCGGGAACTTCCGTCGACCCGGACCAGGATCCGCTGCCGTTTGGTGGTAACGTCCTGATCCAGGGGGGTGTAGAGGTTCTGTTCCCTCTGCCGTTCGTGAAGGATCAGCGTTCCTTGCGTACATCGGTATTCTGGGACGTGGGTAACGTGTTCGACTCGAGTTGCACGCAGAGCACTAACGCCGATGGTTCGAAGTCCAAAACACAGTGCAACGAAGTCAGCCTGAGCAATATGGCCAGTTCGGTGGGTGTGGGTGTGACATGGGTTACCGCCCTTGGTCCGTTGAGCTTTGCCTTGGCAATGCCGGTCAAGAAACCGGACAGCAATGCGGAGACCCAGGTGTTCCAATTCTCCCTCGGTCAGACTTTCTAATAGCCTGATCCAAGATAACGACAATGGATTTTGTAGGAGTGCATCGTGCGTAAGTTGACTCAATTGGTTCTCCTGGCAACTGTCCTGGTAGCAACCCCGGCATTTGCCGAAATGAAAATCGCGGTACTGAACTATCAAATGGCTCTGCTTGAATCTGACGCGGCGAAGAAGTACGCCGTGGATGCCGAGAAGAAGTTCGGGCCGCAGTTGACCAAGCTGAAAACCCTGGAAAGCAGTGCCAAAGGCATTCAGGATCGTCTGGTAAGCGGTGGCGACAAAATGGCCCAGGGCGAGCGTGAGCGTCTTGAGCTCGAATTCAAGCAAAAGGCCCGTGACTTCCAGTTCCAGTCCAAGGAGCTGAACGAAGCCAAAGCCGTTGCTGACCGTGAAATGCTGAAGCAGCTCAAGCCGAAACTGGACAGCGCTGTGGAAGAAGTCATCAAGAAAGGTGCTTTTGACCTGGTCTTCGAGCGTGGCGCAGTGATTGATGTCAAGCCTCAATACGACATCACCCGCCAGGTTATCGAGCGCATGAATCAGCTGAAGTAATCCATGACAGCGACTATAAAGCTCGGCCAATTGGCCGAGTTCCTCGGGGCCACTCTCCGTGGCTCCGCGGAGAAAGAAATCACTGGGCTAGCCACCTTGCAGGAGGCTGGCCCAGCTCAGTTGAGCTTTCTGGCAAACCCCCAATACCGTAAGTATCTGGCCGACAGCCAGGCCGCAGCCGTGCTGCTGAAGGCCGCTGACGCAGAAGGTTTTGCCGGTGATGCGCTGGTTGTGCCTGATCCGTATGCGGCGTATGCCCGGGTTTCCCATCTGTTCGACCCCAAGCCCAAGGCTGCTGCCGGTATCCATCCGACAGCGGTGGTGGCGGCGGACGCAGTGGTTGATCCGGCTGCGAGCATTGGCGCGTTTGCCGTGATCGAAAGCGCTGCCCGAATCGCCGCAGGCGTGACAGTCGGTGCCCACTGCTTCATCGGTGCGCGCAGCGAGATCGGTGAGGGCGGCTGGTTGGCCCCGCGTGTGACGCTGTACCACGACGTGCGCATCGGCAAGCGCGTGGTGATTCAGTCCGGTGCCGTGCTCGGTGGTGAAGGCTTTGGCTTTGCCAACGAAAAAGGCATCTGGCAAAAGATCGCCCAGGTGGGTGGGGTGTTGATCGGTGACGATGTGGAGATTGGCGTGAATACCGCCATCGACCGCGGTGCGCTGGCCGACACCATCATTGGCAATGGCGTGAAGCTTGATAACCAGATTCAGATCGCCCACAACGTGCAAGTCGGTGACCACACCGCCATGGCGGCGTGCGTGGGGATTTCCGGCAGCACCAAAATCGGCAAGCACTGCATGCTGGCAGGTGGTGTGGGGCTGGTCGGACACATTGATATTTGCGACAACGTATTCCTGACCGGGATGACCATGGTGACTCACTCGATTACCGAGCCGGGTTCCTATTCCTCCGGGACAGCTATGCAACCGGCTGCCGAGTGGCGCAAAAGCGCCGCACGTATCCGTCAACTCGATGATATCGCGCGACGTCTGCGACAGCTGGAAAAGCGTGTTGGGGACGTGACCCCTGACGGCAATGCTTCATCAGATGGCTGATACCATTTCCATATCAAGTGTGCACAGCCGTTAGACTGCCTCCTTGATTTGCTAGAGGAGTGTGCGTCAGTCGCGCGCTCCCAATCTTTACATAGGCTTCCCCCCGAAATGATGGACATCAACGAGATTCGCGAATACCTGCCTCACCGTTACCCGTTCCTGTTGGTGGACCGGGTAGTGGAGCTGGATGTTGAGGGCAAGCGCATTCGCGCCTACAAGAATGTCAGCATCAACGAGCCGTTCTTCAATGGTCACTTCCCGGCGCATCCAATCATGCCAGGCGTATTGATCATTGAAGCGATGGCTCAGGCTGCCGGGATCCTTGGTTTCAAAATGCTCGACGTCAAGCCTGCCGATGGCACGCTTTACTACTTCGTCGGCTCCGACAAGCTGCGTTTCCGCCAGCCGGTTCTGCCGGGTGATCAGTTGATTCTTGAAGCGAAGTTCATCAGCTGCAAGCGTCAGATCTGGAAGTTCGAATGCCAGGCTTCGGTCGATGGCAAGCCAGTCTGCTCTGCTGAAATCATCTGTGCGGAACGCAAACTATGAGTTTGATTGACCCTCGCGCAATCATCGATCCGACGGCCATTCTGGCCGACGACGTCGAGGTCGGCCCATGGTCGATCGTCGGCGCTGGTGTGGAAATCGGCGAGGGAACAGTGATTGGCCCGCACGTGATTCTCAAAGGGCCGACACGTATCGGGAAGCACAACCGCATTTACCAGTTTTCCTCGGTAGGTGAGGACACGCCCGATTTGAAGTACAAGGGTGAAGAAACCCGCCTGGTGATCGGTGACCACAATGTCATCCGTGAAGGCGTGACGATTCACCGTGGCACTGTTCAGGATCGTTCCGAAACGACCCTGGGCGACCACAACCTGATCATGGCCTATGCCCACATCGGCCATGACAGCGTTATCGGCAATAACTGCATTCTGGTCAACAACACCGCGTTGGCCGGTCATGTGCACGTCGATGACTGGGCGATCCTGTCGGGTTTTACCCTGGTTCATCAGTATTGCCATATTGGCGCCCACAGCTTTTCCGGTATGGGCACAGCCATTGGTAAGGATGTTCCAGCCTATGTCACGGTGTTCGGCAACCCTGCCGAAGCCCGCAGCATGAACTTCGAAGGCATGCGTCGCCGTGGTTTCAGCGAAGACGCGATCCACGCATTACGCCGTGCCTACAAAGTGGTTTATCGCCAGGGTTTGACAGTCGAACAAGCGCTTGCCGAGTTGGCCGAGCCGTCGGAAGAGTTTCCGGAAGTCGCGATATTCCGTGACTCCATTCAGTCTTCGACTCGCGGCATCACCCGTTAATCATGGCCAGTCTGCGTATTGCACTGGTGGCGGGCGAAGCCTCCGGCGATATTCTGGGCGCAGGTCTGATGCGTGCGCTCAAGGCACAGCATCCTGCGGTTGAGTTCATCGGTGTCGGCGGTCCGCTGATGCAGGCCGAAGGCCTGACCTCTTACTTCCCGATGGAGCGTCTGGCGGTCATGGGCCTGGTCGAGGTGCTCGGCCGCTTGCGTGAGCTGTTGGCTCGCCGCAAAAAACTGATCGCGACCCTCATAGCCGAAAAGCCGGATGTTTTCATCGGCATCGACGCTCCGGATTTCACCCTTAACATCGAACTCAAACTGCGTCAGGCCGGGATCAAGACCGTGCATTACGTCAGCCCATCGGTTTGGGCGTGGCGTCAAAAGCGTGTGCTGAAGATTCGCGAAGGCTGCGATCTGATGCTCACGCTGTTCCCGTTTGAAGCCAAATTCTATGAAGAGAAAGGCGTGCCGGTGAAGTTTGTCGGTCACTCCCTGGCCGATGCGATTCCTCTTGAGGCTGACCGCTCGGCTGCACGCGCCGAACTGGGATTACCAGAAGGCGACCCGCTGGTTGCGCTGATGCCAGGCAGTCGGGGTGGGGAGGTTGGACGCCTGGGGGCCTTGTTCCTCGACACCGCCGAGCGTTTGCGGGCCATGCGGCCCGGCGTGCGGTTCGTCATGCCGTGCGCCAGCCCTGAACGCCGTGTGCAGCTCGAAGAGCTGTTGGCTGGCCGCGATTTGCCGGTGACCTTGCTCGATGGCCGTTCCCATCAGGCGCTGGCCGCTTGCGACGCGGTGCTGATTGCTTCGGGAACCGCAACGCTGGAAGCCCTGTTGTACAAGCGGCCGATGGTCGTGGCTTACCGCCTGGCGCCGCTGACGTTCTGGATCCTTAAACGCATGGTGAAAAGCCCTTACATCTCCTTGCCGAATTTGCTGGCCCAGCGTCTGCTGGTGCCCGAATTGCTGCAAGACGATGCGACCCCCGAGGCATTGGCACTGACGCTGTCGCCGTTGATCGATGGCGGTGAAGAGCAAACCACCGGTTTTGACCAGATTCACCGAACCTTGCGTCGCGACGCCTCGAACCAGGCAGCAGATGCCGTCCTCAATCTGATCGGCAAATCTCAGTGAGTAACGTAAAGATGCAAATGGGTCTGGATTTTACCCTCGTCGCAGACGTCGAAGACCTGGTCGCCGGTGTCGATGAGGTGGGTCGTGGCCCGCTTTGCGGCGCTGTGGTGACGGCGGCGGTGATCCTCGATCCGAACCGGCCGATTCTCGGGCTCAATGATTCGAAAAAGCTCACCGAAGCTCGCCGTGAAAAGCTCTATGACGAAATCCGCGAGAAAGCCCTGAGCTGGTGTATTGCACGTGCCGAAGTCGAAGAAATCGATGAACTGAATATTTTGCACGCCACCATGTTGGCGATGCAGCGCGCCGTCGAAGGCCTGCACATCACGCCGAAGCTGGCGATGATCGATGGCAACCGCTGCCCGAAGCTGGCCATGCCGGCTGAAGCGGTGGTGAAAGGCGATAGCAAGGTCCCGGCCATCGCCGCGGCATCGATTCTGGCGAAAGTCAGTCGTGATCGCGAAATGGCGGCATTCGAATTGATTTACCCGGGTTACGGTATCGGCGGCCACAAAGGCTACCCGACGCCCGTTCATCTGGAAGCCTTGGCCCGACTAGGGCCGACACCGATTCACCGGCGTTCGTTTGCGCCGGTACGACTGGCTTATGAGGCCCGCGAGGGTTTGATCGGGAGCTAGTCTCAAGGCTGATGTTTTTGCCAAGGCCCGGTACAATCCGGGCCTTGTTGTCTTCACGTTTTCAGACAGGATCACTATGCCGGCTTCATTCGTTCACCTACGCCTGCACACTGAATACTCCCTGGTCGACGGTCTGGTGCGGATCAAACCGCTGGTCAAGACCCTGGTCGGCATGAACATGCCTGCCGTGGCGGTCACCGACCAGAACAACATGTGTTCCCTGGTCAAGTTCTACAAAAACGCCATGGGCGCCGGGATCAAGCCGATCTGTGGCGCCGACCTGTGGCTGTCGAACAAGGATCCTGATAATCCGCTGAGCCGGATCAGCTTCCTGGCGATGAATGCCGTTGGCTACCGCAACCTCACCGAGTTGATTTCGCGTGGCTTTATCGATGGCCAGCGCAATGGTCAGGTCATCATCGAGCGCGAGTGGGTGGCCGAGGCCAACGAAGGCCTGATCATGTTGTCGGCTGCGAAGGAGGGTGAGATTGGTATCGCCTTGCTCGGTGGCAATCCTGATGAGGCCGAGACTCTGGCCCGTGAGTGGATGGCGGTATTCCCGGATCGCTTCTATCTGGAAATCCAGCGCACCAATCGCCCCAACGACGAAGAACAGTTGCACGCCGCTGTGGCCCTGGCTGACAAGATCGGCGCGCCGCTGGTGGCCACCAACGACGTGCGCTTCATCAAGCAGGAAGACTTCGCCGCTCACGAAACCCGCGTATGCATCGGTGAAGGGCGGGCGCTCGACGATCCGCGCCGTTCGAAGAACTACAGTGACCAGCAGTACCTCAAAAGCGCCGAGGAAATGGCCGAGTTGTTCAGCGACTTGCCCGAAGCGCTGGAAAACACCGTCGAGATCGCCAAGCGCTGCAATATCGATGTGAAGCTCGGCAAACACTTCCTGCCCAACTTCCCGATTCCCGATGGCATGACCATCGACGAGTATTTCCGCAAAGTCTCCTTTGATGGCCTGGAAGAGCGCTTGAGTGTTCTGCTGCCCAAGGACACGACCGAAGATTACGAGGCCAAGCGTCAGGTTTATGTCGACCGGTTGAATTTCGAACTGGATATCATCATCCAGATGGGCTTCCCCGGTTACTTCCTGATCGTTATGGACTTTATCCAGTGGGCCAAGAACAACGGCGTACCGGTAGGTCCTGGCCGTGGGTCGGGTGCCGGGTCGCTGGTGGCCTATGTGCAGAAGATCACCGACCTCGACCCGCTGGAATATGACCTGCTGTTCGAACGTTTCCTGAACCCGGAACGGGTTTCCATGCCCGACTTCGACGTCGACTTCTGCATGGACGGTCGTGACCGGGTGATCGACTACGTGGCCGAGAAATACGGCCGCAACGCGGTAAGCCAGATCATCACGTTCGGTTCCATGGCCGCCAAGGCTGTGGTCCGTGACGTGGCGCGGGTGCAGGGCAAGTCCTACGGTTTGGCGGATCGTCTGTCGAAGATGATCCCCTTCGAAGTCGGCATGACCCTGGAAAAAGCCTACGAGCAGGAAGAAATCCTCCGCGACTTCATCAAGGTCGATGAAGAGGCCGCGGAAATCTGGGAGATGGCGCGCAAGCTTGAAGGCGTTGTGCGTAACGTCGGCAAGCACGCTGGTGGTGTGGTGATCGCACCGACCAAGCTGACCGACTTCTCGCCGATCTATTGCGACGAAGAAGGTGGCGGCCTGGTAACCCAGTTCGACAAGGACGACGTCGAGGCGGCGGGTCTGGTGAAGTTTGACTTCCTGGGTCTGCGAACCCTGACCATCATCGATTGGGCGCTGAAAACCATCAACCGCGACCGCGCCAAGGTCAATGAACCGCCGCTGGATATCGCGTTTATCCCGCTGGACGACAAACCGACCTACACGCTGCTGCAAAAAGCTGAAACCACCGCGGTGTTCCAGCTCGAGTCGCGCGGGATGAAAGAGCTGATCAAAAAGCTCAAGCCCGACTGCCTGGAAGACTTGATCGCACTCGTGGCCCTGTTCCGTCCGGGCCCGCTGCAATCGGGCATGGTGGATGACTTCATCAACCGTAAGCACGGTCGCGCCGAACTGGCGTACCCGCACTCGGATTACCA
Organism: Pseudomonas brassicacearum; assembly: GCF_003732175.1. GTDB lineage: Bacteria > Pseudomonadota > Gammaproteobacteria > Pseudomonadales > Pseudomonadaceae > Aquipseudomonas > Aquipseudomonas brassicacearum_G. The sequence continues at coordinate 179,842 of NZ_MOBI01000013.1, forward strand.
GTACGAAGGCCTCAAGCCGGTATTGGCGCCGACCTACGGCATCATCCTGTATCAGGAGCAGGTGATGCAGATTGCTCAGGTCATGGCCGGTTACACCCTCGGTGGTGCGGACATGCTGCGTCGGGCCATGGGTAAGAAAAAACCCGAAGAAATGGCCAAGCAGCGTGGCGGCTTCATTGAAGGTTGCGCGACCAACAATATCGATGCCGACCTGGCCGGTAACATTTTCGACCTGGTGGAGAAATTCGCCGGTTACGGCTTCAACAAATCCCACTCCGCCGCCTACGGCCTGGTGTCGTACCAGACTGCCTGGTTGAAAGCCCACTACCCGGCGCCATTCATGGCGGCGGTACTCTCGGCGGATATGCACAACACCGACAAGGTCGTGACCTTGATCGAAGAAGTGCGGACCATGAAGCTGCGCCTCGACGCGCCGGACGTGAACACCTCGGAGTTCAAGTTCACGGTGAACGACGAAGGCCGGATTATTTACGGTCTGGGGGCGATCAAGGGGGTTGGTGAGGGGCCGGTTGAAGCGATTACTGAAGCGCGCCTGGAAGGGCCATTCAAGGATCTGTTCGATTTCTGCGCCCGGGTCGACCTCAAGCGCATCAACAAACGGACCCTCGACGGGTTGATCCGCAGCGGTGCGCTGGATCGACTCGGCCCGTATTTCCACGACGAACCGAAAGCCTATCAGGCCAACATCGACCGCAATCGCGCCGTCTTGCTGACGGCCATGGAAGAGGCGATCAAGGCGGCCGAGCAGACCGCACGGACTCACGACAGTGGGCACGCGGACCTGTTCGGCGGCCTGTTTGTCGAAGAGGACGCCGACGTCTACGCCAATCACCGCAAGGCCAAGGAGCTGACACTCAAGGAGCGCCTGAAGGGGGAGAAAGATACCCTGGGGCTGTACCTGACCGGTCACCCGATTGACGAATATGAAGGTGAAATCCGCCGCTTTGCCCGTCAGCGGATCATCGATTTGAAACCGGCGCGTGATACACAGACGGTTGCGGGCATGATCATTGCCTTGCGGGTGATGAAGAACAAAAAGGGCGACAAGATGGGTTTCATCACCCTCGACGACCGTTCGGGCCGGATCGAAGCGTCGCTGTTTGCCGAGGCGTTCCATTCCGCGCAGTCGCTGTTGCAGACCGACGCGATGGTGGTGGTCGAAGGCGAAGTCAGCAATGACGACTTCTCCGGTGGCTTGCGCTTGCGGGTCAAGCGGGTGATGAGCATGGAGGACGCACGCACCAACCTGGCCGAAAGCCTGCGCTTGAAGGTCCAGACCCAAGACCTCAAAGGCGATCAGCTACGCTGGCTGGGCGAGTTGTTCAAGCGTCATCGTGGTGCGTGTCCGATTACCATGGAGTACACCAGTCCTGATGCCAAGGCCTTGTTGCAGTTCAGCGAGACCTGGCGAATCGATCCGGCGGATGCCTTGATTCAAGCCCTGCGTGACCAGTTCGGGCGAGACAACGTCTTCCTCCAATACCGTTGACGGTCAGGTGCCATTCTTTACCATCAAGAACTACGCCTTGACCTCGACCCAATTTTTAATCTCGACCTGAACGCGCCTGTCCCTTAAGGTAGGGCGCGAATAGACAACCGGCCGGCCCAAGCTCTCTTGGACGTCGACCCAAGACGGACGCCTATGAACCCGAATTTTCTTGATTTCGAACAGCCGATCGCCGACCTGCAAGCCAAGATCGAAGAGTTGCGCTTGGTCGGTAATGACAATTCGCTGAATATCGGCGATGAAATCTCCCGCCTGCAGGACAAGAGCAGCACGCTCACCGAAGACATCTTCGGCAAGTTGACCAGCTGGCAGATCGCGCGTCTGGCGCGTCATCCGCGTCGCCCGTACACCCTGGACTACATCGAGCACATCTTCACTGAGTTCGATGAATTGCACGGTGACCGTCACTTCTCCGACGACGCTGCGATTGTTGGTGGTGTTGCTCGTCTGGACGACCAGCCGGTGATGATCATCGGCCACCAGAAAGGCCGTGAAGTGCGCGAGAAGGTTCGCCGCAACTTCGGCATGCCGCGTCCTGAGGGCTACCGCAAGGCCTGCCGTCTGATGGAAATGGCCGAGCGTTTCAAAATGCCGATCCTGACCTTCATCGACACCCCGGGTGCATACCCTGGCATCGACGCTGAAGAGCGTAACCAGAGCGAAGCGATTGCCTGGAACCTGCGTGTCATGGCCCGCCTGAAAACCCCAATCATCGCCACCGTGATCGGTGAGGGTGGTTCCGGTGGTGCGCTGGCGATCGGCATTTGCGATCAGCTGAACATGCTGCAGTACTCGACCTACGCGGTGATCTCGCCGGAAGGTTGCGCCTCGATCCTGTGGAAAACTGCCGAGAAAGCCCCGGATGCCGCTGAAGCCATGGGCATCACCGCCGAGCGCCTGAAAGGCCTGGGTATCGTTGATAAAGTGATCAGCGAGCCACTGGGTGGCGCGCACCGTGATCCGGCCGCCGCTGCTGCCTCGATCCGTGCGGAACTGAGCTCGCAACTGGCGATGCTGAAGAAGTTCGACAACGACGCGCTGCTGGCCCGCCGTTACGAGCGTCTGATGAGCTACGGTCTCTGATCGAGCACAGCTCTCTGTAGGAGCGAGTCTTGTTGTGGTGAGGGGGCTTGCCCCCGTTGGACTACGAAGTAGTCCCAAATACAGTCGATGCGATCGAACGAATCGACCTTTTTGCGACGGCTACGCCGCCGAACGGGGGCAAGCCCCCTCACCACAAGTTCATCGCGAGCAAGCTTTGCTCCTACAGGTTTGGGGATGTTCATGAGTCTTTCAGCTGGACTTCTCAAACGCCTGGCTCCCTGGCGCACCGCGCCGACCTGGCGTGTCGCTTTCTCCGGTGGTCTCGACTCCACCGTTCTGCTGCACCTTCTTGCACAACTCGCAAAAAAACATTCCCTACCTGAACTCAAAGCCATTCACATCCATCACGGCCTCCAGGCTGCGGCTGATGCGTGGCCGGAGCATTGTCAGCGGGTGTGTGACGCTCTGGGTGTGCCATTGGAGGTTATTCACGTTCAGGTTCAGCCTGGGGCGAGCCTGGAGCGCGCGGCGCGTGAGGCGCGGTATGGCGCCTTTGTCGAGGCGACTCAAGCCAATGAGCTGCTACTCACGGCGCAGCACCGGAACGATCAGGCGGAGACCCTCTTGTTCCGCCTATTGCGTGGGGCAGGGGTCAGAGGTTTGTCGGCGATCCCGTCGCAGCGTCCTTTGGGGCGTGGTTTTTTGCTGCGGCCGTTGCTGGAGGTGTCGCGGGCTGAACTCGAGGCCTATGCCGTCGAGCATCAGTTAAGCTGGATCGAGGATCCGTCGAACGCCGATCAACAGTTTTCTCGCAATTACCTTCGCCAGCAGATTTTTCCAGCGCTCACTCAGCGCTGGCCGCAGGCTGCGACCACCATTGCCCGCAGCGCCGCGCATTTGAGTGAGGCGCAGGGTTTGCTCGATGATTTGGCCAAGATGGATCTGGCGCCCGCCACAACTGTCAGCGAATTCGATTGGCTGGGCGTGCCGTCGCTGGAAATGGCTGCGCTTGAAAAGCTTTCCGCCGCCCGCCAGCGCAATGCCCTCAGCCACTGGTTGGCGCCGTTGACGCGTATGCCGGACAGCGACCATTGGTCGGGTTGGGAAACTTTGCGCGATGCAGCGACGGATGCGCGGCCGATCTGGCGCCTGGCCGACGGTGAGTTGCATCGTGCGAACGGGCGAATCTGGTGGTTGTCCGGCCATTGGCTGAACCTCCCCGAGCCGGCTCCGCTTTGGCCTGATCCGTCAGTGGCACTGCTGCTACCGAACAACGGCCGGTTGACCTTTTGCGGGACCATTCCTGCCGGCGTATTAAGCGTGCGTTACCGGCAGGGCGGTGAAGTCATGCATTTGCCTGTGCGGGGGCATCGAGACCTCAAGCGTTTGCTCAATGAAAGCGGCCTGCCGCTGTTTGCCCGTGGCAGATTGCCGCTGCTCTACTGCAATGAACATTTGCTCGCGGTGGCAAACCTGCGCGGGCTCGACGGTAGCGCAGGGGGAAACTGTCTTTTGCGGTGGCAGCCAGCGATCAACGATCAAGGTTTGAGCTGAAAGGGGCTTTCCGGTAGACTACGCTCCCTTCTTGATACAACTTCTGTGGATTCAGCTGAATTGCAGGAGTTGCCGATTACCAAGCAGTCTTTGCTGGGCGATTCCAAAAAATGTGTAGCGAGCAACGTACCGGTGATTCTTCTTCCGGTCTGTCCCAACGCGGCGGTTTTTTTGAAAGATGCACTGTAATTAATGCAGGTGATCGGGGGCTTCGGCCTTCCTTCGCTTTCCCCGGCGGCTCGGACCGCTTTAACGCAGACTTCTAGGGTTTTTCATGACGCGCTACATATTCGTCACGGGCGGTGTTGTTTCTTCATTGGGGAAAGGCATTGCATCGGCTTCATTGGCGGCCATCCTGGAGGCGCGGGGACTTAAGGTCACCATGCTCAAGCTGGACCCGTACATCAACGTTGACCCGGGCACCATGAGCCCGTTCCAGCACGGTGAAGTGTTCGTCACTCACGACGGCGCCGAGACCGACCTGGACCTGGGCCACTACGAGCGGTTCATCCGCACGACCATGACCCAGAACAACAACTTCACCACCGGCCGTGTCTACGAGCACGTCCTGCGCAAAGAGCGCCGTGGTGATTACCTGGGTGCAACCATCCAGGTGATTCCGCACATCACCGACGAAATCAAGCGCCGCATCATCAAGGGTGCAGGCGATGCCGACGTGGCCATGGTCGAGATCGGTGGCACCGTGGGTGACATCGAATCCCAGCCGTTCCTCGAAGCCATCCGTCAATTGCGTTTTGAAGTCGGCGCCAAGCGCGCGATGCTGATGCACCTGACACTGGTGCCGTACATCGCCACTGCCGGCGAAACCAAAACCAAGCCAACCCAGCACTCGGTCAAGGAACTGCGTTCCATCGGCCTGCAGCCAGACGTGCTGGTGTGCCGTTCCGACCACCCGATCGATATCTCTTCGCGTCGCAAGATCGCGCAGTTCACCAACGTTGAAGAACGTGCGGTCATCGCGCTGGAAGACGCCGACACCATCTACAAGATCCCGGGCATTCTGCACTCCCAGGGCCTGGATGATTTCGTCGTCGAGCGTTTCGGCCTGCAATGTGGCGGCGCCGATCTGTCCGAGTGGGAAGCCGTGGTCGATGCCAAGCTCAACCCGGAGCACGAAGTGACCATCGCCATGGTCGGCAAGTACATGGAACTGCTGGACGCCTACAAGTCGCTGATCGAAGCGATGAGTCATGCCGGCATCAGCAACCGTACCAAGGTCAATCTGCGCTACATCGACTCCGAAGACATCGAGAACCAGGGCACCGCGCTGCTGGAAGGTGTTGATGCGATTCTGGTGCCAGGCGGCTTCGGTCTGCGTGGCGTGGAAGGCAAGATCACCGCCGTTCAATATGCTCGCGAAAACAAGGTTCCGTACCTGGGTATCTGCCTGGGCATGCAAGTCGCGGTGATCGAGTTCGCCCGTAACGTGCTGGGCTGGAAAGACGCCAACTCCACCGAATTCGATCGCGCCAGCGGCCACCCGGTCGTGGGTCTGATCACCGAGTGGGAAGATGCCACCGGCGCCGTTGAAACCCGTTCCGAATTGTCCGATCTGGGCGGCACCATGCGTCTGGGTGCTCAGGATTGCCTGCTGGAAGCCGGCTCCCTGGTCCACGATTGCTACGCCAAGGACGTGATCGTCGAGCGTCATCGTCATCGCTATGAAGTGAACAACAAGCTGCTGCCGCAACTGATCGAAGCCGGCCTGAAAATCTCCGGTCGTTCCGGTGACGGCGCGCTGGTTGAAGTGGTTGAAGCGCCTGACCACCCATGGTTCGTTGCTTGCCAGTTCCACCCGGAGTTCACCTCGACTCCGCGCGACGGTCACCCGTTGTTCAGTGGTTTCGTCAAAGCAGCTTTGGCTCAACACCAGAAGAAGGCTTGAACCTGATGGCTCAAAAGATCATCCGCGTAGGCAACATCGAAATCGCCAACGACAAACCGATGGTGCTGTTCGGTGGCATGAACGTGCTGGAAAGCCGTGACATGGCGATGCAGGTCTGTGAAGAGTACGTAAAGGTCACCGAGAAACTCGGTATCCCTTACGTGTTCAAGGCCAGCTTCGACAAGGCCAACCGCTCGTCGGTAACGTCCTATCGAGGCCCCGGCCTCGAGGAAGGCATGCGGATTTTCCAGGACATCAAGCAAGCCTTTGGCGTGCCGGTCATCACCGATGTCCATGAGCCTGAGCAGGCTGCAGTAGTCGCTGAAGTCTGCGAGATCATCCAGTTGCCGGCCTTCCTGTCGCGCCAGACCGATCTGGTCGTCGCGATGGCCAAGACCGGCGCGGTGATCAACATCAAGAAAGCCCAGTTCCTCGCCCCTCAGGAAATGAAACACATCCTGAGCAAATGCGAAGAAGCCGGTAACGATCAGTTGATCCTCTGCGAGCGTGGTTCGAGCTTCGGCTATAACAACCTGGTCGTGGACATGCTCGGCTTCGGCATCATGAAACAGTTCGAATACCCGGTGTTCTTCGACGTGACCCACGCGCTGCAAATGCCCGGTGGTCGCTCGGATTCTGCCGGCGGACGCCGCGCCCAGGTCACCGACCTGGCCAAGGCAGGCATGAGCCAGTCGCTGGCCGGCCTGTTCCTGGAAGCGCATCCGGATCCGGACAACGCCAAATGCGACGGCCCTTGCGCCTTGCGTCTGGATAAACTGGAGCCATTCCTGGCTCAGCTCAAGGCCCTGGACGAACTGGTGAAGAGTTTTCCGACGGTAGAAACCGCGTAATCCTCAATTCTCCGGTAAAGTACCGCACGATTCATTGAACGCTCAGGCCCTCGGGCTTGAGCCTTATCGTCCGCAAGTCTGCCCGCTGCTTATCACTTGCCGACGGTAAAAAATTTCCTGCAGCTGCGTCGTTTTCGTCAACTTTGGAGTGTTTACAACAATGGCAAAAATCGTCGACATCAAAGGTCGTGAAGTTCTCGACTCCCGTGGCAATCCCACCGTCGAAGCGGACGTGCTTCTCGATAACGGCATCATCGGCAGCGCTTGCGCGCCGTCCGGTGCTTCCACCGGTTCGCGCGAAGCGCTCGAGCTGCGTGATGGCGACAAGAGCCGTTACCTGGGCAAGGGTGTACTGAAAGCTGTAGCCAACATCAATGGCCCGATCCGCACCGCACTGCTGGGTAAAGACCCAGTTGACCAGAAAGCCCTCGACCGCATCATGATCGAGCTGGACGGTACCGAGAACAAGGGCAGCCTGGGTGCCAACGCGATCCTCGCCGTGTCCCTGGCCGCTGCCAAGGCTGCTGCTCACGATCAGGACCTGCCACTGTACGCACACATCGCCAATCTGAACGGTACTCCGGGTATTTACTCGATGCCGGTTCCGATGATGAACATCATCAACGGTGGCGAGCACGCCGATAACAACGTCGACATCCAGGAATTCATGGTTCAGCCAGTTGGCGCCAAGACTTTCTCGGAAGGTCTGCGCATGGGCACCGAGATTTTCCATCACCTCAAAGCTGTGCTGAAGGCTCGTGGCCTGAGCACTGCGGTGGGCGACGAAGGTGGTTTCGCGCCGAACCTGGCATCCAACGAAGATGCACTGAAAGTGATCTCCGAAGCCGTGGCCAACGCTGGCTACAAACTGGGCACCGACGTGACCCTGGCTCTGGACTGCGCGGCCAGCGAATTCTACGAAGATGGCAAGTACAACCTGTCTGGTGAAGGCCAGGTGTTCACCGCCGAAGGCTTTGCCGACTACCTCAAAGGCCTGACCGAACGTTACCCGATCATCTCCATTGAAGATGGCCTGGATGAGTCCGACTGGGCTGGCTGGAAAATCCTCACCGACAAAATCGGCGAAAAAACCCAGCTGGTGGGCGACGACCTGTTCGTGACCAACACCAAGATCCTGAAAGAAGGCATCGACAAGAAGATCGCCAACTCGATCCTGATCAAGTTCAACCAGATCGGCACCCTGACCGAAACCCTGGAAGCTATCCAGATGGCCAAGGCCGCTGGTTACACTGCCGTGATCTCGCACCGTTCCGGCGAAACCGAAGATTCGACCATTGCCGACCTGGCTGTGGGCACTTCGGCTGGCCAGATCAAAACCGGTTCGCTGTGCCGTTCCGACCGCGTTTCCAAGTACAATCAACTGCTGCGCATCGAAGAGCAATTGGGCGGCAAGGCCAAGTACAACGGTCGTGGCGAATTCCGCGGTTAAGCTTGGGTAGGTAAAAAGACACCGGATTGTGTCGAAAAAATCGCAGCAGCGGGATTTTTGCCACTAATCTGATGCCTTATAAGTACGAGCCTGGTTCTTCCAGGCTTCGTACTATCAGAAGCTTTAAAGTTGGCATGGCTGTCTTTTTTCACTGGATACCTGATATTCGATGCGCAGTCCTTACTGGTTGTTTCTTGTCTTGCTCCTGCTGCTGGCTGGTCTGCAATATCGCCTGTGGGTGGGTAATGGCAGTCTGGCGCAAGTGGCCGAGTTGACTCAGCAAATTGCTGATCAGCATGCTGAGAACGAGTCGTTGCTGGAGCGCAATCGGGTCATGGACGCCGAGGTCAGTGAGTTGAAAAAAGGCATGGAGACCGTTGAAGAGCGGGCTCGCCATGAGTTGGGCATGGTCAAGGACGGTGAAACCCTTTACCAGTTGGCTCAATGATGAATACGTTACCGGCCTTCTGGGCCGTGATTCCTGCCGCGGGCGTCGGTGCCCGTATGGCCGCGGACCGTCCCAAGCAATATCTGCAACTGGGCGGGCGCACTATTCTCGAACACAGCCTTGGCTGTTTCCTCGATCATCCTGCCTTGAAAGGCTTGGTGGTCAGTCTTGCCGTTGATGATCCTTATTGGCCGACCCTGGCCTGTGCTACCGACACGCGTATTCAACGGGTGGACGGTGGTGAAGAACGCTCGGGTTCGGTGCTGAACGCGTTGCTGCATTTGCATGCGCAAGGCGCTGCCGATGAAGACTGGGTGTTGGTCCACGACGCTGCGCGGCCGAACCTGACCCGTGATGATCTCGACAAGTTGTTGTCGGAATTGGCTGACGATCCTGTCGGCGGGTTACTCGCAGTGCCTGCGCGTGACACGCTCAAGCGTGTGGACAAGCACGGTCGGGTCCTTGAAACCGTTGACCGCAGTTTGATCTGGCAGGCGTACACGCCGCAGATGTTTCGTCTGGGGGCTTTGCATCGGGCGTTGGCGGACAGTCTGGTGGCTGATGTGGCCATTACCGATGAGGCCTCTGCGATGGAGTGGTCGGGTCAGGCGCCACGCTTGATCGAGGGGCGTGCGGATAATCTCAAGGTTACTCGGCCTGAAGACCTTGAATGGCTGCGGCTGCGTTGGGCTAATCGCCGCTGATTCCTCTGTCGCACCGCTCAACTGATGTGGGAGCCGAGCTTGCTCGCGATGGCGGCCTGACAGCCGGCCAATCTCTTGCAGGTGTACATATCCATTTCTGCGGTGATGGCTACTTAGGGTTTCGCCTGACGGCGACTCACTTTTTTTACAAGCGCCTAAAAAAAGTAAGCAAAAAAACGCTCGCCCCAAGCGTACGGCACCTCGCCTAGGCTCGGCGTTCCCTCGCTCCGGTGTCCATCAGGGGGCATCGCCTACGGCCTGCTGCGCGACGACCTCCTCTCGATGTGTTCGACTGCGTCGAACGGCGCTGCGCGCCCACCCCCTGATGAACACCTGCGCTCGGCCTTCCGAAGGGGCGGGTGGATCAAGATCAAGAGCTGCAGGCGAGCTAACGCTCGGCCTGTTGAGTGGTTGGGGCGCGCCACTGGTAATGATCTTCGTAGGAGCTGCCGAAGGCTGCGATCTTTTGATCTTTTGATCAAAGTTGGTACTCCGGCCGTTTGGCCAACCCTTCCTTTAGATAGTCCACCAGTTTTCTCACCTTCGGCGACAGGTGCCGTTGCTGCGGATACAGCGCCCAGACGGCGGTGTTCGGTGGTTGATGAGCATCCAGCAACGACACCAGTGCGCCATTGTTCAGGTGCTCCAGCACGTAATAATCCGGCAGCTGACACAATCCGACACCTTGTAGCGCCGCGTCCAGCACCGCTTGCCCGCTGTTGCAGCGCCAATTGCCCTGTACTCTCTGGGAAAACTCTCTGCCGTCCTGTTCCAGTTGCCAGATGTCCGAGCTGCCGATCAGGCAGTTGTGTCGACTCAGCTCGGACAAACTGTGCGGTCGGCCATAACGTTCCAGATAGGACGGCGAGGCGCACAAGTACATGCGTCGTGGCGCCAGGCGCGTGGCCACCAGTCGTGAGTCTTGCAGGCGGCCGAGCCGGATTGCCAGGTCCAGGCCCTCGTGCACCAGGTCGAGCGGACGGTTGCTTAGTTCGATATCGACCCGTAATTGTGGATAAAGCCCCATGAAGCTGGTCACCAGCGGCACGATGAAGCGCTCGCCATATGCCACTGCACAGGTCATGCGCAGCATGCCCTTGGGTTCGCTGGTCAGGTCGCCGACGGCGCGCAAGGCTTCTTCGCGTCCGTCCTGCAAGCGCTGGCAGTGTTGCAGGAAAGTCTGCCCGGCTTCGGTCAGCGTCACCCGACGGGTACTGCGGTAGAGCAGGCGGGTTTGCAGGCGTTCTTCAAGACGTACGATTTGTCGACTGATGTGCGAAGACGAAACCCCTAGGCGTTCGGCGGCAGCCGTGAACTGGTTGCATTCGGCGACGGCGACGAATTCATCGATGCCTTCCCAGCGGTTCTCGGACATGAGGATTATCCCTGTGCAGCAATAATGTTTTGCTTTCGGCTGGATTATTAATCGTCTGGCAGTGTTTTACACTCGCTGTCTCGTTTTTATTCGCTGGAGAGACAGGATGATCAAGTCGCGCGCCGCCGTTGCCTTCGAGGCCAAGAAACCCCTTGAGATCGTTGAAGTCGATGTCGCCATGCCCAAGGCGGGTGAAGTCTTGTTGCGTGTGGTCGCCTCCGGCGTTTGCCATACCGACGCCTACACCCTGTCGGGCGCTGACCCGGAAGGCATCTTCCCGTCGATCCTCGGCCACGAAGGTGGCGCGATTGTCGAAGCCATCGGTGAAGGCGTGACCTCGGTTGCGGTCGGCGATCACGTGATTCCGCTGTACACCCCGGAATGCGGCCAGTGCAAATTCTGCAAGTCTGGCAAGACCAACCTCTGCCAGGCCATTCGTGCGACCCAGGGCAAAGGCCTGATGCCAGACGGCACCACGCGTTTCTCCTACAAAGGTCAGCCGATTTTTCACTACATGGGCACGTCGACCTTTTCCGAATACACTGTATTGCCGGAAATCTCCGTCGCGAAGATTCCTAAAGAAGCGCCACTGGAAAAAGTCTGCCTGCTGGGCTGCGGCGTCACCACCGGTATCGGCGCGGTCATCAACACCGCCAAGGTCAAGCCGGGCGACACCGTGGCCATTTTCGGCCTGGGCGGCATTGGTCTGTCAGCGGTCATCGGCGCGGTCAAAGCCAAGGCCGGGCGAATCATTGCCATCGACATCAACCCGGCCAAGTTCGAAATCGCCAAGCAGTTGGGCGCTACCGATTGTGTGAACCCGAAAGATTTCGACCGTCCGATTCAGGACGTGATCGTCGACATGACTGACGGCGGCGTCGACTTTTCCTTCGAGTGCATCGGCAATGTACAGCTGATGCGTGCGGCGCTGGAGTGCTGCCATAAAGGTTGGGGTGAGTCGGTGATCATCGGCGTTGCCGGTGCTGGTCAGGAAATCTCCACCCGTCCGTTCCAACTGGTGACTGGTCGCGTCTGGCGCGGTTCGGCATTTGGCGGCGTGCGCGGTCGCACCGAGTTGCCAAGCTACGTGGAAATGGCCCAGACCGGAGAAATCCCGTTGGACACGTTCATCACCCATACCATGGGCCTGGAAGACATCAACAAGGCATTCGACCTGATGCATGAAGGCAAAAGCATCCGCTCTGTCATCCATTTCTGAGGTCGGCCATGAGTCTGGAAAATCTCTCATGTCAGAAGAGCTTCGGTGGCTGGCATAAACGCTACAAGCATTATTCCGAGGTACTGGGCTGCGACATGGTGTTTGCCGTGTACTTGCCGCCGCAAGCGGAGCAGGGCGGCAAACTGCCAGTGTTGTACTGGTTGTCGGGATTGACCTGCACCGACGAAAACTTCATGCACAAGGCCGGCGCCTTGCGCATGGCGGCCGAGCTGGGGCTGATCATCGTCGCACCGGACACCAGCCCGCGAGGCGCCGATGTACCGGGCGACCCGGATGGCGCGTGGGATTTCGGCCTCGGTGCCGGCTTCTATCTGAATGCCACGCAGGAACCCTGGGCCAAGCACTATCGGATGCACGACTATGTGGTGCAGGAATTGCCCGCGTTGGTCGAAGCGCATTTTCCGGCATCGGACAAGCGCGGCGTCAGCGGCCACTCCATGGGCGGGCACGGCGCACTGGTCTGTGCCTTGCGCAACCCTGGGCGGTATCAGTCGGTGTCGGCCTTCGCGCCGATCAACAATCCGATGGATTGCCCGTGGGGTCAGAAGGCGTTTTCGCGCTACCTGGGCGAAGAGCGTTCGAAGTGGCGCGAATGGGATGCCTGCGTGCTGATCAGCGAGGCCGGCGAAAAGCTGCCGTTGCTGGTGGATCAGGGTGATCGGGACGACTTCCTCGCCACTCAGCTCAAACCCGAAGCGCTGCAGCAGGCGGCGAAACTGGCCGGCCATCCGCTGACCTTGCGTCTGCAACCGGGCTACGACCACAGCTATTTCTTTATCGCCAGCTTTATTGATGAACACTTGCGACATCACGCACACGCTCTAGGCGCCTAAAGCAGGTAGAATCACGCCCTGACTAAATCGGGGCGTTTTTTTATGCGTATTGGCCACGGCTATGATGTGCACCGTTTCGCTGAAGGCGATTTCATCACTCTGGGCGGCGTGCGAATTGCACACGGTTTCGGGCTGCTTGCCCATTCCGACGGCGATGTCTTGCTGCATTCGTTGAGCGATGCCTTGCTCGGCGCAGCGGCGCTGGGTGATATCGGTAAACACTTTCCAGACACCGACCCGCAATTCAAAGGTGCTGACAGCCGTGTACTGTTGCGACACGTTGTCGGACTGATCCACGCCAAGGGCTGGAAGGTCGGTAATGTCGATAACACCATCGTTGCCCAGGCGCCGAAAATGGCCCCGCATATCGAATCGATGCGTGCGCTGATCGCCGCGGATCTTCAAGTTGAGTTGGATCAAGTGAACGTGAAAGCTACCACCACCGAAAAGCTCGGCTTTGTCGGTCGCGAAGAAGGCATCGCCGTGCACTCCGTTGCCTTGTTGCTGCGCGCATGAATGAACTGCAACTGCTCGGCCCGCGTGCTTACGGTGAAGCCCTTGGCACTGCCGTACTGAAAGCCATCGCGGAAGATTTTCAGGTCGATGAAGTCCTCGATATCCCGCTGACTGGCGAAGGCGAACACCTGTGGATCTGGGTGGAAAAACGCGGCCTGAACACTGAAGAGGCGGCCCGGCGGATTGCCAAGGCTGCCGGCGTGCCGTTGCGCACCGTCAGCTATGCCGGCTTGAAAGATCGCCAGGCACTGACACGCCAGTGGTTCAGCGTGCAATTGCCGGGCAAGGCCGATCCTGACTTGTCCGCGGCAGAAAACGACACACTGAAAATCCTCAAGACCGCACGGCATAAACGCAAGCTGCAGCGCGGTGCGCATTCGGCCAATGGCTTTACCTTGCGCTTGACCCAGTTTGCTGGCGACAAGGACGCGATTGACGCGCGTCTGCAACTGATCGCCAAACAAGGCATTCCCAACTACTTCGGCGCGCAGCGTTTCGGCCACAACGGCGGCAACGTGGTGGATGCCCGTGACTGGGCGGCACGTAAAGCCTTGCCGGAGCAGCGCAACGTGCGTTCACGCCTGCTCTCTACCGCGCGCAGCTTTCTGTTCAATCAGGTGTTGGCGGCGCGAGTCGCCGATGGCAGTTGGCAGCGTGCCCAGGTGGGCGACTTGCTGGCCTTCACCGACAGCCGCAGCTTCTTCCCGGCAGGTGAGGCCGAATGCAGCGACCCGCGTCTGGCGATCCTCGACCTGCACCCGACCGGGCCGCAGTGGGGCGAGGGTGAGTCACCCGCGACTGGTGCGACTCATGAGCTGGAGCAACAGGTCGCTGCACGCGAAGCGGATCTGCGCGATTGGTTGATAAACGCCGGAATGAGCCATGAACGTCGCATCCTGCGGCTGCCCATTGGCGGGTTGACGTGGCATTATCCCTCGCTGGACATTCTGCAACTGGAATTCGTCCTTCCGGCCGGATGCTTCGCCACTGTATTGGTGCGTGAACTCGTCGATCTGGTGCCGGTGGGGCAGACGGACAGCTCATGCGTATTCTGATTTCTAACGACGATGGGGTAACAGCGCCCGGTCTTGCCGCGCTTCATGCTGCGCTGGCGGATTACACCGAGTGCGTGGTTATCGCCCCTGACCAGGACAAAAGCGGCGCCAGCAGTTCGCTGACGCTTGACCGTCCGTTGCACCCGCACACCCTGGACAATGGCTTTATCAGCCTTAATGGTACGCCGACCGATTGCGTGCACCTGGGCCTCAACGGTTTGCTGGAGCGCGAGCCGGATATGGTGGTTTCCGGAATTAACATGGGGGCCAACCTGGGCGACGATGTGCTGTATTCCGGCACAGTCGCGGCGGCGCTCGAAGGGCGTTTCCTTACGCTGCCGTCGTTTGCCTTTTCGCTGGTATCGCGGCAAGTGGAAAACCTGCCGACGGCGGCCTACTTTGCGCGCAAGCTGGTAGAGGCTTATGCCGACCTTGATTTGCCACCGCGCACGGTGCTGAACGTGAATATTCCGAATCTGCCTCTGGAACACATTCGAGGTATCCAGCTGACTCGACTGGGCCACCGTGCCCGCGCCGCCGCGCCGATTAAAGTGGTCGATCCGCGTGGCAAGTCCGGCTACTGGATTGCCGCAGCCGGCGATGCGGAAGATGGCGGGCCGGGCACGGATTTCCATGCGGTGATGCAGGGTTATGTCTCGATCACCCCGCTGCAACTCGATCGCACCTTCAATGATGCCTTTGGCAGTCTTGATGGCTGGCTGGAGGGGCTGCGCTGATGGCTCGTGAACAAGACGATATCCTGCGTCGTGGAATCGGGATGACCTCCCAGCGTACGCGCGAACGGCTGATCCAGCGCTTGTATGAGGAAGGTCTGTCCAACGCCCAGGTGTTGGAGGTCATTCGGCGTACGCCGCGTCATCTGTTTGTCGATGAAGCCCTGGCGCACCGTGCCTACGAAGACACGGCATTGCCGATTGGCCATAACCAGACCATTTCTCAGCCTTATATGGTGGCTCGCATGAGCGAACTGCTGCTGGAGGCCGGTCCTCTGGATAAAGTGCTGGAGATCGGCACCGGGTCCGGTTACCAGACAGCGGTGTTGTCGCAATTGGTCGAGCGGGTGTTTTCCGTCGAGCGCATCAAGGTCCTGCAGGATCGTGCCAAGGAGCGCCTGGTCGAGTTGAACACGCGCAACGTGGTATTTCGGTGGGGCGACGGTTGGGAGGGCTGGCCAGCACTGGCACCGTACAACGGCATTATCGTCACTGCGGTGGCGACCGATGTACCTCAGGCGTTGCTCGATCAATTAGCGCCGGGTGGGCGGCTGGTGATTCCGGTTGGTTCAGGGGAGGTTCAGCAATTGATGTTGATCATCCGTGAAGAACAAGGCTTTTCCAGACGTGTTTTGGGGGGGGTGCGCTTTGTACCGTTGCTCCATGGGCCACTGGCTTAAGCA
Organism: Pseudomonas brassicacearum; assembly: GCF_003732175.1. Lineage (GTDB taxonomy): Bacteria > Pseudomonadota > Gammaproteobacteria > Pseudomonadales > Pseudomonadaceae > Aquipseudomonas > Aquipseudomonas brassicacearum_G. Next base: position 195,763 of record NZ_MOBI01000013.1, read on the forward strand.
TTTATTTAAAGACGCTGAATTCTATTTGATTACCTTGGTCTTACAGCGGCATTGATCGGTTAAACGCGATTGAACAGCGATCAGCAAACGTGCGCGCGTGTCGATTTTGTTTTGCCGACGGTAAAGCCCGAACGGCCAGTTATACTTGCGACATTTCATGCCTGAATACGGCGATTTTTATCTTCAACCACCACAAAGGGAGCGGCGGGTGAGTCTCACAGTCATTGCGCAGCGTATCGGTACAACAAGCTTTCAGCGCCTGGTGACTGGCCTTGTCTTGAGTTCCTTGTTGGTCGGTTGCTCCAGCACGCGTTCAAGCGATGTGCGAGTGGTCGATCGTAATAACGCGGCGGCCCAACGCCCCGCAGTAACCACCGGCCAATACGTGGTCCGTCGCGGCGATACCCTGTTCTCGATCGCGTTTCGCTACGGTTGGGACTACAAGGCCCTGGCGGCACGCAACAACATTCCTACGCCTTACACAATTCATCCAGGTCAGACGATTCGCTTCGATGGGCGTTCCGGTTCAACGCCGACAGAGGTGGTGACCCCGTCTGGAACAACCGCTTCTTCTTCGAGCAAATTTACCGTCACCCGAGGTCCAGCCTCGGGTGCGACCACCGGGAAACAGACGGCTGCGCCGTCCGTCGCAAACAAGCCAGCCCCTGCGCCACTACCTCCCGCAGGGCCTGCGCCGACTGGCTGGGGATGGCCATCCAACGGCATTTTGATTGGAAAATTCTCTTCAAACGGTAGTTTGAATAAAGGAATTGATATCGCCGGGGATTTGGGACAGCCTGTTTTAGCTGCGTCTGATGGGACTGTGGTTTATGCCGGGAGTGGCTTGCGGGGCTACGGCGAATTGGTCATCATCAAGCACAGCGATACCTACGTCAGTGCCTACGGTCACAACCGCAGGCTGTTGGTTCGGGAGGGGCAGCAGGTCAAAGTCGGACAGACAATTGCCGAAATGGGGTCCACGGGTACAGACCGGGTGAAACTGCATTTTGAGATTCGCCGACAAGGTAAACCTGTAGATCCGCTGCAATTCCTGCCACGTCGTTGATTTGTTACCAGCCTGTTCCGTCACGTAGAGGGAACAGGCTCCAGCGTTGCCAAGGATAAAGGCGTCGCTTGAGCTTGAGGTCGAACTCACCAAAGGACTATAACAATGGCTCTCAGTAAAGAAGTGCCGGAGTTTGACATCGACGATGAGGTTCTCCTGATGGAGACCGACGTCGCATCGGACGAGATGTCGAATGAAGGATCAGCTACGCCTTCAGTTCGCTCCAAATCCAGGCACTCCGCAACACTCAAGCAGCATAAGTACATCGACTACACCCGAGCGCTCGATGCTACCCAGTTGTACCTCAACGAAATCGGCTTTTCCCCCTTGTTGTCACCGGAAGAAGAAGTTCATTTTGCGCGCCTGTCGCAAAGTGGCGATCCGGCTGGGCGCAAACGCATGATTGAAAGCAACCTGCGACTGGTGGTGAAAATCGCCCGACGCTATGTCAATCGTGGGCTGTCGCTGCTCGACCTGATCGAAGAGGGCAACCTCGGCCTGATCCGGGCGGTGGAAAAGTTCGACCCAGAGCGCGGCTTCCGTTTTTCGACCTACGCGACCTGGTGGATCCGCCAGACCATCGAACGTGCAATCATGAATCAGACCCGGACTATCCGGCTGCCGATTCATGTGGTGAAAGAGCTCAACGTCTACCTTCGTGCAGCACGGGAGCTGACGCAAAAGCTCGATCATGAACCCTCGCCCGAAGAAATCGCCAACCTGCTGGAAAAACCGGTAGGAGAGGTCAAGCGCATGCTGGGCCTGAACGAGCGGGTTTCTTCGGTCGACGTCTCGCTGGGTCCGGATTCGGATAAAACCCTGCTGGACACCCTTACCGATGACCGCCCTACCGATCCTTGTGAGCTGCTTCAGGATGATGACCTGTCGCAGAGCATCGATCAGTGGCTCTCGGAGCTGACGGACAAACAGCGCGAAGTGGTGATCCGCCGCTTCGGCCTGCGCGGCCACGAGAGCAGTACGCTGGAAGACGTAGGCCTGGAGATTGGCCTGACCCGTGAGCGGGTCAGACAGATTCAGGTTGAAGGTCTGAAACGTCTGCGTGAAATCCTTGAGAAGAATGGCCTGTCGAGCGAGTCGCTGTTCCAGTAGCAGGAGCGCGTTCGCCTGATAACAATAAGCCCCGTCTGTTTCGGGGCTTTTTGTTATTCGCCGATTGATGTGCTGTTTAAGCTTTGTAAGAGCTATTCGGACGCTTTCGCAGGTTAACGTAAGCCATGGCTTACTCTTTCGTAAGTGTTCGGTTTTTCTACCGGGTAGTGGTCGTCTATCTTTGTTGTCTAAATTATGTAACTTATTGATTTATATTGATATTTTTTATAGGTAAACAGGTCGTTTCACTCGGATTCAGCCGTGGTAGGTGATTGCTCTTACCGGGGAACTCTTTAATATCAGCCCTGTGTCGACGGATAGACACAGCCATCAAGGATGATGGTCAAGGAACATCGCAAGGACGTGATTCATCAGGACGATGAAAAGGAACACAAGGAATAGGGAAAAAATGTGGGCGGGTCATACCGCCCCTTTTTTTGCCCGTAGAAAAGGATCGCAACCCCTGAAACGCAAAAAGGCCCGCAAGGGGCCTTTTCGAGATCGCAACAATGATCAGCGAGCGAGGTCTTTGATCTTGCCTTTAACGCCATCAAACTCTGCCGCGTCTGGCAGCGGATCTTTCTTCTCAGTGATGTTGGGCCAGATCTCGGCCAGTTCAACGTTCAGCTGAATGAATTCTTGCATCTCACTCGGGACTTCGTCTTCAGAGAAGATGGCCACAGCAGGGCATTCTGGTTCGCACAGGGCGCAGTCGATGCACTCATCCGGGTGAATCACCAGGAAGTTCGGGCCTTCGTAAAAGCAGTCCACCGGACACACTTCTACGCAGTCGGTGTACTTGCACTTGATGCAGTTGTCGGTGACGACGAAGGTCATTCTAATTCTCTCCTCAGGCGGCGGCGTGCTGCGCCCCTTCACGGTGGGGTCGCCAGGTTTGGGAGCGATAGTCTGCAGACCAGGCTATTTGCCTGCAGCATCCCAAACCGCGCGAGATTCTAACAGCTTGCAGGCAAGTGCGTTAGATCCGTGTCTTTAATGTATAGAGCATTTCGAGCGCCTTACGCGGGGTCATGTCATCCAGATTAAGCTTGGCAAGTTCATCGAGCACTGGATGCGGCAGGCTGGCGAACATATCGCTCTGCTGCGGCGCGACCTGTTTGCCTTTGGTTGGCTGCGCCGTTTCGTGAGGCAGTGCCGTCGCTTCCAGTCGCCCCAGATGCTCGCGAGCCCGCAGGATCACTTCGGTGGGGACGCCGGCCAGTTGCGCAACCGCCAATCCGTAGCTCTGGCTGGCAGGGCCAGGCAGTACGTGATGGAGGAATACGATGCGCTCGTTGTGCTCGGTGGCGTTGAGATGGACGTTGGCCACCAGCGGCTGGCTTTCCGGCAGTACCGTCAGCTCGAAGTAGTGGGTGGCGAACAACGTATAAGCGCGCAGTTGAGCCAGGCGCTCGGCTGCTGCCCAGGCCAGCGACAGACCGTCGAAGGTGCTGGTGCCACGGCCGACTTCGTCCATCAGCACCAGGCTGCGTTCGGTGGCGTTGTGCAAGATGTTTGCGGTTTCGCTCATCTCGACCATGAAGGTCGAACGACCACCGGCCAGGTCATCGCTGGAGCCGATCCGGGTGAAGATCCGGTCCACCAGCGACAATTCGCAACTGGCGGCGGGCACAAAGCTACCGATATGCGCCAGCAGCACGATCAGCGCGGTTTGCCGCATGTAAGTGGATTTACCGCCCATGTTCGGACCGGTAATCACCAGCATCCGCGTGCTGTCGTCCAGGCTCAGGTCGTTGGCCACGAACGGCGTGGTCAATACTTGTTCAACCACCGGGTGACGGCCCTGACTGATGCGCATGCACGGCTCGCTGACGAACCGTGGGCAGTTCAGGTCAAGGTTCAGCGCGCGCTCGGCCAGGTTGCTCAAGACATCGAGCTCGGCCAGTGCCGCGGCAGTGTCCTGCAGCGGTGGCAGTTGGCTGATCAGGTCTTCGAGCAGGGCTTCGTAAAGCATCTTCTCGCGGGCCAGCGCACGGCTCTTGGCTGACAGGGCCTTGTCTTCAAAGGCTTTGAGTTCTGGCGTGATGAAACGCTCGGCACCCTTGAGGGTCTGGCGGCGGATGTAATCGGCCGGCGCCTGCTCGGCTTGCTTGCTTGGCAGTTCGATGAAGTAGCCGTGAATCCGGTTGTAGCCGACTTTCAGGTTGGCCAGGCCGGTACGCGCCTTCTCGCGGGCTTCGAGGTCGATCAGGAATTGTCCGGCGTTTTCGCTCAGCGATTGCAGCTCGTCGAGTTCAGCGTCGTAACCGGTTTTCAACACGCCACCGTCGCGGATCACCGCCGGCGGGTTGTCGATGATGGCTTTTTCCAGCAGGGCGGCCAGCTCGGGATAGGTGCTGGTAGTCACGGCCAGTTGGTGAAGGTGTGGCGCCTCAAGCTCGGTCATCGCCACTTGCAGTTCTGGCAGGGCGCCGAGTGCGTCGCGCAGGCGAGCCAGGTCACGAGGGCGGGCGTTGCGCAGGCCGATACGCGCCAGAATCCGCTCGATGTCACCGATTTCTTTCAGCTGTGGTTGCAGTTTCTCGAAGCGGTAACCGTCGAGCAGACAGGTGATCGAGGTCTGGCGTGCCAGCAGCACGCTCAAGTCGCGCAGCGGGCGATTCAACCAACGGGTCAGCAAGCGGCTGCCCATGGCGGTCTGGCAACGGTCGACCACCGATTGCAGGGTGTTCTCGCGGCCACCAGCCAGGTTGGTGTCCAGCTCCAGGTTGCGACGGCTCGCGCCATCCAGCACCACGGTATCGTCCAGACGCTCATGACGCAGGCTGCGCAAATGCGGCAGGGCAGTGCGCTGGGTTTCCTTGGCGTAGCTCAACAGGCAGCCGGCGGCACCGATCGCCAGGGTCAGGTTCTCGCAACCGAAACCTTTGAGGTCCTGGGTGGAAAATTGCTGACAAAGACTTTTTAGCGCCGAATCACGCTCGAAATCCCACGGTGCGCGACGACGAACGCCACGACGCTTCTCGGCCGGCAAGTCTTTTGGCCAATCGTCGGGAATCATCAGCTCGACCGGATTGACCCGCTCCAACTCCGCCAGCAGGTTCTCCCAGCCTTTGATCTCCAGCACGCTGAAGTTGCCGCTGGTAATGTCCAGCACGGCCAGGCCGAACAGGCGTTCGTCACCCAGCACGGCGGCGATCAGGTTGTCGCGGCGCTCGTCCAGCAGTGCTTCATCGCTGACGGTGCCGGGGGTGATGATCCGTACCACCTGACGATCTACCGGACCTTTGCTGGTCGCCGGGTCGCCGACCTGTTCACAGATCACCACCGACTCTCCGAGCTTGACCAGTTTCGCCAGGTAACCTTCTGCGGCGTGGTAAGGAATCCCGCACATCGGAATCGCCTGCCCGGCCGACTGCCCACGGGCGGTCAGGGTGATATCCAGCAATTTGGCGGCCTTCTTCGCGTCTTCATAGAAGATCTCGTAGAAGTCACCCATGCGGTAGAACATCAACTGGTCAGGATGCTGATTCTTCAGACGCCAGTACTGCTGCATCATCGGGGTGTGGGAAGACAGATCGGAGAGTGCTTTATTCATCAGGTAATCAGGCGAATTCGTTGAAATGGGTGGGGCAAAGAGGGACATCGGCCCGGCTTTTCCGCGATGGGCGCAAGGTTACCATGGGCAGTCCGACCTACGCAGGGATGAAAGGCCCACTGCACATTTCTGCGGTTTATGCACTTGTTATGCAAAACAGCATTTGTCATCTTCGATAAGAACAAGCACTATGCGCGTTATGCAAAAACGCAATGTTTCTACCGTCTTAAGAGCGCTGCTCGATCAGCACGGGATCTCCCCCACGGAGCTTCACCGTCGCACCGGCGTGCCTCAATCTACCCTCTCGCGGATTCTCAGCGGGAAGATCGTCGATCCTTCGGATAAACACATCTCGAAGATCGCCGAGTACTTCCGTGTGAGCACTGACCAGTTGCGTGGCCGCGCCGATGTTGCGTCGGCCAATGTGCCTGCTCGCGAAGAGTCGCATTCGGAACTCAAGGACATAAGCCTGTGGGATGACGATACCCCCGTCGATGACGACGAGGTCTCGGTCCCCTTTCTTCGCGAGGTTGAATTGGCTGCTGGATCAGGAAGATTCGTCATTGAAGAAAGCGAGCGCTCAAGCTTGCGCTTCGGCAAACGCAGCTTGCGGCATAATGGCGTGCAGTTCGACCAGGCCAAATGCGTGACCGTGCGCGGCAACAGCATGTTGCCGGTGCTGCGTGATGGCGCCACGGTTGGGGTCAACGCCGGCAAGTCCGGGATTGGCGACATCGTTGATGGTGATCTATATGCCATCAACCATAACGGTCAATTGCGGGTGAAGCAGCTCTATCGTCTGCCAACCGGTATTCGTCTGCGTAGCTTCAATCGCGATGAACACCCGGATGAGGACTACACCTTCCAGGAAATCCAGGAAGAGCAGATCGTCATCCTCGGTCACGTCTTCTGGTGGGGCATGTACGCCCGCTAACGCTTGGCTGCCAGACAAAACCCGCTATCAAGCGGGTTTTTTTTCGCCTGATGAAAACCGTCCCACCCTTTGTTCACGGGGCTTTCATGCGCCTGTGCATTTTCAATGCATAAATAATTGCATTTATGCATTGACTGTATATGCATCCATGCATATTCTTTGTCCCAAGCCGCTCAACAACGGCTCGCAACGAAGCTCTTTAGTTCCACAGCAAAGGCAGCGATGAACCGGCCTCAACGGTTCAGAGGGTTGGCAACTGACCCGGGTGTGCAGCGTAAAGCACCGTAAGCAGTTATCCGGCGGACAGGGTCGCGGTCGGAGGAACAATTTGAATGGATCCGTACCGCGCCAGTAGCGCCGAAAGATCGGAAGGACCGTATTACTGAAAAGCCCGGGCGACCGGGCTTTTTGGAATGCCTACCTACCGTCAGGCACATCAAGAGACAACGATTGAACAGCACTCAAACCATCACCTATTTATCAACGCAGGAGGCGTGACATGACAAACGAGCAGCAAGCGTTGGCGGACATGCCTATCTGGCTAGTCATCGCTTTGGCGGTGGTCGGCGGGGTGTCCGGCGAAATGTGGCGCGCCGACAAGGAGGGCGCTCGCGGCTGGCCACTGTTGCGGCGCCTGGTGCTGCGCTCCGGGGCCTGCATGGTCTGCGGGGTGTCGACCATCATGCTGCTGTATGCCGCCGGCGTGTCGATCTGGACCGCCGGTGCTTTCGGTTGCCTCACCGCGATGGCCGGTGCCGACGTCGCCATTGGCTTGTATGAGCGCTGGGCGGCCAAGCGGATTGGCATCGATGAAGTGGCACCGCGTGATGCCGGCCAGGACCGCTAATGGTATCGGCAGCAAAGAGGATCACCGCTGAACAAGTCCAATGGACTGGCTGACGGGGGGCGTAGACAACGACCCCGACCTGCAAGGATGCGGGTCATCGGCGGTAATTTCCCTTAACTCAACAATTGACACTGTGACACTCGAACAGGAAACCGCTTATGTCTCCAAGCGCTATTAATAAACCCTCGGAGCTGATTCTCGCTATCGGTGAGGCACTTCGGCCGATTTATCCAGGCCTGAAGGTCGGGGGGTATCAGGATTTCGATGGTGTTGTCGATGATGCCTGGGTCCTGATCGCGATTCAGCGCGATGCCGCGGGCACCCGCGCCAACGATGGGCGTATCGCTCACGTCCTGACGATCTCGCTGCAAGGTGTGGTCGCCGGGAAGAGCGGGCATTCAGGGCTTGAGGCCTGCAACCTCGCCAGCGCACTGAAGGATATCGTCACGGATAACCGTTGGGGCGTATCGGGAGGGCAATGCGACTTGCCGATGAGTATCGAGGCAGTGCCGTCGACGTTTACCAGCGGTGAGCAGGTGTACGACGCATGGACGGTTTCGTTTTCCCAGACGTTGTACTTCGGTCCGCCGTTGCTCGATGAGCCAACGGGGACGCCAAAGTTCGCGTTCACCTCGCAAGTCTCGAACATCGACGATCCGGATCAATACACAGCGCTTGTGTAACAAGCACTTAAGGGGTGGCCCATGTTTGACGCTCTTCTACGTATGCAGCTCGGTCCGATCATTGAGCGTTTGGCTGAGATGGAGACCGAGTTCGAAGACCTGCACCGACGTGCCGACAGCTTCTGTCGCATCGGCGTGTGTGTAGAGGTCGATGCCGCCAGCAACACCTGCAAGGTCAGCCATGGGGATCTGCTGACGCCAGCGATCAGGTTCTTCAACCCGAGTGCTGGCGAACAGAGTGAATCGCGCATCCCTTCCGAGGGTGAGCAGTGCTTGCTGCTGAACTATGGCGGCGGCGATGGCGCTGGGCAGTCGGTCGCCTTGTTCGGCCTCAACAGCAACCGGTTCCCGCCGGTGTCGACCGTCGCCACGCTGACACGTCGTCGACACAAGGACGGCACCGAAAGCAGCTACGACGATGCGAGCCATGTCCTGAGCTGGACCAATGGACAGACGACGTTCAAGGGCTCGCGTGAGTCGGTCGAGTTGACCGTCGGCCCGGCCCGGCTGGCGCTGACCCCTGAGGCCATCGAGCTGAAACTGGGCGCGGTCGGTATGTTGCTCGACGCCTCTGGCGTTCACTTCCTCGGCCCTTTGGTGGATCACCAGGGGCGAGTCATCAGTACTGCATAAGGGGCTTCCCATGATTGGAGTCGATAGAAACACCGGGGCAGCGGTCGACGACTGGCTTCAGTTTGTGCAGCGCGCAACCCGCGCACTGACCACCCCGCTGGGCACTCGTCAAAAGCGCCCGCTGTATGGATCTCTGGTCCCTGATTTGCTGGGGCAGAACGTCGGCGACGACGTGCTGATCCTTGCGCAGAGCCATGCGGCACAGGCGTTTTACAACAAGATAAACGGTATCGATGATTTTCAGCCTGAGGTCATCGTCGCCAGTCGTCGAGGGGCGGGGCTGTTGTTGCGCTTCGCCGGCACCTGGGAAAACCGCAAACAGATATTCGAGGTCGTGACATGAGCATGCTGATACCCGGTCAAAACCAGTTGGCTGAGCCGGCGATTGTCACGGTCGAAGCGTTCGAGGTGCTGCTCGCAGAGTTCAAGGCGTTTGTCGTCGACTACGTGGCCGCCCGTTCACCGGAAACTGGCGCCAGGCTGCAAGTCAGCCTCGACAACGAAAGCGAGCTGCTGACCATGGCCCTTGAGGCCTTTTGTGTGCGACTGCAAACCCACGAACGCAAATACAACGCTCGCATCAAGCAGATGCTTGCGTGGTGGGCGACCGGCAGTAACCTCGACGCCCGCCTCGCGGACATGGGGCTTGAGCGCCAGTTGCTGGACCCGGGAAACCCGGCGGCATTCCCGCCGATTCAACCCACTTATGAAAGCGACGACGATGCCCGGCTGCGTTATTACCTGGCGCCTCATGCGCCAGCAGCGGGTTCGCGGATGCAGTATCGCCGCGAGGTGTTCACCCTCGGCGAACGGCCCGCAGTGAAGGTCGAAACCACGGCTCCGGGCGTGGTGACGGTTACCTACAGCTTTGATCCGGATGGCTACGCGGCACAGGTCAAGGATGGCAACGGGCGCCGAACAGCGCCTGGCGAGGTGAGGGTCACTGTGCTGTCGCGAGAGGCTGATGGCACGCCGTCTGCGGACCTGCTGGACGGGGTTCGCCGGCACTTTGCCCGCCCTGACGTGAGGCCCGAAACGGATCTCGTCACGGTGCAGGCCGCCGAAATCAAGCGCTACAAAATCCGGGTGATCGCGAAGATCAACGCCGGACCGGATTCGGGTTTGACCAAGGTGGCCGCTGAGCAGCAATTGCAGGCGTATGCCGATGTGTGCCATCGGCTGGAAGGGCGGGTCGATCCAAGCTGGATCGATTACACGATACATACCGCCGGCGCGGTACAGCTGGAGATCCTCGAGCCAGTGGAGCCCATCGTGACCACGGCCTTCCAGGCACCGTACTGCACGGGCGTCGAGGTTGAGGTACTCACGCTATGAGTGATCAAACTTCTCGTCCGAGCCTGTTGCCGGCGAACAGTTCGCCGCTGGAAAAAGCGCTTGATCTCGGGTTCGGTCAATTGCTCGATCGCATCGCTCTGCCGTTCCCCGAGCTAATGGACCCAGCCAACACGCCGTTGGCGTTCCTGCCGTATCTCGCGGCTGATCGTGGGGTCGCTGAGTGGAGCTCTGAGGCGCCCGAGGCTGAAAAGCGTTTAACAGTAGAACTCGCGTGGTCAACCGCCCGGCAAGCCGGTACGCGAAAGGCTCTGGAGAACGCCGCCAAGGGTTTGCAATTAGTGCCCGAGATTCGCGCATGGTACGAGCAGACCCCGCCAGGCCAGCCCTATAGCTTTTCCGTGAGGGCCTTTACCCAGCAACCCTACAGCGAAGAAATCGACGCGCGTCTCGATCGACGTCTGGGGGACGCAAAGAGCGAGCGCGACACCTTGTCGGTGTCTGTGGGCTTGAGCGCGTTTGGCAACCACGTTATCGGCGCAGCCACCGTGTGCGGTGAGCTGACCACGGTTTATCCGATTGTGATCGAAGGGCTTGAAGCCTCGGGTCAGGCCTTTATGGCCGCCGGGCTCTACGCCGTCGAAACATCCACTATTTATCCTCAGGGGTCCTAAATGGCCGACTATTACACCCTGCTCACGAATGCGGGGATCGCCTACGAAACTGCCTGCAAGGCGGCGGGCGTGCCGATCAAGTTGTCGCAGATTTCGGTCGGTGACGGCGGTGGCGCGGTTTACAACCCGGCCGCGACTGACACAGCACTCAAGCGCGAAGTATGGCGCGGGCCACTCAATGCGCTGTTCCAGGACGAGAAAAATCCCAGCTGGTTGCTGGCCGAAGTCACGATTCCGCCCGAAGTCGGCGGCTGGTATGTGCGCGAGGCCGGGCTCTGGACCGATACCGGCATTCTGTACGCCATCGTCAAATACCCGGAGTCATTCAAGCCGGTACTGGCGACGTCGGGATCGGGGAAAGAGTTTTATATCCGGTCGATTTTCGAGACCAGTAATGCTTCGTTGGTGACGTTGCTGATCGACGATACGGTCGTCAAGGCGACGCGGGCCTGGGTGTCGAGCTATGTTGCCGACGAGCTCGCGAAGCTCGACAGAAAGCAGTCTGTGCGAGTGGCAACGACGGCCAATATTGTTTTGAGTGGTGCGCAGACGCTTGACGGAATCGCGGTCGTTGCAGGCGATCGGGTTCTTGTTAAATCCCAAGTCTCCGCGAAAGAAAACGGCATTTATGTCGCCGCAAATGATGCATGGGTGCGCGCTAAGGATGCCGATACGAGCGCCAAGGTAACCTCGGGATTGACTGTCCCGGTAGAGGAGGGTGCGACGCTCGCCGATACGACCTGGCAATTGGTCACGGACGGCGCGATTGTGCTGGGCACTACAGCGCTGACTTTTCAGAATGTCACCCAAGGGTTTGCGCCTCTCAACTCGCCAGCGCTGATCGACCCAACTGCAAATACCCCGCCTCGGTTTGATACTACCAAGAAGCTTGTAACGACTGAGTGGGCTAGAACCAGAGGATTTGAGCTTAATGGTTTCTATGTATTCACCGCCGCATTAACCGGTATTGCGGCGCACATTGGCGGCATGGTTCACGCTTATGGGAGTGGTCCAGCTTCTTACAGTATTCCTGACTCGGTGGCGAATGGTGTTCTGCCAGGTGCCGTTATTCGTTTGCAGAACTGGTCAATCGCGAGTCTGACCCTAGTGACTCAGGGGACGGACAAGATGCAGGAAAGTCTCGCCGTAGCGTCTAGTTCTGCCAATCGATCGATTCCCCCTGACACTTACATAGACATTACTTTCATTGGTAACGGGATATGGTTGCTGCTGGGGACTGGGGTATTTGGTGCTACTGCCCCCTTTGCTGCATCGCGCAGTGCTACGGGCTGGCAAAAACTGCCAAGTGGAATGATTATTCAGTGGGGGACAGTTAGTGGTGTAGCGCAGCAAGCCGCTATGACGTTCGCTGTTGCATTCCCTAACATGTGCGTTGCTGTTTCAGGGATGGTTCTTAATCCTGCTAATGTGAATGCACCCTATGTACTTACCGCAACAAACCTTACAAAAACAGGGTTTTCCGCGAACAGGACATTTAACTCAAACTTCAATGGGTCCAGCTCGCTAGGTGGTGGATACGCAGTAGAAAATGCCACTTATATTGCTATTGGCTTCTAAGGATTGATCATGTTCTATTCAGCAGATACTCGTGGTTTCTATAGTCGCGAAACCCACGGTGGCACTATCCCGCTCGATGCTGTTGAAATAACAGATGAGCAATATGGGGCGTTACTTGAAGGCCAGTCTATTGGCAAGCTAATTACGGGCGGCGAAGACGGCTATCCGGTGCTGGTCGATCCGCCTCCGCAATCCCCTGAGTTTTTCACCGCGATTGAGCGAGCGTGGCGTGACGGGCAGCTTGCAGTTACTGACGGTGTTGTTTCGCGTCACCGTGACGAACTGGAGGAAGGCTCGGAAACCACATTGACTCCGGCGCAGTACGCCGAGCTTCAAGCGTACCGCAGAGCACTGCGTAACTGGCCGGAGGCAGGTGAGTTCCCGTTGATCGAGCATCGTCCAGCAGCTCCGCCTTGGATGGCTGAGAAACTTCAATAAACGCCCCGCACTGACGGGGCGTTTTCTTTTCCGCTGCGCATAACGCGGCACATTCCTAACAGCCTCGCTCATGCGGGGCTTTTCGTTTCTGGAGATCCTGAAATGGACAACCGTAAAAGCTACACCGTGCTCCTCCCATTCCCCACCGGTGGTGGCCATTGGTCGAGTGTCGGCCAACAGCTTGACCTGCTTGACGTTGAGGCCTCTGCGCTGCGCAGCGCTGGCCGTCTCGAGCTAACCAGCGTCCTCGAGGCCGAGGCCACCCCAACCACCCCGGCCCAAACGGCCACCATCGAGAAGGTTGAATAACCATGGCTGAGGTTTTGAACTTCGAGCACAACGGCATCACCGTCAATGCCACCGAATCCCCCGAGGCCATGGGTGGCCTCGGTGACAACGTCATCGGTCTGGTCGGCACGGCGCCGAACGCCAACCCGCTGATCCCGAAAAACACCCCGTTCCGCATCAACAGCTTTACCACCCACGCGCAGCTCGATCCGACTGGCGCCGAGGCGGGCACGCTGTATCAGGCGGTTTACCAGATCCTGAAAGTGGTCAAGGTGCCGGTGTACGTGGTCATCGTCGAAGAGGGCGCGACCCCGGCCGACACCCTGAACAATGTGATTGGCGGCAACGAAGCGCTGACCGGTCGCAAACTGGGCCTGGCCGCATTGAGCGGTGTGCCTGAAGACCTGACCATCATCGGTGCCCCGGGCTTTACCGGCACCAAGGCGGTGGCCAGCGAGTTTGCCTCGTTTGGCAAGCGCATCAAGGCCCGTGTGGTGCTTGATGGCAAGGACGCCTCGGTCGCCGATCAGGTGACCTACAGCGGCGAACTGGGCGGTGCGGACCTCGGTTTCGACCGTTGCCTCGTCGTGCACAACATGCCTGCGGTGTACTCCAAGGCGGCGAAGAAGAATGTGTTCCTGGCACCGTCGAGCCTGGCCATCGCGGCACTCGCCAAGGTCAAGCAATGGGAAAGCCCAGGCAACCAGGTGACCTACGCCGAGGACGTTTCGCGGACCGTGGAATACAACATCCTCGACACCTCGACCGAGGGCGATCTGCTCAACCGCTACGGCATCAGCTACTACGCCCGGACCGTCCTCGGCGGGTTCTCGCTGCTGGGTAACCGCTCCATCACCGGCAAGTTCATCAGCTACGTCGGCCTGGAAGATGCGATCAGCCGCAAGCTGGTCAAGGCCGGCCAAAAAGCCATGGCCAAGAACCTGACCAAGTCGTTCATGGATCAGGAGGTCAAGCGCATCAACGACTGGCTGCAAACCCTGGTCGCCGACGAAACCATCCCTGGCGGCAGCGTGTACCTGCACCCGGAATTGAACAGCGTCGAGAAGTACAAAAACGGCACTTGGTTCATCGTCATCGACTACGGCCGCTACGCGCCGAACGAACACATGGTTTACCAACTCAACGCCCGCGATGAAATCATCGAGCAGTTCCTGGAGGATGTTCTCTAATGTTTACCAACCGCGTAAGACAGGCCATCGCGGCCACCCTGCAAGGCCTGCCGTTGTCGGCAACGGTGGAAGATTTCACCCCGCCGAAGATCGATTTCGACATGGAACCGATGACTGGCGGGCGCTTTATCGCCGAGGAAATGGCCAAGAGCGGCAAAGTGCTCAACGCTACGTTGAACCTGCAAGGTACTGGCCCGGAAATCATGCTGGCGCTCGGTGTGAAACTGGGTGAAGACATCCTGTTGAATGTCCGCGAAGCCGGTCAGGACCAGGATGGCAACACCTGGTTCACCTATCACACCGTGGGCGGCAAGCTGAAATCCCTGGGTGAGGCCAAGCTGAAGATGGGCGAAAAATCCATCACAACGCTGGAGCTGTCCTGCCGCACCTACAACCGTCTGGAGAATGGCATCCCGGTGATCGACATCGACGTGCGCACCCAGAAGTTCGTGCTCAATGGCGTCGACATTCTCGGCGATGCCCGCCGCGCCGTGCTGCTGCCTTAAGCGACCGCAACACTTTCCTGTATCGCCGCCTTCACCTGCTGGTTTTCCGGCTTGCTGCGGGCGGCTTTTTTGTATGAGCAAGGAATTCATTTCATGTCCTGGATGCCGCCTAAACATGTCCTGTTGTCGCCGATTACCGGTGACGATGAGTCGCAGATCGAGCAGATCCAACTCAAGCCGCTGTACTACGCCGCGCAGAAAGAGGCGCTGGCCCGCGCCGGCGAGGATGAGGACGATCAGTTCTTCGAACTGGCCAAATTGGCCACCGGCCTGTCGGTCAAGGAACTGGATCAGCTCAAGCGCCCGGACTACGTGAGCATTGCTCAGTACGTGCACGAAATGTCGACCCGCCCGGCGTCGTACTTTCTACAGCAGGCTACCGAGGCTGACTCAGCGTCCGACGACGATCCCGATCAGGTGCAACTGCTGCAACCGCTCAATGTGGCGGGCCGCAGCATGACTTCGTTGACCCTGGAAATGCCGGTGCTGCGCGCCACCAAAGCGATGAAAAAACTGAAAACGGCCAAGGAACGCGCCGAGTTCATTACCGCTCACTGCACCGGCCTGATGCTTCCCGATCTGGCCTTGCTGACCGTGCCCGACTGGACTCAGTTGCAGGTACGCATCGACGATTTTTTAAACAAACCGGCGGACTTCTTTCGGAACGCGACATCGAAGTAATCCTCGATGTGGTGCCGCTCATTTACCCGGTAAGTGAGGCGGAAATTCTGGAGTGGGACGCTGGCAAGGCATTGCGCCGCTACGACATCGCGATCACTCGCCTTGGCGTGAAACAGGAGTAGAGCGGGATGGCAGAGAGTAAGTATTCGCCGCCCGATGCGGAGATTAATCGCATTGAGCGACCGCAACTCGGCAGTGCATCTGAAACGCCGGGGCTTGTCGGTTTCACTGATCCCTTGTCGGGACTGGACCTGGCACTGACCACCGTCAGCCTCGACATTCGTTTGTTGGCAGTGGAGCAGGTCAAGCTACGTGAAACCCTGGCGTCGTTGAACGGTGCCTTGTCATCGCAGCAATCGCTGCTCAAGGCGAATGCTTCCGTGCCGGCGTCAAGCAGCGAGCCAAAGTCAAAGCTCAAGGCTGAGATTGACCAGCGTACACCGCCTGATTCTCTCAAGTCCGCCATGGCGATTGAGTTGGCGATGGTCGAGCTCAATCAGGTATTGAAGCTGGATAAAAACCAACTTCAGAAGCTGTCGGATGCCAACCAGAAAATGGCTACTGACAAGCAGGTTGCGCCAAGCGGGGCAACGGCCGTGCAGCTGGCGCAGGTCGAACTGGCGGCGGTGAAGGGGGGCATCGGGAAAGGTCTCGATTCGGCAAAGAGTCAGGACGAGTTGCTGAACTTCACTCGCGATAGCGCGGTGACGGCGTCGGCATTCAATCTCGACGTCAAGGCCGCCAGCGAGATGCTGCTGGGCTGGCGCACTTCGATGAATCTGGATCGGGGACAAAGCCTGAGCCTGGCGGATGCGACCAATCACCTCGGCAACAGTGGCCTGAATGTCAAAGCCGCTGATATCGGCTCTGTACTGCAGCAGAGTGGTGAAGCTGGCATCGCTTCGGGCTTGACCCCTGAACACGTGGCGGCCCTCGCGGCGGCGTTCTTGAACAGCGGTGTGGACAAGTCCGGCGCCGGTGTGGCTTTGAAAAGTTTTACCACAGGGTTGGCCAAGGGGGACGCGGCTTCACCGGAGCAACGTTCGGCTTGGGCTGAACTGAATGCTGAGCTGGATCCTGAACGGGGTCTTGAACTCAATTCCAAGACGGTGGCCGATGGCCTGCGCACGGACCCGCTTGGAACAATTAACCTGGTGCTTGAAGCACTGAAGAAAAAACCTGCCGAAGAACAGCAGTCGCTGACGAAGACACTATTCGGCGATAACGCGGGAATTCTTGACCTGCTGAAGAAGCCGGAAGATGTTCAGAAGGCTATTTTGCTGGTGTCCGAGCGGACCAAAGACGGGGCGTTGCCGAAATACGAAGGCTCCGTGGCGACAACCGCCGAAGCGCTGGGCGGAACCGCGCAAGCACGATGGAATGCTCATGATGCAAGCCAGACCCGTCTGTCTTCGGCGGTTGGCAACGCAGTGATGCCGGTGACTGACGGTTTGACGGCCTCCCTCGATACGGTGACTGATGGTTTGAGTTCGCTGGCAGAAGGGTCCCCAAAGGCCGCTGCCGGGATTGTTCTCACGGTCGCTGCCGTCGGATCCCTGCTGACCCTTCTTGGCAGTGCTGTGTTGTCGGAGGCGCTTTCGAGAGTGGGCAAGAAAGTCCTCAATCAGGCTGCCGCGCGCCTGCCCGATAGTGTGGGGGATGTGCTTGCCGATGTTGATGAAGGTGGTGGCAAGGGTAAGGGCAGCAAGCAAAGAAAGTCCCTTGCAACCAGAACCAAACCCCCAGGCCTGGGACGCCGTTTGATGGGGACCGCGGCCAAGGTCAAACCCTTGGTCGGTAAAGTGGCTGCACCGCTGATGGTGCTCAGTGCCGGATACGATGCGTACAAAGGATTGCGCGACGGGGATGACAAGGCTGTTGGCGGTGCCGTCGGCGAGCTGACTGGAACTGTTGTGGGGGCGACGATTGGGTCGTTTTTACTGCCGGGTATAGGTACGGCAATCGGCGGTGCTCTTGGCGGTATGGCCGGTTCCTGGCTGGGTGAAAAACTCGCAGCGCCTGCCGACAAACTCCCCCCTCCGGATCAGGCTGCCAAAGACCTGACCAACGCCCAGACGAGCAATCAGCAGAACACGGTTAACGCGAACATCTACATCAATGGCCAGGATCAGGCCAGCGCCAGTCAGTTGGCGAACCTGGTGGTGCAACAGATTACGGGCCAATTCGGGTTAATGACCATGCCCAACTCACTCGCCATGCGAAGTGACGCGGCCCTGACCGATGGAGGTACGTAATGCGTCAGCAAATGGTGTTGGGCAGTTTCATTTTCGGCCTGTCCAGAAACTTCGCTTACCACAGCCTGGTGCGCACATCGGACGGCGGCTGGAAGAGCATCGACATTCTCACCAGTAAACCCAAATCCAGTCAGATCGGCCAAGGCCTGCAAAGTCTGACGATAACGGGCAAGTCGATGTACGCGACGGCCATGGATCGGCTCGATGAGCTGCGGGCATTGCAAGCGCTGCGTACCCCTTTGCCCTTGGTTGATGGCATCGGCCGCAATTGGGGGCTGTGGCAGATCAACAAGCTGTCGGAGACCCAAAGTAACGTCATTGATGACGGTACCGCGATGGTGGTCGACTGGATAATCGAATTGACGGAGTTCGCCAATGCGTAGGGTTCGAAGTATCGCCGGTGACTCGGTGAATCTGTTGCTCTACCGCGAGCTCAATCGTTGCGACGATGCGGCCGAAGAGGCGCTATGGCGCCTCAATCCGACGCTGGCCGAGCAGGGTCCTGTATTGCCTGCGGGTGTCTGGGTGGTTCTGCCGGAGCTTGACTCAAAACCCGTTGCACCCATACCGGTTTCGGCCTGGGATTAAGGAGGCAACATGTCACTTGGTTTCACGCCAGCGGTGGAAATTTACGGCGCGAACTCGGCGTTGCTCAACGAACGGTTGATCTCCTGGCAGCACGTTGATGCGGCGGGGATAGAGTCCGATCAACTGACACTCACGATCAGTCTGGAAGGGCTTGAAGGGTTGCCCAGCCTCGGTGGGAAAATCGGCCTGCGGGTCGGTTATCTGGAGTCGGGGCTGGTGGATAAAGGCGAGTTCGTCATTACCCGGCGCACGCCGACCCTGTTTCCACTGCGTCTGACGCTGGTGGCCACGGCGGCGCCGTTCAGTGCGGGGGATCAGACCGGGTTCAAGCAGCGCCGATCGGTCAGTCATGGTCCGACGACCTTGGGGGCGCTGTTTCGTGAGTTGACGTCCAGGCACGGTTTTTCTCCTCGTGTGGCCCCGGACCTGTCACTGATAAAAATCGAGCACATCGATCAGTCCAACGAGACGGACATGGGGTTTCTGACCCGACTGGCCTACCTTCACGACGCTGTCGCCAAGCCGATCAACGAGCTGTATGTACTGGCACGGCGGGGGCAGGTGAAATCGTTATCGGGCAAGGTACTACCAGACGTCAAGCTGTCGGTAACGACTAACAACCGTCCAGGCGATCAGTCTTTTATTTCCGCCACCTTGGATGAAACCGCCCGGGCGAAGTACCAGGGTTGCAAGACCAGTTGGTGGGACGCGGCGGCCGGCAAAATGCGTGTGGTCGAGAGTGGTATCGCGCCGTTCAAGACGATGCGTCAGCGCTACCAAAGCGCAAGCGATGCACAGGCCGCCGGCGAAGGCGAGGTCCGCCGGATGATGCGTGAAGCACTCAAGGTGAAGATCGACTGCCCCGGCAATCCACAATTGTCCGCCGAAGGGCTGGTGCTGCTGGATACCACCTGGCCCGATTTCATGCGCGGGCGTTGGTCGATTGACAAGGTTACGGCCAGCAGCAATCGCGAGAAGAGTTACCGCTGCACGATCGAGGCGACCTGCCTGGACGCCAAGGCATAACACCCATCACTGACTCGGGTCGACTGCGATGTATTGCTGAACGCATTCCCTGTGGGAGCGAGCCTGCTCGCGATAGCGGTGTGCGAGTCAACATCAATCCCGAATGTCAGGCCGCCATCGCGAGCAGGCTCGCTCCCACAGGTTCCTGACTGGCATCTTTCATTCAATTCTGGAGCGCCTCCATGAAGATCACGCCGATCCTCACGCAGTTGCGTGAGCAATGCCCCAGCCTTGCCAACCGTGTCGCTGCGGGCATTGATCTTGAATCACTGCAAACCAACACACCGCTGCAAACCCCTTGTGCCTACGTCGTGCCGCTCGCCGATCTGGCGAGCAAAAGCGTGGCGCAAAACCTGATGTTGCAACCGATCCGCGACCGTTTCGAAGTGACCCTGGTGCTCGACACCACGGACGCTACAAAAGCGCTGGATCTGTTGCACGACCTGCGCGCCGAACTCTGGCGCGCACTGGTGGGTTTCAAGCCCGGTAACGACTACGACGTCATCGGCTATGACGGCGGCGAACTGGTTTCCATCAACAGCAGCCGTGCGCTGTATCGCTTGCGCTTTTTTACCGAGTTTCAGCTCGGCCGCAATCTGCCAGGTCAACCGGCGGAAAGCTGGCACGAGCGTGAACTGGACGGCTTGTCGTCCTTTACCGGGGTGACCGTGCGGGTCGATGCGATCGACCCGGCGGACCCCAACCTGAAACGTCCGGGGCCTGACGGGCGCCTGGAACTGACTTTCTCTGGAGACGTAAAGCAATGAGCAAACGCATCACTGTGCTGCCGGCCGAAGGCCGTGCCGTGCCCGACCCGGAAGCGGGCGATCTGTTGCCTCTCGAAGGCCGTGAAGTGCCGGACAACGCCTGGTGGCGTCGACGTCTGGCCGATGGCGATATCACTACCAAAGCCGTGGAAGCGGCAACACCACAGGGAGCCAAATAATGGCGATCGGATTTAGCAACATTCCTGCGGACATTCGTGTTCCGCTGTTCTACGCCGAGATGGACAATTCGGCAGCCAATAGCGCGTCGTCGGCCATGCGCCGGTTGATCGTCGCTCAGGTCAACGACAACGTCGCCAGCGCCGAGGTCGGCAAACTGGTGCTGGTGTCCAGCGTGGCGCTGGCCAAAAGCATCGGTGGTCAAGGCTCGATGCTGGCCTCGATGTACGAGACCTGGCGCAAGACCGACCCGGTCGGTGAAATCTGGTGCCTGCCGGTGCATAACACCGTGGGCAGCATTGCCAAAGGTGTGCTGACCCTGACCGGCACCGCAACGGAAAGCGGTGTACTCAACCTGTATGTCGGCGGCGTACGTGTTCAATCGGCTGTCGTTAATGCGGCAACGGCGGCTCAGGCCGCAACTGCACTGGCCTTGAAAATCAACGCCAGCGCCGACCTGCCGGTCACCGCCGCTGCGGTTGAAGGCGTGATTACCCTGACTGCCAAATGGACTGGTGACAGTGCCAACGACATCAGCCTGCAGTTCAATCGCCTGGGTAAGAGCAACGGTGAAGACACACCGGCTGGCCTGACCACTGCCATCACCCCAATGGCCGGTGGCGCTGGCGTGCCGGATCAGGTGGCGGCCGTCGCTGCACTGGGCGATGAGCCGTTCGAGTTTATCTGCATGCCGTGGACTGACACTGCGACCCTCAATACCTGGCAAGCCGTCATGGATGACAGCGTCGGGCGTTGGTCGTGGGCCAAGCAATTGTTCGGTCACGTCTACACCGCCAAACGCGGCACCGTTGGCACCCTGGTCGCCGCCGGCCAAACCCGCAACGACCAGCACATGACCATTCAGGCGCTGGAGTTGGGTGTTCCTCAACCGTTCTGGGTTCAGGCGGCCGCACTGGCTGCGCGGACCTCGGTGTTCATCTCTGCCGACGCCAGCCGTCCGACTCAAAGCGGCAGCCTGTCGGGCGTCGAACCGGCTCCGGCCAGTGAGCGTTTCACCCTGACCGAGCGCCAGTCGCTGCTCAACTACGGCATCGCTACCGCGTACTACGAAGGCGGCTACGTGCGCATTCAGCGGGCGATCACCACCTATCAGAAAAACGCTTACGGCCAGGCAGACAACTCCTACCTGGACAGCGAAACCATGCACCAGTCGGCGTTCATTGTGCGTCGCCTGCAAAGCGTGATCACCAGCAAGTACGGTCGCCACAAGCTGGCCGCCGACGGCACCCGTTTCGGTGCCGGCCAGCCGATCGTGACCCCGAGCACCATTCGCGGTGAGCTGATCGCCCAGTACGCCAAGCTCGAACTGGAAGGTCACGTCGAGAACGCCGAGCTGTTCGCCGAGCACCTGATCGTCGAGCGCGACAGCCAGGACCCGAGCCGCGTCAACGTGCTGTTCCCGCCGGATTACATCAACGGCTTGCGTGTGTTCGCGCTGCTCAACCAATTCCGTTTGCAGTACGACAACGCGGCCTGAGTGCCGCGTTTCACTGTATGAGTTCAGCCCACCTCGCGTGGGCTTTTTATTGAAGGGAGAAACACCATGGGTCAACTGATTGCGGGCACCTGCTACGTCAAAGTGGACGGCGCTCAACTGACTATCAACGGTGGCTGCGAAGCGCCGCTGATGTCCACCAAACGCGAAACACTGGTGCCGGGTTTCTACAAGGAAACCGACATCACCCCATCGTTCAAGGTGACGGCGCTGCACACCCCGGACTTCCCGCTCAAGCAGCTGATCGCTGGCACCGACATGACCGTCACCTGCGAATTCAGCAACGGCAAAGTCTTCGTGCTGGCCGGTGCCTACCTGGTCGATGCGCCGATTTCCAAGGGCGATGATGCGTCTATCGCGTTGGTCTTCGAAGGTGTGAAGGGGACCTGGCAATGACTCAAGCCGTGAAGCTGCAAGTGGCCATCGAGGCCCACGGCGAGCCGCTGACCGAACTGACCCTGCGCCGTCCGACGGTGCAGGAAGTGCGGGCGATCAAGGCGCTGCCATACAAGATCGACAAGAGCGAAGAAGTCAGCCTGGACATGGACGTCGCGGCCAAATACATCGCGGTCTGCGCCGGCATCCCGCCGTCGTCGGTCAACCAGTTGGACCTGGCTGATCTCAACGCGCTGAGCTGGGCCGTCGCGAGTTTTTTCATGAGTGCGGCATCGGCGCCATCTCCGACCTGATCGCTGTCGCCTATGACCTGGCCTGGTTCTGGAAGGTTGACCCCGAACAGATGATGGCCAGGCCACTGGACGTGCTCCGCGAATCACTGGAGCACGCGCAACGGATCAATGCGATGCAGCAGGTGCAGTGATGGCAGAGACAGAAAAGATTGAGAAAAAAGCGGTCTTGCTGACAGGCATCGATGAACTGTCACCCAAGCTCAAGGACCTTCGGGCGAAAGTCGATAGCTTCAAAACCAATCTTGAGCAGGCCGGCATGGGCAAGCTGGACATCAGCGGGTTGTTCAAGGGCGGTAGCGTGGTCACGCCCTTCGTCGAAGGTATCAAGTCGGCGGCAGCGTTCCAGGGCAAATTGGCAGAAGTCAGTGAGTCGGCAAAAGGCGTTGATGTACCGAGCGTACCCAAAAGTGCTGCGCAAAACCTGAGCGTTTTCAGCGCTTCGATGGACAAGGTCTCGGTCGCGGTTGACGCCGCGTTACTGCCAGCGGTCAGCGCGGTGGTGGTCGGTCTTGAACCGTTGCTCAATGGTGTCGGGACCTTGCTCAACGACAATCCGGAGCTGGTCCAGGGCATTGCCGCGGGCGCTATTGCGTTCTCGGCGATTCAAACCGCGGTCACCGCCACCACGCAAGCGCTTGACCTGATGAGCACGGTGCTCAAGACCAGCCCGCTGATGTTGGTTGCCATGGGTATTGCGTTGGTGGCCGGGGTGATCGTTGCGAACTGGAAGCCGATCTCGGCGTTTTTCGCTGGACTCTGGCAAGAGATTGCACCGGTTGTCATGCCGATGGTCGAGTTCTTCAAGACGATGTTCGCCTTCACGCCGCTGGGGATGATCATCAACAACTGGGGGCCGATCAGTCAGGTGTTCGCCGCGCTCTGGGATGTGATCAAAGCGGCGGCTTCTCTAGTGTTCGACGCGTTCAAGGTGATCTTCAGCTGGACGCCATTGGGGATGATCATCGCCAACTGGCGTCCGATCAACAGCTTCTTCAGTTCGCTTTGGCAAGGGGTCAAAGCCGTTGCTGTGCCGGTTATCGACTTCTTCAAGACGCTGTTTTCCTGGACTCCGTTGGGGATGGTCGTTAGCAACTGGCAACCGCTGGTTGGATTGTTTTCAGCGATCTGGGATTTGCTTCGGGCACTGTCCGTGCCCGTGGTGGACTTCTTCAAAGGCCTGTTCGACTGGTCACCGATGGCGCTGGTCAGCGCAGTTTGGGACCCGCTGAGCAACTACTTCTCGGGGTTGTGGCAAACCCTGGAGGTGATGGCTCAACCGGTGGTGGACTTCTTCAAAGGTCTGTTCGACTGGTCGCCAATGGCGCAGGTCAGTGCGGCGTGGGAGCCACTGAGTGAATTCTTCTCGGGCTTGTGGGACTCGCTGAGCAGTGTCACGGCCCCGGTCGGGGAACTGTTCAAAACGCTGTTTGACTGGTCACCGATGGCGATGATTACCGAGCACTGGACGCCGATCATCGCGTGGTTCAGTGGGCTGTGGGAAAAGCTCAAGGCGATTATCGAACCGATCAAGGACCTGTTCGGCGGCAGTGTCAGTGGCTTCATTGCGAAGATCACCGGCAAGGTCGAAGGCTTGACCGAGGCGCAACAGAAAACCAACGCCGAGGGCAAAGGTGAACTGGCGCCAGCGTTTTTCGGTGCCAGTAACGATCAAGCGTCGCTGTCGAGCGATTTGCCTAAAGGCTCCAACGCCCTGGTGCAACAAAGCGCCGCCAACAACCGCGCGCAACTGGAGGGCGGCCTGACGGTGCGCTTTGAAAATGCACCGGCCGGCATGCGCACCGATCAACCACAGACCAACCAACCTGGCCTGGCCGTGACGTCGCAGATTGGCTATCGCTCACTGTCTTTAGGAGGTTCGAATGAGTTGGCGTGATCGTTTGTTGCCGGCGTCGTTTCGCGGCGTCGGATTCTGGGTTGATCAGGCGAAAACCCCGGTCGGCCAGAAAGGTCAGTTGCATGAGTATCCCCAGCGTGACCAGCCGTTCTTCGAGGGCCTTGGCCAACAGGCGAAGATCCACGACCTGACGGCGTTTATCGTCGGGCCCGATTGCCTGGAGCAGCGTGACAAACTGCTCAAGGCGCTGGAGGAGGGCGCGGGTGAACTGGTTCATCCGTGGCTGGGACGGATGCAGGTCAAGGTCGGCGAATGTGAAATGACCCAGACCCGCCAGGACGGCGGGCTGGTGACGTTCGCCCTGAAGTTCTACCCCGACCAGCCGCTGCAGTTCCCCACCGCTCAGGTCAACACTCGCGAGCAATTGCTGGTGTCGGCCGACAGCTTGTTGGGGTCGATGGTGCGCCGCTTCGAAGATGCCATGAGCCTCATCAAGGCGGCGCGGATCGGCATCAAGGAGCTGCGCGACAGCCTCAAAGACATCTACGAGGTCATCGAGCACGAGTTCAAGGAGGTGATCGAGACCTATAAGGAACTCAGTTTGCTGGTCAAGGCGATCAAGGAACTGCCCCGTGAAGTGAGCGCGGAGTTCAAGGGTTTGCTGGGTGACATCAAGGAGCTTGGGGACTTCGCGCGTGAGGGTTACCGTGGCGTTCTCGCCAGCGCCTCGCAGCAGGTCGAAGCGGTGAAAAAGATCGATGCCCCCAAGCTCACCACTGGCAAGGACACAGTGGCGGCGGCTCAGGCCATGGCCAATCTGGTGCAGGACGCGTTGTTGGTGAAGCTCGGCTATCAGGTGGCGCGGATGCCGGTGGCGACTCCGGTGGTCAAATTGAACTCCACGCCGTCCCTGGCGCAGCAAGCGGTGCAACCGGTGCAGCGGGTGGACGTGCCGGTGGCCGACGATGTGCTGACCTTGCGCGATGCGCTCAATGAAGCGATCTGGCAAGCCGCTCTCAAGGCGGATGCCGTGCATTATCAAGCGCTCAATGCATTGCGTCAGCAACTGTTCGGGCATCTGACGGCGGTGGCATCCTCCGGTGTGCGGCTGATCACCCTGTCTCCCAATCAGAGCATGCCGGCACTGGTGCTCACCTACAAATACCTGGGGGATGCCACTCGGGTGGGTGAAGTGACGCAACGCAACGGTGTGATTCACTTTGGATTCCTGCCCCCGGGCGGCCTGCAAATCGCCCGGGAGTAAACCATGACCGACCTTGCAAACGCCGTCAGCCTGACCGTTAACGGTCTGGATTATGGCGGCTGGAAAAGCGTTGAAATCAGTGCGGACCTGGAGCGTCAGTTCCGCACCTTCACACTCAACATCACCTGGCAATGGCCGGGACAAACCCTGGCGGTGCCGATCAAACCCGGTTCGCGTTGCCAAGTGCGGATCGGTTGCGACCTGGTGCTCATGGGGCACGTCTACAAGGCGCCGATCAGTTACGACGGCAAGCAGATCAGCCTGAGTATCGAGGGCAGTTCGCTGACCCGGGACCTGGTGGATTGCGCAGCGATCAACCGTCCGAGCCAATGGCAGGAACAAAGCGTGCTGAGCATCGTCCAGGCCCTGGCATCGCCTTATGGCGTGGGGGTGGTCAGCGAGATTGCACAAACCGCCAAGTTGAACAAACACAGCATCGTCCCGGGAGAAACGGTGTTCCAGTCCATCGACCGCTTGCTGACCCTGTACCGGGTGTTCTCCACCGACGATGCCGAAGGCCGTGTGCTGTTGGCGAAACCCGGCAGCGGCGGGCGGGCCAGTGATGTGCTGGAGCTGGGCAAGAACATTCTCTCGGCCAACGCGCCGATGGATTTCAGCCAGGTGTTTTCCGAATACCGGGTCATTGGCCAGCACAAGGGCAGCGACACTAAAAGCGGCAGCGCTGTGAGCGAAGTGTCGGGTGTGGCGACCGATGCTACGACCCAACGCAAGCGGGTCACGGTGATCAGCGAAAGCGCGCAACTGACGCCAGAACTGGCGCAACAACGCGCCGACTGGGAAAGCGCCACCCGCACTGGCAAGGCCTTGGCGACGACCTACAGGGTGCAAGGCTGGCGGCAATCCAACGGCGATTTGTGGCGGCACAACACGCTGGTTCGGGTGATCGACAAGGTGCTGGGTTTTGATCAGGACATGCTGATCTCTAAGGTCACTTACTCGCTCTCTGAGCAGGGCTCCATCACCACCTTGCAAGTGGCGCCGCCGCATACCTTCGACGCCAACCCGGTGCCGCCCAAGAAGTCTTGAGGTTGACGCTGAACCTGTGGGAGCGGGCCGGGCGGCGTTCCGATACTCGCGAAGGCGTCTTGCCTGACGCGCCGCGACATCCCATTCGCAGGCAAGCCAGCTCCCACAAAAAAGCGCGCTCGCCATTCAAGGAAAAACCAATGAGCCTACTGACACGCCTCTTGGCGCGCGGCACTGTCGTGCTCGCCAATTCGGCTACCAAGCTGCAATCGCTGCAAATGCGCCTGACTGCCGGCGAAGTGAACGACGACATGGAGCACTTCGAACCCTACGGTTTCACCAGCAACCCGCTGGCCGGTGCCGAAGGTATCGCGACCTTCCTCGGCGGGGATCGCTCTCACGCCGTGGTGCTGGTGGTCGCCGATCGCCGCTATCGCCTCAAGGCGCTGGCGCCCGGTGAAGTGGCGATCTACACCGACGAAGGGGACAAGGTCCACTTCAAGCGCGGCCGGATCATCGACATCGAAACCAGCACGCTGAACATCCGCGCCAGCAGCGCTGTGAACATCGACACGCCGACCCTGACCCAGACCGGCAAGATCGTCTCCCAGGGGGACCAGGTTGCCGGCGGTATCAGCCAGATCAAACACGTGCATCCGGGCGTCCAGCCGGGCAACGGCCAGACCGCTGCCCCCGCAGGAGGCCAGTGATGTTTATCAGTCATGACCTCAAGACCGCATTGACCCGTTCGGTGCTGATCAGCCTCTTCACCTGGCGCCGCGCCGCCGACGATGACTTCCTCGATGACGACGAACGCTTCGGCTGGTGGGGCGACAGTTTTCCCACGGTGGCCGACGACCGAATCGGCTCGCGCCTGTGGTTGTTGCGCCGGGTCAAGCTGACCCGGCAGACCCAGCTCGACGCCGAATTTTATGCCCGCGAAGCCCTGCAATGGCTGATCGACGACGGCCATTGCAGCGCCATCGAGATCCTCAGCGAACGCCTCGACGACCAGCGCTTGAACCTGCGCACGGTCCTGACCCTGGCCGACGGTGAGCGTCTGGACATCAACCCTGAACACAGTTGGCAGGTGACCTATGCCGTTTGAAATGCCTTCGCTGCCGGTGCTGATCAAGCGCACCCAAAGCGACCTGGCCGGCGATTCGCTGCGCCAGTCCGATGCGCAAGTTCTGGCCCGAACCCTCGGCGGTGCAGCCTTTGGCCTGTATGGCTATCTGGACTGGATCGCCGAGCAGATTTTGCCGGACAAGGCCGATGAGCCCACGCTGGAACGCATCGCCGCGCTACGCCTCAACCAGCCGCGTAAAGCGGCGCAATCCGCCCGTGGCAGCGTCAGCTTCAGCGCCACGGCGGGCGCGGTGCTGGATGTCGACACCCTGCTGCAATCGAGCGACGGTCGCACCTACAAAGTGACCGCCGCGCTCACCACCAGCAATGGTCTCAACAGCACCGCCATCGCCGCACTGGACGCCGGATCTATCGGCAATGCCGATGCGGGCATGACGCTGATCCCGGTGCAGCCGATCCAGGGCATCGGCGGTGTCTTCACCGTGCTGGCGCCGGGTCTGACCGGTGGCATTGCTCGCGAAAGCGTCGAATCGCTGCGCTCGCGAGTGATTCGCTCGTACCGCATCATCCCTCACGGCGGCTCGGCGCAAGACTATGAAACCTGGGCGCTGGAGTGCCCGGGAATCACCCGCGCCTGGTGTCGTGGCAGCTATCTGGGGCCAGGCACCGTCGGTTTGTTCGTCATGCGTGACGATGACCCGCAACCGGTTCCGGACGCTACGCAACTGGCGTTGGTCCAGGCGTACATCGAGCCTTTGCGCCCGGTCACTGCCGAGCTGCATGTGCTGGCGCCGGTGCAGATGCCGGTGACCTACAGTCTGCGCCTCACCCCCGACACCAGCGCCGTGCGCGCCGCCGTCGAAGCGCAGTTGCGCGACTTGCACAACCGCGAGGCCGGGCTCGGTGAAACCTTGCTGCTGACCCACATCGCCGAAGCCATCAGCAGCGCCACCGGCGAAAGCGATCACAAACTGGTCGCGCCAGCCGCCGACGTTACGGCCGCGAGCAATCAGCTGCTGACGTTCGGAGGTTGCGTATGGCTGCAATAAGAACCGCCGAGCAATACCAGACCCAACTGCGCAGCCTGCTGCCCAGCGGCCCGGCCTGGGACCCGGAGCGAGTGCCGGAACTGGAGCAAGTGCTGGAAGACGTCTCCCAGGAACTGGCTCGCCTCGACGCCCGCGCCGCCGACCTGCTCAATGAAATGGACCCGGCCGGCGTCAGCGAACTGGTGCCGGATTGGGAACGGGTGATGAACCTGCCCGATCCGTGCCTGGGCCTGACTCCGCTGTTCGACGACCGCCGCCTCGCGGTACGTCGGCGGCTGCTCGCAGTCGGCAGCCAGGCGATCAGCTACTTCGTCGAAATCGCCCGCACCCAGGGCTATCCGAACGCCACCATCACCGAACTCGAAGCCCCGCGTATGGGCCGCTCGCGTTTCGGCGCCGCGCATTTCGGTACCTGGCAGGCGCAGTTCATGTGGACCCTCAACACCGGCGGCCGCCTGCTGTTGGGTCGGCGCTTTGGCGCCAGTTACTGGGGCGAGCGTTTTGGCATGAATCCGGGTTCGGCGCTGGAGTGTTTGATCCACCGCAGTGCGCCGGCGCATACGCTGGTGCACATCAATTATGACTAGGGGATAGGAAATGGATTATCCGAAGAGTGTGCCCAGCGCCGGGTTGATCAGCGGCAAGTTTGTCGATGAAAACCCGTTGACCGGAACACCGGGATCGCTGATTCCGGCGACGTGGGGTAATGGAGTCACCCAGGAGATTGTGAACGTCATCAAGGCGGGCGAGTTGACCCCGGATGAGACAAAGAACGATCAGTTGTTGCAGGCGATTCAGAGCGTCACGGCCAAGGGCTGGAATCAGGATCTGGCATTGCCCATCGCTGCTTTACCTTTGCCCACGGTGGCGACACCTGATGCGCGGCTGCCTGTGACACCTGCGGCTGTTTCGACCAGTGGCGGGAAGGTATCGATTCCGGCGGGTGTGTACATCAGCGTCGGTCAGGAAGTACTGGCAGGGCAACTCGGCCGGTCCCGGACCTTCATGACAACGGCATGGAGCAGCGCAGATTTGCTGCCGAATTCGGGGTACTTCATCAGAGCGCAGATCATTGGTGGTGCGCTGACGTTCTATGTGCAGCGGGGAACTATTTATGACGGTGCCCCGGATTCTCTGAAGGGGGCCGTGAATGGGGCCGCCGGGGGTGGTTTTCAGTCCACACCGCTGGATATGTGCCTTGCCTGGGTAGTGACCGGCGCACCGGGAACAGTACCTACGGTACGCCAAATCTATAACCGTGCGCGATTGACCTGGACTCAGACTGTGAATGGCACAGGTGTGGTTTACCTGCCGCTTGATCCACACGCGCGTGCTGCGCGTCTGGTTGCCGGCAACCCCACGCCTTCCCCGACCGCAATCACCTCGCTGGCTTTTCCGCAGGCAGGCTGGTTAGGTGGTAATTATTGCTACCTGTCTCCAGTATCACCATCAAGTTCCAATCATGCTGTGGGCTGGGCTGATCCGGCAAACCCGACACCCTGCATTCTGTTTACCAGCAATGTTTTAAACGATGTAACGGTATCGGCACTGACTGCCAGCTTTGATCATTCACAGCTTCGCTCTCTTTGGCAGGTGTATCAGGCAGAGCACACGCTGGGTTCTACCAGTGCGGAAAGTGATGAGCTGCTACTCAGTATGGGAATAAAAAGTCACCAGGCGCTCTCCGACTACAGCGTAGGCATTGCCGTCAATTTTTCGAACGCCGTAAACGTCAATCTGTCCTGGGAGCTGATCCGATGAAAGTGATTCAGGAAATGCATCAATTCGAAGGCGAACTTCGTCCTGTCCAGCCTTCTACAGTTCATGACTGGGATGGCGCCGAATGGGTGCTGAATCCCGCCAAAGTGACAACGGTAGAGCGTCAGGAAACAGAAAACCTTTGCTCCCGAGTGGACGCGGCAGCAGACAGGGCCCGCAAGACCCTGACCGGGGATCCGCTGCGCGCTATGGAATATGCGAGCGCCGCCGCCGACGCACAGGCCTTCAAGGACGCGGGTTATCCCAAAAAAGCGGTCCCTTTGTCTGTGAGCGCATGGGCCGTCAAAGGGCGAACAGCCCAAGAGGCCGCCGACGACATTCTTGGCAAATCGGCCGAATTCAATAACAGCTTGTTGACCCTGCGCACCCTGCGCTTGAAAGCCAAGGAGCAGATTCGGGCGCAAGTCGCCAAGGGCAAGACAGAACGGGCCAAAGAAGTGTGCGATGCAGCCATTCTGGCCCTGCATAACGTCGTGAGCGATCTGTCGCAGTAGAGCGCAGCGGGTTAGCCCCGGCCACGATGAGTACGAGTTTCTTGAAATACAGATCTGACGCCTACTAACCCAGTGGGCGCTTTTGTTTTCGTTCAAATATCCCGGTCAAACAAGGCCGGAGGACAAACATTATGGATTATCCAAAAAACACACCCGGCGTAGGGCTGGTGAATGGCAGGTTCGTCGATGAAAATCCGGTGGCCGGGACACCAGGATCGTTGATTCCGGCAAGTTGGGGGAATGCGGTAACGCAGGAGATTGTGAGTGCGATAAGCGCTGCGGGAATGGTGCCTGCAGAAAATCAAACTAATCAGCTGACACTGGCTATCAAGGAACTGGCGAAACTTGATCCACAACAGCGTTTCCCGGTTCAGGTTTATCGCAAGAACCTTCTTATTAACGGGAATTTTGATATCTGGCAGCGTGGCATTACCAATCTCGGTCCCAACTCGGGTGCCTTTATTGCTGACCGTTTTCGTTGTGATTGGAATGGCAATGCTGGGGTCAATATTTCCCGCCAGAATTTCGTGTTAGGGCAGACAGAAGTTCCCAATGAACCTCGATATTTTCTGCGCTGGCAGCAAATTACTGCGGGTGCTGGAGCCAATACACACAAGATTTCACAGACTATTGAATCGGTCAGAACCTTGGCAGGGAAGTTGGCAACAGTAACGTTCTGGGCAAAAGCGGATTCCGCACGTCAGGTAACTGTAACGGTAGCGCAGTTTTTTGGCGGTGGCTCGGAGCCTGTTGTGACGACTGTAGGGAGCTTTCAATTAACCAGTTCCTGGGCTCGATACAGCGCGACTGTTCAGGTTCCTTCCATTGCTGGTAAGACGCTGGGAGGGACCAGTAATGATTGTCTTAGACTAGCGTTCGACCTCCCATTGAATGTATTGCAGACAATCGACCTGGCTCAGGTCCAACTTGAAGAAGGCCCAGTGTCCACGCCCTTTGAGTTTCGTACTCCCGCAGACGAGTTGATTCTTTGTCAGCGTTATTACGAAAAAACCTTCAACCAGGATGTTCAGCCGGGAGACACAACGGGTTCTGTCGCCGGAGCCCTTATATCGACGGTCAAGATGGGCCAGGTCACCTTTTCCTCTCAGCCGTTAGCGCAGTGGTCCTTCAAGGTTGAAAAAAGAACAACTCCAAGCATTAGCCTATACAAGCCCATGTCGAACGGAACACCGGGTCAATGGCGATCGGGGAGCGATCAGGTTTCATCCGCCAATGCTCGGCCCTATGCAGTGTCTACGCGAGGCTTATGGGTGGATAACTCCGATGTGGCAGTCGTCACCCAGTCTTATTACATCCACGCTACGGCTGATGCTGAAATTTAGGAGTGACGCAAGATGCGCTATCAATTAATGACGAACGGAGTTTTTCGTCTCGTTGACTCGGTTTTTATTCCTGAAGATCCAACTAATCGTGACTGGATTGCCTATCTGGAGTGGCTGAGTCACGGCGGCGAATCACTTCCGATGAGTTCTGCTCTTGAACAAGAAGGGGCTGAACGCGCCTGGCGCGACTCCGAACTGTTTCAAACCGATGGTTTGGTTGCAAGGCATCGCGACGAACTGGAAACGGGAGCTGCAACTACGTTGTCAGCCGCGGAATACGAAGCTTTGCAAACTTATCGCCGTAACTTGCGCAATTGGCCGGCAACCGAAGAGTTTCCTGAATTCACGGTGCGACCGGTACTGGTTGCCCCCGTCAGCGTTATGGCCGCTCCCGTTAGAAAAACACGGGTCAGAAAAACTGTGAAGCCGGTAGAACCCGCCATCGCTCAATAGACATTTATAAGGAGTGGAACATTGGACTATCCAAAAAGTGTCCCCGGCATCGGGCTGGTGAATGGCAAGTTCGTTGATGAAAATGTGGTTTCTGGAACGCCGGGATCGTTGATTCCCGCGACGTGGGGTAACAGTGTTACTCAGGAACTGCTGGCGGTTATTACGAGCGTCGGTTTGGCACCGTCTGAGGCTGACAACAGTCAGTTGCTCAAGGCGTTGCAAATGATCACGGCGAAGTCGAGCCCCATGCGCTCATTGGTAACCAGTGTCTCGGGTTCCAAAGCATTGCTGGCTGAGGAGTTGGGACTCGTGTTGGTCAGTGCCGGGACGGATGCAGCCACCTTGCTGCTGCCTGCCGCCGATGGAGCGCTGGGTGTGCGTGATGTCATCGTGAGGCGGCTGGATAACAGCGGCAACCGGCTGACAGTCCAGTGCATGGGGACGGACACGATCAAGTTTCATACCCACCTTCGTCCTGCGGGCTATCCGTTCCTGGTGTTGATGGGGGCGGGGGATTGGTGGCATTTGCGCAGCGATGGTGCCGGTAGTTGGTGGCCTGTAGGGCGGTTCGATGGTGTTCCGCTGGGGCGACCCTTCTTTGAAACGACAACGCTCCTGAGCCCGGGTGGGTACGGTGCGCTAAACGGTTCTGTGTTGAGTCGAGCTGAATGGCCATGGCTGTGGGATCACGCCCAGCAGTCCGGGATGCTGAAAACCGAGGCTAGTCGGCTCGGTAATGAAGGCGGATGGACTACCGGTGATGGTGCGCTGACATTCCGCGGACCTGAGGGGCGAGGGGAGTTTTTGCGAATTCTTTCCGAAGGACGAACGGTCGATACCGGACGTGGACCGGGATCGGCTCAATCCGGTACTTACCATTCCTATGCGTTTGGTGCTCAGGGCGCGGGTGCCATAGGGTCCCGATGGTCCGACAGTCTTGCATCGGTTGGTGCGGATACGCAGGAAGAAGTGCGCAACTTTGCAGTCGTCAATGGTGGGCCTACTTTTCCTGTAGGAACTACCTATCAGATGGATACTGCTAATACCTTGCTCTACTCCTTTAAGTCCCGGCCGCGAAATATTGCCTATCCAGGTCGAATCAAGATTATCTGAGGTGTCTATGTTTCATTATTTAGTCGACGATTCAGGTGTTCTGAACGGTCCGGTAGAGCTGTTTGTCACGCCGGGTCTTGGTGTGCAGCTACCGAGTAATGCCGTCGAGTTACCTGAGGAACTTGCCGAGCCTGAAAACGGCTTTGTATGGGCCTGGGCTAATGGCGCTCCCGAGGCAGTGCGTGATCGCCGTTGCACCGTATTTCAAACCCAAACAGGCGTTTCGACCACTTGGGAGCAGTTGGGGGAACTACCCGAAGGTTTCACCGATAAACCCTGGCCCGGTCAGTATTACGTTTGGCTCGATGGCGACTGGAAACTTGATCAATCGGCGAAAGCCGCGGCTGAACTGGCAAGTGTTCTGAAAGAGCGAGACAGCCGCCTGCGCGACGCCGCCATGCGCATCGCCCCGCTTCAATACGCCGTCGATTTGGGCGATGCCACGCAACAGGAGCAATCCGCGCTGCTGGACTGGAAACGCTACTGCGTTGCCTTGAACCGCATCGAACAGCAAGCAGGCTACCCACTTGAAGTCGAGTGGCCGATTCTGACGTTTTCTGAACCCAAGGAATCGACGAATTCACTGCTCTCGCTCTTCGGTCTTAAACAAAAGTAACTCGAGGACATCCTCATGCCTGTAACAGAAGGGCAACTGCTCAACATCATGCCCAACGCCCGCCTCCAAGCGGGCGTTTTCGTTTCTGCCCTCAACACCGCCATGGATCACCACCAGATCAACACCCCCAAACGCATCGCCGCGTTTCTCGCGCAAGTCGGCCATGAGTCGGGGCAGTTGCGTTATGTGCGTGAGTTGGGCAACGACCAGTACCTCAGCAAATACGATACCGGCGCGCTGGCCGTCCGCTTGGGCAACACGCCTGAAGCTGACGGTGATGGTCAGCGCTATCGCGGGCGCGGGTTGATTCAGATCACCGGTCACGACAACTATCGTCGATGCAGCCTTGGGCTGTTCGGTGATGAGCGTTTGCTGACCCTGCCTGAGTTGCTCGAGCAGCCTCAATGGGCGGCCGAATCGGCGGCCTGGTTCTGGGAGCTGAACGGTTTGAATGAACTGGCCGATCGTGACCAGTTCAACAGCATCACCCGCCGGATCAACGGCGGGTTGAATGGGCTGGAAGAGCGTTTACAGCTCTGGACACGGGCGAGGGCGGTGTTATGCCAGCCTTCGGTCTGATGCCGGTTTCTTACCGGGTGATCGGCGTCGCTGTGCTACTGGCCATTGTGGCTGGCGGTGCCGCGGCAGCGTCCTGGCACCTTCAGGATTGGCGTTACGGTCGGCAACTGGCGGAACAAGCCAGGTTGCACGGCGAGGCGCTGAACCAACTGACCCTGGCGGCGGCGAATCAACAGCGCACCGAACAGGACAAGCGTCTGGCCCTGGAGCAGCGTCTTCACGCCAGCGATCAAACCTATTCAAAGGCCTTGAGTGATGCACAACGTGATCAAGGTCGCCTGCGCGACCGTCTTGCCACTGCTGATTTGCGCCTGTCAGTCCTTGTCGACCCCCGTGATGCCGACACCGGTTGTGGTGTGTCAGCCGCCCCCGGCACCGGCGGCGTGGTTCATGGAACCCTACGAGCCCGACTTGAGCCGGCGCATGCTCAACGAATTATCGGCATCACCGACACAGGCGACCGCGGACTGATTGCCTTGCAGGCCTGTCAGGCCTATGTCAGAGCGCTTGTTCGCTAACATTTTGATCCAGCCTGCGTCTTGCAAGCGTGATTCGCTCGTGTACGGTAGTGCGCATGCCCGCCTGATCAAGGAGAGAGTCGTGAACGAAATCACCCAGCTTGCCGCGCAACTAGGCCGGCGTTTACAGGTTCTCAATGCCCACGTCAGTACGGCCGAGTCCTGCACCGGTGGCGGGATCGCCGAAGCGATCACCCGGATTGCCGGTAGCTCGGCGTGGTTCGAGGCGGGTTACGTCACCTATTCCAATCGCCAGAAGACCCAGCAACTGAATGTGCCCGCCGAGTTGTTCACTGAGGTCGGGGCGGTCACTCGTGAAGTGGTCGAAGCCATGGTGCGTGGCGCCCAGCACAAGAGTCGCGCGCGTTTTGCCGTGGCGGTCAGCGGTATTGCAGGACCGGACGGCGGCACGTCGAACAAGCCGGTGGGCACCGTGTGGCTGGCCTGGGGGATCGGAGATGCCGTGTATTCAGAGTGCCGACACTTCCCCGGCAACCGCGGTGAAGTCCGCCGACAAACGGTGAAGGCCGCGCTAGAGGGGTTGCTGCAGTATACCGCCGGAGAAATCTCAAATGAGGGGTAGGCGATCCCGAAACGCTGTGGAATAATACTGGCTACTTATACAGGTGTTGGCCGTCAGGCCTTATTGATTACGTGAGGACTTTAATGGACGACAACAAGAAGAAAGCCTTGGCTGCGGCCCTGGGTCAGATCGAACGTCAATTCGGCAAGGGTGCCGTGATGCGTATGGGCGATCAAGACCGTCAGGCGATCCCGGCTATTTCCACTGGCTCTCTGGGTCTGGATATCGCACTCGGCATTGGCGGTCTGCCAAAAGGCCGTATCGTTGAAATCTACGGTCCTGAATCCTCCGGTAAAACCACGCTGACACTGTCCGTGATCGCCCAGGCTCAAAAAGCCGGCGCGACCTGCGCATTCGTCGACGCCGAGCACGCCCTGGACCCGGAATATGCCGGCAAACTGGGCGTCAATGTCGACGACCTGCTGGTTTCCCAGCCGGATACCGGCGAGCAAGCCCTGGAAATCACCGACATGCTGGTGCGCTCCAACGCGGTTGACGTGATTATCGTCGACTCCGTGGCGGCCCTGGTTCCGAAGGCCGAAATCGAAGGTGAAATGGGTGACATGCACGTGGGCCTGCAAGCCCGTCTGATGTCCCAGGCGCTGCGTAAAATCACCGGTAACATCAAGAACGCCAACTGCCTGGTGATCTTCATCAACCAGATCCGGATGAAAATCGGCGTGATGTTCGGCAGCCCGGAAACCACCACCGGTGGTAACGCGCTGAAGTTCTACGCTTCGGTTCGTCTGGACATCCGCCGCACCGGCGCGGTGAAAGAAGGCGATGAAGTGGTCGGCAGCGAAACCCGCGTCAAAGTCGTCAAGAACAAGGTGGCTTCGCCGTTCCGTCAGGCCGAGTTCCAGATTCTTTACGGCAAGGGTATCTACCTCAACGGTGAGATGATCGACCTTGGCGTATTGCACGGCTTTGTTGAGAAATCTGGTGCCTGGTATGCCTACAACGGCAGCAAGATCGGCCAGGGCAAAGCCAACTCGGCCAAGTTCCTGCAGGATAACCCGGACATCGCTGCCACTCTTGAGAAGCAGATTCGCGACAAGCTGCTGACGCCGACTCCAGACGTCAAGGCTTCGCCGGTCAAAGAGACTGCCGATGATCTGGCTGACGCTGATATCTGATTGATCCGATGACCGCCGTACTCGATACCCTCGTCGCGGTGCGGCGAACCGCAATGGACCTGCTCGCACGACGCGAGCACGGTCGAGTCGAGCTGACGCGTAAACTGCGTCAGCGCGGCGCTTCTGATGAAATGATCGATACAGCACTCGACCGTCTGACGGAAGAGGGGCTGCTGTCTGAATCCCGATACCTCGAAAGCTTCGTTTCCTACCGTGCCCGTTCCGGCTACGGCCCTTTGCGTATTCGCGAAGAGTTGAGTCAGCGTGGTTTGCAACGTGCCGATATCGAACTCGCCCTGCGTGAAAGCGGAATCAGTTGGCAAGAAAACCTGGAGGAGACCTGGCGACGCAAGTTTGCCGGGCATTTACCGATAGACGCCCGCGAGCGCGCCAAGCAAGGGCGCTTCCTCGCCTATCGGGGATACTCCATGGAAATGATTGGCCGCTTGTTCAGCGGCCGAGGAATGGATGACTGACTGAAAAGGCCTGACTATTGAGATAGTCAGGCCTTTTTTTGCTCAAGTAACCTTGATCTGTTCCCGTTTGCGCTGTGGCGTCTGGGGCTGAGCCGTGGCCCAGTTTTCCGGCTGGTTGATGTAGTCGACCAGTTCACGCAGGCGTCCGTGATCACGGGCATTGAACGTGAAGGACAGTCGCACCAGATGACTGAACTGGGCCTCGTCGTGCTCCTCGCCACCGTAAGTATGTTGATGAAAGTGATCGCTCAGGCACAGGTCGGCAAAGGCCTCCTGTATATGCTCGAGCGCATGGTCGTTGAGTTTGTGATTCATGCGGATCACGAACTGATGTTTCAGCCAGCGGCTGGAGTGGAAGTTGCTGTAGAACTGATTGATTTCCGCCACAGCGTCATCGACGGTGTACACCAGACGAATCAGCTTCAGGTCGTTCGACAGGATGTAACGGTTGGCCTCCAGTTGACTGCGGATGAAGTCCAGCGCACTTTCCCAGAAGCTGCCGCCAGGAGCATCCAGCAACACCACGGGAACCAGCGGGCTTTTGCCGGTCTGGATCAGGGTCAGCACTTCCAGGGCTTCGTCCAGCGTGCCGAAGCCGCCGGGGCAGAGCACCAGCGCGTCGGCCTCTTTGACGAAAAACAGTTTGCGGGTAAAGAAAAAGTGAAACGGTAGCAGGTTGGCAGTGCCGCCTACGGTCGGATTCGCATGCTGCTCGAAGGGCAGGGTGATATTGAATCCAAGGCTGTTATCCCGACCTGCACCTTCATGGGCGGCGGCCATGATGCCGCCGCCGGCACCGGTGATGACCATCAGGTTCGATTGGGCGAGTTTTGCGCCCAGTTCCCGGGCCAGGGCGTACAGCGGATGTTCAACCGGCGTACGTGCCGAGCCGAAAACGGTCACTTTACGCCGTCCCTTGAACTGCTCCAGCACACGGAAGGCGTGCTCAAGTTCGCGCAGGGTTTGCTGGGTGATCTTGGCGTTCCAGCGATTGTGGTCTTCTTGCGCCATGCGCAAGACAGTCAACATCATGTCGCGATAAATCGGAATATTCGGGCTATTGGGTGAAACCAGGTTGAGTTGCTCTTCGATCTTGCTGGTGAGATCGACGCCGATGCTTTGAAAATGACGCACCAGAAGGTCATTCGGTTGGTAAGGCATTCAACTTCTCCTTCTACACAGAACCTTCGGCTCGAACGAGAAATTCGCCTGAGCCGCGACACCGCTTGTGTCGCTCTCAGCCCGCAAAGAGGGCTGGGCACTACACCCGACTTGACCTGACCATGAAGCGTTGAAGTGGCGGTCGAGTCATCCAGACGGGTTCTGTTTTATCCCTTGGATGAAAGAAACGCTCGCACGACAGGACTCTGAGTGGGCAGCCCCTTTTCTGCCCTGAACATTAAACATCAATACATTGAATCTAGACGTTTGTGGTGAGTCGCGCTGACTTGATCATGGTCTTCGAAAGTCTTCGCTGGCAATCACTTATTGCGAGCTCACAACCGACTGTCACCGCCCGTCAGAACCTGTGTCGGACGGCCATGGCTCTGATTTACTAAGTTACAGACACAACACGACAGCATTGCGTCCAGGGCAAGGCGCAAGGCTTCAGGAGCGGGTAGGAAATCATCGCGCAATGATGGGCGATCAAGTGCAAGGAGGCAGGCTATGAGCCTGGTGATTCTGGAGATCGATGCGCAACTGTATCGATTGCTGCAGTCGGCGGCCGCGCGCAATCACGTGAGCCTTGAAGAGGAATGTCGTCGGCGCCTGGAAGGCCAAGAGTGGCGCTCGCCGTATTTGCATGCGCTGGTGGCAGAGCTGCGCGCCGATGATGAGCAACGACGCGCAGGTTCTCGCTGATTAAGTGATTACTTTTTCTTTTGTGTCGTTTGCGCAGGGCAATCCGATTCCTGGTAGCTGGCCGAGCCTACAGGGCGATTGGTTTTGTTTTCCGAGAAGTCGTAACGCATGATCGCGCCCTTGGCCATCAGCTTGCGGTAGTTCGCGTTGCGGCAAACGCTGGCGCCCAGTTGCAGATAAACCACTTTCGGATTGGCACGCATTTCGTCGGCATAAGCAGATTGCACGCTAATGTGGTCGATCAGCTGTTTGCCATCAACCGTATAACCTTGGTCGAGAAGGTTCTCATTGATTTCTCGAGGCAGGCCGACGTTACTTTCCGCAGCAACCTTTTCCAGCATCTTGCCCAGATTCAAGTCATTCAGGGAGGCTGCTTGAGCGCTGAAGGGCAGGGCCAGCAGAAGGGCAGCGGTGGGGACGATAAGGCGCAGCATGAAACTCTCCTGGTTCAGTGACGGGTGCTTCGACCAGCCACATGGCGGTGCGTTCAGTGGCGGCGGATTATAGGCGAGCGGGGGGTAGGCGGTACAGGTTTGGGCGAGCCGCTCTGGTAAACTGCTGCGACTTCCTGCCTTGCCGAGTGTTTTTTGTGTCGATATTCCTTCCCTGCCGGTGCTGCCTTCGATGAGCAATACCGCCCCACGTTTTGCCACGAACGCCGTAGCCCGTCTGCGTGATGAGCGAGAAGAGGAGAGTACCAAGCCTTTTCTGGCCCGCGGTTCACGGGCGCCCCGTTGCCATACGTGCCGGGTGATCGAGAGTCACTGCCTGTGTAACTGGCGTCCCCAGGTCGGATCACAGGCCGGGGTTTGCCTGATCATGACCAGGAAGGAAGTGTTCAAGCCGAGCAATACCGGCTGGCTGATCGCTGACGTGGTCAGGGATAACTTTGCCTTTATCTGGTCGCGGACTGAAGTCGACCCGCAGTTGATCAAGCTTTTGTCCGACCCGCAATGGCAGCCTTATCTGGTCTTTCCCGGCGAATACGTTGCTCCCGAACGTGTGACTCATACGGTTGAGACTATCGGCGGGAAGCGCCCGCTGTTCATCCTGCTGGATGCAACCTGGACCGAGGCGAGAAAGATTTTTCGGAAAAGCCCTTATTTCGACAGGTTTCCGATTCTCAGCCTGCTCCCCGAAAAGCTCTCGCGGTACCGCCTGCGAAGGTCTACCCGAAGCGAACACCTGTGCACCGCGGAAGTGGCTGCGTTGTGCCTGGATCTGGCAGGGGATGTAGACGCTGCATCGGCACTGGGTGCCTATTTCGATGTGTTCAGCCAGCATTACCTCGATGCCAAACATCAGCTGGAAATGAATGTCTCGACCCCGGCCCATACAGAATTGCTGCCTTTCGTTGAACACACAGCGCCGGTCATGTCCTGAGAGTCGCCCATACTGACAGGTAACCACAGGTTTGCGGCTTGACCACCCAGGCTTCGCTGGGCATCCTTGGCGCCGATTGGGGTGCGGGCGAAGATTGAAACGCCGGTTTTATGGGCTCTTGGCGTTGAACGTGCCCTGTTGGTGCCGCTGTCTGGCGGTACCTCGAGTTGCCTTGGCGATACCTGAATGCATCAGGTCTGCCATAAAAAACAGGATCATTTGAAAGATGGCCACATACGAAATCCTGATTGCCGATGACCACCCTCTCTTCCGTAGCGCGCTGCACCAGGCCGTGACCCTGGGCCTTGGCCCCGAGGTTCGTCTGGTGGAAGTGGCGAGCATTGCCGAGCTGGAAGCCCGTCTGACGGAAAAGGCTGACTGGGATTTGGTGCTGCTGGACCTGAACATGCCGGGCGCGTACGGGTTCTCAGGGCTGGTGCTGTTGCGCGGTCAATACCCGCAGATCCCGGTGGTGATGGTTTCGGCTCAGGAAGAAGCCTCGATCATGGTGCGTTCCCGTGAATTCGGGGCCAGCGGTTTCATTCCCAAATCCAGTTCACTGGAAGTGATTCAGCAAGCGGTGCGCTCTGTGCTGGATGGCGATGTCTTCTGGCCGCCGCAGGCATTTGAAGCGGTCAGCGTTTCGGACGAGGCCAAGGCTGCCAGCGAAGGCTTGGCCAGTCTGACGCCACAGCAGTTCCGTGTATTGACCATGGTCTGCGAAGGTCTGCTGAACAAGCAGATTGCCTACGAGTTGAGTGTGTCGGAGGCGACGATCAAGGCGCACGTGACGGCGATCTTCCGCAAGCTGGGTGTGCGTACCCGGACTCAGGCGGCGTTGCTGTTGCAACAACTTGAGTCAATTTCGAGCCACTAACGGCGCTTCCATTCACGCTTTTTTAACTTCTGTTGATCTAGCTTTTCTACTCCTTCTGGTTCAGTTGCCTACTTTATGTCGCCTTTCAAAGGTCAAACCGGTCTCAAGCGCATTCTCAATGCAGGTGGTTATTCTCTCGACGGCCTGCGTGCAGCGTTCACTGGCGAAGCCGCTTTCCGTCAACTGGTGCTGCTCAATGTCATCCTGATTCCGCTGGCGTTTGTGCTGAATGTCAGCCACGTCGAGCGTGCCTTGCTGATTGCCGTCTGCATGCTGGCGCTGATTGTCGAGTTGCTCAATTCGGCCGTGGAAGCGGCAATTGACCGGATTTCCCTCGAGCGGCACCCGTTGTCGAAAAAT
This sequence comes from Pseudomonas brassicacearum, assembly GCF_003732175.1. Lineage (GTDB taxonomy): Bacteria > Pseudomonadota > Gammaproteobacteria > Pseudomonadales > Pseudomonadaceae > Aquipseudomonas > Aquipseudomonas brassicacearum_G. Next base: position 238,078 of record NZ_MOBI01000013.1, read on the forward strand.
GCCAAGGACATGGGCAGCGCTGCTCAGTTAATGGCCCTGAGCATGATCGTGATGGTGTGGGCGGTGATTCTGCTCTGACAAAACTGCCTGCGCGTCGACCAGACTGCGTTAAAAACAGGCTCGGAATGCTCATTTAGGTGCCTAAACTCCGCTTCCTCGCCTGTTTTTGCCTTGCCTGATCGCCGCTCGGCGAGTTTTCACCCTAGGCAATCGTCGGCAAAACGATCTCGTCGCTGCGCTGAACCCCGGCGGTGAAAGCGCGGCACAGGTCGAGAAACTCGCGCATGGCCGACGTCTGATATTTCTGTTTGTGCCAGATGAAATAAAACTGCCGCGCCAGATCCAGATCCGGCGTTTCCACCGCCACCAGACTGCCGCGGCGGAACGCGTCGCGTAGCGCCAACCGCGAAATACAGCCAATTCCCAAGCCAGACTCCACTGCGCGCTTGATCGCTTCGGTGTGTTCCAGCTCAAGCCGGATATTCAAGGCGCTTCGGTGATGACGCATAGCCTGGTCAAAGGTCAGGCGCGTGCCGGAGCCTTGCTCGCGAAGGATCCACGCCTCGTGCGTCAGCTCCTCCATGCTTGCCTGGCCACGGGCGGCCAGCGGATGTTGCGGGGCGCAAAACACTACCAGCTCATCCTCGACCCAGCTTTGTACCTCGATGTCCGGGTGGCTGCAGTCGCCTTCGATCAGACCCAGATCAATTTCATAGTGGGCGACTTGTTGCACGATGTTGGCAGTGTTCTGCACATGCAGCTTCACCTGGCTCTCCGGATGAAGCTGCATGAAGCTGCCGATCAGTAAGGTCGCCAGGTAGTTGCCGATGGTGAGGGTGGCGCCGACCGCCAGCGAGCCGAAACCGGACTTGCCGTTGAGCAGGTCTTCGATTTCCTTGGCCTGGTCGAGCAAGGCCACTGCCTGCGGCAACAGTTGTTTGCCCATGGCGTTGAGGCTCAGCCGCTTGCCGGCGCGGTCGAACAATTGGCAGCTGGATTGGCGCTCAAGTTCGGTGATCGAGGTGCTGGCCGCCGACTGTGAAAGGTTGAGCAGACCCGCAGCACGAGACACACTCTCTTGCTGAGCGACGGCGACGAAGACTTGAAGTTGACGTAGAGTAAATCGCATATCTATATAACCGATAACCCTTATCTTAATAATCCAGTTAACAGATATTGTCGCTGCCATTAGAATGCGATGCAATTGCGCGCTGCTCTCTTGGCGCAGAGCATGCGCAGACAAAATATCCAGGAGTTCCCCGTACATGAGCAACATGAACCACGAGCGTGTCCTCAGTGTTCACCACTGGAACGACACTCTGTTCAGCTTCAAGTGCACCCGCGATCCGGGCCTGCGCTTCGAGAACGGCCAGTTCGTGATGATCGGCCTGCAACAGCCCAACGGCCGCCCGCTTATGCGCGCTTACTCGATTGCCAGCCCGAACTGGGAAGAGCATCTCGAGTTCTTCAGCATCAAGGTTCCCGATGGTCCGCTGACTTCCCAGTTGCAACATCTGAAGGAAGGCGACGAGATCATCATCAGCAAAAAACCGACCGGCACCCTGGTGCTGGACGATTTGAAGCCTGGTAAGCATTTGTACCTGCTCAGCACCGGCACCGGTCTGGCGCCGTTCATGAGCGTCATCCAGGATCCGGAAACCTACGAGCGTTTCGAAAAAGTGATCCTGTGCCACGGCGTACGTTACGTCAACGAAGTCGCTTACCGCGAGTTCATCACCGAGCACCTGCCGCAGAACGAATTCTTCGGCGAGGCCCTGCGTGACAAGTTGATCTACTACCCGACCGTGACCCGCGAGCCGTTCGAAAACGAAGGTCGTCTGACCGACCTGATGCGCAGCGGCAAGCTGTTCAGCGACATCGGCCTGCCGCCGATCAATCCTGAAGATGACCGTGCCATGCTCTGCGGCAGCCCGAGCATGCTCGACGAAACCAGCGAAGTATTGAACAGCTTCGGCCTGAAAGTTTCGCCGCGTATGCGTGAGCCCGGTGACTACCTGATCGAGCGTGCGTTCGTCGAGAAGTAAGTTGTTGTTCCGGTGACGCAGAGCGTCACAGGATGCATTCCCACGCAGAGCGTGGGAACGATCAGCCCGCGTTGCCTGAGAAGGTTGCGCGGGCTTTTGCGTTTCTGGCGTTCAGGTTTTCGCAGGGATGACTTCGAGGACGCGAATCAGCCCGGCTTCCGGGTAATGCCAGCGTACGTCCAGGTCCCAGAACTGTGCGCCGTATTCGCGTTCGGGTGCAGGTGTCTGGTAAGCCGGGCGTGGGTCTTGCGCCAGGCATTGCTCGATCAGCTCGACCAAGGGCTCTTCAAGGCGCTGGGCGTGGGTATGAGCCTGTTGCAAGGCTGCATCCGCCCACTGCACCGGAATCAGTTGCGGCGCGGCGCTGGCGATCTCGTTGGACGCACCCGGGATGATATCGGCGTAGGGCACGTAGGGTTTGATGTCGAGAATCGGCGTACCGTCCAGCAGGTCAATGCCAGAGATCCACAGGCGATTGGCTTCAACCTTGTCCAGCTTGACCACCGATTGACCAATGCCATTGGGGCGATGGGTCGCGCGCGTCGCGAACACGCCCATGGACTTGTTACCGCCCAAGCGCGGTGGGCGGACTTTGAGTCGCGGCTTGTCTTCCAGTGCCTGATGAAACAGGAACAGCAGCCAGACATGGCTGACCTGCTCCAGGCCTTGCACCGCATCACCCTGATCGAACGGCGCCACCAGTTCCAGAGTGCCGCGAGCGGCCGGAGCCAGTTGCGGCTGACGCGGAATGGCGAACTTCTCCTTAAAGCAGGAGCGCACGAAGCCAATCGGAGAAACGCTGTAGCTCATGATCAGCCGCGAACGCGCAGGGTCAGGCCCTTGAGGAAATTGCGCAGCAACTGGTCGCCGCAAGGGCGATAGTTGGTGTGGCCGAACTTGCGAAACAGTGCGCTCAGCTCAGGCTTGGAGACCGGGAATTCGGCGGCTTTGAGGATTGCGTGCATGTCGTCTTCTTTCAGTTCGAAGGCCACGCGCAGTTTCTTCAGGATGATGTTGTTGGTGACTGGCAGCTCGATCGGCTGCGGTGGACGGCTTTCGTCCTTGCCGCGCTTGAAGAGCACCAGGCCATCAAGGAAGTGCGCCATGACGTCGTCCGGGCAGCGTACGAAGCCTTCCTCGTCTTCTTCTTTCTTGTCGAGGTACGTCACCAGGTCGGGCAGGGTGACATCCATGCCGCCGAGCTTGATGATCTCGATGACTTTTTTGTCGCTGATGTCGAGCATGTAGCGCACGCTGCGCAGTACGTCATTATGAATCATGTGTGCAGTCCTGATCATTCAGCTGTGGGCGTTGCCGTTAACGGCGACGCCGAAATGTGTGGCCGCCTTAGAATTTCTCTTTGGCAGACAGATAGCGCCATTGGCCCACCGGCACCTTGCCGATGGAAACACCGCCGATACGGATGCGGCGGATGGCGACGACCTTGAGGCCGACAGCCTGGCAGAGCTGGGCGATGATGCCCGGTTGCGGGTTTTTCATCGCGAAGCGCAGGCGATTTTCGTTCTGCCAGCTGGCTTTGACCGCTGGCAGTTCCTTGCCTTTGTACGACAGGCCGTGGGTCAGGCGGTTGAGCCCGTGAGCGACCATGTCGCCTTCGACCTCGACCACATACTCTTGCTCGATCTTGCTGGCATCGGCAGTGAGTTTGCGCAGGATCTTCCAGTCCTGGGTGAATACCAGCAGCCCGCTGGCGTTGGCCTGCAGGTCGGCGCTGGCGGTCAGGCGCAGGAAGTGGCCCTTGAGCGGACGTTTGCTGAAGCGGTGTTCTTCGCTCAGGGTCTCGGGGCCGATCAGTTGCAGGGCGGTGTCGGCATCCATGCCCGCTGGCGCGTGCAGCAGGATGGTTACCGGTTCCGGTGCGGTGGCCTTGGCTTCGGGGTTGAGTTCGACTTTCTGGGTGTCGACCTTGAACTGCGGCTCATCGATGACTTCGCCGTCCACGGTGACCCAGCCGCCCTCAATGAACAGCTCAGCCTCCCGACGGGAGCAGCCGACGAGCTCGATGAGGCGTTTGGAGAGACGAATCGGGTCAGTCATGACAGGGGCCGTTACAAAAGGGGGGAGGCATTGTACCTGCCTCGCGCCGGTTAATCGCGGGTCCATTTGCCTTGTGTGGCTTTTAGCCGCGCCGCGCCTGTTGATTGGCCTGCTTCAAACGCATGTGCAGCAGTGGATAAGGCTGGCCCATGCCATCGACTTCCGAGCGTCCGATGACTTCGAAACCCTGTTTGAAATAAAACCCCAAGGCTTGCGGGTTCTGTTCGTTGACGTCCAGTTGATCGGCGTTGAGGTGTTCCATGGCGTAGTGCAGGAGTTGTTTGCCCAGGCCCTCGCCACGGTGTTCGGGGGCGATAAAGAGCATTTCGATCTTGCCTGCCGCAACGCCGGCGAACCCGGTGATGTGCTGGTGTCGGTCGCGGGTGCAGATCAGCATGACGGCATCCAGATAGCGAGTAAGCACCAGATTTTTCAGCAGCTCGATGTAACTGTCCGGTAGAAAATCATGCGTGGCGCGGACCGATGCCTCCCAGACCCGGGTCAGTTCTTCGTAGTCGCTGTGTTTCGGTGTGTGGATGACCGAATGATGGCGCATGTCCGCCTGCCCCTTGTTCTGTGCGTGAGGTTAAATCCTCTTGCTGAACAATACGATAGACGTAAAAAAGCCCCGCATCTCGTGAAGAGGGCGGGGCTTTTCATTTTTTTTGCGTTTAGATCTGTTCAGCCCACAGGTCGTATTCGTCGGCGTCGGTCACTTTGCACCAGACCTTGTCGCCCGGCTTGAGGTTGCTGCCGTTGTCGATGAATACGTTGCCGTCGATTTCCGGGGCGTCGAAGAAGCAACGGCCGACCGCGCCTTGCTCGTCGACTTCATCGACCAGCACTTCAATTTCACGGCCGATGCGCATTTGCAGGCGCGCCGAGCTGATGGCCTGCTGGTGCGCCATGAAGCGATCCCAGCGGTCTTGCTTGACGTCATCCGGAACGATCTCCAGATCCAGATCGTTGGCCGGGGCGCCTTCAACCGGCGAATACTGGAAGCAGCCGACGCGGTCGAGCTGGGCTTCGGTCAGCCAGTTCAGCAGGTACTGGAAGTCTTCTTCGGTTTCGCCTGGGAAGCCGACGATGAAGGTCGAACGGATGATCAGGTCCGGACAGATCTCGCGCCAGTTCTTGATGCGCGCCAGGGTCTTGTCTTCGAACGCCGGGCGTTTCATCGCCTTGAGGACTTTCGGGCTGGCGTGCTGGAACGGGATGTCCAGGTACGGCAGGATTTTCCCGGCGGCCATCAGCGGGATCAGTTCGTCGACGTGCGGGTACGGGTAAACGTAATGCAGGCGAACCCAGACGCCGAGGGTGCTGAGCGCTTCGCAGAGTTCTGTCATGCGGGTTTTCACCGGCGCGCCATTCCAGAAACCGGTGCGGTACTTGACGTCAACGCCGTAGGCGCTGGTGTCCTGGGAAATCACCAGCAGCTCTTTAACGCCGGATTTGACCAGGCGCTGGGCTTCGTCGAGCACATCGCCCACCGGACGGCTGACCAGTTTGCCGCGCATCGACGGGATGATGCAGAAGCTGCAGCTGTGGTTGCAGCCTTCGGAAATCTTCAGGTAGGCGTAGTGACGCGGCGTCAGCTTGATGCCTTGCGGCGGCACCAGGTCGATCAGCGGGTTGTGGTCCTTGCGCGGTGGCACGACGTCGTGCACGGCGTTGACCACTTGCTCGTACTGCTGCGGACCGGTGACGGCCAGCACGCTTGGGTGTACGTTGCGGATGTTGCCTTCTTCGACACCCATGCAGCCGGTGACGATGACCTTGCCGTTTTCCTTGATAGCTTCGCCGATCACTTCAAGGGATTCGGCCTTGGCCGAGTCGATGAAGCCGCAGGTGTTGACCACCACGACGTCGGCGTCCTGATAGGTCGACACGACGTCATAGCCTTCCATGCGCAGTTGGGTAAGGATGCGCTCGGAGTCGACCAGTGCTTTCGGGCAACCCAGGGATACGAAACCAACTTTAGGGTTGGCCGGCGTTGTGGTGGACATGTCTAACCTCGGTGTTTTGTGACGCCTCCAGCCGAAAACGGCAAGGCGACAGACGGGCACTTGAAGTGCCTCTGATCAAAAAGTGCGCAATTCTAGCGATGGTCGGCGCACTTGACCAGCTTTATGGAGGGAAATACGACGAGTGCTGCGCTATGCTTCGCGCCGTTACACCCAGGCGTATTTTTTCAGTCAATAAATCGCCTGTATCAATAAGTAAAACAGCGCATGCTGCACGGCAGTCTGCGCAGGTTGGCAAAGCGCAGGCGCTTGTTCGCGTCGTGCTTTTTACATGAAGCCCCGGTCTTGGTGGCAGGAGTGGTTGATGGGTCAGGCAAGTAGTCAGGCAGTAGGCTCAGCGCATTCCGGGGCAGCAAAGCCCTTGGGAATGTTGGTGGCGGCGGTCGGGGTGGTTTATGGCGATATCGGTACCAGCCCGCTTTATACCCTCAAAGAGGTGTTTACCGGCGGCTATGGGGTGCAAGCCAACCATGACGGCGTATTCGGGATTCTGGCGCTGATTTTCTGGTCGCTGATCTGGGTCGTCTCGATCAAGTACGTGTTGTTCATTCTGCGTGCCGACAACCAGGGCGAAGGCGGGATCATGGCCCTGACCGCGCTGGCGCGGCGAGCCTCGGCATCGTATCCGCGGCTGCAATCGGTGCTGGTGATCCTGGGCTTGATCGGCGCGGCGTTGTTCTACGGCGACAGCATGATCACCCCGGCGATTTCCGTATTGTCGGCGGTGGAAGGTCTGGAGCTGGCATTCGAGGGTCTCGAACGCTGGGTCGTGCCGCTGTCGCTGATCGTACTGGTGGGGTTGTTCCTGATCCAGAAACACGGCACTGACCGCATCGGCAAATTGTTCGGTCCGGTGATGGTGTTGTGGTTCGTGGTGCTGGGTGTCATGGGAGGCCTTGGCATTTCCCGGTACCCGGAGGTGCTGCAAGCGCTGAATCCGGTCTGGGGCGTACGCTTTTTCGAGGTTCATCCTGGCATAGGTATCGCTATTCTTGGCGCGGTGGTGCTGTCGTTGACCGGTGCTGAAGCGTTGTATGCGGACATGGGCCACTTTGGTCGCAAGCCGATTGCCCGTGCCTGGTTCGCGTTGGTGCTGCCGGCACTGGTGCTCAACTACTTTGGGCAGGGCGCCTTGCTGCTGGAGAACCCGGACGCCGCGCGTAACCCGTTCTATCTGCTGGCACCGGGCTGGGCATTGATTCCATTGGTCGTGCTGTCGACGCTGGCAACGGTGATCGCTTCCCAGGCGGTGATTTCCGGTGCGTTCTCCCTGACCCGTCAGGCGATTCAACTCGGTTACATTCCACGCATGCACGTTCAGCACACCTCAAGTGCCGAGCAAGGCCAGATCTACATCGGCGCGGTGAACTGGACGCTGATGGTCGGCGTTATTTTGCTGGTGCTGGGTTTCGGGTCTTCCAACGCTCTGGCCTCGGCTTACGGTGTGGCGGTCACCGGGACCATGCTGATCACCAGTATTCTGGTGGCGGCGGTCATGCTGTTGCTGTGGAAATGGTCGCCTATCCTGACGGTGCCGATCCTGGTCGGCTTCCTGCTGGTGGACGGGCTGTACTTCGCTGCCAACGTGCCTAAAATCGTGCAGGGCGGCGCCTTCCCGGTATTGGCGGGGATTGTGCTATTTATCCTGATGACCACCTGGAAGCGCGGTAAAGAGCTGCTGGTGGATCGACTGGATGAGGGCGGTCTGCCATTGCCGATTTTCATCAGCAGTATTCGCGTGCAGCCACCTCACCGGGTCCAGGGTACGGCGGTGTTCCTGACCGCGCGGCCGGATGCGGTGCCCCATGCGCTGTTGCACAACTTGCTGCACAACCAGGTGCTGCATGAGCAGGTGGTGTTGCTGACGGTGGTTTACGAGGACATTCCACGGGTGCCGACGCAGCGACGGTTTGAGGTCGACTCCTACGGTGAGGGCTTCTACCGGGTGATCCTGCACTTCGGCTTTACGGACGAACCGGATGTGCCGCAAGCGCTGAAGCTGTGCCATCTCGATGAGCTGGACTTCAGCCCGATGCGTACGACGTACTTCCTCAGCCGGGAAACGGTCATCACCTCCAAGCTTGTCGGCATGGCTCGCTGGCGTGAGGCGTTGTTCGCCTTCATGCTGAAAAACGCCAACGGCAACTTGCGGTTCTTCAAGTTGCCGGTGAACCGGGTGATTGAGCTGGGTACACAGGTAGAAATGTAAGCCTCACAAAAAGCCCCCGTTGCCAGTTTGGTAACGGGGGCTTTTTCGTCTCTGTGCCTTTAGTTGCTTTCAGGCCGCGGGTCTTCGGATTTGGTCTTTGTCCGGGCAGGTCGCGGGGTCAGGACCTTTACCACATCATCAATCACCGCCTTACTCATTGCCGTCAGATAATGCGCGGCCCAGGCATGGCGGTCGGTGTCTTTTGCGAAGGCGGCATCCTGAGCAAAGGATCTGGCGAGAAACAGCAGATCGGAGGCCTGTGCCAATGCATCAACGATGGGGACGCCGGCACGGACGTTGAATAAGGCCTGGTCCGAGCAGTAGATGAGAGGGGTCAAGCCGATGGTTTTCAGTTCTGAAGGTGAGGGCGTATCTACTTTGGTCATGTGTAATTCCTAATTTGAGGGAGCTGTCACATTCGTTTCCAAGCGAATGGGTGACGGCTGTGCGCAGGTTGGAAAACCGGAAAATTAGGAAACCGGCACGTCCGAAGACGTCCCGCGCACAGCCGCCATGACTCAAGAGCGCAGGCTAAGAAGCCTTTGCAATCGTGAAGGGTACGCTGTTGCAGCTAATTTCGACGGGTTTCCAAGCCCGATCGCTGAATGGTCAGCGACGTCCGGAGAGTATCCCGTCGAAGAAAAACGCAACAAGGCATCAAAGTGCCCATATACGAGATTCGGAGTTTGCCTACAACGTCTGCGGGCGTCATCCGATATTGCGACACCTTAAGTAAACGAAAGTAAACGCGGCGAGCGATTTACAAGTCGTAGGGGTGCTTGAGCAGTTGTTTTTCCAGCGATAGTGCGTTGACTGTTCATTTGGCCTGGGTTAGCGACTGTCCTTTGTCCTGGGACTGAGGACAGTGCTCACAAAAAAGCCCCCGTTACCTTGCGGTAGCGGGGGCTTCTTGTTGAGCTCGGCTCAGGTCACTGTCCTGCGACCTTGTCCTTGGCCTGACGTTTCACGATCGCGTCGACCAGGCGTTTGGCCAGGGCCGGGTAGTTCTCGTCGAAGTGGTGGCCGCCTGGCAGCTTCAAGGCTTCACCAACAGCGGTCTTGTCGGTGCAGCCACTCTCGGCGATTTCTTCTGCGCCGTAGATGCACAGCACCTTGTCGGCCGGCAGCTTGGCCATTTCCGGGCCGGTGGCGGCCTCTTTACCGGCGTTGCCGAGCCAGCCTTCGACCTGAATTTCGAAGCTGCCGGTGCGGGCAAAGGCCAGCAGGATGATTGCATCGACCCGCTGCTGTTCGCTTTCCGGCATGCGGTTGTAGATCGCTGGCAAGACGTCGGCGCCGAACGAGTAGCCCGTCAGGATGAAGCGTTTGGTGCCCCACTTCTGACGGTAGTGCTGCATCAGTTCGGCAAGGTCAATGGCGCTTTGCTCAGGGCTCTTGTGCTGCCAGTAGTAGCGCAGGGTGTCGATACCGACTACCGGGTAGCCGATCTTCGCCATTTCACCGGCCACGTCACGGTCCAGGTCGCGCCAGCCGCCATCACCGGAAAGGAACAGGGTGACGGTGTCCTTGGCCTGGCCAGCAGGCACTTCGACCACTGGAATGTTCAGGCCGCCGTTACCCTTGTCAGCGCCGACGAGGATCTTGCGCAGTTCGTTGTTGAGGACTTGCGGCAGGTTGATGTCGTAGTCGCTGATGCTGGTTTCGGCATTGGGTTGATCGCGCACGAAGCCGGCGCTGGTGTCGTCCGGGTTATCGTTCCATGCGACCAGCCAGTGGCCGTGAGCTGCGCTTTTTGGCAGCTGTTGTGTGCAGCCGGGTTTTTCCAGGGCCAGGTCCACCGAAACGGCCTGGGACTTGTCGTCCTTCTGCTCGGCCAGCCAGCGCCAGGCCAGGATGGCGCCAGGGCCGATACCGCTGACCAGGGTCGCAGGGCCCTTGAGCTGCTGGAAGGCTGCCTGCAGGGCATTACCTTGTTGGGTGCAGTCTGTGGGCAGGACCACCTGAACGATTTGCGCGGCACCGCCACGGCTCAGGGTCATCAGTTGCTTGTCGCTGAGCTTCTGATCTTCGTTCACCGCGACAACCACCTGGGCGCGCGGCGTGGTGCCGGGAATGACACGGGTCATTGCCGGGCCATCAATGGGCGTCAGCAGTTCGAGGGTGGGCTCGGGTGCCGGGCGGTTCCAGTACCAGTAACCGCCACCGAGGATCACAGCCAGCACCACCAGAGTGGCCAATACATACCGCCAGGAGCGTTGAATCATCAGCGTTTCACCAATCCAGTCAAGCCGCCCGCAATCAGGGCGGCGGTATCGGCCAGTGCCACCAGCGGATCGAGTCCGGCGGGCACGGCCATGTAACGAGGTTCCCAGTCAGGCTGGAATTTGTCCTTGAAGCGGCGCAGCCCCTGGAAGTTATAGAGCTGCTCGCCACGGCGAAACACCATCGAGCCGAGGCGTTGGGTCAGTGGCGCGCCACGACGGGGTTGCAGACCCGACAGCGGCACCATGCCCAGACTGAAACGTGCATATCCATGATTTTTATAATGTTGAATCAGGCCGACCATCATGAACTCCATGGTCAGCTTGGGCGCATCCGGGTGTGCACGCATCAGGTCGAGGCTGGCCAGGTCGTGGCTATACGTCTCGAGCAGGTTGGCGAATGCCACCGGGCGACCTTCAAAGTGAATGATCGCAATACGGAAGTGCTTGAGGTAATCGTCGCTGAAACGGCCGAGAGAGAAGCCTTTTTCGCGAACGTTCTTGCCGGTCAGCCAGGCATCGGAAATGACCTTCAGCTCCTCCATGGGGGCTTGACCCGGTTCGTAGATTTCCAGCGACAGGCCATCGCGGGTGCCACGGTTCCAGGTGTAGCGCAGGTCTTTCATCTCTTTGCCCTTGGCCTCGAGATCAAAACGATGCAGGTCAACCCGGGCTTCTTCGCCCAGCTTGATCGCGGTCAGGCCGATGTCCATGTAGTACGGCAGGTTTTCGGCGCGCACTTGATAGAACACTGGACGGGCGTGATGAAGGTCGCAGAGGTCACGGAACTGCCAGATCATTTCTGCGCGTTGCTGGGTCGGGCCAATCGGGTCGTACAGGGCCACCAGACTGCGGCCACGACGCGCATACATCAAGAACGCTTCGTCGTTAGGGTGAAACAGTAGCGCCTTGTCACCGGTCAGGGCGAGGCCGCCGTCAGGTTGCGAGGAGGCCATCAGGATCTTCAGCGCCTTATCCAGCTCTGCAGCGTCGGGCTGATGAATCACCGGGCGCGCGGTGCGCAGCAGCCAGGTCAGAGACACCACCACCAGCAAGACCGCTGCGCCGAGCAACGAGCGCAGGCCACGTGGGGCATCGGAGTCCAGGGTGAACTGCCACCACAGTTGATGGCTGTATGGCACATCCTGATAGGCGAACAGCAGGAGCCAGATCGAGGCGCCCAACACGCACAGGCTGGCCACCAGGTACAGCGGCGAGAACGGCACTTCGGTCAAGCGGCTTGGGCGGTAGAAAGAGCGACGGAAGATCGCCAGTAGACTGGCGGTCAGGATCATCAGGCAGGCTTCTTCCCAGTCGAAGCCTTTGAGCAGCGAGAGTACGGCACCGATCATCAGCAAGATGGTGGTCAGCATCCAGGCGGCCGAGAGGCGGCGGCGCAGGCCTTGAGCCAGCAGCAGGCAGAGCACGCCGATCAGGCTGGCACCGAAGTGCGAAGCATCGACCAGGCGATGGGGGATCAAGAACCCGATGTGTTCCAGGCGGGTGTCGATTTCCGGTGTCGCTCCGGAGAACAGCAACACCACGCCAGACAGGAACACCAGGATCGCCAGTACCGGCGCGGCCATGCCAGAGGCGGCGCGCAGCGATTGACGGGTGTTGAACAGGCGTTGTGCTTCATTGATCAGCAGCAGGACGCAAGCGGCCAATAGCGGCAGAACCACATAGATCAGGCGATACAGTAGCAGGGCAGCGGCCAGTGGCGCAGCGCCGAGTTTGTCGGCGAAGGCCGCGAGCAGAATCGCTTCGAATACCCCGACGCCGCCCGGTACGTGGCTGAGCACGCCAGCGGCCAGGGCCAGCAGATAGACCAACAGGAAGGCGCCGAACGGTGGCGCTTCCGGCAGCAGCAGATACAGCACGGTCGCGGCGGCTGCCACGTCCAGTGCGGTAATCACCAATTGCAGGAAAGTCAGGCGGCGACCCGGCAAGCGTAGCGTGCGTCGTCCGATGCGAACCAGCAGATTGTCCGTATACGGTTGTTCTGGCAGGCGGCGGCGGTAGAGGCCGATGGCCAATACCGAGCAGAGCAGCAACACGGCAATCGCGATTGCACCCAGCAACGGCTGTGACAAATGCAGCGCGGTGGACGCGGCAGGCAGGTTGCTGAGTGTCGCCAGGGCTGCGAGCGGTGGCAAAGCGCAGCCCAATGACAGGCTGGCAAACAGCGTCATGTGGGCGACTTCCGACGCCCCGAGCCCGTGACGTGCGTACAAACGATAACGCACCGAACCACCGGACAGCAGCGACAGGCCAATGGCGTTACCGATGGCGAATGCGGTGAAGCCACCCAGAATCATGGTGCGCGGCGGCAAGCTCACGCCAGCATAGCGCGTGGCCGACCATTCATAGCCGAGCAAAATGATGAAGCCGGCAATGGTTGCACCCAATGCGCCGAGCAGGGCGGGTTTCGGCACTTCCAGAATCGAATCGTGCAGGGCGTAGAGATCGAGTTCGCTTAATAGATGGCGACAGGCAATCAGCGCAATAGCGAACAATAGCAACGTAACCGCCAGGCCAATGGGCTGTCGGTACTTGCTGACCAGATCCAGCCAGTGCAGACGGGTGGCCGTGATCGGTTGTGTCGCTGTGACGGTGTCTTGTGAATCAGACGAGTTGGCGCGCATCAATCACCTCTTGGATTGTGCGCGACAGGATGGGGGTATCCAGCCAAGTTACCAATCCCTGTAGAAAAAAATAATCACAAATATTAACGCGTATCACCGAGCATCGGGGATTGCGCACATTCAATCGTAGAGAGGCTTGCCTGCGACTCAGCATAGCCTGAACTGGTGGACTCTGAAGAGCGCCAAAGGTTCGTAATGCATTGCCAGATCATTGTTGCGAAAGGACTTTTCTACAGATACAAAAAAGGCCGCTCTTTCGAGCAGCCTTTTTTGATGTTTGGTTGCGGGAGCCGGATTTGAACCGACGACCTTCGGGTTATGAGCCCGACGAGCTACCAGACTGCTCCATCCCGCGTCTGTGTGGCGGCATTCTACAGGCGATCGCCTGAGTGTCAACCGTTAATAGTCCGCTTGCTCAAATTAACGTCAATTAGCTTCAAGCGGTTGCTGCACTCAGGTTAAGTATAAGAAGCGCAAAGGTTTTTTTCCTGGCTCTGGCGACGAGAGGGAAGGAGGGGTGACGAAAAACACACGCGCACAAAAAAGGCCACTCTTTCGAGTAGCCTTTTTTGATGTTTGGTTGCGGGAGCCGGATTTGAACCGACGACCTTCGGGTTATGAGCCCGACGAGCTACCAGACTGCTCCATCCCGCGTCTGTGTGTCGGCATTCTACAGAGGATCGCCGGGCTGTCAATTGCTAATTGAGAAAAATCTGTTCCTGTTCAATCGCTTAGCGTATCAGTCAGGGAGTCAAATAGGGCTTGAGGGCTTGCTGTATAAGGCTTTCAGCTCTATTGACGGGTTCATTTCGATTAAAAAAATAAATCCAGCGTAGGCGTTTTCTTCTGCTATCAGAGAAGAAGTCAGGCACTGGTGCTATATACAGTTGTCAGTGAGATACTGGCGATCCGGCTCGCCGTAGTCCTTTTTCCTTCATTGAACACTGCCTTATATGACGCAGCGCAAAATCATCCACGTCGATTGTGACTGCTTCTATGCTGCCATCGAGATGCGCGACGACCCGACTCTGGCGAGCAAGCCGCTGGCGGTGGGTGGCTCGGCGGATCATCGCGGGGTTATCGCGACGTGCAACTATGAAGCGCGGGCTTATGGGGTGCGCTCGGCCATGTCCTCGCGGCATGCCTTGAAGCTGTGCCCGGACCTGGTCATCGTCAAGCCGCGCATGGATGCCTATAGAGAGGCGTCGAAAGAGATTCAGACGATTTTTCGTGATTACACCGACCAGATCGAGCCACTGTCGCTGGATGAGGCGTACCTCGACGTGTCCGAAAGCACGCATTTCGCCGGCAGTGCCACGCGAATTGCCCAGGACATTCGGCGCCGGGTCTCTAATCAGCTGCATATCACCGTCTCGGCGGGTGTAGCGCCGAACAAGTTTCTCGCGAAAATCGCCAGTGACTGGAAAAAGCCCAACGGATTGTTTGTGATAACGCCGGATCAGGTCGAGGACTTTGTCTCGCAGTTGCCGGTGAGCAAGCTGCATGGTGTCGGCAAGGTCACGGCCGACAAGCTGGCGAAGCTCGGTATTGCCGATTGCCTGCAGTTGCGTGAGTGGAACAAGCTGGCGCTGGTGCGCGAATTTGGCAGTTTTGGCGAGCGTCTGTGGAGTCTGGCGCGTGGGATCGATGATCGACAGGTGCAGAACGACAGTCGTCGGCAGTCGGTGAGTGTCGAAAATACCTACGATGTGGATCTGCCGGATCTGGTCAGTTGTCTGGATAAGCTACCCGACCTGCTGGAAACCCTGAACGGGCGTATGGCGCGGATCGATAGCAGCTACCGACCGGGCAAGCCGTTCGTCAAAGTGAAGTTCCATGACTTTACCCAGACGACGCTTGAGCAGGCCGGGGCAGGGCGTGACCTGGGTAGCTATCAGTTGTTGCTGACTCAGGCGTTCAATAGGGGTGGCAAGCCTGTGCGTTTGTTGGGGATTGGCGTGCGCTTGCAGGATCTGCGTGGCGGGTTCGAGCAGTTGGATTTGTTTGAGCGGTGACGGTTAAAAGCAAAAGATCGCAACCTTCGGCAGCTCCTACGCAAGCAGAAGTACGTAGGAGCTGCCGAAGGCTGCGATCTTTTTAAGCTATCAATTGGCGCCCGGATCCGCCACCAAACGCCCGGCATCCTTGGTCAGCGACTTGAGAAACTCGCTTTGCAACTCGGGATCGTTGCGGGTCAGTTCGATCAGGCTTTGTTCCAGCTCGCTGGCTTCTTCTTCCAGGCCCAGCTCCGACAGGCGTTTGACCCGATGTACCCACTGGCTCACTTCGTCGTCCTCGAGGTCATCGTAAATCAGCGCATGAGCTTCCAGCAGCTTGCTGCGCAGGGTGCTGCTAATCGTCAGCGACGAGTCGGTATGCACGTCATCCTGAGCATCTTCGACAGTGATCTGCAGCTTGCCGATACGATTCAGGTCCTGTTCCGCGAACGGGCTGTCGAGCAGGTTCAAGCGCAACACGCCGTTGCAGTCAGTGGTGAGCTCGAAGGTCTGTGTGCCGGCCTTGACCTCTACCGGGCGCTCGCTCCATGGCAGGCTCGAGTATTCCATGCGCTTATCACGCTGGACTTCATCGATGCCGGCCAGGTTCTGTTGTGCGCGACCGTGGGACTGCACGTTCATGAATGGGTTGAGCCCGGCAATGCCTGTGCTGATCCAGTCCTTGGTCATGCTGTCTGGCAAGTTACCGAGGGCGAACACGTTGGCGATGTTCGCGCCGACGCCGCCCACCAAAGCCACCGCGCCCAGCGGAATCTCGTAGACCTTGCGCCAGGGTTGGTAAGGCGTGTAGCGATCATAGCGCCGGGTGACATCGTACTCGGTGACTTCGAAGGTCTTCTGCTCGTGAATCCGTACCCGGCGTTGCGGCAGCTCAAGCACCTTAGGCTCACCGACATCGATCTGCAGGCTGTGATCGAGCAGTTTGCGCTCGATGCGTTCCTCGTGCTCGCTGCGTTGTGACATCTGATTGGCGCAGCCGCTGAGCAACAGGGTGCCGCACAGGGCGGCACCACCGAGGTTTAAGGTGTTTCGCTTGAACATGACTTCTCTATCTGGTGTCAGCGGCGGATACGAGCCTGAAGGAACGACAGCACGTCAGCGACCGGCAGCGCTTGCGGCTCGGCCTCGGTACGGCTCTTGTATTCCAGGTTGCCTTCGGCAAGGCCGCGGTCACTGACCACGATCCGGTGAGGAATGCCGATCAGCTCCATGTCCGCGAACTTGATGCCTGGGCTGGTTTTCTTGTCGCGATCGTCCAGCAGTACTTCGAAGCCGGCCGCAGTCAGTTCCGCGTACAGCGTGTCGGTCGCTTCGCGAACCTGCTCGGTTTCGTAGCGCAGAGGCACCAGGGCAATCTGGAATGGCGCGAGGGCGTCGCTCCAGATGATGCCTTTCTCGTCGTTGTTCTGCTCGATGGCCGCCGCTACCACGCGGGACACGCCGATGCCATAGCAACCCATTTCCAGGGTGACCGGCTTGCCGTTTTCGCCGAGCACTTCGCACTTCATCGCTTTGCTGTACTTGTTGCCCAGCTGGAAGATGTGCCCGACTTCGATGCCGCGCTTGATTTCCAGGGTGCCTTTGCCGTCAGGGCTAGGGTCGCCGGCCACGACGTTACGCAGGTCGGCAACGGTCGGTACTGGCAGATCGCGCTCCCAGTTCACGCCGAAGTAGTGTTTGTCGTCGATGTTGGCACCGATACCGAAATCGCTCATCAGTTCGACGGAACGGTCGATGATGATTGGCAGCGGCAGGTTCAGCGGGCCAAGGGAGCCGGCGCCGGCGCCAATGGCGTCACGCAGTTCGGCTTCGGAGGCCATGACCAGTGGACTGGCGACGCCAGGCTGGTTGGCGGCCTTGATTTCGTTCAGTTCGTGGTCACCACGGATGATCAGGGCAATCAGCTTGCCTTTCTCTTCAGCGTGAACCACCAGGGTCTTGATGGTTTTTTCGATTGGCAGGTTGAAGCCTTCGACCAGTTGCGCGATGGTCTTGGCGTTCGGGGTGTCGACCAGTCGCAGTTCTTCAGACGGTGCGGCGCGCGAGGTTTCCCGTGGCACGGCTTCAGCTTTCTCGATGTTCGCTGCGTAGTCGGAATCGTTGCTGAAGACGATGTCGTCTTCACCGGATTCGGCCAGTACGTGGAACTCGTGGGAGCCGGCGCCGCCGATGGAGCCGTTGTCGGCTTCTACAGGGCGGAACTTCAGGCCCAGGCGGGTGAACACGTTGCAGTACGCCTGGTGCATGCGGTCGTAAGTGACTTGCAGCGATGCCTGATCAGCGTGGAAGGAGTAGGCGTCCTTCATGATGAATTCGCGACCGCGCATCAAGCCGAAGCGTGGGCGGATTTCGTCACGGAATTTGGTCTGGATCTGGTACAGGTTGATCGGCAGCTGCTTGTAGCTGCTCAACTCGTTGCGCATCAGGTCGGTGATCACTTCTTCGTGAGTCGGGCCGGCGCAGAAGTCGCGACCGTGACGATCCTTGAAGCGCAGCAGTTCAGGGCCGTACTCTTCCCAGCGACCGGATTCCTGCCACAGCTCAGCCGGTTGAGTGCTCGGCATCAACACTTCGAGAGAACCGGCGGCGTTCATTTCTTCACGAACGACGGCTTCGACCTTGCGCATCACTCGCAAGCCCATCGGCAGCCAGGTGTACAGGCCGGAGGCGAGTTTGCGGATCATGCCGGCGCGCAGCATCAACTGATGGCTGACGACGACCGCATCGGAAGGCGTTTCTTTCTGTGTGGCGAGCAAATATTGACTGGTACGCATGGTAGGCCGTTGTCGGTTGCTGAAGACTAGAAATGACGAAGCATTGTACGGGTGAGATTTGCTGGCGTACAGGATTGCGGCCGGCGGTGTGGCTTGAGTGCGGAGAAAACTCCGCACTCAAGAGGCTATGATTCTTCGACAGTGGTAGCGGTCTGGGCCGGCTCGGGCGTTGGTGTCGGGCCTTCGCGGCGGTTTTCCTGGAACCAGTGCAGGGCGATCAACAGCAGGGTCGGTACGCCAAGCAGCGCCGTGATGATGAAGAAGTTGTGATAGCCGTATTTCTCTACCATGACCCCGGAGTAGCCGCCGATCAGGCGTGGCAGCAGGAGCATGATCGAGCTGAGCAGGGCGTACTGGGTCGCCGAAAACTTCAGGTTGGTCAGGCTCGACAGGTAGGCGACGAAGGCCGAGGTCGCCATGCCCGAACTGAAGTTGTCGAGGGAAATGGTGACGATCAGCATCTCCAGGTTGGCGCCCATGTCGGCGAGCATCACGAACAGCAGGTTGGTGGCGGCTGACGCGAACCCGCCGATGAACAGAATCGGCAGAATTCCGAAACGCACGATCAGCAGGCCGCCCATGCCGGCGCCTATCAGGGTCATGATCAGGCCGAAGATCTTGCTGACGCCGGCGATCTGATCCTTGGTGAAGCCCAGGTCGATGTAAAACACGTTGGCCATTACGCCCATCACGGTGTCGGACATTCGATAGGTGGCGATCAGGCCCAGCAGCAGAAAGGCCTGCCAGCGGTAGCGTACAACGAAGTCGTTAACGGGCGTCAGCACCGGGGCCAGGCCCCGGCGGCCCATGGTGGAGAGGCACAGGCTGGTCAGGATGATGTAGAGCAGCGCTCGTAGAAATGCCCGATCTTCCAGCAGCAGATCCAATGGGCTCATGGCACCCGTGATGACGCTGGCGAAATCAGTGTTGTAGAGCTGGGTAAACATCGCGGGCACGGATACCAGCAAAACGATGAGTACGAATACCGACACGAGTTGGTGCGCAAAGCTGTAGCGCCCGGCGGACAGCTGGGTACGCAGCGGCACGGGAGGCTCGCGCATGAGCAGGGTGGTCACCAGCGCCGGTATCATCAGCAGGCCGAACAGCGCGTAGGTGCCGGTCCAGGCTGAGTGTTTGTAGTTGAAGCCGGTGGAGCCGAAGCCTTCGGCAATGAATAGTGCGCCGGCTGTCGCCAGGAGAGCCGCGACCCGATAGCCGGACATATAACTGGCCGCCAGTGCAGCCTGGCGCGTGTCATCGACAATTTCCAGGCGATAGGCATCGACGGCAATATCCTGGGTGGCAGAGGCGAACGCGACCAGGACAGCAATCGCAATCAGCCAGGACAGGTGCTTTTGCGGGTCGCAGAAACCCATGCCGATCAGGCCGAGGACCAGCAGTATTTGCGCCAGGACCAGCCAGGAGCGTCGTCGGCCGAGTTTGCCGAGTAATGGCAGGCGCCACTGGTCGAGAAGTGGCGACCACACCCATTTAAACGCATAGGCCAGCCCGATCAGGCTGGCATAACCAATCGTTTCACGGGCTACGCCGGCCTCACGCAGCCAGACGGATAGCGTTGAGAACACCAGCATATAGGGTAGGCCAGCGGCGAAACCCAGTAGCAATAGTACGAGCGTCGAGGGGCTGGCATAAGCAGCGAGCGCGGCGCGCCAGGTTTTACGGGGCATGGGCTGGAGTCTGCCTCAAAATTGCGAAAACAAAGCGCGCACTCTAACCGCTGTGCTCTACTGGGCGCCAGCCATGACGCTGAATATCAACACGATTGTTCAGGATACTGACACCTTCCATGCGCAAGCGTGCCCGCTGTTCATCGCCGGAGGGGCTTCCCACTGGCAGGCTGAGGCGACCGCCGGCACCCAATACGCGATGCCAGGGCAGTTTGGTGTCGCCGGGTAATTGACTCAATGTGCGTCCCACCCAGCGTGCTGCCCGCCCCAGGCCTGCCAGTTCGGCGAGCTGACCGTAACTCACCACTTTGCCTTCCGGAACCTGGGCCAGGGTCAGGTAGAGCGTGGTTCGGCGCATCTGTGCCGGGGTTTCGGTTTCGTGGTTGGGGTCAGTCACGTTGCCGCTTCCTGATGAGAGTGTTGAGGCTGCTTCCAGAGTAAGTCTTCCGTGAGCGAATGAAAATCTCGCCAAATCGGGTGTGGCTCGGTAAAAACAGACGGGCACAAAAAAGCCCCGCTTTTGAGGGCGGGGCTTTTTACTAAATCAGGACAAGTTAGATAACTTGAACTTCTTCAGCTTGCATGCCTTTCTGACCGCGGGTAGCGATGAAAGAAACCTGTTGGCCTTCTTTCAGGCTTTTGAAGCCGTCGGATTGGATAGCTTTGAAGTGAACGAACAGGTCGTCACCGGATTGTGGAGTGATGAAGCCGAAGCCTTTTTCATCGTTGAACCACTTAACGGTACCGGTTTGGCGATTAGACATGGTGTAACTCCTTGAACAAAGATAACTGCGACTCAGGAAGAACCCTGGCCGAGACTGAGTGCAAAGAGCAGGAAAAATTCTTGTAGATGGTTGGATCGAAATTCAACATATCGTGTAGAGATTCTCAGTGACACAAGCAGCACAGTGGCGCCACCTTAACCCTTTTTCCTGAACGTGCCAATGGTCTTTGCGAAGGTTTCTCTGTTTTCATGACTGACGGTGCGTTGTATTGCTGCGAAGGCCCGGAAATCGTGGGGGATCGGCGAGAATTGTGCCCCGGACTTTGAACCGGCGGCGCGCCCCGGTAAGATGCCGGACAGAATTTTTCCACCTCGCTATTCAGGACACCCCGCCATGAGCATCAAATCGGACAAGTGGATTCGCCGCATGGCGCAAGAGCACGGCATGATCGAGCCGTTCGTAGAGCGCCAGATGCGTGGCGAAGGCTCCGACCGGCTGATTTCCTTTGGCGTATCGAGCTACGGCTATGACGTGCGTTGCGCCGATGAATTCAAGGTGTTCACCAACATCAATTCGGCGACTGTCGATCCGAAAAACTTTGATGAGAAGAGCTTCGTCGACGTCAAAAGCGACGTGTGCATCATTCCGCCAAACTCTTTCGCGCTGGCGCGTACCGTCGAGTTCTTCCGTATTCCGCGCAATGTACTGACGATCTGCCTGGGCAAGAGCACCTACGCTCGCTGCGGCATCATCGTCAACGTCACGCCGCTGGAGCCGGAGTGGGAAGGTCACGTGACCCTGGAGTTCTCGAACACCACCACATTGCCTGCGAAGATCTACGCCAATGAAGGCGTGGCGCAGATGCTGTTTTTCGAGTCCGACGAAGAGTGTGAAGTGTCTTATAAGGACCGTGGCGGCAAGTACCAGGGCCAGCGTGGCGTGACCCTGCCGCGTACCTGAGTCAGCCGTCTGACAAACCGTTGGAATTCCTGGGCGGGCGTACACTCTATGGGGTGTACTGCTCCGATGCGCGCAAGGCGCACCGGGCCATCGCTCAGGAGTGCTTCATGAAGATCGATCCGCGAATAAGTGCCGAACTGGCAAGGCTTGAGCCCAATCAAGTGGGCGTGCTGGCCTGGTCATTGCTGGCGCATCCGCCTGTCACGCAGGCCGGCGGAATCCCTGGTCAGCCCGACCCCGATACCCCGAACGAACAACCGAGGGAACCAGGCGAGCCTGGCGAACCCACCTTGCCGGATAAGCCGCCTCCCGCGCCAGTTGCCTGATTTCCCGCATCGAAACTCAATGGCCCGAGGTTGGTTTGATCCTTGTGGGAGCGTGGCTTGCCCGCGATGAACGATAACGCGGGTTATCAGATAAATTGCGTTGCCCTATCGCGGGCAAGCCACGCTCCCACAGAATCTGGGGTTACTTGAGGTTACCGCTGAGGAATTGCTTGAGGCGTTCGCTTTTCGGGTTGCCGAGCACGTCTTCAGGCGCGCCTTCTTCCTCTACCAGCCCCTGGTGCAGGAACAGCACCTGATTCGAGACTTTGCGGGCGAAGCTCATTTCGTGGGTCACCATGATCATGGTCCGGCCTTCTTCGGCCAGGCCCTGGATCACCTTGAGCACTTCACCCACCAGTTCCGGGTCCAGCGCCGAGGTCGGTTCGTCGAACAGCATGACTTCCGGCTCCATCGCCAGTGCGCGGGCAATGGCCACCCGTTGTTGCTGGCCGCCGGACAGGAATGCCGGGTATTGATCCGCCACGCGCGCCGCCAGGCCAACCTTGTCCAGATAACGCCGGGCGCGATCTTCGGCGTCCTTCTTGCTGACACCCAGCACCCGGCGCGGGGCCATGGTGATGTTTTCCAGCACCGTCATGTGGCTCCACAGGTTGAAGTGCTGGAACACCATTGCCAGTCGGGTACGGATTCGTTGCAGCTCGGCTTCATCGGCCACACGCATGCCATGGTGGTCTTTGATCATGCGGATCGCTTGACCGTCCAGGCTCATGGCGCCGTCGTTGGGTTGTTCGAGAAAGTTGATGCAGCGCAAAAAGGTGCTTTTGCCCGAGCCGCTGGCGCCGATCAGGCTGATCACGTCACCGGTCTTGGCCTTGAGCGAAACGCCTTTGAGCACTTCATGAGTGCCGTAGCATTTATGCAGGCCTTCGATGGTCAGTTTGTACATGGGGCATGCATCCTCAAGGCGAAAGTAGGTAGCCGGTGCGATAGGCTTCGAGGCCTGCAACATGGGCGATCACCATGCCTGCGGTGGCCATCCGGCGAGTCGAACGGGCGTAGAGCAGGCCGGCGTTGGCGCAATGAACCGGGGTCACGCGGTCGCCAATCGGGTCGATGATTTCGGCGATCAGTTGTCCTGCCTCCAGGTACTCGCCCGGCAGCACGCTGTACACCAGCAAACCGCCAACCGGGGTTGCAACCGGTTCTACTGCGGCCAGTGGAGTGGCGGGGTAGGGCAGTTCGGGCAAGGGCGCTGCTTCACCTTCGATTGCGCCGAAATGAACCAGATAGTCGATCAGCGCCTGGCAATCGAGGCTGGCCAGCGGATGATTGACGTCGCCTTGACCGCGCAATTCGACGGTCACCGAGAAACTGCCCAGCGGAATGTTGAAGTGCTCACCGAAGCGCTCCTGCATTTGCCACCAGACCAGAGTGAAACACTCGTCGAACGAATGACCGCCGGAGTCGGTGGCCAGCAGGCTGGCTTCGGCGCCGATGTAGCGCGCCAGTGGCTCGACGTGTGGCCAGGCCTCGGGCGTGGTGTACAGGTGTGCAACGGCTTCGAAATCACAATGCAGGTCCAGCACCATGTCTGCGTCGCAGGCCAGTGTTTGCAGGGTCAGGCGCTGGGATTGCAGTTGGGTGCTGGCGGTTTGCCGAGCCAGCGCATTGCGCAGGCCGCTGCGGATCAACTCGAGGTTGTGTTGCGAGTCGTCGTTGAGTTGTCCTTCGATCTCATTACCAACTTCTTCACCGAGGTCAACGAACCAGCGGTTGAAATTCTGTCCGCTTTCCAGCTCATAGCGCCCCAGTGGTACGTCCATCAGCACTTGTTCGAGGCCAATCGGGTTGGCCACGGGCACCAGCACGATCTCGCTGCGCAGACGGCCGGCGGCTTCGAGCTCCGCCAGACGCAGCTTGAGGTGCCAGGCCACCAGCATGCCGGGCATTTCGTCGGCATGCAGCGAGGACTGGATGTAGATCTTGCCTTTGGCCTGGGTCGGGCCGAAGTGGAAGCTGTGGATCTGTCGTGCAGTGCCCGGCAGTGGGGCAAGCAGGTCATGGATCTGGTGGCGCATTTGCTTTTGTGTCCTGAAGCTGGAGAGCTAGTGAGACGGTCCGAGGAACGCCAGCCATCGGCGTTCGGCCAGTCGGAACAGGCCGACCAGCGCAAAGGTGACGGTCAGGTAAATCAGCGCGGCAATGCCGAATGACTGAAAGGTCAGGAAGGTCGCCGAGTTGGCGTCGCGAGCGACTTTCAGAATGTCCGGGACGGTGGCAGTGAAGGCCACGGTGGTCGAGTGCAGCATCAGAATCACTTCGTTGCTGTAGTACGGCAACGAACGGCGCAGGGCCGACGGCATGATCACGTAGGCATACAACTTCCAGCCCGTCAGACCATAGGCTTTGGCGGCTTCGACTTCGCCGTGGTTCATGCTGCGAATCGCTCCGGCGAAAATCTCCGTGGTGTAGGCGCAGGTGTTCAGGGCAAAGGCCAGGATGGTGCAGTTCATCGCATCGCGAAAGAACGCATCGAGCACCGGTTGTGCACGGACTGCGGCCAGGCTGTAGATCCCGGTGTAGCAGATCAGCAACTGGATATACAGCGGTGTGCCACGGAACAGGTAGGTGTAGAACTGCACCGGCCAGCGCACATAGAGCTTGTTGGAAACCCGGGCAATCGACAGCGGAATCGACACCAGAAAGCCGATGAAGATCGAGGCGCTGAGCAGCCACATGGTCATCGCCAGGCCGGTAATGTGGTAACCGTCGGTATAAAGGAACGGTTTCCAGTAATCCTGTAGAAGTTCGATCATCGTACGGCCTCCCGGGCACCGGCGGCATAACGGCGTTCAAGCCTGCGCAGGACAAAGTTCGACGCGCTGGTGATCAGCAGGTAAATCAAGGCGGCCAGCACCAGGAAGTAAAACAGTTGATAGGAGCTTTTACCGGCGTCCTGAGCCGCTTTGACCAGGTCCGCCAGGCCGATGATCGACACCAGTGCAGTGGCCTTGAGCATCACCATCCAGTTGTTACCGATGCCCGGCAGGGCGAAGCGCATCATCTGCGGGAACACTACGAAGCGAAACCGCTGGCCGCGTTTGAGGCCATAAGCCGTGGCGGCTTCGACCTGACCCCGTGGAACGGCGAGGATCGCGCCGCGAAAGGTCTCGGTGAAATACGCGCCATAGATGAAGCCCAGGGTGATGACCCCGGCGCTGAACGGGTTGATTTCGATGTACTCCCATTCCATCAGGTCGGTCAGGGAGGTCAGCCAGGTTTGCAGGCTGTAGAAAATCAGCAGCATCAGCACCAGGTCCGGCACGCCGCGAATCAGTGTGGTGTAGACCTGGGCAGGAACCCGCAGCAGTTTGACGCTGGAGAGTTTGGCGGTGGCGCCGAGCAGGCCGAGCAACACGGCCACCAGCAGCGACAACACCGATAATTTGATGGTCATCCAGGTGCCTTGCATCAGCAGCGGGCCAAAGCCCTTCAAGCTGAAGGCAGAAAGCCCGAGGTTTTGTAACAGCTGTTCAAACATAAAATCTGCGACCCGATAACGTGAAAAAAGCGCCCATCACGAAGATGGGCGCCGGGCATTATTTGCCGCTGTACAGATTCAGATCACCGAAGTGTTTCTTTTGAATGGTCGTGTAGGTGCCATCATCGTGTAACGCTTTGATACCTTTATCGAGAAGGGCTTTGAGCTCTTTGTTACCTTTCGAGATACCGACAGCTGTTTTGGCTGGCAGCAAAGGATCGTTGACCGGCTTGCTGACTTCATAAGCAGCACCTTGTGGCGACTTCAAGAAGCCCAGTTGGGCTTGCAGCATGTCCTGGATCGAGGCGTCCAGACGACCGGAAGTCAGGTCGGCGTAGACCTGGTCCTGGTTGGCGTAGGCCTGGGTGGTCACGCCAGCCTTGTCCAGTACGGCCTTGGCATAGGCTTCCTGGATGGTGCCTTGCTCGTAGCCGACCTTTTTACCCTTGAGCGAAGCCACGTCAGAAATGCCGGAGCCTTTCTTGTAGACCAGTGCGGTAGGGCCGGAGAACAGCTCGCTGGAGAAGTCGATGACTTTTTCGCGGGCTTCGGTGACGGTCATCGAGGAGATCACGCCGTCGAATTTATTGGCCTTGAGGCCCGGAATCATCCCGTCGAAATCGCTCTCGACCCATTTGCACTTGACCTTCAGTTCGGCGCAGATCGCGTTGCCCAGATCGATGTCGAAGCCCACCAGGCTGCCGTCGGCGGCTTTGGACTCGAACGGAGCGTAGGAAGGGTCAACACCAAAACGCAGTTCTTTGTATTCCTTGGCCAGTGCGGAACCAGCGGCCATGCACAACGCCAGTGCAGAAAGGGTCAGCAATGCTTTTTTCATTATTAAATCCCTAAGAACCAATTTGAGCGCTTGTGGCGCGAAATTATTGTTACTGGAAAGCGTAAGACCTTATGAAAGTAGCAATTTCCGAACCAGAGTCCCGAACAAGCGTTTTAAAAGATGATTCAAGACACGTCTGGAAAGGAATCGTGCCCAAAAACGGGCGCTAACAATTTGTCGCACCAACGTAGGGCGATCCGTGACGAGGAAGCAAGCTCCCCTGTCACAGATCACTCTCGTGTTACTTACCCGGTACCAGGGTCAGCCGCGTTTTGCCATACACCTTGTCGAAGTTCTGCGGTTGCATCGGCAAGCTCATGTATTGGCCTTTGAGCCACGGGTCGATACTGTCGATATAGTTCGGGCTGGCCGGGTTGCCGGATTGGCCGGTGCTGTTCTGGCCCATCAGCGGCTCGGCCTGGCCGAAGTCGACAATGAAGCGCATGGCCGGCACCAGCGTCACATTGAAATCCTGACCCCAGGTGTAGGCGGCAGCATTCAATGTGGTGTGGTCACCTCCGGCTGACATGGCGCCGCGCACGGTCTGGCCTCGGCTGTTTTTCCATTCGTAGTGGTGCAGTTTGCCCCACTGCCAGGCTTTGTGATCGGCGCCCATCTGGCTCTCGCCGGCGGTAATGGCCGCAGCCAGGCTACGGGCGAGAATGGTCGGTTTGTCTTCTTTCTGCTGCGTGCGCAGGTCATCCCAGAACGGGCTGTCTTCGCGGCCCAGCAAATGGTCGGCCTGGGCCGAGTAGGACAATTTGCCGTTGGCGACGAAGGCTTTCCACGTTGGGCTGGACTCTGGGCCGAGCTCGTCGAGGAAAATCTGCTTCATGCTTTCTTGCAGGAACAGTTCATAGATCGCTGCGTCGGTGGAGGTCGGGCTGAGCTTACCGTCGAACGCCATCAAGCGGCTGTAAGCTTCGCGCGCTTTGCCGGCTTCGGCAGCAGGCAGTGCGTCGATCGCCTGTTTGAGCGGCTGGGACATGCCCGGGGCTTCAAACATCTTTTTCAGTTTGGCGGCGAACAGCGTGGTCTGGTCGTACTGCATCGCGATCATGCTGCGGCTGTCGTGCTTGCCTGCAGCCGCCAGCTCGGCGATGCGCTCGCCACGCTCAGGAGCGGCCCAGGAGTTGGACAACTGCATGCCGTAACCATGGGGGATGACCCGCTGGTTGGCGGTGCCGACCCAGCCTTGGGCCGGGTCCTGGTCATAAGGGTGGAGCATCGGGTCGGCGTAACCGTCCCAGTCGTAACGACCTTCCCAGCCCGGCGATGGCAACCCACCTTCACCTTCGCGGCGGTTCGGGAAGCGCCCGGTGACTTGCCAGCCGATGTGGCTGGCATCGGCGAACACCATGTTCAGCGCGATAGCGCGGATTTCACGGCTGGCGTCCGAGGCTTTCTCTGCGCTCTGTGCACGGGACAGGTCGAAGAAGGCGTCGAGGCTCTTGTCGTCGGTAAAATTCGGCATCTGCAACGCCAGGCCGAAACCATTGCCCAGTGCAGTGCCTTGGGCGCTGTTGAGCAGCGGGCCGTGGCGGGTTTCATACACGGCTTCGCGAATCGGCCGCTGACCTTTGACGAAATAGGTTTCGTTGCGAACTGTCACCGGTTGCCATTTGCCAGCGACTTCGTAGCTCAGCCCATTGCCTTGACGCTTGAGCTTTTCAAGGAACAGGTCCTGGTTATCGCCCATGACCGCGGTCATGCTCCACGCCACCTTACCGTTGAAACCGGCGAGGACCATCGGAAGGCCGGCAATGGAAACCCCAGCCGCCTGGTACTTCGGTGAACGGATCTGCACGTAGTTCCACAGCGACGGCACGCTAATCGGGAGTTGGCTGTCGCTGGCCAGCAGGCTCTTGCCGCTGCGACTGCGCTGCGGGGCAATCGCCCAGTTGTTCGACGCCGTGGCCCCGAGCAGATTCAATGCGGACAACTGGTCGCCGGCTTTGCTGAGTTCGCCCAGGCCCGGGATCGTGCCGTTGAGCTTCACGCCTTTAAGCTTTTCAGCTTCGGCGAGTGGCAGCTTTTCGTCCGGATACGACGGCAACAGCCACGGGAGTTTGTCTGTCGTGACGGTTTGCGCCATCACCAGCGAGGCGATTTCCTGCGGCAGGTTGGCTGACTGGCTGAAGTTCAGCAGGCAGAAAATCAGCGCCGAATCTTCCGGTTTCCAGTATTCAGGCTTGTAGCCTGTGGCGGCCAGGTCTGACGGCAGCTTGTCGCGATAGCGGAACAGGTAGGCGTTGACCCCGCGTGCATAGACTTCAAAGAAGCGTTGCAGGCGTGGCGAGGAGGCCTTGTAGAGTTCGTCGGCACTTTTCTTCAGGTTGACTGCACGCATGTAGCGGTCAGCGTCGAGCATCTCTGCGCCGGACATCTCCGACAGGCGACCCTGGGCCAGCAGGCGCATGGTGACCATCTGGGTGATGCGATCACTGGCGTGTACGTAGCCGAGGGTGAACAGCGCGTCGTGGAAGGTGTTGCTTTCGATCAGCGGCACGCCCATGGCATTGCGCCGCACTGAAACGTTCTGCGCCAAGCCTTTGAGCGGCTGCACGCCTGCGGTGGGTGGCAGGCTGTCCTGGGCATTCCAGGTCTGGCAACCGGTGAGGCTGAGCACACTGGCCACTGCTGCGGCAACGCCGAACCGGGGAAGAAAAGATGTAAAGGCTGGCGAGGCCATGGCAAAGCTCCTGCGGGAGTAGAGGCGCAATAAAGGCGCTACGTTAGTGAGCAGGAGAAGGCCGCGCAAGCGGGTGCCGATCTTATTTCAAGGTTTGTCCGATAAATCACAGAATTTGACGCGCAGCGTTACCGTTCCATGACTTGCCTAGTGGAAAAGGTGGTGCTCAAGTGTCGGGATTTCGATGGCTCGCCAGGAGAAAATTGCCATGGAGCTTCAAACCAACGCAGCGTTGATCCTGATCGATCAGCAAAAAGGTATTCACCACCCCAAACTGGGACCGCGCAACAATCCAGACGCCGAGGAGTGCATGGCCGAGTTGTTGAATGAATGGCGGCGCATCGCACGCCCGGTGATTCATGTGCAGCATTTGTCCCGCTCGCCGGAGTCGGTGTTCTGGCCGCAGCAGTCGGGTGTCGAGTTTCAGGAGCGATTCGAGCCGCGATCGGGCGAGCGTGTGATCCAGAAACAGGTTCCTGATGCGTTCAGCGGAACGACGCTTGCAGCGGGGTTGCGTGAGGCGGGGATCGAGCAACTGATCATTGTCGGCGTGGCGACCCATAACTCGGTCGAGTCCACGGCGCGTACGGCGGGCAATCTGGGGTTTGAAACCTGGGTCGTGGAAGACGCCTGCTACACCTTCGACAAGGTCGACTTCTTCGGCAAGAAGCATTCGGCGCAGGAGGTGCATGCCATGTCGCTGGGCAATCTGCACGGGGAATATGCGACGGTGGTTCGCACAGCCGAGATTCTGACAGCTGATTAGAACCTGTGGGAGCGTGGCTTGCCCGCGAACGGGGCACCTCGGTGCATCAGGCAGGCCGCGTTATCGACTATCGCGCTCAAGCCACGCTTCTACAAAGTACGCGTTGTGTTAACGCATCAAGCGCCGTGGCACTTCTTGAACTTCTTGCCGTTGCCGCATGGGCAAGGGTCGTTGCGTCCAACGTCTTTCAACGCGTTGCGCACCGGCTCCTGGTGAGCGTGGCCGCAGTTCGGGCCGTGAACATGGCCATGGTCGTGATCATGGTGGTCGTGATGTTCATGATCGTGGTTGCAGTCAGGGCCATGGACATGGGGTTGCTGGGTCATCGAGGTTACTCCGGAATAAAATCGCCGGGAATTATCTCGCCATAACGGGCCAGGTGCACGTCATTGCCGATGAATATTCCGGTTTTCAACTCACCTTCCAGATGATAAGGAATCGGCTGGTCGCGTTTCTTCAGCATTTTCACCACCTCACGCAGGTGTTGCCAGAGGTTGGTACGGATCGGCACCTCGAAATAGCTGCTGCTTTTCGGGTCGACAGTGAACCATTTGCTGGACTCGCCTTCGGCCAGCAGGAACTCGTTTAAATGAATCCGGTACACCAGGCCGCGAACCGTAAGATCGGAGTCGTTGGGGTTATCGACGCGAAAGTAGAGCATGAATTTCTGCTCAAGGAGTTTGGCGCGCACCACTTCGACTTTGAGCAGATGGACTTGCGGGTCGAGGGTGTCGTTAGCGAACCAGGATGCGCAGCCGCTGAGGCTCAGGAGCATGAACAGGGTGACAATTCGTAAGGCGCGCTGCTGATGGCTCATGGTGGTATTTCTCCTTGAACCCCAGTCTAGCCCCAAAAGATCGCCTCAAACGGTGAAATAACTCGCACAACACTTCTTGAATTTCTGCCCGCTGGCGCAGGGGCATGCATCATTGCGCCCGGCCTTGAGCTGCACGGTCGGATCAATGAAGTACCAGCGCCCGGCGTTTTGCACAAAGGATGAGCGTTCGCGGTGGCTGTGCTCGCCGGTGCTGTCGTGCCAGCGTGCGGTGAAAGTGACGAATGCATGTTCAGGCTGGCCGCCGAAGACCTCGGAGCTTTCCACCTCAAGGCCAAGCCAGGTGCTTTGCGCACTCCAGTCGCTGATCGACTGACGATCGAGGCCTGCCTGTTGGGCGGGCAAGGTAGTGGCCACCAGATAGTCGATCAGGCCCAGCACATAGGCGCTGTAGCGCGAACGCATCAAGGCTTCGGCGCACGGCGCGGGGTGGCCGGCGTGGTAGTGGCCGCAGCAGGCATCCAGCAGGGTGCCACTGCCGCACGGGCAAATGGACGTACTCATCGTGTTACCACCAGTATTTTCCGAAGTTTTCCGGATTGGCCCAGAACCGTGAGTTGAGCCAGTCGGGTACTTGTTTGTAGTCAAGCAGATCGTAGGTAAACAGTGTCAAGACCTGTTCGTCACGCTGGAAGCGTTCGCTGGCCTGCAGTGCCAGGGAAAAGAAGTCGGTTTCTTGCCAGCCGCAGGCTTTCAGGTCCGCAAGCACCGCGATGCGGCTGGCGTTGAGATTGCGAATCCCGCCAAGCAGGTTCAGGCCATCGCGTTTGGGCAGATGCTCAAGACAGTCGAGCGCCAGCGCCAGGTCGAAGCGTTGTGCGGCCAGGGCAGGTGGCAGTGGGCCGGGTGCGACTTGAGCGACGCAGGCATCCGGGTGCGCGAGCTTGAAAGCTTCGAGCGCCGGGAAGTCGCTGGCGCCGATCAGCAACAGACGTTGTGGCGCATAGCGGTCGAGCAAGGCGGCGAGCGCTTGCTGGGGCGTGCGCGAAGAAATACCTGTGGTCATCGAAGATCCTCAATCAGATGTGCGAAGACTAGCCTGCCCCGGCGTCAGGGCCTAGAGCCGGATTACAGGCAATGGTGGGGCCTGCTGTAAACACGGGGCGAAAAGCCGTCGGGTCGAACGGGCGGACTGGCTGCTGATCGACAGTTGCGACGCTCTAAACCGCCCGTTCGGAAGAATTTTCGTTGGCCTCTGGCTTATCCGTTGCGGAAGTCGTTACTGTGCGCGCAAAGAATAATGATCTGCGGGGGCGTACATGAAGGTGCTTTGGGGCTTGGGGAAGGGTTTGACCCTGTTGTTCTGGCTGGTGGTGCTGGTCAATCTGATCAGCCCGTTGATCAGTCCGTTTCATCTGATGATCAATCTGGCCGGTAGCCTGTTGCTGATGACCCATGTTGTGGAGCTGGTGCTCTATAACCGTAACCTTAAAGAGCGGGCTCATCCGTGGCGTGATCGCTTGCAGATCCTCGTTGTCGGTATTTTCCATGTGCAAACCCTTGCAACCCCTGCCGCCGGAGAGGTTCGCCATGCGTAAGTTCTGCCTGCTCGCCGCCTTGATCAGCCCAATGGCGATGGCTCAAGTGGTCACGGTCGAGACCAACTCGCTGCTGCGTTTGCCCAATACCGCCAGCACCTTGCAGCTGGAGCGCCTGGAAGTCGCCGATAATGGCACGCTGCTGATCCCCTCGAACGTGACCGAACTGAGCATTGGCGAGTTGCGTCTGGGCCGCGAGGCACGGATCGCCATTGTCCCCAGCGAACAGGCTCTGCAACTGAATATCAGCCGTGCGCAGCTTGCCAGTGGCAGCCAGATCACCTCGCGAGGCGCGCCGGGCACTTACCTCAAGGCCGCCCGCGCCGGGCGCAACCTGAATCTGCGGATTGCCTCGCTGAACGCTCCCGAGTTGTCGGTGGATGCCCGTGGCGGTGCCGGTGCGCCGGGATACGTGGGGCTCGATGGCGGCAACGGCCAGGAGCCGGGCTGCACGTGGGGCCAGGCCGGACATGGGGCGGATGGCGATAATGGTGGTGATGGTCATGCCGGGGCGCCGGGCGCGCAGGTCCGGGTAGAGTTGTCACGTAATTACCCGGCGCAGCAGATCAAAGTGCTGGTCGACGGTGGTGCCGGAGGCGTGGCGGGTGCCGGTGGCAAGCCAGGCGCAGGCGGAAAGGCCAAGGGTTGTTTCGTCTACCGTGCCGACGGCGGTAAAAGCGGTCGCGCTGGTGCGCAAGGTCAGCCAGGTCCTGCCGGAGCGGCAGGTGCCGTGACGGTTCAGCGGTTGTAAGCAGCCTGTGTAACTGATCGTTCCCACGCTCTGCGTGGGAATGCAGCCCGTGACGCTCTGCGTCACAGGGGACGCGGAGCGTCCTTGGAGGCGTTACCACGCAGAGCGTGGGAACGATCGGCGAGGGGAGTCAGAACATCGGCCGGGCCGAGGCCACCGCCACCAGCAACAATCCCAGCAACAGATTGATTCCCACCAGACGCCGAATCTTGCCTAGCATCGCCGCACCCGCCGGCCAATCCTCGGCCAGCACGGCTTTACGCAACTCCGGCAGATTCAGCGCCTGAATCCGGATAAACAGCGCGGTCATCACCAGGTACAGCCCCATCATTATCTGTACATAACGCGGTGCGGTTTCAAAGCCGCTGAAGCGCAGGTGAATCAGCCCGACGCCACTGATCGGCAAGATCACCACGGCGACCCAGACCCAGACAAAAAAACCTTGAAACACTTCTACCCAGAGCTTTAATCGCGCAGGCCCTTCAAGTGCCTTCATGGCGGCCGGGCGCAGGACCATCCAGGCGAAAAACATGCCGCCGACCCAGATTAGGGCCGCCAGTACATGCAGGGTATAAATGAGGGCGAAAGGTGTCATTGGGGTACTCCGTTCTGCGCGGGATTAATTAGCGGGGTATGATAGCCGCCGATCCGAACCACTGAAAATTTATCCAGCGTTTTTTGCGCCCGACAATCCATGATCAGCACTGAACTCAAAACCACGATCCAGGGCGCCTACTCGCGTTTTCTCGAAGCCAAGAGCCTCAAGCCGCGTTACGGCCAGCGCCTGATGATCGCCGAAATTGCCAAGGTCCTCGGTGACATCGACACCGACGACGAAGGCCGGCGCAGTGGCGACCCCGCGATTGTCGCGGTGGAAGCCGGCACCGGTACCGGGAAAACCGTGGCCTACAGCCTGGCGGCGATTCCGACTGCCAAGGCCGCCGGCAAGCGCCTGGTGATCGCCACGGCGACCGTCGCCCTGCAAGAACAGATTGTCTACAAGGACCTGCCGGACCTGATGCGCAACAGCGGGCTGAATTTCAGCTTTGCGTTGGCCAAGGGCCGTGGCCGCTACATGTGCCTGTCCAAGCTCGACATGTTGTTGCAGGAAGGTCACGCACAAACCGCTACCGCGCAGCTGTTCGAAGAGGAAGGCTTCAAGATCGAGGTCGATGAAGCCAGTCAGAAGCTGTTCACCAGCATGATCGAAAAGCTTGCTGGCAATAAATGGGACGGCGACCGCGACAGTTGGTCCACCGCCCTTGAAGATGCGGACTGGGCGCGCCTGACCACCGATCACAGCCAGTGCACCAACCGTCATTGCCCCAACTTCGGTCAGTGCGCCTTCTACAAGGCGCGCGAAGGCATGGGCAAGGTTGACGTGATCGTCACCAACCACGACATGGTCCTCGCCGACCTGGCCTTGGGCGGCGGTGCCGTCCTGCCCGACCCGCGCGACACCATCTACGTGTTCGACGAAGGCCATCACCTGCCAGACAAGGCGATCGGCCACTTCGCCCATTACACGCGTTTGCGTTCCACCGCCGACTGGCTGGAAACGACCGCCAAGAACCTCACCAAGTTGCTGGCCCAGCATCCACTGCCGGGCGATCTGGGCAAACTGATCGAACAAGTGCCGGAGCTGGCGCGAGAGATCAAGACCCAACAGCAGTTCATGTTCACCGCCTGCGAACAGGTTGCCGAGTTCAAGCCCGGCGAAGACGTCGAGGGCCGTGAACGGCCACGTCATCGTTTTGTTGGCGGGGTGATTCCCGAGCATATGCGCGAGATGGGCGTTGAGCTGAAGAAAGGCTTTGCACGCCTGACCGATGTCTTTACCCGGCTCACCGAGCTGCTCAAGGAAGGCATGGATGGCGAGGTCAACATCGGCATTGCCAGCAATCAGGCGGAAGAGTGGTATCCGCTGTTTGGCAGTCTACTGTCCCGTTCTCAGGGCAACTGGGAGCTGTGGACCGCATTCACCGCCGAAGACCCGGAAGACAACCCGCCGATGGCGCGCTGGCTGACCCTGGCCGAAAGCGGTTCGCTGTTCGATATCGAGGTCAACGCCAGCCCGATCCTGGCGGCGGAAATGCTCCGACGCAACCTGTGGAATGTGGCTTACGGTGCGCTGGTGACCTCGGCCACCTTGACCGCACTGGGCACCTTCGACCGTTTCCGCATGCGTGCCGGTCTGCCGAAAAAAGCCGTGACGGCGGTGGTGCCGAGCCCGTTCCATCATGCCGATGCCGGCGTGCTGCGGGTGCCGGACTTGCGCGCCGACCCACGGGACGCGGCCGCGCACACCGCGGCGATCATTCGTGACCTGCCGGAACTGGTCGAAGGCTCGCGCGGCACACTGGTGCTGTTCTCTTCGCGCAAACAGATGCAGGACGTGTTCGACGGCCTGGACCGCGACTGGCGTAAGCAAGTGTTCATTCAAGGCAACCTGTCGAAGCAGGAAACCCTGAACAAGCACAAGGCGCGGGTCGATGGCGGTGACTCCAGTGTGTTGTTCGGTCTGGCGAGTTTCGCCGAGGGTGTCGATTTGCCGGGTGCTTACTGCGAGCACGTGGTGATCGCCAAGATCCCGTTCTCGGTTCCGGACGATCCGGTCGAAGCCGCGCTGGCCGAATGGATCGAAGCCCGAGGTGGTAATCCGTTCATGGAAATCTCGGTGCCCGACGCCTCGCTCAAGCTGGTTCAGGCTTGCGGGCGCCTGCTGCGTACCGAAGAAGATCGCGGCACCATCACCTTGCTTGACCGTCGTCTGGTCACGCAACGCTACGGCAAAGCTATCCTCAACGCGCTGCCGCCGTTTCGCCGCGAAATATCTTGAGACACGGTGGGCGAAATCGCCCACTTCGTTGTCTATCCCCCTTCACCGATTCCACATAGGCCGTTCACCGGTCGTTAGGGAGAACCTGGTTCATATGATTCGCCGTTCGTTACCCGCTGTTTTTGCCCTGATGTTCGCTGCGCCACTGTTGGCGGCTCCGGCTGGACAACAGACGCTGTTCAACTTTGTCCGGCCCGCCGATGTGGTCCAGGTGGCGACTCAGGACGCCAGCCTGCCGCAGTCCAATGCGGAGCAAACGGCCGAAGGTGAAGTGCTGCGCCGGGTGACCTTCAACCCGGCGGTTCAACCGAACCTGCGCCTGACTCCGCAAAGCGGCGCCTGGGACTGGTCGCAGTCTGGTGTCATGAGCCTGCGTATCCAGAGCGCGATGAACTGGGCCGTGACGCTCTACGTGAAAATCCAGAGCAACGACGGCAAGACCCTGGTCAGCCGCATCGATCTGCCGGCCGGGCCGGCGCAAACCCTGTTGGTGCCCCTGACACCGAGTTCGCCGTTGAGCCAGGGCCTGAAAGCCGGGCCGCCGATGCCGATCACTGTCGAAGGCCAGCGTGTATTGCTGGCCAGCAGCACGGGTGAACTGGATCGCAGCCAGGTGGTGTCGGTGACGCTGTCGATGGATCAGCCAAAAGTCGCCCAGAGCATCATGCTTGAGCGCTTTGGCGTGCAGGACGGCGAGGCGGTGGTCAAAGCGGCCTACGGTTCGTTAGTGGATGCTTATGGTCAGTCCACGCGAGCGAAATGGCCGGAAAAAGTCACCAGCGACGAGAAGCTCAAAGCCGCAGCAAATAAAGAACAACAGCAACTGAAAACCTGGCTGGCCGAGCGTGAGCGTTCGTCCCTGGACACATTCGGTGGCTGGAGCAAAGGTCCGGCGTTCAAGGCCAGCGGCTTCTTCCGTACGGAAAAGCGTGATGGTCGCTGGTATCTGGTGACACCGGAAGGTCACCCGTTCTATTCCCTGGGGGTCAATACGGTTGCCGCCGATGCCAGCCAGACCTATGTCGCCGGGCGCGAAGCCATGTTCGAGTCGTTGCCCGCTAACGACGAGCCATTGGCCAGCCATTACGGTGAAGGCGACAACCGCAGTGGCAATGGTGCCGATCAGGGGCGTGGGTTCAATACCGGTCGCTGGTATGACTTCTACGGTGCCAACCTGCAGCGCACTTATGGCCAGCCGTGTGCGGTCGCGAGTGCAACCAAGGCTGAGGAAGCCAAGGCAGACGCCGCCACAACCCCATGCGCTCCACACACGTTCGACGAAAAGCGCTGGACCCACCATACACTTGACCGCCTGCAAGCCTGGGGTTTCAACACCATCGGCGACTGGAGCGCTCCGGCGCTGGGCTTGAACGACCGTGTGCCCTACACCTTGCCGCTGTCTATCGTCGGCGATTACGCCAGTATCAGCACCGGCACCGACTGGTGGGGCGGCATGCCCGATCCGTTCGACCCGCGTTTCGCCATGGCCACCGAGCGCGCCGTGGCCATTGCGGCACGCGATCACCGCGACGACCCATGGCTGATCGGTTACTTCGCCGATAACGAACTGGCCTGGGCCGGTCCTGGCGATGACCCGAAGGCCCGTTATGCCTTGGCGTACGGTACTTTGAAAATGACCACCGACGTGCCGGCCAAACGGGCGTTCCTCAAGCAACTGCGGGATAAATACCGTAACCAGGCGGGCCTGTCGAAAGCCTGGGGCATTGATCTGCCGGCCTGGGAATTGATGGAAGACCCGGGGTTCGTGCCGCCGCTGCCAAGTGCGGAACACCCGGAAATCGAAGCCGACTTCAAGTATTTCCAGAAAGTCTTTGCCGATACCTACTTCAAGACCATTGCCGATTCGCTGAAATGGCACGCACCCAACCACCTGCTGCTCGGTGGTCGGTTTGCCATCAGCACACCTGAGGCTGTCGAGTCTTGCGCGCAGTATTGCGACGTCCTGAGCTTCAACATGTACACGCTTAAACCTCAGGACGGTTATGACTTCGCCAAGCTACAGGCGTTGGACAAACCGGTGCTGATCACCGAGTTCAACTTCGGCTCGCGTGATCGCGGTCCGTTCTGGGGCGGTGTAACAGAGCTGGCGAAGGAAGAAGACCGTGGGCCGGCCTACGCCAACTTCGTCAAGCAAGCGGTGAGTGAACCGTCGATTGTCGGCGTGCATTGGTTCCAGTACCTCGATCAACCGGTGACCGGCCGTCTGCTGGACGGTGAAAACGGCCATTTCGGTCTGGTCGGGATCACGGATCTGCCGTTTCAGGGCTTTGTCGAGAGTGTGCGCAAGGCCAACTTGCAGGCCGTCGATCAGCTCGGCAAAGAAGCCGAGAAGGCCAAGGCTGCGGCCGATAAAGCCGACAGTGCCGGTCATGAAGACGCAGCAGGGAAAAAAGGCCGCGACAGCAAGGGCGCAGGGCAGGGCGCCGGCCATGCAGGTGGGCATTCCGCCAATGGTCATTAGGACTTCGCAGCCTCTGTAGGAGCTGCCGCAGGCTGCGATCTTTTGATCTTTTGATCGTTGACTGATCAACGGTAAAGGCAATCACCCAGCCTGCCCCTGTTCCCAAATCGCTCAAGGGCTGGAACAATGCAGGTCATTGTGTCAAAACGTTTTTTCGGAGAGTTACGGGTGCTGATTCAGGGTCATTACGAGCTTAAATTTGAAGCGGTGCGTGAAGCTTTCGCAGCACTCTTTGACGATCCCCAGGAACGTGGTGCGGCACTGTGCATTCAAATCGGCGGTGAGACCGTCGTCGACCTCTGGGCCGGTACTGCCGACAAGGACGGTCACGAGGCCTGGCACAGCGACACCATTGCCAACCTGTTCTCCTGCACCAAGACCTTTACCGCGGTGACCGCCCTGCAACTGGTCGCCGAAGGCAAGTTGCAGCTCGATGCTCCGGTCGCCAGGTATTGGCCGGAATTCGCCGCTGCCGGCAAGGAGGCGATCACCTTGCGTCAGTTGCTCTGCCATCAGGCCGGTTTGCCGGCCTTGCGCGAGCTGCTACCACCTGAAGCGCTCTACAACTGGCAAACCATGGTCGACGCGCTAGCCGCTGAAGCCCCTTGGTGGACGCCCGGTGAAGGCCATGGTTATGCGGCGATCACTTATGGCTGGCTGGTCGGGGAACTGCTGCGTCGCGCCGATGGCCGTAGTCCGGGCGAGTCGATTGTGGCACGTGTTGCACGACCATTGGGGCTGGATTTCCATGTCGGCCTCGCGGATGAAGAGTTCCATCGCGTGGCGCACATCGCGCGTGGCAAGGGCAATGTCGGCGATGCGGCGGCGCAGCGCTTGCTGCAAGTGACGATGCGTGAGCCGAAGGCCATGACCACTCTGGCGTTTACCAACCCGCCATCAATCATGACCAGTACCAACAAGCCCGAATGGCGTCGTATGCAACAACCGGCAGCGAATGGCCACGGCAATGCCCGCAGTCTTGCCGGGTTCTACAGCGGTCTGCTCGATGGCAGCCTGCTTGAAAGCGAGATGCTCCAGGAACTGACTCGCGAGCACAGCCTGGGCGAAGACAAGACTTTATTGACCCGGACCCGTTTTGGTCTGGGCTGTATGCTCGATCAACCGGACGTACCCAACGCGACCTTTGGCCTCGGCCCTCGAGCGTTTGGTCATCCGGGTGCTGGTGGCTCCGTCGGTTTCGCTGACCCGGAACATGACGTGGCCTTCGGTTTTGTGACCAATACCCTTGGGCCATACGTGTTGATGGACCCACGTGCGCAGAAGCTTGTGCGGGTTTTAGCCGCCTGTCTGTAAAGGGTAGCTTCAAGGCATTTTTTTGAAAAAAACTTGCCCAATGGTCGCAGGGCGGAACCCTGTGGCTTCTATAGTTTCAAAGCGTCTGTTTTATACGGGTCGTAGCGGCCCATAGCTTCTTATCTCATTTTGTGGA
This sequence comes from Pseudomonas brassicacearum, assembly GCF_003732175.1. Taxonomy (GTDB): domain Bacteria; phylum Pseudomonadota; class Gammaproteobacteria; order Pseudomonadales; family Pseudomonadaceae; genus Aquipseudomonas; species Aquipseudomonas brassicacearum_G. The sequence goes on from NZ_MOBI01000013.1 coordinate 277,465, forward strand.
TATCCCCATGTCACTGAACAAATCTCTAGCCTTGGCACTGTGTCTCAGCATTACCGGTTGCGCGCAAACCCCACAAAATGATGCAGACGGGGGCCACTGGTGGTCTTTCGGTTCCGGTTCGGACAAGGTCGCGGACAAAGCCGCTGCCAAACCAGATGCGAAGGCCGCTGAAGACGCTGCAGCGGCGAAGGCCAAATCGACTGCAAATGCTGCTGCGCCAACCACCCCGGCTGCAGTTCCAGGCTCTTCAGCTGCCGCAGCAGCCAAAGCCGATAGCGAAAGCAAATGGTGGTGGCCGTTCGGCGACCAGCCGAAGGCCATCACCAAGGCCGATATCAAAGATGTACCAATGCCTGACCCGAAAATCACCCAGGCCTGGCTGGACAGCTACGAGCCTCGCTTGCGTGCTGCCGTTCAGGGCAGCCGTCTGCAAGTGGAGCGTCGCGAGAACGTGTTGGTCGTAGTCGTTCCGGTGGATGACGCCTTCAACCCGAAACGTCCGGCGATGTTGCTGCCTTCGGCCCTGGGTGAGTTCACCAAGGTGTCCAAGGTGGTAGAAGGTGATACCAAGACTTCCGTGCTCGTACTGGGCCATGGTGACAACACGGGGACGCATGACGAGGCTAAACAGCTGAGCAAGGACCGTGCGACTTCCGTTGCATCGATCTTCAGCCTCGGTGGTTTGAAGGGGGATCGTCTGATGTTGCGTGGTATGGGTGATCTGATGCCGCGCGCCGCCAATGACAGTGCCCAGGGCCGTGCCTTGAACCGTCGTGTGGAAATCATGCTGACCCAGCGTACCACCATGCTGGCATTGCTGAACAAGTACAGCCAGCCGACCCCGCCACCGGTGGAAATGGTTGCAGTGCAGCCCGCCAAGCCTGCAGCGCCAGCTGTTGCCGAGAAAAAAGCGACGTCGAAGAAGAAAGGCGCTGCCTCGAAAAAGGCTCCGGCGAAGAAAGCTCCGGCCAAAAAACAGCCGGCCAAGAAGCCAGCTGCAGCCAAAGCGGACACCGCGGAAAAAAACACCAGCGGCCAGTAATCAGGCCAGGAACTGATTGATCAAGCACAAGGAATACGCAATGACCCGGACTCTGGCTGATATGCGTCGTGACTACACTCGCGATGGTTTGACCGAGGCTCAGGCCCCGGCCGAGCCATTCGCGCTGTTTCATCAGTGGTTTGCCGAGGCGGTGAATACCGAACAGCCTCCGGTCGAGGCGAATGCCATGACCCTGGCCACAGTTGATCAGGACGGTCGCCCGCATTGCCGGATCCTGTTGCTCAAGGGGCTTGATGATCAGGGTTTTACCTTCTTCACCAACTACGACAGTGCCAAGGGTCAGCAGCTGACGGGCAATCCGTTTGCTGCCATGACCTTCTTCTGGCCGACCCTGGAGCGCCAGGTGCGTATCGAGGGTCGGGTGGTGAAGGTAACGCCGCAGGAATCCGATGCCTATTTCCAGGTACGGCCACTGGGCAGTCGCCTGGGGGCCTGGGCGTCTCCGCAGAGTCAGATAATTGCCGATCGTGCCGAGTTGGAAGGGCTGCTCAAAGTCACTGAAGAGCGTTTCAGCGATAGCCAGCCGCATTGCCCGGAACATTGGGGCGGCTATCGTTTGTTGCCAGAGCGCATCGAGTTCTGGCAAGGTCGGGCGAGCCGTTTGCATGATCGTCTGAACTATCGTCTGCAAGGCGCGGACTGGAGTCGCGAGCGCCTCGCGCCGTAAATGTTACACAGTGGGGTAGGTGGCAGCCGCCGCCTCCAGCCACTGTGGCAGATCCCGACGTTTGATATTCTGCTGCCGGGCAATGGCCAATTGTTGCAGCATGAACGCCTTTTTCCGCTCGTCATTACCGGCAAGTGCCAGCGCCAGATCACGGTCCATCCAGCGTTTGATCCTCACGTACAGCCACCCATGGAAGTACAGTCCGGCAACGGTGGTGGCGACAATGATGAAGTAATCCATGGAAATCCTTGGTGCAATGGCGCAGATTCTGGAATTTGGCGCTACTGTGTGATGAGTTCTCAAGTGCGACTGTACTGCACCTGAATGAAACCAATTTTATCCGGGCGGTGCCGTGACAGGCGTCAAGCTGCGGAGTTTAATGAATACCTGTCCTTTGGAGTTGATGCTATGCGTAAGTCTGTTTTGCTGGTTGCTTCTTTTTCTACGATGGCGATGCTGCTCACCGGTTGCCAATCGAACCTGACCGGTGACTCCTACTCCCGCGACGAAGCACGTCGGGTGCAGACGATCCGCATGGGTACCATCGAGTCCCTGCGTCCGGTGAAAATCGAAGGCACCAAAACCCCGATCGGCGGTGCAGCCGGTGCGGTTGTTGGCGGCGTCGGCGGTAGCGCCATTGGCGGTGGCAGAGGCAGCATCGTTGCGGCGGTAATCGGCGCAGTAGCCGGCGGCCTGGCGGGTTCTGCCATCGAAGAAGGCGTGACCCGTACCCAAGGCGTGGAAATCACCGTTCGCGAAGACGACGGCAGCATGCGCGCCTACGTTCAGGAAGTTCAGCCAAACGAAGTATTCCGTGTTGGCGAACGTGTGCGCATCTCCACCGTCGGTGGTACCAGCCGCGTTTCGCACTAAAATTTGCGCGGTTAAAACAAAACCCCGATCAGGTAACTGGTCGGGGTTTTGTGTTTTTGTTGTTAAGCAACAATGAGTAAATCTAACGAGTCACCATACTTGTCGATATCGAAACGCGATCTGGTAGTCGAAAACAGAGCTATCAATTTGATGATTGAACAGAGGTTGGAGCGTCGGTATCCAGGTCGCAGCAACATCAAACCCACCATCATAAATTTCACTTTCGGACATCAAGCCTAGTGCGTCGATTATTGCCCCGTCGTCTCCTAGGTCTGCAGAGTATTCCTTCCCTTGTGCGATTTCCGTTTGCTTGTCATACCAGTCCAACCTGATTTTCAGCCCCATGCAGTCCTCACAAGTATTTTTTAATGCTGCGGTTCTTTTTGGGCGGATCAATTTGCTCGCCAGTTAAATGGTCGAATGAGCCCAGGTGGCTGCCATCACTTGCGCGGTAGGCTTCAAGCTCGCCATGAAGAGAATCCCATTCATAAATTGTACGACCTTTGGTATCAATCCAACGCTCTCGAAGCCCGCCGCCTCCTTGTCGTGGGGTTTTCTTCTTCGCTGCTTTCAAACCCACAAAACCAGTAATTTCCTCTGTTTCAGGCGCAGAGTGATAGTCGTGATCTGGGTTGGGAATCCGTCTTCCGGTAACACTCACCACAATATAAACCGGCGCCACCCCCGAATCCGCCGGAAACACCAGAATGAAATCCTTGTACTCAGGCGGGTAGATCGGGTTGACGATGATGCTGTCGGCGGCGGGTGTCGGGGGAAAGACCCAGATGTGCGGTGCCGGTGGCGCCGCTTCCAAGGCCGGGATGCCCAAGGTGCTGGAGGGATCCATGGCCGGTGTCCAGATCAGTTCGATACCCTCGCCGAGATCTGCGACTTGCCGGCTGTCGCGTTGGCTGAATTGAACGACGTCGACCATCTCCCAGTCGCGGTTCTTGCCGGTGTAGAAGGCGTAGCCCTTGAGACTGCCGTCGGCCAGTTGCTCGATTCGCAGACGGACACGAGTGCGAGCTTGTTTGAGGTCGCGCAACTGGTCTTCGGTGTAGAGCGAGCTGTCGCCCAGATTTGATGGCCAGATCAAAGCCACCAGTCCGAGCAGGGTGCCGGCAATCGTGCCCGCCGTGACTGCGACAGTAGAGCCAAAGGCCGAGCCACCAAGGGCCAGGCTGCCAATGCCGGCGGGTAGTGCGCTGCCACTGATTTTCTGAAGGGGTACCCGGCCAGATTCATCCGCCTCGCGCGCGCCGAGAAGGATCAGCTCGCCGTAGTCTTTCAGGCTATCGGTGGGGACGGCTCCCGAAGGGCTCGAGTAATCGATGATTGCATTCGGCAGCTTGCAGGACTTGGCGAAGACGCATCCGGCCCGGATAGGAGGGGGCGGTTTTACGGCGAGCTGGCGATGCTTTTCGAAGGCCGCTTGCCTTGCGAGCATGTCGTCGTAGGATTTTTGTCTTGCGTCACGTTCTGCCAGTTCGGTGGCAGTCATGTAGCGATGGGTAATGTGATGCCCATCGCCTGACGGTGGGTTGGGAACCCTGGGGATGTCCTTGTTGCCAGCCACTGATTGTCCTTGTTCGGTTTGTCCATCGGCAGCCCTGTGAAGGGCTGCACGACGTTATCGAACGTGGCTTATCGTGGCTGTAGGACTAGTCCTGGATGTACCTGGGTTCTGTCTTTGATGTTCAAGAGGTCAGCGCGGCGCTCTTGCTACTGGCCGCTGCGGTCACCGCGTAACCGATCAGTGCGGCGAGGATCGAGCCAGTGAGAATGCCCATGCGGTCCATACCGGCGTATTCGCTGCTGCCCGGCACAAAGGCCAGGGAGCCGACAAACAGACTCATGGTGAAACCGATACCGCAAAGGATCGCCACGCCGAGTACCTGACCCCAATTGGCGCCAGCGGGGAGGGCTGCGATGCCGGTTTTGACGGCTAGCCAGGTCAGGCCGAAGACCCCGACGGTCTTGCCCAGTAGCAAACCGGCGGCAATGCCCATCGGTACATGGTGGGTGAAGCTCTCAAGGTTGACGCCAGCCAGTGAAACACCGGCATTGGCGAAAGCGAACAGCGGTAGGATACCGAAGGCCACCCAAGGGTGCAGCGCGTGCTCCAGGCTCAGCAACGGTGACGGTTCAGCGTTTTTGGTCCGTAGCGGAATGCAGAACGCCAGTGTTACTCCGGCCAGTGTGGCGTGGACACCGCTCTTGAGTACGCATACCCATAGAATCAGGCCAATGATCATGTAGGGGCCGAGCTTGACCACGCCTAGCCGATTCATCGCCACCAGCGCCACCAGACAGGCAGCGGCCAGCATCAACGACAGCGTCGACAATGCGCCGGAGTAGAAGATCGCGATGACGATGATTGCACCCAGGTCATCGATGATCGCCAGGGTCATCAAAAACAGCTTCAGCGAGACCGGTACACGCTTGCCCAGCAAGGCGAGCACGCCGAGGGCGAAAGCGATATCAGTGGCCATCGGGATCGCCCAACCACCCAGGGCTGACGGGTTGTCCTTGTTGAGGAACCAGTAGATCAGCGCTGGCACGACCATGCCGCCGATGGCCGCTGCGCCCGGCAGGACGATCTGCGATGGTTTGGACAGATGGCCTTCAAGGATTTCGCGTTTGACCTCAAGGCCGATCAACAGGAAGAACATCGCCATCAGGCCGTCGTTGATCCATAACAACAGCGGCTTGGCGATTTTCAGGGCGCCGATCTGGGCAACCACGGGAGTGTCCAGCAGGCCGTTATAGAGCCAGGACAGCGGTGAGTTGTTGATAATCAGGGCAAGAGCTGCAGCGGCAATCAATAACAGACCGCTGGCAGCTTCCAACTGAAAGAAACGCGTGAAAGTGCTACGCAGAGGCAAGGTCGCTCTCCATCTATCGATTCAAAAGGTGGACCACCCTAACCCGTACGGTTAGTTGTTAAAACAAAAGTTATATTCTTTTTTGTTATATGTCGTTACAACCAAGGTTGTGGCGCTGAGCCTAGCAGTTGGCTGACGTATTGGGCCTCAGCTGTACCTGTGCGTTATGCGGGTTTTTTCCTAAGCTTGTTGATTGAGCCTTCCGACACGGTCAATCCATTGCCTGTTGTCACCGCCAGGTTTCCTTACGCCTATTCGATTCAATGAGAAAAAGACCATGAGCGACAACCGTCAGTGGGCTCGCGAAGCCATCCGGATCATCGAAGCCGACTTCCAGCGCAGCGCCGATACGCACCTGATCCCTTTGCCACTGCCGGGATTGCCGGGCATCGAGTTGTACTTCAAGGATGAATCCAGTCACCCCACCGGTAGCCTCAAACATCGGCTGGCGCGTTCGTTGTTTCTCTACGCACTGTGTAATGGTTGGCTCAAGCCTGGGGCGCCGGTGATCGAGGCGTCCAGCGGCTCGACGGCGATCTCCGAGGCGTATTTCGCGCGTTTGCTCGGCTTGCCGTTCATTGCCGTGATGCCGGCCACGACCTCCCGGGAAAAAATTGCGCAAATCGAGTTCTACGGTGGCAAAAGCCATCTGGTGCAAGATCCGACGCAGATCTACGCCGAGTCCGAGCGCTTGGCCCGGAAGCACGACGGCCATTTCATCGACCAGTTCACCTATGCCGAGCGTGCCACTGACTGGCGAGCCAACAACAACATTGCCGAGTCGATCTTTCAGCAGATGCGTTTCGAACGTCATCCTGAACCGAGCTGGCTGATTTCCAGCCCTGGCACCGGCGGTACGACGGCCACTCTGGGGCGCTACGTGCGTTATCGCCAGCATTGCACCCGCGTGTTGTGTGCCGATGCCGAGCGTTCGGTGTTCTTCGAGTATTACCAGACCGGCGACGCGAGCTTGCGTCTGGATTGCGGTTCGCGGATCGAAGGCATTGGCCGGCCACGGGTCGAGGCGTCATTCTTGCCGAAGGTCATCGATGCGATGGTCAAAGTGCCGGACGCGCTGTCACTGGCGGCCATGCATTACCTGGCACAGCGCTTGGGGCGGCGGGTGGGTGGTTCCAGCGGGACTAACCTGATCGGCGCCTTGATGGCGGCGCAGCAAATGGTGGCAGCGGGGGAGAGTGGCTCGATCGTGGCGATACTGTGCGATGGCGGCGAACGCTACGCGACCACCTATTACGATCAGGACTGGCTGAAGGCTCAGGGGTATGAGTTGAGTGGTTTGATCGCGGCCGTTGCGGCCAGTGTCGAGCGCGGTGAACTGCTGCCGACCAGCGTGTTGCGCGCCAATATCTGATCGCTGCGGATTGATCGTTCCCACGCTCCGCGTGGGAATGCAGCCAGGGACGCTCTGCGTCCCAAGAGCGGACGCAGAGCGTCCGGTGAGGCATTCCCACGCAGAGCGTGGGAACGATCTACTGTGTTAAGCCTCGATACCGAGGATATCCCGCGCCACCGCTTCGGCAATACGAATCCCGTCGACACCCGCCGACAGGATCCCGCCGGCATAACCGGCGCCTTCACCGGCCGGGAACAGGCCTTTGACGTTCAGGCTCTGCATCGACTCGTTACGGGTGATCCGCAGCGGCGAAGACGTGCGGGTTTCGATCCCGGTCAGCACCGCGTCGTGCAGCGAGTAGCCGCGAATCTGCTTCTCGAAAGCCGGCAAGGCTTCACGAATGGCGTCGATGGCAAACGCCGGCAACGCCAGCGCCAGATCGCCCAGCGCAACCCCGGGTTTGTAGGAGGGTTCGACGCTGCCCAGCGCCGTCGATGGCTTGCCTGCGATGAAATCGCCGACCAGTTGCGCCGGTGCTTCGTAGTTGCTCCCACCCAGCACAAAGGCGTGGGACTCCAGACGCTCCTGCAACTCGATCCCTGCCAATGGGCCGCCCGGATAGTCGACTTCCGGGGTGATGCCCACAACAATCCCGGAGTTCGCGTTACGTTCGTTACGCGAATACTGGCTCATGCCGTTGGTTACCACACGGTTCGGCTCGGAAGTCGCCGCCACCACCGTACCGCCCGGGCACATGCAGAAGCTGTAGACCGAGCGACCGTTCTTGGCGTGGTGCACCAGTTTGTAGTCGGCGGCACCGAGTTTCGGGTGACCGGCGTATTTGCCCAGGCGCGCGCTGTCGATCAGCGATTGCGGGTGTTCGATACGGAAACCTACCGAAAACGGCTTGGCTTCCATGAACACGCCACGGCCGTGGAGCATGCGGAAGGTGTCGCGGGCGCTGTGGCCGAGGGCAAGAATCACGTGTTTCGAGTGGATCTGTTCGCCGCTGGCGAGTTCGATACCGGTCAACTGGCCGTCTTCGATCAGCACGTCAGAGACTTTTTGCTGGAAGCGGACTTCACCGCCCAGCGCACGAATCTGCTCACGCATGTTTTCGACGACGCCCGTCAGACGGAACGTACCGATGTGCGGTTTGCTGACGTAGAGGATCTCTTCCGGCGCGCCGGCTTTGACGAACTCGTGCAGGACTTTGCGGCCGTGGTGCTTGGGATCCTTGATCTGGCTGTACAGCTTGCCGTCAGAGAATGTCCCCGCGCCGCCTTCACCGAATTGCACGTTGGACTCGGGATTCAGCACGCTTTTGCGCCACAGACCCCAGGTGTCCTTGGTGCGCTGACGCACTTCTGTGCCGCGCTCGAGAATGATCGGCTTGAAGCCCATCTGCGCCAGCAGCAGCCCGGCGAAAATCCCGCACGGGCCGAAACCGACCACGATCGGCCGTTGGCTCAGATCCTGCGGAGCCTGGCCAACGACCTTGTAGCTGACATCCGGCGCCGCATTGACGTTACGGTCATCGGCGAACGTGTGCAGCAACTTCGCCTCATCGCGCACGCTAAGGTCGATGGTATAGATAAAGCACAGTTCGGAAGATTTTTTGCGCGCATCGTAGCTGCGCTTGAACAAGGTGAAATCGAGCAGATCATCACTGGCGATGCCCAGGCGTTGCACGATGGCTGGCCGCAGGTCTTCTTCGGGATGGTCGATCGGCAACTTGAGTTCGGTGATTCGTAACATGACGGGGTCCGGTTCGCGGGGGCGCACAACTGCGCCAAAGGCGTTTCACAAACCGGTGATTATAAGCCTCAACCGCCCGTTCCGGTGAGGCTAAAACAGCATCCTGTCGAATCAGTCGTTACGCGAGCCGCCGAAATACGCGCAGCCACGTTGTACCTGGCCGTTGACCCGCAACTCGGCGCTCATGAATTGAACGCTGCCGTGGGCGCTGTCGACACAGCGTTGTGGGGCAATCCAGAGTTCAACGTGTTGGTCATTGGCTTCGCTACTAAGGCTGAAACGCCCGTCACCGAGTTGTTCTTCCAGAAACGGCAACGCCAGCGCTGGCTGGCCGGCGCGCTTGATCACCATGCCCTTGGTGTTGACCTTGACGTTCCAGTCGGGCGTGTTGCCACTGGCACGCAGGATCAGCCGCTGGAAGTTGGGGTCTTCACAGGCTGCGCTCGAGCGTTCGACGCGGTATAGCTGCTGCACGTCGAACTGGGCCCCCGCATCAGCTGATTTGCCAGTGGCAACCCGGCCGCGCACGTCAGCGAAAATCTTGTGCTGCGCGCCCGCCAGCGTTGCGGCTTCCTGCAGGATACTGGTGCTGCCGGCGTCATTGACGACATACAGCTTGTTTTCCTGGCACGGCTGAAACATCAGCTTGCCGTTGGCCATGCTGAGTTCGCCCTGCATGCGGGTCAGGCCCGCCATGGACGGTTTCTCAGGCTGGCTCTGCAGCAACTGGCAACCGGCGAATACAGTAAGCAGGGCGACAAACATCAGGGAACGGGCAGCACGCATCGTTGGGTCTCCAGACAAGTGCCGCCACGTTACTCAGCCGCGCCGGTGACCACAAGGCTTGTGTGCAGAAGGAGTCGTGTAGGGGATTGAGTCGCAGAGCAGGTCACCGCATAGTGACGACCCATTCTGCGATCCCTGACCTTTGCCATGAACACTCGATTGTCGCGCCTGCCTGAACGGCTCTATGCATTGGATGCGCTGCGAGGTGTGGCGGCGTTGGCGGTGGTGTTCTGGCATTGGCAGCACTTCTTTTTCCAAGGTGCTGTGCCTGGGCCTTTGCAGGTCGAGCAGCAGCCTTTCTACAACCTGTTTGCGCTGTTCTACCGACACGGCGGTGACGCGGTCGCGTTGTTCTTCAGCTTGTCCGGTTTCATTTTTTTCTGGCTATTCAGTCGCGCCGTGGCGAGTCGGGAGCTTGGTGGCAGGCAGTTTCTACGGGAGCGTTTCAGCCGACTCTACCCCTTGCACCTGGCGACCTTCGGGTTGGTGGCGGTGCTTCAGTGGGTATACACGCGTTACAACGGGAACGCCTTCGTTTACCCCTTCAACGATGCCTATCACGCACTGCTGAATCTCTTTCTGGCGCCGGCCTGGGGATTTGAGAAGGGGTGGTCATTCAATGGTCCGGCCTGGTCGATTTCAGTTGAAGTGCTGCTCTATGCGGTGTTTTTTTTATTGTTCCGATACTCGCGATACCCCTTGATAGTGAGTGCTGCTCTGATCGTGATTGCCGGATACGTGTTTCCCGATCAGTACAAAATCACCTTGGGCGTGTTGAGCTTTTTTTGCGGTGGACTGGCGTATCGGGCATTGATCTGGCTGCTCGAAAAATGCTCGGGCCGGGCGGTGGGGGCGGTGGGGGCGTTGCTGGTGAGCGGCTGCGCAGCGGCTTGGTGGGCTTGCGATCCGGGCGCAGCTCATTCGTTATTAATCAGGTTCGCCGTGCTGTTTCCTTTGACGATCATGGCCGTGGCTGCATGCCATCAGGTACTGGAACCCTTGGCGCGGCGTCTGGCCTGGTTGGGCGACATCAGCTACGCCTCGTACTTGCTGCACTTTCCTTTACAGATCTGCGCGGCATTGTTGGCGGACAAATTTTTCCCGGGTCGCGACGTGTTCTATCAGTCGTGGACCTTGCTGCTGTTTTTTGTGCTGTTGATTGCTACCAGCCTGATATGCCATCGCTGGTTCGAACGACCAATGCAGCAATGGCTGCGTGCGCAGGGGCGCGAGCGTCAGGTGGGCGCCGAAATAGCCCGTTAGGGTATTTCAGCGCCAAGGCGATCAGCCGACGTTGTAGATCTGGCCAGTCTGCGAGCCTTCCACGCTTTTCGCGTAGGCCAGCGCCACATCGGCGGCTGGAACCGGTTTGAATCCGCGGAAGTACGGTGCGTAGCTGCCCATGGCTTCAACCAGTACGTTCGGGCTGACCGCGTTTATCCGCAGACCGCGTGGTAATTCGATAGCCGCCGCTTTAACGAAACTGTCCAGGGCGCCGTTGACCATGGACGCCGAGCTGCCGGTACGAATCGGATCGTGGCTGAGAATACCGGTGGTGAAGGTGAACGATGCACCGTCATTGGCGAATTCACGGCCGATCAACAGCAGATTGACCTGGCCCATCAGCTTGTCTCGCAAGCCCAGCTCGAAGTCTTTTTCGGTCATATTGGCCAATGGCACGAAGTTGACGCTGCCGGCGGCGCAGATCAGCGCATCGAAGTTACCGGTCTGTTCGAACAGCTTGCGGATCGAGGCGCTGTCACTTATGTCGACCTGGAAATCACCGCTCTTGCGGCCGATACGGGTGATTTTATGGCGCTGGGACAGTTCTCGGTCAATGGCCGAGCCGACAGTGCCGGAGGCTCCAATCAAAAGAATTTTCATCGCGCTAATCCTCAAGTGGGTGAATGTGGTTTCAGTTTAGTGTGGTTTTTTTTATTGATAAGCGTGCTAATGGGCAACCTTTGGTTTTCAAATGGAAACAATCCATGAGCGAAATGGATGATCTGGCGGCGTTTGCAGTGTTGATCGAGGCCGGCAGTTTTACGCTGGCAGCGCAGCAACTGGGGTGTAGCAAGGGGCAGTTGTCCAAGCGCATCAGTCAACTGGAAGCACGTTTCAGCGTGGTGCTGCTGCAGCGAACAACACGGCGTTTGAGCCTGACAGCCGCCGGTGCGGCGTTGTTGCCGCAAGCGCAGGCGCTGGTAATTCAGGTAGAGCGGGCGCGACAGGCCCTGGCACGGTTGAAGGACGATATGGCGGGGCCCATTCGGATGACGGTCCCGGTGTCGTTGGGGGAGACTTTTTTCGACGGGTTGCTGCTGGAGTTTTCCCGAGAGTACCCCGATGTGCAGATCGAGCTTGAGTTGAACAACAGTTACCGCGACTTGTCGCGGGATGGCTTCGATCTGGCGATTCGTTCAGAGGTGGCCAACGACGAACGAATGGTAGCCAAGCCACTGTTGGCCTGGCACGAGATGACCTGCGCCAGCCCGGCTTATCTTGAGCAGTTTGGTGAGCCGCAGACGCCGGCGGACCTGGCCGATCATCGTTGCCTGCTCAACAGCCATTACAGTGGCCGGGAAGAGTGGTTGTATCACCAGCAACATGAACTGTTGCGGGTGCGGGTCTCGGGGCCGTTCGCCAGCAACCACTACAACCTGTTGAAGAAGGCTGCGCTTGCCCATGCGGGGATCGCGCGCTTGCCTTCTTACTTGCTCCAGGCTGAACTGGCCGATGGCCGTTTGCGCTGGCTGCTGCGCGACTATCAGACCCGCAGCATGCCGATGTATCTGGTGCACCCGTATCAGGGCGGCTTGCCCAAGCGTACGCAGGTATTGGCCGATTACCTGATGAGATGGTTCAAGCGCAGCGGCGAAGCGCTGGATCGGCTGTAGCAGCGGTTACAAGGGCTTAGCGTTTGGCAGCGTAACGTTTGGCGATCAGGTGATCGATCGACAGCACGCCCGGACCTCTGGCCATCAGGTACAACAGAATGGCTGCCCAGGTGCCGTGAGTCGGGTAGGCGTCCGGGTAGACAAAGGTCTGAATGGTCAGTGTCATCCCCAGTAGCGCCAGGGCCGAAAAGCGTGTGGCGAAGCCGACGAGGATCAGCATCGGGAAGAAATGCTCGGCGAAGGCCGCCATGTGCGCTGCCAGTTCCGGGGACAGTAGCGGCACATGGTATTCGCTTTGGAACAACGGAATGGTCGAGTCCGCGAGGCGCGGAATACCGAGCTGGAAGGTCCCGCCGAGCAGGTCAATGGCCAGGCCCTCGACCTTGGTTTGCCCGGACTTCCAGAACACCGCGGCAATGGAGAAACGTGCAACGAAGGCGATCAGGCTGTGGGGGATTTTCTCGAACAGTTCGATGATCCGTTCGATCAAGTGGGTGATGACGTTCGGGTGTTCGGTGCGGGTGTTCATGGCGATACCTTGTCGTGTTGCAAGTGGATGATGGCGTTGTGGCCGATCAGCAGCGCCAGGCACTGACTCGGGTCGAACGCCGGTGCGGCGGTCAGGGCATCGGCTACCGCTTGCGCCAGAGGGTGGTTGTTTTGCAGGCTGTGGATGAAGGTCGCAGTACCGACATCGATCGCAAAGACCTCGACCTCCAGATTGTTGCGCAGCACCAATGCGCTTTGCGGGTGATACGGCTCAAGGTTCCGGGGTGGTGTGTCAGTCTGGTGGGCGGTCCATAGCGCAACGGTGGCGTACGGCGAACTCAGCGTGAACGTTGAGGGATGCAGATGAATGTGTAGCTGTGCGAGCGCTTCGGGAGCAGCCAGCGCAGCAGCAATCTGCGCAGGCTCGACGGCATTGGCATCTGCCGCGTGATAGGCCATCACCCGCAAGCGTTCCAGGCGCGCAACGTCTGCGAGATACGGCACTGAAGCGGCCGGTGCAAAGTGCTCGATGAAACTGGCGAAATCACTGCCGTAGTCGTTGATCAGCGCACTGGTCGGTGGGAAGTCCCGCACATAAAACCGGGCCATGGCCCGGAAGAACTCATCACCGACCAACTGCGAAACCACCGGATAGCTGTCGGCCAAGGCGTTGATCAATGAGCTCTGCACGTTGTTGCGGTACACCGCGAAGCGGCTATCCGGGTCAGCGCCGTTAGCGCTGAACAAACCGTCAGGGCAGGGCTGTCGAGGATCAAGCAGGGCAGTGGCGAAATCGGCTTGAGTGTTCATCGACGAGCCTCGGTATAACCCAGCAGTTCATCGGCCTGACGGGCTTCGGCGTGCAGTACGGAAAACGCCGGTACCTGATTGTCGCGCTCAATCAGCGTGGCCACCGGCCCGACGCGTTCAAGAACTTGCATATACAGCGCCCACACGGTGTTATCGATGGCGGCGCCGTGATCGTCGATCAGCAGGCGATCGCCGAGGCTGTCGGTGTCTTCGGCAAATCCGGCCAGATGGATCTCGCCCACGGCATGCAACGGCAGTGCGTCGATGTAGGCCAAGGGATCGCGCTGATGATTGATGCAAGAGACGTAGACGTTGTTCACATCCAGCAGCAAGCCGCAGCCGGTGCGGCGAATGACGTCAGTGATGAAGCAGGCTTCTTCCATGCCGGAGTGCTGAAACTGCAAGTAAGTCGCCGGGTTTTCCAGCAGCATGGGGCGTTTCAGATGCTGCTGGACCTGGTCGATATGCTCGCAGACACGCTGCAGTGTCGACTCGTTATAGGCCAATGGAAGCAGGTCATTGAGAAACACCGGGCCGTGGCTCGACCAAGCCAGGTGTTCGGAAAAGGATTGGGGTTGATAGCGTTCGATCAGATGGGCGAGCCGGACAAGGTGCTCGGTGTTCAGCGGTCCTTCGCCGCCGATCGACAGACCGACGCCATGCAGCGACAGCGGATACTGCTCGCGGATCAACCTCAGGTAATGATGAAACGGGCCGCCGGCCACCATGTAGTTTTCGGCGTGGACTTCGAAGAAGCCGATGTCCGGGCGAGTATCGAGTACCGCGCCAAAATGCTCGGTCTTGAGCCCCAGCCCCGCGCGGGGCGGGAGCTTGGGCGCCAATGCCTGAGTGTGAGGATGTACGTTGTGCAGCGCTGAAGTGGTCATCATCAACACTCAGGCAGAGGAAGGGTTACGACTTGGCTTTGTAGGCGGCCATTTGACCGAAGCCGGTCGGTGAGGTCGGGCTGGCAGTCTTCTCGCAGGTGCCTTTTGGCACCAGTTTGAAGTGGTTGCTCTCGTAGTCGACTTTCGAGGTGCCCGCGCAGGTAGTGCCTGCACCTGCGGCGCAATCGTTCTTGCCTTTCATGGCGACGCCAAAGCATTTTTCCATGTCAGTGGCTGCGGCATGGGCGGTGGTCGGCAGAGCTGCGATGCTCAAGGCGGAACCCAAGGCCAGGGCGAGGGCGGCAGCGGACAGGGTGCGAGTGGTAGCGGTCATGATGTTTCTCCAAACAAGGGTGGGTTCAAGTAAGCATTGGTGCTTGCTTACCCCTCTAGAGAAAGGTCATTCCGGTTCGTTACAGCACGACAAAAAAATAATCGGTTCACACAAAAAAATGTGGGAGCGAGCCTGCTCGCGATAGCGGACTGTCAGACAACATCACTGTTGACTGCCAGCCCCTCATCGCGAGCAAGCTCGCTCCCACACAGACCGTTTTTTGTTGCAGCAGTGCTTAGCCGCCCAGGTACGCGTCGCGGACTTTAGGGTCGCTCAGCAGGGCTTCACCGGTGCCTTGCATCACCACCCGGCCGTTTTCCAGCACATAGGCACGGTCGGCAACTTTCAACGCCTGGTTAGCATTCTGTTCAACCAGGAACACCGTCACACCATCCCTGCGCAGCTGTTCGATGATGTCGAAGATCTGCTGGATGATGATCGGCGCCAGACCCAGCGACGGCTCGTCGAGCAGCAGCAGCTTGGGTTTGCTCATCAGCGCCCGGCCGATGGCAAGCATCTGCTGCTCGCCACCCGACATGGTGCCGCCGCGCTGGTTGAAGCGTTCCTTGAGCCGCGGGAACAACCCCAGGACCTTGTCCATTTGCTCCTGATAATCGCCCTTGTCGGTGAAGAAACCGCCCATGGCGAGGTTTTCTTCCACGGTCAGACGGGCAAACACCCGACGACCTTCCGGGACCACGGCGATGCTTTTACGCATGATTTGCGCGGAGTCCTGGCCGACCAGTTCTTCGCCCATGTAGCGAATGCTGCCGCTATGGGCTTGCGGCGAACCGCACAGGGTCATCAGCAGGGTGGATTTGCCGGCGCCGTTGGCCCCGATCAGCGTGACGATCTCGCCCTGACGGACTTCGACGTTGACGCTGTGAAGGGCCTGGATCTTGCCGTAGAAGGTGGAAACGTTTTCGAACTGCAGCATTTACGCTTCCCCCAGGTAGGCTTTGATCACTTCAGGATTGTCGCGGATCTGTTCCGGCGTGCCGTTGGCCAGAGGCGTGCCCTGGTTGATCACGAAAATGTGGTCGGAGATGCTCATGACCAGTTTCATGTCGTGTTCGATCAATAGCACGGTGACGTTATGCTCTTCACGCAGGGTTCCGATCAGCGCCTTGAGGTCGTCGGTTTCCCGCGGGTTGAGGCCGGCGGCCGGTTCGTCGAGCATCAGGATGCTTGGACGGGTCATCATGCAACGGGCGATTTCCAGGCGGCGCTGCTGACCGTAGGCCAGGGTACCGGCCGGACGGTTGGCAAACTCCTTGAGGTTGACCTTGTCGAGCCAGAACTCGGCGTATTCCATGGCCTCGCGTTCGCTGCGGCGAAACGCCGGCGTCTTGAACAGACCAGCCAGGAAGTTGGTATTCAGGTGCCGGTGCTGAGCAATCAGCAGGTTTTCCACGGCGGTCATTTCCTTGAACAACCGCACGTTCTGGAACGTCCGCACCACGCCTTTACCGGCGATCTTGTGGCCGGGCAGGCCTTCGATCGCTTCACCGTTGAGCTGGATAGTGCCAGCGGTGGGCTTGTAGAAACCGGTCAGGCAGTTGAACACGGTGGTCTTGCCGGCGCCGTTAGGGCCGATCATCGACACCACCTGTTTCTCTTTCACGCTCAGGGCAACGCTATTGACCGCCAGCAAGCCGCCAAAACGCATGCTCAGGCCATCTACTTTCAGGATCTCTCTGCTCATTTACGCAGCTCCATGTGAGGACGTTGCATAGGCAGCAGACCTTGAGGACGCCAGATCATCATCAGCACCATCAAGGCGCCGAACATCAACATGCGGTATTCGCTGAAGTCACGCATCAGCTCGGGCAACAGGATCATCACGACGGCCGCGAGGACCACGCCCAATTGCGAGCCCATGCCGCCCAGCACCACGATGGCGAGGATGGTGGCCGACTCGATGAAGGTGAACGACTCCGGCGTGACCAGACCCTGGCGCGCGGCGAAGAAGCTACCGGCAAAACCGGCGAAGCAGGCACCCAGGGTGAAGGCCGACAGCTTGATCACGGTTGGGTTCAGGCCCAGCGCACGGCAGGCGATTTCGTCTTCACGCAACGCTTCCCAGGCACGGCCGATCGGCATGCGCAGCAGACGGTTGATCACGAACAGCGCGAACAGCGCCAGCAATAGCGCGACCAGGTAGAGGAAAACCACCTTGCTGACCGGGTTGTACGTCAGGCCGAAGAACTCGTGGAAGGTCTGCACGCCTTCAGCGGCCGTTCTCTCGAAACTCAGGCCGAACAGCGACGGTTTGGGAATGTTGCTGATACCGTTCGGTCCACCGGTGAGGCCTGTCAGGTTACGCAGAAACAGACGAATGATTTCACCAAAGCCCAGGGTCACGATCGCCAGATAGTCACCGCGCAGACGCAGCACCGGGAAGCCCAGCAAGAAACCGAAGGTTGCCGCCATCAAGCCGGCGATGGGCAGGCAGATCCAGAAGCTCAGGCCGTAGTAGTGCGACAGCAGCGCATAGCTGTAGGCGCCCACGGCGTAGAAACCGACGTAGCCCAGGTCGAGCAGACCTGCCAGGCCGACCACGATGTTCAGGCCCAGGCCGAGCAACACATAGATCAGAATCAGCGTGGCGATATCCACCGCACCGCGCGAACCGAAGAACGGCCAGACCAGAGCGATGACGATCAATCCCATGATGACCCAACGCTGGGTGGTGGGCAGGGTCAGGAAATTGCTCGCACTGGCCGGGATCAATTTACCTTTGGGCACGGAGCGCATGGCGGCCGTGTATTCGCGGTCGAACAGCACGCGCAGGAACATCAGCACCGAGCAGGCGGCGATGATCAGCAGCGTGGAGGTCGTGGCACCCTGTACTTCGAGGTTGATGCCGGCGATGGACAGTTTCAGACCGAGTACCGGGTACGCCACAGCCCAAACCAATAGCGCGCTGAAAAGCGCCTGTTTAAGATTCCTGATCATACTTTCTCAACCTCCGGACGGCCCAACAGGCCGGTTGGCCGGAATAACAACACCAGAACCAGAAGGCCGAAAGCCACCACGTCCTTGTACTGGTCACCGAATATATCGGCGCCGAATGCTTCGGCTACCCCCAGCACCAGACCACCGAGCATGGCGCCCGGAATGCTCCCGATGCCGCCCAGAACCGCCGCGGTAAAGGCCTTGAGGCCCACCAGGAATCCGGCGTTCGGGTTGATCACGCCGTACTGCATGCTCAGCAGTACAGCCGCCACGGCCGCCAGGGCGGCACCGATGACGAAGGTCAGGGCGATGATGTTGTTGGTGTTGATGCCCAGCAGGTTGGCCATCCTGATGTCTTCGGCACAGGCCCGGCAGGCACGTCCCAGACGTGAACGCGAAATGAACGTGGTCAGGCAGAGCATCACCACCAGGGTCACTACGAATACCAGGATCTGCATGTAGGAGATCAGCACTTCCTGTGCCCCGCCTGGGCCGAAGCTGAAGCTGCCCGGAATCAGGTTGGGGATCGATTTGTCCTTGGAGTCCTGCGAGAGCAGTACGGTGTTTTGCAGAAAGATCGACATGCCGATGGCCGAGATCAGCGGGATCAGGCGGTTACTGCCCCGCAGAGGGCGGTAGGCGATCCGTTCAATGCTGTAGCCGTAGGCACTGGTGACAACGATGGTCGCCAGGAATGCGGCGGTCATCAACAACGGTAGGGAATGGATACCCAGCATGGCCAGTCCGGCAAGGACGATGAAGGCCACGTAGGAACCGATCATGTAGACCTCGCCGTGGGCGAAGTTAATCATTCCAATGATGCCGTAAACCATCGTATAGCCGATGGCGATCAGGGCATATGTGCTGCCAATGGTCAGACCATTAACCAGCTGTTGGAAAAAGTGATAGATCTCAGGCATTACTGCGCTCCTAAAAACCTGATACGCATTTCACTGGTGGAGTCATTTTCCCGCTCAGGCCCCGTGGATCTGCATCCACTTCGAACGTGAGGTTTGCCAGCGAACCGCTGATGACGGTTTTGAGATTTTCAGGTGGGGAGGCTTCCGGATCACGGAGGCACGGCCCATTACCTCGTAAAACAAAGCCCACGGCACGCCGTGGGCTTTATTGGCAGTCAGTCAGGCAGCGCCTTACTGAGGCGAAACTTCGGTTTTAGGTTTGCCAAAGTGCCACTGGTAAACCACGAACTTGAAGTCTTTCAGGTCGCCCTTGGCGTCGTAGCTCAGGTCGCCAGTAGGGGTTTTGAAAGTACCTGCGTGGATGGCTGCAGCCACTTTGGCAGGGTCTTCGCTTTTGGCAGCAGTGATGCCGCCGGCGATGACTTCAACAGCCGAGTAGGCCGGGAACACGAACGGACCGGTAGGGTCTTGCTTCTTGGCAGCGAACGCGTCAACCAGTGCCTTGTTGGCCGGGTCCTGGTCGAAAGACTTCGGCAGGGTCACCAACAGGCCTTCGGAAGCGTCCTGAGCGATCTGCGAGATGGATTCGTTGCCGACGCCTTCTGGCCCCATGAACTTGGCGTTCAGGCCTTTTTCCTTGGCCTGACGCAGGATCAGGCCCAGTTCCGGGTGGTAGCCGCCGTAGTAGACGAAGTCGACATTGGCTTGCTTGAGTTTCTGGATGATCGAGGAGAAGTCCTTGTCGCCAGCGTTCAGGCCTTCGAACACGGCAACCTTGACGCCTTTGCCTTCGAGGGTTTTCTTCACGGCGGTGGCGATGCCTTCACCGTATTGCTGTTTGTCGTGCAGAACGGCAACGATTTTCGGCTTTACGTGATCGGCAATGTAGTTACCGGCGGCAGGACCCTGGGCGCTGTCCAGGCCGATGGTGCGGAACACCATTTTGTAGCCACGGTTAGTGATGTCCGGGCTGGTGGCGGCCGGGGTGATCATGATCACGCCTTCGTCTTCGTAGATGTCCGAAGCCGGTTGAGTGGAGCTGGAGCAGAGGTGACCGACCACGAACTTGACGCCGTCGTTGACCACTTTGTTGGCAACGGCAACGGCCTGTTTAGGGTCGCAGGCGTCATCGTATTCTTTGGCTTCGAGCATTTTGCCGTTGACACCGCCCTTGGCGTTGATCTGCTCGATGGCCATTTTGGCGCCGATGAACTGCATGTCACCGTACTGGGTCACTGGACCGGTTTTAGGGCCGGCGATGCCGATCTTGATGGTGTCAGCTGCGAACGAATGGCTGGCAACCCCGGCCAGAACCATAGCGGCAAACAGTTTGGAAATCTGCTTAGTAGCCTTATTCATAGTGCTCCACTCTTACTGTTGTAGTTTTTATAGTCCTGGCAGCCTGAGCTACAGAACCGGATCGATATCTTGGATATCCCCCGGAAATGCCCCCGGCAACTGTACCGGTACAGTGTAGAGCGCCGGTTGTTCGCTTGGAAAGCTGGCGCTCAGGGGCAAAACCTGGGGGTGTCGCATTTTTGAACGAAAAAGACAGAATTGCGGCGGGATTTTGGCTGCGTAGCGACCTGATTCAGCGGCTATCCTTGCTTTCCTGCAGTTCTCGATCAATGACTCTATTGCATCCGGGTTTTTCTGCCAGAGCGCCGACGTTATGATTGCGCCGATTTCAATTCCGGACAGGGCCCATGACTCAAGAACCTAGCACCCTCTATGCCAAGCTGCTTGGTGAAACCGCATCTATTACCTGGAAGGAACTCGAACCGTTCTTCGCCAAGGGTGCCCTATTGTGGGTCGATCCCGACCTGGATTTGATCGCTGCCGCCGAGGCGGTTGCCCAGGATGAAGGCGAGAAAGTGGCTGCCTGGCTGGCCGCCGACAAAGTCGCCAAGCTCTCTGAAACGCGGGCGCTGGATCTTTTCGAGCGTGATCCGGAGTTGTGGGCAGTGGTCGTTTCGCCGTGGATTCTGATCCAGGAAAGGGCGCAGGCCTGAAGCGATGCATCTATTTGGTGCTGATGGCGTTCGGGTAAAAGTGTGTAGCCGAGTAGCGTGATGGCAGGTTGCCGTAGAGAAATACCACAGGCAGGCGGAGGGGAAGGTTACGTAAACGTAACGGGAACAGTTTAATAAGCAGCCGAATGGCTGCTTAATTGTTTCTGGATGTTGGCAGGTCTGAAGCTTATGCGGTGAATGTCAGGCCGCTTTCGCGAGCAAGCTCGCTCCCACAGGGTTTAGTGGCGTTCACAAAGTTTGTGTTCGACACCGATCACTGTGGGAGCGAGCTTGCTCGCGAAGGAGGCGCCGCGAATTACGCGGTTTTACCCGTATGGTTATTCAGCGAAATGATCTTGGTCTTGCCGATGCGGTGACGGTAGATCTCTCGCAGGTACTTGATGGCCTTTTTCACGCAATCGCGCGACAGGCGGATGTCGTTGATCGAGACGAATTTGTCTTTGTCGTTGATCAGCTCGCGGTACTTCTTTTCGTACATCGGTTTGATCGCGTACCAGTTGGTGTCGAGGATCTTCGCCGGGTTTTCGAACTCGTTGAGCAACTCGTCAATTTTGGCCTCGTCGAAGTCTTCATGAATGATGAAGTCGAGGATCGAGTTGTCCAGGGTTTCGTCGAAACGGTACGGATTGCGGGCAAAGCAGCGCTTGATGAACGCCACGATCAAGGTCAGGAAATCGTCTGACAGGCACGGGCTCTTGGCGATCAGGGTGGTCAGCGAAAGGTTGGCCGAAGCACCGATCACCAGTGCATAACGCTTGAGGGTGGTGTTGGGGAACAGGCTGTTGAGGTGAGTCTTCAACCGGTTCAGGTCCATGTAGGACAGTTTGTAATCCTTGGGTAGCGACACGATCGACACCACCGACGAGCAGTTCTTGAAGAAGTGCAGGTCATGCAGCGCGGCAGCGTCGTAACCCGAGTTCTTGTATTGCTCAAGCGACGCGCGATAACGCTTGGACTCGATCGGCAACAGGCTGATGCCTTCGATGGCCTGGGTTACTTTGTTGAAGTGCGGCAGGTCGATGGAGCGGAAGAACAGGTCGTCGATGTTCAGGCGCTGTGGCTCTTTGTCGAACACCTTGAACTTGTCGCTGCTCGGTGCCGGTTGTTCCGGCACCACCGATTCGGCGTAGGCAATCGCCACTGGCCCGGCCAGACTCATGAACAGGTCGTTGGCATCCAGGCGAATGGTTTCTCCGATGTCGATGCCTGCGCGGCGGAAATAGTTCTGGTCGTAGTCGGTGGTGACTGCCTGGGCTGTCAGAATGTTGAAGATCTGCTGCGAGATGTACTGGTTGGCGTGCTTTTCCATTGCATTGACATCAATGTTCTGGATATTGCCGTCATCGTTCTCTTCGGCGTAACGCATGATGTCGTTGGAGATCAGCATCATCGCGTTCCATGGACGGATGCGGCCCATGACACTGGCTTCACTGCTGTCTTCGTTGGCGAAGTTGTACGAGAAATCCCATTCTTCCGACAGGTACTTGCACAACAGGCGACCGGCGTTGATGTGCAGTGCTTCAGACATTTCGCTGCGGTGATCGGAAATGTTCGGCAGTACGCAAATGCCGCTGGTGAAGATCGGCTCGAAAACGAAGGAGTGGCCGCTCTTGCTGTCGTGCTCGTCCACCGGTTTTGTGTCGAACGTCTTGTTCATGTACGAGTATTGCTGGGCCAGCCCGAACTCCGAGGCCATGCCCGAACCGGTACCGCCGCCGGCGCTGAAGATCGAGAAGTACAGGCGCGACTGGTTGGCCTTGATGCCGCAGCTGTCGATCAGGTACGAGTGGATCATCTTCCAGTCGGGGCTGGAGAAACGCTGGGTGTCCTTGTTCAGGATGATCTTCGCCAGGTACTGGCCGAGGATCGGCGCGTTACCGGCGCCACCGGCGTGGACTTCCGAGAGGTCCATGATCTTCATTTTGCTGTAGTCACGCAGGAAGCCGCTTTTTTCGCCCTTGCGCGAGAAGCGGATACGTCCGGCGATGTCTTTGTCGAGGTCGCCGAGCATCACCAGCGGCTCGACCAGGAACACCGGTTTGGTGGCCTTGCCGACACCCAGTTTCAGGTTGTTACGAATCCATTGCGCAGGGCTGTAGCCCTTTTCAGCATAGGGCTTGTCTTCGTTATTGAATTCGTTGAGGTAGAACTTGCGGGCGTTGTACACCAGCTCCGCGACGTCCAGCGCAATGTTCGAACCACAACGACCCAGACCGATCAGGCACACCGAAGGGAATTCCTGCTGATGCAGTTCGTGGGCGTCTTCCAGATGCGGCGGCTTGGGGAACACCAGATCGCGCAGGCCATCGAGGTTGTCGAGGATGCGATCGGTGTTGGTCTCGGTAAAGTACAGGTACTGCTGGGTCGCAAGCGGGCGCGAGCTGGTCAATGGCTTCGGGACTGAGGGTTTATCCGTGGCGGCGGTGAGCGTCAGTTCGGATACCGCTGGGGCAGGATTATTTTTAGAAGTCATTGTGCGCCATGTGCCTGGACTGGTTGGTTCGGCGGCGAGATGTCATCAAGCCATCACGAATAGGGAGCTCGCGACTTTACAGCGCGATATTGTCCCCAGCGATAGGGCTTTACCTGAGCATCGCTAGGGGGAATCCTTTCCTGAGTCATGATGAATCGGCCAATATTTGGCGATCTTTAATCGAGCGGAGGCAATTTGATGGCAGCGTTACCTTCTTTGGCGTTTGCCGGTATTGGCTTGATGGGTTTACCGATGTGCCGGCGCTTGTTGGCTGCGGGTTATCCACTGACCGTCTGGAACCGCAACCCCGACAAGTGCGCACCCTTGGTCGAGGCCGGAGCGCGACAAGTGGCCACACCTGCCGAGCTGTGTCAGCACGCCGATCTGGTGATGTTGTGCCTGGCCAATACCGAGGTGGTACGCGAGGTCGTGTTCGGTGCTGCGGGCGTGGCATCCGGTGCGAAAACCGGCCAGTTGCTGGTAGATTTTTCCAGTCTGGAACCCACGGCGACGCGGGAAATGGCTGCCGAACTGGCCAGCTGCACCGGCATGGGCTGGCTGGATGCGCCGGTGTCCGGTGGTGTGGCGGGGGCCGAGGCCGCAAGCTTGGCGATCATGGTTGGTGGTGAGTCAGCCGATGTCGAACGGGTGCGTCCGGTGTTGTTGAGTCTCGGGCAGCGGGTCACGCACATGGGCGCGGTCGGCGCAGGGCAAGTGACCAAGGCCTGCAATCAGATGATCGTTGCCTGCAATGCCTTGGTGATCGCTGAAGTGGTGGCATTGGCCGAACGTTCAGGCGTGGATGCGAGCCTGCTGGCCGAAGCATTGAGCGGCGGGTTTGCCGACTCGAAACCCTTGCAGATACTTGCCCCGCAAATGGCCGAGAGCCGTTTCGAACCCATAAAGTGGCATGTTCGAACGCTGCTCAAGGACCTGGATGGCGCCGTGAAGTTTTCCCGGGAGCAAGGCTCGGCGACGCCGATCAGTGGACTGGCCGCGCAGTTGATGCGTCTGCATGGTGGTCAGGGCTATCTGGAAAAAGATCCCGCGACACTAATCCATCTATACCGCGAGCCAGACTCAAAGGATTGATGGCGTGTGCGTGCTTGCGCTGGTTGATTTCGTTCAGTACCGAACGTAATTCAGCCAGCGGCACCGGGCGGCTCAACAGATAACCCTGAACAAAGTCGCATCCGAAGCGTTCGAGAAACTGGTACTGCTCCAGGGTTTCGACCCCTTCGGTGACCACTTGCAAATGCAGGGTGTGGGCCATGACGATAATGGCCTGGACGATCTCCATGTCCTGAGTGGCCTTGGGGATGTCCTGGATAAACGAACGGTCGATTTTCAGGGTGTTCAGAGGCAGACGCTTGAGGTAGGCCAGTGACGAATAACCGGTGCCGAAGTCGTCGATCGACAACGAAACACCGAGCGCCCGAATCTTGCGCAGTAACACCAGCGTATTGGCGATATTGCCCATCAGTGCGTTTTCCGTGACCTCCAGCTCCAGCCGCCGCGGTGAGACGCCGGCGGCTCGCAGCGCACTTTCGATTTCTTCGGCGAGCTCTTCGCGAGCGAGATTGAGGGGAGAGCAGTTCACGGCGATTTTCAACGACTCGCAACCGTGCCTGGACAGCTCGCTCAAGTCTTCGCAGGCTTTGCGCAGCACCCAGTTGTCGAGTTCGGCGATCAAGCCATTGGCTTCGGCAATCGGGATGAAACGGTCAGGTGCGAGCAAGCCGTGTACCGGGTGCTGCCAGCGAATCAGCGCTTCCAGTTTGGTGACCTGGCCGCTTTTGAGGTCATAGATCGGTTGGTAATAGAGCATCAATCCGGCTTCGTCGCGTAAGGCATTACGCAGTTCTTCCTCAAGCTGCAGCGCCATCGTCGCTTTGGTTTTCAGGTTGGGGCTGAAGAAGTGCAGGCCGTTTCGGCCGTTGCCCTTGGATTGGTACAGCGCCAGGTCGGCGTTTTTCAGCAGTTCTTCGCAGCTCTTGCCGTCGTCAGGGAACACGCTGATACCGATGCTGGTGGTCATGACCATGCGCCTGCCGGCCAACTCGATCGGCTCCTTCATCTTTTGCATGATGCGCTGGGCCATGTGTCGTGCTTCGTCGCGCTCATGCAGGTTGATCAGAATGCAGAACTCGTCGCCGCCAAACCGCGCGACCACGTCATCGTGGCTGCGGGTCGAGCTTTTGATGTGGTTGGCGAGCACTTTCAACAGCTCGTCACCGGCGTCATGACCCAGGCTGTCGTTGATCCGTTTGAAGTGATCGATGTCCAGAAACATCACCGCCAGCATGCCGCCATGGGTGCTTTTCTCGATGAGCTTTTCGGCGAAGATCTGGTTGAAGCCGCGGCGGTTGATCAGATTGGTCAGGGCGTCGTAGTGCGCTACTTGTTGCAGCGACATCCGTGCCTGATCCAGTTGACTGAGTAGCGCGTTGACCCGGCGCAGGTCATGGTCCTTGTGCTGCAGTTTTTTGTCGGCCAGCGCGGCGCTGATGCTGCTGCCGATGACCAGCAGCGCGATCAGCGCAATCGTCAGCGCCAGTTGCAGGTGGTCGTTGTCGACCGACAGTTGCATGGGGACTCCGGTCGGCAACACCAGGCTCATGGACTGCATGCCGGTGAAGTGCATGCTCACGATGCCGGCGCCGAGTACCAGGCTGGCGGTGTATTTGAGTACCTGATGAGCGATGCCGCCGCCGTTGCGCAGACCATGCGACAGCAGCAAGGCAATGGCGCTGGCACCGATGGCAATCAGGATCGACAGGCCGAACACGATTGGCTGGTAGTGGGCCACGGCGTTCGAACGCATGGCCGTCATACCCACGTAATGCATGGTGGCGATGCCCAGTCCGATGCAGATCGAGGTTTGCACATATTGCCGCACGTTCAGTTGAGCATTGCTCAGGGTGTTCATCGCTACAAAGGCTGCAATAAAGGCGATCAACAGGGAAAGCAGGGTGGCTGGCAAGTCGTAATGGATGTCGATGGGGGCCTGGAACGCCAGCATACTGATGAAGTGCATGGCCCAGATACCGCCCGACAGGCAGCAGGCACCGACCCAGCGCCAGAGCCGTTGAGAGGCAGGATTCTCGGCGTGACCGACACGTTCGGCCATGTCCAGCGTGGCGAAGCTGGCCGCGCAGGCAACCAGGTAGGCCAGCAGTACCAGAAAGGGGTTATGAGTGCAATTGAGTACGACTTGCCCGCTGCTCTCTGGCAGCTCGGTAATGAAATGCAAACCAAGCCACTCCATAGCATGCCCCGTCTCTGAGTCATTCTCTGCCTGCGCCATGAACGCTGGCGAATGTCTGGAGTATAGAGGCCGTGCACAGAGCGCAAGAAATAGTGGCACATTGGCACTAACGATTTTGCAATAAGCCGAGAAACACTTAGACATAAATTGTCACGCGCGCGGCTTTGACCGTCATGAGCGGGTATCAGCCTGACGAATAATGACAGACAGCAGTTATGGTGCTGACTAGATTGCGGGTACCGGGCTGGAGTGTTGTCGGCAGTGAAGCCCTCATAACAATAAAAGAGACGGACCCATGCAGAACTCCACCCAAGCGGCGAATGCCTGGCGCATTCTGTTCCTGCTGTTTCTGGCCAATCTGTTCAACTTCTTCGATCGTACGATCCCGGCGATCATCATCGAGCCAATCCGCATGGAGTGGCACCTCAG
Organism: Pseudomonas brassicacearum; assembly: GCF_003732175.1. Classification (GTDB taxonomy): domain Bacteria; phylum Pseudomonadota; class Gammaproteobacteria; order Pseudomonadales; family Pseudomonadaceae; genus Aquipseudomonas; species Aquipseudomonas brassicacearum_G. The sequence continues at coordinate 304,349 of NZ_MOBI01000013.1, forward strand.
CGACTTTCAATTGGGGATCATCGGTACTGCATTCACGATCGTTTATGCCATTGCCGGTCTGCCGTTAGGGCGAATGGCGGACACCGGTTCGCGCAGCAAACTGATGGGCTGGGGCTTGGCGGTCTGGAGCGGGTTGACCGCAGTCAACGGCCTGGTGGGGAGTTTCTGGAGTTTCCTGATCGTGCGCATGGGGATCGGCATCGGTGAGGCCAGCTATGCGCCGGCCGCCAATTCGCTGATCGGTGATTTGTTCCCGGCACACCGTCGGGCGCGGGCCATGGGGATCTTCATGCTCGGTTTGCCGTTGGGCCTGTTGCTGGCGTTCTTCACCATCGGCGCGATGGTCAAGGCGTTCGACAGCTGGCGTGCACCTTTTTTTATCGCGGCGATCCCGGGTTTGATCCTGGCGATCTTCATGTTCTTCATCAAAGAGCCCCAGCGCGGCGCGGCGGAAACCGTGCAAGTCTCCCAGGAACGCGTGGATCGGCCGATTCGCCGGGTGCTGGCGATTCCAACCTTCCTCTGGCTGGTGATGGCGGGGCTGTGTTTCAACTTCGCCACCTATGCCTGTAACTCGTTTCTGGTGCCGATGCTGCAGCGCTACTTTCAGATGCCATTGCAGCAAGCGGCGGTGGCGACCGGGGTCATCGTCGGTGTGACCGGCTTGTTCGGCCTGACGCTGGGCGGTTGGGTGGCTGACAAGATTCATCAGCGGGTGGCCAATGGTCGGCTGCTGTTTGCCGCATTCAGCCTGATCATCTCGACCCTGTGCACAGCGTGGGCACTGCATGCGGGACGGATTGAAATCGGTATGTTCGTCGCCGTGTTCAGCGTCGGCTGGTTGTTTGCCTACAACTTCTATACCTGTGTTTACACGGCCATTCAGGATGTGGTCGAGCCGCGTTTGCGCGCCACGGCGATGGCGTTGTTTTTTGCGGGGCTCTACCTGTTGGGCGGTGGCTTGGGGCCGGTGGTGGTCGGTGCTTTGTCCGATCACTTTGCCCAGAGCGCAATGCTGGCGGCCGGTGCCGAGCAAATGAGCGAGGCCTTCAAGGCGGCAGGGCTGCATGACGCGATGTACCTGATTCCGGTGGCGTTGTTTTCGACCATGGTGTTTCTGTTCCTGGCTTCGCGGTGTTTTGTACGGGATGCCAAGCGGATGAAGGAAGGGTTGGTGGCGGTGGTTGAGCCCGGGATTGCGGTGGCGACTGCTTGATAGCCATCGCGAGCAGGCTCGCTCCCACAGGGGATTATCGTCGAGCACAAATGTTGCGTCATTGAAGATCAAATGTGGGAGCGAGCCTGCTCGCGATGAGGCCATCAGCAACACCACAACAATCAAACAGACAAAAAAAGGCCCGCATCGCTGCGGGCCTTCTTTGTTTTAACGGGATAAAGGGCAGGGCTTAACCCGCCACCAGCACCCGGATCGCTTCCAGTCGCAGTGCCGCTTTATCGAGCATGGCCAGGCCTTGCTCGCGCTGCTGGCGCAGGGCAACCAGTTCGCTGTCGCGCACGGTCGGGTTGACCGCTTGCAGGGCGGTCAGGCGCGCCAGTTCTTCATCGGTGTCGGCGGCGAGGCGGCGTTGCGCTTCGGCTACACGTTCGGCGTGGCGCGGAGTGATCTTCTCTTCACCGGCATTGATGCGCGGTGTCAGTTGATCACGCTGAGCCTGGACAAACTTGTTGGCGCTGGCGCGTGGCACGCTTTCGAGCTGGTCGTTGAGGGTTTCGAACGAGACGCGGCCCGACAGGTCGTTGCCGTTGGCATCGAGCAGGCAGCGCAACGCTGCCGGCGGCAGGTAACGGCCCAGTTGCAGCGAGCGCGGGGCAACCACTTCACTGACGTAGAGCAGTTCCAGCAACACGGTGCCAGGCTTGAGCGCCTTGTTCTTGATCAGCGCCACGGCGGTGTTGCCCATCGAACCGGACAGCACCAGGTCCATACCGCCCTGAACCATCGGGTGCTCCCAGGTGATGAATTGCATGTCTTCGCGAGACAGCGCCTGGTTGCGGTCGTAGGTGATGGTCACGCCTTCGTCGTCGCCCAGCGGGAAGCTGGCATCGAGCATTTTTTCGCTCGGCTTGAGGATCAGCGCGTTTTCCGAATGGTCTTCGCTGTCGATGCCGAACGCGTCGAACAGGGTTTCCATGTAGATCGGCAGGGCGAACTGATCGTCTTGCTCAAGGATCGCTTCAACCAGCGCGTCACCTTCGCCCGCGCCGCCGGAGTTGAGTTCCAGCAGGCGGTCACGGCCGCTGTGCAACTCGGCTTCGAGGTTTTCACGGGTGGTACGGGCTTCGTCGATCAGCGCTTGCCACTCGCCGTCATCGGCGTTTTCCAGCAACGGCAGCAGACGTGGGCCGAACTGATGCTGCAAGGCGTTGCCGGTCGGGCAAGTGTTGAGGAACGCGTTCAGCGCTTCGTGATACCACTGGAACAGGCGCTCTTGCGGGCTGGTTTCCAGGTATGGCACGTGCAGTTCGATGACGTGCTTCTGACCGATCCGGTCGAGACGCCCGATCCGCTGCTCCAGCAGGTCCGGGTGCGATGGCAGATCGAACAGCACCAAGTGGTGGGAGAACTGGAAGTTGCGACCTTCACTGCCGATTTCCGAGCAGATCAGTACTTGGGCACCGAATTCCTCGTCAGCGAAGTAAGCTGCCGCGCGGTCACGTTCGAGGATGTTCATGCCTTCGTGGAACACCGTGGCCGGGATGCCGGAGCGTACGCGCAGAGCGTCTTCCAGGTCCATCGCGGTTTCGGCGTGGGCACAGATCACCAGCACTTTGGTGCGCTTGAGCATTTTCAGCTGGTCGATCAGCCATTCGACACGAGGGTCGAAGCGCCACCAGCGTTGTTCTTCATCTATATCCGGCTGAGCCTGGAAGCTGACTTCCGGATACAGCTCGGCGTGTTCGCCCAGCGGCAGTTCGAGGTATTCGTCCGGGCACGGCAGCGGGTACGGGTGCAGTTTGCGTTCCGGGAAGCCTTGCACCGCGGCGCGGGTGTTACGGAACAGCACGCGGCCAGTGCCGTGGCGGTCCAGCAATTCGCGGACCAGACGGGCGCTGGCCTCGGCGTCGCCAGCGTTGACGGCAGTCAGCAGCGCTTCGCCTTCATCACCGAGGAAACCCTGGATGGTTTTGTGTGCGGCCGGGGACAAGCGCCCCTGGTCCATCAGCTCCTGAACGGCTTCGGCCACCGGGCGATAGTTTTCGCTCTCGGCGCGGAAGGCCTTCAGGTCATGGAAACGGTTTGGATCGAGCAGGCGCAGGCGCGCAAAGTGGCTGTCCTGACCCAATTGCTCTGGGGTCGCGGTCAGCAGCAGCACACCGGGAATGGTTTCCGCGAGTTGCTCGACCAGCGAATACTCAGGGCTGACCTGATCTTCGTGCCACACCAGGTGGTGCGCTTCGTCGACCACCAGCAGGTCCCAGCCCGCAGCGAACAGCGCGTCCTGGGCCTTTTCGTCGTCCACCAGCCATTCCAGAGCGACCAGTGCGAGCTGGGTGTCTTCGAACGGGTTGCCGGCATCGCTTTCGATGAAACGTTCTTCGTCGAACAGCGCGACTTGCAGGTTGAAACGACGGCGCATCTCCACCAGCCACTGGTGCTGGAGGTTTTCCGGCACCAGGATCAATACGCGGTTGGCGCGGCCCGAGAGCAGTTGGCGATGGATCACCAGACCGGCTTCAATGGTTTTACCCAGACCTACTTCGTCCGCCAGCAGAACCCGCGGTGCGATACGGTCAGCGACTTCACGGGCGATGTGCAATTGGTGAGCGATCGGCTGCGCACGCACGCCACCCAGGCCCCAGAGCGAAGATTGCAACTGGCGGCTGGTGTGTTCCAGGGTGTGATAGCGCAGCGAGAACCAGGCCAGTGGGTCGATCTGCCCGGCGAACAACCGGTCGCTGGCCAGACGGAACTGGATGAAGTTCGACAGCTGGGTCTCGGGCAGGGTCACCACTTCGTTCTGAGCGTTGAGCCCGTGGTAGACCAGCAGGCCGTCGACGTCGTCGACTTCGCGCACGGTCATTTTCCAGCCTTCGAAGTGAGTGATCATGTCACCCGGCGAAAACCTCACGCGAGTGAGGGGCGCATTCCGTAGCGCGTACTGGCGAGTGTCGCCAGTGGCCGGATAGAGCACGGTCAGCAAGCGACCGTCCTGTGCCAGAACGGTGCCTAAACCTAGCTCGGCTTCGCTGTCACTAATCCAGCGTTGCCCCGGTTGATACTGCTGCGCCATGCTGCCTGACTCCCGCCTTGAAAAAGCCGACTATATTAACGGATGCAGGTCCCGAGGCCAAAGGGTTACTCGCGTAGGCGCTGCCGAAGGTTTGGGCCGCGTTGGCTCGCAAGTTTGCGACCGATGGCTCAAGTCGCCACCTCAGCAGCCGACAGCCTGTTGTCAGGAGACTAATAACTATGCTGCCACCGATGCTCCCCTTGAGTGCCGTGCCGATTACTTCCCAGCAGGATCCGATTCGCCAGCGGCCGGATATTCCGCCGGTGGTGCCGGTGGAGGCGAGCTCCAGCGAAAGTACGATCGACCTGCACAAGCGCCATGCCGAAGAGTCGGCGCTGTTGTTGCGCGAAGAGCAGCGGCGTCAGCAAGCGCGCGACAAGCGTCGCCGCGAAGCCGAAGAGGATCCTGAAGAGCACTTGGCCGTGCCGGGTGACGAGTTGAACGCCGACAACACGGTGCCCGTTGTCCCGCTGATAGACGATCAGCCGCGCCAGGGGTTGTGGGTCGATATCGAGGTCTGATGCTTACACACTTTTTGTTGCGCTGTGATGCTGCTGGCGACTGGTCAGCGCCGGCTATTGGTCGCATTATTGGCAAACCTTGAGCGGGCAGGGTGACAGTAGTCACTTTGTTGCGCCTGTATTGACCTTGAAGATGTAAGCCACGCCATGAGCCAAGACGACAAGCTGATCGACCTCAACACCGAGCGTGCCAAGCGCGTGCATGACCTTAATGAAAAGCGCCTGAACGAAGTGCGCCAGGCTTTCGAGCAGGCCATGCCTTTGGGTAAAGCGAAGAAAAAGCCGAAAAACAAACCGAAAAAGCGTTGATCCTCCCTGTTTCCATTGATGCAGGTCAGTTATTTCCCTTCCTTTTACGCCCGGCCTTGGGCGGCATTGATCCCGGTCAATTTTCTTCTGCGCCCGATTGGGTAACTTAGCCCCATCGCAACAGGGCAAGTGCAGGAGGCCAGTCATGTTTTTCGATAATGTGGTGATTGCCGGAGTGCTGACAGTCGGCCTCATGGTTCTGTTTTTTGCCGGATTTGGATTTTTTATCTGGAAAGACGCACATAAGCGCAAAAAGCCTTAGGTCTTTCTGGAAGCACGAGCACGCAAGGCATTTTGGGCGACTTCGGTCGCCCTTTTTTTGCCTGTGGTTTCTTGCCGAGCCGGCGTTTGCAGGTGCGCTCGATTCAAATGTGGGAGCTGGCTTGCCTGCGAAGGCGGCCTGACAGCCGGCCTATTTCTTGCGGATGTACACCAATCAAAACTGTGGGAGCCGAGCCTGCTCGCGATGGCGGCCTGATAGCCGACCCATCTCCCGCAGGTGTACACCAATCAAAATTGTGGGAGCTGGCTTGCCTGCGATGGCGGCCTGACAGCCGACCCATCTCCCGCAGATGTACATCAATCAAAACTGTGGGAGCTGGCTTGCCTGCGATGGCGGCCTGACATCCGACCAATCTCTTGCAGGTGTACATATCCATTTCTGCGGTGATGGCCGCTTACGGTTTCGCTTTTACAGCGACTCCCTTTGGCAGACGCCCCAAAGGAAGCAAAGGTCTTCGCCCCAAGCGTACGGCACCTCGCCTAGGCTCGGCGTCCCCTCGCTCCGGTGTCCATCAGGGGGCATCGCCTACGGTCTGCTTCGCGACGACCTCCTCTCGATGTGTCCGGCTGCGCCGTACGGCGCTGCGCGCCCACCCCCTGATGAACACCTGCGCTCGGCCTTCCGAAGGGGCGGGTGGATCAAGATCAACAGCAAAGCACGGCGGCCTGACAGCTGGCCTGAGTGGTAGGGGCGTGTCACTTTGTTGTGGGTGGGGGGATTCTGAGCTGCCGCAGGCTGCGATCTTTTGGGACTCGCGGGCATAAAAAAAGCGCGACCTCCGGGAGGGCGCGCCTTTTGGGTTCGGCTATGAATCAGCTGCCGAGTGCCTTCGATGCCAGCCAGAACAGACCGGCCGACAGGGCCACCGTTGCTGGCAGGGTCAGGACCCAGGCCAGCAGGATGGTTTTCACGGTGCCGCCTTGCAGGCCACTTTTGTTGGCGATCATGGTCCCGGCCACACCCGAAGACAGCACGTGGGTGGTCGATACCGGCAGGCTGAAGATGTTCGCCAGACCGATCATGCCCGCAGTGGTGATTTGTGCCGACATGCCCTGAGCGTAAGTCATGCCTTGCTTGCCGATTTTCTCGCCGATGGTCAGTACCACGCGTTTCCAGCCAACCATGGTGCCCAGGCCGAGTGCCAGGGCGACCGCCAGAATCACCCAGAACGGGGCATATTCGGTGGTGGTGGTCAGGTCTTTGCGCAGTTTGTCCAGGTCAGCCTTTTCGCGGGCATCAAGGCCAGGCAACTTGCCGACCTTTTTCGCCGTATCGTCCAGGCAGAGCAGGTAGCGACGCACTTCAATGCGGCTTTCCTGCGACAGCGAGTGGTAGTCCGCTACACCCTTGAGGGTGCCGAGCAGGGCGGTAATGGTCGGTTCGGTCTGTTGCGGGTTGCAGCGGAATTTCTCCGGCAAATCGCCATCCAGGCTTTTGCCCAAGGCCAGGAACTCACCCAGGGTATCGGCATTGCGCTTATAGAACTGGCTCAGGTGCAGGGTCGCATCGCGAGTCCGTTCGATCTGGTAGGTGGTGCTGCTCAGGTCGAGTACGAACTGTGCCGGCACGATACCGATCAATACCAGCATGATCAGGCCGATGCCTTTCTGGCCATCGTTGGAGCCGTGAACAAAGCTGACCGCCATTGCCGAGATCACCAGAACCAGGCGGTTCCAGAACGGCGGGTGTTTCTTGTCGTCAAGCTTGCGGCGTTGGTCCGGTGTCTTGTGCATCTTGGACAGGGGACGCCACCATTTCAAGCCAACCAGCACCAGCGCGGCTACCAGGAAGCCGGCTATTGGGGAGAACACCAGCGAGGAGCCGATATCAATCGCTTTCTGCCAGTTGACACCGTCAGCCAATGGAATGTCGTTGATCAGGGCGTTCGCCAGACCCACACCGAGAATCGAACCGATCAGAGTGTGAGAGCTGGAGGCCGGGATACCGAAGTACCAGGTCCCCAGGTTCCAGGTGATGGCCGCAGCGAGCAACGAGAACACCATCGCCAGCCCGTGTCCGGTATTCACATTGATCAGCAGCTCTACCGGCAGCAGGTGGACGATGGCATATGCCACGCCAACGCCGCCCAGCAACACGCCGAGGAAATTGAACACACCGGAAAAGAACACGGCCAGATGAGGCGGCATGGCTTTGGTGTAGATAACAGTGGCAACCGCGTTAGCGGTGTCATGAAAGCCGTTGATGAACTCGAAGGCGAGGACAAAGGCCAGGGCGAGCAAGAGGCTCACAAGCACCCAAGCATCCAGTCCGCTGAATAAATCGATCATGAAGGTTTTCTGACCCGGTCATAAGGGGGCGCGATTATGCCAGAAAACCCTGCTAATCAATGCACTTGCTGCTCATCGGTTACATTCTTCAACGATTTAGTGTGTAACAAGGCCCTAAGTCCCAGCGTTGTCGTAGGTTTTTCAAGCCTTTGATTTCATTGGGTGTCGCGGCGCACGCCGGCATTTCAGCGACTTCGATGGGAGGCCGAACGGTGTGTGTGAAATATCTGTAAGGAGGGCCAGCCAAGCGCCAATAACCTCATCCGGTAGGAGTGAGGTGGCAATCGCCGGCTTTTAGCAGGCGCGATATGGGACGCCAATTCATTCAGCGTGTAGCTGAAGGCGACGCAGGCCCTGAAAACTCAAACCTTTCCGATTATGGCTCTTCGGCTTTGAGTTCCTTTTCCATCTTCTGCAGTTCCTGGGTAAAGGCCTGATCGAGGATGCTGGCGCGTTTACGCCAAGGTTTGCGTTCCGGGTCGGGCTGAGCGGCGTAGGTGGTGACTTCCCCGCCGTAAACTTCCTTGTAACGTTGTTCCTGGCGCTCAAGTTCCGCGCGCAGTTCTTCTTTCGTCACAGTGTTACCTAATTGAGTTGAGATAAATTCTGGTGATACGCACTGCATTCGTTGTGTCGGTCACACGCCTATCGAGCAGAGTGTCCGGGAAGACACCCATTGCGACAGCGTTGTGCTTGACAGCTTCCTTCGTGCAGGCGGCCACGGCACCAGAGCAGAACCACTGACGTAGCATCAGTTTCTTTGTTTTTTGCAAACGCATGGATCGGGCATTCGAAATGAGCGTCAGGCGTTTGCCAGCAGGAAGCAGGGTTGAAACCTCGCGCTGCCTGAGTGATTGGATCCCGTAGTTTCCAACAAGCACGGTCATCACTGAGTTGCATTATAGCGGCCGATTGGCAGAACACTATCTCGAATAACTTAAAAGTGCTTCGTTCTGTGAATTTGTTTTGTTACCCGCAAGTCGTGTGTGCGGTGCACTTTTGGGCAACGTCTTTAACAAACCCATTTCCTGGCGCCATTAAGTCGTACAAGTTGAGTGGATTAGAACGTGGTTGTTATTCAGTGTCAGCTAAAGTGTCAAAATCTGTAATGAGCGGTTCCAGGTCTTATCGGAAAATGTACTCGCAATCCTAACGCCATTTGGCCGTGCCGTCAGTTGATTGCGATTATCGATTAATGGTTCGATAATCGCCCAACCTTGGCTGCCGATGCTTGTACGCAAGCTCCGGAGCAGCTTGTAATAGCTATCAAACTCTGGGGAATGACCTGAAATGAACGATCAATTGCGCAATTCCTTTGCTTCAGTGGCGCCGCCGATCGTTGCTTCGCCGGCCAAGCGGATTCAGGCATTCACTGGCGATCCGGACTTCATGACCTCCCTGGCCCGTGGCCTGGCGGTGGTCCAAGCGTTCCAGGAGCGCAAGCGGCATCTGACCATCGCGCAAATCAGCCACCGTACGGAAATTCCCCGCGCCGCCGTACGCCGTTGTCTGCATACGCTGATCAAGCTCGGCTACGCGACCACCGATGGTCGAACCTATTCGCTGCTACCCAAAGTCCTGACCCTTGGCCATGCCTATCTGTCCTCGACGCCGCTGGCGGTTTCGGCCCAGCCTTATCTGGACCGCATGAGCGAACAACTGCACGAGGCGTGCAACATGGCCACGCTGGAAGGTGATGACATCTTGTACATCGCCCGTTCGGCAACCACCCAGCGTCTGATATCCGTCGATCTGTCAGTGGGCGGGCGGTTGCCGGCTTACTGCACCTCCATGGGGCGGATTCTTCTGGCCGCGCTGGACGATGCATCGCTGTACGACTACCTCGAACATGCCGAATTGCAGGCCAAGACCAGCCGCACCCTGCATACGCGCGAGTCGTTGCTTGAGTGTCTCCAGGAAGTTCGGCAGCAAGGCTGGTGCATTGTCGACCAGGAGCTCGAGCAAGGCCTGCGCTCGATTGCCGTTCCGGTGTACGACGCATCCGGTCAGGTGCTGGCTGCGCTGAATGTCAGCACCCACGCCGGACGGGTCAGCCGCAACGAACTGGAGCAGCGCTTTTTGCCCGGGTTGTTGAGTGCCAGCCGTGAGTTGAGTGCCCAGCTGTTTGCGTAAGCTGTTCGATAAACGCACGGAGTCGCGTTTGGTGAATTGACGCTGTTTCCCTTGCCTCATTAATGTCGCGGCAGCGTCATCCGCTGCTGTTGGCCACTGCTCCTGGCGCCGGAAGACGACCGAATAATAATGAAGAGGCGATTGCCCGCACGTATTCGCCTGCGTTTCTTGCCTGGAATAAAAATAATGAACCAGCCTCAATCCGCTGTCGGGAACTGCCTCGATGTGCAGTCCTTCATCAATGCCCAACCGCTGTCGCGCTATCAATGGCGGGTGGTGATCCTGTGTTTCCTGATTGTGTTTCTAGATGGCCTGGACACCGCTGCCATGGGTTTTATCGCACCTGCGCTGTCTCAGGATTGGGGGATCGACCGCGCCAGTCTCGGCCCGGTGATGAGTGCCGCGCTGATCGGCATGGTCTTCGGCGCGCTGGGCTCAGGACCGCTGGCTGACCGTTTTGGACGAAAAATCGTACTGGTCGGCGCGGTGCTGTTGTTCGGCGCCTTCAGTCTGGCGTCGGCCTACAGCACGAATGTCGAGCAACTGCTGGTGCTGCGTTTCCTGACCGGGCTTGGCCTGGGCGCCGGCATGCCGAACGCCACCACGCTGCTGTCGGAGTACACCCCGGAGCGCAAAAAATCCCTGCTGGTGACCAGCATGTTCTGCGGTTTCAACCTGGGCATGGCCGGTGGCGGTTTCATCTCCGCCAAGCTGATCCCGGCGTTTGGCTGGCACAGCCTGTTGCTGATTGGTGGGGTTCTGCCGCTGATTCTCGGGGTGGTGCTGTTGTTGTGGTTGCCGGAGTCGGCGCGTTACCTGGTAGTGCGCAATCGCGGCACCGACAAGGTGCGCAAGGCACTCGCGCCGATTGATCCGGCGACTATTGCCCAGGCATCGAGTTTCAGCGTACCCGAACAGAAAACCGTAAAGGCCCGCAACGTATTCGCGGTGATTTTCTCCGGCACTTACAGCACCGGTACGTTGTTGCTGTGGCTGACCTATTTCATGGGGTTGGTCATCGTCTACCTGTTGACCAGTTGGCTGCCGACCCTGATGCGTGACAGCGGCGCGAGCATGGAGCAGGCAGCCTTCATTGGTGCGCTGTTCCAGTTTGGCGGTGTGCTGAGTGCAGTGGCGGTGGGGTGGGCGATGGACCGGTTCAATCCGCACAAGGTGATCGGTACTTTCTACTTGTTGGCCGGGGTGTTTGCCTACGCGGTAGGGCAAAGCCTGGGCAACATCACACTGCTCGCAACGTTGGTGCTGGTCGCCGGTATGTGCGTCAACGGCGCGCAATCGGCGATGCCGTCGCTGGCGGCGCGCTTCTATCCGACTCAAGGCCGGGCCACGGGCGTGTCGTGGATGCTCGGGATTGGCCGTTTCGGGGCGATTCTCGGCGCCTGGATGGGGGCGACGCTGTTGGGCCTGGGCTGGAATTTCGAACAGGTGCTGACGGCATTGGTGATTCCGGCCGCGCTGGCCACCACGGCGGTGGTGATCAAAGGCATGGTCAGCCATGCGGATGCGACCTGAAGGCAGGATTCAGATGATCGTTCCCACGCTCCGCGTGGGAATGCCTCAATGGACGCTCTGCGTCCGCTTTTGGGACGCGGAGCGTCCCGGGCTGCATTCCCACGCTGAGCGTGGGAACGATCTGGGCAAGGTTTACCCGCGATGATCCAGCGAACGATAGGAAGACAACAATCTGTTCGATAAACGAACACTTAGTCGATTATCGGATTGTTTGGGGTTTTTCGGCAGCTTAATCTTCAGTCATTCCGGCGCTGCTTATCGTGCCTTGTCCTCCACATCGGTTTACTGAGAATCGGGAGTCCAACCCCATGGCTGAAATCCTTTCGCTGCACGACGCGGTGAAGCAATTCGTCAACGACGGCGATACCGTCGCGCTTGAAGGCTTCACGCACTTGATTCCGACCGCAGCGGGTCATGAAATCATTCGTCAGGGCAAGAAAGACTTGACGCTGGTGCGCATGACCCCTGATCTGGTCTACGACCAATTGATCGGTGCCGGTTGCGCTCGCAAGCTGATTTTCTCCTGGGGCGGTAACCCGGGTGTGGGCTCCCTGCACCGTCTGCGCGATGCCGTCGAGAAACAGTGGCCGCATGCGCTGGAAATCGAAGAGCACAGCCACGCCGACCTGGCCAATGCCTATGTTGCGGGCGCCTCCGGCCTGCCGTTCGCAGTGTTGCGGGCCTACGCCGGTTCCGACTTGCCGAAGGTCAACCCGTTGATCAAAAGCGTGACCTGCCCGTTCACCGGTGAAGTGCTGGCGGCGGTGCCATCGGTGCGCCCGGACGTCACGGTGATCCACGCGCAGAAGGCCGATCGCAAGGGCAACGTCTTGCTCTGGGGCATTCTCGGGGTGCAGAAGGAAGCCGCATTGGCGGCCAAGCGCTGCATCGTCACCGTTGAAGAAATCGTCGACGATCTGAAGGCGCCGATGAACGCCTGCGTCTTGCCGACCTGGGCCTTGAGCGCGGTTTGCCATGTGCCCGGCGGCGCGCATCCGTCCTACGCCCACGGTTACACCGAACGCGACAACCGCTTCTATCAGGCCTGGGACCCGATTGCCCGCGACCGTGAAACCTTCACCGCGTGGATCAACGAATACATCCACGGCAGTGCTGACTTCAGTGAATTCCAGGCCAAGCTGGCCGCTGCAATGGAGGCTCAATAATGGCTTACTCCACCAATGAAATGATGACCGTCGCCGCCGCTCGCCGCCTGAAGAATGGCTCGGTGTGCTTCGTTGGTATCGGCCTGCCGTCGAAAGCGGCCAACCTGGCGCGTCTGACTTCCTCTCCAGACGTAGTCCTGATTTATGAATCGGGTCCGATCGGTGCCAAGCCGACCGTATTGCCGCTGTCGATTGGTGACGGCGAGCTGGCGGAAACCGCCGACACCGTCGTCCCGACCGGTGAGATTTTTCGCTACTGGTTGCAAGGCGGGCGCATTGACGTCGGCTTTCTCGGTGCCGCTCAGGTCGACCGTTTTGGCAACATCAACACCACCGTGGTCGGCGATTACCATCAGCCGAAAGTCCGCCTGCCAGGTGCCGGCGGTGCGCCGGAGATTGCTGGCTCGGCGAAAAGCGTGTTGATCATCCTTAAACAGTCGGCTCGTTCGTTTGTCGACAAACTCGACTTTATTACCTCCGTCGGCCATGGCGAAGGCGGCGACTCGCGCAAGCGTCTCGGCCTGCCGGGCGCCGGTCCCGTGGGGATCATTACTGACCTGTGCATCATGGAACCGGAAGCCGGCACCAACGAGTTCGTGGTCACCGCGCTGCACCCAGGCGTGACCCGCGAGCAAGTGATCGCCGCCACCGGTTGGGCTGTCCGCTTTGCCGATCAGGTGGAGCACACCGCCGAACCGACCGCCATCGAGTTGGCTGCACTGCGCGATCTTGAAGCGCGTACTGCTGCTGCCCACGGCCAAGCACCGGGAGAAGCCTGATGCGCGAGGTTTATATCTGCGATGCGATTCGCACACCGATCGGTCGTTTTGGCGGTGGTTTGTCGACGGTTCGCGCTGACGATCTGGCTGCCGTGCCGATCAAGGCACTGATGGAGCGTAACCCGAGCGTCGATTGGAGCGCTGTGGACGAAGTGTTCCTCGGTTGCGCCAACCAGGCCGGCGAAGACAACCGCAACGTGGCGCGCATGGCATTGCTGCTGGCCGGGTTGCCGGACAGCATTCCCGGCGTGACCCTCAATCGCCTGTGCGCCTCGGGCATGGATGCCATCGGCACCGCGTTCCGGGCAATTGCCAGCGGTGAGATGGAGCTGGCGATTGCCGGCGGTGTCGAGTCGATGTCCCGCGCACCGTTTGTGATGGGCAAGGCCGATGCGGCGTTCTCGCGCAACATGAAACTGGAAGACACCACCATCGGCTGGCGCTTTATCAACCCGGTGATGAAGGCTCAGTACGGCGTCGATGCGATGCCGCAGACGGCCGACAACGTGGCCGACGATTACGCGGTTTCCCGCGCTGATCAGGATGCTTTCGCACTGCGCAGTCAGCAACGGACGGCGGCCGCGCAAGCTGCCGGCTATTTCGCCGAAGAAATCGTTCCGGTGCGCATTGCCCACAAGAAAGGCGAAAGCGTGGTCGAGCAGGACGAGCATCCGCGCGCTGACACCACTCTGGAAACCCTGAGCAAGCTCAAACCGGTCAATGGTCCGGACAAAACCGTCACCGCTGGCAACGCCTCAGGCGTGAACGACGGTGCTGCGGCGCTGATTCTCGCGTCTGCCGAAGCCGTGAAAAAACACGGTCTGACGGCCCGTGCTCGGGTATTGGGCATGGCCAGCGCCGGCGTCGCGCCACGGGTGATGGGCATCGGCCCGGTGCCGGCGGTGCGCAAGTTGACCGAGCGCCTGGGCGTGGCAGTCAGCGATTTCGATGTGATCGAACTCAATGAAGCTTTTGCCAGCCAGGGCCTGGCGGTGTTGCGTGAACTCGGTCTGGCCGACGACGCAGCGCAGGTCAACCCGAACGGTGGCGCTATCGCTTTGGGCCATCCGCTGGGCATGAGTGGTGCGCGGCTGGTACTGACGGCGCTGCATCAGTTGGAAAAAACCGGCGGCAAGAAAGCGCTGGCGACCATGTGCGTTGGCGTTGGCCAGGGTCTGGCACTGGCCATCGAACGGGTCTGATGCGCTGCCGCGCTATCGAACAAGAAAAGAGGACGTTTCATGACTGACAAGCCTGGTTACCGTCGCCCGCAAGCGGGCACCCAGCCGGAATATTTGCACCCGGCCTATCAATCGACCAACCGCCGTTCGCCTTCCAAGCCGTTGGTGTTTTTGCCTCACTCATTGTCGGAAATTACCGGTCCGACCATTGGCGCCGAGTCTCTGCAAGAACGGGACAACGACCTGACCGCCCAACATCAGGGCGCGCCCTTGGGTGAGCGGATCATCATTCACGGCCGTGTGCTGGATGAGAACGGCTTGCCGGTGCCGGGGATTCTGGTGGAGATCTGGCAGGCCAACGCCGCTGGCCGCTATAACCATGACCGCGACCTGCATGATGCGCCGCTGGACCCGAACTTTACCGGCACCGGCCGCACCGTGACCGACGCCGATGGCTGGTATCAGTTCCAGACCATCAAGCCTGGCGCTTACCCGTGGGGTAACCACCACAACGCCTGGCGCCCGGCGCATATCCATTTCTCGCTGTTCGGGCCGAGCATTCTGACGCGCCTGGTCACGCAGATGTACTTTCCGGGTGATCCGTTGCTGGCCTACGACCCGATTTACAACTGCGTACCCGATCCCAGCGCCAAAGAGCGCTTGATCGCCAGTTTCGACCTGGAAAAAACTATCCCGTCCTACGCCCTCGGTTATTGTTGGGACATCGTTTTGCGCGGCCGCGATGCCACGCCGATGGAGAAATAAGATGACGCTGAACGCGACGACGTCCCACACAGTCGGGCCGTATTACCACATCGGTCTGACTTGGTTGAACCGTGAAAACCTGACCGTTGAACAAACCCTCGGCGAGCGTGTGACGATCACCGGGCAAGTGGTCGATGGCAACGGCGATTTCGTCAACGACGCGATGCTGGAAGTCTGGCAGGCCAATGCCGCTGGCAAATATGATCATCCAGAAGATCAGCAGGACAAACCGCTGGACCCGAATTTCGAAGGGTTTGGCCGAGTACCGGTGGACGCAGAAGGGCGATTCCGTTTTACCACCATCAAACCGGGGACAGTGCCGGGGCTCAAGGGCAGTACCCAGGCGCCGCACTTGGTGGTGCTGGTGTT
The DNA here is from genome assembly GCF_003732175.1 of Pseudomonas brassicacearum. Lineage (GTDB taxonomy): Bacteria > Pseudomonadota > Gammaproteobacteria > Pseudomonadales > Pseudomonadaceae > Aquipseudomonas > Aquipseudomonas brassicacearum_G. The sequence goes on from NZ_MOBI01000013.1 coordinate 319,929, forward strand.
TGCCCGTGGCCTGGTCAAGCACTTGCTGACGCGAATCTACTTCGAGGATGAGCCGACCAACACCGGTGACCCGCTGCTGGCCTGTGTGCCTGAAGAGCGCCGCACGACCTTGATGGCGAAAGCCAACGGGACGGGCACGTTGCAGTGGAACGTGATCTTGCAGGGCACCGAGGCCGAGACGGTGTTTTTCGATTATTGAGTTCACCGCACTTCTGTGGCGAGGGAGCTTGCTGTGGCGAGGGGGCTTGTCGGAACGCCGCACCGCCCCGTTCGGCTGCGAAGCAGTCGTGAAACCCGCGAGCGCGCTCTATCTGACAGATCTCGTTCGCAGGATTTGGGCTCGCTTCGCAAGCCAACGGGGCGGTGCGGCGTTCCGACAAGCCCCCTCGCCACGGTGATTGTTGATCCTACTGGGTTTGTTCTGTGGAGCGGGGCTGTTGCAAAGTATGTCTAGACTCTCTCTGTCCCCATTGAGTGAAAAACCATGACAACAATAACCAGTCACTACACCGCTGAAGAGCGTGGCAAAAGAATCTTTGCAATTGTCGGGGCGTCTTCCGGCAACCTGGTCGAGTGGTTCGATTTCTATGTTTACGCCTTCTGCGCGATCTATTTTGCCCCGGCGTTTTTCCCCTCTGACAACCCCACGGTGCAACTGGTTAACACCGCCGGCGTGTTCGCCGCAGGGTTTTTGATGCGTCCCATCGGCGGCTGGCTGTTTGGCCGGGTGGCCGACAAGCACGGGCGCAAGAATTCCATGATGATTTCGGTACTGATGATGTGCGCCGGCTCATTGCTGATCGCCTGCCTGCCGACCTACAAGGACATCGGCGTCTGGGCACCGCTCCTGCTGCTGGTGGCCCGCTTGATCCAGGGCGTGTCGGTGGGCGGTGAATACGGCACCACCGCGACCTACATGAGTGAAGTCGCGCTCAAGGGCCAGCGCGGTTTCTTCGCCTCGTTCCAGTACGTGACCTTGATCGGTGGCCAACTGCTGGCAGTGTCGTTGGTGGTGATCCTGCAACAGTTCCTGACTGAAGACGACCTGCGTGCCTGGGGCTGGCGGATTCCGTTCGTGGTCGGTGCGCTTGCCGCATTGATTTCGCTGTTCCTACGCCGTTCGCTGAAAGAAACCACCAGCAAGGAAATGCGCGAAAACAAGGACGCCGGCAGCATGGCCGCGTTGTTCAAGCACAACACCGCCGCCTTTATTACCGTGCTCGGTTTCACCGCCGGTGGTTCGCTGATTTTCTACACCTTCACCACCTACATGCAGAAGTACCTGGTAAACACCGCCGGGATGCCCGCCAAGACCGCCAGTTACATCATGACCGGCGCACTGTTCCTTTATATGTGCATGCAGCCGTTGTTCGGCACGCTCGCCGACAAGATCGGCCGGCGTAACTCGATGCTTTGGTTCGGTGCCTTGGGAACACTGTTCACCGTGCCGATCCTGCTGACCTTGAAGTCGGTGACCAACCCGTTCCTGGCGTTTGGGCTGATCACCGTGGCATTGGCCATCGTGAGTTTCTACACCTCGATCAGCGGTCTGGTGAAAGCCGAAATGTTCCCGCCGCAAGTCCGTGCGCTGGGGGTGGGCCTGGCCTACGCGGTGGCCAATGCGATCTTCGGCGGTTCGGCCGAGTACGTGGCCTTGAGCCTGAAATCGTTCGGCATGGAAAACTCCTTCTACTGGTACGTGACGGCGATGATGGCGGTCGCCTTCCTCTTCAGCCTGCGTTTGCCTAAACAGGCAGCGTATCTGGAAAACGATCTTTGACTTGTCGGCGCGCGCCTGAATCGGGCGCGCGCCGCGTAAGGAATCCCCTATGCAACGACCGGGCAATCAATTGTTCGATGCCTATTTCACGGCTCGAAATATGCGTGAGGTGTTCAGTGATCAGGGCCGGGTTCAGGCAATGCTCGATTTTGAAGCCGCATTGGCCCGGGCCGAGGCGCGGGTCGGGCTGATTCCGGCATCTGCCGTTGCACCGATCGAGGCGGCCTGTCGGGCCGAGCACTACGACTTTGCTGCCCTTGGCGAGGCGATTGCAATTGCCGGTAACTCGGCGATTCCGCTGGTGAAGGCGCTGGGCAAGCAGATCGCTGCATATGATCAGGACGCCGAACGTTACGTGCATCTGGGCGCGACCAGTCAGGATGTGATGGACACGGGGCTGGTGCTGCAACTGCGCCAGGCACTGCAATTGATCGACAGCGATCTGGCGCGACTCGGCGAAGCATTGGCGATCCAGGCCCGGCGCCATGTGCTCATGCCACTGGCCGGACGTACCTGGCTGCAACATGCGACGCCGGTCACGCTGGGGATGAAAGTCGCCGGTTGGCTGGGGGCGGTGACGCGCAGTCGGCAACGTCTGCACGCACTCAAGCCGCGCCTGCTGGTGCTGCAATTTGGTGGCGCCAGCGGAACCCTCGCAGCTCTCGGCGAGCAGGCCATGCCGATTGCCGAAGCGCTGGCGCAGGAGCTGCAACTCACGTTGCCGGAGCAACCCTGGCACACCCAGCGTGACCGGCTGGTGGAGTTTGGTGCAGCGCTTGGCCTGATCGCCGGCAGCCTCGGCAAACTGGGCCGCGACATCAGCCTGCTGATGCAGACCGAGGCGGCGGAAGTCTTCGAACCCTCGGCGCCGGGCAAGGGCGGCTCCTCGACCATGCCGCACAAACGCAACCCGGTGGGCGCTGCGGTGCTGATCGGTGCTGCGACGCGTGTTCCCGGATTGCTGTCGACACTGTTCAGCGCCATGCCGCAAGAGCACGAACGCAGCCTGGGGTTGTGGCATGCCGAGTGGGAAACCTTGCCGGAAATCTGCTGCTTGGTGTCCGGTGCCTTGCAGCAAGCGCTGTTAATTACAGAAGGGCTGGAGGTCGACGCCGAGCGCATGGCGCAGAACCTCGATTTGACCCAGGGCCTGGTGCTGGCCGAAGCCGTGAGTATCGTACTCGCCCAACGGATCGGTCGCGACAAAGCCCACCATCTGCTGGAGCTGTGCTGCAAACGCGCGGTGGCCGAGCAGCGACATTTACGTGCGGTGCTCGGTGATGAGCCACGGGTGACTGCCGAGCTATCGAGCGCTGAACTCGATCAATTGATGAACCCTGCGCACTACCTTGGTCAGGCTCAAACCTGGGTTGAGCGTGCGCTGGCCGAACATGTTGCCCTGACTGCCTGAAGGAGAATTTCTGTGGGATTCGTACAACTCGCCGACGGCGAACTGAACTACCAACTCGACGGTCCGGAACACGCTCCGGTGCTGGTGCTGTCCAACTCGCTGGGCACCGACCTGCACATGTGGGATGCGCAGATTCCGGCGTTCACCCAACACTTTCGGGTGCTGCGTTTCGACACTCGCGGTCATGGTCGTTCGCTGGTGACGCCGGGGCCTTACAGCATCGAGCAGTTGGGCCGTGACGTGCTGGCGCTGCTGGATGCCCTGAACATCGAGCGCGCCCATTTTTGCGGCCTGTCCATGGGTGGGCTGATCGGTCAGTGGTTGGGGATCAACGCTGGCGAGCGTGTGCACAAACTGGTGGTGTGCAATACCGCGGCAAAGATCGGTGATCCTTCTGTATGGAACCTGCGTATTGAAACCGTACTGCGCGACGGTCCGGCGGCGATGGTCGCACTGCGCGATGCGTCGATTGCCCGTTGGTTTACCCCGGACTTTGCCCAAGCCAATCCGGCGGTAGCGAAGCAGATCACCGACATGCTCGCCGCCACTTCACCGCAAGGTTATGCAGCCAATTGCGCGGCGGTACGCGATGCCGATTTCCGCGAGCAACTGTCCTTGATCAACGTGCCGACACTGGTCATTGCCGGCAGCGAAGACGCGGTCACGCCACCTTCTGGCGGGCACTTCATTCAAGAGCGGGTGAGAGGCGCCGAGTACGCGGAGTTCTACGCCGCCCATTTGTCCAACGTTCAGGCCGGCAGCGCGTTCAGTGACCGGGTGCTGAGTTTTTTGTTGGCTGAAAAGTCTATCTGAGGAGCGATTTGTGGACGAAAAACAACGTTACGCCGACGGCATGCAAGTGCGTCGCGCGGTGCTCGGCGATGCCCATGTCGATCGCAGCCTGGCGACCCTGACCGAGTTCAATGCAGAGTTTCAGGACATGATCACCCGCCACGCCTGGGGTGACATCTGGACCCGCCCTGGCTTGCCACGCCACACCCGCAGCCTGATCACCATCGCCATGCTGATCGGCATGAACCGCAACGAAGAGCTGAAACTGCACCTGCGTTGCGCGGCGAACAATGGCGTCACCCGCGCCGAGATCAAGGAAGTGCTGATGCAGAGCGCGATCTACTGCGGCATCCCGGCGGCCAATGCAACCTTCCACCTGGCCGAGTCGGTGTGGGACGAGTTGGGTGTCGAATCGCGCGAGTAGTCACGACCTCAGGCCCTGACACGACTGTCAGGGCCGCAATGCTTCAGCGCGGACTCCCCGTTTACATGGTGTGTCTCAATGGGAGTTGCTGTCCCAGAACCAGCTCCACACGCCAGGTAAATGGACCGGTTGGTTGGCATCGCGAACCGTGCGGGCCATGGCGGCCTGTTGCACGGCTGCCTGGTCGTCGTAAAACGGTTTGGCTGCGGTCGTCACGCCGGTCTCGCGGGCGCTGTCGAGCAGAATCTGTAGATATTCCTCCATATGCCAGGACGTGTAGCGATTGAGGTCGTGAAACGTCACCACCACTGGAATAACCCCGTCGACCGTCGGCAGTTCGCCGGCCGCAATCCGTTCGCGCACCTCGGACATTTGCCTGAGCATGTTGGAACGCCGGCGCGGGCTGCCATTGAAGCCCCATATCTTGCCGTCATTGGCGCTCAGGTCGGTCAGCAACACATGCAATCCATGCTGTTGATACGCGGCGAACGTGCGTTTGTCGTAATTCCAGAACGGCGGCCGCAACAGTACCGGCGTGCTGCCTGTGATCGCCGCAATGTCCGCAGAGCCTTGGGTGAGCGACTGTTCGAGTTCTTCCGGGGAGAGCGAGCGGTGATTGGTATGCCACTGCGTGGCGGTGTGGAAGCCCAGGGTCTGGCCCTCGGCGTGTTCACGCTGCATGATTTTTTTGCCCAGTTCGCTGCCACCGGCCCGGGGGGCTTGTGTCTGCACGAAGAACACGGCCTTGATACCCGGTTCAATCGGGTTGTTGGCGAGTACATCGAGAACGGCACTGGTCGGATTGAAAAAACTGGACGCGCTTGGACCATCGTCGAAGGTCAGCAGAAAGCGGATCGGCGGGGTCGAGCGCAGAATCTGCTCGGTCTTCGGGGTCAGTTCGATCGGCGGGCCGATACAGCCACTGAGGCCGACCGTAACGGCAAGGACTGATAAGACAGCAGCGATCAGTTTCATGTTTTTGCTTTGGCCTACGACAGATCAGGACGAATGCAGACTGTCGGCGCGCAGTGATTCACTACGCCGCAGAACCGTCGCTCCTATGGAAGTCTCCATAGGAGCATAACGGTGCTGAACGGTTCATGTCCTCGCGGTATTTTTTTCGAGTCAGAGCAGGCTGATCGGATAGCTGACGATCAGGCGGTTTTCGTCGAACTCGTTGTTGCTGTAGTTCCGACGCATGGTCGAGTTGCGCCACCTGACGTTGAGGTTTTTCAGGCTGCCGCTTTGCACGGTGTAGCCGACTTCGCTCTCGCGGCCCCATTCCTTGCCGTCTGTGACGGTCCCGGTGTGCACATTAGAACCGCTGATGTAGCGGTTCATCAGGGTCAGGCCGGGAATGCCGAGGGCAGCGAAGTTGTAATCGTGGCGCAGTTGCCAGGATTTCTCCCGGGCGTTGTCGTAGCTTGAGTTGTAACTGTCGTTGGCCAACGTTCCGCCGCTGGTGCCGTTGACCCGCATCCAGGCATTGTCGCCGGTGAGTTTCTGCAAGCCGACATAGAAGGTGTTGCCGCCATATTTGGCCGAGAACAACCCGGACCAGGTTTTGTTATCGAGGTCGCCGGCCCGTGCGCTGCCATCTTCCTTACCATAGAAGAAGCCAAGGTTGGCGCCCAGCGTCCAGTCGCCCAGTGGCTGGGTGTGGACCAGGTTGATAAATTGCTGGCTGTAGATGTCCTTCAGCTGGGCATTCCACACCCCGATTTGCGTGCGCTTGTCGTTAAAGCTGTATTCGGCGCCCTCAAAGTTGAAACGGTCGGACGTGACGGCGGGTTTGCCGGTCATCGACATGTCACTCATGCTGCTGTCGTCACGCGGGCTGTTGCCGCGCATTTGACCACCGTAGAGCGTCAGGCCGTCGATTTCCTTCGAGGTGACCTGGCCACCACGAAACGTTTGCGGCAACGAACGCCCATCGTCCGAACGCAGGATCGGCAACACCGGCATCCATTCACCGACTTTCAACTCGGTCTTGGAAAGCTTCGCCTTGAACGCCACGCCCAGACGTCCGAAGTCATCAGCGGGGCGACCATCGTGGTCCAGCGGCAACAGTTGCGTCCCGCCGGTGCCGCGTCCGCCATCGAGTTTCACCGAGTACAGGCCCAATACGTCCATGCCGAAACCGACGGTGCCCTGGGTAAACCCGGATTTGGCATCGAGGATGAAGCTTTGCGTCCATTCTGCCGCCGTGCCCTGCGCATGGGTCGGGTTGGTGAAATTGCGGTTGAAGTAGAAGTTGCGCAGGTTGAGGTTGGCTTGGGCGCCTTCTAGAAAACCCGATTCCTCGGCCAGCGCCGGCAGGGCCGCGCTGACCAGTGCGGTGGTCAATAGAGTCGGCAAAAGCTGTTTTGCACAGGTGGAAGGCTTCATGAAGTCGGTCTCTCTAATTGTTAGGGATGAAGCAGGACGCAGTCGCAACCTGGGGTTGCAGACAAAAGTTCGAATTCGGGTAAGCGAACGGGCGGGATCAGCCGGAGCGGGTAGGGTGCGCAGTCATGGTGCCGGGCCTGTTGTTATTGGTTCTTGTAGGTGGGGGAATGGTGCGGGGGATCAATGGAGGGATTCAATCGGGCGTACCGGGTTTTGGGCGATAATCGAACACTAATCGATGCCTGTCGAGGGGCTGATGAAGGGAACATTGTTAATTAAATCCCCAGGTTATCCGGGGCAATAATGGTTGCTGAATTGTGTGATCTATTAATGGCGCGCCTGTGCGGGGTTGAAATTAAATAGAAGTATTTATTACTTTGGTTGTAAGCGCTTTCCCACAGTTCTTGTTGTCATTAAACGACTATTGATAATCGCCAGTTAACCTTAAGAAACGGTGTTATCGATTATCGTGAAACGGTTTAAAGGGAACCGTGGGTGTGGCTGGAAAAGAACAGTGGCCTTGCTATATTCAAAGTCCTCATGGCGGGCAAGGGAAAGTTTCATGCTTCGTCAGGGGGGTGCATTTTTCGTCATACCGTAATAACAAGGAGAAGTACCATGAGCAATAAAGTCAATCAGCAGACCTTGGCCGCGGTTGTCGGACGTGCCGTGCTGGATCCGGGGTTTGCCGATGCACTTCACAATGATCCTGCCACGGCAGCTAAAAATGTCGGTGTGCATCTAAGTGCTGATGAAATTGCGGCGGTTAAAGGCATTGATGCTGCAAAACTGTCGGCCGCCTCTGCCAGTATTCGAAGCAATCTGGGGACGCGTGCCATATTTGATACCCAGCAACAGCAAGCGCGCATGGATTAACGGCCGGTGATGCCATTTGGCGTACCCCGAAAGGTGGGTCTTTCACGCCGGTACGCCGAATGGCTTTATGAAATGTCATGAGGCACAGCGGTCGGGCGCGGAGTGAATGACTCATGTCTGTCACCTTGACTCCAATGGATAACGCGGACTTTGTTGTTTTCGCCGACAGAGCCGTTGCTGAGTATGGCGAGGGGATGGTCGTCGCGGGTGAGTGGGCCCATGAGGAGGCCTCGCAAAGGGCACGCAGTGTCTTCGAGCAATTGTTGCCGCAAGGGCGACTGACTGAAAAAAACCAATTCTGGGTGATCAAGGATCAAGAACGTCGTATCGGCGAGTTGTGGGTCGCCGAGCGACACACTGGTGTCGGCAAGAGTGCCTTCATCCTGGATATTTACATTGACTCTGGAGAGCGCCGCCAGGGCTATGCAAAACAATCACTGTTGGCCCTCGAGTCATGGGCACGCCAGGCGGGATGCAAAGAAGTGCGACTGCATGTCTTTGGTCGCAACGATGCGGCGCGTCGTCTTTATGAACAATCAGGGTATGGCATCGCCAGTCTGACGATGGCGAAGCCGTTGCCGCCTACCTAAGGGAAGGTTGAAAAATGGAAATCGGGAACAGTGGTCTGCGTGAGCTATCCGATGACGAGTTGTTTCAGGGTACGACATTTCTGCCGGACACGGAGCCTTCACGATTTGACGTATTGCTGGAACGTGTCAGTCGAAATCGCTACACAAGTTTTGTTGCGCTGTACACCGAACTTTTTCAACTGTTTCCCAATGCTCCGCAGTTGGCGGAATTTTTCGAGCAGGCATTTAATCTTATCGTGCCGCCGACCCGCGAGCAGCGCGTGATTATTAATGATCCGGTGTTTCAGGTGTGGAGTGTATTGACTGCTCATTATGCCAACCTGGTCATCACGAAAAAGGCGGCGAATACCGATGCGTTAGAACACATGTTGATCGAGTTCCCACTGATGCTGGCGCGGGTGAAAAGAAACGACAGTGTTCACATGAATGATTATTGCCCACCGGTGTATCGTTTTAATGTTGATCCGTTGGTGATGAGAGTGGGACCGCCTAGTTATGAATTTCCGGAAGATGAAGCGACCCGCAAACAATTGGAACGTCATGGTCATTCCGTGAGTTTTTTTTGTGATGTGGTGAATATTGCGCTGTTGCGAATAGAACACACGTGGCCCGCCTGTCGCGAACAGTTTAGAAAACTGGTCAAGTCCATATGTTATTTGCCCGATGGTTCATTTCGAAGCTGCTCGGCTTCGCGCTTCACCGGGATCATCCTCATATCGAACCGGGATGATTCGATACTCGACCTCGAAGAGTCGCTGGTGCATGAGGCCACTCATCAGTTGCTCTACAACATTGTCGAAGTGTGCCCGGTGGTCAAGGATGAGACCTCGCGGGAGGCATTGTTCACCTTGCCGTGGTCGGGGCAGAAGCGTGACCTCTATGGCTATTTCCATGCGTTTTTCGTGTACGTCGCGTTGGTCAAATACCTGGAGCGGGTTCGTTCGCGCTCGTCCCATGAACTGCAACGGGCACAAAAACGCCTGGTGTTCATCCTGCAAGGCTTGATCAAGGCGTTACCGGATTTCGAAGCTTGCACGGATTTCACCCCTCAAGGGCGCCAACTGCTGGAGAACCTGATCAAAGAAGTCAGCGCGCTGGAAACTCAACACGCCGCGTTGTTGGCGATATCGGGCGCTGCAGCGGGGGCTAAACGCATGCTGGGCCTGACCGGTTGACGCCAGGGAGGCGGACATGGCGATGTTTGATGCTTCGCAATTTCCCGAGGCCGGCGTCGGGCTGGAATACCATTTGCCACGGCACGCTCCTCAGGATGAGTTATCGGAGGAGGGGCTCGACCCGACCGTCGAACGGATTCTCGCGGAGGGGTTGCCGCACTTCGATTACGTCGAGTTTCAACCGACGCACTGCATTCTGGAACCGCGTCTGCTTGAGCTCGGTGCGCAAGTACCGAGCTTGCTGCATTCTTCCAGTTTGTCCCTGGGGAGCGTGGGTATCGCGATGGACCGCGAGTTTCTGCAAATGACTCGGCGGCTGTGCGAGAAAACCCGCTCGCCCTGGCTGGCCGAGCATATTTCCTGGTCGCGGTTCCACGGTGGCGACACTCAGCACTTCATTTTGCCGACCCTGGCCCAAGAAGTGGCTGACACGGTGGTGGCCAACGCCATTGAACTGCGTGACCTCACGGCAACGCTGCTGGTATTGGAAAACGCGCCGCGGTTGTTTTCGTTGCACGATACACAAGAACAATCTGAAGGCGCGTTCATCTCCAGGGTGGTGGAGCGCAGTGGCTCTGGCTTTCTGCTGGACCTCGACAGCGCAATCGCGACCGCCAGGACCCTGGGTTACGACCTGAACAACTACTTGCGTTCGTTGCCGCTGGACCGGCTGATTGAAATACATACCGGCCATCCACGGCGGGATTGGGACATCTTGCGTCACTTGTTTGATTCATCGCCGGTGAAAGCGATCACCCTTGAGTGGGATATTTCCCGCAAAACCGATGATGCAGAACTGTTGACGTTGATCACGGCCATCAAGTCCTTGAGACCCAAGGCGTTGTTCTGGCAGGGACGCGATCAGCCGGGCGTGCAAGAAACACAGTCGGAGGGTGCACAAACCCTGCTCAAACTCAGGGAAAGCACCTGGCTCAGCGTCGGCTCGGCGTCGTTTTTTATCCGCGATCGGCAGTGGGACCTGAGTCTGGAATTCGGTGTGATGTTTCTGCCGTTGCTGCACCACTTCCTGACTCCCCAGACACTGGGCAGTGCCTTGTTGCTGCCGGGCGTTTTGCAGAGTCCCGAGCAGGACGACAATCTGGCGTTCCTACGGGAACTGATCAGTCTGGGTGTCTTGCAGCAGGTCGAGACGCCATCTGACCCTTCCGTTGAGCGTAGCCACCCGGCCAGCCTTTGGGCCCATTGGGACGCGGCGCTGGAGTTTTACCTGAGCACCCGGACCGGGTCGCACACGCCCTACATCAGCGTCAGCGATCTGGAAACGCAGCTTGAGCAAAAGGCCTCGACGCGACGTCAGCCATCGGCGTTCAAGGATTATTTCTCCCATCCTTTCGTTGCCCTGGAAAACCCGTTGCTGGTGCCTTCCTGCACAATCGCCCAATCGACATTGCTCGACTCACTGTGCGAGCGCCGCACTTCGCGAACCTTCAGCGACCAGCCGCTGAGCGCGCAGCAATTGTCCCTGTTGCTCTACTACACGTGGGGCGCGACGGTCATGGAGCAGAACCGCATGGGGGATTATTTCCTGAAGAAAACCTCACCGGCCGGCGGTTCGCTGCAGGGCACCGAGGTTTATGCGGTGCTGATGAATGTGCAAGGTTTCGAACGTGGTCTTTACCACTACTCGGTACGCCGCCACGGGCTTGAGCTGCTTTCCCGGGAAGACCCGCGAGTCTGGATCAGCGAAGCCTGTGGCGAACAGCCGTGGATCAAGGACGCAGCGGCGGTGTTTGTGTCCACGGCGCGGGTCGAGCGGATGGCCTGGAAATACGAGTTCAGCCGGGCACTGAGGGTGGCACTGATGGATGCCGGGCATTTGAGTCAGACCTTTTCACTGGTGGCCACCGCCCTTGGGCTGGGCTGTTTCACCACCGCGGCATTACGCGATGAACTGTTCGAAAACCGGCTGGGACTCAACTATCTGGAGGAGCCGGTGTTTCTGGTCAACGGGGTTGGGGGTTGAGGCGTTCTGTCATTTGAAATTGGCCCCCATAAAAACCGTTGATGAAGGCTAATGCATCCGTAGCAGCTGCCGAGCCCGCGAGGCTGCGTTAGAGGCGGGCCGCGTTCGGACGCAGTCCTCGCAAACCCTGCATACGCGGTACGTCTGAAAAAACGTGTTGCCTGATTTTACGACCGCTCTGCGGCCGAACGCCGCCTCGCGGGCTCGGCAGCTGCTACGACGGGTGTTTAAGCTTGCCCACGCTGTGCCCATCAGAGGCTACAGCGCCTTGCGTCACGGCCTACACCTGCGCCAGAATCCGCCGGCTTGTGCGCCTTGGTCGTCGCCTCTATTGTTTCCGTGTCGCTGATTATCAGCGATCGGGTTTGGTAGCCTGGACACACGGCGCACAGCGTCACCTTATGCAGGTGCTTTTTGTCGGCATTTGCTTTTATGGTGGCCATGCGCAGGGCGCCCTCGGGCGCGCCGGTTTCCAAGTGTCCGGTCTACCAACCCGCGTATGGCCACCACCCTTCGTTTGGTAGCGAGGGTGATGGCTCCTCTACTTACATTTGGAGTTTCATCATGTTCAAGGCCACACCGAATCCCCCCGAAACCGATCCGGTTTCCCCCTACGCCTCCCTCGACTCAAAAGAACTCCACGCCGCCGCGCACCGTGCGCTCGACCATTACCTGGTGCTGCCCGAGACCAAGCAATTGTTAGCCGACCGACGCCCGGGCTGCATTTTCGTGATCGCTCCCGACGTCGACAGCGAAACCCTGCTGGCCCACACCTGCGAGACCCTCGCCTCGGCCAATGTCATGGCCAGCGATCTGGCGTTCGACCTCGAAGGCCCCAAACGCAATACCGCACTGGCGATTCAGCAAATGATTTCCCTGGCCGAGTTGGCGGTGAATCGGGCGCTGGACCACCTCGACCCACCGGACTCACCGCAGTAGCACGCCAACACGCTGATCGTTCCCACGCTCCCGCGTGGGAATGCAGCCCGTGACGCTCCGCGTCACTGGACGCGGAGCGTCCCCAGAGGCATTCCCACGCGGAGCATGGGAACGATCAACGAAATACCGCGCTGGCGATTCAGCAGATGATTTCCCTGGCCGAGTTGGCGGTGAATCGGGCGCTGGATCACCTCGACCCACCGGACTCACCGCAGTAGCACGCCAACACACTGATCGTTCCCACGCTCCCGCGTGGGAATGCAGCCCGTGACGCTCCGCGTCACTGGACGCGGAGCGTCCCCAGAGGCATTCCCACGCGGAGCATGGGAACGATCAACGAAATACCGCACTGGCGATTCAGCAAATGATTTCCCTGGCCGAGTTGGCGGTGAATCGGGCGCTGGACCACCTCGACCCACCGGACTCACCGCAGTAGCACGCCAACACGCTGATCGTTCCCACGCTCCCGCGTGGGAATGCAGCCCGTGACGCTCCGCGTCACTGGACGCGGAGCGTCCCCAGAGGCATTCCCACGCGGAGCATGGGAACGATCAACGAAATACCGCGCTGGCGATTCAGCAGATGATTTCCCTGGCCGAGTTGGCGGTGAATCGGGCGCTGGATCACCTCGACCCACCGGACTCACCGCAGTAGCACGCCAACACGCTGATCGTTCCCACGCTCCCGCGTGGGAATGCAGCTCGTGACGCTCCGCGTCACTGGACGCGGAGCGCCCCCAGAGGCATTCCCACGCGGAGCATGGGAACGATCAACGAAATACCGCGCTGGCGATTCAGCAGATGATTTCCCTGGCCGAGTTGGCGGTGAATCGGGCGCTGGATCACCTCGACCCACCGGACTCACCGCAGTAGCACGCCAACACGCTGATCGTTCCCACGCTCCCGCGTGGGAATGCAGCTCGTGACGCTCCGCGTCACTGGACGCGGAGCGTCCCTAGAGGCATTCCCACGCAGAGCATGGGAACGATCAACGAAAGACCGTGCTGGCGATTCAACAGATGATTTCTCTGGCCGTGCTGGCGGTGAATCGAGCGCAGGCTCCTACGCGGGACACAGCCCAAAAAAAAGCCCACCAAATGGTGGGCTTCGTTTTTGCGGGTGCTATCAGAACATCTTCAGCTTCGGTGCTTCTTCTTTCACCGGCTCGTTCTTCGCGGTTTGCGCGTTCCAGCCACCACCCAGTGCCTTGTACAGATTCACTTCGCTGATCAGTTGCGACAGGCGGTCGGTGATCAACGATTGCTGCGCAGTGAACAACTGACGCTGGGCGTCGAGGAAGGTCAGGTTGCTGTCGATACCAATGCGGTAGCGACGCTCGGCCAGGCGGTAGTAATTCTGGTTGGCGGCCACCAGATCACGCTGGGCCTGCAACTGTTCGTTGAAGGTCAGGCGTGCAGCGAGGCCGTCGGAGACTTCCTGGAAGGCGGTCTGGATCGACTTTTCGTACTGCGCGATCGTGATGTCCTTCTGGATTTTCGAGTAATCCAGGCTGGCGCTCAGGCTACCGGCATTGAAGATCGGCAGGTTGATTTGGGGCTGGAACAGCCAGGTCCCCGAACCACCCTTGAACAGACCCGATAGATCCGGGCTCAGGGTGCCGGCATTGGCGGTCAGGCTGATGCTCGGGAAGAACGCTGCCCGTGCCGCGCCGATGTTGGCGTTGGCGGCCTTGAGCTTGTGTTCGGCTTCAAGGATGTCCGGGCGACGTTGCAGCAGGTCAGACGGCAGACCGGCCGGCACTTCGCTGAGCAGGTCATCGGACAACGGCTGGCCCGTTGCCAGGTTGGCCGGTACACCGGTACCCAACAGCAGTGTCAGGCTGTTTTCGTCCTGGGCGACCAGGCGAGTGAATTTCGCCTGTTGGACCCGGGCGGTCTCCACGGCCGTACGCGACTGGCTCAGGTCCAACGCCGAAGCGACGCCGACTTCGTTGCTACGGGAGGTGAGCCGGTAGCTTTCTTCGAAGGTCCTGAGGGTGTCCTGGGACAGCTTCAGCTGTTCCTTGTCGGCCTGCCAGGTCAGGTAGGCGTTGGCCACGCTGGCCACCAGGCTGATCTGGGTGCTGCGGCGTGCCTCTTCAGTGGCGAAGTACGATTGCAGCGCTTGTTCGTTCAGGCTGCGAACCCGACCGAACAGGTCGAGCTCATAGGCGCTGACGCCCACGGTGGCCGAGTAGCTGCTGCTGATGCCCTCTTTACCGGTCTGCGACGCTCGCGCCGGCACTCGTTGACGGCTGCCGGTGCCGGTTGCCGAGACGGCCGGGAACAGGTCGGCGCGCGAAATGCGGTATTGGGCCGCAAAGGCGTCGATGTTCAGCGCCGCGACACGCAGGTCGCGGTTGTTTTCCAGAGCGGTCTGGATCAACTGTTGCAGCGCCGGGTCACGGAAAAACTGCTTCCAGCCTTGTTCGGCGGCAGCCTGGCTCGCGGCCTGGGCCGGCGAGTACGCCGGACCCTGCGGGTATTGCGATGCAATCGGTGCGGCAGGCTGCTGATAATCCGGTATCAGCGAGCAGCCACCGAGCACGAACGCGGCGATGGCTAGGGAGAGTAGCGACTTGCTCATTGGCCAGCCTCTTTAGGAGTTTCAATAGCGTCGTCCTGGTCTGCGGTCTTGCGTTGACCCATCGACGACACAGTGACAAAGAACAGTGGGACCCAGAAGATCGCCAGTACGGTGGCCGTCAGCATACCGCCGATAACCCCGGTACCGATCGCATGCTGGCTACCCGAACCTGCGCCGGTGGAAATGGCCAGCGGTACCACGCCGAGGACGAAAGCCAGCGAGGTCATGATGATCGGTCGCAAACGCATCCGGCACGCTTCGATGGCTGCGTCAGTCAGGCTGCGCCCTTGTTCATGCAGTTCCTTGGCAAATTCGACAATCAGAATGGCGTTTTTCGCCGCCAGACCGATGGTTGTCAACAGACCCACCTGGAAATACACGTCATTGGACAGGCCGCGCAGGCTCGTGGCAAGCAGGGCACCGATGATCCCCAGCGGTACAACCAACATCACCGCAATCGGAATCGACCAGCTTTCGTACAGCGCCGCCAGACAGAGGAAGACCATCAGCAACGACAAAGCGTACAGCGCTGGAGCTTGCGAGCCGGACAGACGTTCTTCATACGACAGACCGGTCCAGGAAATACCCACGCCTGCCGGCAGTTTCTGGGCCAGGGCTTCGACTTCGGCCATGGCTTCACCGGTACTGTAACCAGGCGCTGGAGCCCCGAGGATTTCCATCGCTTCTACGCCGTTGTAACGCGCCAGCTTCGGCGAGCCGTAGATCCACTCGCCCTTGGCGAACGCGGAAAACGGAACCATGGCGCCCTGGCTGTTGCGTACGTACCATTTCTTCAGGTCTTCAGGGCTCATGCGAGCACCCGGCTGGCCTTGTACGTAAACCTTTTTCACTCGACCACGGTCGATGAAGTCGTTGACGTAGCTACTGCCCAGCGCGATCGACAGCGTGTTGTTGATGTCGGTCATCGTGATGCCCAAGGCACTGGCCTTTTCATCGTCGATTTCCAGCTGGTATTGCGGTTCGTCGTTCAGACCGTTCGGACGGACCTGCGACAGCACCTTGCTCTGCGCCGCCATACCGAGGAACTGGTTACGGGCAGCCATCAACTTGTCGTGACCGATGCCGGCGCGATCCTGCAGGAACACGTCGAAACCGGTGGCGTTACCCAACTCCAGTACCGCCGGTGGCGCGAATGCGAACACCATCGCGTCACGGAAGGTGAAGAAGTGCTGTTGGGCACGGGCCGCAACCTTGAACACGCTGTTGTCGGCGTTCCGCTCGGCCCATGGCCGGAGCATGATGAACGCCATGCCCGAACTCTGGCCACGGCCGGCGAAGTTGAAGCCGGTCACGGTAAACACCGAGTTCACTGCATCGCCTTCACCGCCGTCCTTGCCAGGACGCAGCAGGAATTCACGCATCTCGTCCACGACCACTTGGGTGCGCTGGGAGGTAGAGCCGGCCGGGGTCTGGACCTGGGCAAAGAGTACACCCTGGTCTTCTTCCGGCAGGAACGCCGTTGGAATGCGGGTGAACAGCCAGATCATGCCGACCACGATGATGACGTAGGCCAGCAGGTACGGCGCCTTGTGCTTGAGCATGTTGCCGACGCCGCGTTCGTAGCTTCTTACGCTACGGTCGAAGTTACGGTTGAACCAGCCGAAGAAGCCGCGTTTCGGAACGCCGTGCTCGCCTTTCGGAATCGCCTTGAGCATGGTGGCGCAGAGCGCCGGGGTGAAGATCAGGGCAACCAATACCGACAGGGCCATGGCCGAGACGATAGTGATCGAGAACTGTTTGTAGATCACCCCGGTAGAACCGCTGAAGAACGCCATCGGCAGCAGTACCGCCGACAGAACCAGTGCGATACCGACCAGTGCACCCTGGATCTGGCCCATGGATTTCTTGGTGGCTTCCTTGGGTGAGAGTCCTTCTTCGCTCATCACCCGTTCGACGTTTTCCACCACGACGATGGCATCGTCCACCAGCAAGCCGATGGCGAGCACCATACCGAACATGGTCAGGGTGTTGATGCTGAAGCCGAACGCCGCGAGGATCCCGAAGGTACCGAGCAGAACCACCGGTACGGTCATGGTGGTGATGACCGTGGCGCGGAAGTTTTGCAGGAACAGGAACATCACCAGGAACACCAGCACGATCGCTTCGACCAGGGTTTCAACTACACCCTTGATCGACTCGGTCACCACCGGAGTGGTGTCGTACGGGAACACCACTTCCATCCCTTCCGGGAAGAACGGCTTGAGGTTGTCGATGGTCTTGCGCAGGGCCTTGGCGGTGTCGAGGGCGTTGGCGCCGTTGGCCAGTTTCACTGCCAGACCGGAAGCCGGGCTGCCGTTGAACTGGGCGCTGATGCTGTAGTTCTCGCCACCGAGGCCGACATCGGCAACGTCAGACAGGCGAACCTGCGAGCCGTCCTTGTTGACCCGGAGCAGGATTTCCTTGAACTGCTCGGCTGTCTGCAAGCGGGTCTTGCCGATGATTGTGGCGTTCAGTTGTTGGCCGGGCAGGGCGGGCAGGCCGCCGAGTTGACCGGAGGAAACCTGGACGTTCTGCGCGGCGATGGCGGTTTTGACATCGACCGGGGTCAGGTTGAAGTTGTTCAACTTGGCCGGGTCGAGCCAGATACGCATGGCGTACTGGGCACCAAACACCTGGAAGTCACCGACACCCGCAGTCCGCGAGATCGGGTCCTGCATGTTGGAAACGATGTAGTTGGACAGGTCGTCCTTGGTCATGCTGCCGTCGCGCGAGACCACGCCGATGACCATCAGGAAGTTTTTCACTGCCTTGGTCACGCGGATACCCTGTTGCTGCACTTCTTGCGGCAGCAGCGGGGTGGCCAGGTTCAGTTTGTTCTGGACCTGAACCTGCGCGGTATCGGAGTTGGTGCCCTGCTCGAAGGTCGCGGTAATGGTCATGCTGCCGTCGGAGTTACTTTCCGAGGACACATAACGCAGGTTATCGATACCGTTGAGCTGCTGCTCGATCACCTGCACCACGGTGTCCTGCACGGTTTGTGCAGAAGCACCCGGGTAGGTGACGGAGATGGCGATCGCCGGCGGGGCGATGCTCGGGTACTGGTTGATCGGCAACTTGAGGATCGATAAAGCCCCGACCAACATGATCACCAGGGCAATTACCCAGGCGAAAATCGGACGGTCGATAAAAAATTTCGACATGGTTTACTCCCCTTTACCGCCAGCGGCAGTGTTAGCTGCCTGTGCGGGGGCTGGGTTCTTTGCGCCAACGTTAGTTGCTTCAGTGGCCTTGACTTCGACACCAGGTCTGACGAATTGCAGTCCTTCGGTGATCAGGCGATCGCCGGCCTTGAGGCCATCTTCAATCAGCCATTGGCTGCCGACCGTGCGGCTGGCCTTGAGCTGACGCAGCTCGACCTTGTTATCCGGACCGACCACCAGAGCGGTTGGCGTCCCCTTGAGGTCGCGGGTTACGCCCTGTTGCGGCGCGAGAATCGCGGCAGCATTCACACCGGCTTGCAGTTGGGCGTGAACGAACATGCCAGGCAACAAGGTGTGATCAGGGTTCGGGAACACTGCGCGCAAGGTCACGGAACCGGTGGTCTGGTCAACCGACACTTCGGAGAACTCGAGCTTGCCCTGTTGCTTGTACTGGCTGCCGTCTTCGAGGGTCAGCTTGACCATGGCGGCATTCTCGCCAGCCTTTTGCAGGCGACCGCTTTCCAGTTCGCGGCGCAGTTCCAGCAGCTCGACCGAGGACTGGGTAACGTCGACGTAGATCGGGTCCAGTTGCTGGATCACGGCCATGGCATCGGCCTGACCGCTGCTGACCAGCGCGCCTTCGGTGACCGAAGAGCGGCCGATGCGACCGGAAATCGGTGCGTAAACCTTGGTGTAGCGCACGTTGATCTCTGCGCTTTTCAGGGCGGCTTCCGATTGCAAGCGGTTGGCCACCGCGGTGTCGTATTCCTGACGGCTTACGGCTTGCTCGTTGACCAGTTGCTTGTAGCGATCGGAAATCGACTTGGTCGATTGCAGGTTGGCTTGTGCGCTGTTCAGGGTGGCCTGATAGACCGAAGGATCGATCTGGTAAAGCTGCTGGCCTTCCTTCACTTCACCGCCTTCCTTGAACAGGCGCTTGAGAATGATGCCATTGACCTGTGGGCGAACTTCCGCGATGCGGTAGGCCGTTGTGCGGCCCGGCAGCTCGGATGTCAGGGTAAAGGCTTGAGGTTGAAGGGTTACGACGCCGACCTGAGGGGTTGGAGCGGCAGGGGCCGCCTCTTCCTTTTTACATCCGCTGAGCAGCGATGCCAGGGCGACGGCAGTAACCAGAGCGGTAACAGCTGGCTTGAATTGCATGAAGATCCTCGGTCAGGCGCGCAACATGCGCACAAGAAATGTGGAAAGGTAAAAAAATTGTGCTGGGTGGATAAGTAGCTTGCTAAGGAATATACTTACGTTCATGGTTGTTTGTAAATAGCCTGGCTCAGTACCCGTCCGGTTACAAAAGTCGATGCAAGGTGAGAATTGTAGGCTGGGGATGAGACTTCAGAGCGCTCGCCCCACATTTGTTCAGACGGTGTACAGACATCGCTGAAGCATTCCTGATTGAGGTTTTACTGCCATGGTCCGTCGCACCAAAGAGGAAGCTCAAGAAACCCGCAGCCAGATACTCGAAGCGGCAGAAAAAGCCTTTTACGAAAGGGGCGTGGCGCGCACGACACTGGCGGACATCGCTACCCTGGCCGGTGTTACGCGTGGAGCCATCTACTGGCATTTCAGCAACAAGGCAGATCTGGTTCAGGCGATGCTCGACAGCTTGCATGAACCGCTGGATGAAATGGCCAGGGCGAGCGAAAGTGAAGAAGAAGAGGATCCGCTGGGATGCATGCGCAAACTGCTGATTCATTTGTTTCATCAAGTTGCCCTGGACCCGAAGACTCGACGCATCAATGAGATTCTGTTTCACAAGTGCGAATTCACTGATGAAATGTGTGATCTGCGCCAGCAGCGCCGCACCGTCAGTCTGGAGTGCAATGTGCGTATCGAACTGGCATTGCGTAATGCGGTGAAACGAGGCCAGTTGCCGGAAAATCTCGACACGGCCCGCGCAGCGATCAGCATTCATGCCTATGTTGACGGCATCCTGTATGGGTGGCTGCTCGCTCCCGACAGCTTTCAGCTGCACGCTGAAGCCGCGCGCTGGGTCGACACGGGTCTGGACATGCTGCGCTTGAGCCCCAGCCTGCGCAAATGAAACAAGATGCGTAATTGGATCCGATTCTGTCAATAGACGCGGGCGAAGATCAACTCTTCGCCCGCGTTGTCGTAATGGGTGCTTTTATATACGGACGCGCTTCGGGATGACAGGTAGCAAGCTACGTATTTTGTAGGAATTTTGTGTCGTAGATGTGAAAAAGTGAGAGCAATCCGGAAGGGGCATTGCTTCAGCCCAGCCTGATTTCCACCTCGAAATTGAAAGGCTCACTCTCTCCCATGCTCGTGATTTGGGTTGAGCAATTGATGTTGGATGAGCCAATGGAGGTGACGGTGTTTTTTACCCTTGCCGTGTGTGTTGGCGACAGAACGCCGAAGGACGTATTCATTATCATGCCGAGATCAAAACGTACCCCGACGTTCTGATCGATAAAATCCACGAACTGATTGAACATGATTTTATTTTTTGGCCAAGGATAGGCGTATGTATAGGCGAAATCGGATTTGAATGCTGTCTTGCCGTATGCGGGGAGCAGGAATGACTCACGCTCTGATTTGCCCAGTGGCAAGCTGGTCTGTGCAATGTTAAACGTGTGAGGGGAGTGGTTGATGAGTTTGACTATCACACGAGTGGTTTTCGAACTTTTGTTTTGATTTTGCCACTGTTCGATTTTTTTGTTCAGGGCGTGCTCCGAATTAATTTGATCTAACAGGCTGATTAATTCAATCTTGGCGATCCCAATCAACTTATCCAGTGCTTGCTGATTTTCCTCGCTGAATAGAAACGGCGTTAGCTTGTAAAGCATTCCAATGGAGGTGTAGTTGAAAAACGAGAGCAGGTCTTCGTAGTTGTTGCTGGTGTCTTTGATGTCGTTCATGTCGATTCCTTTCGATTAAGTAAGTGGTTTCAGGGTCTTGTCGGACCACGGTTCAGCGCTCCATGATGACGGCGAGCACATTGTAGTTGTAGGGGAAGCTGTCGCTTTTAGCTTCAAGAAAGGACTGACTGTAGATCGGTACCTCCCCAACGGACAGCGCGTGGTGTTCCCAAAAGAACTCAACTTTCGGTGGCCGATGATTCAGGCGTTTTCGATAAGTGTATTCAAAGGCTGTTTTGATATGCACGGTTTGACGGTAATTGGTGTAAATGGCTTGAGTGCTAAAAATGGTTTTTCTAATGTTGTAGTCGATATTAATGCTTTGCGGCAGCTGTGGATTGCCTTTCAAAGTAATTAGTTGAGTGCTGAGTGGCATGATTTTGGAGGGGAATTCTGGCGGAGTATCAATCAGGACGACGTCGTCCCGCCAGAATATCGAATCTGTGAGGTTGCTGAGTGTCAGTGTGAACGTGAGGTTGTTGTGTGGTGGTGCGTCCATGCTGGGTCACTTGTTGGTTTTGTTGGTGGTTCAACGTAACCCCGCTGTAAGTGTTGGTGCAATGCAGATGTTGTTTCATTAGTTGAACGTCTACCCATAAAGCCCGGGTACTTCTACCCGGGCTTTTTATGGATGGAACTTACAACGTTGGATAGTCGATATAACCGACCGGACCCTTGCCGTAGAACAGTTCTGGACGCGGTTCGTTCAATGGCGCATCGGCTTTCAGGCGTGCTGGCAGGTCGGGGTTGGCAATGAACGGCACGCCGAAGGCGACCGCATCGGCCTTGCCGCTGGAGAGCCAGGCGTTGGCGCTGTCCTTGGTGAAACGTTCGTTGGCAATGTATGGGCCGCCGAAGGCTTCTTTCAGTTGTGGGCCGAGGCTGTCGCCGGCTTCTTTCTCGCGGGAGCAAATAAACGCGATGCCGCGTTTACCCAGTTCGCGAGCGACGTAGGTGAAGGTTTCGGACAGGTTGTCGTCGCCCATGTCGTGGGAGTCGGCGCGGGGTGCCAGGTGCACACCGACGCGACCTGCGCCCCAGACTTCGATGGCGGCGTCGGTCACTTCCAGCAACAGGCGAGCACGGTTCTCCAGGGAGCCCCCGTAATTGTCGGTGCGCTGGTTGGTGCTGCTTTGCAGGAATTGGTCGAGCAGGTAGCCGTTGGCGCCGTGGATTTCCACGCCGTCGAAACCGGCAGCTTTGGCGTTTTCCGCACCGACGCGGTAAGCGTCGATGATGTCGGCGATTTCAGCCGTTTCCAGTGCGCGTGGCGTTGGGTAGTCGGCCAATGGGCGAACCAGGCTGACATGACCTTTTGGCTGGATGGCGCTCGGTGCAACCGGTGCTTCGCCGTTCAGGTAGGACGGGTGGGAAACCCGGCCCACATGCCACAATTGCAGGAATATCTTGCCGCCGGCGCCGTGGACCGCTTTGGTCACGTTGCTCCAGCCACGCACCTGGTCGTTGGACCAGATGCCCGGGGTGTCCGGGTAGCCGACGCCCATCGGCGTGACCGACGTGGCCTCGCTGAGGATCAGGCCGGCGGACGCGCGCTGCACGTAGTATTCAGCCATCAGCGCGTTGGGTACACGGCCTTCGTCGGCGCGGCAGCGGGTCAGTGGCGCCATGATGATGCGGTTTGCCAGTTGCAGGTCGCCAAGCTTGATCGGATCGAAAATAGTCGTCATTTAATACAACCCTCGTGAGGTATCAGTTGGTAGCAGGAGCCAGTTCGGGATTACCGCTCTGACGGAAAGTAATCAGGGTCACCAGTAGCGCGAGGATCGCCAGCGCAGCGGCCGCGAGGGGCACGCTGGTCAGGCCGAAACCGTGGGCGATGACGCTGCCGCCAACCCAGGCTCCGAGTGCGTTGCCGACATTGAAAGCGCCGATGTTCAGGGTCGATACCAGGTTCGGTGCCGCGTTGCCGAAGGTCACTACATTCACTTGCAGGGCAGGGACGGCGGCAAAGCACGCGGTGGCCCAGAGGAACAGAGTGATTTCGGTCGGGATCAATGCGACGCTGGTCCAGGTCAGTACGGTGGAGACCACCGCCATGCTGATGAACACGCCAATCAGCGTCGCCGCCATGCCTTTGTCAGCCAGCTTGCCGCCGATGATGTTGCCGACTGTCAGGCCCAAACCGATGAGCATCAGGGTCCAGGTCACGCCGCGTGGCGAGACACCGGTGACTTCGCCCAACAGCGGTGCGACGTAGGTAAACAAGGTGAAGACCGATGCGGCGAACAGTGCGGTCATGCTCAACGACAGCCAGATACCGGCGCCTTTGAGGGCGCGCAGTTCGGCGCGCATGTCGAGTTTTTCTTCATCACGTTTGGCCGGAAGGAAACGGATCAGGCCGATCAGCGCAATCACACCGATCACGGTCACCGCCCAGAAGGTCGAACGCCAACCGGCTTCCTGACCCAACGCAGTGCCCAGCGGTACGCCCAGCACGTTGGCCAGGGTCAGGCCGGTGAACATCAGGGCGACGGCCGAAGCACGCTTGTTGGCGGGCACCAGACCTGCCGCTACCACTGAGCCGATACCGAAGAACGCGCCATGGCACAGGGCGGTGACGACACGGGCGAACATCAGCACCTGATAATCACTGGCCAGGGCGCAGAGCAGGTTGCCGACAATGAAAATGCCCATCAACGCGACCAGCGCAGCCTTGCGTGGCAGTCTGGCGGTGGCCAGTGCCATGAACGGCGCACCGATGGCCACGCCCAGGGCGTAGCCGGTCACCAGCCACCCGGCGCCAGGGATCGACACACCAAGGTCGGCCGCTACATCGGGCAGCAAGCCCATAATGACGAACTCGGTGGTGCCGATGGCGAAGGCGCTGAGGGCCAGAATGAGGAGCGAGAGGGGCATTGTTGATTCCTTATCGGCGTACTGACGTAAAGGGTCAGAGCTCTTTGCTGAAGGTGCGGAGGAATTCCTGAATGGTTTCCTCGTTGCGTTTGAAAAAATGCCACTGGCCGACTTTACGGCTGCTGATCAGGCCGGCGCGTTGCAGGGTCGCCAGATGGGCGGAAACGGTGGATTGCGACAAACCGCAACGTTGATCGATCTGCCCGGCACAGACGCCGTGCTCGTTGCTGTGGGATTGGTCGGGGAATTCGACGGTCGGGTCTTTGAGCCAGTGCAGGATTTCTCGCCGTACCGGGTGCGCCAGGGCTTTTATTATTTCGTCGAGGTCAATGGTGGACATGGCAGTGCTCGGGTTGGGTAAAACGTTATATCGCGATGAGGCGAACTTTAAATCGGTATTTCGCGATATACAAATATGATTTTGATCTGAGGTCAGCCTAAATCGGTATATCGGGTTATAACGATATGTTGATTGTAAAAATACAAGGGGGCAGTGCTAAGCTGCGCCCATGAACTATCTCGCACATCTTCATCTCGGTGGCCAGCGCCCCGGTCAATTGCTCGGCAGTTTGTATGGCGATTTCGTCAAGGGTCGGCTGCAAGGGCAGTTCAATCCGGAGATCGAAGCGGCCATTGCGCTGCATCGCAGCATCGACGTGTTTACCGACCGCCATCCGTTGGTCGACCTGGCGTTGTCGCGCTTTACGCTGACGCGACGGCGGTATGCCGGCATCGTGCTCGATGTGTTTTTCGACCATTGCCTGGCGCGGGACTGGACGCTTTACGCGGACCAGCCGCTGGAACAGTTCACTTCGGATGTGTACCGGGTGCTGGCTGCCGAACCGCAGTTGCCGGGGCGACTGGCGCAGATTGCCCCGCACATGGAGGCGAATGACTGGCTCGGTTCTTATCGGGAGTTTGCGGTGCTGGACCAGGTGCTGCGGGGGATTTCACGGCGCCTGTCGCGGCCTGAAGAACTGGCTGCGGCGATGGAGGAGTTACAGCGGTTGTATGAACCGTTGAGCGATGACTTCCGGTTGTTCTATCCGCAGTTGCAAGGGTTTGCGCATAACCATTTGACTGCGCAAATCTAATGTGGGAGCAGCCGGGCGGCGTTCCGTTTGCTCGCGATAGCGTTTTAGCATTCAACGATGATGTTGACTGACACAACGCAATCGCGAGCAAGCTCGCTCCCACAGGGTACAGCGTCAAGCGGCTATGGCCGGACGTAACGGAGTTGACTGTGTTTCTGGCAACGCTCCAAACAACGCCTTCTGCACCGCTTGTTGCGCCGCAAAGGCCAACGCCGCGCGTTCCTGGCCGTGGCAGGCAATCGGTTTGAGCAGATGAATCTCGACGTCGCCCCGATCGTTGGCGAACAAGCGCATCAAGTGCGAGAGCAAGTCGTCATCACCAATGAACGGGGCGAGCGGGTCGATCTGGCCATCGCGCAGATAACGAACGGCCACCGGTTGCAGCGCCACGTCCGCGTCAATGGCTGCGGACAGCAAGCGACCATGAAAGGTGCGCAACGAACGGCCATCGGTGGTGGTGCCTTCCGGGAACATCAGCAATGGATGGGCTTGTTCCAGGTGGCGGCTCATCTGCTTGCGGATCAGTTGGCTGTCACCCGAACCTCGACGAATGAACAGGCTGCCAGCCTTGGCCGCGAGCCAGCCGGCGACCGGCCAGGTACGCACTTCGGCCTTGGACAGGAAGGACAAGGGCGTGAGCATGCCCAGCAGCGGGATGTCGGTCCAGGACACATGGTTACTGACCCAGAGCATCGGCTTTTGTGGCAGTTCACCGTGGACCGTCACGCGAAAGGGCAGGGCGTTGCTCAGCCGGGTCATGAAAAAACGCGACCAGCGTTGGCGCCGCACCATCGAGTTGGCAACTCCCATGCGCTCGAACAGCCCGAACACGCTGGCCATGCTCAAGCCCAGCGCGACCACCAGCAGCACTCGCGCGATCCGCGCGTACACCCGCAGCCGGCTCATCAGACTGCCGCCTTGAAGTGTTTGGCGTAACGCGGGCACAGTTCGTCACGCTTGAGCAGGATGAACACGTCGGCGACCTGGAAATCTTCGTCCCAGCACGGCTCACCGCAGATCTTCGCGCCCAGGCGCATGTAGGCCTTGAGCAGCGGCGGCATTTCGGCGATCACGTTGGACGGGATGTCGAGGGCCGGCAGCGGTTTCTTCGGTTCGGCGCGCAGGTGTTCGGTGCACAGATAGCGTTCACGCAAGCGCTGCATGATCGCCTGGGCCTGAATGCCGCCGTCCTGCATCGGAATGCTCGCGCAGCCCATCAGGTAGCTGTAGCCGCCCTGATTCAGCACTTCGGCCAACTCGCCCCAGAGCACGGCGATGGTGCCGCCGTTGCGGTAGGCCGGGTCGACGCAGGTGCGACCGATTTCCAGGATCGGCCCTTGCAGAAGCACCAGGCCGTGCAGGCTGAACTCTTCTTCACTGTAAAAGCGCCCCAGGCTGCTGGCGGCCTGATGGTCGAGCAAACGCGTCGTTGCTACCAGGCGTCCGCTATTCAAATCACGCACGCCAATGTGGGCGCAGTGAACATCATAGTCATCCATGTCCAGGCCCAACTCTGCGCCTTTGAGCTTGGCGTTGAATTCGCCGCTGAAAACGTTGAAGCGCAGGGCCTGGGCTTCCTGCAACGCCTCGGCGCCGATCAGGCGTTCGGCTTGCAGGCGGCGTTCATTGCCGGTGTCGCTGATGCGGGCGATCTGAGTCATTGCGAATCTCCGTACGGGCTGCTCACCCGTCTTGGGTTGCAGTCGATCGACTTTGTTGTGCAAAGTCAGGCTATGTAGCCCCGGTGTCATCGCCATGAAGCTTTGGTGATGCTTGTGTGACAGCCCTCGAGGATCCGTTTATGCCATGGCAAGCCCTGTTGAACTGTGATCAGCGTCAGCCCGAAAACCCTGATCTGGCGGAGGGGTATGCGACGTTGCTGCATGTGTTGGGCGCGGTGACGCCGTTCGAATTGGCGGTGCGTGGCGGGCGGATGATGGCAACGCCGGGGTTGGCCTTTCTGGTGGGGTACCAGGCGGCGTTGCGCATGTTGTGGCCCAGCGCACCGCTGAGTCTGGGGGCATTGTGTGCGACAGAGCGGCGCAGCCTGCGCCCGACGGACATGCAAACCCGGCTCGCGGATTTGCGTGTGAGCGGGCGCAAGGATTTCGTGACCGCGGGTGATGCGGCGGACTGGCTGTTGATCGCTGTACGCAGCGAGGAGCAGGGCGAGTCAGCGCGTTTGAGTCTGGCGGTGGTGTATCCCGGCGAACCCGGCGTACGGGTTGAAAAGCTGCCGGCCATTGCCTTGATGCCGGACATCAGTCACGGCCGGCTGTTTCTCGACAACGCGCTGTGTGAACTGCTCGCTGGAGATGGCTGGGATGCATACGTCAAACCGTTCCGTACCCTTGAAGACATCTACGTACTCAGCGCCATGGGTGCCTGGCTGTACGGTGTCGGTCATGACAGCGCCTGGCCGCAAAACCTTCAACTGAAGTTGCTGGCACTGTTGGCCGGGTGTGCGGAAGCCAGCCGCCAACCGCCGAACAGCAGCGCCGGACATGTGTTGCTGGGCGGGTTGTTTGCGCAGTTCGATGGGCTCAAGCCAGCGCTCAATGAAGCCTTTGCCGACGGACCGCCACACTGGGCGGCGTTGTGGATGCGTGATCAGGCGGTGCTCGATCTGGCGGCGGGTGCTCGGGCCAAGCGATTGGCCAAGGCATTTGCGGTGTATTGATGGGCCTCATCGCGAGCAAGCGTGCTCCCATATTGGATGGTGTCGTGCCGCAGATCCATGTTCTACATAGTTCCCTGTGGGAGCGAGCCTGCTCGCGATGACGGTCTAACTGAAAGCGCATTTCTCGAACTGTCATTTATCTCGACTACGCTCAGAGGGTTAATTCCTCTGAGTGCCTGTCGTGTTCAAACGCCTGACTCTGCTGTTCATGTTGCTGGTCAGCCTTCCGGTTCTGGCGGAAAACTGGCCCGCCGAGCAATGGTCACCCGGCCCGAAAATCAGCGGCCCGGCGCTTCAGGTCCTGGAGGATTACGCCTTTGCACCGCGCGACGACGGCAGCCGCACAGGCGTTCGCACCGATGCCTTGCTGGTGATTCGTGACGGGCAACTGATCTACGAACGCTACGCCGGCCCGACGACCGTCGACACACCGCACCTGACCTGGTCCGTCAGTAAAAGCCTGATGGCCACGGTGCTGGGCGTGGCCTATGGCGAAGGCTTGTTCAAATTGCAGGACCCGGCAGTGAAGTTTTATCCGCCCTTGCAGAGCCATCCGAATATTTCCATTACAGATCTGCTGCATTGGGCCTCGGGGCTGGATTGGCAGGAAACCTATGAATATGCACCGCTGAATTCTTCAGTGGTCGCGATGCTCTACACCCATGGACGCCAGGACATCGCTGCGTTCGCTGCCGCCCATGACGAGTTCAGCCCACCGGGTCAGGCGTTTCGTTATTCCAGCGGTGACAGCAATCTATTGTCCGCAACACTGAAGACCATGGTCGGTACGCAGCGCTACGCCGACTATCCATGGACCGCGTTGTTCGGCCCCTTGGGGATTCGCAGTGCGGTTTGGGAGACCGATGCCTTGGGGACGTTTGTTGCCTCGTCCTATGCCTACATGACGGCTCGCGATCTGGCGCGGATCGGCCTGTTGATGCAACGCGACGGTCGCTGGGGTAACCGGCAGTTGCTGCCAAAGGACTGGGTCGAGTTCAACCGCCAACCGTTCATTCGCTTCAAGGCCAATCAGGATGAAGCCGTTCCCGGCGGGCATTGGTGGCTCAATCGGGCGGTCGACGGCGCCGAAAGACCCTGGGAAGACGCACCCGATGACACCTTCGCCGCACTCGGCCATTGGGGGCAGGCGCTGTACGTGGTGCCCAGCGAGAACCTGGTGATTGTGCGCTATGGAGATGATCGCGACGGCAGTTACCGGCACAACGAATTGCTCAGACTGGCACTGGCGGCATTTGCACAGAAGGTGCAGCCATGAATTTCAGATTTATTCGCCGTCGACCACGGCTCAGCGTGTTGCTGTTGTTGATCGCTGCGCTGCTTGGCTGGATGTGGCAGGAGCGAGTTGCGTTGTGGGCGTTCCCCGACATCATCAGCGCCTACACCGCCAAGGAGTATTGCTCGTGCCGGTATGTCGAGAACAACCCGGCGGATTATTGCCAGGGCTATGTGACGCAGTACGTGCCTGTCAGCAGTTTTCTCGATGACGCTCCCAACAAGCGCGTGACGGTCAGCGGCATGGGGCGCAGTCATATCGCCGCGTGGCTCGGGGCTCGTCAGGGGTGTCGGTTGACTCCATAGAGGTGGCTTTTGATTTGCGCGGTTTGCAAGCGCGTTCACTCAGGCTAAGGTTCGGCTCAGGTTTACTTGCCCATGAGTGTTTATGTTCAAGCGGTTTTGCTGCACAGCCCTGGCCTTGCTGCCATTGGCTTTCGTTACCTCGCCAGCCCACGCCGACTGGTACCTGGACGGTGAGTCTTCACGTCTGTCGTTTATCTCTACCAAGAATGCCAATCTCTCCGAAGTTCAGCGCTTTCTGGTACTGCATGGCAAGGTTGACGCCAACGGCCAGGCGCAAGTGCAGGTCGAACTGGAGTCGGTCAACAGTGGAATTGCGCTGCGCGATGAGCGCATGCGCAAAGAGCTGTTCGAGATCAAGACGTTCCCTGAAGCGCTGATCAGCATGCAGATCGATTTGCGGCCGATCAAGGATCTGGCCCCCGGCGCGCAACTCG
Organism: Pseudomonas brassicacearum; assembly: GCF_003732175.1. GTDB lineage: Bacteria > Pseudomonadota > Gammaproteobacteria > Pseudomonadales > Pseudomonadaceae > Aquipseudomonas > Aquipseudomonas brassicacearum_G. The sequence goes on from NZ_MOBI01000013.1 coordinate 349,615, forward strand.
AATTGCGTTTGCCACTGACGGTCAGCCTTCACGGCAAAGACCACGCTTACAACGCCGAGTTGCTGGCGACACGCCTCGATGATCGGCGCTTTCAAGTGGTGACACTGGAACCGCTGGTACTTAATGCTGCGGATTTCGATCTGCTGCCGGGGCTGGAAACCCTGCGCAACGCTGCCGGCCTGTCGGCCATCAGTTCGTCGGTGCCGGTGGGTGCGGTGCTGATTTTTACGGCGCGCTGAGATGAGAGGTGCAGTGTTTCCCTGGCGCGAAGGCAATCGCTATGAGCTGTTGATCGACGGGCCGCAGTTTTTTCCACGGATGCTGGCGGCGATTGCCGTTGCGCAGGAACAGGTCGACCTGGAGCTGTACCTGGTGGAGGCGGGCGCCTGTGCCGAGGCGATGGTTCAGGCGCTGGTGCAAGCCGCCGAGCGCGGTGTACGCGTGCGTTGCCTGTTCGATGACTACGGCAGCCTGGCATTCACCCTGAGTCTGCGGCGACGCCTGATCGAGGCTGACGTGGAGCTGCGTTTCTACAATCGCCTGAGCTGGCGGCGCTGGGTGCGCAACCTTTACCGTGACCACCGCAAGTTGCTGTTGGTCGATCAGTCGCTGGCGGTGGTCGGCGGCACGGGCGTCACCGACGAGTTCTGGACCCCCGGTTGCGAAACCAGCGAGTGGCATGAAGTGATGGTGGAAATCGGCGGCCCGCTGGTGCTCGACTGGCAGTTGCTGTTCGACCGTCAATGGATTGCCAACCGTCACCGCCGTGCCTGGAAACCTGTGTCGCACTTCGGTTTGCCACGTCTGCCACGGGTGCCGTCGATGGGTGAGGGGATGGGCCGGGTAGCGTATGCCGACGCCAGGCAGCACCGGGATATCCTGCAATCGCTGTTTCGTGCATTGAACAGCGGTCAGCAGCGAATCTGGCTGGCCACGCCTTACTTCCTGCCGACCTGGAAAGTCCGCCGCTCGCTGCGCAAGGCTGCTGAACGGGGCATTGATGTGCGCCTGCTGCTGACCGGGCCGCGTACCGATCATCCGTCGGTGCGCTACGCCGGGCATCGTTATTACCCACGCCTGCTCAAGTCCGGGGTGAAGATCTTCGAATACCAGCCGTGTTTCCTGCACCTGAAAATGGTCCTGATCGATGACTGGGTGAGCATTGGCTCATGCAATTTCGATCACTGGAATCTGCGCTTCAACCTGGAAGCCAACCTGGAAGCCCTCGATCCGGCGCTGAGTCTGGCGGTGGCGGCAAGTTTCGAGAAGGACTTTGCCTTGAGTCAAAGGGTCAGTCTCGAGGAATGGCAACGCCGGCCGCTGTGGCGGCGGGTCAAGCAACGGGTATGGGGATGGGTGGATCGGATGGTGGTGAATCTGCTGGATCGGCGGGGTTAGCCGGTTACGTGGAACTGTGGCGAGGGGGCTTGCCCCCGTTGGACCGCGAAGCGGTCCTAAGACCGGCAAACTCGTTCTGTCCTGAGAATGAGTTTGCAGGTTTTATGGCTGCTATGCAGCCAAACGGGGGCAAGCCCCATCGCCACAAGAGCCCGCCAGATTTCAGGGGGGTTAAAGCAACTCGAAGCTCTGCTGCGTCACGTCCTCGGAATCGAGGCCGATCTGCACGTTGAACTTGCCAGGTTCTGCTGCATATTTGAGCTGGGCGTTGTAGAACTTCAGGTCGTCCTCTTCGATGGTGAAGTGGATGACTTTCTGTTCGCCGGCCTTGAGCATCACTTTCTGGAAGTTTTTCAGTTCTTTGAGCGGGCGAATCATCGAACCGACCACGTCCTGAATGTACAGCTGCACCACGGTTTCCCCGTCGCGCTTGCCGGTGTTTTTAACCGTCACGCTGGCGTCGATCTTGCCGGACTTGTTCAGCGTGGTCGACGACAGGGCCATGTCCGACAGGCTGAAGCTGGTGTAGCTCAGACCGTAGCCGAATGGAAACAGAGGACCTGTGGTGTCATCGAAATACTGCGAAGTGTAGTTGCCCGGTTTGCCTGGAGTGAACGGGCGACCGATGCTCAGGTGGTTGTAGTAGGTCGGAATCTGCCCGACTGAACGCGGGATGCTGATCGGCAGCTTGCCAGACGGGTTGTAGTCGCCGAACAGCACGTCGGCAATGGCGTTGCCACCTTCGGTGCCGGTGAACCAGGTTTCGAGAATCGCATCAGCCTGGTCCTTTTCGTCGAGAATGGTCAGCGGACGGCCGTTCATCAGCACCAGTACCAGCGGTTTGCCGGTGGCTTTCAGGGCCTTGATCAGGTCGCGCTGGCTGGCCGGGATATTCAGATCGGTACGGCTCGACGATTCGTGGGACATGCCACGGGACTCTCCGACTGCCGCCACCACCACATCAGCCTGCTGCGCGGCTTTCACCGCTTCGTCAATCATGACCTGCGCCGAACGCGGGTCATTCACCACTTCCGGAGCATCGAAGTTGAGGAAGTTCAAGTAATCGAGGACTTTCTTGTCTTCGGTGATGTTGGCGCCACGGACGTAAGTCAGCTTGGCCTGATCGCCAAGGGCACGGGTCATGCCGTCGAGCAACGTTACCGACTGTTCCGGTTTGCCGGCGGCAGCCCAGCTACCCATCATGTCGATCGGTGCCTTGGCCAGCGGACCGACCAGGACAATTTTCGCGGTCTTCTTCAGAGGCAGGGTTTCGTTCTGGTTCTTCAGCAACACCATGCTGCGACGTGCAACGTCACGGGCCTCGGCGCGGTGCAGACGGCTTTCGGCGTAGGTGTCGGCCGGATCATCCTCGGCCTTGCCGATACGCAGGTACGGGTCCTTGAACAGGCCCATGTCGTACTTGGCGCCAAGCACTTCACGTACCGCGTTGTCGATGTCGCTCTGCTGGATCTCGCCGGACTTCAGCAGCCCTGGCAGTTCCTTGCCGTACAGGGTGTCGTTCATGCTCATGTCGATGCCGGCCTTGATCGCCAGCTTCGCCGCTTCACGTCCGTCGCGGGCCACGCCGTGCTTGATCAGCTCGAAGATCGCCCCGTGGTCGCTGACCGCCAGGCCCTTGAAGCCCCACTCTTTGCGTAGCAGGTCTTGCATCAGCCACATGTTCGCGGTGGCCGGAATGCCGTTGATCGAGTTCAGCGCAACCATCACCCCACCGGCGCCGGCATCAATGGCGGCACGGTACGGCGGCAGGTAGTCCTGGTACATCTTCACCGGACTCATGTCGACGGTGTTGTAGTCGCGACCGCCTTCGACTGCGCCGTACAGGGCGAAGTGCTTGACGCTGGCCATGATGCTGTCGGCCGCGCTCGGGGTCTCGCCCTGATAAGCCTTGACCATCACTTTGGCAATGCGCGAGACCAGATAAGTGTCTTCGCCGAAACCTTCGGAGGTGCGGCCCCAACGTGGGTCGCGGGAGATGTCGACCATCGGCGCGAAGGTGATGTCGAGGCTGTCGGCGGCGGCTTCCTTGGCGGCAATGCGCCCGCTGCGGCCAATCGCATCCATGTCCCAGCTCGAGGCCAGGGCCAGAGGGATAGGGAAAATGGTCCGGTGGCCGTGGATCACGTCATAGGCGAAGAACATCGGGATCTTCAACCGGCTGTGCATGGCCGCGTCCTGCATCGGACGGTTTTCGGGACGCGTGATCGAGTTGAAGGTGCCGCCGATGTTGCCGGCGGCGATTTCCTTGCGGATCAGCTCGCGGGGCATTTCCGGGCCGATGCTGATCAGGCGCAATTGGCCGATCTTTTCTTCCAGGGTCATCTGCTTCATCAGGTTGCTGACGAAAGCATCCTTGTTTTCTATCGGTGCAGGCTTTGTGTCGGCCCATACCGAGTGACTGGCCAGGCCGATGGCAAGGCCCAGCAAACACAGCTTCTTCATGAATAGTTTTCTCAAAAGCCTAAACGGACGCAGTGGTTACGCGCCGGTCAGCCAAAAATTAGGGGGCGTCTGTTGTTGTTCGACTAAATGCCGCAAGCTTCTAAACTCTTTTAGCGCTGGGCATCTTTTAGCCGATTGGCCCGATGCAATCCAGTGGCGGCGGCAGATTATGCCCCAAGAGTTCGAGTTGAAGGCGCGCAGGAATATTTCCAGGGTAATGGGCAAGGGAGCATCACTCGCATGAATGTACAACAGCGCTATCGTTCGGGCTGGCAAATCGCGGTATTGATGTTGCTCAGCACGGTTCTGGCCGGCTGTGGCATCAACACCATACCGACCCTCGACGAGCAGGCCAAGGCGGCCTGGTCGCAAGTGCAGAACCAGTACCAGCGTCGCGCCGACCTGATCCCCAACCTGGTGGAAACGGTCAGAGGTTACGCCAAACATGAAGAGGAGACCCTGACGGCGGTGGTCGAAGCGCGGGCCAAGGCGACCTCGATTCAGGTCGATGCCAGCACCCTCGACAACCCGGATAAACTCAAACAGTTCCAGCAGGCCCAGGATCAGCTCAGTGGAGCCCTCAGCCGTTTGATGGTGGTGTCCGAGCGTTATCCGGACCTGAAGGCCAACCAGAACTTCCTGGCGCTGCAATCACAACTTGAAGGCACCGAAAACCGTATCGCCGTGGCGCGCCGGGATTTCATCCTGGCGGTGCAGAACTACAACACTGAACTGCGGACGTTCCCAGGCCGTTTGTGGCACAGCGTGCTGTATAGCGACCTGCCGATGCGCGACACCTTCGAGGCCACCAGCCCGGGTGCTGACAAGGCGCCGCAAGTGAAGTTCTGATCAGCGCAGGTTCCCGGCGGGGTTTCAGTGCTGTCGGGATACCACCTCATGAATCATGAGGAAAGAGCCATGAGGCATGAGCCATTAGGGATGAGGTGCCAATGCGCGTTTTGAAAATGAGCCTGGTGGTGATGCTTTGGATCTTTTCCATCACCACTCAAGCCGAGCTGAAGTTTCCGGTGCTGACCGGTCGGGTGGTGGACAACGCCCAGATGATCGAGCCGGCGGTGCGCGAGCAGTTGACCCAACAGCTCCAGGCCCACGAACAGGCCACTGGCGAGCAGTTGGTGGTGGTGACGCTGCCGGACCTGCAAGGCACCAGCATCGACGACTATGGTTATCAACTAGGGCGTTACTGGGGCATCGGTCAGAAGGACAAGAACAACGGCGCCTTGCTGATCGTCGCTCGCGCCGAGCGCAAGCTGCGGATCGAAGTCGGGTATGGCCTGGAAGATCGGCTGACCGATGCGCAAAGTTCAGTGATCATCAATCAGGTGATCACTCCGGCGTTCAAGTCCGGCAATTTCAGCAAAGGCATCAGTGATGGCGTTGCCGCGATGCTGGTGGTACTGGGTGGCAACCCACTGGATGAACCGTCGACGATTTATGATTCGGGCGGTGATCAGGGGAGCGACTTTATCGGGCGTCATCCGACAATATTCGTGTTTTTGGCGGTGTTGTTTATCCTGACGATCTTTATCTTGCAGATGCTCGGCATCCTGCCCCGTAGCGGCGGTCGTGGAGGTTCCGGCGGGTTTGGCGGCGGAGGCTTTGGTGGTGGCTTCGGAGGGGGCGGCGGCTTCAGCGGCGGTGGGGGCAGTTTCGGGGGCGGCGGTTCGTCGGGCGGCTGGTGATAACAATAATGAGTGAGCATTCAAAACCATGGCATTACTGACGGAACACGAACAGCGCAAAGTCGCCGAGGCGATCGCCCGTGTCGAGCGCGACACCGACGCTGAACTGGTCACCGTGCTCGCAGCCCGGGCCGACGACTACGCGTACATCCCACTGCTCTGGGCCAGCCTGCTGGCGCTGATCGTGCCGGGCATCGTGCACTACGTTACCGGTTGGCTGAACATGCACACCTTGCTGTTGGTGCAGTGGGTGAGTTTTATCGTGCTGTGCCTGGTGTTCCGGATTCCGTCGATCACCACTCACCTGATCCCTCGATCCGTGCGCCACTGGCGCGCCTCGAACCTGGCGCGTCGGCAGTTTCTGGAGCAGAACCTGCACCACACCGTCGGCGGCACCGGCCTGCTGATTTTCGTCTGCGAAGCCGAGCGCTATGTGGAGATTCTGGTGGACGAAGGGATTTCCCGGCGGCTGGATAACAAAAACTGGGATCCGATCGTCGCAGCCTTCACCCGGCAGGTGAAACAGGGCCAGACGTTGCAGGGCTTTGTCACCTGCATCGAGGCCTGTGGCGAACTGCTCAAGGTGCATGTGCCGGTGACGCAAGTGCGCAATGAGTTGCCGAATCGGTTGGTGGTGTTGGGCTGAAGATGATCCCGGGATTCAGAAGCGGTCACTCTTGCTTCCGCTGGGGTGAAGGGGGGCCAAATGCTCCAAACCAATTCTTTGCGAGTCGGTGTTGCTCATTGATGACTTGTCTCGCTGCCATCTTCTGACTATTGCCAGAAGATGGCAGCGAGACAATCAAGTATCAACAGGAAAATTGTAGAGTTGATAACTAGCTCTGAACAGAGAATTTTCCTGAGTTATACGTCCCCAATGGGACCACCCACTGAAAATAGTGGTAGATAATCCAAAGTACTGTCCCCGGTGGGTGCTGCGATTGATAGTCAAACTCGAAAGGGTGCTTCGTCGGCTTGAATTTTTTCTCATAATATCCACTCCCCCCCTCTCGAAAGATATGCAATACAATCTCAGTCGTCCCAGGATGAATTATCTCGTTCGGCCCAATAATTTTGAAGCCAGAAACACTTACTGTTGAGTTTGGCTTGGGGGTCGTCAAGGCGACATGGGGTATTTTATTGCTGTTATCAGTGTTTGACATGGTGGCTAGTCCCTTTATTAAAGATTGATAGTTCTGAGCACACCCATTTCATGCCGATGTCCAGGAGTATGCTACCTGTAAGAAATAACAGTCTCGACAAACGGTTGATTTGAAGTGCATCACCAAGGTTTGGCCGTTGTTGCTATCAACAGGTCGTAAGACGAAGAGCTCGGAAAGTTTGAACCGTTCGGAAAATTAGCCGTGCCCTTGCACCTCATCCCCCCTAAAATACCGGTCATTCCCCGATCCGCACCGCCCGAGGCGTTTTCTACATGTCTGTTACCGCAACTCCCGCCAGCCTCACGCCGGATCATCACGCGCAATTTATCGACCTGCTAAGCACCAGCCTGGCGCAGAACGCCTTCATCAAACTGGTGCTGGCCAAGTACGTCGGCGCTGAAGTCGACTTGCAGCGAATCATCATCAAGCAGCTGACGGTCAAGGAGCAGCCGTGCCTGTCTTTCGTCTATCGCTACAAGACGCGTGATATCACCAAGAATTACCCGATCGAAGAGGGCATCGCGACGATTGCTGCGCTGTTGCCGCAGGACTTCAAGAACGCTCACCTGCTGGCGCTGACCGATGAAGCCCAGCTCGAATACAGCAAGAAGGGCAAGAGCTCGCTGTTCAAGAGCAAGCCCCAGCAACTGCGCGAAGTGCCGTCCGCCGAGCACAATCGCGAGAAGAACCGCTTCCTCGACCTGACCCGGCCATTCCTCGCTGATCTCGGCGTAACGAACAGCAAGCACGAGCTGATTCCGGCGATGTCGCGCAAGTGGAAGCAGATCAACAAGTTCATCGAGGTCTTCAGCCATGCGCTGACGTCTTCACCGTTGGCGCTGGATAAACCGGTACGGGTGGCGGACTTCGGTTCAGGCAAGGGCTACCTGACCTTCGCCATACACGATTACCTGCGTAACACCTTGCACGCCGAAGGCGTGGTCACCGGTGTCGAATTGCGCGAAGACATGGTCACCCTGTGCAATACCGCTGCCGCGCGCCTGGAGCATCCGGGGCTGGTGTTCAAATGTGGTGATGTGCGCAGCGTGGCGCCGAGCGAGCTGGACGTGATGATCGCCCTGCATGCCTGTGACATCGCCACCGATTATGCGATCCACACCGGCATTCGTTCCGGTGCCGCGATCATCATGTGCTCGCCGTGCTGCCATAAGCAGATTCGCCTGCAAATCCAGAGCCCGGCGCTGCTCAAACCGATGCTGCAATACGGTTTGCACCTCGGTCAGCAGGCCGAAATGGTGACCGACAGCCTGCGGGCATTGTTCCTCGAAGCCTGCGGGTATGAAACCAAGGTGTTCGAGTTCATCTCCCTGGACCACACCAACAAGAACAAGATGATCCTGGCGGTCAAACGCGCGGAACCGGTGGACCCGACGCAGCTGTTAGTGAAAATCCAGGAGCTCAAGGCGTTCTACCACATCAGCGAACATTGCCTGGAAACGTTGCTGCGGGCCGATGGCTACCTGAGTTAAGAGCGAAAAGATCGCAGCCTGCGGCAGCTCCAACAGAGGAAAACCGTCTCCCCCTGTAGGAGCTGCCGAAGGCTGCGATCTTTTGATCTTGTTTCTACGCGGTGGCAACACGCGCCGGGCGCACCGCCGTCTTGCGCCCGAGCATCACGGTAACGATCACCCCGACCGCAAACAGCCAGGTAATCGGTTCGATGTGTTCGCCAAAGAACAGCGCCGAGAAGGCAATGGTGAAGAAGATCTGCAGCAGCTGGATCTGACTGACCCGGGCGATGCCACCCATCGCCAATCCGGCGTACCAGGCGAAGAAGCCGATGAACTGCGAGAACAGCGACACGTAACCGAAGGCCCACCAGGTTTTCGCCGAGATTTCGCCTTGGTGCTGTAGCGCCAAATACGTCACCGGGCCGATCAACAGCGGTGTCGACAGCACCAGCGCCCAGCAGATTACCTGCCAGCCGCCCATCTCCTTGGCCAACCGGCCACCTTCGGCGTAACCCAGGCCACCGATGGCAATCGCCCCGAGCATCAATAAATCACCGGCCTGGATACTTCCGGCACCGCTGATCAACGCGTAACCCAGGACCAACGCGCTGCCCAATGCGGCACAGGCCCAGAAGGCTTTCGACGGTCGCTCATGGGACAACCACGCCGCATACAGCGCCACGCACAAGGGCTGCAAACCGTTGACCAGCGCGCCATGAGACGCCGGCAGCGTTTGCATGGCCCAGGCCGAGAGCACCGGGAAACCGAGAATCACCCCGGCAATCACCAGCGTCAGGCCTTTGACCTGTTTCCAGGTCGGCCATTTCTCCCGCCGCCAGAGCAACAACATCGCCGCCGGAATCGCCGCGAACAACGCTCGACCCAGGCCATTGAGCAGCGGATGGACTTCTTGCACCACGATCCGGGTGAAGGGCAGGGTCAGGCTGAAAATGACGACGCCGAGCAGGCCCAGGGCCATGCCGGTGTTTTCGCGCGAGGACATAACGGTAACCAGAATTCGAAAGTGGCGGGAGAGCGTTCATCTAGCCATAAACTGTGCAGGCTGCGCTGTTACAGCTAGACGCAGACTTATCCGTACAGTTTGCGGACGCCTTCGCGGGCAAGCCCGCTCCCACAGGGTACGGTGTCGTTTTTGTGCGCGCGGGTTTACCCACGATGAACGATGACGTGGTACCTACTGCGTAGTAGCTGGTTATTACCCGTCCCGCTGGATTCGGACTACCTTGAATACTCCTTCCTGCCCAATTCTTTACCAGAGGAGTCATCCCCATGGCCGCGAAAAAAATTCTGATGCTGGTCGGCGATTACGTCGAAGACTACGAAGTGATGGTGCCGTTTCAGGCACTGCTGATGGTCGGTCACACGGTGCACGCGGTCTGCCCGGACAAAACCGCCGGGCAGACCGTGCGTACCGCGATCCATGACTTCGAAGGCGACCAGACCTACAGCGAGAAACCCGGTCACCTGTTCGCACTGAACTTCGACTTCGCCAAGGTCGATGCGGCGGACTATGACGCGTTGCTGGTGCCGGGTGGTCGGGCGCCGGAATACCTGCGTCTGAACGAAAAAGTCCTGCAACTGGTGCAAGCCTTCGACAAGGCCGGAAAACCGATTGCCGCAGTCTGTCATGGCGCGCAATTGTTGGCGGCGGCGGGGATTCTTGAAGGTCGTGAATGCAGCGCTTATCCAGCCTGCGCACCAGAAGTGCGTCTGGCCGGTGGCACGTTCATCGATATTCCGGTGACGCAAGGTCACGTTCAGGGCAATCTGGCGACAGCTCCAGCCTGGCCGGCACACCCGAGCTGGCTGGCCGGTTTCCTCGGTCTGCTGGGCACCAAAATCACCTTGTAAGCGGAGGCCTGCGCATGTGCGAGCTGTACGTCAAAGCCGACCCGATCCTCTACGAGTCACGCTCGCGCTCGCTGCGCATCTGCGGGGTCGTGACCACGCTGCGGCTGGAGAACCAGTTCTGGGACATCCTCAGCGAGATCGCCGAAGTCGATGGCATGACCACCAACCAGTTGATCGCCAAGCTCTATGAAGAGGTGATGGACTACCGGGGCGAAGTGGTGAACTTCGCCTCGTTTCTGCGGGTCAGCTGCACGCGCTACCTGAGCCAGCGCCGGGTGACGACGCCGGAGTTGTCGGTGGTGCGCGCGGTGGTGAAGTAGGGCTGCCTGGTCTTTACTCTGAAGCGCGCAACCTCTCAATCGCCAAGGAGAACGAGCATGTCTGGATGGTACGAGTTGAGCAAAAGCATCACTGGCCAGTTTCGCTTTGTACTGAAAGCGGCCAATGCCGAGACCATTCTTACCAGCGAGCTGTACACCACGCGCAGCGCTGCCGATGACGGCATCGCCTCGGTTCAGGCCAATAGCCCACTGGATGAACGCTACGAGAAAAAAACCACCAAGGATGGCCATCCTTACTTCAATCTCACGGCTGCCAATCATCAGATCATCGGCAGCAGCGAAGCCTATTCTTCCGACACCGCACTGGAAAAAGGCATCGCCAGCGTCAAGGCCAACGGGCCGACCAAGGTGATCAAGGACAAGACGTTGCCGGTGCTTTGAATACACCGAAAATCCAATAGTGGGAGCGAGCCTGCTCGCGATGGCGGTCTGGCATTCAACGTCTGTGTTGATTGTTAAGGCCTCATCGCGAGCAGGCTCGCTCCCACACTGGTTTTGTATGTGCCTGAAGATCAGCGCAACGTGGCCAACAAATCCTGCAGCTGATTGCGAGCGGCTTCACCCAGCGGGAATACCGGCAGGCGCGGATCGCCAGCTTCCAGCCCGGTCATGCGCAGGCCGGCCTTGACGGTCGTGGGCAAACCGCCCTTAAGGATGAAGTCCAGCAGCGGCAACTGGCGATAGAACAACTCCCGAGCGGTGCCCAGATCATTGGCCAACACGGCTTGATAGAGTGCGCCATTGAGTTGCGGGATCAGGTTCGGCGCCGCCGTACACCAGCCTTTGGCACCTGCCGCGAATGCCTCCAGCGCCAGCGGGTTGCAGCCGTTGTAGAAGGGCACCTGACCTTCGCCGAGCCATTGCAGTTTGTGCATGCGCTGGATATCGCCGGTGCTCTCCTTGACCATGGTCACGTTTTCCACGGCATTGAAAATCCGCAGGATCAGTTCCACCGACATGTCGGTGCCGCTGGTGGCCGGGTTGTTATAGAGCATGATCGGTACACCGATGCTCTCGCCGATAGCGCGATAGTGGGCGAGGATCTCGGCTTCGCTGAGTTTCCAGTAGGACGTCGGCAAGACCATCACCACGTCGGCACCCTGCGCCTCGGCGAAGCGTGCGCGGCGCACGGCTTTGGCGGTGGTCAGGTCGGAGACGCTGACGATGGTCGGCACGCGCCTGGCCACGTGCTTGATGCTGAACTCGCTGACTTGGTCCCATTCCGCATCGCTCAGGTACGCACCTTCGCCGGTGCTGCCCAGCGGGGCGATGGCGTGTACGCCGCCGTCGATCAAACGGTCGATGGAGCGACCCAGCGTATCCAGATCAATGCCTTCGCCATTAGCGGTGAACGGGGTGATGGTGTAGCCGATGATGCCGTGAATAGAAGGGGTCGACATGGCGTCTCTCCGTTTAAGCAAAGGGATGGATTCAGTTCAGGCAATCGGCGTGTTGACGCAGGTTCTGCCGAGCGTAGTAGTTGAAGGCGGCGCCGTGGCGTTTGGGTCTGGAGATCCAGTCATGGGCTTCGCGACCGAGCGCCGGCAGAATCGGTTTAAGCTCACCGGCCGACATTGCCAGCAGCTGCAATTTGGCCGCGCGTTCGATCAACTGTGCGATGACACAGGCTTCCTCGATGGATCGGCCGGTCGACAACTGACCATGGTGGGAAAGCAGAATCGCACGCTTGTCGCCCAGGGCCCCGGCGATGATTTCACCTTCTTCGTTACCCACCGGCACACCCGGCCAGGCTTCGAGAAAGGCGCAATCTTCATAGAGCGGGCAGAGGTCCATGTGCGAAATTTCCAGCGGCACTTCCAGCATCGACAACGCCGCAATGTGCATTGGGTGCGTGTGAATGATGCAGTCCACATCCGGCCGGGCACGGTACACCCAGCTGTGGAAGCGGTTGGCCGGGTTGGGCATGCCGTGACCTTCCAGAACCTCCAGGTCTTCATTGACCAGCAGCAGGTTGCTCGCGGTGATTTCGTCGAAACCCAGGCCCAGTTGTTGGGTGTAGTAGGTGCCGGGCGCAGGTCCTCGGGCGGTGATTTGCCCGGCCAGGCCGGAGTCGTGGCCATTTTCGAACAGAATGCGGCAGGTCAGCGCCAGCTTTTGCCGGTCGGTCCACGTATTATCCGCCAGCGTGCTTTGCATCTGCGAAAGCGCCTGCTTGATGAGTTGGTCCTTGGGTAGTGCTAATGTCTTGGCCATATCGGGTGTCCTTTGCTGTGATCAATGGACGTCGAATGTGTTTCTCCCTCTGCTCGCAAGGTCGTTGGGTGGACACATATGACACTTAAGAGGCTATATGACACTTTGTGTCATTGGCAAGGGCTAATCGTTGCCTCCTTGATGGATTAATCGCTCCACATGTCTATCCGTTTGAAATTACTGCGAAAAAAACTTGGCGTTACGCTGGAGGCCTTGGCCGAAAAATCCGGCATGACCAAGAGTTATCTGTCGAAAATCGAGCGCGGGCTGAACACCCCGTCCATCGCTGCGGCGCTGAAACTGGCCAAGGCGCTGAACGTCAAGGTCGAGGAGTTGTTCTCCGAGGAAACCATCAGTCTCGACAGCTACAGCCTGGTGCGTGCCGAAGAGCGCCAGTCGCTGGCGGCCAATGACCAGGCCCCGGGTTATGCGGTGCTGGCCCATCAGGTCAGCGAGCGCAGCCTGCTGCCGTTCATCATCTATCCGCCCAAGGAGTTCAGCGACAAGACCTTCAAGGAGCACATGGGCGAGGAATTTCTGTTTGTCCATGAAGGCCAGGTCGAAGTCGACTTCATGAGCGAACGGGTGATTTTGAACCGTGGCGATGCGCTGCACTTCAACGCGCAAAAACCGCATCGCCTGCGCTCGGTGGGCGAAGTGCAGGCGCAGTTGCTGGTGGTGGTGCATAGCGGCGAGGAGTGAGTTTCAGCGCATGATCGTTCCCACGCTCCCGCCTGGGAATGCCTCATTGGACGCTCTGCGTCCGCTTCGGCAGGTGACGCGGAGCGTCACGGGCTGCATTCCCACGCAGAGCGTGGGAACGATCTGTCATCTTTTGATCTAACGCTCGACCGGCACGGTCAATTGCGGGCTACCCAACGCATGGCTCTTGGAGTCAAAAAAACGCAGCTCCACTTCGGTCCCTTCAAACACCTTCGCGTAATGCCGCTTCTGGCTCTGAATGAAGGCCGCGCTGCGCGGGTAAATCGAGACGGCCACGGTCTTCGGTTGCGCCTGGCGCAGCGCATGAACGATGTGAGCGTCCTGCTTGCCCAGGCTGTGGCCGAAGATGCACAGCGCGTCGCTTTGCTTGAGTAACTGGTCGAAGCAGAACGACAGGTAATCCGAACTGCGGATGGTTTTGAGCTTGTCTTCAGAGCTGCCTTCGCTGACGAACAGCGGCACGTCGTCCAGCGTCTTGATTGTGTTGTTGATCGCAAAACTGCCCAGCAGCGTGCCTTCGGTCGAGGTCAGTTTGCGCGCTGTGCCATCCTGGTTGCGCACCAGATGCAAGCCCCCGTGCAGGTAGAGCAGGCGGGTTTTATCCGCGGCGCTGGCGCTCAGGTCGAAGCTCGGCTCGGTGCCGTGAAACAGGTCACTGATGGCATCGGGTTGGTGCTGGATCGCCCAGTAATTGAGCAGGTCGTAGTTGGTGGTGAACACCGTCTGATAGGTGCTCAATTCCTGATTGATCGCCGCCAGGCTTGACGGTTGCACCAGGCGCCACGGGATGTGCACCGCGTGCACGGTGTTGATCAGCGCTTCCTTGATCGCGTAGTAGCGATTGCGCGGTGCGGCGGAACTCACGGCCAGGGCCTTGTTGACCCGGCTGGTGGTTTTCAGCGCGCTCAGCACTTGCTCGAAACTGCGGGTTTGCATCGCGTCGAACACGCTCAGTTCGGACTGGCTCAACGGCTTTTCTTCGACCGTGCGGGCATTCTCGAACAGCGAGTCGTAACCAAAATCATCCCACACTGCGCGGCTGGCGCCGTTGCCCACCAGCAGGCCGCTGAACGGGGTGGTTGCGCGCAACGCATTCCAGTCTTCTAGTCGGGCATCAAATTCCTGGAAATCAGTCATTGCGTCAGTCATCTCAAGCAGGTGGAGTGCAGGGCGCAGACTTTATCATGACCGGGTGTTGAGCCAGATCAAGATGCGCGGTAACGGATGGGTCGATCCTCTGGACCTCCGCTGAATCGGGGTTGCCGGTTCGGCCCTATCGAAGAGGATTGGTCATGACCAGCACGTTTTTCATTCCTGCCGTGAACATCATGGGCACCGGTTGCCTCGACGAAGCCATGAATGCCATTCGCAACTATGGCTTTCGCAAGGCCTTGATCGTGACGGACGCAGGATTGGCCAAGGCTGGTGTGGCAGGGTTGATCGCTGAAAAACTGGCGATGCAGGACATCGACTCGGTGATTTTCGACGGTGCCAAACCGAACCCGAGCATTGCCAACGTCGAAAGTGGCCTGGAGCTGCTCCAGCGTAGCCAGTGTGATTGCGTGATTTCCCTGGGCGGCGGCTCGCCCCACGATTGCGCCAAAGGCATCGCGCTGTGCGCCACCAATGGCGGCAAGATCGCCGATTACGAAGGCGTCGACCAATCAGCCAAGCCGCAATTGCCGCTGATCGCAATCAATACCACCGCCGGCACCGCCAGCGAAATGACCCGTTTCTGCATCATCACCGACGAGTCGCGCCACGTAAAAATGGCCATCGTCGATCGCAACGTCACGCCGCTGCTGTCGGTCAACGACCCGGCGCTGATGGCGGCCATGCCCAAGGGCCTGACCGCGGCCACCGGTATGGACGCCTTGACGCATGCCATCGAAGCCTACGTTTCCACCGCCGCCAACCCGATCACTGACGCCTGCGCGCTGAAAGCCATCGAGCTGATCAGCCGTAACCTGCGCCTGGCCGTGCACGACGGTAGCGACATGATCGCCCGGGAAAACATGGCGTATGCGCAGTTCCTCGCCGGCATGGCATTCAACAATGCTTCGTTGGGGTTTGTGCATGCGATGGCGCACCAGTTGGGCGGTTTTTATGACTTGCCCCACGGCGTGTGCAACGCGGTACTGCTGCCGCACGTGCAAAGCTTCAACGCCGCGGTCTGCGCCGAACGCCTGGCGGGAGTGGCGCAGGCTCTGGGTGCCGACACCCTCGGTGTCAGTCCGGAAGAGGGCGCCCAAGCAGCCATCGTGGCGATCCGCGCGTTGGCCAGGGATGTGGAAATCCCCGGTGGTTTGCGTGATCTCGGCGCCAAGTTGCAAGACATTCCGATCCTCGCCGCCAACGCCTTGAAAGACGCCTGCGGCCTGACCAACCCACGGGCGGCGGATCAGCGGCAGATCGAGGAGATCTTTCGCAGCGCGTTTTGAACCGCTGTATCGAACGGGTTGAATCGGCAGACCGGGCGGGCGATAGTGCAGCGCTGATCTTTTATCGATTGATGACGTTCGCAAGGAACAGGGAATGACCTTGAAATACAGCTGGCTGGGATGTGTGGCAATGAGTGGTGCGCTGGGCGCGACCCAGGCATATGCCGAGTGTGTAACACCGCCATTGCCCGAGGGTGTACCGGGTTATTCGGTGTGCAAGGACTGGCCGGCCTATGACGGCCAGACCATCACTGCACTGTCGCAGATTGAGCCGGACTCGACTCATAGCGATGAGCCTGACGGCATGGGTATGTACGACTTGAAACTGGCGGTGGTGTCCAACGTCGATGGCAAGCCGCTGGCCCACTATTCCAAAGCCTCGGTGTTCAGCTCCGATGCCATCCGGTTCGATGGGCTGAGCATCGATACCGCACGCTACAAACTCACCTCCGACCTGCGAGCGTTCGGCGTGCGAGCAGGTTTCACAGGCTCGTCGCGGGCCAATCCTTTCGGCGAGTCCCGGCTGTCGCTGTATGTTCGCGAAGGCAATACACTGCGCCCGGTACTGGAGCAACTGGTGATCGAGTCCGGTAGCGGTGAGTGGGATACCAACTGTGCGGGCGAGTTCTCGAACATCAAACGCACTCTGGATATAGCTAAAACCAGCAGCCACGGCTTCGCCGACCTGATCGTTAAATCGGTGACCACCGGCTCGCAAGACTCGGTGAAGAATGGCGAATGCGAATCCAAAGATACGGTGGGGAAAACGGTGCTGACGACGCTGCGGTATGACGGTCGGCAGTATGTGGTTCCGAAAGAATTGCAGGGTTCATGACACAGGTTGAGACCTACCATGTTCCGGGTGGTAGACGGCGGGTGCGGAACACTCGCAGAACCTGCAAACGCCCTTGGCGGACTCTATAAGGGATGACGTAGGGGCGATCGGTTAGTACCCACTCTCGGGTGCCAGACAGACGGCCTTCACGGCCAATCGCAGGAAATTGGGCAAGGTGCTCGATACTGGCGAAGATGGCTTTGACGAAGTCAGCTGCGGCTTTCGGATTTTCCAGCGCGATGTAAGCGGCTTCGTCATCAATATTTTTTAGTGCAGTTCTCAGCCACTCAACGCGCATTGCTTGCCCACTTGCGGGCTAAGGCATTTACGTCTTCGTCACTGGCAAAATCTCCAGCGTCAGCCTCTTTTAAGGCATGTTGAATTTCTTCGATTTGCCAAGCCTCTCGAGCCAGGTATTCACGTAGCGCATCTACGGCGAGAAAAGATTTGCTGCGGCCTGTCGCTTTAGCCAAATTGGCGAGGGTATCGGCGATTTCGTCTGGCAGGCGCAAAGACATGACGGACATGGCAGTCTCGATGTAGTGGTTTGTAATACAACATACTACATCGCTGTCAGGGGGGCGGTGCTAGCTCCATTCGTCTGTTGCCCCCAGAACCTTTGATTCAAAAGATCACCCACAAGGTATTCCTGCATGCTCTCCAGCCTCAACCATCTGACCCTGGCGGTCACCGATCTGGACCGCAGCGTAGCGTTCTATCATGGCCTGTTGCAGCTGCGCCTCGATGCCACCTGGGACAGCGGCGCCTATCTGTCGTTGCCGGGGTTGTGGCTGTGCCTGTCTCTCGATCCGCTGCGCGAGCCTGAGGCGGCGGTCGATTACACCCATTACGCATTCAGCGTAGGCGCCAGCGACTTCCCGGTATTGGTTCAACGACTGCGAGCTGTGGGTGTTCTAGAGTGGCGGGACAATCGCAGCGAAGGCGCGTCGTTTTATTTCCTGGATCCAGATGGGCACAAGCTTGAACTCCATGTCGGGGATCTGGCGTCGCGACTTGAGGCATGTCGCCAGAGACCTTATGCCGGGATGAAGTTTTTCACCCCGTGACCGGGCGTACTCGCGGTATGTCCATAGCTGTTCTTTCTGAGTTTCGTTGGCGGTATCGCGCATACGCTATTCTGATCGGCATTGTGGGCACTCGTCGGGTGCGTGCGCTGTATCAGCGTCATGAGCTGGCAATTGCCCGGATTTGCGGGGTAATGTTCACCGGTTTCGCCATCAACGCCTAGCTGCACGCGGTGCCGGGGTTGCTGACGAGTAAGGTTTGAGGCTGCGCGCAGGGCTGCGACAGCTGCATCAGGACATCCGTTTCAGCGATGGCCGGGTCCAGGGATTGATACTCACGGCTGCACTTTTGGACAGTATCCATCTTTGATGACCACCAGTAATTCCGCGCCGCTGGCGAGCTACATCGATCTTTTGCTCGACGTCGTGTGTGCGGTCGATAGCCAGGGGCGCTTCGTCTTTGTCAGTGCCGCTAGCGAGCGAGTGTTCGGTTACACCCCGGACGAGCTGATCGGCCAGCCGATGATCGAGATGGTCCACCCGGCCGATCGCCAACGGACCCTGGAGGCCGCCCGGGAAATCATGCGCGGCCAGCCCAACCCGAACTTTGAAAACCGCTACCTGCGCAAGGATGGTCAGGTGGTGCATCTTCTCTGGTCGGCGCGTTGGTCTGAAGTCGACCAACTGCGCATCGCCGTGGCTCGTGATATCACCGAGCGCAAACAGGCAGAGTCCCGGCAAGCCGCACTGTACGCCATCTCTGAAGCCGCCCACGCCGCAGAAGATTTGCTGGCGTTGTTCAAGCGCGTTCATCAGCTGATCGGCGAGTGGCTGCCGGCGTTGAACTTCTCGGTGGCACTTTATGATGAGCACTGCGAGCAATTGAATTTCCCGTACCACATCGACGATCACGAGAGCGATCCGCTGTTCAGCGTTACCGGCCAGCTTTGCACCGAGGTGATCCGCACGGGGCAGCCGGTGCTGGTGACGCCAGACCAACCTGTCTCGATGCCCGGACAGTGCGAGGTCGGCAATGACCCGGATTCACCCTGCTGGCTGGGCGTGCCGCTGAACTCACAGAAAGGCACCATTGGTGCGTTGATCGTCAAAAGCGTACCCGGGGGCGAACGCTATACCGAGCGCGACAAGGAGCTGCTGCAATACGTCTGTGCGCAGGTCGCGGCAGCCATTGAACGCAAGCAGTTGCACTGCCGGCTGCAATTCATGGCGCAGCACGACCAGTTGACCCGCTTGCCTAACCGCGAACTGTTGCGTGAACGTCTGACTGCTGCCCTCGGTAAAGCCAGAAGAAACTCTGGACGCATGGCGCTGCTGTACGTCGACCTGGACCACTTCAAACAGGTCAACGACACCCATGGTCATGGCGTCGGCGACATGTTGCTGCAAGCGGTGGCCAATCGACTGCAAGGCTGCGTGCGTGAGTCCGACACGGTGGCGCGCATTGGCGGTGATGAGTTTGTGGTCCTGCTCGACAGCATTCAGGCCGCCGAAGACGCCGCCCGTGTGGCGATCAAAATCCGTCAGGTGCTCAGCCAGCCGATGCGCCTGGAGAGCCATAGCCTGAACATTCTGCCGAGTATCGGCATCGCGCTCTACCCCGAGCATGGCAGCGAAGAAAAGCAATTGTTCAAGTATGCGGATGAGGCCATGTACGCTGTCAAACGCCTGAGCGGACGCCTGGATCGCGTCTGATCCGGCTTTTATGCGGGGCACCGTTCGTCGCGGCCGGTGCAATTTTTCTAAACCTTTGCGGTGTTTTAACTTCAGACGTCAGGCGGGGAAACCCGCTGCACTCATTTGCCTGTTCAAGGAGGGCGCGACCATGAGCCGTATGGCCAGCCGATTACCGACCATCAGTTTTGCCGTGTTGCTGGGCCTGGGCGCCAGCAACGCTTTTGCCCAGTCGCCAACCGACTTCATCAATGACACCTCGGTCAAAGGTATGGCAGACATCGAAGCCAGCCGCCTGGCTCACCAGAAAACCGAATCCAAAGAGGTCAGGGATTACACGATTGTGGTGATCAACGACCGCACCACTGCCAACCAGCATCTGGCAAAAATCGCTAAAAAACTCGATCTGCCCGTTGCCCCCAGAGACGAGGTGGCCAGCAAGGCCAAGGCGCTGATTCCTGAGGTCAAGGACGGCGACTCGTTCGACACGGCCTTTGCCGTCAGCCAGGTACAGACCACCCAGGAAGCCATCGAGCAGTTGAAGCAGGAAGCACAAACCACTGACGTGCCGGAGATCAAGGCCTTCGCCGCAGAGACCCTGCCAAAACTCGAAAACCACCTGAAAATGGCCAAGGCTCTTCAGGCCAACAGCCAATCGGGTCGGGTGGATGGTTGAGGCGGACGATGGGTATTACGACTGATCACAGCAGGAAAAACTGAAAACCGGCTATTGAAGCCGGTTTTTTGTTTAGCTCGACAGCTTCACCCCAACTGTCCAACTGAAATGCCCCAGCACTTCACAGCTGCTGTTCACCAGCATAAAGCTCAGCTCGCACTGCTCGACACCGGTGCTCAGCTGCTCGCAATGCCAATAGTGATCATCGGCTTTCACCGGGAGTGGTTCGGTGGGGGATTCGGGATTGGGGGCGGGCAAGGTCTGGTCGTTGTGCACCACTAGATGCGGTTTTGAGAACACACCGGCGTCGCCCACAGTCAGGTTGTAAAATACCACGCTGTGTTCGGCGTGCAGGCCGACGGTTCGGCCACGGATGTGGAAGGTTTTGGTTGAACTTGCGGGTAGTTCAAGGCAGGTGCTCTCGGACTTTGGCGTTGTCCCCGGGGACGCGCCAAAGGTGAAAATGAAGCCGTCCTCGATCACGGTCGGTATCTGCGGGTCGAGGCTCGGTTTTGGGTAGCGGGTGAGCAGGGTTTCGGCGTCGACAATCAGCAACACATTGGTTGCCTGCTCAGTGGTGGATGACGGGTTTGCGCTGGTATCTGTGGACATCACGGCTTCCTTTCATGATGTGGGTCGATCGCGGCCACCGCTGCGGCTTACGCAAGACATCCAGTTCCAGTCGGGGCGCGAGGCAGAGGGGAAAGCCCCTTGTCGCCAAGGGGCCGTCCAGATCAGTTACGGATGGTGATGAACGGATCCCACGAGCAGCAAGCTACAATCTGGCAGTCCCGGTTCACGATCAGGAAGTTGAAGTGATAGGTCACGCTGCCGGTGGCAAGGGTTTCCGAAGACCAGTAATGGTTATCGACTTTCTGGCAGCTAGGCACCGACGGGTTGCTGGTGTTTGGCACGGCAACACATGCGGTGGCCTTGCGTGGAGTCGGTGTCGAGATCAGCTCATTACCCGCGTTGCCGATGAACTTGTAGAAAATTACCGCTGTTTCGAAGCTTTGCGACAGGCTGGTTTCGCGCCAGCGAATCAGGTCGCCGACGGAGGCTTTCAAATTCAGTTCGCCACCGGCCTGGCCATTGATCACGTTGTCCCGGTTGGTGACCATGTACACATGACTGACATCGATAAGCGTTGGCGCGTTGGGGTTTTTGCTGATGTTCGGGTAGTTTTTCAGAATGGATTCGGTGTCGATCGAAACAAGCACATCCGTGACTCGAGACATAGTAAAGCTCCTTGTTCATAGTGAGAGCCTGGCATCTACCAGGCACAACAACGCTTGATTGCCTTGCGGCTGTTGTAAGCGCGCTACTATGGGGAACCCACCGATCACAGGTACGAGCTGGCCTGGCTCCTTGCCTATAAAAGTGACCGGCCAGGGTTCCTTCCAACAGGCCGCGTCTGCACTATAGATGCCGATCTGAAGCTGTCAAAACAGAGGGAGCTTCGTTCGACGAGCGGTCGCTTTGCTTCTAACTTCCGATCATTTGGCGATAAGGAAACGGCGATCCAGAACGTTTCCCCGAGTGTTGTCTTCCCTCTAAATCGTGTGCCACTGAGTAACGATTACCGATCCCGGCAGCTTCACTTCCAGAGTGTCGGCGAATTGACCGTCGATGGCTTTGAGCAGGCCTTGCGCCGATGTTCGACCCAAGCTGATGGCTTTGAGTCCGGAGCTTGCGACCATCAGCGCCTTGAGGTCTTTTAACGTAATGCGTTGCATATTTCTTACGCCGATCAGAGCAACTGCAATGCATCCGGACGTACACCGGGAAATACGCTCTGTAACTGCGATGCGGATAGGCCCCATGTTCGAGCAAGCAAACCACCGAGTAAGTTCCGATAGTTGTTGAGTACCGGGTAATCGCGGTTTTGCAGCAGGCTTTGTGGGGCGACCGCCACCTGTTCACCCACGATGCGTCCACCGCGAACGTTGCCGCCGAGTACCCAGTACACCGTGCCATGCCCGTGGTCGGTGCCCCTGGCGCCGTTTTCACGAAAGGTGCGGCCGAACTCCGAGACCACCACCACGGTGGTATTGCTCCATTCATCCCCCAGCGCCTGGGCATAGGCGACCAGACCTTCACCGAGGTTCGCCAGGTTGTTGGCCAGTTGGCCGCTGGTGCTGCCTTGATTGACGTGGGTATCCCAGCCGCCGACATCGACGAAACCCAGTCGATACTGGTCGCGCATCAGTGTTGCCATGCGCCGGGTCTGGGCCGCAAAGTTCTGTGCATTCGGCGCGCCACGATTGGCCTTGACCATCTCTTCTTGCAGATCCCTTGACACCTGCTGGCGCAGTTCAAGGCCACCGGTTGCGGAGGCGGCATAAGGTGTGTCTTTGTACATCGACGAGAGAATCGCCGATTGTCGAGCATCAAAGGCCGATTTCGAGGCACCGCGTAACGAGATGTTAGGAATGGCGTTGCCGCCCTGAAAACTCAGGGGCAAAGCATCGGTGAACGCGATGGGCGCACTGTTCGGCACCTGACGCGACAAGCGTGCAAGAAAGCCCGAGTCGTAACGGTTACGCTGTTGGCTCGGTTCGCCAGACTCGATGTTGTCCTGTGTTTCGAAGTGACTGCGGGACAAATCATCGGTCCCGGCGAACGGCACGAAGGCGATCTGCTTGCGTTGCCACAACGGGTAGATCGAATCACGTAAAACCGGGTTCAGGCCCCAATGGCTGTCTAGTGCAATGGCGCTGTTGGGGTTATGGGAGTCCGGGCGGGCAATGGCGAGAGTCGGACGCGACTCGTAGTAAAAATCGCTGGAGTAGGGCACCAGTAGGTTGTTGCAGTCGTAGCCGCCGCGAAGAAAAACCATCAGAAAGCGCGGTGCCGAAACGGGGGCGGCGAACAGCTTTGCACTAAACGACAAGGACGGCAGCGTCGCGGCTGCCGCAGCGGCAATCAGCAGTTCTCGACGATTCATGGCGGCACCTCGTTATGCAACTTAGCGGTTATTGAAGTCAGGTGAGGCGAGCAAAAAGGTGTTCCATTCCTGAGGCGAAACGGCCTTGTTCAGCGCGCCAAGGGTCGCTGCTGAAAGGTGTGGAGAGATGGCCTCGTAGAACAACGGTGTGGTGATCATCGGAAACCCGGGGCCGGGCAGGTTGCTACCTTGCGGGGTAAACAATCGGTTGTCCCCACGTCCGATTGCCCGGGCGATTTCGAAGCGTTTTGACATCTGCCCTGAGCTCGACCAACCGCTGGATTCCAGTGGCCAGCCGTCCGGCGTTACGCGACCGAATACTGGCTGCCCCAACTGATTGAGCCAATTGATCATCGGCCTGGCGTTGGCCAGCGGCTTACCGTCATAGGCCAGCCGCACCGCCGATACCACAAACTGCATCGGGTCCTTGAACTTGGTGCCAGCGCTTTGCAGCAACTCCTTCGATTCGAACAACGTACGCATCACTAGGGCTATATCGCCGTCGCTGTCCTGGAAGGTCTTGGCCATCCGTTCCACCAGCGCGGGCGGCGGCTGATCGGCAACGAAGTATTCGGCCAGCTGTTGCGAGACAAAATGCGCACAGGCTTTTTGCCGGGTAATCAGCTCCACAGCCTGACGGATCTCGTCAAAGCCGCTGCCCCTGATCGGATGGCCGAGCAGTACCTTGTCGCTAAAGTCGTGACGACGAGGATTGAATTCGAACAGCCCTTCGCGCACCACCAAGGCCTGTAACCGAGGAGCAAACTTCTGCGTACGACCATCGAGCGGCATAAGCCCGGCGCCGGTCAGAATCAACGCCAGTTGCTGCACGTCTTGCTGGGTATAGCCTGAGCCGACGCCCAGGGTGTGCAGCTCCATCAATTCGCGGGCGTAGTTCTCGTTGACCTTGCCCTTGGCATTTTGCGCGTTGTCCAGGTACTCAAGCATCGCCGGACTCTTGAGGGTGGCCATTACCAGGTCCTTGAACTTACCCAGCGCGTGTGGGCGAATTGCGTGTTCTGCGTAGTCCGCCGTCAGCACCCGTATGCGACCTTTGCCCTGAAACACGCTGAAGTGGTTGAGCCAGAAACCCACCAACTGCTCTTTGAGCTGATTGGGCCCATACACCGCACGCAACAGCACGGTTTCACGCGCTTGTTCTGCGAGTTCGTTGGCTTGTTGCTGTGCGTCTTTTTTCGCGGCGTTTTTGGCGTCGCCTTCGGGCATGGCCTTGAGCTGTTCCTGCTGGCTCTTGAATGCCAGCAACAAGGATTCGGGCGACGTGCTCAATACCGGATAACTGTGCAACAGCGCGTTGATTGCCGGTGGCAGCGGGTCATTGATGCGGTCGGCCAATTGGGCTTGAAGCAGACCCTCACGGCCCATGCTGCGCAAGCGCGCCAGGTTGGCGGCATCCAGATCGAAGCCATCGCGGCGCAGCCAGGCAATGTCGCTCGGGTTGAGCGTTGCGGGTGTCCCGGCTAAGGTGAGTGAGGGAAACAACAGCAAACAGGCCGACAGACACAACGGTCGCAAAGCGGTATGTGGCATGTGCATGTAGGAGGTTCCCGAGTATCAAGAGAGACGTCGACAGCAGCCAGTGTAGTTTCCACCCGTGCAGCTGACGCTATGCTGAATAACGTGCATCTAGAACAGCTCAACAAAGATGGCGTTGTACTTGTTCTCGCAGTTTCTGCGAGCGGTGGAAGGTCAACTTTTCTTTACACAGTTCCTGTGGGTGGGTTCAGGTATTAGACAGATATCTGCTGGTACAAATATTCATACGCCAAGCAGGAGCGCGGCGGTAAAGGGGGCATGGTTTTACAGGGTTACTCTATTGGCCGATGAGCCTCAGGAGGCAGCATGTTGTTACGTTACGCGGCATTGGTAGCAGTGGTCATCGCGGCCTCCGGTTGCGTACAGGAGCGTGTGGTTCACGACCGGCGTCCGCCGCCACGCGAGTACGTCGAAGTCATCGCGCCACAGCCACCACCGGTCCAGGTGATTGAAGTGGAGCCCGCGGGCCGGCCGGGTTATGTCTGGTCGCGAGGTTACTGGCGCTGGGAAGGCGGACGATATGTCGCCGTTCGCGGGCACTGGGAACCGGAACGCCGGGGCTATCGTTACGTGCACCCGCATTGGGAGCAGCGCAACGATGGCTGGCATTGGCAAGGCGGTGGTTGGGCTCACTAGACCCGACGTTTCGCCGAATCAAAAAGAGCGACCTTCGGGTTAATACCAGTCAGTTAAGCGCAATCCCTGTGGGAGCGAGCCTGCTCGCGATGACGGCATAACATTCAACATCAATGTTGATTGACCCACCGCTATCGCGAGCAGGCTCGCTCCCACAGGTTTGTGCCTTAACTGACTGGCATTGCCTTCACAGGTTGCTCTTTTTTTTGTGCCGGTCTTTTGATATGAGCCTGCGGGCTCGTCTATCGATCGCGCTTACCCGACATCGGCGTAACCACCTTCACCACATCACCTACCCATCGAATCTTGACGAACTTGGCAGGGCTGTCGCTTACTGGCGCCCCACGAGCGAAACGCAGAGTCTAGCGCGTCGCTTATGTCCTGACCCGTTACAGGAGTACGCGATGAGCTGGTCTGCCAAACAGTATGTGGCGTTCGAAGATGAGCGCACGCGCCCGGCGCGCGATTTGCTGGCCGCTATCCCCAACACCGATGCGCGTTCGGTGATCGACATCGGCTGTGGCCCTGGCAACTCTACCGAATTGCTCGTGCAGCGCTTTGCCAATGCCGCGGTGCGTGGCCTGGACAGCTCGGCCGACATGATCGACGCCGCCCGCAAACGCTTGCCGAACGTACGCTTCGACACCGCCGACATCGCTGCCTGGAGCGAGCCCGGCCCGTTCGATGTGATCTTCGCCAACGCGGTGTTCCAGTGGTTGCCCGACCACGCCACGCTATTACCGTCGCTGGTGGCCAAGCTCGCACCGGGTGGCAGCCTGGCGATTCAAATGCCTGACAACCTCGATCAACCGTCGCATCGGATGATGCGTGAAGTCGCCAGTAAGGGGCCTTGGGCCAGTAAGCTTATGGACATCGCCGGGCAACGGACGACCCTGGACGACGCCAATATCTACTACCGGATGCTGTGTTCGTGCGCCTCGCGCGTCGATGTGTGGCGCACCACCTACCATCACCCGCTGGCGGGCGGTCCTGCGGCCGTGGTCGAGTGGTTCAAGGGCAGCGGTTTGCGGCCGTTTCTTGAACCGCTCGACGAGGCGGAAAAAACTCAGTACCTCGAGCAATATCTGGCTGCGTTAGAGCCATTCTTCCCGGTGCAGGCCGATGGTTCGGTGTTGCTGCCGTTCCCGCGTTTATTCATTGTGGCGACCCGCTAAAGGCCGTTGTTGCATCAGGCCTGAAGCTGTTGCCCTCATCCCTGTTGCAACACTTTCAACGCCGCCGAGGCCAGGAAGCCGGAACGGCTTTTTTCTTCCGGGTGATGCAACACGTATTCGTCGATACGGGTCAGCAAATAGCCGGGCAGGGTGATGTTGAGTTTCTGAGCCTTGCCCAGGTACTTGGTGACATCGATGTCCACCAATGCCCAGGTAACGCCGGCGTACTGCGGATTGGCTGCATGCACGGTGACCTTGTTGGCGGGCGGAATCGCCGAGCCGTCTTCGGCGAGTATCTCGAAGTGGCCTTCGATGGCTTCGCGCGCCATGGCGATCGCATCGTCCAGGTCATCACCGGCCGAGAAGCAGCCCGGAATATCCGGCACTTCCACGCCCCAGGCGTGTTCGTTATCGCCCATTGAAATCGCAATTGGGTAAAGCATGTTCGTTGTCCTCTGGGTGCTGTTCGCCGGTTCAATACAGCAGGGCCTGTTGCAGGATGCTGACGGCCGTTTTGGTCAGTAAATCCTTTTTCGGGTGTGGGACGGTGACCAGACCGGGCTTCACAGGATGCTTGAAGTGGTGATGGCTGCCCCTGACCCGTACCAGATACCAGCCGTCTGCGACGATTTGGGTTATCAAATATCGACTATTCACATCACTTCCCTGTGCTGTGTAGGTGGTTACTATACCTACTGAAAATAAGTTATCAACACTATAACCACCGCTGGTGGCGACAGAATGGATGAGTGGTAGGGAACAGTGTAGGAACCACCGCAGGACACGGTGTCCGGGAGCAGCGCTGGAGTGTTTCTGATTCCTTCAACGCCAGCTCAACGTGTGTTGTTGATGAACGGCGGGCGTAAAAAACCGGTCACTGAGGACCGGCTTTTCTTGTCTCTGCATCTTCTGTTTAAAAGGTGAGGTTTCGCGCTGCGCTCCCCGCAGAGAAAAAAACGATGCCGAGAATCACATAGTCGCTAATCAATCAGTTGATCAATCAAAACCGCATTGGTATAGATCAAACTCCCATCGCTTGCTCGATGTCCGACCAGATGGAACTGACCGCGCCCGTGTTGCAAATAGACGCGCATTTGGCAGTCGGACAAGGGGCCGTATCCCTCGGGCATGATCAAATCCATTGTACTCATGTCCACATCGACCATCTCTTCAGGCTCATGGATCTTCTGCAGGCGCCCTTCAGCTTTTTCCAGGCGCAGATGGAGAGGGCCATCGACGTAAAAATGGACTTCTCCCACCGGGATGGACTTTTGGTTGCCGCTGATTTTGCACCAGCCTTCGATCGTCAAGGCACTCATGACGGAACCTCCATTGTGGACTGCGGGACTCTGTAGCTCGGGTCGCTTCTGGCCGATCTCTGCCGTCTCTGATCAGAAATTGAGTATAGCTGGCAACCGGGACTCGCTTGGGGGAGGGCGGGCTCGATCCAGATTATTTTGACTGGTCGGAAACAAGTCGCTACGCCCGATGTAGTTCCGGACGACGTGATGCTGAATATCTATAGCTATAGACGCTGAATAGATTTAAATAATTAACTTAATGATGGAGTTGTAAAATCCGAGCATCAGGTTCTTCAGAGAAAGCGCTTGTTTCGTTCGTGCACTATACTTCTTGCTGACTCTGCCGTCAGCAGCAGGGGGCTTATCTGCCCTGCTAGTGCGTTAGATGTATGTTGATGTGATGATGCTGTTAAGTGGCGATGCTGTTGAATAACCAACGAGTGACAGGAACAGGATGAAGAGAAAATGGCAATAGCAATTGTCTTGATTCTAATCGTTGTTGCATCAGTGTTGTTCAACATACTCGCGCCTTGGCATGCGACACCGGCCGCTTCCAACTGGGGGTCAATAGACACCACTCAGTTCATCACCCTGATCATCAGCGGAATATTTTTCATCGCCGTCACGGTATTTATGGCGGTCGCGGTGATGCGTTATCGTCACAAGGAGGGCTCTAGGGCGGCTTACCAGCCAGGAAATAAAAAGTTGGAGTCATGGTTAATTATTGTTACTTCGGTCGGTATTGCCGCGATGTTGGCGCCAGGTCTGGTTGTTTACAGTGATTTCGTCCGGGTGCCCAAAAAAGCTTATGAACTTGAAGTGGTCGCCCAGCAGTGGCAGTGGGCCTTTCGTTTTCCCGGCCGGGACGGGAAGTTGGGCAAGTCGGATATTAAGTTTGTTGATTCCAACAATCCCTTCGGTCTTGATCCCAGGGATCCTGCCGGGCAGGACGATGTGCTGATACTAAACAATGAAGTTCGCCTGCCGCTCGATCAACCGGTAAAAGTTTTACTGCGTTCTAAAGATGTGCTGCACGATTTCGATGTACCGCAAATGCGCGGCAAGATGGACATGGTGCCAGGGATGGTGTCGTACTTTTGGTTTACGCCGACTAAAACCGGGGAATATGAAATTCTCTGCGCTGAATATTGTGGCGTAGGGCATTACAACATGCGCGGCCATATGATCGTAGTAGAACAGGGCGCCTTCGATCAATGGCTGAGCAGCCAACCGACGTTTGCGCAGACATTAGCGGCAGCTGCCAAGCCCAGTCGGGACAGCGTGCTGGAAAAAGGCCGGCTGTTGGTCGAGAAGTATGGCTGCAGTGCCTGCCATAGCCAGGATGGCAGTGCCAGTCTCGGCCCGGGATGGAAGGGGTTGTACGGTCGCACCGAACAGCTTGCCGATGGCACCAGTGTGCTGGTCGATGAGGCCTACCTGAAAGCGGCGATCCTCGATCCGAAGGCCCGCCGGGTACAGGGCTACCCGCCGGTCATGGTGGCCTATACTCTCAATGAAGATGAGCTGGGTGCTCTCGTCACCCTGATCAAATCACTGGGTACTGCGCGCCAGGGCGATGAGCTTTCTGCCCCGGGTGACGACTTGGTGGCGCAGGGACAGCAGTTGGCCAAGTCGTTCGGCTGTCTGGCCTGCCACAGTGTCGATGGCAGCAAGGGCGTCGGCCCCAGCTGGCAGGGCCTGTATGGCAAGACAGAAACCCTTGAGGACGGTACGAGGATAAAGGTCGATGAGGACTATATAAAAGAATCGGTTCTCAAGCCTAACGCCAAAATCGTCAAGGGCTACGCAGCCATCATGCCGACCTTTACGCCGAGTGATAAGGAGTTAAGCGCACTGATCGCTTTTATCAAATCCAAAGCGAATGCCGACGCTGATGCGAGCAAGGCGGAGCCAGGAAAGCAGCCGTAAGCAGCCAGCAATACACCGAAACTTCAGTAGGAGGATGACGTGATGGCCTATGCGGAGCAAGCCGAAACAGAAGCACTGCACGAGCCCAAAAGTTTCCTGACCAAATATATCTGGAGTCAGGACCACAAGGTCATCGCCATTCAGTATTCCTTGACGGCTATATTCGTGGGCATCATCGCCGTGGTGTTGTCCGATTTGATGCGCTTGCAGATAGGCTTCCCCGGTAGCTTGGGGTTCATGGACGCCAGTACTTACTATCAGGCGATGACCATGCACGGCATGATCATGGTCATTTACTTGCTGACGGCCTTGTTTCTGGGTGGCTTCGGCAACTATCTGATCCCGCTGATGGTGGGCGCCCGGGACATGGTCTTCCCCTACGTCAACATGCTGAGCTACTGGACTTACCTGCTGGCGGTTCTGGTGTTGCTCGCCGCTTTCTTTGTCCCGGGCGGCCCCACGGGTGCGGGCTGGACGCTTTATCCGCCGCAGTCCATTACCAAGGGGACACCGGGAACCGACTGGGGCATCGTGCTGATGCTCGTCTCACTGGCGATTTTTATTGTCGCAACCACCATGGGCGGGTTGAACTACGTCACCACGGTGTTGCAGGCGCGCACGCACGGCATGACATTGTTTCGCATGCCACTCTCCGTATGGGGAATCTTCATGGCCTCGATTATGGCCTTGCTGGCGTTCCCGGCGTTGTTTGTCAGTGCGATCATGACGCTGTTCGACAAACTGTTGGGCACCAGCTTCTTTATGCCGGCGATCATCTCGCTGGGGCAGCAGCTCGATCACCAAGGTGGCAGCCCGATATTATTCCAGCATCTGTTCTGGTTCTTCGGCCACCCGGAAGTCTACATCGTTGCTCTCCCCGCGTTTGGTCTGGTCTCCGACTTGATCAGCACGCATGCGCGTAAAGGTATCTTCGGCTACCGAATGATGGTGTGGGCCATTATTGCGATTGGCGTACTCAGCTTTGTGGTCTGGGCACACCATATGTATGTCAGCGGAATGAACCCGTACTTTGGCTTTTTCTTCGCCACCACCACCTTGATCATCGCGGTGCCGACCGCACTGAAAGTCTACAACTGGATTCTGACCCTGTGGCGGGGCGACATACATCTGACCGTACCGATGCTGTTTGCCCTGGCCTTTATCGTCACCTTTCTGGTCGGTGGTCTGACCGGGTTGTTTCTCGGCAATGTGATCGTGGATATTCCGCTCTCGGACACCTATTTCGTTGTGGCCCATTTTCATATGGTCATGGGGGTCGCACCGGTACTGGTGGTGTTCGGCGGCATTTATCATTGGTTCCCGAAAGTCACCGGGCGCATGACGAACGACATCCTCGGCAAGCTGCATTTCTGGATTACTTTTCTCGGCACCTACGCCATCTTCTTTCCCATGCACTACCTGGGTTTCCAGGGCATGCCACGCCGCTACTATGCCTATGACAACTACGCGTTCATCCCGCAGTCGGCGCAAGAATTGAATGCCTTCATTACGGTGGTCGCATTGATCGTCGGCGTTTCCCAACTGCTGTTCCTGTTCAACCTGGCCTGGAGCACTTTCAAAGGCAAGCCTGCAGGCAGTAACCCCTGGGGCGCGGCCAGTCTGGAATGGCAAACGCCAGACACCCCGCCGGTACACGGTAACTGGGGCGCGAAGCTGCCGGTTGTGTATCGCTGGGCCTACGACTACAGCATGCCGGGAATAGACCAGGATTTCGTTCCGCAAACGGTCTCCGACGAGGAGCTGGAGCAGATGCGGCAACTCAGTGCCGGAGCCAGGATTGCGGACGTTAAGACATGAACAGGCTGCTATTGAGAAACGCCGACGGTGCTGACCCCGGCGGTAGTTGGAATGGTGGTCCTGAGGATATTCAGGCCGCCGAGGCTGCCGATAGAATCCAAAACGCAAGGGTCGGCCTGCGCTTGTTTCTGGCTGTAGTGAGCTCGTTATTCTTTCTCTTCCTGGTCGCCTTTATTGAGCGCTCGCAAATGGCCGACTGGCAACCCCTGACGGAGCCCTTGGCGCCGTTAGCCAATCTATGGCAGCTATGGCTGAATTCGGCTTTTCTGGTATTGAGCTGCATCGCACTGCAGTGGTCGC
The DNA here is from genome assembly GCF_003732175.1 of Pseudomonas brassicacearum. GTDB lineage: Bacteria > Pseudomonadota > Gammaproteobacteria > Pseudomonadales > Pseudomonadaceae > Aquipseudomonas > Aquipseudomonas brassicacearum_G. The sequence goes on from NZ_MOBI01000013.1 coordinate 381,296, forward strand.
GGATGGCTGCCCGGCAGGCTCGACTGGATGCAACTGTCATTGGCTTTGCAGTGGGGGGCGTATTTGCTGTTGCCTTTCTGACGGGACAGCTCTGGGTCTGGCAGCAGTTTGTCGCCTGGGGCTACTTTGTCGCCAGCAATCCGGCCAACAGTTTTTTCTACTTGTTGACCGGCCTGCATGGGTTCCACCTGCTGGGCGGGCTGATCGCCTGGAGCAGAACCGTCGCTAAATTCCTGCATCACGTGCCGTTGCCGCAACTCAGCGCCAGCGTAGAGCTCTGTGCCATCTATTGGCATTACTTACTGGGTCTTTGGTTCGTGCTATTCGCTCTGCTGACCAGTACGCCGGCAACCTATGAAGCTATTGCCAGATTCTGCGGCCTGAGGTGAAAAGCCATGGCATCGCACCCGCTAGCCCCACTCGAATCCAGTTCATCCAACCCACCCAGTTCGCCGCCTGCAACGGGATGGCAGGGCATCGCCAACGACTGGTCCTCGGACAGAGAGGCTTTCAGGCAGGTCCCCTGGGGCAAGGCGATGATGTGGATATTCCTGCTCAGCGATACGTTTGTATTTACCTGCTTTTTAACCGGCTACATGTCGGTACGCATGACGATCACCAGCGCCTGGCCGAACCCCAGTGAAGTGTTCGCATTGACGATCGGCGGTAGAGAAATCCCGCTTATTCTGATCGCCATCATGACCTTTGTGCTGATCAGTAGCAGCGGCACCATGGCCATGGCAGTCAATTTCGCCTATCGCCGTGATCGCGCGAAAACCGCTGCCCTGATGCTGGCGACCGCAGCCTTCGGTGTGACCTTCGTCAGCATGCAGGCATTTGAATGGAGCAAGCTCATCGCAGAAGGGGTGCGTCCCTGGGGGAACCCCATGGGGGCGGCGCAATTTGGTGCCAGCTTTTTCATGATTACCGGTTTTCACGGACTGCATGTGTCAGTCGGCGTCATCTACCTCAGCATTGTGGCGCTGAAGGTATTGCGGGGAGATTATGAGCGCTCCGGAAACTATCAGATCGTCGAGATAGCCGGGCTTTACTGGCACTTCGTGGACCTGGTCTGGGTATTTATTTTTGCTTTCTTCTATTTATGGTAGGTCGTGAACAGGTTCTGAAGAGGAGCACTGATGATGGCGCATACTCAAGGTCAGCAACATCCAATCAGCTTGTACCTGAAAATCTGGGGTCTGTTATTCGTCCTCAGCACGCTGTCGTATCTTGTCGACTATTTTCACTTCCAGGGCTACCTCCGGTGGTCCCTGATCATCACGCTCATGTTGTTGAAGGCAGGTTTGATTGTCTCCATCTTCATGCACATGGCTTGGGAACGGTTGGCCATGGTCTACGCCATATTGGTGCCACCGTTGTGTTTACTGGTGCTCGTCGGGCTGATGGCCACCGAGGCAGACTATGTGTTCCTCAGCCGGGTCATTTTCTTCGGCCAATAAGCGACGTCCGGACGGCACTTCCGGATAGCCTCAAGCCTCCAGGGGCTAACCCGATATCACTCGCTTGAACTGATGCCATTTGTGCTGCCAGGCTACTGTCCAGTGAGGGGCTGCCGTTCCCATGCCGGCGATCTTCAGTCTTGGATGATGTTCGATAACCCGGTCCAGTACCAATTCCTGATCCGGCTCAACATCCACGAAGAAGATATGTTTGCCCTCGTCTACCACCTGTTTAAAACTGCGGAAGTGAGTGTTTGGCACCTGGATACCAAAAAATCCGCCTTCCCAGATGCAGAAGCCCGCGATAACAATCGCCAGGAAGATAAAAGGCACCCAGCCTGCGGCGGATTCGGTCCAGCCCAGCCAATAGGCGCCGCCAAGGACCAGCGCAGCAAGTGGCACACCGACCACTGCACCAATCTCGCCAGAGTGAACAGTGTCTTGTTTCATTAACGAGTTAACTTCGTGGAGGTGATGTTCTTCAACATCAGCCACTTCTTCACTGAGCACATGAATTTGTTCGGTATTGATGCCGTTGGCTTCCAATTCATTTTCAACGGTTTCAAGATCGTCGAGATTGTCACTGATGTAATAGTGCCGATTCATACCACACCTCCCATCTCGTGCTTGCTGTAGACCTCCTCTGTCCTGCAGCCGTTAACTGAGATTTGCAGTCGGTATCTGTACCCGTGGGGGACGTTGCAGACTTCATGCAATTCGAAAGAAGTATAGCACTCGCTAGCATGCGTGTTTTGCGGTGTCAAGTTCTAGGGGCTGCGTTAGGGCCTGGCGCGCGCCGACGAATTCTGCATCGCGGCGGAGGCGGCAGGTTTGCCCAACGAGGCCGAAAACAGGGCGTGAAATCGGCCAAACTCCAGTTTAGAACTGTCGGAAAACCGGAGTGGCCTCTTCCTTGTGACGTCAGGACGGTTCTGCATCCATACGTCGCGCAATCACATCCAGCACATCGCAACCGTCGCGCAAAGGTATGCAGCAGAGCAATGCGAAGTCGCTGAGAATGACCGAGTCAGTGGTGATGTCACCCCGCATCGCGAGGTTTTCAAGAATCTGCGTCACGGCTCGGATTCTATAACTGGCCGTGCTGAGCAGTGAATGCAGCGGTTGAGTGGTGTTGACGAACAGGGAGGGTAGGTCGTCGGCGTTGCTCGTTAAAGCCATGTATTCATTCATGAGTGATCACCATGTAGTTGGAAGACCGCACCACTCAATTGTCGCCAAACAAAGGGTGGCAGCTGTACGCGGGTTGGCGAACCGGACATGGCATAACCGGCAGATCCGAAGATCTCCCACGCACAGCTGCCAAAAAACAGGTAGCTAAGTGCGTTCAAAAGCGCTCCGAAACTGCTCGGAAGCTTCTGCACCATGTCGTCGAGTCGCCAAACCCGACACGCCATTTGGGCGTCGGCCGACTATAAGCCTCGTGACAAAAGCACAGCAATGCGCAAGTGTACGGACAATTCCCGGAGTAGTGTAGGACATTGCTTTTTTGAAAATAGGCCTCGTTCGTGAACCCAGAGAATGGGCAATCCGCACTTAATTTGACAAGCGTTGACTGGCTATTCATGGAGGAAGAAACAGCGTTTCACCAAATCCCGCCCACAAAAAAACCGGCCACTTGGACTAATGCCAGTCAGTTAAGCTGACTGGCATTTTTATTTCTGATCGGATACTTC
>NZ_MOBI01000014.1:0-139935 GCF_003732175.1 Pseudomonas brassicacearum
GCCCAAGGCAGCCTTCAGCTATGAGAGAGTTTTACCGGACACTAGTGACGCAGCGCGTGGGAACGATCAGTCGGAACGAATCAGACCAACGCAGTCTCTGCAGGCGAAACAATGCTGGTCTTGCCACCCCGCGAGCGCCCGGAACTCAAATACTCGGCAATCGACTCCTGCGTCACTTCACCGAGGAATACCCGCTCGGCGTCCATCACCGGCAGCCACGAGCGGTTGAACTCGTACATGCGCGACAACAGGATTCGCAGGTGCTCGTCGTAGGCTGCCGTGGCGTTGAACTCGCGCAGGTATTGCACGCAAGTGCCGGTCTGACGGTGCAGATCGCGGCGGCGCACGTAGCCCATGGCCTTATGGTCGGCGCAGGTGACCACCACGTAGCGGCGGTCGAGTTCGTCCATCAGTTCCAGCGCTTCGGCCACCGGCGTTTCCGGGCTGACTGACGGCGCGTTGTCCGCCGCGTCCTCGGCCTTGACCAGCAGCAGGCGCTTGAGCGTGCTGTCCTGGCCGACGAAGTTGCTGACAAAGTCATCCGCGGGGTGCGCGAGCAGGGTGTCCGGGTGATCGACCTGGATCAGTTTGCCGCCACGGAAGATCGCGATCTTGTCGCCGAGCTTGATCGCTTCGTCGATGTCGTGGCTGACCATGATCACGGTCTTGCCCAGCGCCCGCTGCATCTCGAAAAACTCGTTCTGGATCATCTCGCGGTTGATCGGGTCGACCGCGCCGAATGGTTCGTCCATCAACAGCAGCGGGGCGTCGGCGGCGAGGGCGCGAATCACGCCGATCCGCTGTTGCTGACCACCGGACAATTCCCGCGGGTAGCGGCTCAAATACTGCTTGGGCTCCAGCTTGATCATGTTCATCAACTCGCGGGCGCGGTCGTGGCATTGCTGTTTGTCCCAACCGAGCAGGCGCGGCACGATGGTGATGTTTTCCTCGATGGTCATGTTCGGGAACAGGCCGATCTGCTGGATCACATAACCGATGTTGCGACGCAGGGTAACGGCGTCGAGGTCGGTGGTGTCTTCGCCGTTGATCAGGATTTTGCCCGAGGTCGGTTTGATCAACCGGTTGATCATTTTCAGCGTGGTGCTCTTGCCGCAACCCGATGGGCCGAGGAACACGCAAATCTCGCCTTCATTGACGGTCAGGTTCACCGAGTCCACGGCTTTGATGTCTTTGCCGTTGCTGTGAAAGGTTTTGCTGAGGTTTTGAAGTTCGATCATTTCAGGAGTCCTGGTAGGGGGTGTTCGCCGCAAATGGCGGAGCGCGTTGGAGCTGTGATCCCGCCGGGCAAGGCGTGGGACGCAGGAAATGTCGTTTCCTTTTCAAGTCCCACAACGCAGCCCGGCGGGATCACAGCTCCAACCCGGAGGGCCGTGCCCCACAAAGCGCAATCCGTCGTTGCTCGTCGTTCATTTGAAGAAACCAAACTTCTCTCCTCGCGCCTAGTCTTGCGCTTTGTGGGGCGACGGCGCGCCCGCCATTTGCGGCGAACACCCCCTACTCGTCAGCGAGTGTTGCAGCCGTTGCAGAAGCAGGTCGGCGAAGATCGCCAGAAGACTGACCAGCACCGCGCCGACGATCAGCATCGACATGTCGCTGCGGCTGATGGCAGCGAGGATAAGTACGCCCAGACCACCGGCACCGATGGTGGCGGCGATGGTCATCACGCCGATGTTCATGACCACGGCGGTGCGCACGCCAGCGAGGATCACCGGCACCGCAATCGGTAACTCGACCATGCGCAGGCGTTGACCGAAGGTCATTCCGATGCCCCGGGCCGCTTCGCGAATGCCGGGTTCGACACCGGTCAGCGCCAGGTAGGTGTTACGCATGATTGGCAGCAGGGAATACAGAAACACTGCGGTGATCGCCGGCATCGGTCCCAGGCCCTGACCGAATTTCGAGTACAACGGCAGCAGTAGACCGAACAGCGCAATCGACGGAATGGTCAGCAGCACCGTGGCGCTGGCTTGCAAGGGACCGGCCAGCGTCGGGAAGCGCGTCATCAGAATGCCCAGCGGCACGCCGACCACAATTGCCAGGGTCACGGCGATGCCGACCAGGGTGATGTGTTGCCAGGTCAGGTGCAGGACGAGTGGCCAGTCCAGGTGGGAAAAGGCGTTGAGAAATTCCATGGCTTTTCCTCAGTTGATGGGGTGCTGGCGCAAGAAATCTGCGGCCACGGCGGAAGGGCTTTCGTGATCGACATCGACCCGCGCATTGAGCTGGCGCATGGTTTGGTCGTCGAACAGTTCGGCCAGTGGTTTGAGTTGTTCCGCCAGTTGCGGGTGGGCATCGAGGTACACCTGACGCACAACCGGCGCGGCGGTGTAGTCGGGGAAGTAATGCTTGTCGTCTTCCAGCAGTTTCAATTTGAAAGCGTTCAAGCGTCCGTCGGTGGTGTAGACCAGCCCGGCAAATACCTGGCCATTGCGCAGCGCGGTGTAGACCAGCCCGGCGTCCATCTGCCGGATGTTGTTGCGGGTCAGGTTCATGCCGTAGAGCTTGACCATGCCTTTGAGGCCGTCGGAACGGTTGGCGAACTCGGTGTCCAGCGCTACCAGGTGGTTGGCCTTTGCCTCAGCGTCGAGCACGTTGTTCAAGTCGCTGATGCGGTTGATCTGCGGGTATTCGTCAGCCACGTTCTTGGGCAATGCGAGGGCGTAGGTGTTGCTGAATTTCGACGGGGTGAGCCAGACTAGACCCTTTTTCGCGTCGAGTTCCTTAACCCGAGCATAGGACTGTTCGCTATCGAGCTTCTCGGTGACATGGTTGTAAGCCACCAGCGACACACCGGTGTATTCCCACATCAGATCGAGTTGGCCGTTTTCATGGGCGCTGCGGGCCAGGCTGCTGCCTAGGCCGCCGGTCACCTGGACGTCATAACCCTTGGTCCGCAGGTATTGCGAGGTGATTTCCGCGAGCAGGGTTTGTTCGGTGAACACCCGGGCGCCGATGCGGATCAGTGGTTTATCGGCGGCATGGGCAAATCCTGCGCACAGCAGGACGCAGCCTAGTAATAAGCTAAATGTCTTCATGATTATTCCTTCGCTCAGCCGGATTCAGGACTGGGGTAAACCGCGTTCCAGCCAAAGTCGGCTGGCCAGTGTCACCAGACCGTCGAGCAGCAAGGCCAGCAGGGCGGTGCAGGCTGCGCCGAGAATCAATTGCGGCTGGTTGTTCAAGGCAATGCCAGGGAAAATCAGGCTGCCCAGGCTGTTCGCGCCGATCAGGAACGCCAGCGGCGCGGTGCCGACGTTGATCGCCAATGCGACGCGCACGCCGCCGATAATGATCGGCACAGCGTTCGGCAGTTCGACCCGCCAGAGCACCTGACTCGGGGTCATGCCGATGCCGACGGCCGCTTCCTTGAGTGAGCCCTGAACGTTTTTCAGCCCTTCGTAGGTGTTGCGCACGATCGGCAACAGGGACGCGAGGAACAGCGCGAAGATCGCAGGGCCGCTGCCGATCCCGAGAATCCCCAGGGCGATGGCCAGTACGGCGAGAGGCGGGACGGTGTTGCCGATGTTGAAGAGCTGCATGAAGCGTTCGGCGCGTCCGACCATGGTCGGGCGGCTGAGGAAGATACCGGCGGGGATGCCCACAACGAGGGCGGCCAGCATGGAAGCGAGGACGAGAATCAGATGAGCTTGCAGGTAAAACAACAAATCGTCGCGGTACAGGTCGATCGTGTTGATGCCGATCCAGTGGATCAGCAGGGCCAGAAGGGCGACGACAACCGCTCCTCCTATTAGCCCTTTGCCATAGCGGATAGCCACAGGCGGACTCCTTTATTTCAGTCGGCGGACAGCGCTTCGTGTGGCAACGCCATACTTGGCTGCCGAAGACACTGTTCGCGAAAAGCAGCTCGTCAATGCCGGTAAAGCGGCAAGAGATCGAGCCATAAGCGCAGCCTCGTCAGGCTGACTTGCTGATATTTCAGCCCCTGACGACAGGTCGTAACAGTGGAGTGGACGGCTCCACGGTTTAAAAGGTTCCCACGTCAGACACTATTTAGCCACCGTAGGCGCTGCCGAAGGCTGCGATCTTCTAGCGTTTTCAGTTATGCCGAAGATCAAAAGATCGCAGCCTTCGGCAGCTTCTACGCACGTTGGATCGCTAGCCCCCACGTTGGGTCGCAGCCTTTGGCAGCACCTACGAACGGTGGTCCGTAGATGTCGTTTTGAGCTATACTCGCCGCCCTTTTTTGAATCACCTGCCAGGCGATTTCCCATGACCAAACAGGCCGCCGAAGTCGCGAAACGCCGCACTTTCGCCATTATTTCCCACCCCGATGCGGGTAAGACCACCATCACCGAAAAGCTCTTGCTGATGGGCAAGGCGATTGCGGTTGCCGGCACGGTGAAGTCTCGCAAGTCCGACCGCCATGCCACCTCCGACTGGATGGAAATGGAAAAGCAGCGTGGTATTTCCATTACCACGTCGGTCATGCAGTTCCCGTATCGCGATCACATGATCAACCTGCTCGACACCCCGGGCCACGAAGACTTCTCCGAAGACACCTACCGCACCCTGACGGCGGTCGACTCGGCATTGATGGTTCTCGACGGCGGTAAGGGTGTAGAGCCACGGACCATCGCCCTGATGGACGTTTGCCGTCTGCGTGACACGCCGATCGTCAGCTTCATCAACAAACTCGACCGTGACATCCGCGATCCCATCGAACTGCTCGACGAAATTGAAGCCGTCCTCAAGATCAAGGCTGCGCCGATCACCTGGCCGATCGGTTGCTACCGTGATTTCAAAGGCGTCTATCACCTCGCAGACGATTACATCATCGTCTACACCGCTGGCCACGGCCACGAGCGGACCGAGGTGAAAATCATCGAGAAGCTCGACTCCGATGAAGCCCGCGCCCACTTGGGTGACGAGTACGAGCGCTTCATCGAACAGCTGGAGCTGGTGCAAGGAGCCTGCCACGAATTCAACCAACAGGAATTCCTGGACGGCCAACTGACCCCAGTGTTCTTCGGTACCGCGCTGGGCAACTTCGGGGTCGATCACGTGCTCGACGCCGTGGTCGACTGGGCACCGAAGCCGCTGGCCCGTGTTGCCAACGAGCGTACGGTGGAACCGGTGGAAGAGAAGTTCACCGGCTTCGTGTTCAAGATCCAGGCGAACATGGACCCTAAACACCGCGACCGTATTGCCTTCATGCGTATCTGCTCCGGCAAGTACGAAAAAGGCATGAAGATGCGCCACGTGCGCACCGGCAAGGACGTCCGGATCGGCGACGCGCTGACGTTCTTCTCCTCCGAGCGTGAGCAGCTGGAAGAAGCGTTTGCCGGCGACATCATCGGTCTGCACAACCACGGCACCATCCAGATCGGCGACACCTTCACCGAAGGCGAAACCCTGGGCTTCACCGGTATCCCGCACTTCGCCCCGGAACTGTTCCGTCGCGTACGCCTGAAGGATCCGCTGAAGTCCAAGCAACTTCGCCAGGGCTTGCAGCAGCTCGCCGAAGAAGGCGCGACCCAGGTGTTTTTCCCGGAACGCAGCAACGACATCATCCTCGGCGCCGTCGGTGTGTTGCAGTTCGATGTGGTCGCCAGCCGCCTGAAAGAGGAATACAAGGTCGAATGCGCCTACGAGCCGATCACCGTGTGGTCCGCACGCTGGATCGATTGCAGCGATAAGAAGAAGCTCGAAGAGTTCAGCGTCAAGGCTGTGGAAAACCTCGCCCTCGACGGCGGCGGCCACCTGACCTACCTGGCCCCGACCCGGGTCAACCTGGCGCTGATGGAAGAGCGTTGGCCGGATGTGAAATTCCGTGCGACGCGTGAGCATCATTAAGCGCTAAACGGCTACACCCAAAGCCCCGACGCGAAAGCCTCGGGGCTTTTTATTTGGAAATGCTCGTTCCCACGCTCCTGCGTGGGAAAGCCTCACCGGACGCTCTGCGTCTGCTCCTGGGACGCGGAGCGTCCCTGACTGCCTTCCCACGCAGAGCGTGGGAACGAGCATTTTGGCATATCGATTATTCCAAACCTGTCTTTTGGCAAAAGGCAATTGGCGACCATCGTTAGTGTCCTATCTGGTCAATCCCGTCTATCCAGACTAGATTTCAGACAGCGCTGCGGTCGTTGGAAATACGATCCGTAGCTACTCGTGATTCACCTACGAAAGGATGGAATCAGCTATGAGCATTTTTCAACGCATGGTTTTACTGATCAAAGTGCTGGTGTTGCTGTCGGTGGGCACTTCGGCAGCGTGGGCGAGCGGCGGCGCGGTGCAGGACCAGGGTTTTTCGGCAGCAAAAAGTGTGCAGGGCAGTGGCTTGATGGTTGCCACTGGTGATCAGAGTCAAAGTGACACTAAAGGCGATGAGGACCCATCCTCCGACGATTCCGAAGACGATACCCAGGGTTAAGGCTTAAGGATTCAGACAAAAGAACCCCCCTCCTGTCGGACTGATGCGCAGTCCGACAGGAGGGGGGTTGGTCAACGCGTTTCAAAAAGCGCCCCGAGAGGGCGCTTTTTCATGCCCGGCTTAGACGACGAATTGCTCGGCGTAATGGCAGGCCACCTGGCGGCTGTCGAGCTGGCGCAGGGCCGGCTCTTCTTTGCTGCACAGTTCGGTGGCGTACGGGCAACGCTTGTGGAACGCGCACCCGGACGGCGGGTTCAGCGGGTTCGGCAGTTCGCCGACGATCTTGATTTTCGGCTTGGTCGGATCCGGATGAATCGTCGGTGTGGCCGACAGCAGTGCCTGGGTGTAAGGGTGCAGAGGACGGGTGTAGATGTCTTCTTTCGGGCCCATTTCCACCGGCCGGCCGAGGTACATCACCAGCACCTGATCAGCGACGTGACGCACCACCGCCAGGTTGTGGGAGATGAATACATAGGCGGTGTTGAACTCTTGCTGCAGGTCCATGAACAGGTTCAGCACCTGGGCCTGAATCGACACGTCCAGTGCCGAGGTCGGTTCGTCCGCGACCAGCACTTTGGGTTGCAGCATCATGGCCCGAGCCAGGGCGATCCGTTGACGCTGGCCGCCCGAGAACATGTGCGGATAACGCTGATAGTGCTCAGGACGCAAGCCGACCTGCTTCATCATCGCCTGGACTTTTTCACGGCGTTCGGCCGCGGAAAGTTTGGTGTTGATCAGCAACGGTTCGGCCAGTTGATCGCCGATTTTCTGCCGTGGGTTCAACGAGGCGTAAGGGCTCTGAAAGACCATCTGCACGTCTTTGCGCAGCTGTTTGCGTTCGGCCTTGTTGGCGCCGGTGACTTCTTGCCCGGCGATTTTCAACGAACCCGAAGACGGCTCTTCGATCAACGTCAGGGCGCGGGCCAGGGTCGACTTGCCGCAGCCGGATTCGCCAACCACGGCGAGGGTCTTGCCGGCTTCGAGTTCGAACGACACGCCATTGAGTGCGCGTACCAGCGCGGTGCCTTTGAACAGGCCGCGGGAGACTTCGTAGTGACGGGTCAGGTCACGGGCGGTGAGAACGACGGCCATTACGCCACCTCCTGATTCAAAGGATAGAAGCAGCGGGCGAGGCTGTTGCTTTTCGGGTCCAGGCCTGGACGTTGTTGACGGCAGCTGTCCTGCACGTACGGGCAGCGCGGCGACAGCAGGCAGCCTTGCGGACGGTCATAGCGACCGGGAACGATGCCCGGCAACGTGGCCAGGCGCGAGGAACCCAGGCTGTGCTCGGGAATGGCCTTGAGCAGCGCTTCGCTGTACGGGTGCGCCGGGATGTCGAACAACTGCGGCACCTGACCGACTTCTACCGCTTGGCCGGCATACATCACGCACACGCGCTGGGCGGTTTCGGCCACCACGGCGAGGTCGTGAGTGATCAGCACCAGGCCCATGTTCTGCTCTTTTTGCAGCGCCAGCAGCAGGTCCATGATCTGCGCCTGGATCGTCACGTCCAGCGCGGTGGTCGGTTCGTCGGCGATCAGCAGTTTCGGTTCGCCGGCAATTGCCATGGCAATCGCCACACGTTGGCTCATACCGCCGGACAGTTGGTGCGGGTAGGCGTCCATACGGCTCGAGGCGCCCGGGATTTCGACTTTTTCCAGCAGCTCGATGGCGCGCTTGCGGGCGTCCTTGCTGGACATTTTCAGGTGCAGGCGCAGCACTTCTTCGATCTGGAAGCCGACGGTGTAGCTTGGGTTCAGCGCGGTCATCGGGTCCTGGAAGACCATGGCCAGGTCTTTGCCGACGATTTGCCGACGCTGACGATTGCTGAGCTTGAGCATGTTCTTGCCGTCGAAATTCAGGGCGTCAGCGGTGACGATCCCCGGATGTTCGATCAGGCCCATCAGCGCCATCATGGTCACGGATTTGCCGGACCCCGACTCGCCAACGATGGCCAGGACTTCGCCCTTGTCCACGGAAATGTCGAGACCGTCGACCACCGGAACGGCGTTCTTGTCGCCGAAGCGAACGTTGAGATTCTTGATTTCCAACAGTGACATTTGAATCTCCTCAGGCGGCGTTCTTGAGTTTCGGGTCCAGCGCGTCGCGCAGGCCGTCGCCCATCAGGTTGATTGCCAGCACGCTGAGCAAAATGGTCAAGCCAGGCAGGCTGACGACCCACCAGGCGCGTTCGATGTAGTCGCGAGCCGAAGCCAGCATGGTGCCCCACTCAGGGGTTGGCGGTTGTACGCCAAGGCCGAGGAAGCCCAGTGCCGCGGCATCGAGAATCGCCGAGGAGAAGCTCAGGGTTGCCTGAACGATCAGCGGCGCCATGCAGTTGGGCAGCACGGTGATGAACATCAGGCGCGGCAGACCGGCACCGGCCAGGCGCGCGGCGGTCACGTAGTCGCGGTTCAGTTCGCCCATAACCGCAGCGCGGGTCAGACGAACGTAGGCCGGCAGGGACACCACGGCGATGGCGATCACGGTGTTGATCAGGCCAGGGCCGAGGATGGCGACGATCGCCACAGCCAGCAGCAAGGACGGCAGGGCCAGCATGATGTCCATCAGGCGCATGATGGTCGGGCCCAGCAGGCGTGGGAAGAACCCGGCGAACAGACCCAGCAGGATCCCCGGAATCAGCGACATGACCACCGACGACAGGCCGATCATCAAGGACAGGCGCGAACCATGGATCAGGCGCGACAGCAGGTCGCGTCCCAGCTCATCGGTGCCGAGCAGGAATTGCATCTGCCCATTGGCCAGCCAGGCCGGTGGGGTCAGCAGGAAGTCGCGGAACTGCTCGCTCGGGTTATGCGGAGCAACCCATGGGGCGAAAATCGCGCAAAAAATAACCAGCAGCATGAACAACAGGCCGGCGACGGCGCCCTTGTTCTTGGAGAATGCTTGCCAGAACTCTTTGTACGGGGACGGATACAGCAGACTTTGATCGACTGCTACGGCGGTAGTTGGAGTACTCATACGTAGGGTCTCAGCGCTGGTGACGGATGCGTGGGTTTGCGAAGCCATAAAGAATATCCACTACAAAGTTGACCAGAATCACCAGGCAGGCGATTAACAGAATTCCGTTTTGCACCACGGGGTAATCCCGGGCGCCAATGGCTTCGATCAGCCATTTGCCGATACCGGGCCACGAGAAGATGGTTTCGGTCAGAACCGCACCGGCCAGCAATGTGCCGACCTGTAGGCCGACCACGGTCAGTACCGGGATCAAGGCGTTGCGCAGGCCGTGAACGAACACCACGCGCGACGGCGACAGGCCTTTGGCCCGGGCGGTGCGGATGTAGTCTTCACGCAGGACTTCGAGCATCGAGGAACGGGTCATCCGGGCGATCACCGCCAGCGGAATGGTGCCGAGCACGATGGCCGGAAGAATCAGGTGGTGCAGGGCGTCGAAGAACGCGCCGGTGTCATTGGCCAGCAGGGTGTCGATGAGCATGAAGCCGGTTCTTGGCTCGATGTCATACAGCAGGTCGATCCGCCCGGACACCGGGGTCACGCCCAGGGAGACCGAGAAGAACATGATGAGGATCAGGCCCCACCAGAAAATCGGCATCGAATACCCGGCAAGGGAGATGCCCATCACCCCATGGTCGAACAGGGACCCTCGCTTCAGCGCTGCGATCACCCCGGCCAACAGGCCGAGAACGCCAGCGAACAGCAGGGCAGCCATGGACAGTTCCAGGGTTGCGGGGAACAGCGAGGTGAATTCAGTCCATACGCTTTCACGGGTCCGCAGGGATTCACCCAGGTCGCCGTGGGCCAGTTTGCCGATGTAGTCCAGATACTGGGCATACAGCGGTTTGTTCAGACCAAGGCGTTCCATTGCCTGAGCATGCATTTCGGGATCGACCCGACGTTCGCCCATCATGACTTCCACGGGGTCGCCGGGAATCATGCGAATCAACGCGAAAGTCAGCAAGGTGATGCCGAAGAACGTGGGGATCAATAATCCCAATCGGCGGGCAATAAAACTAAACATCTTGTGGTGTACCTCATCAGCCGGTTAGGCGTTCCCGGCAGCGTTGGGGTCAACGTTGCCGGGCGTTTTCTTATCTACTTCACTTCGGTAGTAGCGAAGTTGTTTGTGGTCAGGGGGCTCTGGTGGAAGCCCTCGACGTTTTTACGCATGGCGGTAAATATTTTCGGGTAAGCCATTGGAATCCATGGCTGCTCCTTGTCGAAAACCGTCTGGGACTGCTCGTAGAGTTCTTTCCGTTCCCCAGAGTCGGTGCCGGCGCGAGCCTTGTCGATCAGGTCCTGGAACGTTTTGTTGCACCAGCGGGCGTAGTTCTCGCCGTTTTTTGCAGCCTCGCAACTCAGGTTCGGAGTCAGGAAGTTGTCCGGATCTCCGTTATCTCCCGCCCAGCCAGCCGAGACCATGTCGTGTTCCCCGTTCTTGGCGCGTTTGAGCATCTCGCCCCATTCCATCACGCGGATATCGACCTTTATACCGATCCTGGCCAGGTCCGACTGCATCATTTGTGCACCGAGCATCGGGTTCGGATTGGTCGGTCCGCCGCCGTTGCGCGTGAACAGGGTGAACACCGTACCTTCCGGCACACCGGCTTCCTTGAGCAGTGCACGTGCCTTGTCGAGGTCACGTGGAGGGTTCGTCAATGTGTCGTTGAAGCCTAGCAGGGTCGGCGGATACGGGCCGGTGCCGACCACTGCGTTGCCTTTACCGTACAAGGCATCAGTGTAGGCCTCCTTGTCGAAAGCGATATTGATTGCATGGCGAACCCGTGCATCGCTCATGTATTTGCGTGTGGTGTTCAGAGCGGTGTAGCTGGTGGTCATGGCCGCTATTTCATCGACCTTCAGGTTCTGGTCAGCCTTGATGCTCTGGATATCATCCGGTTTCGGATAGAGGGCGATCTGGCACTCGTTGGCCTTGAGCTTTTGCAGGCGAACGTTGTTGTCGGTGGCGATGGCCAAAATCAGCGCGTCAGCCGGCGGCTTGCCACGGAAGTACTCCGGGTTGGCCTTGAAGCGAACCTGAGCATCCTTGGCGTAACGCTGGAAGATGAACGGGCCGGTACCGACGGGCTTGTTGTTCAGGTCGCCGGTCTTGCCGGCCTTGAGCAACTGGTCGGAGTACTCGGCGGAGTAGATCGAGGAGAAGGCCATGGCGATGTCCGCCAGGAACGGTGCTTCACGGCGGGTCAGGGTGAATTTGACCGTGTTGTCGTCGACCTTCTCGACACTTTTGAGCAGCTCTTTGAAGCCCATGCTTTCAAAGTACGGGAAGCCCACGCTCGACTTGGTGTGCCACGGGTGGTTCGGGTCCAGCTGACGCTGGAAACTCCAGACCACGTCGTCGGCATTCATGTCGCGGGTCGGCTTGAAGTATTCGGTGGTGTGAAACTTGACGCCTTTGCGCAAGTGGAACGTGTAGGTCAGACCGTCTTCGCTGATGTCCCAGGAGTCGGCCAGTGCCGGAATCACTTCAGTGGTGCCGGGCTTGAAGTCCGCCAGACGGTTGAAGATGGTTTCGGCCACCGCATCGGCTGTGACTGCAGTCGTGTACTGGACCATATCGAAGCCTTCCGGGCTGGCTTCGGTACAGACCACCAAGGGTTTGGCCGAGGCGCCAATGGCGACACTCAGCAGCGCGGCGGCGATGGCCGCACGTAGGGGAAGCATTTTCATCAAGAGCCCTCTGCAATCGGTTGAACAGGAAAAAGCCAGACGGCCGACTCATCGTGAGTCAGCCGTTTGGCAGCGCTTTTACAGAATGTTGAACGGGATCGTGGTCATGAGACGGAACTCGTTGAGGCTGCCGTCAGCCTGGTTTTCGGAGGCACGGTGCGCGGTGTAGGTCGCGCGAATGGTGGTGGCTTTCAGCGGGCCACTTTGTACGGCGTAGGAAGTACCAATGCCGTATTCATAGTGGTGCTCGCCGTCCATGTTTTTCACGTCATAGGCGGTGCCGGTGTAGTGCGTACCGTCGATGCCCCAGCCGCGAGCCTGGTAGATGTTGAACTTCAGGCCCGGCACGCCGTATTCAGCCATGTTCAGGCCATAGGCGATCTGGAAGGACTTCTCGTTCGGACCGTTGAAGTCCGAGAGCAGGGAGTTGGCCAGGTAGATACCGTTGGTTTCGTGCAGGTAGTCGAAGTACTCGTCGCCGGCAATTTGCTGCCAGGAGAACGTCAGGCTGTGGGCCTGGTGGGTCAGGCCGAACGACACGGAGTAGGCATCGTTGTTGATGTTGCCCATTTCCTTTTTGCCGGTGTCGAGGGTTTTGTAGTAGTTCAGGCCGGTGGTCAGGCCCAGCACCGAGCTATCACCCAGTTCGTGGGTGGCGCCGAAGTAGTACTGATTCCAGAAGTCTTCGACGTTCGCGACGTACAGGCTGGTTTTCAGGCTCTTGAACGGCTGATAGTTCAGGCCGGCGGTATTCACGCGATCGGTTTCGGCCTTGTTGTTGGTGTACTCGGTACGGAATTTCGACAGGCTCTCTTCGGTCCGCGGGGATACGCGGTCGAAGGATCCTGCATCGAACGACAGATTGTTCAGCTCTTCGCTGTGCAGGCTCACGCCCTCAAAGCTCGAAGGCAACGCACGGTTGCCGATGGTGTCGACAATCGGGGTGCTGAAGTTCTGGCGGCCGGCGGTCAGGGTTGTGTTCGATACGCGGAACTTGACGTTGGCCAGACCCAGTTTGCTCCACTGGCCTTGGGCATCGCCGCCTTCTTTGGTCAGGGTACGGTTGTTGCCTGCGCCTGGACGAGAGCCCGGTGCACCGCCGTTGTTGGACGCCAGATCCTTGTGATCACGATCCAGTGCAACGGCGTTGTAGGCAGCCACTTCAGTGCTGACACCGATGGTGCCCTGAGTGAAGCCGGAGTTGTACTTGACGATAGTGCCCTGAACCCAGTTGATACGGCGGTCGGTTGGCGTCGCCACACCGTCTTTGAGGTAGGTGAACTTGCCGCCACGTTTCAATTGTTCGTTGGCGTACCAGTTACGCGTGGAACCGTCGATCTTCTGACCTTCGACAAAGCCTGTTGCGGAGGCTTGTGCGCTGCTGGTGTTGACCGTAACCGGGGTGAACTCCTGGCTCTGGGTTTCGGCATAAGCCGTGGCCGTGACACTGCTGATGGCCAAGGCCAATAATGCGGTGCTGCTCAGTTTCATGGGTGAAGCTCCTTTCTTTCTTTTTTTAATGCCGGTCTTTTTTGGTGATCCGGCTATTTGGTTTTGAACTCATTCACGTATCGCAAACGTTTGCATTTGGCGTGTTCGCCGAATTCAGGCAACACCTTTGCGTGAGGGCGAAAATCGCCCTCAGGGTTCTGGCTAATCAGTTATTGGTCGATGCTGACACCCGAGAAGACGTTACGGCCGAAGGGGCTGACCTTGAATCCTTCGACTTTGGCGCTCAACGGCTGGTTGACCGTCGAGTGGGCAACAGGCGTGATCGGCACTTGCTGCTTGAGCAATTGCTGAGCCTGCTTGTAGAGCACCGTGCGTTGCTCACGGTCGGTGACAATCTTGGCTTGCTTGATCAGCTTGTCGTATTGCGGGTCACACCACATGGAGTAGTTGTTGCCGCCAATCGCGTCGCAGCTGTACAGGGTGCCCAGCCAGTTGTCCGGGTCCCCGTTGTCGCCGGTCCAGCCGATCAGGCTGATGTCGTGTTCGCCATTCTTGGTGCGCTTGATGTACTCGCCCCATTCGTAGCTGACGATCTTTACTTTCAGGCCGATTTTCGCCCAATCCGATTGCAGCATTTCAGCCATCAGCTTGGCGTTCGGGTTGTACGGACGCTGTACCGGCATGGCCCAGAGAGTGATCTCGGTGCCTTCCTTGACCCCGGCAGCCTTGAGCAATTCCTTGGCTTTTTCCGGGTTGTAGGCGGCGTCTTTGATAGTTTCGTCGTAGGACCACTGGGTCGGTGGCATGGCGTTGACTGCCAGTTGACCGGCGCCCTGGTATACCGCCTTGAGAATCCCCTGCTTGTTCACCGCCATGTCCAGCGCCTGGCGTACTTCGAGCTGGTCGAAGGGTTTATGCCGCACGTTGTAGGCGATGTAGCCAAGGTTGAAACCGGGCTTCTCGATCAGTTGCAGCTTGGGGTCGTTTTTCAGCGCGTCGACATCGGCCGGACGTGGGTGCAGGGTGATCTGGCATTCGTTTTTCCTGAGCTTCTGCACGCGCACCGACGCATCGGTGTTGATGGCGAAAATCAGCTGGTCGAGCTTGACCCGGCTCGGGTCCCAGTACTGTTTGTTGCCGGTGTAACGGATATTGGAATCTTTCTGGTAGCTCTTGAATACGAACGGCCCGGTGCCGATCGGCTTCTGGTTGATCTCGCTCGGCTTGCCGGACGCGAGCAACTGGTCGGCGTATTCGGCGGAGAGAATCGAGGCGAAACTCATGGCGATGTTCTGAATGAACGCGGCGTCTACCGAGTTCAGGGTCATGACCACGGTCAATGGTCCGGTCTTCTCGACCTTGGCGATGTTCTTGTTCAGGCTCATCCCGTTGAAGTACGGAAACTCGGTCGGGTAAGCCTTGCGGAATGGATGCTCGGTATCGAGCATGCGATTGAAGGTGAACAGCACATCGTCTGCGTTGAAGTCGCGGCTCGGTGTGAAGTACTGGGTGGTGTGAAATTTCACCCCTTCGCGCAGGTGGAAGGTGTACTTGAGACCATCCTCGGAAATATCCCAACGTGTGGCCAGGCCCGGTACGACATTGGTGGAGCCTTTTTCGAACTCGGCCAGCCGGTTGTACAACGGTTCGGCGGCGTCATTGTCGGTCGCAGTGGTGTACTGCGCGGTGTCGAAGCCCGCCGGGCTGCCTTCAGAGCAAAACACCAGGCTGTTGTTGGCGGCCTGGCTGACTGACGTGGCGGCCAACAGGCCGGTGCCCAGCAATGCGGATAAAACCAAGGTATGGCGCATGACGCTCCCTCTCTTTTCAGGTGTAACAGTGAGCCATCGTCCCGTCCGGGGACGTGCAGGTATCACTGAATCAAAGCCATGGGTTCAGCAATTGCCAGCCGCAGCGACAACACGACCGGACCTCGACGGTAGGGGGCGGAGGTCAGGCGGTAAATGCGTAGGGCCTGAAAAACAGGTAGGAAAAGGCGACACGTCCTAAACCTGCTGCAGTAGTCCGCAATGGTTTGGGAAGTAGGCGAATTCCAGCTGTTTCGGCAGATAGAGCAACGGCGACGTCAAGAGCGTCGCCGTTGCAAAACCTTATTTGCTGACGCTGACGCCGTAGAAGGAGTTCAAGCCAAACGGGCTGATCTTGAAATCCTGCACGGTGTTGCGCATGGGTTGATACACCGTCGAGTGCGCGATAGGTGTCATCGGGACTGCATCTTTGAGGAGATGTTGCGCCTGCTTGTACAGCTCGGTGCGTTTAGCCACATCCGGGGTGGATTTGGCTTGTTTGATCAGTGCGTCGTAAGGCTTGTCGCACCATTTCGAGAAGTTGTTACCGTTCATGGCATCGCAGCCGAACAGGGTGCCAAGCCAGTTGTCCGGGTCACCATTGTCGCCGCTCCAGCCGATGATCATCGCCTGGTTCTCGCCGCCTTTGGAACGCTTGATGTACTCGCCCCACTCGTAGCTGACGATGTTCACTTTCAGACCGATCTTGGCCCAGTCGGACTGCAGCATTTCAGCCATCAGCTTGGCGTTCGGGTTGTACGGACGCTGAACCGGCATGGCCCACAGGGTGATCTCGGTGCCAGGCTTGATGCCGGCTTCCTTGAGCAGTTCCTTGGCTTTTTCAGGATCGTACTTGGCATCCTTGATGGTGGTGTCGTAGGACCACTGGGTCGGGGGCATGGCGTTGACCGCCAGTTGACCGGCGCCCTGGTAAACCGAGTCGATGATCTGCGGCTTGTTCACCGCCATGTCCAGCGCTTCACGGACCTTGAGGTTGGCCAGCGGGTTGGCGTCGGTGCGGCCCTTGAGCACTGGCATCACGTTGTAGGCGATGTAGCCCAGGTTGAAGCCGGCCTGGTGTGGCAGCTTCAGGTCTTTGTCTTCACCCAGGGCCTTGAGGTCGGCCGGGCGCGGGAAGAGGGTGACCTGGCATTCGTTTTTCTTGAGCTTCTGGATACGCACCGACGGATCGGTGGTGATGGCGAAGATCAGGTTGTCGATCTTGACGTCTTCAGGCTTCCAGTAGTCCTTGTTACCCGTGTAACGGATGTTGGAGTCTTTCTGGTAGCTCTTGAACACGAACGGGCCAGTGCCGATCGGCTTCTGGTTGATGTCGCCCGGTTTACCTTCCTTGAGCAGCTTGTCGGCGTACTCGGCAGACTGGATCGAGGCGAAGCTCATGGCCAGGTTCTGGATGAACGCCGCGTCTACGGTTTTCAGGGTGAACTTGACGGTCTTGTCGTCGACTTTCTCGACCTTGGTGATGTTGGTGTCCATCCCCATGTCGGTGAAGTACGGGAATTCGGTCGGGTAGGCTTTACGGAACGGCATGTCCTTGTCGAGCATGCGGTCGAAGGTGAACAGCACGTCGTCGGCGTTGAAGTTACGGGTCGGCGTGAAATACGGCGTCGTGTGGAACTTCACCCCATCGCGCAGATGGAAGGTGTAAGTCAGGCCATCCGGGGAAATGTCCCAGCTGGTGGCCAGGCCAGGAACAACGGCGGTGCCGCCACGTTCGAACTGGCTCAAGCGGTTGAACATGGTTTCTGCTGAGGCGTCGAAGTCGGTTCCGGTGGTGTACTGACCAGGATCAAAACCGGCCGGGCTCCCTTCGGAGCAGAACACCAGGTTAGTCGCCGCTTGGGCGAAAGGTGCGCTAGCTAATAAGCTTGCGCCGACTAAAAACGGAATGACCGCGTGTTTAAGCATGGTGGCCTCATGATTTGTTGTCATTTTTGGAATTAGAGGACGACCTCGTGAGTCGACCTGCGGATACTTATGCAGGGCCCATACCCAATGCAAGATGCCGGGGAGCTACAAGCCTTAAACAGTGGCACGAACGTACCTAAATGTCGCATATGTATAAAAGTTGACGCATTTGACCGTTTGCGGTCGTATTTTTCGGTGCAAACGACGCACCATAGAGGTGCGGCCAGGGCGGCTGGCGCACCCGGCCGGAGCGCGGTGTTACTTATTTATACCCACGCCATAAAAGGGTGTGAGGCCGAACGGGCTGATCTTGAAGTCGGAAACTTCCTTGCGCAGAGGCTGAAAAACCGTCGAGTTGGCGATCGGTGTGATAGGCACTTGTTGCTTAAGGATTTTTTGTGCCTGTTGATAGAGCTTGACCCGCTCGTCACGGTCAGTGGAGACCTTGGCCTGCTGAACCAGCTTGTCGTACGCCGGGTCGCACCACTTGGCGTAGTTGCTACCTTTCACTGCGGCGCAGCTGTAGAGCACGCCGAGCCAGTTGTCCGGGTCACCGTTGTCGCCGGTCCAGCCGTAGATCATCGCGTCGTGCTCGCCGTTCTTGGCGCGCTTGATGTACTCGCCCCATTCATAGCTGACGATGTTGGCCGTGATGCCGACCTTGGCCCAGTCCTGCTGGATCATCTGCGCCGACATCCGCGCGTTCGGATTGGACGCCCGCTGCACGGTCATCGCCCACAAATTGATGGTGGTACCGGGGGCAACCCCTGCTTCTTTTAGTAGCGCCTTTGCCCTGGTCGGGTCGTAGGGCGCGTCCTTGATGGTCGGGTCATACGACCATTGCGCTGGTGGCAGGGCGTTCTGCGCCAGTTGCCCGGCGCTTTGATAGACGGCCTTGATGATCGCCGGCTTATCGATCGCCATATCCAGCGCCTGTCGGACCTTGAGCTGGTCCAGGGGCGGGTGGGTCACGTTGTAGGCCAGGAAACCAAGGTTGAAACCGGCTTGCTTGAGCACCCGCAGGTTCGGGTCCTGTTCCATCACTTCAATATCGGCCGGACGTGGGTAGCCGCTGACCTGGCACTCGCCGGTCTTGAGCTTTTGCAGGCGCACGGCGGCGTCCGGGGTGATCGAGAAAATCAGGTTGTCGAGTTTCACATCCTCGGGTTTCCAGTAGGCGCGGTTGGCGCTGTAGCGGATCTGCGAGTCCTTCTGATAACGCTTGAACACAAATGGCCCGGTGCCGACCGGCTTCTGGTTGAGGTCAGAGGCTTTGCCTTCCTTGAGCAACTGCGCGGCGTACTCGGCGGACTGGATCGAGGCGAAGCTCATCGCCAGGTTCTGCACAAACGCGGCGTCGATATTGTTCAGGCTGAAGCGCGCCGTGTGCTCATCGACCTTGTCGATACTCTTGATCGTGGTGTTCAGGCCCATGTCGGTGAAGTACGGCGACTCAGCGGGGTAGGCCTTGCGAAACGGGTTTTCGGGGTCGAGCAAGCGCTGGAAGGTGAACAGCACATCGTCCGCGTTGAAATCGCGGCTCGGCGTGAAGTAGTCGGTGGTATGAAACTTCACCCCGTCACGCAGGTGGAAAGTGTAGGTCAGGCCGTCTTTGGAGACATCCCAACTCGTCGCCAGCCCCGGTTCGACTTCGGTGCCACCGCGTTTGAATTGGGTCAGACGGTTGAAGACTGTTTCAGCCGAGGCATCGAAATCCGTGCCGCTGGTGTACTGGCTCGGGTCGAACCCGGCAGGGCTGGCTTCGGAGCAGTAGACCAGCGTGGTCGCGGCCTGGGCGAATGGAGCAATAGTGGCGAGGGTGAGGGCAAGCAGAAGTGGTTTGACGGTGGTTCTTTCCATGGAGTCCCCGAGGGTTTGGCAGCGGCTTTTTCCGGAGGGTAGCGTTGTTGACGGGGGACGCGGAAATATCCGTTTGTTAGGGGGACCCCTCTGTTGTGGCATACACAGCGGGTTATTGGGGAGCTTGTTGGTCGTTCTGATCGGAATCAACCAGTTTTCCAGATCAACCACCAGATTGATCGTTCCCACGCTCTGCGTGGGAATGCTGCCTGGGACGCTCCGCGTTCCGTTTTGAGTGTTGATGCAATCTGTCAGAACCGTAGAACTTTCCCACGCCTCTTTCAGGTTGCCGGTCGGAAATGCCCTCTCTAACCTTTGGCTGTCGCTGAAAACTCAGCGATCGGGAGTGAGATCCCGGCAAAGAGTATGAATCGAGTGCCAGTACCACCATAATTGCCGCCAGCTTATCTGCTGTCCGCAATGTTTTATGGCGGCTGTGTGCGGGCAGACTTCGGTCTGGCCGGTTCTACTCCCGGTAATCTCACACCGCACATAGCTGCCACCCCTTCACTGAGTGAGATCGGTAAGTGATGGCTCCCAAAATGAGTGGAGTATTTAAATGGACAAGTTAATCCCCGATCCCCCCGCACCTGACGACGTTTCCCC
The DNA here is from genome assembly GCF_003732175.1 of Pseudomonas brassicacearum. GTDB lineage: Bacteria > Pseudomonadota > Gammaproteobacteria > Pseudomonadales > Pseudomonadaceae > Aquipseudomonas > Aquipseudomonas brassicacearum_G. The sequence goes on from NZ_MOBI01000014.1 coordinate 19,741, forward strand.
CTACCAATCCCTCGATTCCAAAAAGCTCCACGATGCCGCACACCGGGCACTGGATCACTACCTGAAACCGACACTCGCCAAACTGCGCTTCAGCGATTTGCGTTCTGATCGGTTATTCAGCGTCGCTCCTGATGTGGGCACTGAAAGCCTGCTGGCCAACGCCTCGGAAGATCTGGCGTCGGTGAAAGTCATGGCCGCCGACCTGGCGTTCGAGATCGAAGGTTCGCGGCGCAATGTGGCACTGGCGATCTGTCGACTGGTGGATGGGGTGCAATTGCTGGTGGACAGGGCGCTGGATGATTTTGATGTGCCGGAGCCTGCGGAGTACCAGGTCAAGTAGGGCACGTATCGGGAGGATGATCGTTCCCACGCTCCCGCGTGGGAATGCCTCTTGTGACGCTCCGCGTCACGCTTCTGGGACGCTCCGCGTCCCGGGCTGCATTCCCACGCAGAGCGTGGGAACGATCAAGCGATCTTACGGCATCAAGACTTCAATCGAGCCATCGGCCGTCATGCTGACCTGGCTGGTGCCGGCTTCGACATCCGGGGTTACCGGTGCCGAGTCCATGCCCGCGGCTTTCATCATCATTGGCGCGCGTAGGTAAGGCTGTGGATAACCGTTGCTGTTGAGGTTCAGGTTGACGATTTTGTAACCCTTGCCGCCCAGTGCATCGGTGGCCAGTTGGGCGCGGGCCTTGAAGGCGGTGACGGCTTCTTTGAGCAAGGCATCTTCGCTGGCCTTGCGGGTCGGGGTGGCGATGGCGAAGTCCATGCCGCCCATTTTCAGGTCGGTCAGCAGTTCGCCAGTGAGCTTGGACAGCGCCGCGAAGTTCGAGCTTTCCAGGCGCAGTTCGGCGCGTTCACGCCAGCCGGTGATCTTCTGGCCCTTGGTGTCGTAGATCGGGTAGCTGTGACGGCTGCCCTGACGCAGGGTGATGTCCTTGACCTGTTTGGCCTGGGCCAGCGCCTTGTTCATGGTGGTGCTGACGTCGGCGGCGAGTTTCGCCGGGTCGGTGTTTTGTTCTTCGGTGTAGAGGGTCACGATCATCAGGTCGCGGGCCACTTCCTGACTGACTTCGGCGCGCAGGGAAATCTGGTTGTAGTGAAGTTCGTCGACGGCCAACGCTGGCAGGCTGGCGAGGGTGCCGGCACTGAGGACGAGAAGGGCGGCGCTGCGGCGCAATGTGTTCATGAAAGCTCCTTGGATGATGCGCAGGGGTTATGGTCCGAGCCTGCGTGAAACCATCAGACTGTAGCTTTAAATACCGGGTTCACCCAGTTACAACTTCTATACAGATCTGACCGCATACCATTCCCCTTGGCGAAGAGCTTTTGTGGTGAGGGAGCAAGCTCCCTCACCACAGTAGATCTTCAGTCCTGTGGCGCTTTGCCGCACTTTTGCCTGTGGGGGCCCCCGCTTGGTTATACTCGACGCGATCCGCCTGGAGCGCTCATCAGGAGAGCTCATGCTCGCCCCCGTACAACTGCTTTCCGCAACTCGCCAGAACCTCTGGCGACTGACATTTATCCGCACCCTGGTGCTGGCCGCTCAGGCCGGTTCGGTGGGGCTCGCCTACTGGTTCAACCTGCTGCCGCTGCCATGGTTTCAACTGGCGGCGACCCTCGGTTGCTCGATGCTGCTGTGTGCCTTTACCGCAATTCGCTTGCGCACTTCGTGGCCAGTCACCGAGCTCGAATACGCCGTGCAACTGGCCTGCGACCTGTTTATCCACAGTGCGCTGCTGTATTTCTCCGGCGGTTCGACCAACCCGTTCGTTTCCTATTACCTGGTGCCGCTGACCATTGCCGCCGTCACGCTGCCGTGGCGTTATTCGGTGATCCTTTCGGGCATCGCGCTGGCGATGTACACCTTGTTACTGGCGCAGTTTTACCCGCTGGAAACGTTTCCGATGTACCGGGAAAAGATGCAGATCTACGGCATGTGGCTGAGTTTTGCCTTGGCCGCTGCGGTGATTACCTTCTTTGCTGCGCGGATGGCCGAAGAGCTGCGCCGTCAGGAAGAACTGCGGGCGATTCGCCGTGAAGAGGGCCTGCGCGACCAGCAACTGCTGGCTGTTGCGACCCAAGCCGCTGGCGCCGCTCACGAATTGGGTACGCCGCTGGCGACTATGAGCGTGCTGCTCAAGGAAATGCAGCAGGATCATCACGACCCGCTGCTGCAAGATGACTTGAGGGTGCTGCAGGATCAGGTAAAGCTGTGCAAGGAGACCTTGCAGCAGCTGGTTCGCGCCGCCGAAGCCAATCGCCGGCTGGCGGTAGAGATGCAGGGCGTCAGTGTCTGGCTCGATGAAGCGCTTAACCGCTGGCACCTGATGCGCCCCGAAGCAACCTACCGCTTGCGGCGCCTGGGACTTGGTGATGAACCGCGTCTGGCGCCGCCGCCAGACTTGACCCAAGCCTTGCTGAACTTGCTGAACAACGCCGCCGATGCCTGCCCTGATGGGCTGGAAGTGACGCTGAACTGGGATGCCTTCGAGCTGACCATCAGTATTCGCGACCACGGTCCCGGAGTGCCGCTGGCGATTGCCGAACAGATCGGCAAACCGTTTTTTACCACCAAGGGCAAAGGTTTCGGCCTGGGCCTGTTTTTGAGCAAAGCCAGCGTGACACGCGCTGGCGGCTCAGTGAAACTCTACAGTCATGAGGAAGGCGGTACGCTCACCGAGCTGCGCCTGCCCCGTGTCGCCCGAGGAGACGAACATGAGTGACGAGATCCAAGTCGAAGGCGAAGACCTGCCGCATTTGTTGCTGGTAGACGACGACGCAACGTTCACCCGCGTGATGGCCCGCGCCATGAGCCGTCGCGGTTTTCGCGTCAGCACTGCAGGCTCTGCCGAAGAGGGCCTGACCATCGCCCAGCAGGATCTGCCGGACTATGCCGCGCTGGACCTGAAAATGGACGGCGATTCGGGCCTGGTGCTGCTGCCAAAACTGCTCGAGCTCGACCCGGAAATGCGCGTGGTGATCCTCACCGGTTACTCGAGCATTGCCACCGCCGTCGAAGCGATCAAGCGCGGCGCCTGCAATTACCTGTGCAAACCGGCCGACGCCGATGACGTGCTGGCCGCCTTGCTCTCAGAGCACGCCGACCTTGACACCCTGGTGCCGGAAAACCCGATGTCGGTGGACCGCCTGCAATGGGAGCACATCCAGCGCGTGCTGACCGAACACGAAGGCAACATCTCCGCCACTGCCCGCGCCCTGGGCATGCACCGGCGTACCCTGCAGCGCAAACTGCAGAAACGTCCCGTTCGTCGCTGAACCGGCGCTGAACGGTTATCGCCAGACCTCGCGACAACCCGAGCCGATCATCTATGATCGGCTCGTGCCTGTTCTTTTCTTTATCGAGTCTGAACCATGAATCAGAACGCTGAATATTCCGCGGTCAACGACACTGTGCGCGGGCAGTTTTTTCGCCGTGTCTGGCAGATGATCACGCCGTACTGGCGCAGTGAAGAGAAGGGTACAGCCTGGGCACTGCTGATCGCGGTGATCGTGCTGTCGCTGATCAGCGTGGGGATCTCGGTGTGGTTCAACACCTGGTACAAGGACTTCTACAACGCCCTGCAAAAGAAGGACGAAGCGGCGTTCTGGCAGTTGATCCTGTATTTCAGCGCGATTGCCGCGGTGGCGATTGTCGGGGCGGTGTACCGGCTCTACCTGACTCAGATGCTGACTATTCGCTGGCGGGCTTGGCTCACCGAGAAGCACTTCGCCCGTTGGCTCGGCGACAAGAACTACTATCAGCTGGAGCAGGGCGGTTACACCGATAACCCGGACCAGCGGATTTCCGAAGACCTTAACAACTTCACGTCCAACACCCTGGCTTTGGGGCTTGGCCTGATTCGCAATATCGTCAACCTGGTGTCGTTCTCGATCATCCTGTGGGGCGTGTCGGGCAGCATTGAAGTGTTCGGCTTGACCATTCCCGGCTACATGTTCTGGTGCGTGGTGGTCTATGCCGCGGTCGGCAGCTGGCTGACGCATTTGATCGGTCGCCGCTTGATCGGTCTGAATAACCAACAACAACGCTTCGAAGCCGACCTGCGTTTTTCCATGGTCCGGGTGCGTGAAAACGCCGAGAGTATCGCCCTGTACAACGGCGAACCGAACGAACATCAGCGCTTGAGCACACGGTTTGGCAGGGTCTGGCACAACTTCTGGGACATCATGAAAGTGTCCAAGCGCCTGACCTTCTTTACCTCCGGTTACGGCCAGATCGCGATTATCTTCCCGTTCATGGTCGCCGCGCCGCGCTACTTTGCCGGCAAGATCGAACTCGGTGAGCTGATGCAAATCAGCTCGGCCTTCGGCAACGTGCAGGAGAGTTTCAGCTGGTTCATCAGTGCGTACCAGGAACTCGCCTCGTGGCGCGCCACCTGCGACCGTTTGCTGAGTTTCCGTCAGGCCATGAGCGAAAACGAAGAGCGCCAGCCGGCCATCGACGTGCAGAATCAGGGCTCAGAGCTGAAAATCCACAACCTGGGTCTGGACCTGGCCGACGGTCGTCACTTGCTGACCAATGCCGACATGACGGTAGAGGCGGGCGAGCGCGTCATGCTCAGCGGTCGTTCCGGCAGTGGCAAATCCACCTTGCTGCGGGCGATGGGGCACCTTTGGCCTGCGGGTCACGGCAACATCCGACTGCCGGCTGCGCGTTATCTGTTCCTCCCGCAAAAGCCGTATCTGCCGATTGGCAGCCTGCGTGACGCCCTGAGTTATCCACAGGCCGGCGACACCTACTCGCACGAGCACTACGTGCGCGTGCTGGAAACCTGCCGATTGCCGCATCTGGTTTCCCGTCTCGACGAAGCCAATCACTGGCAGCGAATGCTCTCACCGGGTGAGCAGCAACGTCTGGCATTTGCCCGAGCGCTGCTCTACGCGCCGCAATGGCTGTACATGGACGAAGCGACCTCGGCGATGGACGAAGAAGATGAAGCGTCGCTGTATCAGGCACTGATCGATCACTTGCCAGGCCTGAGCATCGTTAGCGTCGGCCATCGCAGCAGCCTGAAACGTTTCCATCCACGGCATGTGCGGATCGAGAGCGGCCATCTGCTGGAGCAGACCGTGACAGCGTAAACACCACAACCCCCCTGTGGGAGCGAGCTTGCTCCGGGCGGCGATCCGACGATGACGGTCTGATATCCAGCATCAAGGTGTCTGACACTCCGCTATCGCGAGCAAGCTCGCTCCCACAAGGGGGATGGTGTTCTCAGACAGTGATCGTACAACTGCGCTGCGCTATGATGCGTTCTCAACCGTTTGCCTGAGACTGATGTTCACCATGGAAAACCCGATCGACGCCCCTCGTCTTCCCCGCAAGCGCCGCAGCCTCGCGCAGGAACTGGTCACGGTGCTGTCCGAGCAGATTCGCGACGGCCTGCTCAAGCGTGGCGACAAGTTGCCCACTGAGTCGGCGATCATGGAAGCCCATGGCGTCAGCCGCACCGTGGTGCGTGAAGCGATATCGCGTTTGCAGGCGGCGGGGCAGGTTGAAACCCGTCATGGCATCGGCACGTTTGTGCTCGACACGCCGAGCCCAAGCGGCTTTCGCATTGATCCGGCGACCGTGGTGACCTTGCGTGATGTGCTGGCGATTCTGGAATTGCGCATCAGTCTGGAAGTGGAATCCGCAGGCTTGGCAGCGCAACGCCGCACCCCTGAACAGTTGGCCTTGATGCGCGCGGCACTGGATGCCTTGAACGAAAGCGCAGCCCACGCCGGCGATGCGGTGGCATCGGACTTCCAGTTCCATTTGCAGATTGCCCTCGCCACTGGCAACCGCTACTTCACTGACATCATGACCCACCTGGGCACCAGCATCATTCCGCGTACCCGGCTCAATTCTGCGCGGCTGGCCCACGATGACCAGCAGCACTACATGAATCGTCTGGCGCGTGAACACGAAGAAATCTACGACGCCATCGCCCGCCAGGATTCGGACGCCGCCCGCGCGGCCATGCGCCTACACCTGACCAACAGCCGCGAACGGTTGCGCCACGCCCATGAAGAGGCAGAGGCGCAGCGCGGCTAGGCTTTTGAGTCGGGTGATGATTGTTCCCATGCTCCCGCGTGGGAATACCTCTTGTGACGCTCTGCGTCACGCTTCTGGGACGCGGAGCGTCCCGGGCTGCATTCCCACGCAGAGCGTGGGAACGATCAATGGCTGAAAAATCAGCCGGTTTTTATGATCGAACGATCCACCCTCACCGCCAGTTTCCCGGCTCCGGGTTTGGCGTTAAACGCTACGTTCCCTTTGTCATCCACAACTGCCCGAGCCACCGGCACACCATTGGCCAGCAGTTCCAGCGGTGCGCCGTTGAGGGATTGGCCCGAGGCCAGTTCGAGTGTCAGGTTGATAGTCATCAGTGATTTCCTTATCAGGCGTTACGGTCAATGAAGATAGTGGCTTGGGCGTCGATCGAGCCGATCAGCTCCGGCGAGCCGCCACGGAACTGACGGAAGATGTTCCGTGGGGCGCCGTTGCCCGGCACGTTCAGCGTCGGCTGGAAGCGTTCGCTCAACTCTGTGTAATTCGACCAGGGGCCGATGTAGGACTCATTCAAACCATTGAAGTAGCTGAAGGCGTAACGCACGGTGTTGCCGGGCAACCAGTTGGGTTCGCCAGGCGTTTGGCTCTGCCAGCCGTCAGCCTGGATCGTCGGTGCAACGGCAGGGGATTCCAGGTAACCGGCCGGTTTGTTCGGCGCGTAGTCCTTGAGTAGCAGATAGGTACTCCAGCCCCACCAGTTGTCGATCCGGTTGCTGTCGTTGAGGTTGTTGACGTCGCTGCGGCGCAGCACCTTGTTGCCGTCCAGAACAAATAACCCGGAGAAGTTACCCACCGGTTTTTTCACGGTATTGAGGTCAGGCAGATACTTCAGCGCAGCGTAACTGGAAGGCGCGGGCAGTGAACCGCTGAGGAAGGTCTCGAAGACTTCGTCGGCCGAGCGCTGGACCGCGAGTTTGACCTGTTTGCGGTTGGCGCTGTCGACCGAGTCGAAGTAGCGTTTGTCACCGTAGGCATGCCACTGATCACCGTTGGCGTTGTTCACGTTGAGGCCGTATTTGCTGTCTTCGTCGTGCATGAATCGGGTAATCAGCGAACCCAGGTCACTCGGCGTCACCACCGCCGCCAGTTGTTTGCGCGGGATCCGCAGGTGGCCGGCAGAGAATAGGTCGGTCAGGTAGTGGTCGGCAAAAGCGTTCATCGCATAGGCCAGTTCCAACTGCTTGTCATCGCCACTGTTACGCGCCAGAACGGCCTGTTGCAGGGCGGCGGTGTGCCCGGCGATGTATGCCAGCAATGCCCATTCGCCGAAATGGTCGGCGTTGTTCGCCGCTAGTTTCAGATAGCGCCCCAAGGGGAACAGTGCCGAGACGAAACTGCCGCCGCCGGTGATCTTGTTCCACTCTTCGGACAACGTATCACCGAGAGCGTCATAGGCTTCGTGGGGTTGTTTGCCATCCTTGATCGCCTGATTGGCGGCAGCGATTTCCTTCTGCATCACGCCGAGAATCAATCCGGCTTCTGCTCGCGACGCTGGCAATACGGCCAGCGAGTTGAATGCAGCAGTAAAACGCTGAATGCGATCAACCGGGGTCGCGCCATCGCAGATTGGCTGGTCGGGAATGCCGTAGAAATCACCGCCTAGCGAAACGATTTGGCCGTAGCTCAGTGCCAGGCCATTGGGCAGGTGCAATGGCACTTGCCAGGCCGCAATTGCCGGCGCGTCTTTGACGAAGCGCAGCAGGGTGGCATCGCCGATGGCGGTGTGTTCGCCACCTTCAAAGCGCGGTGCAGGCTCGGTTTTCAGCGATTTTCCAGCCAGACCAGGTGGGTGATGTTTGGGCCTGTGTTGACTGCGAGTCAGCAGTATCAGGTGATCGCCATCAGCGGAAATGGCAATGCCACGTTCGCTGAACAGCTGATCTAGATCGGCAATGATCCGGTCGTCGTGATTGAGGTTTTCCTGCGATTGGGTGTGTAGACCTGACATTTCTAGCTCCTTGATATGTCGTAGGTTGTGCTTCGAATAGCTGTATGTACATACAGTTATTGCCGAGCATAGCTGCAAACTCTCCTACGTCAAGGAAGTGCTTTTTCTTACCCGGATTTTCCATCTGGCGATGAAATGCAGTTGACGGTTGTATTTTAAGTTGTACGATGACTTACAACTTCGGCGAGAGCTGAACGGGTTTTCTCATCACAACGTGCGTCCAGGGTGTTCGAACAATGAATCCACAAGAACTGAAGTCCATCCTCTCCTCCGGTTTGCTGTCTTTCCCGGTTACCGATTTCAATGCTCAGGGCGATTTCCATCGCGCGGGCTATATCAAACGTCTTGAATGGCTGGCCCCATACGGCGCTTCGGCCTTGTTCGCCGCAGGCGGCACCGGTGAGTTCTTTTCCCTGGCGGCCAGCGAATATTCTGAAGTGATCAAGACGGCTGTAGACACCTGCGCCAGCAGCGTGCCGATTCTGGCCGGTGTCGGTGGTTCTACCCGTCAGGCCATCGAATACGCTCAAGAAGCCGAGCGCCTGGGTGCCAAAGGCTTGCTGTTGCTGCCGCACTACTTGACTGAAGCCAGTCAGGACGGCGTTGCCGCCCACGTTGAAGCCGTATGCAAATCGGTGAAGATTGGTGTGATCGTCTACAACCGTAACGTCTGCCGCCTGACCGCACCGCTGCTGGAACGCCTGGCTGAACGCTGCCCGAACCTGATCGGCTACAAGGATGGCCTGGGCGATATCGAGTTGATGGTGTCGATCCGCCGCCGCCTCGGTGATCGCTTCAGCTACCTGGGAGGCCTGCCGACTGCCGAAGTCTACGCCGCGGCGTATAAGGCGCTGGGCGTTCCGGTCTATTCCTCGGCGGTGTTCAACTTCCTGCCGAAAATGGCGATGGATTTCTACCACGCCATCGCACGTGACGATCACGCTACCGTTGGCAAACTGATCGATGACTTCTTTCTGCCTTATCTGGACATCCGTAACCGCAAGTCGGGTTACGCGGTGAGCATCGTCAAGGCGGGCGCGAAAATCGCCGGCTACGATGCAGGTCCCGTACGTACCCCGCTGACTGACCTGACGCCAGAAGAGTTCGAAATGCTCGCGGCGTTGATGGACAAGCAAGGTGCGCAATAACCCGCTGAATCAACCAGGGCCGCTGAGCAATCAGCGGCTTTTTGCGTAAGAACTTCTGTTAAGGGGAAAGCGCTGTGGCAGACGTAAAACGATTCGACAACTTCATTGGCGGCCAATGGGTCGCAGGTGCCGAGTACTCGACCAATATCAACCCGTCCGAGTTGTCCGATGTCATCGGCGAATACGCCAAGGCTGACCTGGCCCAGGTGAACGCCGCCATCGACGCCGCTCGTGCGGCATTTCCGGCCTGGTCGACCTCAGGCATTCAGGCACGCAGCGATGCGCTGGATAAAGTCGGCAGCGAAATCCTCGCTCGTCGCGAAGAGCTCGGCACCTTGCTGGCGCGGGAAGAGGGCAAGACCCTGCCAGAGGCCATCGGCGAGGTGTCTCGTGCCGGCAACATCTTCAAATTTTTCGCGGGTGAGTGCCTGCGCCTGTCTGGCGATTACCTGCCGTCGGTGCGTCCTGGCGTCAACGTTGAAGTCACTCGCGAAGCCCTTGGCGTGGTCGGTTTGATCACCCCGTGGAACTTCCCGATTGCGATCCCGGCATGGAAGATCGCCCCGGCGTTGGCCTACGGCAACTGCGTGGTGCTCAAGCCGGCGGAACTGGTGCCCGGTTGCGCCTGGGCGCTGGCTGAAATCATTGCCCGTGCCGGTTTTCCGGCCGGGGTGTTCAACCTGGTGATGGGCAGCGGTCGAGTGATCGGCGATGCCATGGTCAACAGCCCGAAAGTCGACGGCATCAGCTTCACCGGTTCGGTCGGCGTGGGCCGGCAGATCGCGGTTAGCTGCGTATCGCGTCAGGCCAAGGTTCAGTTGGAAATGGGCGGCAAGAACCCGCAGATCATTCTCGACGACGCCGATCTCAAGCAAGCCGTCGAGCTGTCGGTACAGAGTGCATTTTATTCCACTGGCCAGCGTTGCACGGCCTCGAGCCGCCTGATCGTCACCGCCGGGATTCACGACAAATTCGTCGAGGCCATGGCTGAGCGGATGAAGTCGATCAAGGTCGGGCATGCCTTGAAGAGCAGCACCGACATCGGCCCGGTGGTTTCCCAGGCACAACTGGAACAGGACTTGAAGTACATCGATATCGGCCAGTCCGAAGGTGCACGACTGGTCAGCGGCGGTGGTTTGGTGACTTGCGACACCGAAGGCTATTACCTCGCGCCAACGCTGTTTGCCGACAGTGAGGCTGCCATGCGTATCAGCCGCGAAGAGATCTTCGGTCCGGTGGCGAACATTGTCCGGGTGGCCGATTACGACGCGGCGCTGGCGATGGCCAATGACACCGAATTCGGTTTGTCGGCAGGTATCGCGACCACGTCGTTGAAGTATGCCAACCACTTCAAACGCCACTCCCAGGCCGGGATGGTAATGGTCAATCTGCCGACTGCCGGTGTGGATTACCACGTGCCCTTTGGTGGCCGAAAAGGTTCATCCTATGGATCGCGGGAGCAAGGTCGCTACGCGCAGGAGTTCTACACCGTGGTGAAGACTTCCTATGTAGGTTCGTAACACGCAACACCGCCCTCTGTGGGAGCGAGCTTGCTCGCTCCCACAGAAAGCAAAAAACAAAACGATTACCCGCAAAAAAAATAATTAGTGGGAGTACATCTACATGCAAGCGACCAAGCCGACCCACGTCCGCTATTTAATCCTGCTCATGCTGTTTCTGGTGACCACGATCAACTACGCCGACCGTGCCACCATCGCCATTGCAGGCTCCAGCCTGCAAAAAGACCTTGGCATCGACGCCGTCACCCTCGGCTATATTTTCTCCGCATTCGGTTGGGCCTACGTGGCCGGTCAGATCCCTGGCGGCTGGCTGCTCGACCGCTTCGGTTCGAAAAAAGTCTATGCCCTGAGCATCTTCACCTGGTCGCTGTTCACTGTGCTGCAAGGCTATGTCGGTGAGTTCGGTGTCTCCACTGCCATCGTCGCGCTGTTCATGTTGCGCTTTTTGGTGGGTCTGGCCGAAGCGCCATCCTTTCCCGGAAACGCACGCATTGTTGCGGCCTGGTTTCCAACCGCCGAACGCGGCACCGCCTCGGCGATCTTCAACTCGGCGCAATACTTCGCCACGGTGATCTTTGCGCCGCTGATGGGCTGGATCGTTTACACCTTCGGCTGGCAGCACGTGTTTATGGTGATGGGCGGAATCGGCATCGTGTTCTCGCTGATCTGGCTGAAGGTTATCCACAGCCCGCGCCAGCATCCGATGATCAATGACGCCGAGTTCAAGCACATCGCCGACAACGGTGGCCTGGTCGACATGGATCAAGACCAGGGCAAACGCAGCGACGGGCCGAAGTGGGATTACGTTCGCCAACTGCTGAGCAACCGCATGATGCTTGGCGTGTACCTGGGCCAGTACTGCATCAACGGCATCACCTATTTCTTCCTGACCTGGTTCCCGGTGTACCTGGTGCAGGAACGCGGCATGACCATTCTCAAGGCCGGTTTCATTGCCTCGCTGCCGGCAATCTGCGGGTTTATCGGTGGAGTGCTGGGCGGACTCATTTCCGACTATCTGCTGCGCAAGGGCCATTCGCTGACTTTCGCCCGCAAGGCGCCGATCATCGGTGGGTTGTTACTGTCGACCAGTATCGTGGCCTGCAACTACGTGGACATTGAATGGATCGTCGTGGGTTTCATGGCCCTGGCCTTCTTCGGTAAAGGCGTGGGCGCATTGGGTTGGGCGGTGGTTTCCGACACGTCGCCAAAACAGATCGCGGGCTTGAGTGGCGGCCTGTTCAACATGTTCGGCAACATCGCTTCGATCACTACACCGATCGTGATTGGCTACATCATCAGTACCACCGGGTCGTTCAAATGGGCGCTGGTGTTTGTCGGCTGCAATGCACTGGTCGCAGTGTTCAGTTACCTGGTGATCGTCGGACCGATCAAACGCGTGGTGCTCAAAGAGCCACCCGCCAATGGCTCCGAACTGACTAACAAATTGTCTCAAGCGCATTCCTGAGGAGCGGCGTCATGCAGTTGATTGAACATTCCGACTCGCCACGCTACATCCGGCTGCACGAGCGCGACAACGTGGTGATCGTGGTCAATGACCAGGGTGTACCGGCCGGCACTGAATTCCCGGACGGCTTGGTGACGTTGGAGTTCGTGCCGCAGAGCCACAAGGTGACGCTGGAGGATATCCCTGAAGGCGGCCAGGTGATCCGTTACGGCCAGACCATCGGCTACGCCTTGCAACCGATCCCGCGTGGCAGCTGGGTCAAGGAAGATCAGCTGCGCATGCCCACCGCACCGCCGCTGGACAGCCTGCCGCTGTCCACCGAGGTGCCGGCCGCACAAGCGCCGCTGGATGGCTTCACCTTCGAGGGTTATCGCAACGCCGACGGCACCGTCGGCACGCGCAACATTCTCGGGATCACGACCACGGTGCAATGCGTTACCGGGGTGCTCGACCATGCGGTCAAGCGCATCAAGGACGAGTTGCTGCCCAAGTACCCGCACGTCGATGACGTGATCGCGTTGACCCACAGTTACGGCTGCGGCGTGGCCATTACTGCCACCGACGCCTACATCCCGATCCGCACCGTGCGCAATCTGGCGCGTAACCCGAACCTGGGAGGCGAAGCGCTGGTCATCAGTCTGGGCTGCGAAAAATTGCAGGCCGGGCAGGTGATGCATGAGAACGACAGTTCGGTGGACCTCAGCGAGCCGTGGTTGTATCGCTTGCAGGATTCCAGTCACGGTTTCAGCGAGATGATCGAGCAGATCATGGCGTTGGCTGAAATCCGTTTGAAGAAACTCGATCAGCGCCGCCGCGAAACCGTGCCGGCATCCGAGTTGATCCTCGGCATGCAGTGCGGTGGCAGTGATGCGTTTTCCGGGATCACCGCCAACCCGGCCTTGGGTTTTGCCTCGGACTTGCTGCTACGGGCCGGGGCGACGGTGATGTTTTCCGAAGTCACTGAAGTGCGTGATGCGATCTATCTGCTGACGTCGCGGGCACAAACTAAGGAAGTCGCACAGGAGCTGGTGCGCGAAATGGACTGGTACGACCGTTATCTGGCCAAGGGCGAAGCGGATCGCAGCGCCAACACCACGCCGGGCAACAAGAAGGGCGGGTTGTCGAACATTGTCGAGAAATCCCTGGGCTCGATCGTCAAGTCCGGCAACAGCGCGATCAACGGCGTGCTCGGCCCGGGAGAACGCTTCAAGCGCAAAGGGCTGATTTTCTGCGCAACGCCGGCCAGTGATTTTGTCTGCGGCACCTTGCAACTGGCGGCCGGGATGAACCTGCACGTGTTCACCACCGGGCGCGGCACGCCTTATGGCCTGGCGATGGCGCCGGTGGTCAAGGTCTCGACCCGAACCGAGCTGGCGCAACGTTGGCCGGATCTGATCGACATTGATGCGGGGCGGATTGCCACGGGGCGTGCATCCATCGAGGAATTGGGCTGGGAGTTATTCCACTTCTATCTGGACGTGGCCAGCGGCAGGAAGCACACCTGGGCGGAGCGGCACAAGCTGCATAACGACATTACCTTGTTCAACCCGGCACCCATTACGTAATGATCGTTCCCACGCTCTGCGTGGGAATGCAGCCCGGGACGCTCTGCGTCCCAAAAGCGTGACGCGGAGCGTCGCAAGAGGCATTCCCACGCAGAGCATGGGAACGATCGGGTACGGAGTTGGTGGGAAAGTGGCTTATCATTAGCCCCCTAACGACGCCCCCTCAAGGTTCACCCGGCATGCTGGCAATCTTTCTCGAAACGCTGACCATTACCGCGCCAGTCTTTGCCATGCTGTTTTTGGGTGTTCTGCTCAAGCGCATCAACTGGATCAACGACGACTTCATTCACACCGCCTCGGCACTGGTGTTCAACGTCACCATGCCGGCGTTGCTGTTTCTCGGGATTGTGCACGCCGACCTGCACGCGGCCTTGAAGCCGGCGCTGCTGATCTATTTCGCCCTGGCAACCCTGGCGTCGTTTGCCATTGCCTGGGGCTGGGCGATCTGGCGTTGCCCGCGAGAGGATCGCGGGATCTATACCCAAGGCGCGTTTCGCGGCAATAACGGGGTCATCGGCCTGGCGCTGGCGGCGAGCATGTACGGCGACTACGGGATTTCCCTCGGGGCGATTCTCGCCGCGCTGGTGATCCTGTTTTACAACACGCTGTCGACCATCGTGCTGGCGGTGTACAGCCCGGTGATCAAGTCCGATCCATGGAGCATTTGCAAAAGCGTGCTCAGCAATCCGCTGATCATCAGTGTGATATCTGCTGCACCGTTCGCTTATTTCAAGATCGGCCTGCCCGGTTGGCTGGAGACGTCCGGCAACTACCTGGCGCAGATGACCTTGCCGTTGGCGTTGATCTGCATTGGCGGCACGTTGTCACTGGCGGCGTTGCGCAAGAGCGGTGACCTGGCGTTGAGTTCAAGTCTGGTGAAGATGATCGGCTTGCCGATTCTGGCCACGCTCGGGGCCTGGCTCTGGGGTTTTCGCGGGGCGGAGTTGGGGATTTTGTTTCTGTACTTCGGCAGCCCGACGGCCGCCGCCAGTTTTGTCATGGCCCGGGCGGCCAATGGCAACCATGAACTGGCGGCGGCGATCATCGTCATCACCACGCTGATGGCGGCGGTCACCACCAACCTCGGGATCTTTGTGTTGCAGTGGGGCGGGTGGATCTAATTCTGAGTTTTGTTGGTGTTATTCAGGGCCAATCGCGAGCAGGCTCGCTCCCACAGTGGATTTTGGTGTACACAGATCAAATGTGGGAGCGAGCCTGCTCGCGATAGCAATTTTGCAGGCACCCGAGATGTCGACTTCTTACTCAGGCTTCTGGTAGCTGTCGATCACTTCCTGCGCCGCCCGAAACGCTTCCATCGCCGCTGGTACGCCGGCGTAGACCGCACAGTGCATCAGCGTTTCGCGGATCTCGTCGACCGTGCAGCCGTTGTTCAGCGCGCCGCGCACGTGGCCTTTGAGTTCTTGCGGGCACTTGAGCGAGGTCAGGGCCGCGAGGGTGATCAGGCTGCGGGTCTTCAATTCCAGACCACCGCGGTTCCATACTGCACCCCAGGCGTGTTCGTTGACGAACTCCTGAAACGGTCGGGTCAGCTCGGTGGCATTGCCCATGGAGCGGTCGACGAAGGCGTCGCCCATGACCTGGCGACGTACTTCAATGCCGGTCGGTTTGCTGGCGTCGGGTTTGTCGGTCATGGCGATTCCCTCTTGTGGTGTTGGCGGCGCCAGGCGCGCAGTGACGTAAACAGCAAAAACGCCACCAGCGCCGGCAAGACGAAAAACAGCATCAGGTGTTCAAGCTTGCCGGCCAGTGGCATGCCCGTGGTAAACGACACGACATGCAGCCCATACGCCAGGTACAAGGCCAGAAACAGCAGGCCTTCGGCGCGGGTGATTCGATAGCCTGAATAGAACATCGGTAAACACAGTACGCTGACTGCCAGCAGCACCGGCAAATCGAAATCCAGTGCGTTGGGTGATACCGACAGCGGCGTCGGCGCGATCAATGCGGTGATGCCCAGCACGCCCAGCAGGTTGAACAGATTGCTGCCGATCACGTTGCCCACGGCGATGTCGCGCTGACCACGCAAGGCGGCGATCAGCGAGGTGGCCAGTTCCGGCAGCGACGTGCTGACGGCAATGATGGTCAAACCGATGATGCGTTCTGACAGGCCGAGGTCGGTCGCCACCTCGACCGCCGCGCTGAGCAGTAGATGCCCGGCAAACACCAGCAACGCCAGCCCCGTAAGCATCAGCAACAGGCTGCTCAACCACGGTGCGCCGGATGTGTTGTCGCCGTCCGCCGGAGTGGTGTGCGGGCGTACCGAGTGTCGTGACTGATGCAGCAACAACCCGAGGTAAAGCACCAGCGCGGCTAACAGAATCGTGCCGTCGAGCGGTGTCAGTCGTTCATTCCAGGCGAGAGCGAACACCAGCAGGCTGGCGCCGATCATCACCGGGATATCCAGGCGCACCAATTGCCGGGAGACCCGCAACGGGATGATCAGCGCCGAGAGTCCGAGGGTGACCAGGATGTTGAAGATGTTGCTGCCAATCACGCTACCGACGGCGATGTCGGTGTTTTGCATCAGGGTCGCTTGCAGGCTGACCGCCATTTGCGGCGCGCTGCTGCCGAGGGCTACGACGGTCAGGCCGATAATCAGTGGCCGCACCTTCAAGCGAGCGGCCAGGCGCACGGCGGCGCGGACCAGCAATTCGGCGCCGGCAATCAGCAGAACCAGGCCACCGAACAGTTGAAGCACGCTGAGCAGTGGTAAATCGGCAAGTCCGAAAATAATCGGTGCTCCGTCTGTCAGTCGTCGAGGGATTGCACGCGAACCCGCGCGGTGCCACTGCCCAGCATGCCCAACCGCTGGGCCGCTTCGCGAGACAGATCGATCAGGCGCCCGCGGGTGTGCGGTCCGCGATCGTTGATACGCACGACACAGGATTTATCGTTATTGAGGTTAGTGACCTTCACCCGGGTACCAAATGGCAACTGGCGATGGGCAGCGGTCAGGGAATTGGGGTTGAATCGCTCGCCACTGGCGGTGCGTTTACCCTGGTGTTTGGCGCCGTAGTACGAGGCCACGCCGGTCTTGTCGTAGCCGCGTGGATCGATGACATCCGTGCTGGCGCAACCGGCCAGCAGAGAGAGCAGGGCGCAGGCGCCAAGTAGACGTTTCATTGAAAGAGCTCCCAAGTGATCGTTCCCACGCTCCCGCGTGGGAACGCATCCCGTGACGCTCCGCGTCACATTGCGATGGACGCGGAGCGTCCGGGGCGGCATTCCCACGCAGAGCGTGGGAACGATCCTCGGGCGCAAGACCACGGTTCAGCCTTCGAGCTTGCTTTTCAGCAGTTCGTTGACCTGTTGCGGGTTGGCTTTGCCTTTGGAGGCTTTCATCGCCTGGCCGACGAAGAAGCCGAACATCTTGCCGCGTTTGGCTTCGTCTGCCGCGCGGTACTGTTCAACCTGTTCGGCGTTGGCTGCGAGCATTTCATCAAGTACGGCCGAGATTGCACCGCTGTCGGTGACCTGCTTCAAGCCGCGCTTGTCGATGATCTCGTCTGCGCTGCCTTCGCCGTTGGCCATGGCTTCGAACACGGTCTTGGCGATTTTGCCGGAGATGGTGTTGTCCTTGATGCGCAACAGCATGCCGCCCAACTGTTCGGCCGAGACCGGTGCTTCGTCGATTTCCAGGCCTTGCTTGTTCAGCAGGCTGCCCAGCTCGACCATGACCCAGTTGGCCGCCAGTTTGGCGTCACCGGCGATACTCACGACTTTTTCGAAGTAGTCCGCTTGCTCGCGGCTCGACGCCAATACGCTGGCATCGTAGACCGACAGGCCGAACTGCTCCTGGAAGCGCTCGCGTTTTTGCGGTGGCAGTTCCGGCAGGGTGGCGCGGATGTCATCGAGGAACGAGTCTTCGATGACCACTGGCAACAGGTCTGGATCGGGGAAGTAACGGTAGTCGTTAGCTTCCTCTTTGCTGCGCATGGCGCGGGTTTCGTCTTTGTTCGGGTCGTACAGGCGAGTCTGCTGGATCACCTTGCCGCCGTCTTCGATCAGTTCGATCTGACGACGCACTTCGGTGTTGATCGCTTTCTCGATGAAACGGAACGAGTTGACGTTCTTGATCTCGCAACGGGTGCCGAACTCAACCTGGCCTTTTGGACGAATCGATACGTTGCAGTCGCAACGCAGCGAGCCTTCGGCCATGTTGCCGTCGCAGATGCCGAGGTAGCGCACCAATGCATGGATCGACTTGACGTAGGCCACGGCTTCCTTGGCGCTGCGCATGTCCGGCTCGGAAACGATTTCCAGCAGCGGCGTGCCGGCCCGGTTCAGGTCGATGCCAGTGGCGCCGTTGAATTCTTCGTGCAGGCTTTTACCGGCGTCTTCTTCCAGGTGGGCGCGGGTGATACCGACGCGTTTGACCGTGCCGTCTTCCAGCGGGATGTCCAGGTGGCCCTTGCCGACGATCGGCAATTCCATCTGGCTGATCTGGTAGCCCTTCGGCAGGTCCGGGTAGAAGTAGTTTTTGCGGGCGAACACGTTGTGCTGGCCGATTTCAGCGTCAATCGCCAGGCCGAACATCACCGCCATGCGCACCGCTTCCTGGTTCAGTACTGGCAGTACGCCGGGCATGCCCAGGTCTACCAGGCTGGCCTGGGTGTTCGGTTCTGCGCCAAACGTGGTGGCGCTACCGGAGAAAATCTTCGATTGGGTGGCGAGCTGGGTATGAATCTCCAGCCCGATCACGACTTCCCATTGCATGTGTTTCTCCTCAGAAGCCTGTCGGGGTGCGGGTGTGCCAGTCAGTGTTGAGCTGATACTGGTGGGCGACGTTCAACAGACGGCCTTCCTGGAAATACGGGGCGAGCAACTGCACGCCGACCGGCAGACCATCGACGAAACCGGCTGGCATCGACAAGCCCGGCAGGCCCGCGAGGTTGGCGGTGATGGTGTAGACGTCTTCCAGGTACGCAGCGACCGGGTCGCTGTTCTTGGCGCCGAGTTTCCAGGCCGGGTTCGGCGTGGTTGGGCCGAGGATGATGTCGACCTCATTGAAGGCTGCCATGAAGTCATTCTTGATCAGGCGACGGATCTTTTGCGCCTTCAGGTAGTAGGCGTCGTAGTAACCGGCCGACAGCGCGTAGGCGCCGACCATGATCCGGCGTTGTACTTCCGGGCCGAAACCTTCGCCGCGCGAACGCTTGTACAGGTCGGTCAGGTCTTTCGGGTTTTCGCAGCGATAGCCGAAACGCACGCCGTCGAAACGCGACAGGTTCGACGAGGCTTCTGCCGGAGCGATCACGTAGTACGCGGGAATCGCGTGCTGCATGTTCGGCAGGCTGATTTCTTTGACCACCGCGCCGAGCTTTTTCAGCTCCTTGACGCTGTTGTGGATCAGTTCGGCAATGCGCGGGTCGAGCCCGGCGCTGAAGTATTCCTTCGGTACGCCAATGCGCAGACCTTGCAGCGAGCCGTTGAGGCTGGCGCTGTAATCCGGCACGGGTTCGTCGATGCTGGTGGAGTCTTTCGGGTCGAAACCGGCCATGCCTTGCAGCAGGATCGCGCAGTCTTCAGCGGTGCGCGCCAACGGGCCGCCCTGATCGAGACTGGAGGCATAAGCGATCATGCCCCAGCGCGAAACACGACCGTACGTCGGTTTCAGACCGGTGAGGTTGGTCAGTGCTGCCGGCTGTCGGATCGAGCCACCGGTGTCGGTGCCGGTCGCAGCAGGTAACAGACGAGCGGCAACGGCCGCTGCTGAACCGCCGGACGAGCCGCCAGGCACGTATTCCAGGTTCCACGGGTTTTTCACCGCGCCGTAGTAGCTCGATTCGTTGGCCGAACCCATGGCGAACTCGTCCATGTTGGTCTTGCCCAGGGTCACGGCCCCGGCAGCGGCCAGCTTGGCGACTACGGTGGCGTCATACGGCGCCTTGAAATTGTCGAGCATCTTCGAGCCGCAGCTGGTGCGGATGCCCAAGGTGCAGAACAGGTCTTTGTGAGCGATCGGCGCACCGAGCAGGGCGCCGCTCTCACCGTTGGCCCGGCGTACGTCCGCGGCCTTGGCCTGCGAGAGTGCGAGGTCTTCGGTGAGGCTGATGAAACTGTTGAGCTGAGGGTCGAGCTGGGCGATACGCGCCAGCAGCACTTTGGTCAGCTCTTCGGAAGAAAACTTTTTGTCGGCGAGTCCGCGGGCGATCTCGGCCAGAGTCAATTGATGCATTGCAGGCTCTTTCCCTTTAGTCGATGACTTTCGGAACCAGATACAGGCCGTTTTCGACCGCTGGTGCGATGGACTGATAGGCCTCGCGGTGATTAGACTCGGTCACGACGTCTGCACGCAGGCGCTGACTGGCTTCCAGCGGGTGGGCCAGAGGCTCGATACCGTCGGTATTGACAGCCTGCATTTCGTCGACCAGCCCGAGAATGCTGTTCAGGGCCGAAGTGATGTGTGGAAGATCGGCATCATTAAGGCCAAGGCTGGCCAGATGAGCGATTTTTTCCACGTCGGAGCGTTCAAGCGCCATGGGATTCTCCAGTGGAAAACAGAACGGACGCTGTCCGTGTGTTAGATTGTCGGAACACTACCGCATTTCTACGGTCATAAGGCCGCGATTGTGGGGGTTGGTGCAAAGAAAAGCGGTCAATTTAACATATTGGCGCCTTGCCCAAAATCCCTGTCGTTGTTAGAGTTTGCCGCACTTTTTTACCCACGCGTTGCCTAGGGTCCCTTTCCCATGTTCAAGAAACTGCGTGGCATGTTTTCCAGCGATCTTTCCATTGACCTGGGCACTGCCAACACCCTTATTTACGTGCGCGAGCGCGGTATCGTCCTGAATGAACCATCGGTTGTGGCCATTCGGACCCACGGTAATCAGAAAAGTGTCGTTGCTGTCGGCACCGAGGCCAAGCGCATGCTCGGCCGTACACCGGGCAACATTGCTGCCATTCGTCCGATGAAGGACGGCGTTATTGCCGACTTCAGCGTCTGCGAAAAGATGCTGCAGTATTTTATCAACAAGGTTCACGAAAACAGCTTTTTGCAGCCTAGCCCTCGTGTGCTGATCTGCGTTCCATGCAAATCCACTCAGGTCGAGCGTCGTGCCATCCGTGAATCGGCCCTGGGTGCCGGTGCTCGTGAAGTGTTCCTGATCGAAGAGCCAATGGCTGCTGCGATCGGTGCCGGCCTGCCGGTTGAAGAAGCGCGCGGTTCGATGGTCGTCGATATCGGTGGCGGTACCACTGAAATCGCACTGATCTCCCTGAACGGTGTGGTTTACGCCGAATCCGTACGGGTTGGCGGCGACCGCTTCGACGAAGCGATCATCACTTACGTGCGTCGCAACTACGGCAGCCTGATCGGCGAGTCCACCGCCGAGCGCATCAAACAGGAAATCGGTACTGCCTACCCGGGCGGTGAAGTTCGCGAAGTCGATGTTCGCGGCCGTAACCTGGCTGAAGGCGTTCCACGTGCATTCACCCTGAACTCCAATGAAGTGCTGGAAGCTCTGCAAGAGTCCCTGGCAACCATCGTTCAGGCCGTGAAAAGCGCACTGGAGCAATCGCCGCCGGAACTGGCGTCGGATATCGCCGAGCGTGGCCTGGTACTGACCGGTGGTGGCGCCTTGCTGCGTGACCTCGACAAGTTGCTGGCCCAGGAAACCGGTCTGCCGGTGATCGTCGCCGAAGACCCGCTGACCTGCGTTGCTCGCGGCGGTGGCCGTGCATTGGAAATGATGGATAAACACACCATGGACCTGCTCTCCAGCGAATAATTTCGCCGGATGCTTCTATGCTGTTTCGCGCGCAGGCAGCACTTTGCAGTGCTGCCTGTTGGCGTTTATCTTCTGTCAGTCTGCATCCAGGCCGGTTTGATAGCGTATGAATAAAGAGAACATTTGCCTGGGAGGAGCGGCTTATTAAACCGCTTTTCGCCAAAGGCCCCTCAATGGGCGTGCGCTTTCTGGTGCTGGCCGTGCTATCGGTCGCGCTGATGGTGGTCGATGCCCGCTTTGAAGTGCTCAAGCCTGCGCGCAGTCAGATGTCGCTGGTCTTGATGGACGCCTATTGGATCACCGACCTGCCGGAGCGGTTGTGGCAGGGAGTGAGCAGTCAATTTGGCAGCCGTACCGAACTGGTCGCCGAAAACGAAAAACTCAAGACTGAAAACCTGCTGCTGCAGGGGCGCATGCAAAAGCTTGCGGCCTTGACCGAGCAGAACGTTCGGCTGCGCGAGTTGCTCAACTCGTCCGCACTGGTCAACGAGAAGGTCGAAGTGGCCGAGTTGATCGGCGTCGATCCCAACCCCTTCACCCATCGCATCATCATCAACAAAGGTGAGCGCGACGGCGTGGTACTCGGCCAGCCGGTGCTCGATGCCCGTGGTCTGATGGGGCAGGTGGTCGAGCTGATGCCTTATACCTCGCGGGTATTGTTGCTAACTGACACCACCCACAGCATTCCCGTGCAAGTGAACCGTAACGGTTTGCGGGCGATTGCCAGCGGCACCGGCAACCCGGAACGTCTGGAGTTGCGTCACGTTGCAGACACGGCTGACATTAAAGAAGGCGACTTGCTGGTGAGTTCCGGTCTCGGCCAGCGCTTCCCGGCCGGTTACCCGGTGGCGACCGTCAAGGAAGTGATCCACGACTCTGGCCAACCGTTCGCCATCGTGCGTGCAGTGCCGACCGCAGCGCTCAATCGCAGTCGTTACATGTTGCTGGTGTTCAGCGATAGCCGCACCCCGGAAGAGCGCGCCAATGAAGCCGCTCAGGCCCAGGATGCGGAGCAGCACCCCGGTGGTGCGGCAATCGTGCCAGCCACCGTGCCAAAACCTGCCGCCACAGTTGCCCCGGCACCAGCCGCCACGGCAGTTGCGCCAGCAACCGCAGCACCCGCGGCGGCCAAGCCTGCGAGCAAACCTTCGACCCCGGCCAAGCCTGCTGCGCATTCCGCAGCGGTCAAGCCAGCAGCGGTCGTCAAGCCGGCGGCGGCCAAACCGCCTGCCGCGGCGCCTGAAGCCACCACTCAGGGTAGAGAATAATGGCCAGTACCCGCTCTCGTAATGGCTGGATGATCTGGCTGACGTTTGTCATCGGCTTGTTGCTCAGTATCGTACCGTTCCCGCACGTCGAGATTTTACGTCCGATGTTCCTCGCGCTACCGTTGGCGTATTGGGCATTGGAGGTGCCGCAGAAAGTCGGGATGCTCACGGCCTGGTGTCTGGGCATGGCGCAAGACGTACTGTTCGGTACCTTGCTGGGACACAACGCGCTGATTCTGACCCTGATCACCTTTTTGATCATGACGCTGCGACCACGCTTGCGGATGTTTCCGATGTGGCAGCAAAGCCTGGTGATCCTGGTGATTCTGGGGCTCGCACAACTGCTGCAATTGTGGCTCAGCGCCTTGACCGGTAACCGTCAGACACTGGCCGTGCTTTTGCCTGCGTTGATCAGCGCCTTGCTCTGGCCTTGGGTCAGCTTCGGATTGCGTGGGTTGAGCCGCCGCTACAAAATCAATTAATTAATTCGGTCAGGCATTAGCCCGCACCTCGACAGGGAGATGTCTTGATGAATCCGCTATACCTCGCCTCAGGCTCGCCGCGTCGGCGTGAACTGCTCACGCAGATCGGCGTGCCGTTCACCGCCGTCAGCGCGGACATCGATGAAACCCCTCTGACTAACGAGTCCCCAGCGGCCTATGTCGAGCGTCTGGCGCGCGCCAAGGCCGAGGCCGGTCGCGCGCTGCTGGTGCTCAACAAACCGGGTGCACCCATTTGTGTGTTGGGTGCCGATACGGCCGTGGTGCTCGATGGGCAGATTCTTGGTAAACCGCTCGACGAAGCGCAAGGGCTGAACATGTTGATGAGCCTGTCGGGACGTGAACATGAAGTGCTGACCGCCATCGCCGTGCTTGATGGCCAATATTGCGAATCACGCGTGGTGCGCAGCCTGGTGCGTTTTCGCTTCATCAGTCATAAAGAGGCAGCGGCCTACTGGGCCAGCGGCGAGCCACGGGACAAGGCTGGCGGCTACGGAATTCAGGGGCTTGGCGCGGTGTTTGTCGCGGCACTCAACGGCAGTTACTCCGCCGTGGTTGGCCTGCCGCTGTGCGAAACCGCGGAACTGCTCGGCCATTTCGGCATACCCTGTTGGCAAAACCATATCGCGCGCCAAGCGCCGTACTGACTTGATGCGGCCATAATCGTGAATATGCCTGAACGAGACCTTGCCATGAGTGAAGAGATTCTGATCAACATCACGCCGATGGAATCGCGCGTGGCGGTGGTCGAAAACGGTGTTCTGCAAGAGGTTCATGTCGAGCGCACCCAGCGTCGCGGGATTGTCGGCAACATTTATAAAGGCAAGGTCGTTCGCGTTCTGCCAGGCATGCAGGCGGCATTCGTCGATATCGGTCTGGACCGGGCAGCCTTTATCCACGCCTCGGAAATCTCCCTGCGTGAAGGCCCGGCGGTGGAAAGCATCAGCGCACTGGTGCATGAAGGCCAGAGCCTGGTGGTGCAGGTCACCAAGGATCCGATCGGCTCCAAGGGCGCGCGCCTGACGACCCAGCTGTCGATTCCCTCGCGCTATCTGGTGTACATGCCGCGCACGGCTCACGTCGGTATTTCGCTGAAGATAGAGGATGAAGCCGAGCGCGAACGCCTCAAGCAAGTGGTCACCGATTGTGTCGCGAAGGAAGGCATCAAGGAGGCCGGTGGTTTTATTCTGCGCACCGCGGCTGAAGGCGCCGGTGCCGATGAGATCCTGATGGACATTCGCTACCTGCGCCGCCTCTGGGATCAGATTGGCACGCAGATCAAGACTGTCAGCGCGCCGAATGTCATCTACGAAGACCTCGGCCTGGCCCTGCGTACCTTGCGCGATCTGGTCAGCCCGAAGATCGAGAAAATCCGTATCGACTCGCGGGAAACCTTCCAGAAAACCACGCAGTTCGTTGCCGAGCTGATGCCGGAAATCGCCGACCGCCTGGAGCACTACCCGGGCGAGCGACCGATTTTCGATCTGTATGGTGTAGAAGATGAAATTCAAAAGGCCCTGGAGCGCAAAGTGCCGCTCAAGTCCGGCGGCTATCTGGTGGTCGATCCGGCAGAAGCCATGAGCACCATCGATGTGAACACCGGCGCTTTCGTCGGGCACCGCAATCTTGAAGAAACCATCTTCAAAACCAATCTGGAAGCAGCCACTGCGATAGCCCGGCAACTGCGTCTGCGCAATCTGGGTGGGATCATCATCATCGACTTCATCGACATGGAAGATGAGGAACATCAGCGCCAGGTGTTGCGTACGCTTGAGAAACAACTGGAGCGCGATCACGCCAAGACCAACATCATCGGGATCACCGAGTTGGGCCTGGTGCAGATGACGCGCAAGCGCACGCGCGAAAGTCTCGAGCAAGTGCTCTGCGAACCGTGCAGCAGTTGCCAGGGCCGTGGCAAGCTCAAGACCCCGGAAACCGTGTGTTATGAAATTTTCCGGGAGATCCTGCGTGAAGCTCGCGCCTATCAGGCTGAAGGCTATCGTGTACTGGCTAACCAGAAAGTGGTTGACCGGTTGCTTGACGAAGAGTCGGGTAATGTCGCGGAACTTGAAGGTTTTATCGGGCGAACCATTCGTTTTCAGGTAGAAACCATGTACTCCCAGGAACAATACGACGTGGTGCTGCTCTGATCCGCTGTGTTTCATTACTAACGGCCGGCCTCAGCTTGCTGCACGATTTCGCCATGGGAGCCAACTGACATGGACCGTCTGATCCGCATTTTGACCACATTGACCCGCTGGGGGCTGGGGCTTTGTGCGTTATTGCTGGTGCTGGCGGCGCTGTACAGCAGTCTCGGTCGCGAGCTGATTCCGCTGGTGGCCGAGTACCGTGCGGATGTCGAAGCCAAGGCTCGTGAAGTGCTGGGCATGCCGTTGCACATTGGCCGCCTGGAAGGCCGCTGGAGTGGCATGGCGCCGATTTTGCTGGCGCATGACGTGGTGGTCGGTGACGGTGCCAATGCCTTGCACCTGGATCAGGTACGGGTGGTGCCGAATGTCTGGGCCAGCTTACTGGCGCGCACGGTGCGGATCGAACACCTGGAACTCAACGGTCTGAAGGTCAGCCTCAAGGAAGACCCGAAGGGGCAATGGGCGCTCGAAGGCCTGCCGGTGCAGCAGAATCAGCCGCTGGACCCCGAGCAGCTGCTCAACCGAATGCAGATGGTGGCGCAGCTTTCAGTGCTCAACAGCCAGATCACCTTGCTGCCGATCGACCACGTGCCGCTGACCTTGACCTATGTCGGCCTGAATCTTAAAACCGGTATCAGCCAGCAGCGCCTCGACGCCCGGTTGACCTTGCCTGACGGCCAGCCGCTGGCCATGAGCCTGAGCAGCCGGACTCAAGCCAGTCAGTGGAAAGAGGCTGAAATAGATGCCTATCTGAGCTTGCCGCAAAGTGACTGGTCTAAATGGTTGCCCGAGAGTCTGACCGGGAAATGGAATTTTTCCGAGATCAAGGCCGGTGGCGAGCTCTGGATTAATTGGAGCAAGGGGGCCCTGCAGCGTGCTGCGATTCGTCTCAATGCACCGCAACTCAACGGTGCCTACGCTGAGCGCAAGCCGATCCAGATCAGCAATCTGGCGCTCAATGGGTATTTCCAGCGTAATACCGAAGGTTTTCAGGTGTCTTTCGATTCCCTGGCCATGACCTTGGAGGGCATCCGCTGGGAAACCCGTGTACAACTTCAGCAGACCGCGACCACTGAAACGACCCCCGAGCTCTGGCACCTGCAAGCCGATCGCGTTGACCTTACACCGATCACTCCGTTACTGAATGCACTGGGGCCACTGCCCAAAGACTTTGCCACCGTGGTCGAACGGTTGAAGGTCACCGGTGCGTTGCGCAACGTGCTGATCGACGTCCGGCCCGAGGCGACCGATGACAGCAAATTCAGTTTTGCCGCCAATCTGGAGCGTGTCGGGTTTGATGCTTATCACGGCGCTCCGGCGGCACGTAACGTTTCCGGGAGCATCAGCGGTGACCTCGGCCAGGGTGAGCTGCGCATGGACAGCAAGGATTTTTCCCTGCACCTGGACCCGATCTTTGCCAAGCCATGGCAATACATCCAGGCGAATGCACGGCTGACCTGGAAACTCGATCAGCAAGGTTTCACCCTGATTGCACCGTACCTGAAGGTACTGGGCGAAGAGGGCAAGATTGCCGGCGACTTCCTGATTCGCCTGCATTTCGATCACACCCAGGAAGACTATATGGACCTGCGGGTCGGTCTGCTGGAAGGGGATGGACGCTACACCGCCAAGTACCTGCCCAAGGTCTTGAGCCCAGCTCTCGACGAATGGCTGCGCACGGCGATTCTCAAAGGCGCAGTGGATGAGGGTTTCTTCCAGTATCAGGGTTCGCTGAACCACGATGCCATCGCCGCGGCGCGCAGCATCAGCCTGTTCTTCAAGGTGCATGACGCCGAGCTGGCCTTCCAGCCGGGGTGGCCGCATGTCGGCAAGGTCAGTGGCGATGTGTTCATCGAGGACAGCGGTGTGCGCATTCTGGCCAGCAAGGGCCAGTTGCTCGACACCCAGGTTCGCGATATCTACGTCAACATTCCCCATGCGCCTGCTGGACAGAACCCTCACCTGTTCCTCGATGGCACTTTCGCTGGTGGTCTGGGTGATGGCCTGAAGATTCTTCAGGACGCACCGATCGGTACCGGTCCGACTTTTGCCGGTTGGCAGGGCGAGGGTGAATTGCAGGGCAGTCTGAAACTGGATGTCCCCTTGGCCAAGGGCGAAGAACCGAAGATTGTGGTCGACTTCAAAACCGCCAAGTCGCGTCTGAAGTTGAGTGATCCCGTGCTTGAGCTGACGCAACTCAAAGGTGATTTCCGTTTTGACAGTGCCAAGGGGCTCAGTGGCCAGAACATTACGGCACAGGCCTTTGAACGACCGATCAGTGCACAGATCTATGCCGATGGCAGCCCTGGCAAGTTCAACACCCGGGTCACTGCCAGCGGCCAGGTGGCGGTGAAAAAACTCACCGATTGGCTGAACGTCACTCAGCCGTTGCCGGTTTCGGGGACGATCCCTTATCAGTTGCAGCTCAACCTCGACGGCCCCGACAGCCGATTGATGGTCAGTTCCAGCCTCAAGGGCGTAGCCGTCGACTTGCCGGCACCGTTCGGCATGTCCGCCGCGCAAGGCCGCGACACAGTGTTTCGCATGACCCTGCAAGGGCCAGAGCGGCGCTACTGGCTCGACTATGGTGATCTGGCGGACTTCACTTACGCGGCGCCCAGCGGCAATTTTGCCGATGGCCGTGGCGAGTTGTTCCTGGGTAACGGCAACGCACTGTTACCGGGCGATAAAGGCCTGCGCATACGGGGCGTGCTGTCGGAGCTGGATGTCGAACCATGGAAAGCCCTGATTGATCGGTATGCCGGGCAGGATCCGGGCGGTAACGCCAAGCAATTGCTCAGTGGTGCAGACTTCAAGGTCGACAAGCTAACGGGGTTTGGTACCACGCTGGATCAGGCTCGCCTGCAACTAAATCGCAAGCCGACAGCCTGGGCATTGCAACTCGATAGTCAGCAGGCCAAAGGTACTGTAGGGATTCCCGACGCCAAGTCCGCGCCGGTTGCGATCAACCTGCAATACGTGCGGTTGCCGGCGCCTGATCCGAAAGTGCAGGCTGACGAGAATGCACCGGACCCGCTGGCGTCGGTCGACCCAACGAAAATTCCTGCGCTGGATATCAGTATTGACCAGTTGTTTCAGGGCCCGGACCTGGTAGGTGCCTGGTCGCTGAAGGTCCGCCCGATCGTCAAGGGCATTGCCTTCAACAGCATGAATCTGGGCCTCAAAGGCATGCAGCTGCAGGGCGCAGGTGGCTGGGAAGGCGTGCCGGGATCCACCAGCAGTTGGTACAAGGGACGCATTGAGGGCAAGAACCTCGGTGACGTGCTCAAGGGCTGGGGGTTCGCACCGACAGTGACCAGCGAAGAGTTCCATATGGACATCGACGGCCGTTGGCCTGGCTCGCCGGCCTGGGTCGGACCCAAGCGTTACTCCGGTAGCCTGGATGCGACGCTACGCAAAGGTCAGTTCGTCGAAGTTGAAGGTGGGGCGCAGGCGTTGCGGGTGTTTGGCCTGCTCAACTTCAATTCGATCGGCCGTCGCTTGCGCCTGGACTTCTCCGACCTGTTCGGCAAAGGCCTGAGTTACGACCGGGTCAAGGGCCTATTGGTGGCCAGCAATGGCGTGTACGTCACTCGTGAGCCGATCATCATGACTGGCCCGTCGAGCAACCTGGAACTCAACGGTACGCTGGACCTGGTGGGTGACAGGGTCGATGCTAATCTGTTGGTGACCTTGCCATTGACCAACAACCTGCCGATTGCCGCGCTGATCGTCGGTGCGCCAGCGGTAGGCGGTGCACTGTTTCTGATCGACAAACTGATCGGTGACCGCGTGGCGCGCTTTGCCAGCGTCAAATACACCATCAAAGGTCCGTGGAAAGAGCCGAAAATCGCTTACGACAAACCTTTTTGACGTCTTTTATGAAAAGCCACGGTTCGTCCTATGGAGTAGCATGGCCGCATACCTGATACGGAGTGCGCCATGTCTCTTGCGGTGATTCAAATGGTCAGCCAGAGCGATGTGCCGGCCAACCTGATCCAGGCTCGGCATCTGCTCGAGCAAGCGGCAGCGGGCGGTGCGCGACTGGCGGTGTTGCCGGAAAACTTTGCGGCCATGGGCCGTCGCGACATCGCCGACATCGGTCGAGCCGAAGCCTTGGGCGAAGGCCCGATCCTGCCCTGGTTGAAACAGACCGCTCGCGACCTCAAGTTATGGATAGTGGCCGGCACCTTGCCGTTACCGCCGGTGGATCAACCGCTGGCGAAGTCCAATGCCTGCTCGTTACTGATCGATGAGCACGGCGACACGGTGGCGCGCTACGACAAGCTGCATTTGTTCGATGTCGATGTGGCGGATAATCGCGGACGCTACCGTGAATCCGATGACTATGCTCATGGCAGTAAGGTGGTCGTTGCCGATACGCCGGTCGGTAGGGTTGGCCTGTCGGTTTGCTACGACTTGCGCTTTGCGGAGCTGTACAGCGAATTGCGCGCCGCCGGGGCAGAACTGATTACTGCACCGTCAGCGTTTACGGCGGTGACGGGCGCGGCCCATTGGGAAGTATTGATTCGCGCGCGTGCCATCGAAACCCAGTGTTATGTGTTGGCGGCTGCCCAGGGTGGAACTCATCCGGGGCCGCGTGAAACCTTTGGCCACGCAGCGATTGTTGACCCGTGGGGGCGTGTGCTGGCGGAACAGGATCAAGGCGAGGCCGTGCTGCTGGCCGAACGCGATAGCAGCGAACAGGCGTCCATCCGGGCGCGGATGCCGGTGTCCAGTCACCGGCGCTTTTTCTCGCAGGGCGCGCAGCGACCTGCCTCAGAACGTGGAATTAAGGCGTAAAACCTATGAGCGAGTTGTTGTCCTCAGTCAGTGAACATCTGCTTGCGCCGGGCGGCGTGACGATCGAGAACCTGCAAAGTGTGCTGGGTGACCTGGCCGGCCCGGGCATCGATGCGGCCGACCTGTATTTCCAGGGACAGATCTCCGAGTCCTGGGCGCTCGAAGACGGTATCGTCAAGGAAGGCAGCTTCAACCTCGATCAGGGTGTCGGCGTGCGTGCGCAATCGGGTGAAAAAACCGGTTTTGCCTACAGCAATGCGATCACCCTGGAAGCCCTGGGGCTGGCGGCCCGTGCTGCACGTTCTATCTCTCGTGCCGGGCAAAACGGTACGGTGCAGGCGTTCAGTACCCAGGACGTTGCCCGTTTGTACGGGCCCGACAACCCACTGGAAGTGATGACTCGCGCCGAGAAAGTCGAGCTGCTCAAGCGTATCGACGTGGCTACTCGCGCGCTCGATCCGCGTATCCAGCAAGTCACCGTGAGCATGGCTGGCGTTTGGGAGCGGATTCTGGTGGCCTCCACCGACGGCGGTCTGGCGGCGGATGTGCGACCGCTGGTGCGCTTCAATGTCAGCGTGATCGTCGAGCAGAACGGTCGCCGCGAACGCGGTGGTCATGGCGGCGGCGGGCGTACCGACTACCGCTATTTCCTCGCTGAAGACCGTGCCATGGGCTACGCCCGTGAGGCATTGCGTCAGGCACTGGTGAACCTCGAAGCCATTCCGGCGCCGGCGGGCACCTTGCCGGTGGTTCTGGGTTCGGGCTGGTCCGGCGTGTTGCTGCACGAAGCGGTCGGTCATGGTCTGGAAGGCGACTTCAACCGCAAAGGCAGTTCGGCCTACAGCGGCCGCATGGGTGAAATGGTTGCGTCCAAACTCTGCACCATCGTCGATGACGGCACACTGGCCGGTCGCCGTGGATCACTGAGTGTCGACGACGAAGGCACCCCGACCGAGTGCACCACACTGATCGAAAACGGCGTGCTCAAGGGCTATATGCAGGACAAGCTCAACGCTCGCCTGATGGGCTTGGCGCGCACTGGCAACGGTCGCCGCGAGTCTTACGCACACCTGCCGATGCCACGCATGACCAACACGTACATGCTCGGCGGCGAAAGCGATCCGGCAGAAATCATTGCTTCGGTGAAGAAGGGTATCTACTGCGCCAACCTGGGCGGTGGTCAGGTCGACATCACCAGCGGCAAGTTCGTGTTCTCTACCAGCGAAGCGTACCTGATCGAGGACGGCAAGATTACCGCGCCGGTCAAAGGCGCAACGTTGATCGGGAACGGTCCGGAAGCCATGAGTCGGGTGTCGATGGTCGGTAACGATCTGGCGCTGGACAGCGGGGTAGGGACGTGCGGCAAGGATGGTCAGTCGGTGCCGGTGGGTGTCGGCCAGCCAACCTTGAAAATCGATGCGATCACCGTGGGTGGCACGGGCGCATAAAAATGCGTAGGAGCTGCCGAAGGCTGCGATCTTTGCTTTTAATAGATCAAAAGATCGCAGCCTACGGCAGCTCCTACAGGGGTGAGGTTACTCAGCGCAAACCGCGTTGAGTCTCGTCCAGCTCACGGATGTACTTGAAGATTTTTCGGCTGGAAGCAGGAGGCTTGCTTTGGGCGAGCTCGTGCTGGGCCTGACGGATCATGGAGCGCAGTTGCTGGCGATCCGCTTCCGGGTAGTCGACGACGAACTTTTCCAGTACGGCATCGTCGCCGGCGATCAAGCGATCGCGCCAGCGTTCCAAACCATGGAAACGTTCGTTGTATTGGCGAGTGGAGGCATCGAGTTGGTCAAGCAGCGACAAAATGGCGCTGGTGTCCTGATCGCGCATCAGCTTGCCGATGAACTGCAGGTGCCGTTTACGCGCGATGTTCGCGGTGTGCTTGGGCGCGTCGCTAAGAGCCCGGCGCAAGGCGTCGGTCAATGGCAGTTTTGCCAGCAGGTCAGGCTTGAGTGTTGTAAGGCGCTCGCCAAGGTCAACCAGAGCATGCAGCTCGCGTTTGACCTGGGTTTTGCTTTTTTCTCCCCCGTCGAGGGAGTCGTCGTAAGAATCAACCATGGTGGCAGTCCGTAAAGAAACGCCGCCATGATAACCAGTCGGGGGCCGCTTGTCCGGCCCGGTCGCTCGATGACCTTAACCGAAAGCAGAATTTGAGTGGAGAACAGCATGAGTGCAGTTGAAAGCGTCGGCCCACAAGCGTTGCCGGCACTGCAAGAGCAAGTCGAGCAGATCATCGCCGAAGCCAGGCGTCAGGGCGCCAGCGCCTGCGAAGTGGCTGTGTCTCTGGAGCAAGGCCTGTCGACCACGGTGCGTCAGCGGGAAGTTGAAACCGTTGAGTTCAACCGTGACCAGGGTTTTGGTATCACCTTGTATGTTGGCCAGCGCAAAGGCTCGGCCAGCACCTCGGCCAGTGGCCCCGAGGCTATTCGCGAAACCGTCGCCGCCGCCTTGGCCATCGCCAAGCACACCTCCGAAGACGAACACTCGGGCCTGGCCGACGCGGCACTGATGGCCAGGGACTTGCCCGACTTCGACCTGTTCCACGAGTGGGACATCACCCCTGAGCAAGCGATCGAGCGGGCGCTGGCCTGCGAAGCGGCGGCGTTTGCCACCGACAGCCGGATCAAGAACGCCGATGGCACCACCTTGAGCACTCACCAGGGCTGCCGCGTCTATGGCAACAGCCATGGCTTTATCGGTGGTTATGCGTCGACGCGTCACAGCCTGAGCTGCGTGATGATCGCCGAAGCTGACGGCCAGATGCAGCGCGATTACTGGTATGACGTTAATCGCCAGGGCAACTTGCTGGCCGATCCGGTGAGCATCGGTCAACGTGCGGCGCAACGTGCAGCCAGCCGCTTGGGCGCGCGTCCGGTGCCGACCTGCGAAGTGCCGGTGCTGTTTTCCGCGGAACTGGCGGGCGGTTTGTTCGGCAGTTTCCTCGGCGCAATTTCGGGCGGCAATCTGTACCGCAAGTCGTCGTTCCTCGAAGGCGCACTGGGCCAGAAACTGTTCCCTGAATGGCTGACTATCGATGAGCGTCCGCATCTGATGCGCGCCTTGGGCAGTTCGGCATTCGATGGTGATGGTCTGGCGACGTACGCCAAACCGTTCGTCGAGAAGGGTGAGTTGGTGTCTTATGTGCTCGGTACGTATTCCGGACGCAAACTCGGCATGCCAAGCACCGCCAACGCCGGTGGCGTGCACAATCTGTTCGTTACCCACGGCTTTGATGACCAGGCGGCGTTGCTACGGCGCATGGGGCGTGGCTTGCTGGTGACCGAATTGATGGGGCAGGGTTTAAACATGGTCACCGGTGACTACTCTCGCGGCGCGGCGGGTTTCTGGGTCGAGAACGGTGAAATCCAGTTCGCGGTCCAGGAAGTGACTATCGCCGGCAACATGCGCGACATGTTCAAGCAGATCATTGCGGTGGGTAATGACCTGGAACTGCGCAGCAACATTCGCACAGGCTCGGTGTTGATCGAGCGGATGACGGTAGCGGGCAGCTAAGCGCCACGGCAATACAAAAAAAAGCGCGCCACCCATTGGGTGGCGCGCTTTTTTATTGCCCAACACAAATCCTGTGGTGAGGGGGCTTGCCCCCGCTCGGCTGCGAAGCAGTCGTAAAACCGGCAGATGCATTCTCCCTGATGCAATACGATCACCGATTTTAGGGCCGCTTCGCGACCCAACGGGGGCAAGCCCCCTCGCCACACAAGCCCCTTCGCCAGAAGGTTCTGCGCTTACTCGCCTTCGCCGAAATAGTTGTTGATCAGCGCCTTCAACGCTTCCAGCGCATCCTGAGCTTGATCACCTTCTGCGTGGAGGTGGATCGTCGTTCCCTTGCCGGCGGCCAGCATCATCATGGACATGATGCTCTTGCCATCGACCATCTTGTTCTGGTCGGGGGTGCGGCCCACTCTGATCTCGCAGGGAAACTCCGCAGCTTTGCCAACGAATTTGGCTGAAGCACGGGCATGCAGACCCAGTTTGTTGATGATTTCAATTTCCAGAGCAGGCATCGCGGTGTGAATCCTTTAGCTAAGGTCGCGGTGGCGAACCTGGACGTTCTTCAGGGATTGTTGCAGGACCTGACCCAGGCGTTCGGTCAGGTAGACGGAGCGGTGATGCCCGCCGGTGCAGCCTATGGCAATGGTGACGTAAGCGCGGTTGCTGGCGGCAAAGCGCGGTAGCCATTTGAGCAGGTAAGTGGAGATGTCCTGGAACATCTCTTCGACATCCGGCTGGGCCGCCAGATACTCGGCAACCGGCTGGTCCAGCCCGGACTGAGCGCGCAGTTCCGGCTTCCAGTACGGGTTCGGCAAGCAGCGCACATCGAACACCAGATCGGCATCCACCGGCATGCCCCGCTTGAAGCCGAAGGACTCCACCAGAAACGCAGTGCCCGGCTCTGGCTGGTTCAAGAGGCGCAACTTGATGGTATCGCGCAACTGATACAGGTTCAGGTTGGTCGTATTGACCTTGAGGT
Organism: Pseudomonas brassicacearum; assembly: GCF_003732175.1. GTDB lineage: Bacteria > Pseudomonadota > Gammaproteobacteria > Pseudomonadales > Pseudomonadaceae > Aquipseudomonas > Aquipseudomonas brassicacearum_G. The sequence goes on from NZ_MOBI01000014.1 coordinate 54,436, forward strand.
CTGCCAGGTCAGCAATCGGCCCCAGCAGATTGGTCTCGTCATTGATGGCTTCGGCCAGCGAGCGGTTGGCGTTGCTCAGCGGGTGGCGGCGACGGGTTTCCGAGAAACGCTTGAGCAAAGTCTCTTCGTCGGCGTCCAGATACAGCACATCGCATTGAATGTGCCGGCTGCGCACTTCTTCCAGCAACTCCGGAAAGCGTGAAAGGTGGCTAGGCAGGTTGCGCGCATCGATGGAAACCGCGACCAGTGGTTGCGCCAGTTCGGTGTGAACCAGTGCGCGCTCGGCGAGCTCTGGCAACAGGCCGGCCGGCAGGTTGTCGATGCAGTAATAGCCGTTGTCCTCCAGTACATCGAGGGCAGTGCTTTTACCTGAGCCTGAGCGGCCGCTGACGATAATCAAGCGCATGATTAGTGACCGTTCTGCTCGTCGAGGACAACCTGGTACAAGGCTTCATTACTTTTTGCGCTGCGCAGGCGATCGCGGACTTCTTTACGATCGAGCATGCTGGCGATCTGGCGCAACAGTTCCAGGTGCGCATCGGTAGCGGCTTGCGGGACCAGCAAAACGAACAGCAGGTCGACCGGAGCACCGTCGATGGCGTCGAAATCTATTGGGGCGTCCAGGTGCATCAAGGCACTGATGGGCGACTCGCAACCTTTGAGACGGCAGTGTGGGATGGCGATACCGTTGCCAAAACCGGTTGAACCGAGTTTTTCACGGGCGACCAGACTCTCGAAGACGTCCTGCATGGCCAGACCCGGCACTTCGCGGGCGATCAGGTTGGCAATTTGTTCGAGGGCTTTCTTTTTACTGCCGCCCGGCACGTTCACCAAAGAACGGCCGGGGGTCAGGATGTTTTCAAGTCGGATCATGGGTTGGGAGTGTTAACGACCCGTTGCGCCCTGAAGAACGCTTTGGGTCTTTTCCTTATGCTTTTTGAGTTGGCGATCCAGTTTGTCGGTCAGGGCGTCGATCGCGGCATACATGTCGTTATGCTCAGCGTTGGCGACCACTTCTCCACCGGGGATATGCAGTGTGGCTTCGATTTTCTGCAGCAGCTTTTCGACGGTCAACGTGACCTGCACATTGGTGATCTTGTCGAAATGCCTCTCTAATCGTTCGAGTTTTTCGCCGATGTAGATGCGCAGGGGTTCGGTCACTTCCAGTTGGTGTCCACTGATGTTGACTTGCATACAGCTTCTCCTTCGTTGCCAGTGCATAAGGCGGCAGGCTGGCTTGCCTGCCACTAGAGCGTGTCCGAAAAGCTTTCGAACACACCCTGGAACGCTATGGCGTAGCCCGTCACATCAACCGCTTGCGTTCGCTCGAAGGCGCGATCCCCAGGGATTCGCGGTACTTGGCGACGGTGCGGCGGGCCACCTGAATGCCTTGTGCCTCCAGTAAACCAGCGATCTTGCTGTCACTCAACGGCTTTTTCTGATTTTCCGCGGCAACCAGTTTTTTGATGATCGCGCGGATCGCTGTGGACGAGCATTCACCGCCTTCAGAGGTACTGACATGGCTGGAGAAAAAGTATTTCAGTTCATAAATACCGCGTGGGGTATGCATGAATTTTTGCGTGGTCACCCGTGAAATCGTCGACTCGTGCATGCCGACCGCTTCAGCGATGTCATGCAGAACCAAAGGCTTCATGGCCTCATCGCCGTACTCAAGGAAGCCGCGCTGGTGCTCGACGATCTGGGTAGCGACTTTCATCAGGGTTTCGTTGCGGCTTTGCAGGCTCTTGATGAACCAGCGCGCTTCCTGCAACTGATTGCGCATGAAGGTGTTGTCGGCGCTGGTGTCGGCGCGACGGACGAAGCCGGCGTATTGTGGGTTGACGCGCAGACGCGGAACCGACTCCTGGTTCAACTCCACCAGCCAGCGCTCGTTGTCTTTGCGCACGATGACGTCGGGAACCACGTACTCGGCTTCGCTGGACTCGATTTGCGAGCCCGGACGCGGATTTAGGCTTTGCACCAGTTCGATGACCTGGCGTAGCTCATCTTCCTTGAGCTTCATGCGGCGCATCAGTTGGCTGTAGTCGCGGCTGCCCAGCAGGTCGATGTAATCGATGACGAGGCGCTTGGCCTCAGCCAGCCAAGGAGTTTTGGCAGGCAATTGACGCAGTTGCAGCAACAGGCATTCGCTGAGGTTGCGTGCGCCGATTCCGGCCGGCTCGAATTGCTGGATGCGATGCAGGACGGCTTCGATCTCGTCGAGCTCGATGTCCAGTTCCGGATCGAAGGCTTCGAGGATTTCCTCGAGGGTTTCGTCCAGGTAGCCCTGATTGTTGATGCAATCGATCAATGTCACCGCGATCAGTCGATCGGTGTCGGACATCGGCGCCAGGTTCAATTGCCAGAGCAGATGACTCTGCAGGCTTTCGCCGGCGGAAGTGCGAGTGGTGAAATCCCATTCGTCGTCATCGTTGCTCGGCAGGCTGCTGGCACTGGTCTGGTAAACGTCTTCCCAGGCGGTGTCGACCGGCAGTTCGTTAGGGATGCGCTCGTTCCAGTCGCCTTCCTCGAGGTTATCCACCGTGGGGGCGGTTTCCTGGTAGGAGGGTTCCTGGATGTCGGTGTTGGGTTTCTGCTCGATGTTGTCCGCCATAGGGTCGGCGTTATCGAAGTCGTCGCCTTCTTCCTGGCGTTCGAGCATTGGATTGGACTCCAGTGCCTCCTGGATTTCCTGTTGCAGGTCCAGGGTCGACAATTGGAGCAGGCGGATGGCCTGTTGCAGCTGCGGTGTCATCGTCAGCTGCTGGCCCATTCTCAAGACTAGCGATGGTTTCATGGCAGGGGCTTAACACCTTATTCGCCGGCGCACATGCGCCATCCACTACAGGGCGCCGGAGCGCCAAACATAAGCAAATTATATGCCTGAAACTGAAGTGTTTGCCTAGAGCGCTGTAACAATAAATACGTATAGTTTTATTGGGGCAAGCGCTCCGGCGACTGACCAGACACCTCAGTGCTTACAGGCGGAACTCATGGCCCAGATACACTTCCTTGACCAGGTCGTTGGCCAGGATGGTTTCGGCGTCGCCTTCGGCGATCAGTTGACCGTCGTTGACGATGTAGGCGGTTTCGCAGATGTCCAGGGTTTCACGAACGTTGTGGTCTGTGATCAGCACGCCGATACCCTTGGCCTTGAGGTGATGAATGATCTGCTTGATGTCGCCCACCGAAATCGGGTCCACGCCGGCGAAAGGTTCGTCGAGCAGGATGAATTTCGGTGCCGTGGCCAGGGCGCGAGCGATTTCCACACGGCGACGTTCGCCACCGGAAAGGCTCATGCCGAGGTTGTCGCGGATGTGGTTGATGTGGAATTCCTGCAACAGGCTTTCCAGCTCTTTGCGACGACCGGCCTTGTCGAGTTCCTTGCGGGTCTCGAGGATGGCCATGATGTTGTCGGCGACCGAAAGTTTGCGGAAGATCGACGCTTCTTGTGGCAGATAGCCGATACCCGCTCGCGCACGACCGTGCATTGGCTGGTGGCTGACGTCCAGATCGTCGATCAGTACGCGCCCCTGATCGGCCTGGACCAGGCCCACGATCATGTAGAAGCAGGTTGTCTTGCCGGCACCGTTCGGGCCAAGCAGGCCGACGATCTGGCCGCTGTCGATCGACAGGCTGACGTCACGCACGACCTGGCGGCTCTTGTAGCTCTTGGCCAGATGCTGGGCTTTCAGAGTTGCCATTACTGGGCCTTCTGCTCGTCGGTTTTCTTTTTCGGCTGGATAACCATATCGACCCGTGGGCGCGGCGCGGTTACCGAGGCACCGGTAGCGCGGCCTGCGTTAGCAACCTGCTTGACGGTGTCGTAGACGATTTTCTCGCCTTCGGTGGTGTTGCCTTCGTTGATCACCTTGGCGCGGTCGATCAGTACGATGCGGTTTTGCGCGGCGTGGTACTGGATAGTCACCCCATAGCCCTTGACCGGCTGCGGATCGCCTACTTTCTGCAACTGTTCGAAATACGCCAGGTTGCCCACCGAGGTCACGACATCGATATCGCCGGCCTTGGTGCGGGTGATGGTCACAGTGTTGCCTTTGATGATCATCGAGCCCTGGGTAATGATCACGTCACCTTTGTAGGTGGCCACGCCATTCTTGTCGTCCAGCTGAGCATCGTCAGCCTGAATGCGAATGGGTTGCTGGCTATCGTTCGGCAGAGCCCAGGCGCTCACGCTTCCCAGTGCTGCGCCCAGACTGAGCAAAATAGGGAGAGTTTTAACGAGCCTCATACTGTCCTCTTACGTTCGATAGCAGGTGTATCCTGCTGTCTTTCAAATACGCTTTCATTCCGTTACCAGTCGATACACCACCAGCGCCGTCGATTCTAACGGCTTGCTGGGTCTGCGCATATTGCTGTTGCGGGAATACAGTCATACGACTACTGGTAATCAGCATCGGGCGGTTCTGCTCGTCCGTGCGTGCGATACGTACCGAGTCGATCAATTCGACTTCCGTGCCGCCTGAATTGACCTCGCCACGCTCGCTCTGGACGTGCCAGGGGAACGCGGTGCCCCGATACATGTTCAGGTCGGGGTTGGTCAGCAGGGTGATGTCGGTCGCTTTGACGTGCTCGACTTTGTCGGACGTCAGGTCGTACTGCAATTTACCATCGGGCAGGTACTGCACGCTGTGGGCGTTGATGGCGTAGTAGTCGATCTGGCTCTCGTCGACGTGCGCTACCGGCTTGTCGAGAAAGCGTTCCGGGCTGATATTCCAGTAGCCAACGGCTGCGAACAATGCGGCAATGACCCCGAAAAACACTATGTTGCGAATTTTCTTGCTCAGCATAAGTGGCTCACAGGTACGCGGCATTAGCCGCTTCAAGGTTGCCCTGGGCGCGCAGGATCAGCTCGCAGAACTCGCGAGCGGCACCTTCGCCGCCACGGGCCTGAGTGATGCCGTGAGCGTTTTCGCGGACGAAGCTGGCGGCGTTGGCCACTGCCATGCCCAGGCCTACGCGGCGAATCACCGGCAGATCCGGCAGGTCGTCGCCCAAGTAGGCAACCTGTTCATAGCTTAGGCCCAGTTGCGCCAGAAGCTCGTCGAGCACCACCAGTTTGTCCTCGCGGCCTTGATACAAGTGAGGAATACCAAGGTTTTTGGCGCGTCGCTCGACCACCGGGGTCTTGCGTCCGCTGATGATGGCGGTCGTCACGCCGGAGGCCATCAGCATTTTGATGCCCTGGCCGTCGAGAGTGTTGAAGGTCTTGAATTCGCTGCCGTCTTCGAGAAAGTACAGGCGGCCGTCGGTCAGCACGCCATCGACGTCGAAGACCGCGAGCTTGATGTTTTTGCCGCGTTGCAGCAGATCCGCGCTCATTACATTACTCCCGCACGCAGCAAATCGTGCATGTTCAAGGCGCCCACCGGACGGTCCTCGCTGTCGACCACCACCAGTGCGTTGATTTTGTGGTCTTCCATGATTTTCAGGGCTTCGGCGGCGAGCATTTCGGCGCGCGCAGTCTTGCCATGAGGCGTCATGACGTCGTCAATGGTGGCTTGATGGATGTCGATGGTCCGGTCCAGAGTGCGGCGCAGGTCGCCGTCCGTGAAAATGCCGGCGAGTTTGCCGTCAGCTTCCAGTACCACGGTCATGCCCAGGCCCTTGCGGGTCATTTCCATCAACGCGTCTTTGAGCAGTGTGCCGCGCACTACTTGTGGCAGCTCCTGGCCCGCGTGCATGACGTTTTCAACTTTCAGCAACAACCGGCGACCCAGAGCGCCGCCTGGGTGTGAAAACGCGAAATCCTCGGCAGTGAAGCCGCGGGCTTCCAGCAAGGCAACGGCCAGGGCATCGCCCATGACCAGCGCCGCCGTAGTGGAGGAGGTCGGTGCCAGGTTCAGCGGGCACGCTTCGTGCTCGACATGAACATTGAGGTTCACCTCGGCAGCCTTGGCCAACGGCGAATCAGGATTGCCGGTCAGGCTGATCAGTTTGATGCCCAGACGCTTGATCAGCGGCAGCAGCGTGACGATTTCGTTGGTGGAGCCGGAGTTCGACAGCGCGAGGATGATGTCGTCGCGAGTGATCATGCCCATGTCGCCGTGACTGGCTTCAGCCGGGTGTACGAAAAAAGCCGTGGTGCCGGTGCTGGCGAGGGTGGCGGCAATCTTGTTGCCGATGTGCCCGGATTTGCCCATGCCGACCACGACCACGCGGCCTTTGCTGGCCAGAATCATCTCGCAAGCGCGTACGAAATCTGCGTCGATGTGGGGCAGCAAGCCTTCTACGGCTTCAAGCTCGAGGCGGATGGTGCGTTGTGCTGATTGAATCAGGTCGCTGGATTGGCTCATGTCAGAAATCGTATAGCCTGATGAAAAGGCGGCGATTATAGCGGTAATGAGCAAATCCCTCACGTTAGTTCGTCGTGCTTTATTCAGGCGACTCCCGCAAACGCTGAAACTTGGGTCTTTTTGCCTGTCTTGATGCTGAACACCGCAGGCTTCGGCCTTGGGCGCTTTGCATTAGCAGTGATATAGTTCGTCGCCAGTTCGGCCTGCCCAGGATGTTGTGTGCTCTCGGCAGGGAGCCCGGCGTCCGAGTGAGAGGCTTGCATCGCAAGGAGTTTAGATGAGTGCCGATAACGCCTACGCGGTCGAGCTGAAGGGAGTGTCCTTCAAGCGCGGCGCGCGCAGCATTTTCAATAATGTCGATATTCGCATTCCGCGCGGTAAGGTCACCGGCATCATGGGACCTTCCGGTTGCGGAAAAACCACACTGCTGCGCCTGATGGGCGCACAGTTGCGCCCTTCAAGTGGCGAAGTGTGGGTCAACGGGCAAAATTTGCCCACGCTGTCTCGTAGCGACCTGTTCGATGCGCGCAAGCATATGGGCGTGCTGTTTCAGAGTGGCGCGCTGTTCACGGACCTCGATGTTTTCGAAAACATCGCCTTTCCGCTGCGTGTTCACACCAAGCTTCCGGATGAAATGATCCGTGACATCGTCTTGCTCAAATTGCAGGCGGTGGGGTTGCGCGGTGCTATCGACCTGATGCCCGATGAGTTGTCCGGCGGCATGAAGCGCCGTGTCGCGCTGGCACGGGCCATTGCCCTCGATCCGCAAATTCTGATGTACGACGAGCCTTTTGTCGGTCAGGACCCAATCGCCATGGGCGTTCTGGTGCGCCTGATCCGTCTGCTGAACGACGCCTTGGGCATCACCAGCATCGTGGTTTCCCATGATCTGGCCGAAACCGCGAGTATTGCCGACTACCTGTATGTTGTAGGCGATGGGCAGGTGTTGGGGCAGGGGACTCCCGATGAACTGATGAATTCCGATAATCCGCGGATTCACCAATTCATGAAGGGTGATCCAGACGGGCCGGTGCCGTTCCACTTTCCAGCGACGGATTACCGCGCAGATCTTCTGGGGAAGCGCTGATGCGCAAGACTTCACTAATAGAAAGAGTTCGTCGATTCGGCCAGACCGGCATCGACAGCGTCGCGGTGCTCGGTCGTTCATCGCTGTTCCTGTTTCACGTGCTGTTGGGACGTGGTGGTGTCAGTGGCGCATTTGGCTTGCTGGTCAAGCAGTTGCACTCGGTTGGCGTGATGTCCCTGGTGATCATCGTGGTCTCCGGGATATTCATCGGGATGGTGCTGGCGCTGCAAGGCTTCAACATTTTGTCCAGCTACGGTTCGGAGCAGGCGGTCGGGCAGATGGTTGCACTGACGCTGTTGCGTGAACTGGGGCCAGTGGTGACCGCGTTGCTGTTCGCCGGGCGTGCCGGTTCTGCGTTGACCGCCGAGATCGGCAACATGAAGTCCACCGAGCAGTTGTCCAGTCTGGAAATGATTGGCGTCGACCCGCTCAAGTACATCATTGCCCCCCGTCTGTGGGCCGGCTTCATTTCCCTTCCAGTGCTGGCGATGATTTTCAGTGTGGTCGGTATCTGGGGCGGTTCCTGGGTGGCTGTCGACTGGTTGGGTGTGTATGAGGGCTCCTACTGGTCGAACATGCAAAACAGCGTGACGTTCGACGGTGACGTATTCAATGGCATCATTAAAAGCATTGTCTTTGCCTTTGTCGTGACCTGGATCGCCGTATTCCAAGGCTATGACTGTGAACCCACTTCGGAAGGGATCAGTCGTGCCACCACCAAAACCGTGGTGTATGCCTCATTGGCCATCCTCGGCCTGGACTTTATTTTGACTGCCTTGATGTTTGGAGATTTCTGATGCAAAACCGCACCCTGGAAATCGGTGTCGGCCTTTTCTTGCTGGCTGGCATCCTGGCTTTAGTGTTGCTTGCCCTGCGGGTCAGTGGACTGTCCCCTGTTACGAGCACCGACAGCTATAAACTTTATGCGTACTTCGACAATATCGCCGGTTTGACGGTCAGATCAAAAGTGACCATGGCCGGTGTGACCATCGGCAAGGTCACGGCAATCGATCTGGATCGCGACAGCTTCACCGGACGAGTGACCATGCAGCTGGAAAAGCGGGTAGATAATCTGCCGACCGACTCCACTGCATCTATCCTCACGGCAGGCCTGTTGGGTGAGAAATACATCGGTATCAGCGTGGGCGGGGAACAGGCCCTGCTCAAGGATGGCGGGACCATCCATGACACGCAGTCGTCGCTGGTGCTCGAAGACCTGATCGGTAAATTCCTGCTCAATACCGTTAGCAAAGACGCCAAATAAGGAGTTTTTTCATGATCTCAACCTTGCGACGTGGCCTGTTGGTATTACTGGCGGTCTTGCCGTTCATGGGTAACGCCGTGGCTGCGCAGTCCGCGCACGAAATCGTGCAGGACACCACCAATCGGTTGCTCGCCGATCTGTCGGCCAATAAAGCGAAGTACAAGCAGGATCCGAACGGTTTTTACGATGCCTTGAACACCATCGTCGGGCCCGTGGTGGATGCCGAGGGCATCTCCAAGAGCATCATGACGGTCAAGTACTCGCGCAATGCCACACCTGCGCAAATGAAAACCTTTGAAGATAACTTCAAGCGCGGGCTCTTTCAGTTCTATGGCAATGCTTTGCTTGAGTACAACAATCAGGGCATTACCGTTGATGCGGCCAAGGATGAATCGGGAGACCGTACCAGCGTTGGCATGACGGTCAAAGGCAGCAATGGCGCGATCTATCCTGTGTCCTACACACTCGAAAAGATCAACGGCGAGTGGAAGCTGCGTAACGTGATCATCAACGGCATCAACATCGGCAAGCTGTTCCGTGATCAGTTCAGCGACGCGATGCAGCGCAATGGCAATAACCTGGACGCGACCATCAATGGTTGGGCCGGTGAAGTCGCCAAAGCCAAGGAAAAGACCGACGCAGAAACGACTCAGAAGAAGTCCGTTCAATGAGTGAGTCGGCTGTCAGCATGGGCGAGGCCGGTGAGCTGATGCTCAGCGGCGTACTCGATTACCGTACCGGGCCGGCCTTGCGCAAGCAGGGCCAGGCCTTGATCAAGTCGAGCACCGCGCCAGCCTTGGTACTTGATTGCTCGGGTGTGCAAAAGTCCAGCAGTGTCGGTTTGTCGTTGTTGCTGTGTTTCATGCGTGACGCGCAAGCGGCGGGCAAGGCGCTGAGCATCCGTGCATTGCCTGACGACATGCGTGAAATCGCTCAGGTCAGCGAATTGACCGAGCTGTTGGCACACCCCTAACTATCATCTATAAAGAAGCCCCCCGTCAGAGTCCTGCTATGCGGGGTTCGCAGGCGCGGGGCTTTTTTGTATGATGTCCGACCCGCGCGCACAGGGCGCCGATTGAGGTTGAGCATGCAGGCCAACGAAGTGAAGAGCTTTCTTGAAGGAAAGCTGTCCGAGACTCTTTTATCAGTACAGGTAGAAGTTGAGGGCGAAGGCTGCAACTTTCAGCTGAATGTGATTAGCGATGAACTGGCGGCATTGAGCCCGGTCAAGCGTCAGCAGCAGATCTATGCCCATTTGAACCCATGGATCACCGATGGCAGCATCCATGCGGTCACTATGAAATTTTTCAGCAGCGCGGCCTGGGCCGAGCGCACCTGAGCCCAAGGGCGTCGAGATTCTTATGGATAAATTGATTATTACCGGCGGCGTTCGTCTTGATGGCGAAATCCGCATCTCCGGGGCAAAGAACTCTGCCCTGCCGATTCTGGCTGCAACGCTGCTGTGCGATGGCCCGGTTACGGTTGCCAACCTGCCGCACCTGCACGACATCACCACCATGATCGAGCTGTTCGGTCGCATGGGCATTGAGCCTGTGATCGACGAAAAACTCAGCGTCGAAATCGACCCGCGCACCATCAAGACCCTGATCGCTCCGTACGAACTGGTTAAAACCATGCGTGCGTCGATTCTGGTTCTGGGCCCGATGGTCGCGCGTTTCGGTGAAGCTGAAGTCGCACTGCCTGGCGGTTGCGCCATCGGTTCGCGTCCGGTTGACCTGCACATCCGTGGCCTTGAGGCCATGGGCGCAACCATTGACGTGGAAGGCGGTTATATCAAGGCGAAGGCGCCAGAAGGCGGCCTGCGCGGTGCAAACTTCTTCTTCGATACCGTCAGCGTGACCGGTACCGAGAACATCATGATGGCGGCCGCCCTGGCCAAGGGCCGCAGCGTTCTGGCTAACGCTGCTCGCGAGCCTGAAGTCGTCGACCTGGCGAACTTCCTGAACGCCATGGGCGCGAAGGTTTCCGGTGCTGGCACCGACACCATTACCATCGACGGCGTCGAACGTCTGCACACCACCACTTACAAAGTGATGCCGGACCGTATCGAAACCGGTACTTACCTGGTGGCTGCTGCCGTGACTGGCGGTCGCGTAAAGGTCAAGGACACCGATCCGACCATCCTTGAAGCCGTTCTGGAAAAACTCAAGGAAGCGGGTGCCGAAATCACTACCGGCGAAGACTGGATCGAGCTGAACATGCACGGCAAGCGGCCGAAAGCCGTCAACGTGCGTACCGCTCCGTACCCGGCGTTCCCGACTGACATGCAAGCGCAGTTCATCTCCCTCAACGCGATTGCCGAAGGCACGGGCGCTGTGATCGAGACGATCTTCGAAAACCGCTTCATGCACGTCTACGAGCTGCACCGCATGGGCGCTCACATCCAGGTCGAAGGTAATACCGCGATCGTCACCGGCATCGAAAAGCTCAAGGGCGCGCCAGTCATGGCCACCGACCTGCGGGCTTCGGCCAGCCTGGTGATTTCGGCGCTGATCGCCGAAGGCGACACGCTGATCGATCGCATCTACCACATCGACCGTGGTTACGAGTGCATCGAAGAGAAACTGCAGATGCTCGGCGCGAAAATCCGCCGCGTACCGGGCTAGTTTCTGCTTCATGGGCGCAGGGACGTGCCCGTTGATTTGTTGAAGTCGGGGGTATTTTATCCTCGATGTGTGTCCGGCGCCGTTTGCGACCGGGCATGAGTACCTTGATAAGGACTGACGTTTCCCATGTTGACCATCGCACTGTCCAAGGGCCGCATCCTTGACGACACCCTGCCGCTTCTGGCTGAAGCGGGCATCGTGCCGACCGAGAATCCGGACAAGAGCCGCAAGCTGATCATCCCCACGACCCAGGCCGATGTGCGCTTGCTGATCGTGCGCGCCACCGATGTGCCGACCTACGTCGAGCATGGTGCCGCTGACCTGGGCGTCGCCGGTAAAGATGTGCTGATGGAATACGGCGGCCAGGGCCTGTACGAGCCACTGGATCTGCAAATTGCCCAATGCAAGCTGATGACTGCCGGTAAAATCGGCGCGGTCGAGCCCAAGGGCCGCCTGCGCATCGCCACCAAGTTCGTCAACGTCGCCAAGCGTTATTACGCCGAGCAGGGCCGTCAGGTCGACATCATCAAGCTATATGGCTCGATGGAGCTGGCACCGCTGATCGGTCTGGCGGACAAGATCATCGACGTGGTCGATACCGGTAACACGCTGCGGGCCAATGGCCTGGAGCCACAGGATTTCATTGCTGCCATCAGCTCCCGGCTGATCGTCAACAAAGCTTCGATGAAAATGCAGCACGCCCGTATCCAGGCGTTGATCGACACCCTGCGCAAGGCAGTGGAGTCTCGACACCGCGGCTGATTCACCTGCGCGACGCTCCGTCGCGCCCGTCTATCCGCCTCATAGCCAGAATTCTCAGGTGCCCAAGCGGATCGATGGTAGCTTCGGGTACCTGAGTTTTCGCCAATCCTATGAGGCTCTCGCTATGACCGCACCGACTGCAATTCGCCGACTCAACGCTGCTGACCCGGATTTCGCACATCATCTGGATCATCTGCTGAGCTGGGAAAGTGTGTCTGACGACTCGGTCAATCAGCGGGTGCTGGACATCATCAAGGCTGTGCGTGAGCGCGGCGACGCGGCGCTGGTTGAATTCACCCAGAAGTTCGACGGCCTGCAAGTGGCGTCGATGGCCGACCTGATCCTGCCGCGCGAGCGCCTGGAACTGGCACTGACCCGGATCACCGTGCCTCAGCGCGAAGCGCTGGAAAAAGCCGCGGCGCGGGTGCGCAGCTACCACGAAAAACAGAAGCAGGACTCCTGGAGCTACACCGAAGCCGACGGCACGGTGCTGGGCCAGAAGGTCACGCCGCTGGATCGCGCCGGTTTGTACGTGCCGGGCGGCAAGGCTTCTTATCCGTCGTCGGTGTTGATGAACGCGATTCCGGCCAAGGTGGCCGGCGTGACCGAAGTGGTCATGGTTGTACCGACGCCACGTGGTGAGATCAATGAACTGGTACTGGCCGCCGCGTGTATCGCTGGCGTCGACCGGGTGTTCACCATCGGCGGCGCGCAAGCGGTTGCCGCGCTGGCCTACGGCACAGAAAGCGTGCCGAAGGTCGACAAAGTCGTCGGCCCGGGCAACATCTATGTCGCCACCGCCAAGCGCCACGTGTTTGGCCAGGTCGGTATCGACATGATTGCCGGCCCATCGGAAATCCTCGTGGTGTGCGACGGTCAGACTGATCCGGACTGGATCGCCATGGACCTGTTCTCCCAGGCCGAGCACGACGAAGACGCTCAGGCAATTCTGGTCAGCCCCGACGCCGGGTTCCTCGACAAGGTTGCTGCAAGCATCGCCAAACTGCTGCCGACCATGGAACGCGCTGACATCATCGAAACCTCGATCAATGGCCGTGGCGCGCTGATTCAGGTTCGCGACATGCAGCAAGCCATCGACGTGGCCAACCGCATTGCGCCGGAACACCTGGAACTGTCGGTGGCCGATCCGCAAGCCTGGTTGCCGCAGATCCGCCACGCCGGTGCGATCTTCATGGGCCGCCACACGTCCGAGGCCTTGGGCGATTACTGCGCCGGTCCCAACCACGTGCTGCCGACTTCCGGCACCGCGCGTTTCTCCTCGCCGCTGGGTGTGTATGACTTCCAGAAACGTTCGTCGATCATCTTCTGCTCCGAGCAGGGTGCCTCCGAACTGGGCAAGACCGCTTCCGTGCTGGCCCGTGGCGAGTCGCTGACCGCTCACGCCCGCAGCGCCGAATACCGCATCGTTGACGAACTCTTTATTGAAGGGCAGGGGGAACAAGCATGAGTAAATTCTGGAGTCCATTCGTCAAGGATCTGGTGCCGTACGTACCGGGTGAGCAGCCGAAGCTGGCGAAGCTGGTCAAGCTCAACACCAACGAAAACCCTTATGGTCCATCGCCCAAAGCATTGGCGGCGATGCAAACCGAACTGAACGACAACCTGCGTCTGTACCCGGACCCCAACAGCGACCTGCTCAAGCAGGCAGTGGCTGAGTATTACGGCGTACAGGGCAATCAGGTGTTTCTCGGCAATGGTTCCGATGAAGTCCTGGCGCACATCTTTCACGGTTTATTGCAACACGATAAACCGCTGCTGTTCCCGGACATCAGCTACAGCTTTTATCCGGTGTATTGCGGCTTGTATGGCATTCCATTCGACGCGGTGCCGCTGGACGAGCAGTTCCAGATCCGCGTTGCGGACTACGCCAAGCCGAACGGCGGGATCATTTTCCCCAACCCGAATGCACCGACCGGTTGCCTGTTGGCGCTGGACGCCGTGGAGCAAATCCTCAAGGCCAGCCCTGATTCGGTGGTGGTGGTCGACGAAGCCTATGTCGATTTTGGCGGCGAAACCGCAATCAGCCTGGTCGACCGTTACCCGAACCTGCTGGTGACTCAGACCCTCTCCAAGTCGCGCTCGCTGGCCGGTTTGCGCGTGGGCCTGGCGGTGGGGCATCCGGACCTGATCGAGGCGCTGGAGCGGATCAAGAACAGCTTCAACTCCTATCCTCTGGATCGCCTGGCGATTGTGGGTGCGGCAGCGGCGTTTGCCGATCGCGAGCACTTCGACAAGACCTGCCAACTGGTGATCGACAGTCGTGAGTGGGTAGTCAAGCAATTGCAGGACAAGGGTTTTGAGGTGTTGCCGTCGGCAGCGAACTTCATCTTCGCCCGTCACCCGCAGCATGACGCGGCAGGCCTGGCAGCGAAGTTACGCGAGCAAGGCGTGATCGTCCGGCACTTCAAGCAGGAACGGATTGCCCAGTTCCTGCGCATCAGCATCGGTACGCCAGAGCAGAACCAGGCGTTGATCGACGGCCTCGGCGATCTCTGAATTGCTGGTCACCCTGTGGGAGCGTGGCTTGCCCGCGAAGAACGATAACGCGGTGAGCCTGTTGGACCGCGGTGTTCCCATCGCGGGCAAGCCACGCTCCCACAGGGTTTGGTGTTGCTTGAGAGCTGCGGCTTACTCGTGATGCAGTTCGCCGAGGAACGTCAACGAACTGAACACCCCTCGCGACGCCACATCCGGATTGTCCTTCAACGGGATTTCCACCTGCGCGGTAATCACATTCAACCCTTCATTGCGCACCAGCACCTGAGCCCGGCCTTCAGCATCGGTTTCCGTACTCAAGGTGTTCGGCGCATTGCGATAGTCGCCAATCAACTTGATCCCCGCCGCCGGTTTGCCATCGAGCAACACCCGCACCGGCAATGATTTGCCCGGGCCAACAGTCAGCGGATCAACTTCCGGCAAAATCAGCAGTTTGATCTGATCGAGTTTCGGTAGCTTCGCTCCTGGCTGATAAATCGCCAGGCTGTACTTGAACGTCTGGGTCGACTCGATGGCACCCGGCACTTTGCTGCGCCCCTGATTGATCCACTTTTTGTCGGCGGTCTGCGACCACATGCCATTGTCCAGCGCCACGGCCAGCACCGCTGGCGATTTGAGCGGTTGCAGGCGCGCGTGATCGGCCAGGCGTTCTACGGTAACCGGGATCATTTTGCCGCCGATGTCGTAGGCCCAGGCGCCGCTGATTTTCTGCGCCTTGAAGGCATTGTCTTCGGCGCCGTGGCCGTAGATCACTTCGATGTTGCCACGGCGTTGTTCGGTCCACAGACCATGGGCCGAGGCTTGGCCGGTAAACAGCAGGCCGAGCAGCAGGCTGAGCGCTGCGGGTTTGAGGTGTTGCATGGTGACTTCCTTTTACAGGTTGAGTGTCAGGCTGACGGTGAAATTGCGCGGCTCGCCGGGGTTGACCCAGTAGTTGCTGTAGGAGCGCTCGAAGTATTTCTCGTCGAAAAGGTTGTTCAGGTTCAGCCCCAACGTGACGTTTTCACTGGCCTTGTAATGGGCCAGCAGGTCGACGGTGTGGTAGGCCGGCAGTTCGAAGTCGCTGCCGGCTTCGCCCGAGCGATCACCAACATAGGTGTAGGCCGCGCCGACATCCGAGCCACGCAGCAGACCTTCCTGAAATTCATAAACGCCCAGCAAACTGCCGCTGTGCTTGGCCACGCCGAGAATCCGGCTGCCGGTAGCAATGGCTTTGTCGCCTTGGGTAACCTCGGCGTCGATGTACGCAAACGCACCGATCACTCGCACAGCGTCAGTGAGCTGCCCGCTCACTTGCAGATCGAAACCCTGGCTGCGGGCCTTGCCCATGGCGCGGTTACTATCGGTGGCGGGGTCGAGGGCGAGGACGTTTTCTTTTTCGATATGAAAGGCGGCGAGGGTGCTGCTCAGGCGCTCATCGAACAGCTCGCTCTTGATTCCGACCTCGTAGCCAACGCCTTCTTCCGGATCGAAGGATTTGCCTGTGGCATCCAGGCCGTTGTTGGGTTTGAACGAGGTCGAGGCGTTGGCGAACAGCCCATGCTGTGGCGTCAGTTGATAGAGCAGGCCGGCGCGTTGGGTCAGGGCGTCGTGATTCTGTCGGCTACGATTGTTGAGGGCGTGATCGTCGATGGTTTGCTCGAAGTGTTCGAAGCGTGCCCCGAGCATGCCGCGCAAGCGGTCGCTGAAAACGATCTGGTCCTGAAGGTTGAGTGCCTGACTTTCGACCTGCTCGAAAAAGTCCGGGCCCGAGCGCTTGCCGTCGGGTTTGGGCTGACCGTAAACCGGGTCGTAGATATCGATCGCGTAAGGGCCACCAGCGAGGGTGGTGACCCGTTCATTCTTGCGGAAGTTTTCGTACTCGCTACCAATCAGCAGTTCATGCTGCCAGCTGCCGATGTCGAACAGGCCGCGCAGTTCGAGCTGAGTGATGCTGTCGTGCCAACGGTTGTCGCGCTCACGGTAACGGCGGTTGGCCGTGTGTTGATCGGCGTTCAGCGGGCGGGCTTCCGAGGCAAAGCCCCAGAGTTTGCCTTCTTTGTAATGACTGGCCAGGCGCAGTTTCCAGGCGTCGTTGAGGTGGTGTTCGAGGGTCGCCTGCAACAGATTGTTGTGGTTGTCGATGTTGCCGTCATCAGGTTCACCGAGGAAGGTCGAGCGCGAGACGCCGCTCCAGCTGTTGTTCGGCGCGACGATGCCTCGGTCGAAGGTCGAGCTGTGCCGGACAAATTCGCTTTCCAGCAGCAGGCTGGTGTCCGGGTTGAGTTGCCAACTGAGCGACGGTGCAACGAACACCCGCTGGCTGTCGACGTGATCACGAAAGCTGTGGTTGTCCTCGACCGCCAGATTGACCCGCGACAACACATTGCCTTGCGGGTCGAGCGGGGTGTTGAGGTCCAGCGCGGTGCGGTAACGATCCCAACTGCCGGCGCTGGTCTGCAAGGTGCTGAAGGCTTCGGGCTGCGGTTTCTTGGTGACGATGTTCACCGTACCGCCAGGATCACCGCGACCGTAAAGACTGGCGGCGGGGCCTTTGAGCACTTCGATGCGCTCGACGTTCGCGGCGTCCGGGGTGCTCGGGTAACCGCGGTTCGCGCTGAAGCCGTCCTTGTAGAACTCCGAGGTGGTGAAGCCGCGCACGCTGTACTCATACAGCGTCAGGCCGCCAAAGTTGTTCTGTTTCGATACGCCACCGGCAAACTCCAGCGCGCGCTCGACATTGTGGCTGCCCAGGTCCTTGAGCACGCTGGCAGGAATCACGCTGATGGATTGCGGGATATCGCGGATTGCGCTGTCGGTTTTGGTCGCGCTGGATGATCGCGTGGCGCGATAGCCGTTCACCGGGCCGGTGGCAGACTCGTAATCGGAGGTGACGCTGATGGCGTCCAGTTCAAGCGGTTGTGGGTCTTCGGCGAACACCGGATCCCCCAGCAGGCTCAGTGCCAGGCCTGCCAGAGGAGCAAATTTACGAGACGGCATGCGGTCGTTCCAATAGCGATATTGAAACAATATAACATGCCTAATGAGAATGTATGCTTTTAGTGTTTGTCTGTGCCAGCAGAGATTTTTGGAATTGCCGAAGGCGCTAAAAGATCGCTGCCTTCGGCAGATCCTACCCGCTTACTCTTGCTCTTTGACGGGGGCGGGTGGCGGACGCAGGCCGATTTCTGCAGTCAGCTTGAGCTCCTTGCCGTTGCGCATGACCTGAATGGTGACCTTGTCAGTCGGTTTGATCCGCGCCACCTGGTTCATCGAACGGCGGCCATCGCCGGCTGGTTCGCCATCAATGCTGAGGATCACATCGCCCAATTGCAGACCGGCTTTTTGTGCCGGGCCGTCGCGGAAAATCCCCGCGACGACAATCCCCGGACGCCCGGACAGGCCATACGATTCCGCCAGTTCCTGGCTCAATGGCTGCACTTCAATCCCCAACCAGCCGCGAATCACCTGACCGTGTTCGATGATCGACTTCATGACTTCCATCGCCAGCTTGATCGGAATCGCGAAACCAATGCCTTGTGAGCCGCCGGACTTGGAGAAAATCGCGGTGTTGATCCCGGTAAGGTTGCCGTTGGCGTCTACCAGCGCACCGCCGGAGTTACCCGGGTTGATCGCGGCGTCGGTCTGGATGAAGTCTTCGTAGTTATTCAGGCCCAACTGATTGCGCCCGGTGGCGCTGATGATGCCCATGGTCACGGTCTGGCCGACGCCAAACGGGTTGCCGATGGCCAGCGCGACATCGCCGACGCGGATGTTTTCCGAGCGGCCGACGGTGATCGACGGCAGGTTCTTCAAATCGATTTTCAGCACCGCGAGGTCGGTTTCCGGGTCGCTGCCGATCACGCGAGCCAGGGTTTCACGACCATCCTTGAGCGCGACGACGATTTGGTCGGCGCCGGCGGTCACGTGGTTATTGGTCAGCAAATAACCTTCCGGGCTCATGATCACCCCGGAACCGAGGCTCGACTCCATGCGCTTCTGCTTGGGCGCGTTGTCGCCGAAGAAACGCCGGAATTGCGGGTCTTCAAACAACGGATGGCTGGTTTTGTTGACCACTTTGGTGGTGTAGAGGTTGACCACTGCCGGTGCGGCAATGACCACGGCATCGGCGTAAGACACCGGCCCCTGTTGGGTCTGAGTGGTTTGTGGGGCTTGCTGCAGATTCACATCCAGACTTGGCAGCCCGACCCATTGCGGGTAACGCTGGATGATCAACAACGCGATAAGCACGCCGGCCAGCAGCGGCCAGCCAAAAAAACGCAGACCCTTGAGCATTGAACAAATCCTGGGAGGTTACGGAGGGCCGCCTGTGGCCCATAATGTCGCGCATTATACGAGGCCGCGCGCGCCTCTGAACGGGATATTTAGGAGTCTTTTATGGCCGTCGCCCTGAGCACCCTGGTAGAAGAAGCGGATCGTTACCTTGCCAGTTCGCGGATTGCCGACTATTGCCCCAATGGCCTGCAAGTCGAAGGTCGGCCGCAGGTCATGCGTATCGTCAGCGGCGTCACGGCCAGCCAGGCGTTGCTCGATGCAGCGGTCGAAGCCAAGGCCGATCTGGTGCTGGTACACCACGGCTACTTCTGGAAAGGTGAAAACCCCTGCATCACCGGTATGAAGCAGCGTAGGCTCAAAACCCTACTCAAGCACGATAT
The DNA here is from genome assembly GCF_003732175.1 of Pseudomonas brassicacearum. Taxonomy (GTDB): domain Bacteria; phylum Pseudomonadota; class Gammaproteobacteria; order Pseudomonadales; family Pseudomonadaceae; genus Aquipseudomonas; species Aquipseudomonas brassicacearum_G. The sequence continues at coordinate 73,662 of NZ_MOBI01000014.1, forward strand.
CAGCCTCCTGGCTTATCACTTGCCGCTGGATTTGCACCCGGAAGTGGGCAACAACGTGCAATTGGCTCGCCAACTGGACATTACCGTCGAAGGCCCGCTGGACCCGGAAAACCTCAAAGTGGTCGGGCTGGTCGGTTCGCTCGCCGAACCTATGACCGCGCGCGACTTTGCCCGTCACGTGCAAGAGGTCATGGGCCGCGAGCCGTTGCTGATCGAGGGCAGCAAAATGGTCCGACGCGTCGGCTGGTGCACGGGCGGTGGCCAGGGCTATATCGATCAGGCGGTGCAGGCCGGTGTCGACCTGTACCTGAGCGGTGAGGCGTCCGAGCAAACCTTCCATAGCGCCCGGGAAAACGACATCAGCTTCATCGCCGCCGGTCATCACGCCACCGAACGCTTCGGCGTACAGGCGTTGGGGGATTATCTGGCTCGGCGGTTTGCCCTTGAACACATTTTCATCGATTGCCCGAATCCGATTTGACGCAGACATTCAATGTGGGAGCGAGCTTGCTCGCGATTACGGACTGACATTCACCATGGATGTCGACTGAAACACCGCTTTCGCGAGCAAGCTCGCTCCCACAGGACCTCGTACACCGCCCGAACGAGCAGGTATATTCATATGCTCTTTCGATCTAGTCGGCGTCCTGATTAGAAGAGGTCGCTGTGCTAGCATTCGCCGCTCGAACACGGCCCGCTGGCCGTTCATAAGAAAGCTTTCGTGAGTAGCCATGGTCGACAAACTGACGCATCTGAAACAGCTGGAGGCGGAAAGCATCCACATCATCCGCGAGGTGGCCGCCGAGTTCGACAACCCGGTGATGCTGTACTCCATCGGTAAAGACTCCGCCGTGATGCTGCATCTGGCACGCAAGGCGTTCTTCCCGGGCAAGCTGCCGTTTCCGGTGATGCACGTCGACACCCAATGGAAATTTCAGGAGATGTACAGCTTCCGCGACAAGATGGTCGCAGAGCTGGGCCTTGACCTGATTACCTACGTCAACCCGGAAGGCGTGGCTCAAGGGATCAATCCCTTCACCCACGGCAGTGCCAAGCACACCGACATCATGAAGACCGAAGGCCTGAAGCAGGCTTTGGACAAGTACGGCTTCGACGCAGCCTTCGGTGGTGCGCGCCGCGATGAAGAGAAATCCCGCGCCAAAGAGCGCGTGTACTCGTTCCGCGACAGCAAGCACCGCTGGGATCCGAAAAACCAGCGCCCGGAGCTGTGGAACGTCTACAACGGCAAGGTCAACAAAGGCGAATCGATCCGCGTGTTCCCGCTGTCGAACTGGACCGAGCTGGACATCTGGCAGTACATCTACCTTGAAGGCATCCCGATCGTCCCGCTGTACTTCGCCGCCGAGCGCGAGGTCATCGAGAAGAACGGCACGCTGATCATGATCGACGACGAGCGCATCCTCGAGCACCTGAGCGACGAAGACAAAGCCCGCATCGTCAAAAAGAAAGTGCGTTTCCGTACCCTTGGCTGCTACCCGTTGACGGGCGCGGTGGAGTCCGAGGCCGAAAGCCTTACGGACATCATTCAGGAAATGCTCCTGACGCGAACTTCCGAGCGCCAGGGCCGGGTCATCGATCACGATGGCGCCGGCTCGATGGAAGACAAAAAACGTCAAGGTTATTTCTAAGGGGCTGTCATGTCGCATCAATCTGATTTGATCAGCGAGGACATCCTCGCCTACCTGGGCCAGCACGAACGTAAAGAGCTGCTGCGCTTTCTGACTTGCGGTAACGTTGACGACGGCAAGAGCACCCTGATCGGGCGCCTGCTGCACGACTCCAAGATGATCTACGAAGACCATCTGGAAGCCATTACCCGCGACTCGAAAAAAGTCGGCACCACCGGTGACGATATCGACCTGGCGTTGCTGGTCGATGGCCTGCAGGCCGAGCGTGAACAAGGCATCACCATCGATGTCGCGTACCGCTATTTCTCCACCGCCAAGCGCAAATTCATCATTGCCGACACCCCTGGCCATGAGCAGTACACCCGCAACATGGCCACCGGTGCATCCACCTGTGACCTGGCAATCATCCTGGTCGACGCCCGTTACGGCGTGCAGACCCAGACCCGTCGCCACAGCTTCATTGCCTCGTTGCTGGGCATCAAGCACATCGTCGTCGCCATCAACAAGATGGACCTCAAGGACTTCGATCAGGGCGTATTCGAGTCGATCAAGGCCGATTACCTGAAGTTCGCTGAAGGCTTGAAGATGAAGCCCACCAGCATGCACTTCGTGCCGATGTCGGCGCTGAAGGGCGACAACGTGGTGAACAAGTCCGAGCGCTCGCCGTGGTACACCGGCCAGTCGCTGATGGAGATCCTTGAAACCGTGGAAGTCGCGGGCGACCGTAACTTCACCGATCTGCGTTTCCCGGTGCAGTACGTCAACCGGCCGAACCTGAACTTCCGCGGTTTCGCCGGCACCCTGGCCAGCGGTATCGTCAAGAAGGGTGACGAAGTCGTGGTGCTGCCATCGGGCAAGAGCAGCCGCGTGAAATCCATCGTCACTTTCGAAGGTGAACTGGAACACGCAGGTCCTGGTCAGGCAGTAACGCTGACCATGGAAGACGAAATCGACATCTCCCGTGGCGACTTGCTGGTGCATGCCGACAACGTGCCGCCGGTCACCGACAGCTTCGAAGCGATGCTGGTGTGGATGGCTGAAGAGCCGATGCTGCCGGGCAAGAAATACGACATCAAGCGCGCCACCAGTTACGTGCCGGGCTCGATCGCCAGCATCGTCAACAAGGTCGACGTGAACACTCTGGAAGAAGGCCCGGCCAGCGCCTTGCAGCTGAACGAGATCGGTAAGGTCAAGATCAGCCTCGACGCGCCGATTGCCCTCGACGGTTATGAAAGCAACCGCACCACCGGTTCGTTCATCATCATCGACCGCTTGACCAACGGCACGGTCGGCGCCGGTATGATCGTCGCCCAGCCTTTGGTTCATGGCAGCTCCACGCACCATGGAAAATTGGCCCATGTAGCCACCGAAGAGCGTGCCCAGCGCTTCGGCCAGCAACCGGCGACCATGCTGTTCAGCGGCCTCTCGGGCGCGGGCAAAAGCACCTTGGCCTATGCGGTTGAACGCAAACTGTTCGACATGGGCCGTGCGGTGTTTGTGCTCGATGGGCAGAACCTGCGTCACGACCTGAACAAAGGTCTGCCGCAGGATCGTGCCGGGCGTACCGAGAACTGGCGTCGTGCGGCTCACGTCGCACGTCAGTTCAACGAAGCCGGTTTGCTGACCCTGGCGGCGTTCGTCGCACCGGACGCCGAAGGCCGTGAACAGGCCAAGGCGCTGATCGGCGGTGACCGTTTGCTGACCGTTTACGTACAAGCGTCGCCGATGGTCTGTGCTGCGCGTGATCCGCAAGGGCTGTACGCCGCGGGTGGCGACAACATCCCAGGCGATTCCTTCCCGTACGACGTACCGCTGGACGCCGACCTTGTGGTCGACACGCAGACGCTGTCGCTGGAAGAAAGCGTCAAGCAAGTGCTGGACCTGCTGCGTAAACGTGGTGCGATCTAAGCGTTAGCTGCCAATAAAAAGCCCGCAGATGAGCAATCATCTGCGGGCTTTTTTTGTGTCTGGTCGGGCCCCATCGCGAGCAGGCTCGCTCCCACAGTTGATCTTTGGTGAATACAAAATTTGTATTCCATAGAGATTCCGTGTGGGAGCGAGCCTGCTCGCGATGGGGCCCTGACAGACAGCCTATTTTTTAGCGGGATACTCGCGATGCATCTGCTCAAGCAACGCATCCTTGTCTTCCCACAACTGGTTGATCCAGCCCTGGAACTCCAGGCGGTACACGCCATCCTGGTCGTAGTTCCTGCCGATGAACTGCGGCGGGATCTTCAGTTCCTGAAAGTGCACCACCACGTCTTTCACGTTGCCACACAGCAGGTCCCAATAACCGGGGCGCCCGGCCGGGTAGTGAATGGTCACGTTGACGATGGCTTCCAGTTGCTCGCCCATCGCGTCCAGCACAAACGCGATACCACCCGCCTTGGGCTTGAGCAGGTGGCGGAACGGCGATTGCTGCTGTGCATGCTTGCCTTCGGTAAAGCGCGTGCCTTCGACGAAGTTGAAAATCCCCACCGGGTTATTGCGGAACTTGTCGCAGGTCTTGCGAGTGGTTTCCAGGTCTTTGCCTTTCTTCTCCGGGTGCTTTTCCAGATAGGCCTTGGAGTAACGCTTCATGAACGGGAAGCCCAGCGCCCACCAGGCCAAGCCGATCACCGGCACCCAGATCAGCTCTTGCTTGAGGAAGAACTTCAGCGGGCGAATCCGGCGGTTGAGCACGTACTGCAACACCATGATGTCGACCCAGCTCTGGTGGTTGCTGGTGATCAGGTACGAGTGCTGATAGTCCAGGCCTTCGAGCCCGCTGAGCGTCCAGCGCGTGTGCCCGAGCAAGTCCATCCAGGCCTTGTTGTTGCTGATCCAGGCTTCATGGATGTGGCTCATCAGCCAGTCGGTGAAGCGCTGTGCAGTCGGGAAGGGCAGCAGCAATTTGAAGATGGCTACGACAAACAGCGGTGTGCAGCAGACGATCGTGTTCAGCGCCAACAACAGCGAGGCGATCACGCCTCGCAAGGGTGCAGGTAGAGAGTCCAGCATTTAAACATCCATAGGTCGGTTGGCAGCTTGAATCGCAGTCAGGGCAATGGTGTAGACGATGTCGTCGACCTGAGCGCCGCGCGGCAAGTCATTTACCGGTTTGCGCAGGCCTTGCAGCATCGGTCCGAGGCTGACGCAGTCGGCGCTGCGTTGCACGGCTTTGTGAGTGGTGTTGCCAGTGTTCAGGTCGGGGAAAATGAACACGGTCGCCCGACCGGCTACCTGACTGTTCGGCGCCAGTTGCCGGGCTACGTCTTCGTTGGCCGCGGCGTCGTACTGCAAAGGCCCGTCGATCAGCAGCGCGTTCTGCGCTTCGTGGGCGAGCAAAGTGGCCTCGCGGACTTTCTCGACTTCTTCGCCACTGGCCGATTCGCCGCTGGAGTAACTGAGCATCGCCACCCGTGGCGTGATCCCGAACGCGGCGGCAGAGTCGGCGCTTTGCAGGGCAATCTCAGCCAGTTCACTGGCGCTCGGGTGCGGGTTCATGATGCAGTCGCCGTAGACCAGCACTTCCTCCGGGAACAGCATGAAAAACACCGACGATACCAACGTGCAGCCGGGTGCGGTCTTGATCAGTTGCAATGCCGGGCGAATGGTATTGGCGGTGGAGTGGATGACCCCGGACACCAGTCCGTCGACTTCATCCAGTGCGAGCATCATGGTGCCGATCACCACGGTGTCTTCCAGCTGCTGCTCGGCCATTGGAGCGTTGAGGCTTTTGGTCTTGCGCAACGCGACCATCGGTTCGACATAACGCTGACGGATCAGGTCCGGATCGAGAATTTCCAGGCCTTCAGGCAACTCGATGCCCTGGGCGCGTGCGACTGCTTGTACGTCTTCGGGTTTGGCCAGCAACACGCAGCGAGCAATACCGCGGGCCTGGCAGATCGCCGCCGCCTGTACCGTCAACGGTTCGCTGCCTTCTGGCAGGACGATGCGCTTGTTGGCAGCCTGGGCGCGCTGGATCAGTTGATAGCGGAACACCGCCGGCGACAGGCGCATTTCACGCGGCGTGCCGCAGCGCTGGTGCAGCCAGTTGGCGTCGAGGTGGCTGGCGACGAAATCGGTGATGATCTCCGCACGCTCGCGGTCGTCGATCGGGATTTCCTTGTTCAAACTGTTCAACTGGTTGGCGGTTTCGTAGGAGCCGGTGCTCACCGACAACACGGGCAGACCGGCCTGCAAAGCGCCTCGACAGAGGTCCATGATCCGTGGGTCGGGCAGGGTGCCGCTGGTCAGCAGCAGCCCGGCCAGCGGCACGCCATTGATCGCCGCGAGGCTGACGGCGAGGATGATGTCGTCGCGATCGCCAGGGGTTACCACCAGCACACCGGGCTTGAGCAGTTCGACCGTGTTGCGCATGGTGCGGGCGCAAATGATGATCTTGCTCATGCGCCGGGTTTCATAGTCGCCGGCATTGAGCACCTGAGCGCCCATCAAGTCCGCGACGTCACGGGTGCGCGGGGCGTTCAGTTCCGGCTGGAACGGAATGCAGCCAAGCAGCCGGAAGTCGCCGCTGCGCAGCAAGGGCGAGTGTTCCTTCAGGCGTGCGGCGAAAGCCTCCATGCTTTCATCGGTTTTGACCTTGTTGAGAATCACGCCGAGCACTTTCGGGTCTTTTGGACCGCCAAACAATTGCGCTTGCAACTCGACCCGGCCAGACAATTCGGTGAGCACTTCGTTTTCCGGTGCCGAAACCAGAATCACCTCGGCGTCCAGGCTTTTCGCCAAGTGCAGGTTGACCCGCGCGGCGTAGCTGGCGCTGCGGGTCGGGACCATGCCTTCGACGACCAGCACGTCTTTGCCGATGGCGGCTTGCTGGTACAGGGTGATGATTTCTTCCAGCAGCTCATCCAGCTGACCGTCGCCGAGCATCCGCTCGACGTGAGCCAGGCCCAGCGGCTGTGGCGGCTTCAGGCCGTGGGTGCGGGCCACCAGTTCGGTGGAACGTTCAGGGCCGGTGTCGCCAGGGTGTGGCTGGGCAATCGGTTTGAAGAACCCGACTTTCAGTCCGGCTCGCTCAAGGGTACGCACCAGCCCGAGGCTGATAGAGGTCAGACCCACACCAAAATCGGTGGGCGCGATAAAAAAAGTTTGCATGCGGATTCTCTGGAGGTGCATGGCAATGGCGACGGCCTATATCTGGCTGTCTGCCGACATCAGACGTCAAGGTTATCGCTAACCGAGCCCTGAGCGCACCAACCGCAATCAAAGGGTTGGCCTATTTTTTCAATACGCTTGGCAGGGTCCAGCACCCAGGTTCGTGATTGCCAGGGTGGCTGGTGGCGCAGATGCTGGGTATGGCCGCAGGAAAGCTCGACAACCCAGTGTCCATCCTCGTCCTGATGGAAGCCCTGGATCGTCGACCCTGCCGAAGCGACCCGTCCGTCCGGGTTCTGTTCGCTTTCGGGCGTTTGCTTCGCTAAACTGGGTCTTTCTATATTCTTATGCAAAAGGTCTCGCCCCATGCTGATCGCCGCCAATAAGGCTGTCTCCATCGACTATACCCTGACCAACGACGCTGGTGAGGTCATCGACAGCTCCGCCGGCGGCGCACCGCTGGTGTACCTGCAAGGCGCAGGTAACATCATCCCGGGCCTGGAAAAAGCCCTGGAAGGTAAAGCAGTCGGTGACGAACTGACAGTTGCCGTAGAACCTGAAGATGCCTACGGTGAATACGCTGCCGAACTGGTCAGCACCCTGAGCCGCAGCATGTTCGAAGGCGTCGACGAACTGGAAGTGGGCATGCAGTTCCACGCTTCCGCGCCAGACGGCCAGATGCAAATCGTCACCATCCGTGATCTGGACGGCGACGACGTGACTGTTGATGGCAACCACCCGTTGGCCGGCCAGCGTTTGAACTTCCAGGTCAAGATCATCGACATCCGTGATGCCAGCCAGGAAGAAATCGCTCATGGTCACGTCCATGGCGAAGGTGGCCATCACCACTGATTTTCTGCGCTAAGCTTCGAGAACTGGAGAGGCGCCCGAGGGGCGCCTTTTTAGTCCGCGGCTGTCCTTGACGACATCGCCAAGTGGCTGTTTCGAGAAGAACACGGGAAAATTGGAGTTCGTCATGAGTGCTTTTCACGACCTTACATTGAAAGCTTTGGATGGCCAGGAGTTGCCTCTGGCGCCCTTCAAAGGGCACGTCGTGCTGGTGGTCAACGTCGCCTCCAAGTGTGGTTTGACCCCACAGTACGCTGCTCTGGAAAACCTCTACCAGCAATACAAGGGCAAAGGTTTCAGTGTACTGGGTTTGCCGTGCAACCAGTTTGCCGGGCAAGAGCCGGGCACTGAAAACGAGATCAAAGAGTTCTGCAGCCTCAACTACGGCGTGACCTTCCCGCTGTCCAGCAAGCTGGAAGTCAACGGTCACGACCGTCATCAGCTGTACCGGTTGTTGGCGGGCGAAGGCGCAGAATTCCCGGGTGACATCACCTGGAACTTCGAGAAATTCCTCCTCGGCAAAGATGGTCGCGTGCTGGCGCGTTTCTCGCCACGTACTGCGCCGGATGATCCGACGATCGTTCAGGCGATCGAAAAAGCCCTGGTCTGAACATCAAAAGATCGCAGGCTACGCCAGCTCCTACGGATCAACGCTATCTGTAGGAGCTGGCGTAGCCTGCGATCTTTTCGTTTCTCCTTTCTTTTAATCCTTAATCACTGCAATCAATAGTGCTTCGCAAGGCCTTGCCCACTCCATATTATCGCCGTCATAAACCTCGCCTCTCTATGGAGTGCCGCATGCCAGTCAAAGCCTTGTTCAAACCGTTTAATCTCGGTGCCCTGGAACTGCCGACCCGTGTGGTCATGGCGCCGATGACCCGTTCGTTTTCCCCGGGCGGCGTGCCGGATTCGAATGTCATCGAGTACTACCGCCGCCGCGCTGCGGCAGGTGTAGGTCTGATCATCACCGAGGGCACCACGGTTGGCCACAAGGCTTCCAACGGTTACCCGAACGTCCCGCACTTTTACGGCGAAGCGGCACTGGCCGGCTGGAAAAAAGTCGTTGATGCGGTGCACGCCGAAGGCGGCAAGATCGTTCCGCAGTTGTGGCACGTCGGCAGCGTACGGCGCATCGGCACCGAGCCGGATGCGAGCGTTTCGGGCTACGGGCCATCGGAAAAACTCAAGGACGGTCAGGTCGTGGTTCACGGCATGACCCAACAAGACATTCAGGACGTGATCGCAGCCTTCGCCCAGGCCGCCAAAGACGCGCAGAGCATCGGCATGGACGGTGTGGAGATTCACGGCGCCCACGGCTATCTGGTCGACCAGTTCTTCTGGGAAGGCAGCAATCAGCGCACCGACGAATACGGTGGCAGTCTGGCCAATCGTTCGCGCTTTGCCATCGAGCTGATCCAGGCTGTGCGTGCGGCAGTCGGTGCGAACTACCCGATCATCTTCCGTTACTCGCAGTGGAAGCAGCAGGACTACACCGCACGTCTGGTACAAACCCCGGAGGCGTTGGGCGAGTTTCTTCAGCCGCTGTCCGATGCCGGCGTGGATATCTTCCATTGCTCGACGCGGCGTTTCTGGGAGCCGGAGTTCGACGGTTCCGAGCTGAACCTGGCAGGCTGGACCCGCAAACTGACGGGCAAGCCGACGATCACTGTGGGCAGCGTGGGGCTGGACGGTGAGTTCCTGCAGTTCATGGTCAACACCGACAAAGTCGCGCAACCGGCCAGCCTGGAGAACCTGCTGGAGCGTTTGAACAACGAAGAGTTCGACCTGGTGGCCGTGGGGCGCGCCTTGCTGGTCGACCCGGACTGGGCGCAGAAAGTCCGCGAAGGTCGCGAGCAGGATATCCTGCCGTTCAGTCGTGAGGCGTTGATGAGGCTGGATTGATCGAATGGGGCATGGCTATCAAAGGCTGTGCCCCAGTCTGCACTTCGCAAGCCCGGCGCAATTGCCCTTCAAACTGCTCGACGATTGCCCCCCACCCCTGCCGACTGGCGTGCTGACGCGCGTTGAGTCGTATACAGCGCAAGGTTTCTGCTTCTTCCAGCAACCAACGGGCGGCATCGCAAAACGCTTCTTCGTCCCCCGGCATCGCCAATACGCCGTTGTAACCATGGCGAATGTGTTGAGCCGCAGCGGCCTGATCGTAGGCCACCACACCCAATCCGGAGGCCAGGGCTTCCAGTACCACGTTGCCAAAGGTTTCGGTCAGGCTCGGAAACAGAAACAGGTCCCCGGACGCGTAGTGACACGCCAGGGCTTCGCCGCGCTGCGAACCACAGAAGATCGCGTCAGGCAGTTCCTTTTCCAGCAGCGCACGCTGCGGGCCATCACCGATCACGATCAGCTTTATTCGTCGTTGTGGATAAGTAGACTGCAAGGCCTGGTAGCAACGTTTGAGCAGACCGAGGTTTTTTTCCTGAGCGAGCCGGCCGACGTGAATCAGCGCGATGTCATTGTTATCCAGCCCCCAGCTTTCACGCAGCGAACCCAGCCGTTTAGCCGGGTGGAACAGTTGGCTGTCAACGCCACGAGACAGTAGCGCCAGGCGCTCGAAGTGCCGACGCTCCAACTCCATTCGCTGGCTGGCACTGGGCACCAGGGTCAGTTTGGAACGGTTATGGAACCAGCGCAGGTAATGCGTCAGTAACCGGGTCAACAGTCCGAGACCGTACTGGCTGGAATACTGCTGGAAGTTGGTGTGAAACCCGCTCACCACTGAGATACCCAGCCGCCGTGCTGCGCGCAAGGCCGACAACCCCAGCGGTCCTTCGGTGGCGATGTAGAGCACGTCCGGGCGATGACGCTGCCAGCGCCTGAGCAACTTGTGCATCGACGACTGGCCCCATTGCAGCCCCGGATAGCCCGGCAGCGGCCAGCCGCGGCAGAGCAGCAGTTCATCGTCGCTGAGGCGGGTTTGATCGCTGCCCTGGCGCGGTCGCACCAGTTCTACCAGGTGCCCGCGCGCGCGCAGGCCTTCACACAAGCGGCCAAGGGTATTGGCCACGCCGTTGATTTCCGGGGGGAAGGTTTCGGTGATCAGTGTGATATGCAGAGCTGTCGTCATGACCTCATTGTCGGCTGAGGCCATGTCGCCGTTGTGTCAGTGCGATGATGGATTTATTACGATGAGCGTGTTCGGCTGCGCTGAGTCTCTAGCTGGCCACCGAGGTATCAAGGGCGTGGTGGGGCAAAGCGAACCGAACGAGCGATCAGTGATAGGGATTTATAGGTTGGAGTGGCGTTCGGTGAACCCCATGCGCGCTGCCCCAGTGGCAACATCCACTGAATCAGATGCGACCAGACCTTTTCAGGTGACATGTGCGCCGCCTCGTCGGCCCATATCTGTATGCCTCCCCCCAGCACGGCGGGATGGGCTGGATCTATGACGGTATGCCCAGACCCCGCATCGTCCATGAAAATGTTGGGGCGCCAGTGATCATAAAGACCGTGGGGTGAGTGCAGGCGATCAAAAAGGTTTTCCCAGCCTGGCTTAATGACGAAATAAAAGTCACCGTGGGCATTTAGCACGCGGTACCCGTCATCGATCAACGCTTGCACATTCTTCTCGTTGCGCTTGCTGCCCCAGATACTCCAGCACTTGATTACAACGTTTTTATCCACAGAAATCTTTTGATCTTTTTCAACGACTGCATCGTTCCACATTCGCGCAACCTTGCCTTTTTGCTTCACAAAGCTCGCGACTTCGTTGACGAATTTCCTTACACCATCCCGTGAGTCTGCGTTGGACGGCCCGGAATCTTCCTGCGCGTACCGAGCCAGTTGTGGCGTGTTGTGCGGAGCGACCGGAGTGAGGAAGTACTCGTCGGCCTCCAAATTGTAACGGGTGCAATCCGGAAACATATCGAGAAGGTCGCTGACAAGCGCCATGAGAAATTCGCGAGCGGCCGGGATGCTGAAATCGAGCGCTTCTGGCACGATCGTGTTGTTCGAGAGCTTAAGCTGAAACTCCCGCCTGTTTTGCAGAATCCACTTCATATGCCCAGGCCATTCCATCCCCGGGACGACCTCAATGTGAAGGGCGGCTGCTGCATCGAGGATTTTCTTGAGGTCCTCTGCGCTCCAGGCATCGGGGCTGGCGGTGTCCGGGGCAGAAGGGAAGACGACCCGTACCCCCTGATCGTCGGTGAGGTGTAAATACAGGGTGTTGAGCTGGTTCCAGGCCATCTCGTGCAGCAGGTTTATCATCCATTCAGGGCTGTAATACTTGCGGCCCACATCAATCAGCACCGAGCGCTCCTTATAAGCCGGTGTATCAATGACAACCCCTGGGTCAAGACGGGTCGAAACCCGTGCTGCTTTATGCAGGGTCGTCAATGCCAGGGCCATGGCTTCCAGGGTTTTCGCGGTGACGCGGAGGGTGTTGGTGATATCGATCCGGTAGGTCTCGGGTTTACCTTTGGCGGGAATCGGAACATCAGCGGTACCTGGGGCAGACTGTGTCAGCTCTACATCACCAGGCTGGGGGGCATTCCCTGATGCAAGCACAATGGCGGGCGGCTGTGTGAGTTCAGCGGCACCGGCGAAGCCGAATGCCAACCGTGTCGCCAAAGGACGCAGGCTCTCATTGTCGATGAGGATGCGTGTACTCGCGCTGATTTCGTAGACTAAACCGACATCAGGTGCAGCGTGCCGTACGGCCGGACTCAGGTGGGGCCAGGGAAATTGTTTGTGTTGATCTTCGGGGGTGGTCAACGAGGCTGCGACGGGGCTGTGGATGGACGTTGTCATTGAACCGGATTTCCATAAGTTGAGGTGGTGGCTCTTCCTTGATTACTTGAAGGTTTTCAATGTGGGTGAGCACACGACTTATTGGATACCTGATATTTGAGGCTGGCTATTGATCAATGGATACCGGATGTTTGACGCCGGCTACTGAAAGAAATCAGCAGCGTGAATTCCGCGTGACCAAGTAACACTCAGTGCATTGCGCACAGCACGGCAGATTGATTATCTGCCGTTTCCCTCCACCTGCATGATCGTGCGGCGCCGATGTTGAATTTGCGCTTTCCGGGGCCGCGGTTTTGCTCAGGCGGCGCTCTTCTCCAGCGCCTCGGCGCCACGCTCACGCACCCAAAACAACGTCGCACCAGCCACCGCTGCCGGCATCATCAGGACGTTGACCAGCGGAATCAGCAGCGCCAGATAAACGATGCCGCCGAAGCTCATGCTCTGCCAGCGTTTTTGGCGCAGCCAGGCGAGCATCTCGTTCCAGCCGAGTTTGTGGTTATCCGCCGGGTAATCGATGTACTGGATCGCCATCATCCATACGCCGAACAGTAACCACAGCGGTGCAGCGACCAGGTTGACCACCGGGATAAATGAAAGGATCAGCAACGCGAGGGCCCTGGGCAGGAAGTAGCCGAGTTTGCGCATTTCCCGGGCGAACGTGCGCGGGATCATCGCGATCAGTTCGCCCCAACTGAAGGTCGGGAAGTCGTCAGTGCCACGCACCACCACTTCGACTTTCTCTGCGAGAAAACCGTTGAAGGGCGCGGCGATCACGTTGGCGATCATGGTGAAGGTGAAAAACACCATCAGCGCCACCAGAACGACGAACAGCGGCCAAAGTACATAGCTGAGAAAACTCAGCCAGCTCGGCAGTGAAGGCATCAGGGTGTCGACCCACAGGCTGAACTGATGGCCGGCGAAGTAAATCAATCCGACGAACAGCACCAGGTTGATGGCCAGCGGCAACAACACAAACAAACGCAGGCCAGGACTCAAGACCAGCTTCAGGCCTTCGCGCAGGTATTGCGGGCCGGACAGAACAGGGGCGGGCATAACGTGCTCCGAGCAATGAGAAAACGCGCCGACCTTACCGGCTTTGCCACACAGGCGAAAGTGCGGTAATGACATCGACATTAACTGTAACAAAGGCGTCTTTAAATCAGCCTCCTGGGGATAGAGACCGCCTATGAGCTGGATTGTTATTCCGTATTTCCTTAATCTTCGCCTCCTCGATACGCTGCACCCACTATTTTTCAGGGCTGTCCAACTACGGCGCTTCCCCAAGTGCTTGCACAGTCCTTTTTTAATTCCAGCCGGTCATCCGGCATTCCGCGCCAGGTGGTACCGGCCGGTCGATAGGAGTGAGTCATGTCTGATGTACGTCATTCGCGAGTGATTATTCTCGGTTCCGGCCCTGCCGGTTACAGCGCTGCGGTCTATGCTGCCCGCGCCAACCTCAAGCCGTTGCTGATCACGGGCATGCAGGCTGGCGGTCAACTGACCACCACCACCGAAGTCGACAACTGGCCAGGTGACGTGCACGGCCTGACCGGCCCGGCACTGATGGAGCGGATGAAAGAGCACGCCGAGCGCTTTGAGACCGAAATCGTTTTCGATCACATCAACGCCGTCGACTTCGCCGCCAAGCCGTACACCCTGACGGGTGATAGCGCCACTTACACCTGCGACGCACTGATCATCGCGACCGGCGCCAGCGCCCGTTACCTGGGCCTGCCGTCGGAAGAAACCTTCATGGGCAAAGGCGTATCGGCCTGCGCAACCTGCGATGGTTTCTTCTACCGCAACCGTGAAGTGGCCGTGGTCGGCGGCGGTAACACCGCTGTTGAAGAGGCGCTGTACCTGGCCAACATCGCCAGCAAAGTGACCCTGATTCACCGTCGCGAAACCTTCCGTGCCGAGAAAATCCTGATCGACAAGCTGCACGCACGAGTTGCCGAAGGCAAGATCGTCCTCAAGCTGAACTCGACTCTGGACGAAGTGCTGGGCGACAACATGGGCGTAACCGGCGCTCGTTTGAAGAACAACGACGGCAGCTTCGACGAGCTGAAAGTCGACGGTGTGTTCATCGCCATCGGCCACACGCCGAACACTTCGCTGTTCGAAGGCCAACTGACCTTGAAAGACGGTTATCTGGTGGTGCAGGGCGGTCGTGAAGGCAACGCGACGGCGACCAGCCTTGAAGGCATCTTTGCTGCCGGCGACGTGGCTGACCACGTTTACCGTCAGGCGATCACCTCGGCCGGTGCTGGTTGCATGGCGGCCCTGGATGCAGAGCGTTACCTGGACGACCTGCAGAACGCTTCGCACTGAAATCGTTGAAATGAAAAAAACCGGCCTCGGCCGGTTTTTTGTGCCTGTCGATCAGCACGGCAGTGTGGCGAATGAGCTTTTGTGGCGAGGGAGCTTGCTCCCGTTCGGCTGCGCAGCAGTCGTAAAATCTGCGAACGAGTTCTGTCAGATGCAATGAACCGTCTGATTTGCGACCGCTTCGCGCTCGAGCGGGAGCAAGCTCCCTCGCCACAGTGATCGAGTCAATCGCCTGTTAGCGGCGGGTCAGTGGCTGCTGCGTGAATTTCACGCCGGCCAAGCCGTGAGCGATCAACGCCCGGATATTGCCGTGATCGCTGCCTTCAGGCGTCGCAACCACCGAGCGGTAATGCTCACCAAACGCCAGCAGCGCTTCTTCATCGCTCAAGCCTTCCAGCAGCGCCAGGCCCAGGGTCTTGCACGAGCCTTCGTTTTGCCCAGCGGCGTTTTCCACGCCACCATTGTTGAAGGCTTGTGGCTGGTAATCATAGCCAGCGGCGATGAACGCCAGGGTATCGGCGAAGGCATGTTCGCCGCTCTTGAGGCTGGCGCGCAGGGTGTTCAGATCAGTCATGGGTTTTTCCTTTGGCGAACGCCGCTTGTTGGTCGGCGCTGGCTTCTTGCTGGTATTGGGCTTTCCACTCGGCGTACGGCATGCCGTAAACCACTTCGCGGGCGTCATCGAGGCTGACCTCGATCTGGCGTTCGTCGGCGGCGGCCTTGTACCACTTGGACAGGCAGTTGCGGCAGAAACCCGAGAGGTTCATCAGGTCGATGTTCTGCACATCCTTGCGACTGTCCAGGTGCGCGACCAGTCGGCGGAAAGCAGCAGCTTCAAGTTCCAGGCGTTGTTGTTCGGTCATGATGGGCTCGGTGCTATCAAATCGTGGCGCGGATAATAAAAGCCTGGCGGTTTATGCGCCAGACACGGTCAGCGACTCGCGGCGAGGGTAATCGATACCGACTCGGCGAAACGCAGGGCGTGGGGTTTGTCGACTTCGACTTCGGCGTAAAGCACGCTTTGGTTGGCCATGATCAGATCGAGTATCTCCTGGGTCAGGCGTTCGAGCAGGGCGAACCGGTTGCCTTCCACATGGGCGATGATCGCCTTGGTAATGGTGCGGTAATTGAGCGCATGATCGATATCGTTGTCGCGCACGGCGTCTTGCGCGGCATAGAGGATGGTCAGGTTGATCAGCACATCCTGCTTGTTGAGGATTTCGTCCTCATTGATTCCGATGAAGGTCCGTAGACACAGGTCCTTGACCCGAATGCGGGCCATTCCTGGTTGAAGTTGTGGCATTGCTACTTGCTCCGTCCAATCAATTGCAGGAACTCCTGACGGGTGTTGCTCGACTCGCGGAAGGCGCCGAGCATCACCGAGGTGTTCATGGTCGAATTCTGTTTCTCGACGCCGCGCATCATCATGCACATGTGCTGGGCCTCGATCACTACCGCAACACCGGCGGCCTGGGTGACGCGTTGCACCGCCTCGGCGATTTCCCGGGTGAGGTTTTCCTGGATCTGCAAACGCCGGGCGAACATGTCGACGATTCGCGCGATCTTCGATAGACCCAATACCTTGCCGGTAGGAATATAAGCCACATGGGCCTTGCCGATGAAGGGCAGCAGGTGATGTTCGCAGAGTGAGTAGAGCTCGATGTCGTCGACGATCACCATTTCATCGTTGTCAGAGGCGAACAGCGCGCCATTGACGATCTCGTCGACGCTCTGCTCGTAACCATGACACAGGTATTGCATGGCCTTGGCCGCTCGGGCCGGAGTATCCAGCAAACCTTCGCGGTCGGGGTCTTCGCCCAGGCCGATAAGGATCTCGCGGTAGCTCTGGGAGAGGGAGTTCTGGGGCAGGGATAACGTCATGGAACATCCTCGCGGGGGCGGCCTACTTGACGTGCCGTCCGCCGTTGACGGTCAGGGTCGTGCCGGTGACATAAGGGTTGTCCAGCAAGTAGCGCAGGCTCTGGTAGACAACCTCGCTGCCGGGTTCGATACCCAGCGCAGACTTGGCCAGGGCCTTGGCGCGGTACGCCGCGTCGTCGTCGGGGTTAAACAGTAGCAGGGCTGGCGCGATACCGTTGACCTTGATTTTCGGGGCGAATTTCGCGGCAAAGGACAAGGTCAGGCTGTCGAGCCCGGCTTTGGTGGCGCAGTAGGCAATGTGCTTGCTGCTGCCCTTGCGCGTGACATCGTCGCTGATATGCACAATGTCGGCGGGGCTGGAGCGCTCCAGCAAGTCGGCACAATGCAGGTTGATCAGATAGGGCGCAAGCATGTGCACACTGAACATCTGGGTGAACGCGGCCACTTCGGTGTCAGGGGTTTCGGCCAGCCAGGCGGAAGCGTTATGCACAATCGCCCGTAAGCTCTGGGTATGGGCTTTGAGTTGCGTGATGAATGCCAGGATCCCGGCTTCGCTGGAGAAGTCGGCAAACAGTGCAATCGCGCCAAGGTCGCGCAGCGTTTGCACGCCCGGGCGTTCGCTGCGGTAGCTGATGATCACGCGGTGACCTTCTTCCAGCAGCCGCTGCGCGCAGTGCAGCCCGACACGTTGGCTGGCGCCGGTAATGAGGATCGGAGCTGAGGAAGAGGTCATGGATGGCTCGCATCGCGGGTATGGCAAAACTATACCAGCGACAGCTTGCGTAATGGCCTGAAAAGATCGCCGGCCCCGGCAGCTCCAAAGCACCCCTCGTAGGAGCTGCCGCGGGCTGCGATCTTTTAACGATTCTGGGTGGACGGTGCCGTGGGCAATGGCCGCCCCGGTGTGTTGTTCAACCAGCCGGCCAGCAGGTGGGTCGACAGCGGGATGAAGAAGTAGACCATCAAAGGCGTCAGGGCCAGGGTGCTGACGAACACTCGGGGCAGCAGGCTTATGTCGCCCAGCAGCGGCCCGAGTACAAAGTTGAACAGTAGCGAGACCGGGAAAAATGCCAGCCAGATCGCCACGGCCTGTTTCCAGCGAGGTGGACGTTGCCCGACTGCACCGAACCAACCGTCGATGCCGCTGACCCGATGCTCGGAAGGGTTGGCAAACAACTCGCTACCACGTGCCAGCCACGCCGTGCGCGAGACGGAATGCTCCCAGGCATGCAGGGTTTGCTCATCGGCGAAGCGGAAAATAATCTGGAATTCGTCATCGCCGGGCGGCGGTGCGAGCACGCCAGAGCCGAGATAACCAGGAAAATCAGTGGCCAGTTGTTCGCCTTCGCGCAACCAGGCGATCAGGTCCTGATAACGCCCGTTGGCAACGCGACGTGCAACCATCAGGGTGACGGGTGAGGTAGACATTGTGTATCTCCTTAGGACAAGCACGCGGTTCCGGGTAGGAGGCGTACAAAACACAGCACCGGGGTAAAGGGCCGCGTTTAAAACGTAAGCAAAAATTATTCCCGGTTTTGCCAAGTACGTCAGAGATGTTTGTCGGATATACGCCTCTTGCAATGTAGGAAGATGATGAGAGATAAATGGGATCCAATCTGACACGGACGTCCCACAACTCATGACGACTACTACTGAACCTCCCCAGCCCTTGCAATTTTCTCGTCTGGAGAAGCTGGAGCAACTGTTCCCGATTCGTGAAGTGTCACGCCTGACGGGCGTCAATCCGGTGACCTTGCGCGCGTGGGAGCGGCGATATGGGTTGATTCAGCCGACACGCACCGAAAGTGGGCATCGGCTGTATTCCATGACCGATATTGAACGGGTCAACGGCATTCTTGGCTGGATCGGACGGGGCGTGGCAGTCAGCAAGGTGGGCAGGATTCTGGCGAAGACCAGCGAAGTACAAGCATCGCCAAGTATCATTGCGGACGAGTCAGTTCAGGCTGACTATGTTCAGTGGCAAACGCAGATCAAAGCGGCGCTCAATAATTTCGACGATGTGGAATTGGGACGGATTTATGGGCAGGTATTTTCCACGTATTCCCTGACCGTGGTGTTCCAGGACATTTTGATGCCGCTGTGGATACAGTTACTCCAGCATCACGATCTGTTCGGAGAAACCAGCGAGTGGGTGATGCTGGACGGGTTTCTACGTACCAGAGTTCTTCAGCGGCTATTTTTGTTGCGGGGGACGCAGCCGTTGCGGGTAGTCGTTTCTGCTATTGATGGGCGGTGCCGCAAGCTTGAGTTGCTATTGGCGGCTTTGTATATGGGCAGTGCGCAGGTGGGAATCAGGCTGTTGGCACTGGGGCAGCCTTTTGATGAACTGACTCTGGTCTGTGAAAGGATCAAGCCGCACGCGTTGGTGCTGTTCTCCAATCAAGCGCCTACACCTGACTTTATCCGTCGTGTGAATCGCTTGGCGATGGGCCTGGATTGCCGCCTGATGCTCGCTGGTGATTCGGCGGATCTGGCACAAGAGAGCCTGGTCGGATCGTCGATTGGCTGTATTGGACGTGAAGGGGGACTGATGCAGCAACGTTTGCAGCAGTTTCTCGCGGGAACGCTCGATACCTGACGCTCAGATGTGCAACGCAGGGTGTGTCAGGCGATGTTGCTGAAGAATGTACTGACGCAGGCGCTCGGTTTCATCCTTGTCGCTTTGGTTGAGCCGATAGGCGTAATAGCCCTGTTCGGTTTCTCGCTCGAAAGTCCCGCGCAATGCAATGCGTTCGTAGCCTGAAGGGCTGAACCACAGTGCGAAACTTTTCGGCGGCTTGGTACGGTTGCGTACCTCCAGCAAGACTCCCTTGAACGACACTTCGTGCACCCACAGCGTGCCGGCTTGGCCTTTGGCGTTCTCCAGGGCTACGGGTTCTTCAAGCGCCAGGCGCCAGGGGCGAACCATCGGTCCGTCCTCGTAGATGCTCGGTACGCCCAGGCGCAAATGCAGCGCATGAAACTCATCCTCCACCAGGTGCAGCGGGAAGGTCATTTGCTGATTTTCGAAGTGTGCCTGGATGGTCACCTGCTCATTGGCCGCCAGGCGTGTCAACAAGTCGCGGATTTGCGAGCCCCCATTAACCAGCAGGCTCGACGTTGCATCGCGCACGTTGAGCTGCGGGTTGTGCTGCATGGTCTGGATGAAATCCAGTTCGTCCTGAGTCAGGAGGGCATCGCGATGCATGGTTTGCTCGAAAGAGATAATTACAAAGTCATTGGTGATTGTAGTTAATGACCATTAATTCGACAGCTTGTTTTGACCGTTTGTCGCTTTGAGTGCCTGTAGTTCCGCTTGAACTTCGGCCAGTTGGGCTTCCAGTTGGTTAACCCGTTGTTGCGTCTTGACCTGAAGGGTGACGTCTTTCTGCACGCCGATAAAGTAAGTCTGCTTGTCATTTTCGTTGTAGACGGTTGAAAGCGACAGCTCATTCCAGAAATGTGTGCCGTCCTTGCGATAGTTGCGCAGTATTTCCCGGCAGGATTTTCCACCCTTCAACGTTTCGCGGATCAGGTTGAGTGCAGCCTGGTCGCGGTCCCCGGACTGGAGAAAGCGACAGTCCTGATACAGGATTTCTTCAGCGCTATAGCCGGTCAGTTTTTCGAAGGCGGGGTTAACGTAAATCAGGATGTTGTCTTCGCCTTCCCTTTCCGCGATGACGATTCCATCGTTTGAAGCGTTGATTGCCAATTGCATCAGCTGGGCATTGATCATCAGAGAGTCCTTTCTGCATCGAATGATGAGCTGCATTCTATGACATGGCTGTGGACTGTCCACTGGCCATCAGACCTAATTGCGAGGCAATCGCAGCTTTTTTGCCTCAGCTGTTAATATCCGGGCTTTTATTCTGCTTCAGGATCAGATTGATGAAAGTCGCCATTCTTTCCGG
Organism: Pseudomonas brassicacearum; assembly: GCF_003732175.1. Classification (GTDB taxonomy): domain Bacteria; phylum Pseudomonadota; class Gammaproteobacteria; order Pseudomonadales; family Pseudomonadaceae; genus Aquipseudomonas; species Aquipseudomonas brassicacearum_G. Next base: position 94,147 of record NZ_MOBI01000014.1, read on the forward strand.
CTCGGTGTACGGCACGGCTGAAGAAGTTGCCCGGCATGCGGCCAACCTTCTCAAGGCTGCAGGTTTTGAAACCTGGCACAACCCGCGTGCAACCCTGGCCGATGTCCAGGCGTTCGCTCCCGAAGCCTTCCTGGTCGTAACCTCGACCACGGGTATGGGCGAGTTGCCGGACAACCTGCAACCGCTGTATTCGATGATTCGCGATCAACTGCCCGCTGCCTGGCGCGGTTTGCCGGGAGCGGTGATTGGCCTGGGGGATGCCAGCTACGGCGATACTTTCTGTGGTGGCGGTGAACAAATGCGTGAGCTGTTCGGTGAATTGGGCGTGCGCGAAGTGCTGCCCATGCTGCGTCTGGACGCCAGCGAAAGCGTGACCCCGGAAACTGACGCCGAACCTTGGCTGGCGGAACTGATCAGCGCGCTGCGCGGCTGACCGGACACATGCACCTGCTTGCGGCGCCGCTATTGATCCGCGGGTTGTGACATCGCTCACGTCTTTTAGCGGCCGAAGGCTTGCTGACTCGTTGGGTCAGTAAGCTGGCTGCGAATGCAACTACACGAATCCCGACAGCTGACTAGACTGCGTTTACCCCCACAAAATAATAAGAACCAGAGGTCCTTGCCGTGAGCGTAACCCCCGTTCAATCGACATCCGATGTGCAAGACCAGGTTAGCGCCGCCGAGTGGCAAACCCGTGTCGATCTGGCGGCCTGCTATCGGCTGGTGGCGCTGCAGGGGTGGGACGATCTGATCTTTACTCACATCTCCGCCAAAGTGCCGGGGACTGACGATTTTTTGATCAATCCGTTCGGAATGATGTTTCACGAAATTACCGCGTCGAGCCTGGTGAAAGTCGATCAGGCCGGTAACAAGCTGATGGACAGCCCCTACGAGATCAATCCCGCCGGTTACACCATTCACAGCGCCGTGCATGAAGTGCGTCACGACGTGGCGTGTGTGCTGCATACCCACACGGCGGCCGGTGTGGCGGTTTCCGCACAGAAGCAGGGCGTATTGCCCATCAGCCAGCAATCACTGTTTGTGCTCTCCAGCCTGGCGTATCACGCCTATGAAGGTGTCGCACTCAACCACGAGGAAAAGGCGCGCCTGCAAGCCGACCTCGGTGAAAACAATTTTCTGATGTTGCACAACCACGGACTACTGACCTGTGGCAGCAGCATTGCCGACACCTTTTTGATGATGTTCACCTTCCAGCGCGCCTGCGATATCCAGGTGCTGGCGCAGAGCGGTGGGGCTGAACTGATTGCCATCGAACCGCAGATCCTTGCAGGCGCCAAGGCGATGATTGCCGGCGTGACCAAAAGTGCTCAAGGGATGGGCGGCGCGCTGGCCTGGCCGGCGCTGCTGCGTAAACTCGATCAACAAGCTCCTGGTTACAGACTCTGATGCCGCTCGCCGAGATCCCTCTGTGCGTCTGGCGCAAGCGCGGCCAGAGCTTTGTGTTCCGTGGCCAGACCATTCGCTATTGGGTGGCCGGGCAGGGTGAGCCCTTGTTGCTGATTCACGGATTCCCCACCGCCAGTTGGGACTGGCATTACCTTTGGCAACCCTTGACCCAGCGGTATCGGGTGATCGCCTGCGACATGCTCGGTTTTGGCGACTCGGCCAAGCCACTGGACCATGAATATTGCCTGTTGGAGCAGGCCGATTTGCAGCAGGCATTGCTGGAATATCTGGGTGTCCGGCAGCCTGTGCACCTGCTGGCGCATGATTACGGTGACAGCGTGGCTCAGGAGTTGTTGGCCCGGCATAGTGAAGCGCGTGTCGAGATTGGCAGTTGTGTATTCCTCAATGGTGGCCTGTTTCCCGAAACCCATCAGCCGGTGTTGATGCAAAAACTGTTGCTCAGTCCGTTGGGCTGGATGATCGGACGGGCGTTCAGTCGGGATGGGCTGGTCAAGAGTTTCCGGCAGATCTTTGGTCCCCGGACCCGTCCAAGTGAAAGCGAACTGGATGATTTCTGGAGCCTGATCGACAACAATCGTGGCACGCGGATCATGCACAAGCTGATCAACTATATCCCGCAACGCCGCATACAGCGGGACAGGTGGGTCAAGGCCATGCAAGCAGGCACCGTTGCGATGCGGGTGATCGATGGCGAAGTCGACCCGGTGTCGGGTGCCCACATGGTCGAACGCTACCGCCAACTGATCCCCAATCCGGACACGGTATTGCTACACGGAATTGGTCATTACCCGCAAATCGAGGCGCCGATCCAGGTGCTCAAGCACTACCTGGCGTTTCGTGACCAGTTGGATCCCCCCGCGTTGAAAACCGCCTGTTTCTGACCCCGCGTATTGACCCATGTTGTCACCCATCGCACGGGAGCAGCCTGGCTCCCGTGTCGCAAATCACTGCATTCGTCAATCAGCTCAGACCGACTGAGGAGCGGGCTCTGATCAGAGTCTTTTGCACATGAGAATATTTATCATTAATATTGGCGCACCGTTGACCCTGCGTAGGGCATGGACCACGTTGAGTCGACCTTTGATGATCAATACTCCACCCGAATCCCAGAACATCGACTGCTCCGACAGCCCGGACAGTCGCGCATATTTTCTGCAGGTATTCTTGTCCCAGCGGCCGCAAATGGAAGCGTTGGTCAGTCGGCGCGTGGGCTGTCGGGCGACTGCCGCCGATCTGGTGCAGGACCTGTTTTTACGTTTCTGGCGCCGACCGTTGGTGCACGTCGAAGAGCTCAGCACTTACCTGCTGCGCTGCGCCGGCAACATTGCTATCGATCATCTGCGCAGCGAAGGTGCGCGAGTCAGGCTCAACGAAGGCTGGTTGCCGGAGCAACAGCACAACCTCAGCGTCGAGCCACAAGCAGCGCTGGAAGCTGGCAACGACCTGCGCCATGTCGAGGCGGCGTTGCGCGGTTTGCCTGAACGTACCCGGCAGATTTTTTTGCTCAACCGCATTCACGGGCGCAAGTACGCCGAAATCGCCAAGGCCATGGGGCTTTCCCAAAGTGCCGTGGAAAAACATATGATGCGCGCCCTCGAAGCCTGCAAGGCCAGTCTGCGAGAACCTGAATCACGCACGCCAGGGACAGCCCCGTGAATCACACCGCCAACGTCACTCCGACGCCGGCTCAGGAGCAGGTCGCGCTGGCCTGGCTGAGCCTGTTGCACGACCAACCGAGCAGCGGCGATCACGCCACGTTCAGCCGCTGGTTGCAGGCCGATCCGGCGCATGCCGAAGCCTACGCCCGGGCGCGAGCGGTCTGGGAATTGAGCAAAGAGCCGGCTCGCATTCTGGCCGAGGAAGAGGCCTTTGCCTTGCAGGGTTACCTCAATGCAATGCACCGCTCCAGGCGTTCCGGCGTGCGGCGCTGGTCTGGCGGTTTGGCCATGGCCGCCTGCTTGCTGCTGATGGTTTCGATAGGCGCCGGCTGGCAGCCGTCGCGTTGGTTCGATGATTTAACGGCGAACTACGTCTCGGCACCGGGTGAAGTGCTCAACGTGACCTTGGCCGATCAATCCCGAGTCATCCTCGATGCCGACAGCGCCATTGCCGTGGATTTCAGCCACGGTGAACGGCATGTTCGGCTGCGTCGCGGTGCGGCCTTTTTCAACGTGAGCCATACCGGCGAGCCTTTTGTGGTCGACGCTGAACAGGGCGAGGCGCGGGTGCTCGGGACGCAGTTCGAAGTGCGATTGCAACCGGCAGGCGCGCAGGTGACGGTGCTCTCTGGGCGCGTCGCTGTCACGCCGGTCAAGGGCGCCGGGCAGCAGGTGCTGACGGCTGGCCAGCAAGTGGCCTATGGCGCTGGCCGCGCGGCAAAACTCCACGCCGTCGACAGTGAAGCGCAACTGGCGTGGCGTCAGGGTTGGCTCAATTACTACAAGTCACCCTTGGCCGATGTGGTGAAAGACCTCGACCGCTATTACCCGGAACGGATCGTGGTGCTCAACGACGACCTGGCCGCACGACGGATCAGTGGCAGTTTTCCAAGCAAAGACCCGCAAGCAGTGCTCGATTCCCTGCAAGGAGTGTTGGGGTTCGAGCAGCACAATCTGTTGGGACGGGTGATTATTCTGCGCTGAGGGTCGAGCGCATGACCGATCACCGGAAAATCCTCCTGCTGCGTGCAGGGATGGGTACTACGCTAAAGCAAGTTGAAGTGCCGCAAGCGATACACGGCCAGCTGCAATTGGCCTGATCGTCACACTTCTACAGATTTCGATTAGCGAACAAGGATGACCCCCATGACACGTTATTCCCTGCCAAGGCTGCTCAGTGCAGTTGCCCTGGCTATTACCGCGCTGGGCGGTTGCACTCATGTTCAGCCGCCAGCGCCCCCGGTTGCCGTGAACATCGTGGCGATCAACGACCTGCACGGTTATTTGCAGGCCAACCCGTATTCGGTTCGCGACAGCGCGGCCGCTGACGGTGTGCGCATGCTCAAGGCCGGGGGCATTGCGACCCTCGGCGGGATGCTGACGCAACTGCGCAAGGACGATCCGCAGCTGTTGTTCATCGGTGCCGGTGACCTGGTGGGTGGCAGTCCACCGCTGTCGGCGATGTGGGCCGACGAACCGACGCTCGAAGCGCTGCGGTACATGGACATGAAACTCAGCGCCATCGGCAATCATGAGCTGGACAACGGCAAGGCGGAGTTCCTGCGCCTGCTCAATGGCGGCTGCGAATCGATTCGTCCGACCAAGGCCTGCCAGTTTCGCGCTCGCTATCCCGGCAGCGGTTTCCCGTACCTGGCGGCGAACCTGATCGACACCGATACCGGCAAAACCCTGTTGCCGCCGTACCGGATCGAGGAGGTCAAAGGCCAGAAGATCGCCTTTGTCGGCGCGGTACTGCGCGATGTTGCCTCTGTGGTCAGTGCCAAGGGCCTGCAGGGTTTGCGTACCGAGGACGAAGCCGACTCGATCAATCGGCTGATCCCGGAACTCAACCGCCAGGGCGTCAATGCGATTGTCGCAGTAGTGCACCAGGGCGGTTCAACCCCCGAACCTTACGACAAACAGGACTGCAGCCAACTGAGTGGCGCTATCGTCGATGTGGCCAAGCGGCTCGATCCGGCGGTCGATGTGTTGATCTCCGGGCATTCCCATCAAGGTTATCTGTGCAAGGTCGGTCCTCTGCTGGTGACTCAGGGCAGTTCGTATGGGCATCTGATGACCCGCCTGACACTCGATGTGACTCCCGGTCAGCATCGGGTCACGGGCGTTCACGCGACTAACCTGTTGGCCGATCCGGCGCAGTATCCAGCCGATCCACAGATGCTCGCCTTGCAGCGGGAAGTTGAAGCACGCAGCAATAACGTGCTGCTCAAACCTGTCGGCGCCATCGCGGCTTCACCGATCACTCGACGTGCCAATGTGGCGGGGGAGGCGCCGTTGGGTGACTTGATCGCCGACGCTCAACTGGCGGCTGGCGCAGCGCATGGCGCACAGATCGCCTTTATGAACAGGGGCGGCATTCGTGGCGACCTGGCCTTGGAGCCAGGTCTCAAACGCCTGAATTATGGGCAGGTGGCGACGGTGCAGCCGTTTAACAACACCCTGATCGCCTTCGACCTGAAGGGGCGGAAACTCGAACAATTGCTCAATCAGCAATGGAAGACTGAAGGCAATTTTGATGCGCTGCAGGTTTCCAGCGGCTTCAGTTATCGCTGGGATTCCACACGCCCGCTGGACAGTCGGGTGATCCCCGGCAGTATTCGTCTTAACGGTAAGCCGGTGCAGCCCGAGCGCAATTATCGCCTGGTGCTGAACAGCTTCCTGGCCGACGGTGGCGATCGCTTCAGTCTTTTCAAACAGGGAATCAACCGTAGCGATTTGGAAGTGACGGACCTGGATAGCCTGATCGACTACCTGCACCGCATGGATCAACAAGGCAAACCCGTTGGTTCTGCGAAGAGTGCAGGGCGCATCGTGAAGGTGAAATAGCGCTGTTACGGGTCATGATCGTTCCCACGCGCAGCAAAGGAATGCCTCAACGGACGCTCCGCGTTCGGCACTTGGGACGCAGAGCGTCCCGGGCTGCATTCCCACGCGAGCATGGGAGCGATCGGCAGCAGGCGAAAATAATTTCAAAAAAGGTATGAGGTAAACCCGAGTGACATCCGTGTAGTGGTGAAAGTGCGATTCATTCGCATCCGCAGCATTTCTACACACAGGTCACGAGCAATGAAGTCCAGGGCAAAATCGGCGGCAGGCGGTTCGGTTAAACAGTGGTTTGGCGCTTCTGCGCTGACCGTTTCGGTGTTGGCCTTGTTGCCGTTGAGCGTGGCGTGCGCCGCGCAGTCCAGCGAGCAACACAGCGCGCTGTTCAGCTTCAATATCGCCGCCAAACCTTTGCCCCAGGCCTTGAGCGACTTCAGCCGCGTCACCGGCATCAGCGTGGTTTACACCGATGAAGCGCCCTACGGTCTCAGCGCACCGGCCATCAAGGGTGAGATGAGCGCCGAGCAAGCCATGCAGCGCTTGTTGAGCAAGTCCGGTTTTACCTTTCGCCAGACCGACGCCCATACCCTGGCCCTTGAACCACAGCCCACTGAAGGCGCGCTGAATCTCGGCGCGACTACCATCACCTCGGCGGTTGAGCAACCGATGAGCTATCAGCCGCCGTCCACCACCTCAGTGGCACGTTCATCGGTCTCGCTCCAGGAAATCCCCCAGACCATCAACGTGGTCCCGGCCCAAGTGCTGCGTGACCAGGTGCCGCGCAATCTGGACGATGCGCTGGCCAATGTCAGCGGCATTACCCAGGGCAACACGCTGGGCAGCACTCAGGATTCGGTGATGACTCGCGGGTTCGGTGACAACCGCAACGGCTCGATCATGCGCGACGGCATGCCAATCGTGCAGGGCCGTGGCCTGAACGCCTCGGTGGATCGGGTTGAAGTCTTGAAGGGGCCGGCCTCGTTGCTCTACGGCATTCAGGACCCGGGCGGCGTGGTGAACACGGTCAGCAAAAAGCCCGAACTGACGCAATACAACGCCTTGACCGTGCGTGGCTCGAGCTATGGCAACGGCAAGAACGGCAGCGGTGGCAGCCTCGACAGCACCGGGCCACTGGGCGACTCCGGTTTGGCCTACCGAATGGTGCTGGACCACGAAGATGAAGACTACTGGCGCAATTTCGGCACGCATCGCGAGACGTTGGTCGCGCCGTCCCTGGCCTGGTTCGGCGAGAGCACCAAGCTGTTGTTCGCCTACGAGCACCGCGAGTTCCTCGCACCGTTCGACCGTGGCACGGCCATTGACCCGCGTACCAATCATCCGTTGGACATCCCGCGTGGCCGTCGTCTCGACGAGTCGTTCAACAATATGGAAGGCCGTTCGGACCTGTACCATTTCGAAGCCGACCACGAGCTCAATGACAACTGGAAAGCCCACTTCGGCTACAGCTGGAACCGCGAAACCTACGACGCCAGCCAGGTTCGTATCACCGCCATCGACCCGGAAAAAGGCACGCTGACCCGCAGCATGGATGGCACCAAGGGCGCCCTGACCACCGACCGCTTCACCACCGCCAGCCTCGAAGGCAAGGTCGATGTGGCCGGCATGCAACACGATCTGGTGTTCGGCGTGGATGACGAATACCGCAAGATCTACCGCGCCGACCTGATCCGGCAGAAGAGCCTGTTCCCGTCCTTCAGCTATCTGGACCCGGTCTACGGTCGTGAAGTGGCGGGCACCACGGTCAGCGCTGCGGACAGCAATCAGACCGATCTGCTGCGCAGCGATTCGGTCTTTCTACAGGACTCGATCCACCTGAACGACCAGTGGATTCTGGTGGCCGGAGGACGCTTCCAGGAGTATGACCAGTACGCCGGCAAGGGTCGTCCGTTCAAGGCCAACACCGACAGCAACGGCCAGAAGTGGGTGCCGCGCGCCGGCCTGGTGTATCGCTATACCGATGAGCTGTCGTTTTACGGCAGCTACACCGAATCCTTCAAACCGAACTCGACCATCGCGCCATTGAGTGGCAGTACGGTCGTGCTTGATGGCAGCTTCGCACCGGAAGAAGCCAAGTCGTGGGAGCTGGGCGCCAAGCTCGACATTCCGGGCCGCGTGACCGGCAATATTGCGCTGTTCGACATCAAGAAACGCAACGTGCTGGTGGCCAACTCCGAGAACCCGCTGGTCACCACCTATAGTGCGGCCGGAGAAGTGCGTTCCCGTGGCCTGGAAGTGGACCTGACCGGTCAGTTGAGCGAGCGCTGGAGCATGATCGGCAGCTACGCCTACACCGACGCCGAGGTCACCGAAGACCCTACCTACAAAGGCAAGCGACTGCAAAACGTGGCGAAAAATACCGGCTCACTGTCGGCGGTCTATGACTTCGGCAGCATCGTCGGTGGCGACCAGTTGCGGATGGGCGCGGGCGCCCGGTATGTCGGCGAGCGGGCCGGTAACGCGGTGAACGACTTCGACCTGCCGAGCTACACGGTGGCCGATGCCTTCGCCACCTACGACACCAAACTCGACGGGCAGAAGGTCAAGTTCCAGCTCAACGTGAAAAACCTCTTCGACCGCACCTACTACACCTCGGCCGTCAGCCGGTTCTTTGTGTCGATGGGCGATTCGCGCCAGATCTCGCTGTCCAGCACCCTGGAGTTCTGATGAAAGCCTTGAAGATTGCTGTTTTGGCGCTGGCATTCAACGGCGCGGCGTTTGCCACGCCGGAACCGGATGCCCGGGTTTACCATCGCGAGCAGCAGGTGAGCTTGCCCGGCTCGGGAGACAGCTGGGGTTTTGTCGCCCTCGACCCGACGCGGCCTTATCTGTTTCTGGCCCGCCGGGAAAACGGCCTGAGCGTGTTCGATGTCGAGCAGCAACGTCTGCTGAAAACCATCGACGACTCAGCGGGCGCCAACGGCGTGGTGTTCGTGCCGACATTGAACCGGGTGTTTGTGCTCAACACCGACGGCAGCCTGGGCGTGGTCGAGTTATCCACACTCAAACTGCTCAAGCGTATCCCGGTGGCCCAGAGCAACCTCAACAGCGCGGTGTATGAACCGCGCACGGGTCAGGTGATTATCGTCAGCGGCCGGCGTGCTGATCGTTCGACCTTGTTTGTGTTCGATCCGAAGCAGGAGCGCATCACCGTCGCGCATGAACTGGACGTAAAGAAAATCGATCCGTTGCTGGTCAAGGGCGACGGCAGTTTCTTCCTGCCAATGCGTGATGAGGGCAAGGTCGCTCGTTTCTCGGCGAGCAGTTTTGAAGTCCTCGACACCTGGCAATTCGACGGCTGCGCGCGACCCAGTGCCCTGGCGCAGGATGCCGAGCGCGGACGCTTGTTCATTGCGTGCCGAGGCGAAAAACCGCAACTGGTCGTCGCCGATCTTCAGAGCGGTGCGTTGAAGGCCCGTCTGCCGATCACCCGCGACGTCAACGCCCTGGTCTATGATGCGGACAATCGACGATTGCTGATCCCCAGCGGAGTTGATGCCAACCTGAGCCTCTTCCAGCAGCTCGACGCCGATCATTACCAGGCGCAGGCCAGCGTCAGCACGTTGCCGATGGCTTACAACATGGCCTTCGATCCGCTGAGCAAAAAGGTTTACCTGCCAGCGATGGACTTCACCCAGCCTGCGCCGAGCAAGGCACAACCCAAGCCGGATCCGCTGTTTCACGCCAACACCTTCTCGGTCACTACCTTGGCTCCGTAGGGGCATTGCGTGGAGGCAGTGTTACCGCAAAAACGCCTGGCGGTATTCGCCGGGCGTGCCGTTCATGGCCTGACGAAAGCGGTTGGTGAAATGGCTGGCGCTGGCAAAGCCGCAGGCGAGGGCAATCTCCCCAAGCGGCTGTGAGGTGCTGCGCAGCAAATGTCGGGCGTGAGTCAGGCGGCGGGCCAACAGGTACTGATGCGGCGGCAGGCCGAAGCTTTCGCGAAACATCCGTGCGAAGTGGTACTCCGACAAGGCGCACAAGCCGGCCAACTGACCGAGGCTGATCGGTTCGGCCAATTGCTGGTCGATGTACTCGATCAGCTGTCGACGCTGATGTGCCGCCAGCCCACCCTTGAGGCGCAAACCCTGGCGCAGGCCGACCTGGCTGAGCAACGTGTGGCTGAGCATTTCATGCGCGAGGCTGCTGGTCAGCAGGCGTTCGCCGGGCTCGTCCCAGTTCAATTCAATCAACTGACGGAAACGTCGGGCTTGCACCGGGTCTTCGAGAAAGGTGCTTTCCTGCAATTGCAGTTCACGCGGTTCACGGTCGAGCAGGGTGATGCAGCCGAGGGCAAATTGCTCGGGGCTGAAGTACAGGTGAGCCAGACGGATTTCACCGTTGATCACCCAGGCCGACTGGTGCTCGGCGGGCAGGATGCAGAGTTTGTCCGGGCCGCCTTTGGTGCCGGGCTGTTCGCGGCGAAAGGTCCCGGTGCCACCGGCGATGTAGCAGGAGAGGGTGTGATGACCGGGCGCTTCATAGTCCTGGGCGTCGTGATGGTTGCTCCACAAGGCTGCAGCCATGCCGTCACCGAGCTCGGCGCTGTGCTCAAGGCGAGCATTCGGCGAGCGGTTGAGGGCTTGAAAGACTTGCAGGGTTTCCAGTGCGGGCATGATCGGCTCTCTCCAACGCCTTGCATCCTACTCCGTCACCTCGACGCTGCCAGCCCGTCGCCTGACAAAAGCGCAAGTTTATGCAAGCGCACGGCCTGCCTCGGGAACAGACTGAAGGCCATCTTCAGGAGTTGCCGATATGAATCTCTCGCTATACCTGCTAACGGTGCTGATCTGGGGCACCACCTGGATCGCCTTGAAATTGCAACTGGGGGTGGTGGCGATTCCGGTGTCGATCGTTTATCGCTTCGGCCTGGCATCGCTGGTGCTGTTCGTGATGTTACTGCTCAGCCGACGCCTGCAAGTGATGAACCGGCGCGGTCATCTGATCTGCCTGGCCCAGGGGTTGTGCTTGTTCTGCATCAATTTCATGTGCTTCCTCACCGCCAGCCAGTGGATTCCCAGCGGTCTGGTCGCCGTGGTGTTCTCCACCGCCACGCTGTGGAATGCGCTGAATGCACGGGTGTTCTTCGGTCAGAAAGTGGCCCGCAATGTGCTGATGGGCGGCGCGCTGGGGTTGATCGGGCTGGGCTTGTTGTTCTGGCCGGAACTGGTCGGCCATACCGCCAGCCCGCAAACCTTGCTTGGCCTGGGTCTGGCGCTGCTGGGCACACTGTGTTTCTCGGCCGGCAACATGCTCTCGAGCCTGCAACAGAAAGCCGGCCTCAAGCCGCTGACCACCAATGCCTGGGGCATGGCCTATGGCGCCGCGATGCTGTCGATGTACTGCCTGGTCAAAGGTATTCCCTTCGACATTGAATGGAATACTCGTTACATCGGCTCGTTGTTGTATCTGGTGATTCCGGGCTCGGTGATTGGTTTCACTGCGTACCTGACCCTGGTCGGGCGCATGGGCCCTGAACGTGCGGCGTATTGCACGGTGCTGTTCCCGGTAGTGGCTTTGAACGTGTCGGCCTTTGCCGAAGGCTATCAATGGACTACACCGGCTTTGGCCGGGTTGGTGCTGGTCATGTTGGGTAACGTGTTGGTGTTTCGCAAACCCAAGGCGCGGGTGGCCGTAGGAAGTGGCAAGTTGGCGTGATCGATCAAGTTGCACTTTGCTTGATCAGGTTCATACAGGCGGCGGTTGTTAATTATCGGTTTTCAGTGACAGATAAATAAGCGCCGTCATCATGTAGCCGATAATGCTTCGGGTCCATGCCATGGCATTCCATTCTGCGGAAGTGTCCATGTCGAACCATTCATTGGCGATCACTTGTATGCAGAAGTAATACACGAAGATGCCGATCATCAAACCGACAATTCCGTATTTTTTTGCCTCGTGGAATTCCTTGCGTGGCGCATTGAGTTTTGTGTAAAGCTGATAGGCCCCCAATAAACAACAGGCGGTGTAGGTTGTCTCCAGGGTGATGATCATCCAGTAGATTCTATGGTGCAGCATGGGGGAAGTGATGGCGCGATAGCGCAGGGCTTCGTTGGGGCGGGTCGTGTCCATGCTGAGGATATGCCCAACAAATTCGTAGTTGGAGGCGTAGTCAGTCACATTGCTGAATACAATAAGCAGACCAAATCCTCCCGCCATTAAAACCAGGGCCAACTTACTGCGCCTGATCAGGCAGGCCGTCGTGAAATTTATCATGTCGCGTACTCTCCACATCCGGGGCCTGCACTGTGCAGGCTGTCCGGGCAGGAGTTTATAACGCAAAAAAAATGACAGGCAGGGGACTGAATTGCAAGTTGTGTCCTGTCGTAGTTTGAGGGCTCGGGTGGCCACTGTTATTTCAGGTTTGTCTACTGTCAGATGTGACAGTAGACACCTGGGTGTGTTCTGTTTAGCGTGGTCTGGATTCTGGAGGGTGTCTCGATAATACCTGGGGTGGAGTTACCATGAATAAAGCTCAAACTGCAATCATCGCGAATATTCGTAAATCTTTAAATAATCAGGATCATTCGAGCGAGGCTTTGCCGCCGGCGCCAGTTATCAAGTTGCTGGATGCTAATGGCAAATTGAGTCATGCGCGTGTTTCGAAGGATGGCCTTTGGGTGGAGCTTGGTTATGACGAATTCAAGCCCGGCGACACAGTCCTTTTTTATCTGGGGAGTGCTACCCCCGGAATTGTCGATTATGAAGACCAATTTACGCTGAACGAAGAGAAGAACGTCGAGGCGCTGGTGCCTGAAGACACGATCAAACGATTGATTGGCGAAACGGCATTTGCACTGTACTTCGTGAATGAAACGACACCGTCTAATTTCAAGTACTTTGATGTCATCGAATGACGTGATGCGTTGTCGTAACGGGGGACAGGACGCGTTCAGCTAGAACGCGCCCTGTTTCTATCAACCCTTCCACACCTGCGGATTCACCAGATCCTGCGGCCGCTCGCCCAGCAACGCGCTGCGCAGGTTGGCCAAGGCGCGGTGGGCCATGGCTTCGCGGGTTTCATGGGTGGCCGAACCGATGTGCGGCAAGGTCACGGCGTTCTTCAGCTGGAACAGCGGCGACTCGACCAGCGGTTCCTTCTCGTAGACATCCAGTCCCGCCCCGCGAATCCGGTTGTTTTGCAAGGCCTCGATCAGCGCCGGTTCATCGACCACCGGGCCACGGGAAATATTCACCAGAATCGCGCTCGGCTTCATCAGCGCCAGTTCGCGGTGGCTGATCAGGTGCCGGGTCTTGTCGCTGAGCGGCACCACCAGGCAGACGAAATCGGCTTCGGCCAGCAACTGATCAAGGCTGCGAAACTGCGCGCCGAGTTCCTGTTCGAGGTTGGCTTTGCGGCTGTTGCCGCTGTACAGAATCGGCATGTTGAAGCCCAGACGACCGCGTCGGGCGATGGCTGCTCCAATGTTGCCCATGCCGACGATGCCCAGGGTCTTGCCATGCACGTCGCAACCAAACAGCGGCGCGCCGACCGTGGCCTGCCATTGCCCGGCCTTGGTCCAGGCGTCCAGCTCGGCGACGCGTCGGGCACTACTCATCAGCAAGGCAAAGGCCAGGTCGGCGGTGCTTTCGGTCAGCACGTCCGGGGTGTTGGTGAGCATGATCCCGCGTTCGTTGAAGTAGGCCAGGTCGTAGTTGTCGTAGCCGACCGAGACACTGGACACCACTTCGAGTTTGCTGGCGTTCTCCAATTGGGCCCGACCGAGCTTGCGACCAACGCCGATCAAGCCGTGAGCGTGGGGCAGGGCTTCGTTGAACTGTGCATTGATGTCACCCAGCTTGGGGTTGGGCACGATCACATCGAAGTCGTGTCGCAAGAACTCGACCATTTCGGGCGAGACACGGCTGAAGGCAAGTACGGTCTTTTTCATCGCAGGAAGGCTCGTCAGGCGGAGGAGAATGCCAAGCACGCTAACATTCCTGACAACGTTTACGCGAGACCTGTGATCGTTCCCACGCTCCCGCGTGGGAATGCCTCTAGGGACGCTCCGCGTCCAGTGACGCGGAGCGTCACGGGCTGCATTCCCACGCAGAGCGTGGGAACGATCAAGTCAGGTGTTGTCAATTGGCCAACCGTGCCCCACCCAGGCTCCCGCTCAACTCATACGCCGCCAATTCCGCCTGATGCGCCGCGAGAATCTCCGGCAGCGAGCCGCGCAGGTACTCGACCCAGGTCTTGATCTTCGCATCCAGGTACTGGCGCGACGGGTAGATGGCGTACAGGTTCAGCTCTTGCGAGCGGTAGTTGGGCATGACTCGCACCAGGCTACCGTTGCGCAGGCCTTCGATGGCCGCGTAGACGGGCAGCACACCGACGCCCATGCCGCTGATGATCGCGGTTTTCATCGCGTCGGCGGAGTTCACCAGAAACGGCGAGCTGTTGATGGTGACCATTTCCTGGCCTTCCGGGCCATCGAACAGCCATTTCTCCAGCGGAATCACCGGGCTGACCAGACGCAGGCAGGCATGGTTCAGCAGGTCGCTGGGCTTCTGCGCGCAGCCGTTGGCCTTCACGTAGGCCGGCGATGCACAAACGATGCTGTAGGTGATGCCCAGCCGTTGCGAAACGAAACCCGAGTCCGGCAGTTCGCTGGCCAGCACGATCGATACGTCGTAACCCTCGTCCAGCAAATCCGGTACGCGGTTGGCCATGGTCAGGTCGAAGGTCACGTCCGGATGGGACTTGCGATAGCGAGCGATGGCATCGATCACGAAGTGCTGACCGATTCCGGTCATGGTGTGCACCTTGAGTTGCCCGGCCGGGCGCGCATGGGCATCGCTGGCCTCGGCTTCGGCTTCCTCGACATAGGCGAGGATCTGCTCGCAGCGCAGCAAATAACGTTTACCGGCCTCGGTCAGGGCGATGCGACGGGTGGTGCGGTTGAGCAAACGGGTTTGCAGGTGGGCTTCCAGGTTGGAGACCGCGCGCGAGACGTTGGCCGTCGTGGTATCCAGCTGCACGGCAGCGGCAGTGAAGCTGCCGGCTTCGGCGACACAGCTGAAGGCGCGCATGTTTTGCAAAGTGTCCATGGGGTGCTCTCGGGTGCGATGACAAATTGTGACACGAAGTTACGGAATGCTGTGACCCCGACCAAGGGATTATCTCGTGAACGGTAACAAAGATTCACAGGATTCCCGGCTTATCGCCATTGGGGCCGCCCCCTAGAATTGCGCCGTTACCAATGTGTGGGAGCGAGCCCGCTCGCGATGGCATCGGTGTGGTGTACCTGATGCACCGAGTTGTTTGCATCGCGAGCAGGCTCGCTCCCACAGATAAGTCAGTGTCTACAAGACCTCGTGCCTCCCCCTATTTCCAGGAATTTGCAGCAGTGCCGCGTCGCATCAGCAGAGAGCTGAAGACTCTCAGTGTTTGGGCTTTATCGTTAGCAATCAGCGGCTGCATCGGAACCGGAGGTATTGCCCCACAGGGCAACGCATTCGACGCCAATACATTGGCCACCGACGAGGCCATTCAAAGCGCCGCCAAAGACGCTCACTGGCCCACTGCGCAGTGGTGGCAGGTCTATGGCGACCCGCAACTCAATCACTGGGTCGACCTCGCCGTGCAAGGCAGCCCGAGCATGGCCATGGCCGCTGCCCGTGTGCGTCAGGCCAAGTCCATGGCCGGTGTTGCCGAGTCGGCCGAGTCGTTGCAGGTCAATGGCCAGTCCACGCTCAAGCACCATAACTGGCCGACCGACCAGTTCTACGGTCCGGGTGAGCTGGCCAACACCACCACCTGGGACAACAACGCCGCGCTCGGTTTCAGCTACGCCCTCGACCTTTGGGGCCGCGAAAGCAATGCTACCGAACGCGCCGTCGACATGGCCCACATTAGCGCCGCCGAAGCGCGCATGGCTCAGCTTGAATTGCAGAACAATGTGGTGCGCGCCTACATCCAGTTGTCGCTGCATTACGCGCAACGGGACATCGTGACCGCGACCCTCAAGCAGCAACAGCAGATTCTCGACCTCGCGCAAAAGCGTCTGGACGGCGGCATCGGCACTCATTTCGAAGTCAGCCAGGCACAAACCCCGCTGCCCGAAACTCATCGGCAACTGGACGCACTGGACGAAGAAATTGCCCTAAGCCGCAATCAACTCGCCGCGCTGGCAGGAAAAGGCCCGGGGGAGGGTGCACGCTTGCAGCGTCCGACGCTGTCTCTGGGCGCTGCACTGAAACTGCCTTCGGCGTTGCCGGCGCAATTACTCGGCCAACGCCCGGACGTGGTCGCCAGTCGCTGGCAAGTCGCGGCCCAGGCGCGCGGGATCGACGTGGCGCACGCCGGTTTCTACCCCAACGTCGATCTGGTCGGCAGCCTCGGTTACATGGCGACCGGCGGCGGGGCGCTGGAGTTCCTGACCGGCAAGAAGCTCAACTACAACGTCGGGCCGGCGATCTCCCTGCCGATCTTCGACGGTGGGCGTTTGCGCTCGGAACTGGGCGAAGCCTCGGCCGGCTATGACATTGCCGTGGCCAAGTACAACCAGACCCTGGTCAATGCGCTCAAGAGCATCTCCGACCAGTTGATCCGCCGCGAGTCCATGGACAAGCAGCAAGCCTTTGCTGCCGAGTCGGTGGCCGCAGCGCAGAAAACCTACGACATCGCGATGATCGCCTACCAGCGCGGGCTCACCGATTACCTCAACGTGCTGAATGCCCAGAGCCTGCTGTTCAAGCAGCAGCAAGTGCAACAACAGGTTCAGGCCGCGCGTTTGAGTGCCCATGCCGAACTGGTCACCGCCCTTGGCGGCGGGCTCGGTGCGGGTAACGATGTGCCGCCCGACAGCAAAGTCCAGGCACCGAAAACCCCGGCTCTTCTCATGAGCATCGTGAATTGAACGCAAACCCTGTGGGAGCGAGCCTGCTCGCGAAGAGGGAGTATCAGTCAGCATCCATGTCGCCTGACACACTGCCTTCGCGAGCAGGCTCGCTCCCACAGGTCCTGAGTCTGGACTTAATTTCACTGAGCAGGATTTCATGACTCCCTTGCCCGCACCTTTGCGCTGGCTGTATTCCCTTGAATGGCGCCGGGGTTTTTTCGATTGGGCACGCAGTGACGGCGTGACCTGGGTCTACATCTTCAAGGTGCTGATCGCCGCGTTCCTGACCCTCTGGCTGGCCATGCGCCTGGAACTGCCGCAACCGCGCACGGCGATGATCACCGTGTTCATCGTCATGCAACCGCAGAGCGGTCAGGTGTTCGCCAAGAGCTTTTATCGCTTCCTCGGCACGTTGGCCGGCTCGGCGGTGATGGTCGCGCTGATAGCCTTGTTCGCGCAGAACACCGAACTGTTCCTCGGTGCTTTGGCGATCTGGGTCGGCATCTGCACGGCCGGCGCGGCGCGTTATCGCAACTTCCGCGCCTATGGTTTTGTGCTCGCCGGCTACACCGCAGCGATGGTCGGCTTGCCGGCGCTGGCGCACCCGGACGGCGCGTTCATGGCGGCGGTCTGGCGGGTGCTGGAAATCTCCCTGGGGATTCTCTGCTCGACCCTGGTCAGCGCCGCGATTCTCCCGCAAACCGCCAGTGCCGCAATGCGCAACGCCTTGTATCAGCGCTTCGGAGTGTTTGCGCTGTTTGTGACCGATGGCTTGCGCGGGCGCAGCCAACGCGAGGCTTTCGAAGCCGGCAACGTGCGGTTTATCGCCGAAGCCGTGGGCCTGGAAGGCTTGCGCAGCGTCACCGTGTTCGAAGACCCGCACATGCGTCGGCGCAATGGTCGGCTCAGTCGGCTGAACAGCGAATTCATGGGCATCACCACCCGGTTCAACGCCTTGCACCAATTGCTCGAACGCTTGCGCAGCAGTGGCACCGAACAGGTAGTGGCGGCGATCAAACCTGGATTGCAGGACCTGGCCGAAGTGCTCGATGGCTTCTCGGGTCGCGCGCTGACGCATGCCGACGCAGCGCGTCTGGCAGCGCAATTGGCCGCCTATAAAGAAGGGCTGCCGGCGCGGGTGCGCAGCTTGCGGGCGAGTTTTCAGAAGAGCGAACCGAGCGACGCCGAGCAGCTGGATTTCCACACCGCATACGAGTTGCTCTACCGCTTCGTCGACGACGTGCACAGTTATGCACAGACCCACGCGTCGCTGGCCGAGCACCGCCACGAACGCGAGCAATGGGATGAGCCCTACACCCCGAAAACCAACTGGCTGGCGTCGACCGCGGCGGGCATTCGGGCCTCGTTCATTCTGATTGTGCTGGGCAGTTACTGGGTCGCCACTGCGTGGCCGAGCGGCGCGACCATGACCTTGATCGCTGCCGCCACGGTCGGTCTCTCGGCGGCCACGCCAAACCCCAAACGCATGGCGTTCCAGATGGCCTGCGGGACGTTGCTCGGTGCGCTGATCGGCTTCGTCGAGATGTTTTTCATCTTCCCGCGGATCGACGGTTTCCCACTGTTGTGCGTGATGCTGGCGCCGGTGATCGTGCTCGGTTCATTCCTCACCTCACGGCCGCAGTACGCCGGTGTCGGCCTGGGTTTGCTGATCTTTTTCAGCACCGGTTCGGTGCCGGATAACCTGACGGTCTACAACCCCTACACCTTCATCAACGACTACACCGCCATGGTCATGGGCATGCTGGTGTGCGCGGCGGCGGGGGCAATCATTCTGCCGCCCAACAGTCGCTGGTTGTGGCGGCGTCTGGAGCAGGACTTGCGCGGGCAAGTGGTGTTCGCCATCAGCGGCAAACTCAAGGGACTGGCGTCGAGTTTTGAAAGCAGCACCCGTGATCTGGTGCATCAGGCGTATGGTCTGGCCGCCGGGCAGCCTCAGGTGCAACGCGATCTGCTGCGCTGGATGTTCGTGGTGCTGGAAGTCGGCCACGCGATCATCGAGTTGCGCAAGGAACAGGCGATGCTCCCGGTGCACCCGGCCTATGCCGAATCTCAACCATGGCGACAGGCGATCCGGGTGATGGGACGTTCATTGGTGCGGCTGTTTCTGCAACCGAGTCAAAGCAATCTGGAGCGCAGTCTGGTGGCGGTCGACCACGCCATCAGCCGCGTCCAGGCCACTGACGAACCCTTCGCCCCGCACTTCGACACCTCGGCCCTGCGTCGGGTGAAGAGTTACCTGCATTTCATCCGTACCTCGTTGCTCGACCCGCAATCACCGCTGGCAGCGCTCGCTGCCCCGCAAGGACCTGACCATGCCTCGTGAAATCGCTTTCCACGGCGTGTACATGCCGACCATGACCCTGATGTTTTTCATCGCTGCGGCAGTGGCCTGGGCGCTCGACCGGTTTCTGTCCGGGTTTGATCTGTACCGCTTCTTCTGGCATCCGGCGCTGCTGCGCCTGAGCCTCTTCACCTGTTTGTTCGGCGCCCTTGCGCTGACTGTTTATCCTTGAGACCGAATCGATGAAAAAGCTCTTCAGTCTGCTCGCGACCTTGTTGGTACTGGCCCTCGCGCTGTGGATCGGCCGGACCCTCTGGGTGCATTACATGGACACGCCGTGGACCCGTGATGGCCGGGTGCGCGCCGACATCATCAATGTCGCCGCCGACGTCACCGGCGAAGTGGTCGACGTGCCGGTGCATGACAACCAGTTGGTGAAAAAGGGTGACCTGCTGATGCAGATCGACCCCGAGCACTACCAGATCGCGGTGAAACAGGCGCAATCGCTGGTGGCTTCGCGCAAGGCCACGTGGGAGATGCGCAAGGTCAACGCGCACCGCCGCGCCGACCTCGACAACCTGGTGATCTCCAAGGAAAACCGCGACGACGCCAGCAACATCGCCGACTCGGCGCTGGCTGATTACCAACAGGCGCTGGCTCAGCTGGAAGCCGCCGAACTGAACCTCAAACGCACCAAGGTACTGGCGGCGGTGGATGGTTATGTCACCAACCTCAACGTCCATCGCGGCGACTATGCGCGCATCGGCGAAGCGAAAATGGCCGTGGTCGACATGCACTCGTTCTGGGTCTACGGGTTCTTCGAAGAAACCAAACTGCCGTATGTGAAGATCGGCGATCAGGCCGACATGCAATTGATGAGCGGCGAAGTGCTCAAGGGGCATGTCGAAAGTATTTCGCGCGGTATCTACGACCGCGATAACCCGGAAAGCCGCGAATTGATTGCCGACGTGAATCCGACCTTCAACTGGGTGCGTTTGGCGCAACGGGTTCCGGTGCGGATTCACATTGATGAAGTGCCGGACGGGGTGCTGCTGGCGGCGGGGATTACTTGTACGGTGGTGGTCAATCAGGATCGCGAGGAATAACCCTGTGGCAGGGGCGAGCCCTAATGCCAGTCAGTTAACAGAAATCTATCGCCGGGTGACCAATTGTGGCGAGGGGGCTTGTCGGAACGCCGCACCGCCCCGTTCGGCTGCGAAGCAGTCGTAAAACCGACAGATGCGTTCTCTCTGACGCAATACGATCATCGATTTTAGGGCCGCTTCGCGACCCAACGGGGGCAAGCCCCCTCGCCACAATGACTGACGCCGGATTGGCTACTGCGGTGAATCCGGTGGATCAAGGTGATCCAACGCTCGATTCACCGCCAATTCGGCCAGTGAAATCATCTGCTGAATCGCCAGCGCGGTATTGCGCTTCGGACCTTCAAGCTCAAACGCCAGATCGCTGGCCATGACATTCACCGAGGCCAGGGTCTCGCAGGCGTGGGCCAACAAGGTTTCAGAGTCGACATCGGGGGCAATGACGAAAATGCAGCCAGGACGTCGGTCGGCCAACAATTGCTTGGTCTCAGGCAGCACCAGGTAATGGTCGAGCGCACGGTGCGCGGCGGCGTGGAGTTCTTTTGAGTCGAGGGAGGCGTAGGGGGAGGTGCTTTCGGTTTCAGTGGGATTGGGGGTAGCTTTAGACATGGTGATGCTCCAATAGGTTAAGTCACTCCTATGAGATATCCGGGCTACCACACCCGATCGCTGAATGGGCAGCGACCCGAAAAGGTTATCCGTCCCCCATCACCCAGCGCAACCGTCAAAACGTGTCGGAACCGTCCTCAGACGCGCGGGCCATTGTCCTTCAAAAACCTACATGACATAAACACCCTTGTTGATCGTTCCCACGCTCTGCGTGGGAATGCATCCCGTGACGCTCTGCGTCACCGCTTGGGACGCAGAGCGTCCCGGGCATCGCGCTACCACGCAGACGGTTCGACGCCTCGACGTGGGAGCGATCATGGTCAACCCTGGCAATACGTCTCATGCAAATGCCGCCACAGCAATGCACCTGTCGGCAGCTTTTCAATCACCGCCGTCGCTCGCCGATCATTCAGCACGCCGCTCGTATCGGACTGCACTTCGCGGTAGCTGACGGTGGCGCCGCCTGCGTGTTGGTCAATCCCGCGCCATTCGCTCAGGCTGATTTTCAAGCCCGGGCGGGCGCCGCCGAGTTTATCGAACAGTTCGCTCAAACCCGGATAATCCAGCGCATTGCCGCCGGGCACGATCATCGAAAACTGCGGCGAGAAACGCGCCAGCAACTGCGTCAGTACGCCTTTGTCGCCGGTGCCGGAAAACCATTGCTCGATGTCGACAAGGGTCTGGGTCACTTCGTTGAAGTATTCGCGATAGTCCGTCATGCGGTTTTTCTCCTTGGGTGAGTGAGGGGTAATGTGCGTCAGCAGCTTGGTGGTGTCCAGATGCAGGATGGCTGACAAGGGCCACTGAAGGTGCGGGCGTTTATTGATTTCATGAAGGTTAAAGGCTGACCACACAGCTCTAACGAGGTGTGTGGTCAGGGGCGCTTGGCAGGGTAGGGAGAATCAGCCCTGATAGCCGTAAACGTGGCCGAGTGCGCCACCTAAGCCCAGGGTGTTGCCCGCCAGCAGAATGCGGCCGGTTGTTTGTGTTTGTAGAAGCGCTGGTGTGGTCACCAGTTGAGTGTCTTCCTGGATGCAACCGTTTTGACCGAAGCTTCGGTCAACGGAGCCGTTAGCCAGATAGCGGGCGATATACAGGCGACTGGAACCGCCAGCGGTGACGATACTGCCATCCGCCTGCCGGGTCGCACACACCCACTCGTTCCCATGGTCGGCATTGAACGAAGTCAATACCGGGCGACCCTGATTGAACTCGGGGAATGGGTTGCCGGTCGTGTCGAAGCCCACGAGCAGACCCCAGTTTCGTTGACCGGAACTTGCCTGGCCAATACCCACGACGTTGCCTGCGGCGGTGTCGATAAGTTCGTGGAAGATAACCGTACCATTCGGAATGTTCACAAGGGAGAAACCGGGTGTCTGAGTGCCGCCAAAGTTAGTATCAAGTTCACCCGTGTGAGTATAACGAGCGACATAGCCTTGTGTTTCAGACTGTGAATGTCGAGCACTGCCCGCGACCAGAATAGTGTTGTCAGCCTGCACTCGGATGGCAGTGACTGACAGACCAGTGAACGCGTGATGATGGATCTCGAGTTGTCCGGTTTTATTGAAACTTTTATCCAGATTGCCATGAGTATCGACTCGCAACACCACACCGGTAGAGGTGTCCCCCTTCAAGTAGGTTGCGCTGACGAGGAGGGCTCCGTCGGCCAGCAATTGCAGGGTGCTGGAGTCGTCAACCAACTCCCCGAGGGCGCTGTTTTCAATGACTACGCAGCCCTGTTCACCAAAGCTGTGGTCAACCAGGCCATTGATATCGAAGCGAGCAATGACCAGGCGTTTCGGGCTGTAAACGTCTACTTCTCGGGACCAGCCCAGCATGATGATGTGGCCGTCGTCCCGAACGGCGAGCTTGCCGCCTGTCGAGTCGTATCCATTGGCGAAGTTGCCTTGCGCCAGGCCCATGTCGGCAAACGAGGTGTCGACGCTGCCATCAGGATTGAAGCGTGCCAGACCATAGATCCCTTTCAGGTCGCGGGCCAGCCATGCACTCACCAGAATCTTGTCGTCTGCCAATACGGTGAAGCCTTTCACATGCCGGTCGGTGTCAAGTGCGTGCTTGAGTTCAAACAGAGTGATAACGCCGTCGAGACCGAAATGCGGGTCACGGTCTCCCGGGACGAAAAAAGTAATCTGGTTATGGGTAATAGCGTCCATGGTATTTACCTTGTATGAATTTAAGTATCCGATATGAAGAGCGGATTAATTGTTTTTTAGATGTGGTTTTTCATGGGCCTGATAGGCAGGCCTCATGAGTGAGCAAGTTATAGAACGATAGGCGGTATTACTATATTTAGTTGCTGGTTTAATGTATTTGTTTATGTCTGTTATTTGTTTGGTTGGTGGAGGTTTGTTGCGGTTGGCTGCGGAGCGATGTCCGCAGCGCAAGGGCGGATGTTAGAGCATGTTATTGAGCGCGAACTTCTTTTTCAGGATGACATCGAGCAGACTTCTGGGCAACAACGCGGCCATTAATGGCAGCGCCCGGCTGCCATTGCCCAAACGCAACAAGTGCGGCGGTTTGCCGTGTTGCACAGCCTTGAGCAGATCGTTGGCAAACGTGCTCGCCGGGGTCGGGTTGTTCTGAGAGGCCTTGGCCCGAGCGCGAATTCCCTCGCGTAACGGCCACCAGGGCGATTGTTCGGTGATCAACAGTTCGGCTTCAACGCCTGCGTTCTTCGCGAAACTGGAAGCGATGGCGCCGGGCTGGACTTCCATCACCCGGATGCCGAACGGCGCCAGTTCCATGCGCAATGCATCGCTCAAGGCATGCACCGCGGCTTTCGAGGCGCAATAGGCACCGGCGAACGGCGTGACCAAAACGCCGGAGACGCTGCCGATATTAATCACTAATCCCTTGGCGCGGCGCAGCACGGGAAACAGCGCGCGGGTGACACCGACCACGGCAAACACATTGGTTTCGAACTGCCGTTGCATCGCCGCTACACCGCCGTCGAGCAGTGGCCCCATGGCGCCGTAACCGGCGTTGTTGATCAGCACGTCAAGGCCGCCGTGTTGCTGGTTGATCCGCTCACTCAATTGTTCGAGTGCCGGCCCGTCATTGACGTCCAGTTGCACCGCGGTGAACCCGGCCGCGGCGAGTATCGCCACGTCCTCAGCCTTGCGCGCGGTGGCCAAGACCTCGAAACCGGCGCCTTTGAAGGCATCGGCCAGAGCGCGGCCGATGCCGCTGGAACAACCGGTGATTAATGCGACGGGCATGGCGCGGTCCTTGTGCAAGGAGAAGGGTGGAGAAAAGGATCAGTCAGAGAAACTACCTTGCAAATGCTCGGCGCGAAACTCCAGGGTTTGCGGGCGATAGCCCGGACGCAGCGGCGGCATGGGCAAGCAGTCCTCCCACGTCGCGCCGGCCTGTAATTCTCCGGGGCCACGGTAGCGCGGCGCGGCGTATTGATTGTCGGCCAGATTGACCGTATCGCCCGGCGCATAGGCGGCGATCCGCCAGCGCAACTCGGTCAGCGGCACGTCGTTGCCGTTGTTCAGCTTCAGTTCCAGCGGACGATCCGCCGGGCAGTGTTCCGGTGCGTAGGTGATGCGCAACTCCAGCCGCGCGAGTTGCTTGATCTCGCGGTTGTCCAGCCACATGACCCAGGTCGCGACCAACCCCAGCCCGATGGCCGCCGCCAGAGACACCGGCAAGGCCTTGGCCGGGTAGCGTAGCAACAGGATCAACCAGGTGATGACCAGCAGGACGCCGATGAACATGCTTCAAACCCTCCCAGGGTGCATGGTTATCATCCTACCGAAGGCCTGCACTTCTGGACATCGGCGCAATGCATTGGATGCCGTTGGTCGGCACTGTAATTTCTGACAGTAGCCGTTGTTGTCTGGAGTGAGCTACATCTTGCAGACAAACAAGAAGGAAGTTGCGCTGTGCAGGCTCGGACCAGCGGCATGCATTTCAAGACACCCCGACTCGTGGTCAGTGATCCGCGAGGCTTGTCTGTACGCACGGTGGATTATTATCGCGGTGAAGAGGGTGCAGCGTCGCAAGCGCGGATCAGTCGTAGCATGTTCGATAAGGCAGGACGTGCCATCGAACAGTGGGATCCGCGGCTCTGGGACCTGCAAAAGGATGATCCCAAGACTCCGGCCAACCAGACAACGGTTTACTCACTTTCTACCAAGGCTTTGAAAACGCTCAGTGTCGACGCCGGGATGCGCGTGCAGTTGTTGGGACTTGCCGGTGAGCCGTTGCGAAGCTGGGACAGTCGCTGCACTCGGCAGGAGATTCGGTACGATCGCCTGTTGCGACCATTGGCAGTGCTTGAACAAGACCTTTTCGCGGAACGCTTCGAATACGCGGGACCAGATGACGCGAGTCGCGAGCGCAATCAGTGCGGTCAGCTGATTCGTCACGACGACCCGGCGGGAACGCTTCTCTCCACTGAGTTCGACATTCGCGGCAACTGCATCCGCGAGGCCCGACGTTTTACCGTTGATCCCGTTCAACCTGACTGGCCGCTATTGCCCGACGAGCGCGAGCTACTGCTGGAGTCGCAGTTCTATGAAACCCTGCGGTGTTTCAACCCCCTTGACGATTTACACGAGCAGCGCGATGCCAAAGGTAATCGTCAGCAGCACCGTTACACCCTTGACGGCCGTGTGCGCGAAAGCCGTTTGAAACTGAACGGTGAAAGCGATTGGCAAACCGTTGTTAGCGCGATCGAGTACAACGCCGAGGGAAAAATCGAGCGGCAGGTGAGCGGTAATGAGGTGATCACGAGCCTGCGCTATCGACCCGAAGACGGTCGATTGATGGAGCGCAAGGATCACAACGGCAAGGTGTTGCAGTGGCTGATTCATGACTATGACCGAATGGGCAATGTGTTGAGCATTACCGATGCGGCAATGCCCGTGCGTCACTTTGCCAATCAGAGCATCGATCCTGTCCGGAGGTATTGCTATGACAGCCTTTACCGATTGATCGAGGCATTCGGTTGGGAGGCGAGTGCGCCCAATAGAGGGCCGCAAGTGCATGCACCGAATGATCCCGCCGCTGTACGAAATTACCAGCAGACGTACGAATATGACGCTGGCGGCAATCTGCTCAAACGCACTCATGTCGGTGCTCGAAGCCTTGGGCTGGAAATGACGGCTGCGCTGTACAGCAACCGCTGTCTGCCGTTTCGCCCGGACGGCCAGCCACCGACGCAGGAACAAATCGCAGCCGCTTTTGATGCCAACGGTAACTTGCTTGAGTTGAGTCCCGCTGGCGTCATGACGTGGGATCTGCGTAACCAGTTGCAATCGGTGTCCCCTGTAGAGCGCAACGTCGAACCTGACGATTGCGAGGTCTATGGCTACGACGGACACAGGCAGCGTGTTCGCAAGGTTCGCTCACTGCAAACCAATGCCCGCACCGTTGTTTACGAGGTGCGTTATCTATCGGGGCTGGAATTACGTATCAACTCGGGCACTGGAGAATTGCTGGAGGTGATAACCCTCCAGGCCGGGCTCAATAACGTGCGGGTATTGCATTGGCCGTCAGCAGCGCCGCGAGGCATTGCCAACGTTCAATACCGCTACAGCCTTGCCGACCATCAGGATTCCTGCACCATTGAGCTCGCTGGCGACGGCAGTGTAATCAGTCAGGAAGTCTTTTATTCGTATGGCGAGACCGCCTGGAGCGAGGGCGTAGACCGTCATAAAACCCTTCGCTATTCGGGCAAGGAACAAGATGCGACAGGACTCTGCTATTTCGGATTCAGGTATTACGCCGCGCGCTTGCAGCGCTGGATCAACCCTGACCCCGGGGGAACCATCGACGGCCCGAATCGATACCGGGCCATGCGCAACAATCCGCTGTTCTATCGTGATGAAGATGGTCTGATGCCCACGCCGAATCAAAAAGCCGAGAGCGGTAGTCGCCTTGAACCTGCCAATACACGCGGCCCGGAGTTTCCTGTAGCACTCCCGCAAGTGCTTGCTGAGCAAAGGGAAACAGTGGCCAGCGTCCTTCAGGTTGGCGGCAAGTTCATTTCATTTTCCAAGAACCCGTTGGTCGGTGCTATCGGAAGTATTATGGAGGCGGGGGGGAGGTTGTTGGAGGTGTCTGATGCTCAAGCGCAAATGAAGTCCAGACAACAGAGCAGTATCAAAGCCCTGGCAGTCGAGGGCGTCTCTGTAGAAGGGGCGACGGCATTTGCTGTTGATCGACCGACTGCGAGCTTTTTAGCGGCTTCCGAAGTTCCAGTATCTGATAGCGCCGCATTGCCGGCGAGTTCGCCCAGTCCTCTGGCACTTCGTTTACTGGCTGCGGGGTTCAGCCCGCCTGTTGCTGAAACCGTACCTATGACGGTTCCTGCCGAAGAACCTCAAGTGGCCGTGCGTAAACGCAGCAGATCCGGTTCCGTTGGGCGCGCCATGCCAATCTAGGGTCCCACTAAAAAGCCCCCACCCAACCCACTGCGGACAGGGAACGCAGTCGGCTGGACAGGGGCTTGGTGTTTTACCCATCAATTACTGCGCGATGGTTTTCACCGACATGCCACGTTCAATCGGCGTAGACCGA
This sequence comes from Pseudomonas brassicacearum, assembly GCF_003732175.1. Lineage (GTDB taxonomy): Bacteria > Pseudomonadota > Gammaproteobacteria > Pseudomonadales > Pseudomonadaceae > Aquipseudomonas > Aquipseudomonas brassicacearum_G. The sequence continues at coordinate 121,505 of NZ_MOBI01000014.1, forward strand.
CCATAAATATCCTCAAACCGCTCGATATCGTCTTCGCCCAGATAGCTGCCCGATTGCACTTCGATGATTTCCAGCGGGATCTTGCCCGGGTTGCGCAGGCGATGAACCGAGGCGATCGGGATATAGGTCGACTGGTTTTCACAGAGCAGGAACACGTTTTCGTCGCAGGTCACTTCGGCGGTGCCGCTGACCACGATCCAGTGCTCGGCGCGGTGGTGGTGCATCTGCAAGGACAGGCAGGCACCCGGCTTGACCGAGATGTGCTTGACCTGGAAGCGTCCGCCCATGTCCACCGAGTCGTAGGAACCCCACGGACGGTAGACCTCGCAGTGGGTCTGGGTTTCGCTGCGGCCCTGTTCGTTGAGGGTGTTGACCATCTGCTTGACGCCTTGGACCTTGTCCTTGTGGGCGATCATCATGGCGTCCTTGGTTTCGACCACCACAATGTTCTCAAGGCCAATCACCGACACCAGTTTGCCGTTGCCGTGGATCATGCAGTTGCGGCTGTCCTGGATCACCACATCGCCTTTGGTGACGTTGCCGTTGGCGTCTTTTTCATGCACGTCCCACAGCGACGACCAGCAACCGACATCGCTCCAGCCAGCCAACAATGGCACCACGCAGGCGCGTCGGGTTTTTTCCATCACCGCGTAGTCGATGGAGTTGTCCGGGCAGCAGGCGAAGGTGGCTTCGTCGAAGGTGATGGTATCGGCCTCCTGTTCACTGCGTTCCAGGGTCAACAGACAGGTGTCGTAGATATCCGGATCGTGCTTTTTCAGCTCTTCGAGGAAGCGACTGGCGCGGAACAGGAACATGCCGCTGTTCCAGAAATAACCGCCGGCCTCGACGAACTCGGTGGCGCGTTTCACGTCGGGTTTTTCAACGAAGTGCGAAACCCGGCTGACACCTTCGGGCAGCAACGCATCGTTGGCGGACTTGATGTAGCCGTACCCGGTTTCCGGTTTGGTTGCCGGTACGCCGAACAGCACCATTTCACCGCGCTCGGCAGCCACGGTGGCCAGGGCCAGGGCGCGTTGCAGGGCTTTCTGGTCTTCCAGTACGTGGTCGGCCGGCAGCACCAGCATCAATTCATCACGACCTTCATTGACCAGCATCATCGCGGTCATCGCCACCGCGGGTGCGGTGTTACGGCCGAAGGGTTCCATGAGGATGCGCTGGGCTTCGAGTTTACGGTTGCTCAGTTGCTCGTTGACGATGAAACGGTGGTCCTTGTTGCAGACCACGATCGGGCTGTCCATGCCGTCGAACACCAGGCGTTCGAGGGTTTGCTGGAACAGCGTTTGCTCACCGGTCAGGGCGAGAAATTGCTTGGGGAACTGTTTGCGCGAAAGCGGCCAAAGACGTGAGCCGCTACCACCTGACAAGATCACTGGAATCATGGTGTTACTCCTTCAAAATCGTAATGGGTTAGAGCGACGAAGTTTTGTCGTTTCACTCTTGTTCTTATTTCGTATCGGTCACCTTTTTTGGGTGACCACAATGCCGGTCGGTCCAAAGACTGTGGCGAGCGGGCTTGCCCGCGTTCGGCTGCATAGCAGTCGTAAAACCGTTGCGCGCGTTCGATCTGGCACACCGCGATCGCCTGATTTGGGACCGCTGCGCGCTCCAGCGCGGGCAAGCCCGCTCGCCACAAGTACTTCACTTGACTCGATACCTATGATGATCGGCAGGCATTCCAGGCAAATTCATTAACGCGTCGAAACCGGGCGTTTTACCCAGACTGGCGACAGGCTGCTGCCGCTGCCGGTGATGTAGAGCACTGCCGCTTCACCGCGCTCCAGGGCGACCGGCTTCACGTCGCTGACTTTCTTGTCGCCATCGAACAGCGCCAGGCTGACTTTCACCGGGTTGATTTCACGTTCGCCACGGCTCTTGGCAGCGACGGCCTGGACCACTTCGGTCTTGCCGTCGGCGGTCTTCAGGGTCAGCGCCTTGTCACTGAGGTTCTGCACGCGGACCAGGGATTTCTGCTTGTTCTTGAACGGTGGTTCTTCGATCAGTAGCGGCTGGCCGCTGGCGTTGTTGACCAGGGTGTAATAGTGGTCGGCGGCGAGTTTCAGCGGCACGCTCTGGCTACCGACCTTGGCGCTGTAGTCGCCACCGGGCATGAAGCTGAAGTCACTGCTGCCCAGTGGCGCGACATCGCTGATGGCGGTGCTGCCGACGCTGGCGCTGACTTCGGCGTTGCTGGCGTTGTAGATGCGCACAAAGGTCGAGCCTTTCGGTGCGGTCGGGCCGTAGAGGGCTGCGTCGCCTCCGGCGAAGGCCTGGGACAGCAGACCCATACCTGCTACGAGGACAAAGGTCTTGGCGAGACGACGAGGATTTGTAGTGAAAGTCATAGGAGTTACCTTTTTCAGTTTTGCGCCCGGTCGGGCGTCTCGGATTTGCGGTTAATCGCTACGTTTTGCTGACGGGCACCGGCTTGTTTGAGTGCCGCGACCCACTGTGGGTCGGCGTCGCCGATTTCGTTGTTCACAGGCAGATAACGTTCAGGAAACTCCCATATCAGCACCTGTGGCGGGCTGTTCTTGAAAGCATCGCTTTTCAGGTAGCTGAGCATCGGCAGGATCGGGCCATGGCCGTCTTCGGCGTAATTGACCACGTCGCTGTGCAGCGCTTGCTTGAGCGCGCCGACAAAGTTCCAGTTCGGGTTGGCGCTATAGCTGGTGCCGATCAGCGCCACGGGCACTTCGTTGTTGGCGAACAGGGCGTCGTCACCGGCAGGCTGGTTCTCAACCGCGTGGGTGTTGCGCTTTTGCAGGGGCTCTGGCGCGGGCATCAGGTTTTCGAACAGCGGGTCCAGCGGCAAGAACAATCTCAGGTCGCCCTTGTGGCTGACTTGCTCCGCCGGCTCGGTGACAAAGCGCTGCGGCTGGCCGCTGAGCGGGGTTTTGTCGGCGATGGTTTTGGCCAGTTGTTCGGCGGCAATTTGCGCGCCCTCTGGCGTCCAGTGCGTGTCGGTGCGCAGGAACACTTGCTGGCCGTTCTGCTTGGCTTTTTGCAGCGGGCCGAGCAGGTCGGGGGCGAGGATTTTGTCGGCGGCAACTCGGGCATGGAAATCCTTGTAGAGGTCGGCGTGGATGCGCGCCGGTTTCACTTCACCCAGGTGTTCCGGGTACAGGCGAGTTTTGGCCGGGACAATCGCCATCACCAGTTGCACGCCTTTGGCTTTCAAGGTTTGGCGTACGCCTTCGACCAGCGCGTAGTTGCCTTGCAGGTTCAGCTCTTCGTTGACCACCGGGTTGAATTCTTCATCGCTGTACAACCACTGATCGCGACCGAGCACCACGCCCGGACGACCTTCGTTGAACAGTTTGAAATCAAGTAGTGCCCAGAGATTGGTGCCCAGGCGTTTGATCGGGAAGTGGTCGTCGTAGTGGGTCTCAACGGCTTTGCTCCAGCGGCCGTTGAGGACGGTTGCATCGGCGTTGGTGCTGAAGCCAAAGAAGCTGCGCACTGACCACAGGCCCAGGGCCAACAGGGTCACCAGGAACAGGGCGATGTAGAACAGGCGTAATGAGCGGGTCATGGTCAGATCCCTCAGAACTGGAAGTAAAGGAACGGCGAGAAGCTTTGTGCCGAGAGTTTCAGGATTGAAGCGATGAACAGCAGCAGCACCAGCGCACGCATGGCATAACGAGGCCAGTCCGCGACCCAGTAGGCCGGTTGCACTTGGGCATCAACACCCACGCTGTAACCCGGCGTATGGAGACTGCCGGGGTTGTCGCCCGGGACGGCTTTGATCAGACCAGGTTGCGCAGTGCCTGGACCGTCAGCTTCGACGGGCTTGCTCTTGACCGCTGGCCGATGACTGTAGAAATCGCGCAGCCCAAAGAACGCCAGCGTGGCGTACGCCACCACCAGGGTCGCGACTTGCAGACCAGTGAGGCTGGCGCGGTTGAGTTCCGACAGCGACCACTCGCTGAAGCTGAACATCGCGCCATACATGCGGCCGGCAACGTGCAGGTTCTCCGCACGGAAAATCACCCAGCCCATCACCACCAGCAGGAAGGTCAGCGCCCAGCGGATCGGGTTGAAACTGCGAGGCGAGGTGTTCAGGCCGATGGCTTTTTCAATCGCCAGCCACATGCCGTGCCAGGCACCCCAGACGATGTAGGTGATGTTCGCGCCATGCCATAGACCGCCGAGCAGCATGGTCAGGAACAGGTTGCGGTAGGTGATCAGCGTGCCTTTGCGGTTACCGCCCAAGGTGATGTAGAGGTAGTCGCGCAGCCAGGTCGACAGGCTGATGTGCCAGCGGCGCCAGAACTCGGTGATCGACTGGCTGATGTACGGCTGCTTGAAGTTTTCCATGAAGCGGAAACCCATCATCAAGCCCAGGCCGATGGCCATGTCGCTATAGCCGGAGAAGTCGAAATACAGCTGAGCGGTGTAGGCGAGGGCGCCGAGCCAAGCGTCGCCCGTGGTCGGGTTCTGCAGGGCGAAGCAATGGTCGGCGACCACCGCCAGGGTGTCGGCGATGAACACCTTCTTGATGAAACCCTGCATGAACCGCGTCGCACCTTCGGAGAATTTATCGAGGGTGTGGGTGCGGTTGTTGAACTGATCGGCCAGGTCGCGAAAGCGCAATACGGGGCCGGCGATCAGGTGCGGGAAGATCGCGACGAACGCCGCGAAGTCGATCAGGTTGCGGGTCGCCGGAGTATCGCCACGGTAGACGTCGATGATGTAGCTGATGGACTCGAAGATGTAGAACGAGATACCGATCGGCAGCAGCACGTGGGTCAGGATGAAGGGCGACAGGCCCATGGAGGTCATGATCGCGTTGATGCTGTCGACCCCGAAGTTGGCGTACTTGAAGTAGCCGAGGATGCACAGGTCCACCGCCACGCCGAGCAACAGCCAACGCTGGGCTGGTCGGGTCCGCACGCCGGCGGCACCGACTTTCAGGCCGATCCAGTAGTTCCACAACGTGACGCCGGCAAACAGCAGCAGGAAGTCCACGCGCCACCAGGCATAAAACACATAACTGGCGATCAGCAGTAGCAGGTTGCGATAGCGTTGCCCGCTCAAGTAGTACAAGCCGAGAAAGATCGGCAAGAACAAAAACAGGAACACATTGGATGAAAACACCATCCTGATCTCTCCTTGTGTAACCAACAGTCAAGGGCCAACGGCCCCCCCAAACCCCCCGTGAAATCCGGGGGGCATATCACTCGACTCACGTCTTGCACTGACCCTGTGGGAGCGAGCCTGCTCGCGATTGCGGTTCGACATTCAGCATCGATGTCGACTGACACTCAGTCATCGCGAGCAGGGGATTTGTGTTCGGCTTATGAACCTTTGTTGCCCTTCTCATGCGAAGGGTCATAAACCTTGGTCAAATCCCCGCCCAGTCGAAAGCTCTTGAACGGCTGCATCGCATGCTTGCGTTCCAGCACATCCGCCGGGCAGGTGTAGAGCGTGCAGAAGGGTTCGAGCCAGGCGAATTTCGAGTCGATTTTCAGGTCGGTCATGTCTTGGTCCTTGCCGTTCTTCTGCTCGAACGTTTGCGGATCTTTCACCCCGGCGAGCACTCGGTCGGCGAGACGTTTCAGCGCGCCGTTGTTTTCCTGGCGCAAGTCCACACCGTTGACCTGAGCAAAACTGGCGATCATCGCCAGCGGTGGCAGGGCGTAGTTGTGATAGGCCAGCGCCCGTTGCTGGCGCTTGAGCTCGTTGGGCAAGAAGCCCTGAGCGTCGACCTGATTGGCGCCGACCTTGTATTCCTTCACGGCCCAGTCAAACAGGTCGCGGCGGTTGGTCGCGACCGACGTCGCCATCACCGACCAGGCGGCCCAGTACGAGTGGTTGTTGGTTTGCTCGAGCGGCAGGTTGTCCCAGTCGCTGACCACCTGATCGGCCATCTTGCTGAACCAGGCCTCGATCACTTGTGCTTCCTGCTGATGCGTTGCCAGCGGATGGGAATCGGAGAACTTCAGGCGGATATAGGCCGAGGCCATGCTGCCCAGCGCCCATTTGCGCATTGATTTGCCGGTGTGGTTGAAGTCCCTGGACATCAACGCATCGGCCTTGGCCCAGGCGGTGAGCCAATTGAGCGTGCACTCCAGTTGTTCCGGGCGACCGTCGCGCATGAACTGCATCACCCGTTTGCTGGTGCCGCGTTCGAGTGTGGTGATGTCGGACGTGGTGTCGCGGAAGGCTTTTTCCGATGCGACGTTGAGGGTCGACCGCGCCTTGTCGGAGCCTTCGTATTTGCTGCGAAATTGCAGGGCGCCGGTGTACGGCGTCGGCATCGCATCGCAACCGTCGCTGTTGTCGCCGTTCTTGAATTTTTCCACAGGCGCAAAATAACCCTGTGGCGGGCGCAGCGGCGCAGCGGCTTGCGTTGCCCCGGCAAACATCGCCAGGCTCAAAAGCGTAGGTGCAAGCAGGGTTTTCAGTTTCGTGTTTCGCATGACTGACCTCATTGCCCGGCCTGAGCGGTACGTTGCTCAGCACCCGGGAACACGTTGCGTTTGCAGATTTTCGCTTCGACTTTTTGTGGCGCAGCACCCGCTTCCGGGCCCTGGATTTCGACGGCCAGCAGGTTCTGCGTGGCCCAGTCTTCATCGGTGCGCAATTCAAAGGCGAAACGCCCGTCGGTATCTGCGGTGTGGGGTTTGTCGATCTTGATGTCTTCGTGGCGACCGTTCATGTACCAGAGAGTGGCCTGCAGGGTTTTCACCGATGGATCGGCGAAACGGATGTCGACCTGATGGTCGCTGTTGCGCAGGTCCATGTTCTTGCTGTTGACCATCAACTCGTTTTTGCCCAGCTTGAGCGTTGTGCTGCCGGACATCCGTGCCTCTTTGCCTTCGCAGCCGTTATCGAGCAGCGCCATCATCTGGCGGTAGATGGTTTGCTGGTCGAGGCGATAGAGCGGCGAGAATTCCCAGATGAGGATTTTCGGCGGCTTCTTCTGGAAGTCGTCACTGCCCAGGTACTGCAGCATCGAACCTTCCAGACCGCCGCCGGGGAAGGCGACGTTGAGAATGTCGGCGCCAATGGCCTCTTCGAGGAACCCGGCGAAGTTGTAGTTCTTGCCACTGTGGCTGGTGCCGACCAGGGTGATTTCCGGGTTGCCGGAGTCGCCGAACAGGTCGCCGTCTGCAGCAATGCCTTTCGGCTCGGTGGTGAACTGGTCCATGTACTGGATCGCGTAACTGGTACCGCAGAGCTGCCCGGCCATGTTGTGCAGGGTGCCGGTCTTGCCCATGCGCCCGGACCTTTTGGTCTCGAATTCACGCTTGGGAATGCCGGCGAAGGCCGGGAGTTGCTTGACCTTTTCGGCGACGATTTTTGCCGTGCGCTGGGCACCGTAAGGCGTCCAGTGCTGGTCGCCACGGAAGTAGAAGTCGTGGGCCGGCAGGGTGTCTGACAGCGATTCGTTGGTCAGCGGCGACAGGTCCGGCACCACATAGCCCATCTCGGCAAAACGCCCGAGCATGCCCTGGTAATTTTTCAGCGCCTTGTCGTAATCGAACGCGGCTTTTTCTTGCGGGTTGAGCTTGTTGCGGTTCACCAGACCACGGGTCGGCTGATACACCACCACCAGTTCAACACCTTTGCTCTTGAACGCGTCGTGCAATTGCTTGAGCCGGCGATAGCCTTCGGGCGTGGTATTGAACTCGGTGCGCAAGTCTTCCTGGGTACGGAACAACCAGTCGCCTTGGGCTTGCACCAGGGTGGTAAAGTTTTGCTGATAACGCGTGGTGTAGTTCTTCGCGTCGTGCGCTTCAGGGCACAGGTTGCAGCAGGGTTCGGCGCTGAAGTTCGGCGCCTTGGCATCGTCTGCACTCGCCGCAAAGCTTGCGGCAGACATTGCGGCAGTCAGGCCTGCGAGGCCGAACAGTTTGATCAAATGGGCTTTCATGAAAGTCATCCTCAGTCGCGCATTTCGGTCTGGCGTTCGACGGGGTCGATCAGCACGGCTTTCTGTTGGCGCACCAGCAGGTCGAGGATTTCATCCTGGCGCTCGCCAAGGATTCCCGAGAAGCTGATGCCACTGGATTTGGTCGGGGCGAGCATCGACACCCGGTACAACTCGACGCTCAATGGCGAGTCGATGGACAGCGGTCCGCTGCCATTGGCCGCCAGTTCGCCACCGACGACGATCAGCGAGACCTCGGCATCGAACGGGTCGAGCTTGATGTCGCGGTCGGTGTCGGTGAGGTCCTTGATGTGCCCATAGACCCCGGTCAGGCCGTTGTTCATGGCGACGTTTTCGTAGAGGCGAATGTTCACGCTGTTACGAATGCGGATGCCGTGGCGCTGGTTGCTGATCACCTTGTTGCCCCACAACAAGTTATCGGCACTCTCGTAGAGGGTGATGCCGTCGGTGTGGTTGCGGTAGATCTCGTTGTAGGCGATCAGGTTGTTGACGCTGTTACGGTCGATCACCAGCCCCGAGAGGTGGTTGTCGTAACTGCGGTTGTTGACGATGAAGCTGTCGTTCACTTCGCGGGAAATGATGATGCCGTGCTTCTTCTTCGTTCCATGCACCGTATTGTCGGCGATGATCAAGCCGTGGGAACGGTCGTGGGGGTCGATGCCGTAGACGATGTTGTCGCGGTAGGTATTGCCCTTGATCACGAAGTCGCGGGTTTCATAGCAGTAGAAGCCGTACCACATGTCCGAGAATTCGGAGCCGATGATCCAGCCGGTCGGTTCCGGGCGCTTGAGCACCTTGGCCATGCTCGGCGTGTACTGGGAAATACTCACCCCGTAGGACTTACTGTTGGAGTAACCGAAACTGGCCAGCTTGCTGTTGACGATGTAGGTCTGCGTGCCGCCCCAGGCCAGCAGGAACGGGCGGAAGTCCTTGGGCGAACGGAAGGTCGCCGGGCCGTTGTCCTTCTCGCGCCAGCCAGTGATTTTGCTGTCACGCACAAACAACTGACCGTCGTTGATCATGAACGAGCCGGCCTCTTCGGACAGGCGCAATTCCTGGGTATGTTGGTCGATTTCGAGGATGCCTTTTTGCCCGACCACGATCGGCAGCCTGGCGAGGAACACGCCGGGTGAGGTTTCGCTGAAGTACTGCTTGGGCAGCTTTTGAGTCAGGTCCTTGAGGTTGATGTAACCGTCGTCGATGAAGATTGCCTGAGGAATGCCGTGTTGACGTACCACCCATTCAGCCATCTTGTTATCGCCGCCGATGAAGTCCTTCAAGGCGTCTTCCTGCATCATCCGGCGCACGCTGATTTTGCCGGCCTTGCTGCGCACGATCTTCGCCGCGACGGCTTGCGCGGTATAGCCGGACAGGTCGGGCAGTGTCGGTGCGGCCAGTTCCAGTGATGCGGTCGGCGCGCTGCTGACGGTATAGGTCTTGGCCTGTTGCAGTCCCTTGGCCACGGTCGCTTGCTGCCCTTTTGGGACAGGTGCTGCCGGCTCGACGTTGGCGAACACCGCTGAGCTGGTCAGCAGCATCGCGCCGACCAGCAGGCTGAGCGAGCCTTTGAACGCTGGGTTGTTCATCTGGGGCACTCCCTTGGCGGCTCGCATCAGAAGCGCCAGATCACGTCGATGAACGCACGGTGCATGTACGAGTCGACCTGTTTGCCGTAGGCATCGCCTGGCTTGAACACACCGCCACGAAAGCGCACCAGCGCCGAGGGCTCATCGATAGATTGACTCAGGCCGGCCGGCAACAGGCCTTGCTTGAAGTACTTGGTGACCACCAGATCCACTTCCTGGCCGAGATCGGTCTTGCCATCGACCAGCGGCAACGAAGTGCTGGACAGCAGCGCGCCGGTGACGTCGTCGAAGTTATTCTCGACCGCGTTGATGCCGTTGCTGCCGACCGGCTTGTTGCCGTCGACGCGCCAGAACTTGTGATAGACCAGGCTGGCGTCGTAATCGTCCTGCAGCATCCAGGAGCCGAACAGACTGGCGCTCTGCATGTTGTTCATTTCGCCACGGAAGGCCTCGCCGAAACGGTGAACCCGTGAGCGCGTACCGGTGTAGTTCGAGCGGTTGCTTTGCAAACCGTTTTGCTCATAGTCAGCGCTGGAACGGGCGTAGGCCGCACCGACTTGCCATTGCGGATCGAGGCGCAGACGCACGCCAAGGTCGGTAGCCCAGCCGCTGATGTCACCATTTTTCGAGGCATCGATCGGGCGGCTGCCGTCGGCGTTCAACGGGTTGACGGTGTCGCGGTTGCCGCTCATGCCGGTGACGCTGGCCCAGTAATTGACGGTGTTGGTGTTGCGCCAGTTGTAGGCGTCGCTGTTGGCTTCCACGCCGAGCCAGCTCAGGTCACCGTTCTGTTTCTTGGCGAGTGAGTCGGGCGCTTCGCCGGGTGTCGGAAAGTCGAGCTTGCCGTCATCGTGGGTGTGATGAGCGCGCAGGCCGACCCACTGACCGGGCGTCCATTGGGTCGCGATATCACCAAAGACGTGCAGACGATCCTTGTCCTTGGGCGCGAGTTCGGTGAGGTCGGTGCGGTACTCGCTGAAGCGTTCGGCGACGCCGACATTGGCCCGCAACAGGGTGGTGTCGAAGGTCCAGTTCAGCGCTTCGATGTTGGTGTCGCGCCATTGGCCGTCGTCGTTGCGCAGACGTTGGCGACCGAGCTTCAGTTGCTCGCCGGGGTAGGGTGTGAGGCCGCTGTAACCGATCCAGAACTCACGCATCGCCAGGTAGTTTTTCTTGCTCTGGCGGCCGTTGTTGCCGCTGCTCTGGGCGCCTTGCGTATCGGACTGCAAGGTGTCGGTTTCGACAATGTCGGTCGCGGTCACAGCCTGGCCCATGGCGTAGGCACTCCAGTTGCCGCTTTCACCGTAGACCCAAGGACGCAGGTCCAGGCCCACACCGTTGACGTCGCCGCCGGGCTTGGTGCCAAGGTCGCTGTCGTCTTCGGACTGGCCAGTGACTTTCACTTCCAGGCCGTAGTTCTTGGTGTCGGTCATCGCGGCCAATGTCGGGCAGGACCACAACAGGGCGAAGGTCAGGCCGATTCCGGCTTGAACGAATGGATTGAGCTTCATAGGGATTCCTCGCCGTCTTTTTCTTGCAGGGCCTCAACTTGCAGCGTGCTGTGGCTCACCGTGCCGCGTACGGCCTGTTCCTGTTTCAACAGGCGTTGGGCCTCGGCTAGCTGCGCAGGCGGCAATTGGGTTTCGAGTGTTTGCGCCAGCTCAGTGGCTTGTGGGGTGTTTTGTGTCTTGGCCAACTGGCTGAAGACATAGGCGTTGAGCGGGTTGGGCTTGGTGCCCTTGCCTTGGGAAAACAACTGGGCGATGGCGAAGTCGGCGCTGTTCTGGCCGTTACGCGCTGCGGTCAGCAAGTGGTCCAGAGCTTTTTGCGAATAGACCTTGCCCAGATAGCCACGGCGGTAGATCTGGCCGAGGTAGTAATCGGCGGCGACTTCCTTGCCGACGGCTTTCTGGAAGTGTTCTTCGGCGACCTTGGCATCGGCCGGCACCCATTTGCCTTCGTAGTAGAGCTTGCCCAGCAACAGTTCGGCACGCGGCTGATCGGCGGCGCGGCCGTTGTTCAGGTATTCCATCATCTTGTCGACGTCACCCAACTCGGGGAAGTCGTAGAGCAACTGCGCCAGGCTGACCCACGACGCCGGGTAGCCGGGTGCGATCTGCTCCAGCATGGTTTGCGCGGTTTTTTCGTCCGGTTTGCCAAGGCTGGCATCGCCGAGCACGCGGGCCACGCTGTCCATGCGCTGGGCGGACACTTTGCCAAGGCTGTAACCGGCTTGCAGTTGCTTGAGCAATTGGGCCTGTTGTTCCGGTTGGGCACGTTTCTGATAGACCGTGGCCAACTCGACATAGCAGATGTCGGTGGTGTTCAACGCGGCTTTGCAGATGCGCTCGACGTCATCCAGGTGCTGGTCGTAAGTGCCTTGTGTGCGATACAGCAGCACTTGCGCCAGACCGGCTTCCGGGTAACGGGCGGCGCGCCACTGGCTGATCTGCTGCTGGGCGTTGATATTCGGGAAGCTGTGGGGATATTGCAGGTACAGCATGGCCAACGGGATCAGCGTGTTGCCCTCGCCATTGGCAAAGGCTTTCTTCAGCAGACCTTGCGCCTCATGTTGCTCGGCTTCGGTCGATCCCGGTTTGGCTACCAGCAGACGACCCAGGCGCGCTTGTGCTCGCGGCGAGGTCTCGGCGGCGGCGCGGTAAGTGGCTTCGGCGGCTTTGATCTGCGCCGGGTCGCGGCTTTCCACCTGAATATCGGCCAGACCGACCTGTGCTTCGCTGTAACCCAGTTCGGCCAGTTGTTTGTAGTTCTGCTGCGCGAGCGCAGTGTCGCCGCGCTTCAGCGCTTCATTGGCCAGGCGCTGGTCGGGCAGGCCGGCGCAACCGCTGAGGCTAACCGCGAGGGCGACTGCGCACAGTGTTCCCATGTGGGAGCGAGCCTGCTCGCGATGCGGGCGATCAGGTGCAGCGGACAGATCGCGCTGATCCCATCGCGAGCAGGCTCGCTCCCACAGGGTTTGCGGTGTATTGAGGATAGGTGGAGTGGTCACAGGCATGTCCTCCGCTTAAAGACCCGCGGCCATGGCTTTGTCGATCAGCCAGTTCACGGATGGGCCGCGGTCGCTGCTGACTTCCACTGGGCGACCGGCGAAGGTGCTGTCCAGTGGCGCATCAGGCTTGATCTGCACGCGGATGTCGGACGACAGGTCTTCGCTTTTCAGGCTGGTGCTGCTGACGATGGTGCCGGTGCGCGCAGTGTCTTCGCCGGCGATCTGGAAACTCACCTTCGTACCCGGGCGCACATCAGCGAACTGGCGATAGGAGAAGCGCGCTTCGACGTTGGCCTGGCTGCCCTGCGGCACCAGTTTGAAGATCACGTCGCCTTTGCTGGCGTACTGACCGTCGGCGACCATTTGTTGGGCCACCGTGCAATCGCAGGGCGAGGTGAGGGTGCCGATCATCTGTTTGCCGAACAGCTCTTCAACCTTGGCCGGCTGCAACTGGTTTTCGTCCAGGTGTCCTTTGAGTACATCGAGCATGCTGGTGCTGAACGTCGCCAGCGGCGCGCCCTTGGCCGCAACGCCGTCGGTTTTGATCAGGCTTTGTACGGTGCCATCGCGGGGCATGGTGACGTTCATGCCTGAAACGCTGACCAGACCGGCCTGGGCGTGGCTGACGAAGTACATGCCGTACACCGATTTGAGAACGAACCCGAACGCTGCGAGGCCGACGACGAAAATCCCCAGGCTGAAGGTCACTGCCCGCAAGCGCCCGAAAGCGCTCATGCCGTGGCCACCGTCCTTGACCTTGCGCGCCTTGGTGAAGTTGTCGCGTTGCAGGGTCGCCAGCACATCGCCCATGGTCACGATGTCACCGGACAGGTGCGAAGTGATCAGCTGGCGCAGAGTCGAGATGTCCTGCGGTTCGAGGTTCTGGAACTGGCAACCGGTGCGGCCGGTCTGGCGGTCGAACGAGCGAATCAGTATCTCGACGTCCATGGCCAGGCCGAGGTTGTCGATCAAAAATTGCAGCCGACCCTTGTGCACGTCGCCGACCTTGAGCGGTATCTGCCCGGCATTGAAGCTCAGGCCTCCGGCGGACAGGTCGATGAGCCGTGTGTCCACAGGCGTACGGTCGGGGCCGAAGAAGCGCAGCTTGGCCGGGATTTTCACCCGGGCGTGTTGGCGTTGGGCTTCGGATTCATGCACTACGTTGACGTTCGCGGCGGTATTCATTGGGGGTATTTCCTCGTTAATTCAGGCAAGGCAGGTCAGACCATCAACAGCAGCACGGCGACGAAGATGCTGCCGGCGGAGAAGGTCATGGTCCGAGACGACCAGGTGTTGAACCAACGTTGAAAGCTGGCCAGATCACGGGTCAATTTGGTGTCCTGACGGGTCCAGGACTGTTGGTCGAGGCGGAAGAACACGTAGATCTTCACCAGCGCGCCAACGATCTGGTTGTAATAAAGAATCGCCGGGTAAGCCGGGCCGATCTTGTGTCCCGAGCAGGAGAGCAACAGGGTCAGGATCAGGCGGGTAATGCCGATCCACAGCAGGTACACCAGGATGAAGGCGGTGCCGTATTTGAAGCTGGCGATCAGCGCCACGGTCAGGCCCAGCAGCGAGGTCCACATCGACACGCGCTGGTCGAACAGCACCACCGAGGTGAACAGGCCCAGGCGTTTCATCCCCAGGCCCAGTGCCCGGGAGTTCTGTCGCAGGTTGTTGCCATACCAGCGGAACATCAGCTTGCGGCTGGCCTTGATGAAGCTCTTTTCCGGCGGGTGTTCAACGGTGTTGATCGCCGCATCCGGCACGTAGAAGGTGTCGTAACCCAGACGCATCAGGCTGAACCAGCTGGACTTGTCGTCGCCGGTGAGAAACTTGAAACGGCCCAGGCGCCAGTGTTGCAGCGAGTCGCTTTCGACATCGGCGATGAAGTCCGGGTTGGTGACCACGGAGGCGCGAAACACCGACATGCGTCCGGTCATGGTCAGTACGCGCTTGGACAAGGCCATCGAACACATGTTGATGTGGCGCTGGGCGAAGCGCAGCTTGTGCCATTCGCTCATGATGTAGCCGCCGCGCACTTCGCAAAATTCGTTGGTGGTCAGGCCGCCGACGTTGCCGAACAGCTGGAACCACGGCACGGTTTTACGTACTACGCCTTCGGCGAGCACAGTGTCGCCATCGATCACCGCCACGACCGCGCGGTCGTCCGGCAGGTGGCGCGAGATGGCGCGGAAACCGAAGGCCAGGCCATCGCGTTTGCCGGTGCCGGGGATGCGCACGAAGTCGAGCTTGACCCGGTCCGGCGGGTTTATTTTGGCCCAGAGGCTTTTCACCAGCAGTTCATCGGACATTTCCACGATCGAGCAGACCACGGTGGTCGGGAGCTCGCACTCGATGGCCTCGCGAATCACCGAGCTGTAGACCTGCGCGGTGGTCAGCGCATCGATACGGAAACTGGTGACCATCAAAAAGACGTGGGACGGGTCTGCCGTCTTGCCGAGCTTGCGCACTTTGCGCCGCAGGTGCGGGTAGACCACGTAGAGAAACAGCATGCCGCGCAAAAAGTGCGTGGCACCCATCGAATAGCGCCAGATACCGACGACGCCAATCAGGAAAATGAAGTCCTTGGACTGCGAGTCGAAGGTGCTCACAGGCAGCGCCATGGCGATGCCCATCAATAAACTGAGGTAAAACAGCCAACCGGCAGCCTGAAGTAGGCGGTGCTTTAGCCTGTGCATAATCTGCATCCATTGTGTTTCGGCGATGAGCAGTCCGTGGGCGCTGGCGCAGCCTGCGCCCACGGGGAACGGCGGTTACCAGCAGATACCTTCGGTGCGGCCACTGACGCTGGTGGCTTTGGACATGAAGCCGACCAGGTCGACCACTTGCTTGCCGTGCGGCGCAGTCTCGGCCAGGGCGCGGAACTTCTCGTCGCGGTTGCCGAGGATGATCACGTCGGAGTTGTTGATCACCGAGTCGAAGTCCGAGTTGAGCAAGGACGAGACATGAGGAATCTTCGACTCGATGTAATCCTTGTTCGCACCGTGGACGCGGGCGTATTCGACGTTGCTGTCGTAGATGCTCAGGTCGTAACCCTTGCCGATCAGCATTTCCGCCAGTTCCACCAGCGGGCTTTCGCGCAGGTCGTCGGTGCCGGCCTTGAAGCTCAGGCCGAGCAGGGCGACTTTGCGTTTGTCGTGGCTGGAAACGATGTCGAAGGCGTTCTGCACCTGGGATTCGTTACTGCGCATCAGCGAGTTGAGCAGCGGCGCTTCGATGTCCAGGGAGCTTGCGCGGTAGGTCAGGGCGCGCACGTCCTTTGGCAGGCACGAGCCGCCAAACGCGAAGCCCGGGCGCATGTAGTACTGGGACAGGTTGAGGGTCTTGTCCTGGCAGACCACTTCCATCACTTCGCGACCATCGACACCGACCGCTTTGGCAATGTTGCCGATCTCGTTGGCGAAGGTCACTTTGGTGGCGTGCCAGACGTTGCAGGTGTACTTGATCATCTCGGCGACTTCGATGTCCTTGCGGATGATCGGCGCGTCGAGTTCTTCATACAGCGATTGCAGAACGTCACCGCTGGCCTTGTCGAACTCGCCGATGACGGTCATCGGTGGCAGGTCGTAGTCCTTGATCGCGGTGCTTTCACGCAGAAACTCGGGGTTCACGGCAACGCCGAAGTCGACGCCGGCCTTTTTGCCCGAGCAGTCTTCGAGGATCGGGATCACCACGTTCTTCACGGTGCCCGGCAACACGGTGCTGCGTACCACGATAGTGTGGCGGGTGGTTTTGTCACGCAGGACAAAGCCGATCTCGCGGCACACCGACTCGATGTAGTTGAGTTCCAGATCGCCGTTCTTCTTGCTCGGCGTACCGACGCAGATCATCGAAAGATCGGTGTCACGGATGGCTTCTGCGAAGTTGGTGGTGCCGCGCAGACGACCGGTCTGAATACCCTGGGTCAGCAGCTCGCCCAGCGCCGGTTCAACGATCGGAGATTTACCTGCATTGATCAGGTCGATCTTGTCTTTGGAAATGTCCACACCAACCACTTCGTGGCCTCGTGCAGACAGGCAACCGGCACACACTGCGCCGACGTAACCCAAACCAAATATGCTGATGCGCATCGCAATTACCTCTGTATTTATCACGCCATTAAAGGGGTGAAGTTAATAGTGTTCAGCGGTCGAAGTGCACTCGGAAGTGTGGATGGCAGGCGCCACAATACCGTGTGCAGGCATACTCAATTCCGAGTGTCTAAATAAGTGCACTCAAGGTGTGCGAAACTTGGCCTGAGGGTAAAGGCGTGCCCTGAACTGCAGCCGGCATTTCTTTTGAATACCGTGGTGCAAAAGGTTGGTGGCACTTGAAAGTTGGCATAAAGCCAGCAATATCAAGCACTCAGGTGCTCAGGTGAGCACGTTTACAGGCGGGCAGCCTTGGCCTTGTAGGGGATAGTAATGGTGCGTTATCTCCTGTTATTCCAAATAAGTGGCCTGAAAGCAAAGTTGAATATGACAACTTGGCAATAGGGGCGGCACGCTGTGTAAGTTATCTCGTACACGCTCAGAGATAGTCGTTACCGGTGGTATGAGCGGTGTATTTTCAGATAGTTCATGGCTGCCGATCCCGATTTTTTAAATTTATTGGAATAGTGCGAAAGATGGCACTGCTCTCATATTGATAGCACTTGCCGTTTCGGCCTTTATTAATGGGGAGTTAATTGCCGTGAATGGTTTTGTGCCACTACGTTTGAAAAAATTGCGTGCCACTACTGAAAAATTTCACGCTTGTCGAGTGAAAGAAATTTCATGAAAGGAGGTGGCGTGTTTTTGGCGTCATAAAAATGACGAATCAAGCAAGGGAAATGCTGGGACGGTCACGATTCGGCGCACGGACATTGATCAATGTCGTGCGCCATCGTGATGCTTTATTCGGGGGCGTGGTCGCGCAGGAAAACCAGGTTGTCGGGTTTCGACTGTTCAGCGCTGTAGCGGTAACCCTGCACGTCAAATTGCTTGAGCGCAGCCGGGTCGTTGATGCGTTCCTGGATCACGAAACGGCTCATCATCCCGCGGGCCTTCTTCGCGTAGAAGCTGATGATCTTGTACTGGCCGTTCTTCAGGTCCTTGAACTCGGTGTTGATGATCCGGGCGTTCAAGGCGCTGCGTTTGACCGCCGAGAAGTACTCGTTGGAGGCGAGGTTGAGCAGCACGTCATCGCCTTGCTCGGCCAGGGCTTCGTTCAGCCATTCGCTGATTTGCGTGCCCCAGAAGGCGTACAGATCCTTGCCGCGGGCATTGGCCAGTTTGGTGCCCATCTCCAGTCGATACGGCTGCATCAGGTCCAGCGGGCGCAGCAGGCCGTAGAGGCCCGAGAGCATGCGCAAGTGTTGCTGGGCGTAGTCGAAATCGGCTTCGCTGAAGGTCTGGGCATTCATGCCGGTGTACACGTCACCCTTGAACGCCAGCAGTGCCTGCTTGGCGTTGGCTGGCGTGAACGCTGGGGTCCAGCTGCCAAAGCGCGCGGCGTTGAGGCCGCCGATCTTGTCGGAAACGTGCATCAACTCGCTGATCTGTGCCGGGCTCAGTTCGCGCAGTTGCAGGATCAGCTCCTGGGAATGGTCCAGGTACTGCGGTTGAGTGAAACGCTGGGTGGCCGGCGGTGTTTCGTAATCGAGGGTCTTGGCGGGGGAAATCACCATCAGCATGAAGTCGTCTCCTTTAATCGTGCGGGGATTCTAGGGGGTTGTCCCGGTTGACTCCAGCTATCAAGGTCATAGGTGATCGGCGGTTTGGAGTCTGATCGTTCCCACGCTCTGCGTGGTAACGCCTCCCCGGACGCTCCGCGTCCGTCTCGGCTATGACGCAGAGCGTCATTGGCGGCATTCCCACGCGGAGCGTCACTAGTGTCCGGTAAAACTCTCTCATAGCTGAAGGCTGCCTTGGGC
>NZ_MOBI01000015.1:0-226920 GCF_003732175.1 Pseudomonas brassicacearum
GAAGTATCCGATCAGAAATAAAAATGCCAGTCAGCTTAACTGACTGGCATTACCCGTTCGGGTGCTTTTTTTGAGTCTGGCATTCAGCTTATTTCTGAGCGGGCTGGTTTTGCCCCAGGATCAGATGACCGTCCTTGTCGACCGGAATCTGGTTGCCCGGATCACGATCCATCCGCACTTTGCCTTCCTTGCCGCCCAGCGAATACCGAACGTCATAACCTACGAGCTTGTCGCTGAGATCATTGACCGTCTCGCAACGTCTTTGCATCGTGGTGGTGGTATCACCGTTCTGCATGCGCTCTTGCACCTTGTTACCGGCATAACCGCCACCAACCGCACCCGCCACCGTGGCGAGTTTCTTGCCATTACCGCCACCGACCATGTTACCCAACAAACCACCGCCGACCGCACCGATCACCGTACCGAGGATCTGATGCTCATCCTTCACCGGCGCCTGACGGGTAACAGGTACATCCCTGCACACTTCACGCGGCGTCTTGATCTGTGTTTTGACCGGCTCGACTGCCAGTACTTGCGCATACTCAGGTCCGCCGCTTTTTACCAGGCTGTAGGTGGCAACAGCGCCTCCGGCAGTCACACCGACAGCACCCAATACCGCACCAACCAGTAACGACTTGTTCACATGAACCTCCTGACCATCACATGCGGGACGTGCCCGCGCTTCTCCCAACGTTGGAGCATAAAAAAAGGCGCGAGTTCAATACTCGCGCCTTCTGGTTATAACGAGAGGAAATAACGCCTCAAGGACGGTCGTCCACTTCCTTCTCGGTATTGGCCGGAGGAATCAGGTCCTCGCTGCTCAGGTTCAGCCAGATCAGCACCACGTTAGCGATGTAGATCGACGAGTAAGTACCCGCCAGAACACCGATAAACAGCGCGATGGAGAAACCGAACAGGTTGTCACCACCGAAGAACAGCAGCGCCGAGATCGCCAGCAAGGTGGAGATCGACGTCGCCATGGTCCGCAGCAGGGTTTGGGTGGTCGAGATGTTGATGTTCTCGATCAGCGTCGCCTTGCGCAGTACCCGGAAGTTCTCACGAACCCGGTCGAATACCACGATGGTGTCGTTGAGCGAATAACCGATGATCGCCAGTACCGCCGCCAGCACCGTCAGGTCGAAGGTGATCTGGAAGAACGACAGGATACCGATGGTCACGATCACGTCGTGGATCAGCGAGACAATCGCACCGACCGCGAACTTCCACTGAAAGCGGAACGCCAGGTAGATCAGAATGCCGCCCAGCGCCATCAGCATGCCGAGGCCGCCCTGGTCGCGCAGTTCTTCACCGACCTGCGGGCCCACGAACTCGACGCGCTTGACCACAGCCGGGTTGTCGCCGCCGACTTTCTGCAGCGCTTCAGCGACCTGGTGACCCAGTTGCGGGTCTTCACCAGGCATGCGCACCAGCAAATCGGTAGTCGCGCCAAAGCTCTGAACGATCGCTTCGTGATAACCCGCCTCAGTCAGCTGGGAACGAACTTTCATGACGTCGGCCGGACGCTCGTAGGTCAGCTCGATGAGCGTACCGCCGGTGAAGTCCAGACCGTAGTTCATGCCCTTGTGGAAGCAGCTGAACAACGCCAGAGCGGTAAGGAACAATGTGACGCCGAACGCAACGTTGCGAACGCCCATGAAGTTGATAGTACGTAACATGGCAGCCCCTTAAATCCACAACTTCTTGAAGTCACGACCGCCGAAGATCAGGTTGACCATCGCGCGGGTCACCATGATGGCCGTGAACATCGAGGTAAAGATCCCGAGGGACATGGTCACTGCGAAACCCTTGACCGGGCCGGTGCCCATCGCAAAGAGGATGCCGCCGACCAACAGGGTGGTCAGGTTGGCATCGAGAATCGCGGTGAATGCCCGGCCGAAGCCTTCGTTGATTGCCCGCTGCACGGTCATGCCGGCCGCGATCTCTTCACGTATCCGCGAGAAGATCAGTACGTTGGCGTCGACCGCCATACCCATGGTCAAGACGATACCGGCGATACCCGGCAGGGTCAGCGTTGCCCCCAGCAGAGACATCAAGGCCAGCAGCAGCACCATGTTCACCGCCAGCGCAACCGTGGCGATCAGGCCGAAGAAGCGGTAGATGGCCATGATGAACAGCGAAACGAACAGCATGCCCCACAGCGACGCATCGATACCCTTGGTGATGTTGTCAGCACCCAGGCTTGGACCGATGGTGCGTTCTTCAGCAAAGTACATCGGTGCCGCCAGACCACCGGCGCGCAGCAGCAAGGCCAGCTCCGAGGATTCGCCCTGACCATTCAGGCCAGTGATGCGGAACTGAGCACCCAGCGGCGACTGAATGGTCGCCAGGCTGATGATCTTCTTCTCTTCCTTGAAGGTCTGGACCGGCACGTCTTTCTCGACACCGTTGACCATTTGCTTGACGTAAGTCGTCACCGGGCGTTGCTCGATGAAGATCACCGCCATGCTGCGACCGACGTTGGAGCGCGTCGCACGGTTCATCAGCTCACCGCCGTGACCGTCCAGACGAATGTTCACTTCCGGCGTACCGTGCTCGCCGAAGCCAGCCTTGGCGTCAGTTACCTGGTCGCCCGTGATGATCAGGCCACGCTCGATTTGCGCAGGAGGACGCTTGCCCTCACGGAACTCGAAGGTCTCGGAAGTGGCTTTCGAAGCACCCGGATCAGCCGCCAGACGGAACTCGAGGTTGGCCGTCTTGCCGAGAATACGCTTGGCTTCGGCAGTGTCTTGCACGCCTGGCAGCTCAACCACGATGCGGTTGGCACCCTGACGCTGAACGATCGGTTCGGCAACACCCAGCTCGTTGACGCGGTTACGGACCGTGGTCAAGTTCTGCTTGATGGAGTATTCGCGGATTTCCGCCAGCTTGGCTGGGGTCATCGCCAGACGCAGTACCGGTTGGCCATTGAGGTCGGCCGGAACAATGTCGAAATCGTTGAAGTTCTTGCGGATCAGCGCACGAGCATCTTCGCGGGAAGCCTCATCACTGAAACCCAGCTGAATGGCACCATTGATCTGCGGCAGGCTGCGATAGCGCAGTTTCTCTTTACGCAACAGGCTCTTGACGTCGCCTTCATAGACTTTCAGGCGGGCATCGAGGGCTTTTTCCATGTCCACTTCGAGCAGGAAGTGCACACCACCGGACAAGTCCAGACCCAGCTTCATCGGATGCGCGCCGACAGTGCGCAGCCATTGCGGAGTCGTTTGTGCCAGGTTCAGTGCGACGACGTAGTCATCACCCAGCGCCTTGCGCACGACGTCTTTGGCTGGCAGTTGGTCTTCTGCCTTGGTCAGGCGCAACAAACCGCCCTTGCCATTGGCCGAAAGAGTGGCAGCCTTGACGTTGATCCCGGCATCGTTGAGCGCTTTGCTCACGCGATCCAGATCAGCCTGATTAACCTGCAGCGCAGTGCTTGCACCGCTGACCTGAATGGCCGGATCGTCAGGATAAAGATTGGGAGCGGAATAAATCAGACCGACCGCCAGCACCGCCAGGATCAGAATGTATTTCCACAGAGGGTATTTGTTCAGCATCACGCCGCCCGCTTATGACGCGGGGCGCCTTGCGCGCCCCGTCGATTGAGTAGAAGTTGGAACTTAGATCGCTTTTAGCGTGCCTTTTGGCAGCGTGGCGGCAATGGCGCCCTTTTGGAATTTCATTTCGACAGTGTCGGAAACTTCCAGAACAACGAAATCATCTGCCACTTTAGTGATCTTGCCGGCGATACCACCGGTGGTCACAACTTCGTCGCCTTTTTGCAGGCTGCTCAGCAGGTTCTTCTGCTCTTTGGCGCGCTTGGCCTGTGGACGCCAGATCATCAGGTAGAAGATGACCAGGAAGCCGACCAGAAAAATCCACTCAAAGCCGCCGCCCATTGGGCCTGCCGCAGGGGCACCAGCATCAGCCATGGCATTAGAGATAAAAAAGCTCATTTAGCACTCCAGTTGCAAATGTTGAATCTTGGGGTCAGAAAACTCAGTCCAAAGGCGGTACAGGTAACCCGCGTTTGGCGTAGAAGGCATCGACAAAGGCGGCCAATGTACCCTGTTGAATAGCCTCGCGCAAACCAGCCATAAGCACTTGGTAATGACGCAAATTGTGGATTGTATTCAACATGCTACCCAGCATTTCTCCACACTTGTCCAGATGGTGCAGATAAGCACGGGAGAAGTTCTGGCAGGTATAGCAATCGCAGGTCGGATCGAGCGGCGAATCATCATGGCGATGAAACGCGTTACGGATCTTCAGCACACCAGTATCAATGAACAAGTGCCCATTGCGGGCATTACGGGTTGGCATCACGCAATCGAACATGTCCACACCGCGGCGCACACCCTCAACCAAGTCTTCCGGTTTGCCAACGCCCATAAGGTAACGAGGTTTGTCAGCCGGCATCATGCCCGGCAGATAATCCAGCACCTTGATCATCTCATGCTTGGGCTCGCCCACCGATAGACCGCCGATGGCCAGGCCGTCAAAACCGATCTTGTCGAGGCCTTCCAGGGAGCGCATGCGCAGGTCCTGGTGCATGCCGCCCTGAACGATACCGAACAGCGCCGCCGTGTTGTCGCCATGAGCATTTTTCGAACGCTGGGCCCAGCGCAACGACAACTCCATGGACACCCGCGCCACATCTTCATCGGCCGGGTACGGCGTGCATTCGTCGAAAATCATCACGATGTCGGAGCCCAGGTCGCGCTGAACCTGCATCGACTCTTCCGGGCCCATGAACACTTTCGCGCCATCCACCGGAGAGGCGAAGGTCACGCCCTCCTCCTTGATCTTGCGCATGGCGCCCAGGCTGAACACCTGGAAACCGCCGGAGTCGGTCAGAATCGGGCCTTTCCACTGCATGAAATCGTGCAGGTCGCCGTGCTTCTTGATCACTTCCGTGCCAGGACGCAGCCACAGGTGAAAGGTGTTGCCCAGAATGATCTCGGCGCCGGTGGCCTCGATATCCCGCGGCAACATGCCCTTGACCGTGCCGTAAGTACCGACCGGCATAAAGGCTGGCGTCTCGACAGTGCCACGCGGGAAGGTCAGGCGACCACGGCGAGCCTTGCCGTCAGTGGCCAGCAATTCGAAAGACATACGACTGGTGCGACTCATGCTTGATCCTCAGGGCCGCGTGGCGCGGGATTACGGGTGATGAACATCGCATCACCGTAGCTGAAAAAGCGGTATCCATGCTCGACGGCGGCCTTGTAGGCGGCCATGGTTTCGGGATAACCGGCGAACGCCGAAACCAGCATCAACAGCGTGGATTCGGGCAAATGAAAGTTGGTGACCAAGGCATCGACCACATGGAACGGCCGGCCTGGGTAGATAAAGATATCGGTGTCACCGCTGAACGGCTTGAGCACGCCATCGCGGGCCGCACTTTCCAGAGAACGCACGCTGGTGGTCCCCACCGCCACCACGCGCCCGCCCCGCGCACGGCACGCAGCAACCGCATCCACCACGTCCTGGCCGACTTCCAGCCATTCACTGTGCATGTGGTGGTCTTCGATCTTCTCGACACGCACCGGCTGAAAGGTGCCCGCGCCAACGTGCAAGGTCACGAACGCCGTCTCGATACCCTTGGCGGCAATCGCCTCGAGCAACGGCTGATCGAAATGCAGCCCCGCCGTCGGTGCCGCCACCGCGCCCAAACGCTCGGCGTAGACCGTCTGATAACGCTCGCGGTCCGAGCCTTCGTCCGGGCGGTCTATATAAGGAGGCAACGGCATGTGCCCGACACGGTCGAGCAGCGGCAGCACTTCTTCGGCGAACCCCAGTTCGAACAACGCATCATGACGCGCGAGCATTTGCGCTTCGCCACCGCCGTCGATGAGGATCGTCGAACCCGGCTTCGGCGACTTGCTGGAGCGCACATGGGCCAGCACGCGATGACTGTCGAGCACCCGCTCGACCAGAATTTCCAGCTTGCCGCCGGAAGCTTTCTGGCCAAACAGCCGCGCCGGAATCACCCGGGTATTGTTGAACACCATCAAATCGCCCGGGCGCAAATGCTCAAGCAAATCAGTGAATTGACGGTGTGCCAGAGCGCCGCTGACCCCATCCAGGGTCAACAGGCGACTACCGCGCCGCTCAGCCAAAGGGTGGCGAGCGATCAGCGAATCAGGGAGTTCGAAAGTAAAGTCAGCAACGCGCATGATGGGGTTCGTCTAGCAGGGCCGGGAAGTCTAGCGGAAATAGTGAAAATTCTCCATGTACCTGATTGACCGACGGTTATCTCATCTCTATACTTCGCCGCCATTGAGCCCTGATGGCGGAATTGGTAGACGCGGCGGATTCAAAATCCGTTTTCGAAAGGAGTGGGAGTTCGAGTCTCCCTCGGGGCACCAAAATTAAGAAAGGTCTTGCTTAGCAAGGCCTTTTTTTTCGCCTATAGAAAAGTGGTGCACAGGCATGCCCGCCCCACTGATCGTTCCCACGCTCTGCGTGGTAACGCATCCCGTGACGCTCCGCGTCACAACAAGAGGCACCACCCCGCTCTTTCTTCCACCCAAAAAACCTGCGAAAAAATGATTCTGCCCCCATTTTTTCCCTCAAGGATTCCCCCCATGGAATTACCCCTGGAAACAGTCGCCCTCTTCTCCCTCAAACTCGCTTACGAAACAGAAGATCAAAGCCCGATCCTGCGCGACGACCTGATGATGGGCGACTACCAGCGGGACGTATTCGGCTTGCTGGTACGCAGAGGTGATGTCGCGACCATCAAGGTCAAAGTGGCTGAATGCGTGGGGCTGGCGCTTGAGGCGATAGGTGGGGCGGGTACGCCGCTGGGTCGAGAGCTGGATAGGTTGTCGGGAGATTTCAGCGCTGTGCAGACGCTGGAGCAGCTTGATAGTCCGCTGATTGCGCTTAAGGATTATTTGAAAGATATTCAGTGAATGATCGGGTTGGGAGCAAGTTTGATGCCCCTTTCCACCGGCTGATATTGGGCAGGGCTTTGGCTGATATGAAAATGGACCTGTCCACTTTTCCATTGCGCCAGCAGACAACAACGAAAGACTTTTTCGGCATCACAAGGACGTATCAATGCGGCAAATCGCCCTCAGCAACAAGCCACTCAGAGGCATTCCCCGCCGCCTTCGCGCTCTGGAACGCTGGGCCTCCAGTTTTCGCGACGAGTTTCACCCGCGATCCGTGCATATGGAGCGCTACACACACTGGAAGATCCCGGTGCATGCGGCCCTGGTCCAAGGCCCTCAAGCCAGGATCGAAGTTCAGGCCTTCTGTATTCAGCAACTGCTCGAAGCCGCTAGCCACCTGTCCAACGCTGCCGACCGCTCACAGGGTTATTACCGGGTCGCTTGCCTGCTGGTGTGGCCATGGGTTCATCAGAGCGAGATCACCCTCTTCTATGACCGGGACTATTATCTGAGTTTTCTCGGTGAAACCAACGCGCTCAAGCCAGAGCAGATCAGTGATGCTCTTGCGCTGCACACGCCAGCGCATTTCATCGAGCACGGGCATGACGTAACCCAACCTGACGATGACGTCGCAGTGCAGTGGTGGTGCATCGGGGAGCCAGCCTGACGTGGGGGAAAGGGAGGACAAATTTTTTCTCTACTGTCCCGTTAGACCAGCGCAGCGAGGCCATCAATGGATTTTCGGAAGTCGACGGGCTTGGGGTAAAGATAGACTTTTTCGACTTTTGCATCGGGATGCATCATGAGGTGCTGGCTCCGGAAAGGAATCGGGAGCACAGCATCAGGGATCAGGTGATGACTTTGAATGTGGGGTTTATGGAGCACTGACGCTCAATGCCATGGACTGCTGGGTGCCGCAAATGGGGGCAGCTTACACATTTTACAAAAGATAAAAACCGGCAATTACTTGTAACAACTAGATAATAATCTCCACTCATATTCTTATTACCTACGACTATACTGAGAGGCAAATTATAGGACTGAACGATTAAAGGACTAAACGCATGATTACATCTAAACATACTCCACAAGAGCTAGAAATTGCAGCAGCGCGAGTTTTTTTTGCTCCCGAAAATTTCGGTTTTGAAAAGCACGGGATTGGCTGGAAAAAAGTTATACCTGGAATAGGCTCAACTATTTTCACCCCTCTTGACTGGGAACACGCTCACTTCTTAACAAACTTGAAGGATGGTCAGAAAGGAAATGGTTTAGAGCTTGCCTCCCAACAACAAGAAAGTATTTTTGGCATGAAGGATCATCGTGACATCATGCCTCCTTACCTTATAAGTAATATTGCAAAAACTGGTGGATCCGCTTTTGTAGCATACACTGAAAAGGAAGGATTTACAGATGAAGGATGGTTAGGTTTTGGATTTGTTTTTGGAGGGAAAAACAATTCATTGGAATCTACATTCTTGGGAGTTAGAGAAAAAAACAGAAGCAAAAATGCTATTGGCTTTCATCTAAGACTACTCCAATCAAATGATGCCTTAGAAAATGGATCTACTAAAATCGAATGGATGCAAGGTCCTTTACGGGGTGAAATTGCAAAACTAAGCATTAGTAAATTGGGAGGCATAGCTTCTTCTTTTACCATTGATAAATATAGAGACATGAAATACAAGCTCTATGGACCTGGAACAACAGACAGAATTACTGTTGAATGGGATCTTCTGTCGCCGCGCACTCAACAAAAAATAACAGCTATCTCGCAAGGCATTTCTCAAGGATTAACATTAGAGGATATACAAGCGTTACCTATTGCAACAGGAGATAATATCAAACAAATCGAACAAGATAGACACTTATCCCTTCTCTATGAAATCCCTGCCAATGCTGATGAGCTTGAGGAGGAAGAAAAAATAGCGTGGAGAAATGACATGAGAAAAGTATTTGGTATATTGATGAATACAGAGTATGTAAAAATCCCAGACGATGCCAAAAATGATCCCGCATTAGTACAAAAAATAGCTACGCCAGGGGGCTATCAAATTAGTGACTTTGCTACAGGACTTGATGGAGGCCAGAGAAGAAATTTTTATGTACTGACCAGAAAACCAATTGCATAATAAATGCATTGCCATCAGGACTTAGAATAATACCAATTATTAATCCGCCCATCAGAAAGTAGGAAAAAAGGTAAAGAAAGGGGAGACACCCATTACGCACTTTACGCACGGTAGGACACTTCACAAGGATTGGGGCAAATTTGGTGCCCCCACCATACTCCATGCGCACCAATTGCCGGTGGCTGCTAGCTAAGACTCACCTAGCCGCCTAGATCCCCCATCCAACCGTGCTGTTTTCTGCCAAAGTAGGCATGCTGTAAATCGTCCAGTCCGCCGAGACATTCATATGTCGCTCCGTTTTGTCTCCCCTCCGCCAGTTCCACTAGGCTCAATCACCACTGCGTTCCCATCCTCGCTCAGATTGGAGGCAGAAGGTCTTAGCCAGATCTTGGGTCTTACCAGGCTAGCAACGCATCGGGGTATAGAGGTCAAAATCGGTGAAGAGAACCTGATCATCCCTTATCGGATTCATCACGAGGGTGATGAACAAGCCTGCGGGCAGCTGACTGGCGTTCAGAGCATCTTGTACTCATGTCTTCTGACACGACACTACGATGGGCGTGTGCGTCAACGTCAACTGGAATGCATTCTTTCAGTTCATGAACCATGGATTGTCCCGTTCGTTTTCCAGCTTACTGGCGAGTACGTAATCGAGATTCTTAACACCGTTGAAGCTCACCTGTCCGAAATCAGTCCGACGCTTTACGGCAGCTTCATTCGGGATAATCAGAATTATTTTCAAGCGACGCAAGATCGCATGATCAGTTACTGGGATTGCTACTACCGGACGCAGTACAAGCACCGGTCCGACTATGTTGGATTTCAGGTGTTTAGTAAGTTTCACGAATTCGCTGAAAACTACTGAGTGGTGAGGAGAATACGAAACAGATCACGATTACGTGGTCTGAGTAAAACGTAATCTGCCCTCCCTTTTCCTGCCCCAACTAAAACGGGCGACCTAAACAAGGTCGCCCATTTTTCATACCAACAGCACCTGCGCCTGCAATCGTCGCCCAACCACATCCAGCAAATCGCAACCATCGCGCAGTGAAGTCACCAGCACCCGAGCCAGTTCACTGTGAATCCCCTCGCCCATGGCGATGTTCTCCAATAGTTGGGTCGCGGTGCGGATGCGGTAGGCCGCGGTTTCGTGCAGTACGTCGAGTGGCGCTTGGGTATCGATCAGCAGAGACGGGATGGTGCAGTCAATGCCGGTGACTGGCATGTATCGATCCATGACAAACCTCCATTGGGTAAACGAGCGCGGCCACTCAGTGGTGGACGGTGGGCTGACTCTCACCCGCCTCATCGGGCGGGTCGAGGTGATCCAGTGCTCGGTTTACCAGCAACTCGGCCAGCACGGCCAACTGTTGAATCGCCAGTGCCACATTGCGCCGCGAACCTTCTAGTTCGAACGCCAGGTCGGTGGTCATGGCGTTGATAGAGGCGAGGGTTTCGCTGGCGTGGACCAGCAAGGTTGGCGTGTCTACGTTGGGAACAATAGTGAATACATGGCTGACGGGATCAGGGTGACTGGGGTTACGCAAACGGGCACTGACGGTGCGTTGGGCGGTTTCGGAAAGCTCTAGTGGATCGAGGTCTTCTGATGTAGAGAGCGACGGGTTATCAAGTGGATTTCGGGTTGTCTTTTTCATAAGGAATCTCCAGGATTTTCAGGATCCCTGCGTTTTTTTCGGCCTGTCAAAACCGTCCGCTCGGCTGCAGCGAAGACAGGAGATTATCTTCCAGGAGTGTTGCTTGCCAGTTCATGGAAGGCGCTACGGTTTGCGGGAAATGTCCTAGGACGGGGAGATACGCGGGATAGATAAGGCTTCATCACATTGATAATCGTGGTCTGTCCCCGTTTCTTCCCTCCGTGAGGTGGGGATGCCGCCCACTTCGATGCGCCCAGGGATGGGGTTACGGCAAGTCTGCGGGATCTGTTTGATACGCCGGCTAGATCCCGAACTGTTTCCGAGGGAACCCGGTTTCATCCGGGAATCCCATCGCTTTGAAGGTGCAGCCTGGCATAGCAGGCTTGCTATCGATCAGATCCGCGACATCGTTGATCCAGGTCGAGGCTGGTGCAATCCTCTGCAACAGAAACCATATGACTGCGACTAACCCATACAATCGCTTGAGCGCATATTGATCCAGCCCCAACGTCTGAAAATACGGTTCAGCGGGGACCGCTAATGGGTTAGGTGAGGCCTGATTCCAGACTCGCGTATGGTGCGCACAGCGGTTGCGTAAATGGCTGGTTTGCTGCATCCACCGACTGAGCATCTTGGCGTTGTTCAAGCCAAGGCGCGCGAGTATGAGATTCTGATACTTGCTATTCAGCAGCTCGAAAAATTCCGATAGATCCCCGAAATCCCATGCCTCCACCGCGACCCAAATGGGGATGGACTTGCCGGCTCTGAAGTGCCACTGAATGCAGTCCTCTTTGCTACGCACAATGTGCGACTGCTGCTTCTGGCTCCACTCTGCCCACTTGTTCCGCGTATTACCGCGGGTGTCCGTGTACGGTTGAGTCCATTTGTGCAGGATGAATTTCGCATTGGCGTAGGCCATCGGGTCGTGATAGCCAACTTCGTGAGCCATTACGGTCTTGAAGTGAACCTCCAGACGCTCGACTGCATCCAGCATGAGCATTCGCAGTCGTTTATCGAACTTGTAAAGCTCTACGATCGTATCGAAAGAGGTGGCTGCCTGGAAAGTATCCAGACGCAGAGGCTTGCCCGTGACCGAGCAGACTTCTTGCTGCTGGCCGTTCATTTTGAATTCCCGTGCCGGATACCAGAATCCGCTGAGACGGTAATACCCTAGCTGCGCGAGCTTGCGCTCTGCACGAGACTGGTCATTGATTTGCACACCCCTGCTGGCCAGCAGCGCAACCAAATCAGGATATGTACGGAACGGCTTCGGAGGGGCTGGCGTAGGCAACTTCCATGTTCCAGAAATAAGAAGGCCCGAACGTAATGCCGGACTAAGCCAACACCAGAGGATCGGGCGCGATTGGGATTAATGCTGCCGTAGCCTAATGACTATGTCAATGCATACATCACGTAAACGCGGCAAACACTAGGGTTTATGCGGGTTTGCGACGATCTCTTGCTGACGATACCGCCCGCTTATGAGCAACCTAAACAGAGCACTGCGGATTGTTGTCAGGCCATTCCGAAATAGCGGTAGGGATATTTTCTGCGATGCCTGACGCGAGCAAATTTCACCACCATCGTAGTCCTCCCGGTGAACTCAGCCATCACCTACCCCGCCTGCAATCCTTTGTGCATAACCCCTAAAGCAAAAAGGCATAACCCCGCTCCAGAGACGGCGCCTTCGGCCACACTCTTCTACACTCAATGATTGGTCGTAGAAAGAACCAAACACGTCGCTTTCGTGCAGATGATTCAAAGGCAGCGTGGCAAGCTGCCGTATATGCCCTGAAGAGGTGCGGCAAAGACCGTACCGGGCCCAACAAGATGCCCGCTCAGGGTGCCTGGCCAACGGCCTGAAAATGCCACGATACCGTGACGTGGCGTGAGTGCCGCAGCCGACACTTTCGGACAACCGACAACCGCCTGGTTTGCCCGTGACCGTGAGGAATGCTGTATGCCTGATGAGATGTTGCACCTGTCTATGGTCAACAACCTGCTGGAGCGCCACAAGGGTTCGCCCGGCGCGCTGTTGCCGATCCTTCATGATATTCAGGAGGGCATCGGCTACATCCCCGATGCCGCCGTCCCCGAGATTGCCCATGCGCTCAACCTGAGTCAGGCCGAGGTTCGCGGGGTAATCAGCTTCTACCATGACTTCCGTACCGCCCCTCCGGCGCGGCATATCCTGCGTCTGTGCCGGGCCGAGTCCTGCCAGAGCCGCGGTGCCGAGCAGCTCGCGGCGCAATTGCGTGAACGCCTGCAACTGGACGACCACGGCAGCAGTGCCGACGGCAACATCAGTCTGCGCCCGGTGTATTGCCTCGGCGCCTGCGCCTGCTCGCCGGCCCTTGAGCTGGATGGTCAGGTGCATGCGCGGCTTAGTGCCGAGCGCCTGGATGCCCTGCTCGACGCTTGCCTGGAGGACGCATGATGCCGAGTCTCTATCTACCCTGTGATTCGCTTGCCCGTGCCGTGGGTGCCGAAGAGGTGGCCGTGGCCCTGGCCACTCAGGCCCGGGAACGCAATCTGCCGCTGGACCTGCAACGCACCAGTTCTCGCGGCCTGTACTGGCTGGAACCGCTGCTGGAAATGGACACGCCGCAAGGCCGTATCGGCTTCGGCCCGCTGACCGCTGCCGACGTGCCGTCGCTGCTCGAGGCGCTGCAAGGCGAGCCGTCCGCCCATCCACTGGCCTTGGGCCTGGTGGAACAGCTGCCTTATCTGAAGACGCAACAACGCCTGCTGTTCGCCCGCGCCGGCATTACCCGGCCGCTGTCCCTGGACGATTACCGGGCCCATGGCGGTTTCGAGGGCTTGAGCCGGGCCGTCGCCCTGGGCGGCGAGCAAACCGCGACCGCCGTGTTCGATTCGGGCCTGCGTGGCCGTGGCGGCGCGGCGTTCCCGGCCGGGATCAAATGGCGCACGGTGCGCGGCACCCAAGCGGCGCAGAAATACATTGTGTGCAACGCCGACGAAGGCGACTCCGGCACCTTCGCCGACCGCATGTTGATGGAAGGCGACCCCTTCCTGCTGATCGAAGGCATGGCCATTGCCGGCATCACCGTCGGCGCCAGCTACGGCTACATCTATGTGCGCTCGGAATATCCACAGGCTGTGGCCACACTGCGCGCGGCGCTGGATATCGCCCGGTCCGCCGGTTACCTCGGCGCCAATGTCGGCGGCAGCGGCCAGGCTTTTGATATGGAAGTGCGGGTCGGTGCCGGCGCTTACATCTGCGGTGAAGAAACCGCGCTGCTGGACTCACTCGAAGGCAAGCGCGGGATCGTCCGCGCCAAGCCACCGATCCCGGCCTTGCAGGGCCTGTTCGGCCTGCCGACCCTGGTGCACAACGTGCTGACGCTGGCCTCGGTGCCGCTGATTCTGGCCAAGGGCGCGCAGTTTTATCGCGATTACGGCATGGGCCGTTCGCTGGGCACCATGCCCTTCCAACTAGCGGGTAATGTTCGTCACGGCGGTTTGGTAGAGCGGGCCTTTGGCCTTACCCTGCGGGAACTGGTGGAAGAGTACGGCGGCGGTACCGCCAGTGGCCGGCCGCTGAAAGCCGCGCAAGTGGGTGGCCCTCTCGGCGCCTGGGTGCCGCCGGGGCAATTCGACACGCCGCTGGATTACGAAGCGTTCGCTGCCATCGGCGCCATGCTCGGTCACGGGGGTGTGGTGGTGGCTGACGACAGCCTCGACATGGCCCACATGGCGCGCTTCGCCATGCAGTTCTGCGCCGAGGAATCCTGTGGCAAATGCACTCCCTGCCGCATCGGCTCGACCCGCGGCGTGGAGGTGATCGACCGATTGCTGGCCGCGCCCGACCAGAGCAGTCGCGATGAACAGGTGATCATCCTCAAGGACCTGTGCGACACCCTGCAGTACGGTTCGCTGTGTGCGCTGGGCGGCATGACTTCCTATCCGGTGGTCAGCGCCCTCAAGCACTTCCCCGCTGACTTCGGTCTGCAAGCCTCGGAGGCCGACCAATGATCACTCTCTTCGACCCGAACACCGATATCGATCTCGGCACCCCGGCCCGCAACAGCGAAGTGCAGGTCACCCTGAACATCGACGGCCAAAGCATCAGCGTGCCCGAAGGCACTTCGGTGATGCGCGCCGCCGCGCTGCTGGGCACCACCATTCCCAAACTGTGTGCCACCGACAGCCTGGAAGCCTTCGGTTCCTGCCGCATGTGCCTGGTGGAGATCGACGGCATGCGCGGCTACCCGGCGTCCTGCACCACGCCGGTCAGCGAAGGCATGAGCGTGCACACCCAGACACCGAAGCTCGCGACCCTGCGCCGCAACGTCATGGAGCTGTACATCTCCG
Source organism: Pseudomonas brassicacearum (assembly GCF_003732175.1). Classification (GTDB taxonomy): domain Bacteria; phylum Pseudomonadota; class Gammaproteobacteria; order Pseudomonadales; family Pseudomonadaceae; genus Aquipseudomonas; species Aquipseudomonas brassicacearum_G. The sequence goes on from NZ_MOBI01000015.1 coordinate 15,019, forward strand.
ATCACCCGCTGGACTGCCTGACCTGTTCGGCCAACGGCAACTGCGAGCTGCAAACCGTCGCCGGCCAGGTCGGCCTGCGGGAAGTGCGTTACGGCTATGAAGGCGAGAACCATCTGGACGACCAGAAGGACACTTCCAACCCCTACTTCGACTACGACCCGAGCAAGTGCATCGTCTGCAACCGCTGCGTGCGCGCCTGCGAAGAAACCCAGGGCACCTTTGCCCTGACCATTACCGGGCGCGGTTTCGAATCCCGGGTGGCGGCCGCCGGTGGCGAGAACTTCCTCGACTCGGAATGCGTGTCCTGCGGCGCCTGTGTGCAAGCCTGCCCGACCGCGACGCTGATGGAAAAAAGCGTGGTCGAACTCGGTCAGCCCGAACACAGCGTGATCACCACCTGCGCCTATTGCGGCGTGGGCTGCTCGTTCCGCGCCGAGATGAAAGGCGACCAGGTCGTGCGCATGGTCCCCGACAAGAACGGCCAGGCCAACCACGGCCACTCGTGCGTCAAAGGGCGCTTTGCCTGGGGCTACGCGACCCACCCGGATCGCATCACCAAGCCGATGATCCGCAAGCACATCAACGACCCTTGGCAGGAAGTCAGCTGGGATGAAGCGGTGACCTACGCCGCCAGCGAATTCCGCCGCCTGCAGCAAAAATACGGTCGCGATTCCATTGGTGGTATCACGTCCAGTCGCTGCACCAACGAAGAAACCTATCTGGTGCAAAAACTGGTGCGCGCCGCGTTCGGCAACAACAACGTCGACACCTGTGCGCGGGTCTGCCACTCGCCGACCGGCTATGGCCTGAAACAAACCCTGGGCGAGTCCGCCGGCACCCAGAGTTTCGACTCGGTGATGCAGGCCGACGTGATCCTGGTGATGGGCGCCAACCCCAGCGACGCTCACCCGGTGTTCGCCTCCCAGCTCAAGCGCCGCCTGCGTGAAGGTGCGCGGCTGATCGTCATCGACCCACGCCGCATTGATCTGGTGGACACGGTGCATGCCCGCGCCGAACTGCACCTGGCCCTGCGCCCCGGCACCAACGTCGCCATGCTCAACGCCCTGGCCCACGTCATCGTCACCGAAGGTCTGCTCAACCAGGCCTTTATCGACGCCCGTTGCGAAGGCAGCGATTTCGCTCAGTGGAAGGCATTCGTCAGCCGCGCGGAAAACTCGCCGGAAGTCCTTGGCGACATCTGTGGCGTCGCCGCTGCCGACATCCGCGCCGCCGCCCGGCTGTATGCCACTGGTGGCAATGCGGCGATCTACTACGGTTTGGGCGTAACTGAACACAGCCAGGGCAGCACCGCGGTCATGGGCATCGCCAACCTGGCCATGGTCACGGGCAACATCGGCCGCGAAGGCGTGGGCGTGAACCCGCTACGTGGGCAGAACAACGTTCAGGGCTCCTGCGACATGGGTTCCTTCCCGCACGAGTTGCCCGGCTACCGGCACATCTCCAACGAGGTGGTACGAGCGCAGTTCGAACAGGCCTGGAACGTTACGCTGCAACCCGATCCGGGCCTGCGTATTCCCAACATGTTCGAAGCCGCCCTGGGCGGCAGTTTCAAGGGCTTGTATTGCCAAGGCGAAGACATCGCCCAAAGCGACCCTAATACCCAGCACGTCACCGCGGCCCTGTCGGCCATGGAATGCATCGTGGTGCAGGACATTTTCCTCAACGAAACCGCCAAGTTCGCCCACGTGTTCCTGCCGGGCAGCTCATTCCTGGAAAAAGACGGCACCTTCACCAACGCCGAGCGGCGCATCTCCCGGGTGCGCAAAGTCATGGAACCGCTGGGCGGTAAGGCCGACTGGGAAGGCACCGTGGCCCTGGCCAACGCCCTCGGTTACCCAATGAACTACCAGCATCCGTCGCAAATCATGGATGAAATCGCCAGCCTGACGCCGACCTTCACCAATGTCAGCTACGCCTCACTGGATAGCCACGGCAGTCTGCAATGGCCATGCAACGCCGCGGCGCCGGACGGCACGCCGACCATGCACATCGAGGAGTTCGTGCGCGGCAAAGGACGCTTCATGCTCACCGGCTACGTGCCCACCGAGGAAAAGGTCAACAGTCGCTATCCGCTGCTGCTGACCACCGGGCGCATCCTCAGCCAGTACAACGTCGGCGCCCAGACCCGGCGCACCGAAAACGTCGCCTGGCACGACGAAGACCGCCTGGAAATCCATCCGACCGACGCCGAGAGCCGTGGCATCAACGAAGGTGACTGGGTTGGTATCGGCAGCCGCGCCGGACAGACCGTCCTGCGTGCGCGGATCACCGAACGGGTCGCCCCAGGCGTGGTGTACACCACCTTCCACTTCCCGGAGTCGGGGGCCAACGTCATCACCACCGACAACTCCGACTGGGCCACCAACTGTCCGGAGTACAAGGTTACCGCCGTGGAAGTCAGCCGCGTCTACCACCCTTCCGAGTGGCAAAAACGCTATCAGGAGTTCAGCGACGATCAACAACGCTTGCTCGACGAACGCCGCCAGGCCCGCACCACCGGAGCAAAAGCCGAGGTACGCCGATGAGCACCGCCAACCTGATCAAAATGGCTAACCAGATCGCCCAGTACTTCGCCAGCGAACCGGACCAGAAACAGGCCGTGCTCGACGTGCGTAATCACCTGAAAATGTACTGGACGCCCGGCATGCGCAAGGAATTGCTGGCCTGGCAGACGGCGCATCAGGGCGCAGATTTGCACCCGCTGGTGCAATCGGCGGTCAGTGGCGCGGGCTGGGAGGCTTAGGTTCACCTGATCCCTTGGGTTTACCCCTTGGTTTGTGAAGACAGGCCAAGGGGTAAACCCATGCTCCGCTTGATAACGCCTCCCGTTCTTCCCCCCTCCAAAACCAACAATCCCCTCCCCTGTTATTTGCAACGTCTCCTGCAGTAGATCAAACAGCGTATATAAACGCTGACCTGATATTTCAAATTCATCCAAGGGCGGCACGTTTACCGGGGTGAGAATTTGGCGCCCGACTATACTAAAAATGTTTAGTACGTTTTGATGAACGCGATGGGTGAATGTATTAGAAGCGATGGAAGTTTATATATAGCCCCACCCTTGAAAGTTGCTGATTAATAATTCCCCATGATGCCTTGGTGTAGCGGAGAGGATTTTATATGAACGAGTTGTTGAATGAACTGCACACCTATCATCATGAGGTGGCGCTCAAAATTACCGAGATCAAAGGATTACTTGGGAAAATCAGGCATGAGTCCGCGGGTGCGGATGATCGCAAGCAGTTGTTTCAGGTACTGGAAGCCTTGCACGGTGAAGCAGAGCGGCATCACCATGAAAATGAAGAGCTTATCCGGCAGGCCTTGCTGGAGACTGAGGCACCGATCCACCAACGGGTCAAGGATATCGAGCGCGATCATCTGGCATTTGGGCGCATTGCTGGACAACTCAAGATGTTGGAAGACTCAACTCAGGAGATAAAAGTGATCGCTGATGCCATCGATGACTTTATCAAGAAATACTATGACCATATGGAGTCCGAGGAGAATATCTTCTTTCCGATGGCAGACAAGTCGCTGTCAGACACTCAGTGGCAGGAAATAAAGCGCCAGTGGCATTAGTTGGAGTGTTCAACCACGTCCAACAAATCGCAGCCAACACGCAGTAAAAATACAGGGACAAACCACGGTTATGAATACGAGAAACCGTGGTTTACCCTCTCATGTCCGCTTTACATGCACATCACACTAACGCTCGCAATTTATCGCTCAGTAAACAATTTCACTTCGAATAGCCTGCATGACGATATTCGACAAACGCTCGGTCAGCGGATCAGGGTTAGCCTCTCTTCGATGCAGCGTCAGGGCTATGGAGGGTAAAGGCGGCAAACCTCGTTCGCCGGCAGCCAACAGTTCGGTCCCCGGTTGCAAGCCCAAGGCTGTCCTGATCGTGTACCCCAAACCTGCTTCGGTCGCGGCGGACAGGCCGTTGAGGCTGGAACTGGTGAACGACAGTAGCCAGGGAATCCCCTCGCGATTCAGCGCCGCAGTGGCCACTGAATGAAAAGGACATGGCGTGTCAAACGCAATGATGGGCAGCGGTGTCCCTGATTCGACGCGCCAGTCGAGGTACTGGTGAGAAGAGCCGATCCACTCCATTTGCAGTTCCGCCACCGGCTCCCGATATCCGACTTCCTGCACGTCCCCCCATACCACCGCCAAATCGAGTGAGCCATTTTCGATCCGGCTCAGCAGGTCAGCATTGCGCGCAATCCGGGCTTCCACTCGAACATCGGGATGCGCCCTGGCGAACCTGCCCAGCACCGTCGGCAAGAAGCTACTGAAATCCTCCTGAAGCCCGAGGCGTACCCATCCCTTGAGCTTCAGCTCGGAGACTGCAGTGATGGTCTCGTCGTTGAGGCTCAATAGACGCCTGGAGTAATTGAGCAGCACCTCTCCTGTATCAGTCAGGGCAAGCCCGCGACCTGCCTTTTTGAAAAGCGCTGAGCCCACCTGGGCTTCCAGCTTCTTCAACTGGGCGCTGATGGCTGAAGTCGAACGCGCGAGTTTTTGCGCCGCCTTGGCAAAGCTCCCCAGTTCGACCCCGGTGACGAAACTGCGCATGGCATCTAAATCGAAATTTACCGGCCTCATAACAATCCTGTTTTTTGGGACGAATACAAAAAATAATTTGATATTCGAGACGATACCCTCATGAGAGTCTTTTGACCCACAACTATTCAACGAGTGGGATTCTTATGCCTGTGGATAACGGTCACCGCTGGAAAGTGCTGGGTGTCGGCGTTGCAGCCAACGCAAGCTTTTCCAGTGTCGTGGGTGGACTACCCGCGACAGCGGTTTATATGCGAGCAACGTATCAGCTCGATAACACCGAGCTGGGGCTGGTCTTGGGGATTTTGGGACTCGGTATTGCCGTCAGCGAGATCCCGTGGGGATTATTGACTGATCGCTGGGGTGATCGCCCTGTGCTGCTGACGGGGCTGCTCACCTCCGGGATCGCACTGCTTGGGCTGGCCATGCTTGCCTTGTATGCACCCACGATAGTGTTGCTGGCCATAGGGCTGTTCGTGGTGGGCCTGCTGGGAAGCAGCGTCAACGGCGCCAGTGGTCGAGCCATCATGGCCTGGTTCAAAGAGGGCGAACGAGGGCTGGCCATGAGCATTCGGCAAACGGCGGTCCCGGGAGGTTATGCCTTAGGGGCGATCATGCTGCCCTACCTTGCCCATACCTATGGATTTGTCGAAGTATTCAGTGCCTCTGCCATCTTCTGTCTCATTGCCTGCCTGTTTGCCGGGTTCTGGTTGTATGAGCCGGACTTCTCCAGCGACGCGGCGAAAAAACAGAGTCAGGAGCCCACAGCCAGCCCGTTGAAAGATTCCAGAGTCTGGCGAATCGTTTTAGCCATCGGCCTGCTATGCGCCCCGCAATTTGCCATTCTCACCTATGCCGCCGTGTTCTTTCATGACGTTGGCAACCTCAACATCACGCTGGTTTCCGCGACGTTGGCGGTCATACAGATCGGCGCGATCGTCAGCAGAATCTGGAGCGGGCGCTGGACCGATAAAAATAAAAACCGCCGTAGTTACCTTAAAACCTGTGCATGGTTGAGTGCCCTGACCTTTTTGGTTCTGGGCTGCACGGTATCGGCCGCCAGCTTTTACGGAATGAGCGAAACACCGCTGGCCAGTGCCCTGATCATCGGCGTGATGGTAATCGCCGGGATCAGCGTATCCGCCTGGCACGGTGTGGCTTACACCGAACTCGCGACACTGGCAGGCGCCAGCAGGGCAGGCACGGCGCTGGCCATGGGCAATACCTGCGTCTTTGTCGTGCTGTTCGCGACCCCTATCGCTGCGTCCGCCCTCATGACTCATTTCTCATGGGGCGTGGTGTGGCTGGCTGCTGCCTTTTGTGCCCTGCTGACGGTGCCGCTCTTTCCACGCGTGGAAAAAGCCTATGCATTGGAACTTGGCTCGGTCTGAAATCGTTCTCCCTGTAATGCCATGGAAAAAAGGGAGCTGATGAATATTCGTGACAACTGGACGCCAGTTACGAGAATGAAATCAGTTCCCTCTTAATTTTCTCTACCCCTCCTGCACCGGCAACACCACCCGCGCCTCCAACCCTCCCCCCGTCCGATTACGCACGGTCAGCGTGCCGCCGTGTTCCAGAACGATCGCCCGCGCCGCCGACAACCCCAGCCCCACGCCCCCCGTGCTTTTATTCCGCGACCCTTCCAGCCGAAAGAACGGTGCAAATACCTGTTCATGACTTTCCGCAGGAATCCCCGGCCCACGGTCGAGTACCCGAACGATCACCTGTTCGTCCTCCTGGCACAGTTCAATCGCCGGCTCGCTGGCGTATTTGATCGCGTTGTCCAGCAAGTTGGTGATCACCCGTTTCAGCCCCAGCGGGCGGCCGAAGTAGACCAGTCGGGGTGGGCCGCTGAAGGTGATGTCGATGGATTGGTCGCGGTAGTCGTCGATCAGGGTTTGCAGCAGCTCGGCCAGGTCGAACTGGGTTGCCTGTTCCAGGCGGGCGTCGTCGCGGAAGAACTCCAGGGCGGAGTTGATCATGGCCTGCATTTCGTCGACGTCGCGAAACAGCCGTTGTTGCTGTTCGGAGTCTTCGATGAATTCGCCGCGCAGGCGCATGCGGGTCAGCGGGGTGCGCAGGTCGTGGGAGATGGCGGCGAGCATCTGTGTGCGGTCTTTGATGAAGTGCTGCAATTGGGCCTGCATGGCATTGAACGCGAGGATCGCCTGACGGATTTCATGCGGGCCGACCGGGTCGATGGGCGGTGCACGAAAGTCGACGCCGAAGCGTCGGGCGCCTAGGGCGAATTGCTGCAAGGGTTTGGCCAGCCGGCGGGTGGCGATCAGCGCGACGACGCTGGTCGACAGCAACACCAGCAGAATCACGATCAGGGTTCGTGGCCCTTCCGCCAGCCCCCAACTGCGTGACGGCACGCTGAACATCAGCCAGGACTCATCCGCCAGTTGCACCAGCAAAGCGTAGTGACCGTTCTTCTGTGGCCAGTCGCCGGGTTGATAGGCTTCGACTCGGCGGGTCGGCGTGTTGAACAGTCGCTGGGCCTCCGGTGAGGCCGCGCGGTAAGCCGCTTCGGGAGTGTCCGGCAAGTCGAGGCCTTGACGGGTGGCATGCCAACTCACGCTAAAAGCGTCATTGCTGGCGGCCTCGGCCAGGAGTTCGCGCTGCGACGCTTGCGAGGCTTCAATCATCCGGGTAATGGACGCGGTCTTTTCCAGCAGGCCGGTTTCGGCCAACGGTGGATAAGCCCAGACGCCGGCCAACTGGATAAACAGCGCGTTGAACGCCAGCGATGTGAGCATCGCGACGAGGGTGGTCAGGGCGATCCAGCGGGCCACCGTATCCCGCGGGCGCAGACGCAAAGCGGCCATGAGTTTCTTCACTGGCGGGTCACGCTGGGGGTGAACAGATACCCGCCGTTGCGCACGGTACGAATCATCTCCGGGCGCTTGGTGTCGTATTCCAGCTTGCGCCGCAAGCGGCTGACCTGAACGTCGATGCTGCGATCGAACGCCTCATGCGTGCGGCCCCTCGCCAGGTCCAGTAACTGTTCCCGGGTGAGAATGCGCTGCGGATTCTCGACAAACACCAGCAGCAAGTCGAACTCCCCGGCCGACAGCGGAATCATCACCTGATCCGGTGAGCGCAGTTCCCGACGGGTAAGGTCCAGTTGCCAGTCGGCGAACTTGATCAGCGGGCGCGGCGCTTCCCCGGTCAGCGGACAGCTTTCGCCGGCCCGGCGCAGCACGGCGCGCACGCGAGCCAGCAGCTCCCGGGCGTCGAACGGTTTGCTCAGGTAATCATCTGCGCCCATCTCCAGCCCGACCACCCGATCACTCAACTCACCCATGGCGGTGAGCATGATCACCGGTGTCGGGTATTGCTGGCGCAGGCGTTGGCACAGCGTCAGCCCGTTCTCGCCCGGCAGCATCAGGTCGAGAATGATCAGGTCCGGCGCCTGGCCCTCAATCGCCGCCCACATCGAGGCGCCATCGGTGGCGACCTCCACCGCATAGCCTTGTTGCACAAAAAATTTCTTCAGCAGCGCGAGGACCTCAAGGTCGTCGTCCACGATCAAAAGACTGCTCACCAGCGGCATCACTTAAGGTCTGAAAGAACCATCATCTAAAACCATTCGGCGCGCTCCGTCATATATTTCAATCGGGTAACAAAGCGACGGCGCAGTAAAAAAGCAGACATCTTTGCGCAAGGTCCGAATGCCAGCATCTATCCTCTTTTCCCGAAGACTGTTTGCTCACGCCCTTGCTCACGCGTTCCACCGCTGCCAGGAAGCCCAGACCGATGATCTCTGAAAACCAGCCCCTGATCCTGCAACAACGCGTGGTGAAACACGCCAACGCCAACCTGCACTGCCGCGAAGTCAGCCTGCAACTGTCGAGTGACCAGCGCGAGCTGATCCTCACCCGCTACACCGAACACTACAGCCCCGACGGCCTGCAATGGGTCGAACGCAGCCACCGCGTGCCGGTGACCGACCTGCTGCGCTGGGTGATTGAGAATGGTGAGGCGCAAACGTTGATGCAAGGTGGGGACGTTTCGGAAGTCTTGCCGATCGATCGTTCTCAGGCAGAGCGCAGGAACGATCAAGACGCTATCCTGAGCGCACATTGATTGGGCTGCAATGAATCACCCTATAACGGTCCACCATTGCCCAGCCTCCGCAACACGCCAAAGGCCGCCAACCGCCCATGTTCGAGCACATAGACCTCAATCACCTCCTCGCGACCTACGGCTATTGGGCGGTTTTTATTGGCTGTGTCATGGAAGGCGAAACCATTCTGATATTGGGCGGCATGGCGGCGCATCAGCATTTGCTGAAGCTTTGGCCGGTGATTGCCTGGGCCAGCGCCGGCGGAATGTTGGGGGATCAACTGTTGTTCTGGAGCGGTCGGTATTTCGGCGCGCGACTCTTGCCTCGTCTCAAACGCCATCAAGCGCAGATCAAGCGAGTCAGCGGATTGATCGCACGCTACCCGTCGATGTCGGTTTTTTCGGTGCGCTTTCTGTACGGCATGCGGTTGGTGGGCCCCATGGTGATCGGTGCCAGTGGCCTGTCGCCGTTGCGTTTTTCACTGTGGAACATGCTCGGTGCAATGGTCTGGGCCACACTGTTTGTCAGCGGCGGTTATTGGGCGGGCGAAGCGCTTCAGCAAGTGTTCGGTGACCTCAGGCCTTACCGGCTGCCGATTGCCTTGGGTGTTGTGGTGGTCGTTGTGGTTGTGGCGGTGATCGTGCACCAGAGGAACAAGCGTAAGTTGCAGCAGTAAATCGGTCCCCTTCGTACGTTATGACGGACAGAAAACCGTAGGAGCCTGGCTTGCCAGCGATGACATCCGTGAGACCGCCATCGCGGGCAAGCCTTGCTCCTACGGGAATGGGGTAAGCGAGATCGATCAGCTATCCGTGCCTCTCACCACCCGCCCTACTCCCCGCACAATCATCTCCACTTCCCGCTCATCGATGGTCAGCGGTGGCAGCAAGCGGATGGTCTTGCCCCGTGTCACGTTGATCAGCAGCCCGTGGTCCCGTGCGGCGATCAGGGTCAGGTCGCGAATGGGCCGGGCCAGTTCGATGCCGATCATCAAGCCTTGGCCACGGATCGCCAGCACCTGCGGGTTGCCATCGAGTTCGGCGTGCAAGCGTGCGAGCAGGCGTTCGCCCTGACGCTTGGCGTTTTCCAGCAAGCCTTGCTCTTCGATGATTTCCAGCACCGTGCAGCCCACCCGGCACGCCAGCGGGTTTCCGCCAAAGGTGCTGCCGTGGCTGCCCGGGGTGAAGAGTTCGGCGGCTTTACCGCGAGCCAGGCAAGCGCCGATCGGGACACCATTGCCCAGGCCTTTGGCCAGGGTCATGACGTCCGGGACGATACCTTCGTGTTGAAAGGCGAACCATTGCCCGGTGCGGCCGATACCGGTCTGGATCTCGTCGAGCATCAGCAGCCAGTTGCGCCGATTGCAGAGTTCGCGCAGGGCTTTCAGGTAGCCGGAAGGTGCAAGCTGTACGCCGCTCTCGCCCTGAATCGGCTCCATCAGAACCGCCACGATGCGCTGGCCGTGAGTCTGGTGGGCCTTATCCAGTGCGGCGAGATCGCCGAACGGCACTTTGATGAAATCCCCCGGCAACCCTTGAAAGCCCAAGCGCACCGCAGGGCCATCGCTGGCAGACAAGGTGCCAAGCGTGCGGCCATGAAAGGCGTTTTCCATGACCACCACCAACGGCTGCTCGACACCTTTGTGCCAACCGTACAGCCGGGCCAGTTTCAGCGCGGTTTCATTGGCCTCGGCGCCGGAGTTGTTGAAGAACACCCGGTCGAGCCCCGACAACTGCGTCAGCTTGTGCGCCAACCGTTGCTGCCAGTCGATGCTGTACAGGTTGGACGTGTGCAGCAACAGGCCGGCCTGTTCGCTGATGGCGCTGACCACCTTCGGGTGCGAGTGGCCGACATTGGTCACGGCCACGCCCGCCACCGCATCCAGGTATTCACGACCGGCCTGATCCCACAGGCGTGTGCCCAGCCCTTTGGTAAAGCTCAAGGCCAGGGGTTGATACGTGGTCATCAGGCAGGCGGCGGTCATGACATCAAGCTCCATCATTGGTCAGTGTTTTTGCAGTATCGTTAGCCACCTGAGCTGGATAAACGCCTTAACACTTCAATCATTTTAAAGCTGAGATTGATAATGGACTTACTGCTGGCGATGTCGGTTTACGTGAAAGTGGTCGAGGCTGGCAGCATGACCGCTGCCGCCCTGGAGTGCGAAATGTCGACCACCATGGTCGGCAATCATCTGCGAGCACTGGAGCAACGTCTGGGCGTCAGTTTGCTGCACCGTACGACACGGCGTCAGCGCTTGACCGAATTTGGCTCGACCTACTATCAACGCTGCCTTGAGGTATTGGGGCTGGTGGCCGACTCCGAGCGGCTGGCCGAACAAACCCAGGGCGAACCCAGCGGTACGCTGCGCATTACCGCCCCGCTGACCTTTGGCACGGAACGCCTGGCGCCGGCCTTGAGCGAATTCGTGCTGCGTTGCCCGCAGGTCAAGCTGGACGTGGTGTTGACCAATCAACGTCTTGATCTGCTGGACAACGGTTTTGACGTGGCGATTCGCCTGGGTAACACCGAACCGTCCAACCTGATCGCCCGGCCACTGGAGGACTACACGCTGACCATGTGTGCATCGTCGGCGTATCTGGCACGCCGTGGCACACCGCAAAAACCGGAGGACCTGGCCGATCACGACTGCCTGGCCTTTGCCTACCCGGCGGGCGATGAATGGCGCTCGGTGGAAAAACAGTGGCGTCTGAGCGGCCCTGACGGGGAGATCGTCGTGGCGGTGAGCGGCCCGATGCTGATCAATAGTTCATCGGGCCTGCACCAGGCGGCGCGCACTGGGATGGGTGTGGTGATGCTGCCGGATGCTCTGGTGGATCAAGACCTTCGGGAAGGGAAACTGGTGGCCCTGATGCAGGACTATCAACTGCCCCGTCGCCCGATGAATCTGATCTACGCGCAGGACCGATACCGTTTGCCGAAGCTGCGCAGTTTTGTCGAGTTTGCGTTGCAGACGTGGGGTAAACAGAACTGATCGCGCGCACCATTATTACTACGCAAGAGGCTTCTATCCCTTGATTTCCGGCGCTACAGTGTCAACGCGCCATGAGTTAGTCTTTACGACTGGCCGGCCACTTGAAGATCAGGGCAGCAGGGAGAGCGGTGATGGTTGAGTTGTCCAGTATCGAGCCGTTGAAGGTCAGCCTGACTGATCTGAATGAAGACATCCTGCACGCGATTCTGGAGCTGGTCAGCGACGGGATCTGGGACTGGAACGCCAACACCGGGTTTGTCTACCGCAATCGCGGTTGGTACGACATGCTCGGCTACGCGCCTCATGCACTTGAGAACAACGTGCTGGCCTGGGAGAACGCGATTCATCCCGACGATTACCAGCAGGTGATGCTGCAATTCGATGCTCACCTGCATCAGCGCTCACCCCGCTATCAAACCGAGTACCGTTGCCGCAGGCAGGATGGCCGCTACATCTGGATCGAAGATCGCGGTCATGTGATCGCACGTAACAGCGATGGCTCAGTGGCGCGGATGATCGGGGCGAGTCGCTGCATTGAAGACAAGAAGCGTCTGCTGGAGCAACTCGAACGGCGCAATCATTCCCTCGAAGCGATGGTCGAGGAACGGACCCGCGAGTTGTCTCTGCTCAATCAGCAGTTACAGGCTCAGTTGGACGAGAACCGCAAACTGGCAGAAAGCGACACCCTGACCGGGATCGCCAACCGCTATCTCCTGGAAAAAGCCCTGCCACTGGAATGCGAGCGCTCCCAGCGTTTTCGTCAGCCGCTGTCGCTGATCGCCATGGACATCGATGACTTCAAAAATATCAACGACCATTACGGCCATGCCTTGGGTGACGCGGCGTTGGTGCACGTGGTCGAAAGCGTCAAACGCTGCGTGCGCGAAGGTGACTTGCTGGCCCGTTGGGGCGGCGACGAGTTCATCGTGATCCTGCCCAACAGCACCGCTGCCACCGCACGCGCCCTCGCCGAAAACATCCGCCTTGAGCTGTCGAGCTTGCCACCGGTAGGCGACTTCCAGGTCACGATGAGCTTTGGCGTGGCGCAACGCTTTGAAGACGAGCAACAAACCGGTCTGCTGGCTCGGGCGGATCAGGCGTTGTATCGCTCGAAGATCATCGGCAAGAACATGATTTCCGGTTGATCCAGCACTACATACCGGTCTTCACCAACACTGGTTTCTCCTGATACCGCTCCGGATACAGCTGTTTGAGTTGCGCCACTTTCGGCAGGTCGTTGATCACGATGTAGGGATACGTCGGATGCTCCGTCAGGAAGTTCTGATGGTAGGCCTCTGCCGGGTAGAAGCCGTTGTAGGTTTCGAGTTTGGTCACGATCGGTTTGTTGAAGGTATGTGCGGCATCGAGTTGTGCGATGTAGGCCTGGGCGACTTTTTGTTGCTCGGCACTTTCGACAAAGATCGCCGAGCGATATTGGGTTCCGGTGTCCGGGCCCTGGCGATTGAGTTCGGTGGGGTTGTGAGCGACCGAGAAGTAGATTTGCAGCAAGGTGCCGTAGCTCACCTGAGCAGGATCGAAAGTGACCTGAACGGATTCCGCATGACCGGTATCACCCTCGCTGACACGCTCGTATTGCGCCGTGTTCGCTGCGCCTCCGGCGTAACCGGAGAGCGCATTCTTGACGCCTTTGACATGTTGAAACACGCCTTGAACACCCCAGAAGCAGCCACCGGCGAACACCGCCGTTTCGCTGTTGGCCTTGGGCGTTTCATCAAGGGCTGGCGGCGCGATGGCGACCGCGTCTTCGGCAACGCCGAATGAAAAGGCCATGCATTGACCTGCAATTGCAGCGACGGCCAGCCCGAGCAGGGTCTGGCGCCAGGTAAATCGGGTTTTCATGATGACGACTCCTGAATAAACAATTCTGAGTGCTGTGGCGAGCACAAAACCTGTGGCGAGGGAGCTTGCTCCCGCCGGCCGGTCCGCGCTCGGGCGAAGCAGTCGTAATCCCGTTAACGCGGTGTATCTGATGCATCCCGGTCAATGGTTGTGGGATCGCTACGCGCTCCAGCGGGAGCAAGCTCCCTCGCCACAGGGATCAGTGTGTTCTGGGCAACTGAATACTCATCAACCAAAGGTAAACGCATACGCCGACACGCCCGGGTCAAGGAACTCGATGCTGAAGGTCCGATCTGCCACGTCGCCGGGTTGGCGCACCAATTGGTAGAGGCGTTGTTCGGTCACACTGCCGCTGCCATCCGGAGCGACGTCGGTGCCGTGGGCATCGCCTGGAGCTTTGCCGTCGATCATGACCTTGAAGCGCACCGGTTTGCCGTCGGCGCCGGGGCCCAGCACCAGGTGCAGGTCGCGGGCATGAAAGCGGTAAACGATGCGACTGGCCGGGGCCGCCGATGTGGCGCGCTCCGAACCGACGTTCCAGTGACCGTCCAGCGTCCAGTCATTGAGCGCCAATGTCGCGGGTGCGCTGTACGCGGCAACCTTGTCGGGCGCGAGGCTCGCCTCAGGTACGAAATGTTCCGAACGCTGGTAGCCGACGTAGGTTTCCGGCGAACGCACTTCGTTCATGTCCGGTGCCCGTTGCACGCCTTGGGCGCTGGCATCGATCAGGCCATCGGCGACTTTCGCCGCACCGGCTTCACGCAACAACTGCTGGATCACCCGTTCCGATTCGGCGTAGTTGCCCTCACCAAAATGGTGGTAGCGAATGCGTCCCTGAGCGTCGGCAAAATAGTGCGCCGGCCAGTATTCGTTGTTGAAAGCCCGCCAGATCCTGTAGTCGTTATCGATGGCCACCGGGTAATTGATACCCAGGTTCTTCATGGCCTTGGTCACGTTGCCTACATCCCGTTCGAAGGCGAACTCCGGCGCATGCACACCGATCACCACCAGGCCCTGATCGCGATACTTCTCGGCCCAGGCTTTGACGTACGGCAAGGTGCGCAGGCAGTTGATGCAGGAGTAGGTCCAGAAATCCACCAACACCACTTTACCCTTCAACGCTTGAGTGCTGAGCGGCGCTGAATTCAGCCATTGCACGGCGCCCTCCAGCGGCGGCAGGTTGCCTTCGACGGGCAACGTTGTGGGAGCGTTGGCGGCCACTTTCATCGCACCGCCGGCAACCATCATGGCTGAGCCCGACTGATCGTCGGCGGACGGCGGAATCTGCGCCATCATCGCCCCGCTGTTGGCGGGTGATTTGCCCGCCAGTCGACCAACCAGCGCCTGTTCAAGCCCACCGGTGGAGGCGGTCGACACCCGCGCCAGAATCCCGGTGTCCAGGCCCAAGGCGATGGCAGCCACCCCCGCCAGCATCGCCGCACCAAGGCCACGGCGCAGCCATTCACCGGCGCCGATCGAACGCTTCATCGCCGCGAAGACTTTACCGCCCAGCAGCAAGGCGACCGCGAGGGAAGTGGCGGCGCCCAACGCATAGGCCAGCAACAGCAAGGTGGTGCCGATGCTTGCCCCTTGCAGCGCCGCGCCGGTCAGCACCAGCCCGAGAATCGGCCCGGCGCACGGCGCCCAAAGCAGGCCCGTGGCGACGCCGATCAGCAACGAAGCGCCGGGACGCGGCCGGGTATCGGCGCCCGCCGCTTCCGACAATCGACTGCCGGCGGCCACCAGTGGACGCGTCAGCCGTTCGGCGAGTTGTGGCAGCAGCAGCGTCAGCCCGAACAGTGCTACGAACAGCAACGCGAGCCAGCGACCGTACTGATTGAGTTGCACCACCCAACCGCCGCCCACCGCCGCCAACGAGGCGACGAGCGCGAAGGTCAGCGCCATCCCCGCCAACAGCGGCAAGCCACTCTTGATAAACGGTTGCCCGGTGCGAGCGAAGACAAACGGCAGTACTGGCAGAATGCACGGGCTGAGAATCGTCAGCACACCACCGAGATAAGCGAGGACCAGAAGCCACATAACAAGGACCTGTATGAAGTGAAGGAAAAAGCCTGCCCATGGTGTCAGGCCGCTTGCGGCTTGAAGGTCATCGCCAGACCGTTCATGCAGTAGCGTAGACCGGTCGGTTTTGGCCCGTCGTTGAACACATGGCCCAAGTGCCCGCCGCAGCGTCGACAATGAACTTCCTCGCGCAGCACGCCGAACGAGCGGTCCTCGCGGGTCGCGACGGCATGCTCCAGGGGCGCCCAGAAACTCGGCCAACCGGTATGGCTGTCGAATTTTGTTTTCGATGAAAACAGCGCCAGGTCGCACCCCGCGCAGGCGAAGATACCGTCGCGGTGTTCGTTGTTCAGTGCGCTGGAATAGGCCCGTTCGGTGCCCTCTTGACGCAGGATTTCGTACTGCTCGGCGCTGAGCAGCTGGTGCCATTGCGCATCGCTATGGCTGACCTCAAAGGTCTCGGCGGCGCTCGCCTCGCCGATCAGCGCCGAGCGCATGGTCATTTTTGGCAATACACCGGTAACCAGCGCTGCAAGGCCCAGCCCGCCGCCCGCCAGAAGAATCTGTCGCCGTGAAAACATGGCCTTCTCCCTAAATTCGCCGTGGATGACATGGAACACAGCCTAGGCTTGAGGTGATCGCCAAATCCTCACGTGGAGTTAAACAATTCGTGATAACTCGCCGAGGGAAAACCCCGCACAATACGTGCACTGCGCAACAGGATTAAATCCAAATGGATCAACCCAAACGCGTCCTGGTGGTCGAGGACGACAAACACATCGCCGACCTGATCTGCCTGCACCTGCGCGACGAACAGTTCGAAGTCGTGCACAGCGCCGATGGCAACGAAGGCTTGCGCCTGCTTGAGCAAGGCAGTTGGGATGCATTGATCCTCGACCTGATGCTGCCGGGTGTCGACGGTCTGGAAATTTGCCGCCGCGCCCGCGCCATGGCCCGTTACACCCCGATCATCATCACCAGCGCCCGGTCGAGCGAAGTGCACCGCATTCTTGGCCTGGAGCTGGGCGCCGACGATTACCTGGCCAAACCGTTTTCGATGCTTGAGCTGGTGGCGCGGGTCAAGGCCCTGCTGCGACGGGTCGACGCCATGGCCCGCAACCTGAGAATGGACGCTGGCAGCCTGACCTGCGACGGGCTGTTCATCGACCCGATCACCCGCGACGTGTCGCTCGACGGCAAGCGCCTGGACCTCACCCCACGCGAGTTCGACTTGCTGTACTTTTTCGCCCGGCAGCCGGGCAAGGTCTTCTCGCGCATGGACCTTCTGAACGCCGTCTGGGGTTACAGCCACGAAGGCTACGAGCACACCGTCAACACTCACATCAATCGTCTGCGCTCCAAGATCGAAACCGACCCGGCGCAACCGGCGCGGATTCTCACGGTATGGGGCCGTGGTTATAAATTTGCCACGGCGCAGGAGCAGCCATGAGACTGACACTCACCCAGCGCCTGTCGGCGGTGTTCGCCCTGTTGCTGTTGGTGTGCAGCGGCACGTCGGTGTGGATGCAGGTGCGCTCCAACCACATGCATGAGCTGGAAGTGGTGCAAGGTTTGTCCCGGGATCTGGCGCAGCACATCGCCCACGACACCCAGTTGATGGACGCCAATGGCCTGAAACCCGATGCACTGCGCGAGTTGTTCAGCCAGTTGATGCTGGTGAACCCGAGTGTCGAGGTGTACCTGCTCGACAGCAGCGGCCGGGTGGTCGGCAATGCGGCGCCCGAAGGCCACCTGCGTCGCGAGCAGGTCGATTTGGCGCCCGTGCGGCGCCTGCTCAATGGTGAAGCCCTGCCGATTCTCGGCGACGATCCGCGCAGCATCGACGGGCGCAAGGTGTTCAGCGCCGCACCGCTCAAGGTCAACGGTCAGCAGGTCGGCTATCTCTACGTGGTGCTGCTCAGCGAAGAACATGACCGCTACGCCGAACGCGGCGCCACCAGCGCGGCGCTGAACACCGCGCTGTGGTCGATCGGGATGGTCGCGTTGCTGTGCCTGATCGCCGGCCTCACGGCGTTTACCCTGATCACCCGGCCGCTGCGCCGCTTGACCGACACGGTCGCACATTTCGACATTGACGGCGCACCGGTTACACCGCCCTCGCCAGCGCCCTCAGGTACAGCGGAGAACCTCGCCACTCAGGACGAAATCGCCGTGCTCGATGCCGCCTTCCGGCAGATGCAAAAACGCCTGGGCGAACAATGGCGTTCACTGACCCGCCAGGATCAGGAGCGCCGCGAGCTGGTCGCCAATATCTCCCACGACCTGCGCACACCGCTGGCGTCGCTGCATGGCTACCTCGAAACCCTGTCGTTGAAGGACGCCAGCCTGACCCCGGCCGAGCGCCGTCGCTACCTGGGCATCGCCCTCGATCAGAGCCGCAAGGTCGGCGGTCTGGCGCAGTCGTTGCTGGAACTGGTGCGCCTGGAACACGGCTTCGTCCAACCGGTGCTGGAGCGTTTTTCCCTGACCGATCTGGTGCAGGACATCTTTCAGAAATTCGAGCTGACCGCCGAAGCCCGGCACGTGCAGCTCAAGGCAAGCTTCGCACCGAATGTCTCGGCGGTCTGCGCTGACCTTGGGTTGATAGAGCGTGTGCTGACCAACCTGTTCGACAACGCCTTGCGCCACACCCCCGATGGCGGGGAAATCGACATCAGCCTTGTCCCGCAAGGCAAGTTCGTCGAGATCACCGTCAGCGACAGCGGCCCGGGCATCGCCGCAGAACTGCGCGAAGGCTTGTTCCTGCGGCCCTTCAACATTGGCGGGGCGCGCCGCGACGGTGGTCTGGGCTTGCGCATCGTGCACCGGATTCTGCAACTGCATGGCCGCGAAATTCACTTGCTCGATGTGCCAGGCCAGGGCGCGACCTTCCGCTTTTCGCTGCCTGTAGATGAGGAAACGGCGAGCGCGTTGGCGGTTCGGTCGATGAACCTGAATTCGCCCCAGCGATAATCCGCTAGCCTCCCTGATACTCACTCAAGCAAGGACGTCGGCGGCTTGCCCGCCGGACTGCCTTTAGCCCCGCCCTCGAATCGAACGCAGGGCTTTTTTTGCGCAACGATTGGCCGCTGTTGCGGTCACATCGGTCGCCGCGCTGCCCTGATCGTCCGTTGGTCCGTGACAACATCGCAGCGGTCCAATAGATTAGGCAATCCGAAAACGCCGATGCTGTTCTCGTCTTAAATTCTGTTTAAAGAAGTAGTGAAATTTCAATGCCAGATTCCAATACCGCTGAATCCGTAATCACCTTGTCGTCCAAAGCGGAATACGAAAACTCCATCAATCTTTCACAACACGTGCCGCAGGCCAAAACCATCAGCGAGATGGTCCTGGACGCCTTCCACACCTCGAAAGAAAGCGACCAGATTCGCGAGCTGCGCACGGCCATCCGCCAGGCTCACGACCGCTTCGACGACGACAAAGCCTACGAACTGATGGGCGAGCTCAAACAGCTCAAGGACGCCGAGGCAGCGGATATCGCCGCCCTGGAAGACCTGAGCAGCAAGTTCCCGATCAGCCGGATTCTGTCGAGCTTCAAGGATGACCCAGACTTTCAGGAACTGGTCTATGGCCTGGCGCTGAAAGTGCTGAACCAGACCCATCAGGCCATCAGCAACCCAAGCGCCGGCAAGAGTAAAGCGGCCCGCGCCAAGAAAGAAATCGAAGTGTTCAGCATCAGCAAGGACGGCGTCAGCGTCAGCCTGCCGCTGCGTAATCCGCGCTCCAAACCGTACGTCGACCGTGAAGCCTTCGAATTCCTCGGTTTCACCTTTGTGGGTGAAGGCGACGAGGCGGAGCTTGCCAGCGAGACCTTCATTGACAATGCCGGCATCGAACAACCGGCCACCCGCAAAGCCATCGTCACCGCCCTGCAACAGCAGACGGCGTTCGACGGTTACAGCATCGCCGCGCAATAACCGCTCCTCTTCAAAAAATCGCTGGCTTGCCAGCGATTGCGGCCTCGGCCCGCCTGACAAATCCTGAATCCGGTCTACATTAAAAAGCCACTACCCAAAGCGCAGGGATTCGCTTATTCTTTTGGCTGTATATAAATACAGTAGTCGCAAAAGACAACTATCGTGAAGGCATGTGAGGTGGTGAATGGCCGTCGAAGTGGTATACCGCAGCAGCCGAGATCTGGAGCGCTTGTTCATGGATAAAGCCGAAGCTGACCGTCATGACAAAATGCTCGAACTGGCTGAATTGCTGGCTGAAGTGTTGCAAAAAGCGGTTCCGTCGCTGACCGAGCAACAGGTGGAAGAAGCCGGGATCTACATGGCGAAAAATCGCGATGTGTTCGCCAAGGCGTTCAAGAGCCAGCCGGACGCCCTGTCCGAATTGCTCAACGTGCCTGTTGCAGCCGTTGAACCCGTTGACCCAACGGAATCAGCCGAGCCTGCCAAACCCGCAAAATCGGCTAAGCCTGCGAAGTAAACAACGCCCGAATTGAATAGGCCCTGAGTCACTGACTCAGGGCCTTTTTCATGCCCGCGTTTCAACTGTCCGGTTGTTCCAGTGCCTCGACCAACACCTTGAAGAACCGCGCCGCTTCTCCCCCCGTCACCACCCGGTGATCGAAGGTCAACGACAGCGGCAGTACCGGGTGCACCAGCACCTTGCCGTCCATCGCCACCGGTTCGTCGCGAATGGTTCCGGCGGCAAGAATTGCTACTTGCGGCGGCACCACCACCGGGTTGGCATAGCGCCCGAACATGGTGCCGAAGTTCGACAAGGTCAGGGTCGCGCCCATCATTTCCCTGGCCGGGATCGAACGCGCCTGCACGTCGGCGCGCAGGCGGGTGATGCCTTCTTTCAAATCATCTGACGAGCGATTGCCCACATCGCGCAACACCGGCACGAACAAACCGTCGGGGGTGTCGACGGCAATGCCCAGATTCAGGGTGTCGTGGTGTTTGATCGACAAGGACTTGCCATCAAACCCACAGTTGAGCATCGGCTCCACGTCACAGGCTGCCGCCATGGCTTTGGCCAAACGGATCAACGGATCACGCGCACGACCCCAGCGGTGCAGATCGGCATCGGCGTAGAGGGTCACCGGCACCACCTCGGCGTGGGACCTGGCCATGTTCTGCGCCATACTGCGGCGCACCCCGCGCAGCTTCTCTCCGCCAAATTTGTCGCGCTCGGTTTGCGAGGCACTTTCCACATCGCTGCGGGTGATCAGCCCATCGGGGCCGGACCCGCTCAACCCAGTCAATTCGACGCCCAGTTGCCGGGCCAATTGCCGCACCGCCGGGGTAGCGCGCGCGCTCATGTGTTCGCGGGTCGAGGGCGCGGCGCCGACGAAAAACTGATCGTCCTGATGGCTGCCGCCACCTTCAAGCCGGCCTACCACGGTGCCGGCATCCGCCTCGCCTTCATACCCCATCAAGGGTTCGCCGACGTGCAGGATGTCACCTTCACCGCCGAAGGTTTTCGCCACCACACCGTCGTAAGGTGCAGGAATATCCACCAGGGCCTTGGCGGTTTCCACCGAAACCAACAATTGATCAGCCTTCACCGTATCGCCGACCTTGACGTGCCATTCGACGATTTCCGCTTCTTGCAGCCCTTCGCCCAAGTCAGGCAATTTGAAATATTTCATTGCAGCCTCCAAGGCCTCAGGCGCCTCTTTAGAAGTGGTGCAGCACGCTGTCGCAGGCGTGAAGGATGTCTTCGACGTTGGGCATGTACAGCAACTCCTGCCGATACAGCGGTGGCGGAATGTCTGGCGCGGTGACCCGCAGGATCGGTGCCTGCAAATCCAGCAATGCACGTTCGTAGAGGCTGGCGGCGATTTCCGCGCCGACACCACAGGTTCGTGGCGCTTCATGGACGATCACGCAACGGCCGGTCTTGCGCACCGAGGCCTCCAGCGTGTCGAGGTCCAGCGGCTTGATGCTGGCAACATCGATCACCTCGGCCGAAACCCCTTGTTCCGCCAACGCATCGGCTGCCTGCAAGGTTTCCATGACGCTGGCACCCCAGCTGATCAGGGTGATATCGCTGCCTTCACGCAAGGTGAAGCAGGTATCGAGCGGCAGGCGTTTGCCATCGTCGATCAACGGTTGCGGGTTCATTCGGTAGAGCCGCGTCGGTTCGAGAAAGACCACCGGATCCGGGTCATCGATGGCCGCCAGCAGCAGGCCGTAAGCCCGCGCCGGTGACGAAGGAATCACCACGCGTAACCCCGGGATATGCGCAAACAGCGCCTCGGTGCTTTCACTGTGGTGTTCCGGTGCACGAATGCCGGCGCCCATCGGCGTGCGCAGCACCATCGGGCAAGTGATCCGCCCGCGCGTGCGATTACGCATGCGGCTGGCGTGGGACACCAGGTGCTCCATGGCCGCGTAGATGAAGCCCATGAACTGGATTTCCAGCACTGGTTTCAGTCCTTGGGCAGCCATGCCGATCACCAGGCCGCCGAGCATGGTTTCGGCCAGCGGAGTGTCGATCACCCGCTTAAAACCAAAGCTGTCGCGCAGCCCTAGCGTGGCGCGAAACACACCGCCGTTCACGCCGACGTCCTCGCCGAGCACAATCACGTTTTCGTCCTCGCGCATGGCCCGATGCAACGCCAGGTTGACCGCCTCCAGCAGCGTGACTTTGCCGTTACTCATGGGCGGGCCCTCCTGCTCGGCGCGCCGCGCGTTCGAGCAACCACTCGCGCTGCTCGGCCAATGCCGCCGGCCACTGGGCATAAACATGATCGATCACCGATTCAGGTGACTGATGGCCGGCTGCATCGAAGTTATCCACAGCGCCCTGCACCAGCGCCTGACACTCGGCAATCAGTGCCTGTTCGCGCCCTTCGTCCCACACGCCCTGCCCGGCCAGATAACGTTGCAAGCGCTTGACCGGTTCTTCAAGCCAGGCCTGTTTGACCTCTTCGGCCGGACGATAGCGGGTCGCATCGTCTGCGGTGGTGTGATCGCCAAGGCGGTAACTCACGCACTCCAGCAACACCGGACCTTTACCGTGACGCGCACGTTCGAGGGCGATTTGCACCCGGTCGTAGACCGCGATTATGTCGTTACCATCGACTTGCTCGCCGTGGAACCCGGCGCCTATCGCCTTCTGTGCCAGGGTCGGCGCCGCGCATTGAATCCGCCGTGGCACCGAGATCGCCCACTGGTTGTTGTTGATCACGAACACCACCGGCAACTGCCAGGCCCCCGCGACGTTCAAGGCTTCAAGAAAGTCGCCCTTGCTGGTGGCACCATCGCCGCAGGTGGTCACGGCTACCCGGTGTTCGCCGCGAATCTTGAATGCACTGGCGACTCCGCACGCGTGCAGCGCTTGGGTGGCGATCGGCACGCAGATCGGAAAGTCCTCGAGCGCAGCGGGTTCGGCAAAGTCGCTGCCGCGCTCATCGCCGCCCCAGTACAGCAAAATCTCTTCCATGCGCACCCCGCGCATCAATTGCACGCCAGTGTCGCGGTAATACGGGATCAGCACGTCTTCAGGATGCATCAGGCTGCCGACTGCCACGCCGATTGCTTCCTGGCCGAGGGTCGGCGCGTAAGTACCGATGCGCCCGGTGCGTTGCAGGGCGACGGCTTTTTGATCGAAGAGGCGGGTCAGGACCATTTGCCGGTAGAGGCGGGTCAGCAGATTGAAGTCGTCGGCCCAAGCGGGAAGTTCGCTCAATGCCTGGCCGTCGGGGGATAAATAGCGGGTGTAGGGAAGGTCGACCTTGTTATGAGGCATGAAACGGCTCCTTGCACGCCGGGTCAGCGTGCCATTGTCGGGCCTGATGCTTGTGGCGCCAGGCTCAGGGAGCAAGTCGACCGGGTAAGACCCTCACTCCCTCATCGGTACAGCACTTTCTCTGCCAGCTCATCCGCCACCCGGGCCGGCGAGCGCTTTTCAGCCTGGGCGTGGGCGAAGACTTCAGTCAGCCGCGAGCTGATTTTCGAGAGGTGCGCGGTGATGTTCGACAACGCCTCGCCACGGTGTTTGAGCGATACATAAATCAACCCGCCGGAATTGATCACGTAGTCCGGCGCATACAGAATGCCGCGGTTCTCCAACTGGTCGGCAACCTGCAGGTTGGTCAACTGATTGTTGGCCGAACCGGCTACTGCGGCGCAGCGCAATTGCGCAACGCTGTGGCTGTTGAGCACGCCGCCCAGCCCGCAAGGCGCGAGGATGTCGCACGGTGTGCTGAGCAGCGATTCGTTGGCAATCGGACGAGCGCCCAACTGCTCGATGGCCAGTTGCACCTTGCCGGCGTCGATGTCGCTGACCAGCAATTCGGCCCCGGCGGCATGCAGTTGCTCGGCGAGCGAAAAACCGACATTGCCCAACCCCTGGACCGCCACCCGCAGGCCTTCGAGGTTGTCATTGCCCAAGCGGGCCATGGCCGTGGCGCGAATACCGGCGAACACCCCCATGGCGGCATGTGGCGCCGGATCGCCGGCGGCCGTAGTGCTGGTGACATGCTGGGTTGTCTGGGCAATGCAATCCATGTCGGCGACCGAAGTACCGCTGTCGATGGCCGTGATGTAGCGACCGTCGAGCTGTTCGACAACGCGTCCGAAGGCCTCGAACAAGGCTGCGCGGCTTTCGACGTGAGGTGGACGAATGATCACCGCCACCCCGCCACCCTGCGCCAGCCCGGCCAGCGCGGCCTTGTAACTCATGCCTTGCGCCAGGCGCGCAGCATCCATCACGGCGCTTTCATCGTCGGGATAGGCAAGGTAACGGCAGCCACCGAGGGCGGGGCCCAAACGGCTGCAATGAATGGCAATCACCGCCTTCAACCCGGTTACCGGGTCAACGCTCAGGTGCAGCGATTCAAGGCGAGTGCTTTGCATGAGAGCGAACATCGTAGGGCTCCCGAATCACTTCTTGTAGTCGCCAGTATAGGCCTGCGGCTGAAAATTGCTGAAGCGCACCGGAATAAGCAGAAGAGGTTTTACAGCCTTTAAGACATAACCTGCAACGGCATGTGTAGAGCACTGGACGAATGCCTGAGACGGGGCTAAAACGAGGCATCCGCCGGAGATTTTGATGAACCCGCGCCACGCTTTTTTCGCTTGTCTGCAACGCTCGCCACCGGCGCTCTTCGAAGCGGCGCTGTGGATCGCTGCCGAACACGATCCACAGGTGAAGCCCGAGGTGCTGCTGGAGCAATTCAAGGATCTGCAACAACGGGTCAGTGCCGGTTTACCCATGTTGCCGGTCAGCGAATTGGCCCAACCGTTGTTGCGGCGACTCAACGACATGGGTTATCGACAGGACGAATCCGTCCCGCTGCGCCCGCAGGCAGCACTGCTCAACAAAGTGCTGGAACGCCGACGCGGGCAACCGCTGGCCCTCGGTTTGATAGCGCTGGAGTTGGCCCGACGGCTGGAGATCCCAATGGTCGGGGTGAATTTTCCCGGGCACTTTTTGTTGCGGGTGCAGGGTGCCGATCATTTACTCGACCCGTGTGGCGGTCGGCGCTTGTACCCCAACGATTGCCGCGAGTTGCTGCAGCGCCAGTACGGTCCGAACATGCAGCTCAACGCCGAGCATCTGCTTACCAGCGAACCGGTCCAGATGCTCCAGCGACTGTCGCGCAATTTGCGCCAGTTGCATTTAACCAACGACGACAACATCAACGCGCTGATCGATGCCGAGCGGGTGCTGGAGCTCGGTAATGCCTGCGTCAGCGACTACCTGGCCCGCGCCAGCCTCTATCAACGGCTGGAATGCCCCAACGCCGAGCGTTTCGACCTGGAGCATGCCTTGTTGCTCACCGACGACCCGATCCAGCGCATTCGCCTGACCGAACGGCTGGGGCATTTGCCACCTAATTCCATTGTGCATTGAGTTGACTCGAAAGCCGCCTCAACGCTGATCGTTCCCACGCTCCCGCGTGGGAATGCCGCTATGGACGCTCTGCGTCCAGCTGTGACGCAGAGCGTCACGGGATGCATTCCCACGCAGAGCGTGGGAACGATCATCAGCAAAAGATCGCAGCGTTATCTCGGGGTATCGGGCTGATTGGCCGGGTGGGCCTTGATGAACGCCGGATGCTGCGCTGCCAGCGCCGCGACCCGGCGAATCCGTGGATACGCCTCAAGAGAAATGTTGAAACGCTCGGCCGCGTACAACTGCGGGATCAAGTAGACGTCCGCCATCCCGGGCGCGCTGCCGAAACAGTAACCCTCGTCGCCAATCAAGTGCTCGACCGCCGCCAGCCCCTGAGTGATCCAGTGACCGATCCAGTGCACCACCTGCGGCTCATCGTGACCGAGTTGGCGCAGCTGATTGAGCACGCTGACGTTGTGCAGCGGATGAATGTCGCAACCGATCAACGCCGCCACCCCACGCTCATGCGCGCGCCTGGCCAGGTCTTTGGACAGCAGCGGCACCTGTGGATAACGCTCCTCCAGGTACTCGATGATCGCCGGGGACTGGATCAGCAATTCGCCTTCATCGGTACGCAAGGCCGGCACCCGGCCTTGCGGATTGATGTGCAGATAAGCCGGTTGCTGGTGTTCACCACCTTGCGGCGCGATCAGGTTGATCGGCAGCGCCTGGTACTCCAGCCCTTTGAGTGCCAGGGCAATGCGCACCCGAAAGGACGACGTCGAACGGTAGTAGGTAAAGAGTTCCATAGCCTGAACCTCTTAGCGTGCCGGCAGGATTTTGCCGCGGCATTCGCCGAAACCAATGGAGGCGAAACCGTCACGGCTGCAGCGTGCGCGCAGGATGATTTCGTCGCCGTCTTCAAGGAACTTGCGCACCTCGCCCGAAGGCAATTCGATCGGTTTTTTGCCGCCTTCGGTGATTTCCAGCAGGCTGCCGAACTGACCGCTTTCCGGCCCCGACAAAGTGCCCGAGCCAAACAGGTCACCGGCCTGCAACTGGCAACCGTTGACGCTGTGGTGCGCAACCATTTGCGCCACGGTCCAGTACATGTATTGAGTGTTGCTCAGCGTCAGGCGATGGGCTGGCAGGTTTTGTTCGCGCATGGCTTCGGTGAGCAGCAGCACTTCCAGTTCGATATCGAAGGCGCCAGCAGCCTGATCGCGTTTGTCGAACAGGTACGGCAACGGTTGCGGATCGCCCTCGGGACGCGCCGGTTGGGCACGGCGGAACGGCTCCAGCGCCTCAGCGGTGACAACCCATGGCGAGATGCTGGTGATAAAGCTTTTCGACAGGAACGGCCCCAGTGGCTGGTATTCCCAGGCCTGGATGTCGCGCGCCGACCAGTCATTCAGCAGGCAGAAACCGGCGATGTGCTCGGCGGCGTCGCCGATAGCAATCGACTCGCCCATCTCATTGCCCTGGCCGATCCAGATGCCGAGCTCCAACTCATAGTCCAGACGCGCGCACGGGCCAAACGTTGGCTCGGTCTGACCGGCGGGCAGGGTCTGGCCTTTCGGACGACGCACGTCGGTGCCGGACGGGCGAATGGTCGATGCACGGCCGTGATAACCGATCGGCACGTACTTGTAGTTCGGCAGCAGCGGGTTGTCCGGGCGGAACAGTTTGCCGACGTTTTGCGCGTGCTCGATGCCGACGTAGAAGTCGGTGTAGTCATTGATCTTCGCAGGCAGGTGCATCTGGCAATCAGCAGCCAATGGCAGCAGTTTTGCGCCTTGGGCTTCGATCTTGCCGCGCAGGGTGCCGCCTTCTTTGAGCAGTTCCAGCAGACGCTCACGCAGGGCCACGCGGGCACCACGACCGAGGTCGAAGAACGCGTTCAGCTGACCGCCACGAGTGGCTTCGACAGCCGCACGCGCCGCACCGTCAAACAGACCGGCTTCGAGCGCCGCTTCCAGGTCGAAAATATGCTCGCCGATCGCCACACCGCTGCGCGGCGCCGAGCCCTTGGTGCTGAACGCGCCCAGCGGCAGGTTTTGCAGCGGGAAGTCAGTGTGACCGTTGGCGGAGGCAACCCAGCTACGAGTGGGGGTGGTCTGAGTCATGGGTTATCTCCGATTCGGATTGAAAGTGGCAGGCAGCGAGGCCCAGCATGCATCGTAGTTGTTTTGCAGTTGCGGGCAATCGAGGGCAAAGCGGCTTGGGCGCAACACCTGGCTGGTCTCGAACATGAAGGCCATGGTGTTGTCGATTTTGCTCGGTGCCAGCTGCGCATTGATCGCTTTGGTGCAGGTTTCACCGTCCGGCCCGTGAGCGCTCATGCAGCTGTGCAACGACGCGCCACCCGGCACGAAACCTTCGGCCTTGGCGTCGTAGGTGCCCTGGATCAGGCCCATGAATTCGTTCATCAGGTTGCGGTGGAACCACGGTGGACGGAAGGTGTTTTCGGCCACCATCCAGCGCGGCGGGAAGATCACGAAATCGAGGTTGGCCAGACCGTGCACGCTGGTCGGCGACGTCAGCACGGTGAAGATCGACGGGTCCGGGTGATCGAAGCTGACCGTGCCAATAGTGTTGAAGCGGCGCAGGTCATATTTGTACGGCACATTATTACCGTGCCAGGCGACCACGTTCAGCGGCGAATGGTCGAGCTCGCAGCCCCACAACTCACCGAGGAATTTCTGCACCAGGGTGGTCGGTTGCTTGAGATCTTCATAGTGCGCGACCGGAGTCAGGAAGTCCCGTGGATTGGCCAGCCCATTACTGCCAATCGGCCCGAGGTCCGGCAGACGCAGCGGCGCACCGTGGTTCTCGGCCAGGTAGCCACGAGCTTGCGGGTCGAGCAGTTCGATGCGGAACTTCAAACCGCGTGGCAGCACGGCGATTTCCAGCGGTTCCAGCTCCAGCACGCCGAGCTCGGTGGCGATGCGTAACCGACCTTGCTCCGGCACCAGCAACCACTCGCCATCGGCGTTGAAGAACACCCGCTCCATGGAGCGATTGGCGCGGTAGTGATAAATACTGATCCCGGCCGGTTTTTCCGAACCCGAATTGGCCGCCATACGCACCAGACCGTCGATGAAATCGGTCGGCTCGCCAGGGATATCCAACGGGTTCCAGCGCAGGCGGTTGGGCGTCACGTCGCCCAGCGGTCCGCCAGCCAATTGCCGCTCCAGTTTAACGAACGCAGGGTGATTGGCAGACGGCTGAATACGATACATCCAGGTGCGTCGCGCTTCACTGCGCGCCATGGTGAACGCGGTACCGGAGAACAGTTCGGTGTAGAGGCCGTAAGGGGCTTTTTGCGGGGAGTTCTGGCCGACGGGCAGTGCGCCGGGCAGCGCTTCACTGCTGAATTCGTTGCCGAAACCTGACTGGTAAACCAGTGCTGGCGCCGTTGAATCAAGGTTCATGGAGCCTCCTGAACAGGGAGTAGGCCGTGGCCTATGGCTCCTTTTCAGAAGTCTCGGCACGCCCAGGTTATTTTTATCGTAATTCGATTACGCATAACGTAATTTGATTGGTATTGACCGTCAAGCTATAAAGACGCCCATTCGTCCCGGGATCACACCGCCTCCATGGAAAAGCCGCGTAGCAGCACCGCCGACAGCGGTAAACAGAAAGTCCGCTCGGCCGAGGTCGGCACCGACATCCTCAAGGCCTTGGCCGAGTTGTCGCCATCGACATCGTTGTCGCGTCTGGCCGAACACGTGCAAATGCCAGCGAGCAAGGTTCATCGCTATTTACAGGCGTTGATCGCCAGCGGCTTTGCCGAGCAAAACGCCGCCACCAATCATTACGGGCTCGGCCGCGAAGCCTTGCGCGTCGGCCTGGCCGCTTTAAACAGTATGGACGTGCTGAAAGTCGCCGCCCTGCCACTCGCCGAGTTACGCGACGACCTGAACGAAACCTGCTTCCTCGCGGTATGGGGCAACCAGGGCGCAACCGTGGTGCATATCGAACCGGCGGTGCGTGCAGTGACGGTGGTGACGCAACTGGGTTCGGTGCTGCCGCTGCTGAGTTCGTCCACCGGACTGGTGTTCAGTGCTTTTTTGCCGAACCGCGAAACCGTTGAGTTACGCGAACTGGAAGTGCAGGCAACAGCTGCCCATCCGCTGGCCGATGACCAGACCTACGCGACCTTGTGTGAACAGATCCGCGAACGCGGCCTGCATCATGTTCATGGTTTGCTGATGCCGGGAGTCGATGCGCTCTCGGCCCCAGTGTTCAATGCCGTCGGCCAGGTGGCGGCAGTACTGACCATCGTCGGCCCGACGTCGTTGTTCCACGCCGACGAAAACGGCCCGGCGGCGCAGCGATTGCTGGCGGCGACCCGGGCCGTGAGTTGGCGGATGGGCTATGAGCCCAGCGCCGTCGTCGGTTAAATCGTTCGGTGCTGAACGCCTGTGTTTACTCCAGTAGTGTCTGCTCGCTGGAGTCGGGCTCTTCGAGCGCCTCCTTCATCAATGCGCTCATCACCGCCAGATCCACGGTTTTTCCACTGCACGCAGAGACAACGCTCAAACAGGTATTCGCATCGCCCAAGCGCTTGGCAATCGCCTTCTGCACCTGCGAGAAACCCAACTTGCCGATACGCATCGTGGCCAGTTCCAGCATGCAATCGAGGTAGCTGGAGAAAACTTTCTTATAGTCACCTTCGTGGTAAGCCATTCCCCCCTCAAACACCCCTTTTGCCATCACGACGGCGCTCAATCCAAAACCGATCGGCGGGAACACACAGCCTACGACGGCAACCGCCGCTACTGCAGCTTCGTAGGATACTTTGGCAACAATCTCGATGAGACTCGTGGTTTGTGCATCGACACCGTCAATGATCTGCCTGATCATCTCGCTGTAACAATGCGAAAAGTCGAAAACACGGCTATTAACGTGTAGTGCCGGCGGCTCGTCGTCGGTACTACGTTGCGTCATCTCTTCGATGTATGCGCTGATCACTCGTTGGTCGGTGTATTTGACTCGCTTGCAGTAATAACTGCCTAACCCCCCCACTTTTACCGACCTGGCGAACTCGGCCCGTGGTCGAAACCATCGGCCGTCAGGTGCATTCGGGGTATACAACAGATCCGTGGCCACGCCATCGTTCATCAAGCGGAAAACATAAACGCCCTGGACCCTGCGGTTTTGCAGATAAAACTGGTACACACCGTTGCGTTGGGGAGATTCAGGGTCATCATTTTCTATTGGATCGGTGGACTCCGGTACTCGCAACCGATCAATAGCTTGTTCGATACGTTCATAGTGTTCCCGCGAAAGCACACCGCTGAACAGTTCCGCCAATGCGGCTCGCTGCATTTCATGCAGTTGCAGGTTGACATAAACATCACGCTTGAACGCGTAACCAAGGGCATAGGGGTCCAGGTAGTCGGTGGACAGCATGTCGATGTATTTTTCGCCCGGACGCAACGTCTTCGACCAGCCCACCATGTATTTCATCAGCACGTCGGCCATCAACGTGTCGGAGATGGGGGGATGGCCGGCCAACAAACGCAGTTTCGGATAGATTCCCGGGTTATGTATCGGCCCGCTATCTTCCGTGATGTGTTGTTCCTTGATGATGAGCTGAGACAAGGTCATTTCTTGCGACTCGTCCAGCATCACCTTTATCAGATCGGGATTCACGACGACTGTTTCACCGTGTTCCGCCAGAACATCTTCAACCCTTTGTTTGATTAGATTGTACGCAAACTTCTCGTAACTGATCAGCGCCGCCTCGTGGCTGGCCAGCCGGGTCAGCGCTTTAAGCTCGGTATTCAACCGGGCGAAATACTGTCGATGGTAGGGTGTAGCCGAACGATAACCGACAGGAATGACCGCCTCCACTTCGCCCCGCAGCCAACCGACATTGAGCAAGACAGCGTGGCGTAATGCACCATGCCCCACCGATGGCCAGGCGTTGCGCTTGATACCCCATTGAACCGGTAGCTCTGCCTGTAAATGCCGCATGTACGACTGGGTGCGCTCTCGCTCACTGGCGTGAGACTGCCGACTCAGGTAACTGCGTGCTTCTGGCAGCCTCGTCCAGTCGAACACATGGAAGTTCAGTTGTTTGAAGCTTGCAAACTCGAACCAGACCCTGCCCCCCGGAGCGTCCGGCGCATAGAGCACGCAAGCACCGCCCTCACCTTCCGGTCCGCAATAGACAATCATCCCTTGAAAGGGGATTTTCCAGCCATCGAACGAAAGCTCTCCCGCCGAATAATTTCCGGTGTTCTGGCTGGCCAATTCGACGATCTTGAGACTGTCGTCACTGATATGCCCTTGCAACTTTGCGCTGAACGAACTCAGGTCCGTGCGACTGTCCAGCACGGCTTGCAGGGCATGCAGCACCGCTTCGCTGGTGTATTTTTCTTCAAATTTCTCGGCATACAGCGAGCGCACGCTCTGGCTGCCCATCACCTCCAAAAGGTCTTGTTCGGTCAAGCCTGTCGGCAGCGCTTCACCTTCAAGGGTGATCTCCAATGGAACAGAGGCCGGATCATACAAACCATTGAGCATGAACTCGGGAAGCGTCAGGCGATTACGTTGAACAACCTTTTGCTGACCCACATAGAACGTATGACGAGCGTTGACGAAAATCTGCTCCGGGTCGATGAGTTCGCCGGAGAGAATTCGGACAAACTCCTGGGCATAAAAATGTGCGAACGCCTTGAGGGACCTGGTTTCTTTCAGCAGTGCATCAAGCGCTTGTTCTTTTGCTGCCAGGGACTGTTCCGTATCGACATAATACTGGCGATCTTCTTCACTGGCACGCTGTAGCCAGTCCGGTATCAGGTGAGGTTGTTCGGCCATTGCTGGTTTCGAAGGGCGTCGAAGTTCTTCCTGAACTTCACTACCCGCACCTGTCGTTAAATCATTAACACTCATGCACACTTCCTTTTGGCATCCAATGATATTACCAAGTACAAAATTATTATTAGTCACAGCCAATAAAATTCTTTAACACCCCGCACACTGATCGCACGAGGGATTTTACCGACTCAATCCATTCATCGGCCACCGCACAGACTTATAAGAAGCTGCTTATTGCGCTCGGTAATACTCGACGATACCGCGACCAAACAAATTCAGCTTTTCAATATTGAAGATTTTGTCATCCACGCGATAAAGCGGATCAAACGTCCATTGCCGGGTAAACACACCCGCATACTCATCACCGAACGCTGGAAACTCGTCATCCTGGACCTTCTCCATGATCGCCCAGCTCAGGGTTTGCGAGTAATCGACTACCTGCTGCCCAAGGTCATTGACCACTGTCGAGTTCAGGTAAGTCTCATCGGCTTTGATACCATACTTCAACTGTTCAAAATCCTTATCCAGCATCGCACTGATCTCTTCCAACAAATCCATATTCAACAAATCCATATTCAACATCTCTGAAATCCTTTTAATAAATAAGTGATCACCCCCCGCACAATAGATAAATTCACATGAGCCGGGCCGACGAACACCTTATAAAGATTCCCGCCATCAAAGTACACCCCAGAACATGTATGCATTCGTAAACAACCACAACAAGATCGTGCTCAACCCACACTTAAAATACTGAACCCCTGCACTGTTTCCCTGGCCACCTCCTGAGTTCCTCGCCCCACGCCCAACGTTCCATTGATCCGTCGCGCCCGGCTTTTACCGTATGTAACGATATAAACAAAGGGTCGGCAATTCGTTAGTTCGCGTTACCTTGAGCGACTAACTTAAACACTTCTATTTCACGTTGACTCAACTGGTTTTGTACAAGAGTTGCCACCTCTGGCTAGTCCGGCCCCTGGATCAACTCCAGCGTCGCTGACGGCACCTGACGTGCATCGGGCCGTGGCAGCGACTGTTGCCGATGCTGTAACAGTCATTGTCCCGAATCGCTATTTTTCCTTTGGGGATAAGGACTTATCCTTGCCTGGCTTTCACGGCAAACCGCCTGAAAACGCACACGCAGTGAAGTGTGAACAGCCCGCTAGCACTGCGACTGAGTTCAGATGAGTTGAAGCAATCCCTTCAGTTCATCGCCCCGTGTTTACTGACGTTGATTTGTAGCTCCTTGATCCAACGTCTTACCTTGGCCGCTGCGTTTGCAGCGGCCTTTTTTATGGGCGAAATAAAAGAACCCCGTGAGCACGGGGTTCGATGGGGGAAGTGTTCGGAGGCGAAGCTGATTGAGCGCACGCCGGCAATAGTCTTCGGAGTTACAGCGAATACTTCTGCAGATTCGCCATCATTTCCTTCAACGCTTCAATGTTGTCCTTGGGATGCGCTGCGCCTTCAAAGTCGCAGATCTGTTGCCAATGGGCAGCAACGTCTTCCGGCGAGAAGCCCTCGCGAGGATCGAAACCGGCGCCGAGGCTGCGTTCCCAGCGCACTTTACCCATCCAGCCACCGCCGACTTCGAACAGGCCGGAGGTTTCCTGGCAGTTCTCACTGGCCAGGTACACCACCAGCGGGCTGACCAGTTCCGGCTTCAGCTGTTCGAAGACTTGCGGCGGGATCAGGCCTTCGGTCATGCGCGTGCCGCCGGTCGGGGCAATGGCGTTGACCAGAATGTTGTTCTTGCGGCCTTCGATGGCCAGGGTGCGGGTCAGGCCATAAAGACCGAGTTTGGCCATGCCATAGTTGGACTGGCCGAAGTTGCCGTAGATGCCGGAGGTCGAGGCAGTGAAGATCACTCGACCGTAGTTTTGCTCACGCATGTGCGGCCACGCGGCACGAGTGACTTTATAAGCACCTTCGACATGCACGCGGTAAACCAGGTCCCAATCGCCGTCTTCCATTTTGTGGAAGGTCTTGTCGCGCAGAATCCCGGCGTTGTTGACCACCACGTCGATGCGGCCGAAGGTATCGAGGGCGTGTTGCACGAGTTTGTCGCCGTCGGTCACCGAATCGTGGTTGGCCACAGCAGTGCCGCCGGCCTCGCGAATCTCTGCCACCACGCGGTCGGCTGCCGAGGCATTGGCGCCTTCGCCTTGAGCCGAGCCGCCGAGATCATTGACCAGTACCTTGGCGCCCTGCCTGGCGAATAACAACGCATGAGCCCGTCCGAGACCGCCGCCTGCACCGGTGACGATCACCACTTTATCTTCAAAGCGCACAGACTCTTTCATTACCAAACTCCAGCAGGCCAGGGACAGTGAGCCCGAGTGTCAGGCACGGCGCGGGCAGTCACAATCAACAGGGCTGAGGCTGAATGGTGTGCAATAAGGCGGGGGGATGATGGGCGCCAGATACGCTGACGCCCCTGCACGACAGTGCTCAAGGCGTAAAACGAAACGGGCCTGCATTTGCAGGCCCGTTTTCAGTGGGGTGGTAAGGGTGTTTCAGGCATCAGCTATTGAGCGCGGCCTGTTCGTTCTCGAGAAATTCTTCTTCCAGCAGCGCGTCGGCATGAGCCCCCGAGCTGATCGGCGTGACAGTGGCGCGTTTACCGCGCAATTTGCCGAACAGGTGTTCCAGCGCATGTTCAAGCTTGGTGGCCGCCCCGTCGATGGCCAGTTCCAGTGTGTCGGCTTTATGAGTAACGGAAACCGGTTGATGGCCTTTTGGCCGCGCTTCAAGCTGGCAGCGCATGTCGTGTGGACCGGGTTTATCGCCGTTCTCGTCCCGCAGGTGGACTTCGACCCGTGTCAGGTCTTCTTCGTATCGTTCGAGCGTGCTCTCAATGGTAGTACGTACCCACTCCTCCAGTCGGATGCTGCTTTGAATATGGTTATCGCTATTGACTTGGATTTGCATAGTTCATCCCTTATTTCAGCTAGCTCGCGAGAGGTCCGGTGCAGTGTTTGAAACCTGGGTGACCGTGACCTCTTAGTTACAGAGTTGGGCAGATGGAGAAACAATTCAACCCCTAAAAAAAGATAAATATTCCTACGCAAAAAAAGCCGGACAACCGACAAAAGCGCTGTTAATGTCGGGAGTCGACTCGATCCGCAACGCCGCAATAAATCCTCACAATTGCCCCTCACCCAGGGGGTGCAACCCGCGAAAAATCTCCGCCTCCTCCACCAGCCAGTCATGCACCGCGCGCACGCCCGGATGGCTCAGCGCCCCCGGTGAATACAGCAACACGTAGCGTTTGTAGTTGGGCACTGCGACGCCAAACGGCACGATCAGCGTGCCACGCTCCAGCTCATCGTTAAGCAAGGTCCGCCGGGCGATGGCCACGCCCATCCCGGCAATCGCCGCCTCGATGGTCAGGTGGTTGCGGTTGAAGGTATGCCCGCGCCGTACGTCGGCACCGTCGAAGCCGGTGGCGTTCAGGTAAAACTCCCACTCCGCGTATTCATAACTGCCGCGCCAGGCGGTGATGTCGTGCAACAACGGAAAATGCACCAGATCCGCCGGCCCATGCAGCGGCGGTCGGCCACGCAACAGGCTCGGCGCGCAGACCGGGAAAATCTGCTCGTCGAGCAAGGCTGTGGATAACAATCCCGGGTAACTGCCATCGTTCAAGTCGATGGCCAGGTCGAAGTCGCCTTCGTGCAGCGCCACGCTGCTGTCCTCGGCTACCAGCCGCAACTGGATATCCGGAAACCGTTGCTGCAATCGCGGCAGGCGCGGCGTCAGCCATTTGCCGAGAAATGAAGGAATCGAGCGCAAACGCAGAATGCCGCTGATCATCCCCGCATCCAGCCGGCGCAATTCCGCGTCAATGCTGCCATAGGCCTCATTGACGGTCAGCGCCAGGCGCTGGCCTTCGGCACTCAATTCGACGCCCCGGGCGCGGCGGTGAAACAGGCGAAATCCCAGGCGCTCTTCCAACTGGCGGATCTGCTGGCTCACGGCGCCGGGCGTGATGTGCAGTTCTTCGGCGCAGCGGGTGAACGACAAGTGGCGTGCCGCACAGGAAAACACATGCAGCCAGACGTAGGTCTGGGCATGAAATTGACGACTCATCGTTTAGTCCTACTAAAGCCTGTCTTAGGAAGTTTCGTTGGTCAGGGCTGACCGAGGTAGGCAGTATCGCCGACATTGCGCTTGGCCTACAAAAAATGGCGGCGATTCCTACTCCATTGTTTGTAAGGCTTTAGCATGGCTATCAGTGTTTTCGATCTCTTCAAAGTCGGCATCGGTCCGTCCAGCTCTCACACCGTCGGCCCGATGCGCGCTGCGGCAACCTTCGCCCAAGCGCTGTTTGACCAGGGCTTGCTGGAGCACGTCCGGCGGGTGGAAGTGCGTCTTTACGGCTCGCTGTCCGCCACCGGCGTCGGCCACGCCACCGATCGCGCCTGCGTCATGGGCCTGATGGGCGAATGGCCCGACAGCATCGACCCGACCTGCATCGGTCCGCGTATCCAGCAATTGCGTGAACGCGGCGAACTGCTACTGGCCGGTCGCCGGACCATTGCCTTCGATTGGCAACGCGATTTGCTGCTGCTCGATGAAAGCCTGCCCTACCACCCCAACGCCATGTCGCTGACAGCCTTTGGCGAAAACGGTCAGTTGTGGGAACAAACCTACTACTCGGTCGGCGGCGGTTTCATCGTCGAAGCGGCCGAAGCCGAGTCCGGTGTGCCGGCCGCCAGCGACGTGGTGTTGCCGTACGAGTTTTCCAGCGCCGTGGAATTGCTGTCGTTGTGCAACCAGCACGGCCTGCGGGTTTCCGAGTTGATGATGGCCAACGAACGGGCCTGGCGCAGTGATGCGCAAATTCGCAGCGGCCTGCTGCACATCTGGTCGGTGATGCGTGAATGCGTCGAGCAAGGCCTGCGCCACGAAGGCGTGCTGCCGGGTGGCCTGGATGTGCCGCGCCGCGCCGCGAAACTGCACCGTAGCCTGCTGGAAATCGGCAAACCGAACGTCATCAGTTCGACCCTCTCGGCGATGGAATGGGTGAACCTGTTCGCCCTCGCCGTAAACGAAGAAAACGCCGCCGGCGGACGCATGGTCACCGCACCGACCAACGGCGCGGCGGGCATCATCCCGGCGGTGCTGCATTACTACATGAAGTTCAACCCCGACGCCTCGGACGACGATGTCGTGGCGTTTTTCCTCGCCGCCGCGTCGGTGGGCATCCTCTGCAAAAAGAACGCCTCGATCTCCGGTGCCGAAGTCGGCTGCCAGGGTGAGGTGGGCTCTGCCTGCGCCATGGCCGCAGCCGGCCTCGCCGAAGTGTTGGGCGCGACACCCGAGCAACTGGAAAACGCCGCCGAAATCGGCCTGGAACACAACCTCGGCCTGACCTGCGACCCGGTCGGCGGGCTGGTTCAGGTGCCGTGCATCGAGCGCAACGCGATAGCCGCCGTGAAGGCGATCAACGCCACGCAAATGGCCCTGCGCGGCGACGGCAAACACTTCATTTCCCTGGACCGGGTGATCCGCACCATGCGCGATACCGGCGCCGATATGCACGACAAATACAAAGAGACTTCACGGGGCGGCCTGGCGGTGAGCTGGGTGGAGTGCTGATCGGCTTGATCGCCCTGTCAACGATCATCTACTCCGTCATGCCCTGAAACGGCCCATGAATGAGAAAGGCGAGCCATTGAGCTCGCCTTTTTATTGCCGGTTTATTGACCCGGAGCAGGACCGGCATGGCCCTTGCTTCGTCAGAATGGAGGCACACGGATGTTGTTGAAACCTCAGCGAACGGCCTGCCGATGGTCTGGAAAAGCGAACCAATCCTGATCCCGGCGGGTCAATGACTGCACGATCCAATCAAGCGGTGACGCATTATGGATAACCCCTTTCAACTGATCACCGACGCTTTTGCGCCGGATTATCAGGTCAACCTGAGCATTCAAGGGCTCGACGGCAGCATCATGCTGACCCTCTCCAACGCCGGCCGAATCGTCGCCAAACGGATGATCAGCGCCGAACAACGCAATGACCCGCAACGCCTGAAACGGCTGGTGCAAAGCATTCAGTTCGGCATCGCCATCGAACAGGGCCACAGCGCCGTGGCGATCCTTGAAGCGATGACCAACGGCGACAACCTCAAATTGCCGCCGCCCTCACCCAAGACTCAACCCCCTCGGCCGGCAAGGTTTTAAAGCTCGCCCTTCTCGACTTCCGGATGTTCACCGGAGCCCACCCCGGTCGTGCGCTGCGGGTGTGCGATCTTCACCGACGGGAATTGCGACGAGGCATAGCGCACCACCAGAATCGAAAACGCCAGCAACAGAATCCCGCCGCACAGGTAGATGATCCCGATATCCGGCGGGTTGTGGTGCGACACGTTGGAGATCAGCAGGCGCGTCAACGCGGTGATCGCCACGTAGATCAGAAAGCGCACCGGCATGTGGTTGGTCTTGAAGTAAATCCCGACCATCGCCCCCAACTCGAGGTAGATGAACAGCAGCAGGATGTCATCGATCTTGATGTCACCCTCCTTGATCATCAGCAAAAACTCCACCACCGCCGCCCAGGCGGTGACTGCACCGATGGCGAACAGCGCCAGGTAATGGAACGTCTCAACAAACAGGTTGCCCAGCGATCCGGCCAACTCATGGACGTTCTGGCGAAGCTTTTCAGCCCAATTGGTATTCACGGTAGTTCTTCCTTAGGTCGGTTCGACCGATGATGCGGGTTCGACGTGATGGTTGTTCTGCATGCAGAAAAAAGGCCAGCGGCATGGAGTGAGATGGTAGCGGGATGATATGAGGCACGTTGGGGTGCTTTGGGTAAATGTAGGACCGTTCTGAATTTGGTTTTTGTGCATCGGATGGATTTCTGGGGGCGCGCCAGCAGGAACGCGCCCTGCGGCGATTAGCAGCCTCACAGGCGACAAAAAACCATACAGAGCCAGCACATCGCTACGATTGTGCCCACCAATCTCTGCACGCTAACGTCAAACCGTCGCTGCCCATTCAGCGACCGGGCCTGAGAACCTGGGTAATATGCGCGTGCACCAGCACCAAAAAATCACGACTGCCGGCGTTTTTATGTCCGAATTTCCGTGTAATGGCGGCTGTGCGTGGGAGACCTTCGGGTCTGCCGGGGCGCGTGCATACCGGTTTCTCAGCCTGCGCATAGCTGCCACCCATTCGCCTGAGAACGAACGTGGCCGCTCTACTTTGTTTCTGGAGTATTGCTAATGCACGCTATTGATCCGTCCAAAGTTCGCGCTTTTACCACCTCCGCCCCCTCGGAGGTGATCCATGACTAATCTCCAAGACCTGACAACCGCCGGCCTCACGCCCTTTTCCATCCACTCCGACCAAGCCCTGTTCCGCGTCAACAGCGGCGTTTCGATCCACGAAGCCTTGTCCCACGTCTCCGACTTGCTCCACCGCTCCAAACTGCTGGCCGAAGACGCGGCGATGGAACGCGGCAAGGACCGCTATGCGTGGGCGTCGCATTACTTGCAGGAGATGAGCAAGGCAGTGATCGATGACGTGGTGAAGGTGTTGGGGGCACCGGGTAATAACCCCGTTTGAATGGAAAAAGCCCCGGGCTTCTCTTGAAGGCGGGGCTTTTTTGTACAGTTGCAGAACGTCTTTAGACCGTACTCAATCGATCAACCATGTCGGGGAATTTCTCCACCAATTTGATCAAAAGTGCCGCCTGAGCGTTGGGTTTCGACTTGTCTTGCTCCCAGTTCCTCAGCGTGCCAGGACTGGTGCGAATACGCCTGGCGAAGACTGTCTGAGACATGTGGAGTTTGTCACGCAGCGCCACAATCTCCTGCGCCGAAACTTCGGGGACGGGCATTTCTTCGATCGTGTTCTGACGGAGTGTGATCTTGCCTTCGCGCTGCGCGGCCATTTCACCCACGCCCTGCATCATTTCTGCAAACAGATCGCGCTTTTTCATAGGGTACCTCTTGCCTTCAACTCGGCTTCTATCGCTCTCTTGAGTGCCTTCTCTTGATCGGTGCTCAAGTTCTCAAGCTCATCTTTGTCATAAATCGCGAACATCCAGAACTGACCGTCATTCATCAGCCAATAATAGATAACCCGCAAACCGCCTCGCTTGCCTTTGCCCCGGCGCCCATCTGCCCATCGCAGCTTACGGAAACCGCCAGTGCGGGGCATAACGTCACCCGCCTGTGGATTCAACTGCATATCAACCTGAAGCGCTCGATACTCATCATCCGTCAGATAG
The DNA here is from genome assembly GCF_003732175.1 of Pseudomonas brassicacearum. Classification (GTDB taxonomy): domain Bacteria; phylum Pseudomonadota; class Gammaproteobacteria; order Pseudomonadales; family Pseudomonadaceae; genus Aquipseudomonas; species Aquipseudomonas brassicacearum_G. The sequence goes on from NZ_MOBI01000015.1 coordinate 55,452, forward strand.
TCACCGACAGTTGCCGTAAACGAGGAGGTTTCGAAGAAAACGGTTCGTATGACAAAACTATAGGCAAGTTGCTTATAGTTTCGCAAGCGACGATTCCCCGCGCTGACGAACAGTCATCCACAGATGGCTCGCATACACCACCAGATACTGGTCGACTGTCAGGCCGCCATCGCGAGCAGGCTCGCTCCCACAGTTTTGATTGGTGTACATCTGCGCATGATTGTGATCGTTCCCACGCTCTGCATCAGCTTACGAATTGTGACGCAGAGCGTCACAGGATGCATTCCCACGCAGAGCGTGGGAACGATCAATCTAACGCCGTTCGCGCTCTTACCACTCAGGCCGGCCGGTAGGCCGCCGTGCTGTTGCAGTTGATCTTGATCCACCCGCCCCTTCGGCAGGCCGAGCGCAGGTGTTCATCAGGGGGTGGGCGCGCAGCGCCGTACGGCGCAGCCGGACACATCGAGAGGAGGTCGTCGCGAAGCAGACCGGAGGCGATGCCCCCTGATGGACACCGGAGCGAGGGAACGCCGAGCCTAGGCGAGGTGCCGTACGCTTGGGGCGAGCGTTTTTTTGCTTACTTTTTTTAGGCGCTTGTAAAAAAAGTGAGTCGCCGTCAGGCGAAACCCTAAGTGGCCGTTACCGCAGGAATGGATATGTACACCAGCATGAGATGGGTCGGCTATCAGGCCGCCTTCGCAGGCAAGCCAGCTCCCACAATTTTGATTGGGGTACATCTGCAAGAGATTGGTCGGCTGTCAGACCGCCATCGCGAGCAAGCTCGCTCCCACATTAGGTAAATCGAGAGCAATAAAAAGCCCCGCGCTTCTCTCGAAGGTGGGGCTTTTTGTACAACCGCAAAACCTTAAGGCGCGTAAGTCAGCAACAACTCGGTCGGCACCTTGAAGTCCAGCGACATCATCACACTCAACGCCGTGATGGTGAAAATCGAAAACACAAACAGCTTACGTGCCCAAACCGTGTCATCCACCGCCTTGTAGCCAGTCCAGGCCATGTACAACCAGTACATGCCCATGGCCGCCGCAACAGCAAGATAACTCATGCCCGCATAACCGCTGAACGTCAGCATCAAGGTCGCCACCAGGAACGCCAGGATGTAGAGCAGGATGTGCTTCTTCGCCACCTGAATCCCGCGCTTCACCGGCAACACCGGAATCGATGCCGCCAGGTAATCATTGAAGCGAAAGATCGCAATCGCGTAAGAATGCGGCATCTGCCACAAGCTGAACATCACCAGCAGCGTCAACGCCGCCATGTCGAAGTTATTGCTGACTGCGACATAGCCGATCACCGGCGGCATCGCCCCCGACAGACTGCCCACCAGCGTGCCGTGAACCGACTTGCGCTTGAGGTACAGGCTGTAGAAGCCGACGTAGATGACAAAACCGATCACCGCGAACAACGCTGCCAGCGGGTTGGCCACGCGATACAGCAAGGCCACGCCGGCGACACCCAGGACGGTCGCGTAAACCAGTGCCAGTTTCAGGGAGATCAGGCCCTGGACCAGCACACGGTTCTTGGTGCGTTCCATCTTCAGGTCGATGTCACGGTCGATGCAGTTGTTGAACACGCAACCCGACGCGACCACCAGGGACGTGCCGATCATCGCAGCCAGGAAAATGGCCAGATCGACATGCCCTTTCGAGGCCAGGAAAAACCCGCCTGCCACAGAAAGCACGTTACCGAAAATGATCCCCGGTTTGGTGATTTGGATAAAGTGCTTTAAGGACATCCGGACTTTCCTCAGTGCGCCATCATGACGGAATGGATGCTGTACATGATCCACAGCGACAGACCGACCAACAGGACGATAACCAGCGCCGCGAAAACAAACGCAATCACGTTGTTACGCTGGGCGGCGGAGCGGTCCAGGTGCAGGAAGTAGACCAAGTGCACCAGCACCTGGATCACTGCGAAGGCCAGTACGATCCACAGGGTCATGGCTTTCGGCAGGGATGGGTACATCACCAGGCCGAAAGGAATGACGGTCAGGATCACCGACAGGATGAAGCCGATGGCGTAGGACTTGACGCTGCCATGGCTGTCGTCGTGACTGTCGTGGCCAGTGTGTGAGTGAGCTGCATTAGCCATTTACAGAGTCCCCATCAGGTAAACAACGGTGAATACGCAGATCCACACAACGTCCAGGAAGTGCCAGAACAGGCTCAGGCAGCTCAAACGGGTCTTGTTGGTCGACGTCAGGCCGTGCTTGTTGACCTGATACATCATGATCGCCATCCAGATCAGACCGCTGGTCACGTGCAGACCGTGGGTACCGACCAGGGTGAAGAACCCGGACAGGAAGCCGCTGCGGTTCGGACCGAAGCCTTCGGAGATCAGCGTATGGAACTCGTTGATCTCCATGCCGATGAAGCCCAGACCGAACAGGAAGGTGATGGCCAACCAGCCCAGCACCTGAGTCTTCTTGCCTTTGAACAACGCCAGCATGGCGAAGCCGTAGGTGATCGAGCTGAGCAACAGGCAGGCGGTTTCGCCCAGCACGTAGGGCAGTTCGAAGATGTCGTGGCCCGACGGGCCACCGGCTACGTTGTTTACCAGTACCGCGTACACCGCGAAGATCGACGCAAACAGAATGCAGTCGGTCATCAGGTAGAGCCAGAAACCGAATACGGTCATCTCGCCCGAGTCGTGGTGATGGTCATCGTGCCCATGGTCATGACCATGGGCGTGTCCAACATTGGTCACTAAGTTCGACATGGTTTAAGCCTGTTCCAACGAGGTTTCAACACGGGTGGCGGTGGCCGGAATCGCTTTGGCCGCAACCAGACGCTTGTGCTGCTCGGCTTCAATGCGCTCGATCACGTCGACCGGCACCATGTAGCCTTGATCATCACGGGCAGCGTGGATCACGAAATAGATCACGGTGCCAGCCAGGCCAAAGATGGCCATCCACCAGATGTGCCAGATCATCGCGAAACCGAACACGGTCAACAGAGCACCCATGACCAGACCGGTCGCGGTGTTGTTTGGCATGTGGATCGGCTCGTACTTGGCCGGAGCCTGGTACGCAGTACCGTTTTCCTTGGCTTCGGTGAACGGGTCGATGCCTTCGGCTTTCGGCAGTACAGCGAAGTTGTAGAACGGTGGTGGCGACGAGGTCGACCATTCCAGCGTGTGGGCATTCCACGGGTCGCCGGCTTCGCACATGTTCTGTGGCAGCTTGCGATCACGGATACTCACGTAGAGCTGGATCAACTGGCAGGCAATACCGAAGGCGATCAGTACCGCACCAACCATTGCAACGTGCAGGTACGGTGTCCACTCAGGATTGGTGGTGCTGTTCAGACGACGGGTCATGCCCATGAAGCCCAGTACATAGAGCGGCATGAACGCGACGAAGAAGCCCGAGATCCAGAACCAGAACGCTGCCTTGCCCCAACCTTCGTGCAGCTTGAAGCCGAACGCTTTAGGGAAGTAGAAGCCGAAGCCGGCGATGTAGCCAAACACGGCGCCGCCGATGATCACGTTGTGGAAGTGCGCGATCACGAACAGGCTGTTGTGCAGTACGAAGTCAGCACCCGGGATGGCCAGCAGTACGCCGGTCATGCCGCCGATGGCGAAGGTCACCATGAAGCCCAGGGTCCACAGCACTTGGCTGGTGAAACGCAGACGGCCCTGGTAAATGGTGAACAGCCAGTTGAACAGCTTCACCCCGGTCGGGATCGAAATCAGCATCGTCGCCAGACCGAAGAAGGCGTTGACGTTGGCACCCGAACCCATGGTGAAGAAGTGGTGCAGCCAAACCATGAAGCCAAGGATCGAGATCGCGCCGCTGGCGTAGATCATCGAATGGTGGCCGAACAGTTTCTTGCCGGAGAAGGTCGAGATGACTTCGGAGAAGATCCCGAACGCCGGCAGAATCAGGATGTAAACCTCGGGGTGACCCCAGGCCCAGAACAGGTTGACGTACATCATTGGATTGCCACCAAGTTCATTGGTGAAAATGTGGAAATCCATGTAACGGTCAAGCGTCAGCAATGCCAGGGTAGCGGTCAGGATCGGGAAGGAAGCGACGATCAGTACGTTGGCCCAGGTGCAGGTCCAGGTGAAGATCGGCATGTCCATCATTTTCATGCCCGGGGTACGCATTTTCAGCACGGTGGCCAGGAAGTTGACCCCCGTTAGCGTCGTCCCCAGACCCGATAGCTGTAGCGCCCAGATGTAGTAGTCCACACCCACGCCCGGGCTGTAGCCCAGTTCCGACAGCGGTGGATACGCAACCCAACCGGTACGGGCGAATTCGCCGACACCCAGGGACACGTTCACCAGCACCACGCCGGAAACCAGCAGCCAGAAGCTCAGGGAGTTCAGGAACGGGTAGGCAACGTCACGCGCGCCGATCTGCAGCGGCACTGCAAGGTTCATCAGGCCGGTGAAGAATGGCATCGCCATGAAGATGATCATGATCACACCGTGAGCGGTGAAGATCTGGTCATAGTGTTCAGGTGGCAGGTAGCCAGGCGAACCCTCAGTGGCCAGGGCCAGCTGGGAGCGCATCATCACGGCGTCGGCAAAACCACGCAGCAGCATGATCATGGCAACGATGATGTACATCACGCCGATTTTCTTGTGGTCGACCGACGTCAGCCACTCGGTCCACAAATAGGTCCACTTCTTGAAGTAGGTGATTGCAGCAAATACCGCCAGACCACCGAGCGCGATCATGGCGATGGTCACCATCACGATCGGCTCGTGGAACGGGATCGCTTCCCAACTTAATTTACCAAACATCGTTTACTCCTCTGCCCCGGCAGCTGAATGCGAACTCATGTCCATCCCTTCCATACCGGCCACTTCCTTCTCTTCCTTCTCGTGGTGCATCGGCTTGCCCGGTTTCATGCCTTCATACTTGTCGATGATGGTCTGGAACAGGTTCGGCGCGTACGAGGAGTAGAGTTCAACCGGGTTGTTCTGGCTTGGTTTGGAAAGGGCTTCGTATTCAGCTTTTTCAAGCTGTTTAGGTGCCTTCTTGACATCACTGACCCAGGCGTCGAAATCAGCCTGGGAGGTGGCGATTGCTTTGAATTTCATGCCAGTGAAGCCAGCACCGCTGTAGTTGGCGGAGATACCGTCAAACTCGGCATTCTGATTGGCGATCAGGTGCAACTTGGTTTCCATGCCCGCCATCGCGTAGATCTGACCGCCCAGGCCCGGAATGAAGAACGAATTCATCACGGTGTCGGAGGTGATCTTGAAGTTAACTGGCGTGTTGGCCGGGAACACCATCTTGTTGACGGTGGCGATGCCTTGTTCCGGGTAGATGAACAGCCACTTCCAGTCCATCGCGACCACTTGAATGGTGATCGGCTTGACGTCGGATTCCAGCGGACGGTAAGGGTCCAGGGCGTGGGTCGACTTGTAGGTGACATACCCCAGCGCAATGATGATCAGCACGGGAACAGCCCACACCGCGATTTCAATCTTGGTGGAGTGCGACCATTTCGGGGTGTAGACGGCGTCCTTGTTGGAAGCGCGGTATTTCCAGGCGAACAGGAAGGTCATGACGATGACCGGGACCACGACCAACAGCATCAGCAGCGTTGCGGTGATGATCAGGTTGCGCTCGTCCAGGCCGACCTGGCCCTTGGGATCGAGCAGGGTCATGTTGCAGCCTCCCAGCAACAGCGTGCCGAGCAGCGGCAATAAGCCTAGTAGTCTGGGGTACCTGTTTTTACTCATCTCACGACCTCTAAAGCAGCTTGCGCAATGCAGTTGGGTTTTGATCGCCAACACTTCACCCTGCCAAGGGTTGGCATTTTTCTTGGATTGAATAAGGGCTTGCCCGTCGCGCGTTAAACGCTGCTCGACACATCCTGGGCTAGCGGTGAGTTCTTATTCGAATTCGTGGTCAAAGGCCTTGTCACAGACCAATTCCATTTGGTGCGGATAGTTGGAAGGCGCCGACACCTGGCGTCGAAAGAAGCCCGTTACAGCCCCACGACCGCCCCTTGTGCCAAGGAGTACGCCGCGCCGGTATTTCAGTGCGGGCGATTGTAGATATGTAACGTTGTATAAACCATGTCTCAACTCGAAATAATTTTTATCGGATACCGCAACAATCATTAACGAAATCTGCAAAGATTATCCACGATGTCGAGACATATTCTCAATAACGACCCCAAAAAATCCAGCTCTGCGGTCCACAGTTCAGACAGCTTCAGCCCCTCTCGAAGCATCGCCGACCTCGCGCAAGTCCCCTTATCACAAGGCCTTTAGCCATTCGTCCGAGCCTGTTAAAACTGCCTGTAGCGACACATTGGCGGGCTTCCGGAGAGGCCCGCCAGCAAGGTAAATTCCCTGTCAGTTTCGCCGACGACAATCGTCTTTGAAATGAGTTGCGACACCTTGGCTGTGACAACATGTCGCACACGTGCCGCACCCTTCTTTGTCGCGCGTCACGATCCTTTGACAGACCCGCTGAAACGCAAAGCGCCCCGGCCTCTTTTCGAGGTCCGGGGCGCTTTATTCAAGGCCTGTGGCTGCGGCAAGAAGCTTCAGTTCAGGTGTTTGCGGTTACGCGAAATGAGCAGTGGCACCAGCACCACGGTCAACACAAAGGCCACCAGCGCCCACTGTGCCAGCGACAGGCCGAGGATCGGCGGGTACGGCGTCTCGCAGAAGCCGTCGACCTGGAAACCCAGCGGGAAGATCTTCGCCAGCGGCAAGCCGTCGACAATCGGTTGCAGCACATCGATGCCACAGCTGACCGCCGGGTAAAACTGCGTATAGACGTGATGCCCGGCCGCTGCAGCGCCCGCGAGGGCGAAGATCACCACCAGCCCTTCAAACACGGTGATGCTGCGACGGGTGCGCATGGCGGCACCGATAAAGGCACTGATCGCGATCAGCAACAGCGCATAGCGTTGCAGGATGCACAGCGGGCATGGCGCCTCGCCCAGCACCACTTGCATGTACAGCGCGCCACCGATCAGCGCCAGGCAGATGATGCCCAGCAAGACCAGGAAGCGCCGCTCACGGCCCAACCGCATCATTTCCTCGTTCATTCCCGTTTCCCTTCTGACGATCTATTGCCCACAAGTCTACACGCTGACCCTGACCTTTGAGAGTCTGGCGCGTGCCGGTGGATGGGGGGAATAGACGATAAGCGGGTTAAGAAGGGATTAACTTTCAAACAGAATGTGCAAATCGATCCTGAAGATGATCGTTCCCACGCTCTGCGTGGGAATGCAGCCCGTGACGCTCTGCGTCACAAAGCGGACGCAGAGCGTCCATTGAGGCATTCCCACGCAGGAGCGTGGGAACGATCAGGTGGGAGAGTTACTCCAGTGCAGCAGCCGGGCCGAAGAACTCGTAGCGGCTCTGTTTCTCTGGCACACCCAAGGCCTTGAGGTGACGCTTGATTGCGGTCATGAAACCTTTCGGGCCGAGGAAGTAAGCGTCCAGGTCACGCTCTTGCGGCAACCAGTCCGCCAACTGCTCCTGGCTCAACAGCCCGACTTTATCCGCCGCCGGGCTGACGCCGTCATCTTCGGCGTAGCAATAGAAGCGCTTGAGTTGCGGGTGACGCTCGGCCAAGCCGTCGATCCAGTCGCGGAAGGCATGCACGCCACCGTTACGCGCACAGTGAATAAAGTGCACCGGACGCTCGGTGGCCAGTGCCGCTTCAAGCATCGGCAAGGTTGGTGTGATACCGACGCCGCCGCTGATCAGCACCAGCGGCTTGTCGCTGGCGGTCAGGGTGAACTCGCCCGCTGGCGGGAACAACAGGATGCTCGCGCCGACGTGGAGCTGGTCGTGCAGGTAATTCGACGCACGACCACCCTCTTCGCGCTTGACGCTGATGCGGTACTGGCCGTTGTCGCCCAAGGACGACAGCGAATAGTTGCGGCGGATTTCTTCACCGTCGAGGATCAGTTTCATGCCGATGTACTGACCCGGTTCTGCCGCGAGAATCGGTCCCTTGTCTGCCGGTTCAAAGTAGAACGAGGTGATTTCCGCGCTCTCTTCCACGCGCTTGGCCAATGTGAATTCCCGCGCCCCGCGCCAGCCGCCGACCGCTGCGGCCTTCTGGTCGTAGATCGCGGTTTCGGCGCCGATCAGGATGTCGGCCAGTTGGTTGTAAGCGGCGCCCCAGGCGCTCATCACTTCTGGCGTGGCGATCTCGTCACCGAGCACTTCGGAAATCGCCCGTAGCAGGCAGGCACCGACAATCGGGTAATGCTCCGGCAGGATTTGCAGGGCAACGTGCTTGTTGATGATCTTCGCCACCAGGTCGCCCAACTGGTCGAGCTGATCGATGTGCCGCGCGTACATCAGCACCCCGCGCGCCAGGGCCCGTGGCTGGTCGCCGCTGGCCTGGTGCGCCTGGTTGAACAACGGACGAACCTCTGGGTACTCGGAGAGCATCATGCGGTAGAAGTGCGTGATCAGGGCTTCGCCACCACTTTCCAGCAGCGGTACGGTGGATTTGACGATGGCACGATCTTGAGCGCTAAGCATTAAGGGAGTACTCCTGAACGACTGGGTTTATAGTTTTCTACCCATTACACATCAGTTTCCATGCCAACAATTAAACCTATATAAATCAATAACTTAATAAACATGTAGTCATAACGACACAAGCGGATTTATAGTCACCTCGACTACATGGAGTCAATATGACTGCAAAACCTTTGCTCACCGCGTTGCTGCCGCTGGTCTCCGACCTTTCCCGCGAACTGCCCGAAGGCGAGCGCTACCGCCGCTTGCTCGAAGCGATGCGCGCCCTGCTCCCCTGCGATGCCGCCGCCTTGCTGCGGCTCGACGGCGAATGGCTGGTGCCGCTGGCAGTGGATGGCCTGAGCACCGACACCTTGGGCCGGCGCTTCAAGCTCAGTGAACACCCGCGCTTTGCAGCGTTGCTCAGTCGCTCAGAGCCGACGCGTTTCCCCAGCGACAGCACCTTGCCCGACCCTTATGACGGCTTGGTCGACGGCCATGGCGATCACCTGGAAGTCCACGACTGCATGGGTTGCCCGCTGTTTATCGATGAGCGGCCGTGGGGCTTGCTGACCCTCGACGCACTGGACCCGGAGCGCTTCGAGCCGATCGAACTGGACGCCTTGCAAGCCTTTACCAGCCTCGCCGCCGCCACGGTCAACGCCGCCGAGCGTATCGAACGGCTGGCCAATCGCGCCGAAGACGAACACCAGCGCGCCGAGGTCTATCGCCAGGCCAGCGGTCAGCAGAGTCGCGAAATGATCGGCCAGAGCAAAGCGCACAAGCGCTTGGTGGAAGAGATCAACCTGGTCGGCGGCAGTGACCTGACGGTGCTGATCACCGGCGAAACCGGGGTCGGTAAAGAGTTGGTGGCCCAGGCGATCCACGCCGCTTCACCGCGTGCCGACAAACCGATCATCAGCCTCAACTGCGCCGCGCTGCCCGACACGTTGGTAGAAAGCGAGTTGTTCGGCCATGTGCGCGGTGCCTTCACCGGGGCGCTGAACGACCGTCGTGGCAAGTTTGAACTGGCCAATGGCGGCACGCTGTTTCTCGATGAAGTGGGCGAATTGTCGCTGGCGGTGCAGGCCAAATTGCTCCGTGTGCTGCAAAGCGGTCAGTTACAGCGCTTGGGTTCGGACAAGGAGCATCAGGTCGACGTGCGCCTGATCGCCGCGACCAACCGTGACCTGGCCGAAGAGGTGCGCAGCGGCCGCTACCGCGCCGACTTCTACCATCGCCTCAGCGTCTATCCGTTGCTGGTGCCGGCGCTGCGTGATCGCGGTCGGGATGTGTTGTTGCTCAGCGGTTACTTTCTCGAACAGAACCGCTCGCGAATGGGCCTCAACAGCCTGCGCCTGAGCAGCGACGCCCAAGCGGCATTGCTGACCTACAGTTGGCCGGGCAACGTCCGCGAACTGGAGCACTTGATTGGTCGCAGTGCATTGAAAGCGCTGGGCAACTCACGGGAACGGCCAAAGATTCTCAGCCTGAGCGCAGCGGATCTGGACTTGCCCCACACGCCCCTTGAAACACCCCCAGCGCCAGCCAGCATTGAGCCGGCGCCCACCGTTGAAGTATTCGGTGACCTGCGCCAGGCCACCGAGAACTATCAACGCCAGTTGATCACCGCGTGTCTTGAGCGCCATCAAAATAACTGGGCCAGCGCCGCCCGTGAGCTAGGCTTGGACCGGGCGAACCTTGGGCGAATGGCCAAGCGGTTGGGGATGAAGTGATACACATCATTGTGGCGAGGGGGCTTGCCCCCGTTGGAGCGCGAAGCGCTCCCCCGCTTTATTCCTGATAGAACTTCATGGCTGGTTTCACGACCGCTTCGCGGCCGAACGGGGGCAAGCCCCCTCGCCACAGGATTCACCGTTCGGCATTAAGGTTAAAGCCTGCCCCGCTTACGTCGATAACCCGGTATCAATAGTTGCTGGCGGTCCTACAATCGCCCATCACCTTTTTACTCAGAAGGTTTTTATGTCCTCCAACAAAGCCCGCGCAGATTCACTTTCGCTTCTGCTCTTTACCTTGCGCAGCGGCAAGCTGATGGCGATCAACCTGCTGAAAGTCAGTGAAATCATCCCCTGCCCGCCGCTGACCAGGCTGCCGGAGTCGCACCCGCACGTCAAAGGTATCGCCACCCTGCGCGGCACCTCGCTGTCGGTCATCGACCTGAGCCGGGCGATCGGTGAGCGGCCGTTGGAAGACCCGGACGGTGGCTGCCTGATCGTTACCGACGTCAGCCGTTCCAAACAGGGCCTGCACGTACAAGCGGTGAGCAAGATCGTCCATTGCCTGACCACCGACATCCGCCCACCACCCTACGGCTCCGGCGGCGTACGCGCGTACATCACCGGCGTGACCTCGGTCGACGGCACGCTGGTGCAGGTGCTCGACATCGAGAAGGTCATCCACGGCATCGCCCCGGCACAGATCGAAACGGCCCCGACCGAGCTGAGCATGGAAGACGCCGAAGTACTGGGCAACGCACGCATTCTGGTGGTCGATGACAGCCAGGTGGCACTGCAACAATCGGTACACACCCTGCGCAACCTCGGCCTGCAATGCCACACCGCACGCAGCGCCAGGGAAGCCATCGACTGCCTGCTGGACCTGCAAGGCACCGCGCAGCAGATCAACCTGATTGTCTCGGACATTGAAATGTCCGAGATGGACGGTTACGCCCTCACCCGGACCCTGCGTGAAACCCCGGACTTTTCCCACCTCTACATCCTGCTGCACACCTCGCTGGACAGTGCGATGAACAGCGAAAAAGCCCGCCTGGCCGGGGCAAACGCGGTGCTGACCAAGTTCTCCTCGCCAGAACTGACCAAATGCCTGATCACCGCCGCAAAAGCTGTCGCACAGCAAGAACAAGGTCATTGAGCCTTGGCTGAAGAGTATTGCCTGCTGCTGCGGCGCGACCTCGCTGGAGTGTTGCCCGCCATTGGCTGGCCTCCAGGCATTGTGCTGAACCAATACCGCCCCGAGCTGGCCGAAGCGGTTCATCAACTGATGGAGCAGGGTTATCAGCAAGGCGGCGGTCGAGTACCGGCGTTAGAGGTATGGCGCGAGCGCTTTGAAAGCGATGCGGAATATGACCCGGCGTTGTGTTTCATCGCCTCGGATGCCCGCGGCATTGTCGGCGTGGCCCAGTGCTGGACCAGCGCCTACATCAAGAATCTGGTGGTGCATCCACGGGCTCAGGGTCAAGGTTTGGGACGAGCGTTGTTGTTGCACGCCTTCAGTGAGTTTCAACAGCGCCGCGAAGGCTTTGTCGACCTCAAGGTCCTGGAAGACAACCAGCGCGCTCGGCGCCTATATGAAAGCGCCGGGATGCGCGTGGTACGCCGGGAATTGGTTCCAGACTGATACCGCTATCGCGAGCAGGCTCGCTCCCACAGTAGTTTTTCGTAGTACACAGAATCTGTATCCATGAGGTCAAATGTGGGAGCGAGCCTGCTCGCGATGAGGTCCGTACTAGCAACATCAAACCATCATGCCTACTCAGCCCTTGGCCAACACACGCCCAAGGGCTGGTGACTGGCGCACAACTTGCTTTCGCACACTCCCTCGCGGTGGTTTTCCGTCATCGCTGACGCCTCTGGAATGTGACCGGTCGCCTAATGAATACGACGTTTTCCTGCGTAGGGTGCGGCAAGTGCTGCACCGACCACCATGTGCCCCTGACCCTCGCCGAGGCCCGGATGTGGGCGGCTGACGGCGGTGCCGTGATCGTGCTGGTGGAAGGTTTTCTCGGCAATGGCCTGGGCCTTCCGGCCTTGCAACGCGAGCACGCCGAACGCCGTTCCGTGGTGGTGCCCAGCGGTGTGACCCAGGCCCATGTAGCGATTACCTTCGCTGCGTACAACGCCGGTCGCTGCCGGAATCTTGACGAAGACAACCTCTGCCGCATCTACGAGCGCCGGCCGCTGGTATGCCGCATCTACCCGATGGAAATCAATCCGCACATTCCCCTGACGCCAACCGTCAAGGACTGCCCGCCCGAATCGTGGGAGCAAGGTCCTGCGTTGATCGTCGGCGGTCAGTTGGTTGATCAGGCATTGGCCGACCTGATCCAGCGCTCGCGTCAGGCAGACCGCGACGATGTTCAGGCCAAGGAAGCGATTTGCGAACTTCTGGGGATTCGCACCACGGCGCTCAAGGGTGACGGGTTTACCGCCTACCTGCCGGACATGGCGGCGTTTGCCTCGGCGATTGATCAGGTTCAGGCAGCGCCGTTGCCGGGTTCGGCCGGTGAATGGCTGTTCCATGTGTCGGGCAACGACATTGCTGAGCAAGTGCGGGCCGCTGGCGCGAACGTGGTCACGGCAGAACCGCTGAACTATGCGTTTATCTCGTTGCGCGCGGCCTGAGATTTATAACCGAGAGGGACAACTCAGCGCTTGCCCATCGAGCGACGGGTGCCAGGAGGCGCTGCGCCCGGGACCTTGGTGTGGCCATTCTTGGCGCCGTTCTTGTACCACGGCTGGCTGGCGTTTTTGGCGGAGGCCAACTCGCCCGGTTTGAACGGGAACTTGAAGGCCGGAATCACCGCTTTGGTTTCGCTGTCGGCGCTGGAGTCGACGCTGTCTGGCAGGTCAGCCTGTTCGTCAGCAGCAGGCGCTTGTATCGGGGAAGTCATGAATGCTCCGGGTGTTACAGTGAGTCGGGCCCGATGGGTGGGCCGCGAAAGGCCGGCAGTATACCTGCGCGCCCGTGATCTTTAACCTCCCGACGCATGAATGGTCACCTTTGCTGACAGCCCTGTCAGTTAGCCGTCACCCTGCTGACCGCAACGAAGGACTATAACTAGGCCATTATTTCCCGTCTTTTTGCCCCGGCGTTCGATGCTCATGCCCATTCCAGGAAAAAAACTGCTGATCGCCGCGTTACTGGTGACGGTCACTGCCGTGGCCATTGGCGTTGCGCTCAAACCGGCGACGAGCAAACTCGCGGCCCCCACCGCGATTCCGGTACGGGTGGTCAGCGTTGTCGAACGCGACGTGCCGCGCTATGTCAGCGCGATTGGCTCGGTGCTGTCGTTGCACAGCGTGGTTATTCGTCCGCAGATCGATGGCATCCTCACCCGACTACTGGTCAAGGAAGGTCAGTTGGTGAAGGCCGGTGACCTGCTGGCAACTATCGACGATCGCTCGATCCGCGCCAGCCTCGATCAGGCCCGTGCGCAATTGGGCGAAAACCAGGCGCAGTTGCAGGTCGCCGAGGTCAACCTCAAACGCTACAAATTGCTGAGTGTCGATGACGGGGTTTCCAAGCAGACTTACGACCAGCAACAAGCCCTGGTCAATCAGTTGAAAGCCACGGCGCAGGGCAATCAGGCGGCCATCGATGCGGCGCAGGTACAACTCTCCTACACACAGATTCGCTCGCCGGTGACGGGCCGCGTCGGTATTCGCACCGTGGATGAAGGCAACTTCCTGCGCATGAGCGATACCCAGGGATTGTTCTCGGTCACCCAGATCGACCCGATTGCCGTCGAGTTCTCCCTGCCACAGCAAATGCTGCCGACGCTGCAACGGTTGATCAGCGCAACCCCGCCGGCTGACGTGAATGCCTACCTCGGCGCCGACACCAATGGCCAGACCGGCGACCTGCTCGGCGAAGGCCATCTGACGCTCATCGACAACCAGATCAATGCCAACACCGGGACCATTCGCGCCAAGGCCGAATTCAGCAACGCCGGGCAAAAACTCTGGCCCGGGCAACTGGTGACCGTGAAGATCCAGACCGCCGTCGACCAGCATGTGCTGGTGGTGCCGCCGTCGGTGGTCCAGCGCGGGCTGGATCAGCATTTCGTTTACCGGGTCAATGGCGACAAGGTCGAATCGGTTCCGGTGCAAATGGTCTATCAGGACAGCGGGCTGAACATCATCACAGGGGTAAAGGCCGGTGATGTGCTGGTCAGCGATGGTCAGTCGCGGCTCAAGCCCGGTGCCAGCGTGCAGATTCTCGGCGAGCCGCCAGCGCTCACGCAAAGCACTGCGGCGGAGCAACAGCCATGAAAGTCCATGGCGGTATTTCGGCCTGGTGCATCGACCATCCGGTCGCCACGGCACTGCTGACCTTCGCCCTGGTGCTGCTGGGCTTGATCGCCTTCCCGCGCCTGCCCGTCGCCCCTTTGCCGGAAGCCGAGTTCCCGACCATTCAAGTCGCCGCGCAGTTGCCCGGCGCCAGCCCCGACACCATGGCTTCGTCGGTGGCGACGCCGTTGGAGGTGCAATTCAGCGCCATCCCCGGCATGACCCAGATGACCTCCAGCAGTGCCTTGGGTTCGACCAACCTGACCCTGCAATTCACCCTCAACAAAAGCATCGACACCGCCGCGCAGGAAGTTCAGGCCGCGATCAACACCGCCGCCGGCAAGCTGCCCAAGGACATGCCGACGCTGCCGACCTGGCGCAAGGTCAACCCGTCCGACAGCCCGGTACTGATCCTCAGCGTCAGCTCGACGCAAATGCCCGGCACCGAACTCAGCGACTACGCCGAAACCCTGCTGGCGCGGCAATTGAGCCAGATCGACGGCGTCGGCCAGATCTACATCACCGGCCAGCAACGCCCGGCCATTCGGGTCCAGGCCTCGGCCGACAAACTCGCCGCCATCGGCCTGACCCTGGCCGATGTGCGCCTGGCCATTCAGAAAACCAGTCTCAACCTGGCCAAGGGTGCGCTGTACGGTGAGTCGAGCATTTCCACGCTATCAACCAACGATCAACTGTTCCATCCCGACGAGTACGGCCAGCTCATCGTCTCCTACAAGAACGGTGCACCGGTCCAGCTCCGGGACATCGCCACCGTGGTCAGTGGCTCGGAAGACGCCTACGTCCAGGCCTGGTCCGGCGATCGGCCGGGGGTCAACCTGGTGATCCTGCGGCAACCGGGCGCGAACATCGTCGACACCGTGGACCGGATTCAAGCCGCGTTGCCGGGCCTGCAAGCGATGCTTCCGGCGTCAATTCAGGTCAACGTGCTGATCGACCGGACCCAGACTATCCGCGCTTCACTGCACGAAGTGGAAGTCACCCTGCTGATCGCGGTCCTGCTGGTGGTCGCGGTGATGGCGCTGTTCCTGCGCCAGTGGTCGGCGACACTGATCGTTTCCAGCGTACTCGGGGTCTCGCT
This sequence comes from Pseudomonas brassicacearum, assembly GCF_003732175.1. Classification (GTDB taxonomy): domain Bacteria; phylum Pseudomonadota; class Gammaproteobacteria; order Pseudomonadales; family Pseudomonadaceae; genus Aquipseudomonas; species Aquipseudomonas brassicacearum_G. Next base: position 71,082 of record NZ_MOBI01000015.1, read on the forward strand.
GATCGCCAGTATCGCGCTGATGTACATCATGGGCTTCAGCCTGAACAACCTGACGCTGGTGGCGATCGTCATTTCCGTGGGGTTTGTGGTCGACGATGCGATTGTGGTGGTGGAGAACATCCACCGCCACCTGGAGGCCGGCGACGGCATGCGCGAGGCGGCGATCAAGGGCGCTGGAGAGATCGGCTTTACCGTGGTCTCGATCAGCTTCTCGCTGGTGGCGGCGTTTATTCCGCTGCTGTTCATGGGCGGCGTGGTCGGCCGGTTGTTCAAGGAGTTCGCCTTGACCGCCACCTCGACCATCATGATTTCGGTGGTGGTGTCGTTGACCCTGGCACCGACCATGGCCGCCCTGTTCATGCGCGCGCCGGTACACGACGCCCATGCCAAACCCGGTTTCGGGGAGCGCCTGCTGGCGCTGTATGAACGCGCACTGCGCCGCGCCCTGGCGCATCAGAAACTGATGCTGGGGATCTTCAGCCTGACGCTGTGCATGGCGGTTGCCGGCTACGTGTTTATCCCCAAAGGTTTCTTCCCGATACAGGACACCGGTTTTATCCTCGGCACTACCGAAGCCGCCGCCGACGTGTCGTTTCCGGAGATGGTGAAAAAGCACCAGGCCCTGGCCGACATCGTCGCCGCCGACCCGGCAGTGCAGACCTTCTCCCATTCGGTGGGCGTTTCCGGCAGCAACCAGACCATCGCCAACGGGCGCTTCTGGATCTCCTTGAAAAAACGCGGCGACCGCGATGTGTCCGCCAGCGCCTTCATCGACCGGATTCGTCCGCAACTGCTGAAGGTCCCGGGCATTGTGCTGTACCTGCGCGCCGGGCAAGACATCAACCTCAGCTCCGGCCCCAGCCGCGCCCAGTATCAATACGTGCTCAAGAGCAACGACGGTCCGACACTGAACCTCTGGACCCAGCGCCTGACCGAAAAACTGCGCAGCATCCCGGCGTTCCGCGACATTTCCAACGACCTGCAACTGGGCGGCAGCATCACCCACATCCACATCGACCGTGCCGCTGCGGCGCGTTTCGGGCTGACCGCCAGCGATGTCGACGAGGCGCTTTATGACGCCTTCGGCCAACGGCAGGTCAACGAGTTCCAGACCGAAATAAACCAGTACAACGTTATCCTCGAACTCGACACCCGCCAGCGCGGCAAGGCTGAAAGCCTCGCCTATTTCTACCTGCGTTCGCCGCTGAGTGGCGAGATGGTGCCGTTGTCGGCGCTGGCCCGTTTCGATGCGCCAACCATCGGCCCGTTGTCCATCGCCCACGACGGCATGTTCCCGGCCGCCAACCTGTCGTTCAACCTGGCGCCCGGCGTGGCCTTGGGTGATGCGGTGATTTTGCTCAATCAGGCGAAGAACGACATCGGTATGCCGGCCTCGGTCAACGGCAATTTCCAGGGCGCGGCCCAGGCGTTCCAGAGTTCACTGGCCAGCCAGCCGTGGCTGATTCTGGCGGCGCTGGTGGCGGTATACATCATTCTTGGCGTGCTCTATGAAAGTTTCGTGCACCCGCTGACGATCATCTCGACCTTGCCTTCCGCTGGCCTCGGCGCCTTGATACTGCTCTGGATCCTCGGCCAGGACTTCTCGATCATGGCGTTGATCGGCCTGGTGCTGCTGATCGGTATCGTCAAGAAGAACGGCATCCTGATGATCGACTTCGCCCTCGACGCCCAGCGCAATCGCGGGCTGTCCCCGCAAGAAGCAATTTTCGAGGCATGCCTCACGCGGTTCCGGCCGATCATGATGACCACCCTCGCCGCCCTGCTCGGCGCGCTGCCGCTGATGCTCGGTTACGGCACCGGCGCCGAACTGCGCCAACCGCTGGGGATCGCGGTGGTCGGCGGTTTGCTGGTCAGCCAGGCGCTGACGCTGTTTACCACGCCAGTCATATACTTATGGCTTGAGCGGGTGTTCCATCGCTCCACACCAGCGCCTGCGCTGGCGACCACACACTGAGGCGGGTCATGCGCGTTCTGATTATCGAAGACGAAGAGAAAACCGCGGATTATCTTTACCGCGGCCTGACCGAACAGGGTTACACCGTGGACCGCGCGCCGGACGGCGTCGAAGGTTTGCACCTGGCGCTCGAAAACGATTACGCGGTGATCATCCTCGACGTGATGCTGCCGGGTCTCGACGGCTACGGCGTGCTGCGCGCCCTGCGTGCCCGCAAACAGACCCCGGTGATCATGCTGACCGCCCGTGAGCGTGTCGAAGACCGGATCAAAGGCCTGCGCGACGGTGCCGACGATTACCTGGGCAAACCTTTCTCGTTCCTCGAACTGGTCGCCCGCCTGCAAGCCTTGACCCGCCGCAGCGGCGGCCATGAGCCGGTGCAAGTGACCATCGCCGACCTGTGGGTCGACTTGATCAGCCGCAAGGCCACCCGTGCCGGTACGCGGCTGGACCTGACCGCCAAGGAGTTCTCGCTGCTCAGCGTGCTGGCCCGGCGTCAGGGCGAAATTCTCTCGAAAACCGCGATTGCCGAGATGGTCTGGGACATCAATTTCGACAGCGACGCCAACGTCGTCGAAGTTGCGATCAAGCGTCTGCGGGCGAAGATCGACGGGCCGTTCGAAGAGAAACTGCTGCACACCATTCGCGGCATGGGCTATGTGCTGGAGAGCCGCAGTGCGCAGTAACAGTATCGCCCTGCGCCTGAGCGGCATGTTCACGCTGGTGGCGGCGCTGGTGTTTCTGTTGATCGGCTGGGCGCTGTATCAACAGGTCGAAAAGGGTTTGGCGCTGTTGCCGGCAGCCGAACTGGATGCGCGTTACAGCGTGCTCGAATCCACGGTCGGGCGCTTTGGTACGCCAGAGCACTGGGTGAAGATCAACAACAAACTCAACCTGCTTAGCGAAGAGGACAAGCGCATCAGCTTCTGGATCATCAGCGGCGATGCCAACTACGAGTACGGCAACATCACCCCGCAGATCCGTGCCTTGGCGCAAGGGCCAACCGGCAAGCGCGACGTACAACTGCCGGGTCAGCCCTATCCGATGAAAGTGCTGGTCAGCCAGTTTCCGGCCAAGGACCAGCGCCCACCGCTGCGCTTCATGATCGGCATCGACACGCAAACCTTCTATGAGACCCAGCATCACTTGCTGATCGCCTTGATCAGCCTGGCAATCATCGGTGTGCTGCTGGCCTCGGCGCTGGGTTACTGGGTGGCGCGAATCGGCCTCAAGCCGTTGATCAAGTTGTCGCAGGAAGCTCAACGACTGGCACCGCCGTTGCTGTCCTCACGACTGCAACTGTCGCCGCTGCCGCCAGAACTCAATCAGTTCGTCAGCTCGTTCAACTCGACGCTGGAGCGGGTCGAGCAAGCCTACACGCGACTTGAATCGTTCAACGCCGATGTCGCCCACGAACTGCGCTCGCCGCTGACCAACCTGATCGGTCAGACCCAGGTTGCCCTGACCCGTGGGCGCTCGGCGGAACACTACTTCGAAGTGCTGCAATCGAACCTCGAAGAACTCGAACGGCTGCGCTCGATCATCAACGACATGCTGTTTCTGGCCAGCGCCGACCAAGGCAGCAAGGCCACCAAACTGACCACCACCTCGCTCGCGGATGAAGTCGCCACCACTCTGGACTACCTGGATTTCATCCTCGAAGATGCGCAGGTCAAGGTTCAGGTCAGCGGTGATGCCCAGGTGCAGATCGAAATCGCGCACCTGCGCCGGGCGTTGATCAATCTGCTGAACAACGCTGTGCAGCACACGGCTCCCGGCCAGGTCATTCGGGTGCGGATCGATGTTCAGGAGCATCAGGTCAGTATCGGCGTCACCAACCCCGGTGAGCCCATCGCCAGTGAACATCTGTCGCGCTTGTTCGAGCGCTTCTACCGGGTCGACGCCTCGCGCAGCAACAGCGGCGCCAACCATGGACTGGGGCTGGCCATCGTCAAGGCGATCGCGCTGATGCATGGCGGCAATGTGTTTGTGCACAGCGATAACGGCGTGAATACCTTCGGGATTTATTTGCCAATCTGATTCCCCCCGCCGCTCCCTGTGGCGAGGGGGCTTGCCCCCGTTGGGCAGCGCAGCGGCCCCAAAACAAGTAACCGCAAATCGTCAGGCACACCGCACACGCTGGTTTTACGACTGCTTCGCAGCCGAACGGGGCGGTGCGGCGTTCCGACAAGCCCCCTCGCCACAGAAGCGCTTACCACAAAATTCCCCTCACTGTAGAAACCGCCTACTGTTGCTCTTGATGCAACAGTCCTTTATGCAATCCGCGCTTTTTCCCTACATCGAAGACCTTTACCTTGGCCACACCAAACAGCACTTGCCAAGCAAGAAGGTTTTCAAGATGTCCAACAGTATGGGTATTGCCAGCGCTTTCGTTTTGTCGTCCTTGTTCTTGTCTCCCTTTGCCATGGCTGAAGAGTCGCCGGCATTTGTCGCGCACAATGCTGCGCGTGCCGAAGCCTTCGACAAGGCCCAGGCTGAACTAACCGCAAAAGCACAGAAGTCTGAGCAAACCCGTCAAACATCGGCCAGCCAGGCTCAACCACAGGTTGAAAAAGACAGCTGATCGGCAACACCACTCAGTTTCCCTCGACACTTCTCAGGCTCTTTCCCTTGAGAAGTTGTCTTCAAGCCGCTGCTATCAGCGGCTTTTTTTCGTTGTGTATTTGTCAGGCATTCCTTCGTTATTACCCAATAAGAAACACCCGGATTATTAACTATAACAACGCTTGTTATTGACCCAAGGAGCTGTATCCCGCGTGAGCATCACCCTCAAACTCAGTCCGCTATTCATTGCAATGGCCGCAACGATGGCCACACATGTCCAGGCCGCCGACGATTCCAGCCACGAAGGTTTCGTTGAAGGCGCAAGCCTTAAACTCAACGCCCGCAACTACTACATGAACCGCAACCGTCAGCAGCAGACTGACGACAACATCGAATGGGGCCAGGGTTTCCTCGGGATCTTCGAATCGGGCTACACCCAGGGCACGCTCGGTTTTGGCGTGGATGCCAACGCCATGCTCGGGCTCAAACTCGACGGCGGTGGCGGCACCGATGGCTCGAGCATTCTGCCGATCAGCGATGGCAACGGCAAAGCACCGGGCTCGTTTTCAAGCGCTGGCGGCACCCTGAAAATGCGCGCCCTGGACACTGAGCTGAAAGCCGGCGACCTGTTCCTCAACAACCCGGTGATCGCCGGTGGCATGAGCCGCATGCTGCCGCAGACCTTTCGCGGCGTCAGCCTGACCAACCACAGCTTCGATGGCTGGCTTATCGAAGGCGGCCAGGCCAGCTTCACCAAGCCTTACAACCAGAGCGGGCACCAGCGTATCGGGACGTCCTACGGAAAACTGGCGGACGGCGACAAAAGCCAGCACCTGGACTGGGCCGGTGTGGCCTGGAGCGGCCTGCCGGGCCTGACCAGCAGCCTCTATGCGTCTGAGCTCAAGGACATCTGGAACCAGTACTACTACGACCTGGACTACACCTACGCGGTCAACGAGCTGGTCAGCCTCAACCCGGGCCTGCACTACTATCACACCCAGGACACTGGCGACGCACTGCTCGGAAAAATCGACAACAACACCTACAGCCTGCACTTCACCGTGGGTGTCGGCAGCCACAGCGTCACCGCCGCTTACCAGCGCGTGAACGGCAACACGCCGTTCGACTACATCGCCCAGGGCGACAGCATCTTCCTCGACAACTCGCAGCAGTATTCGGACTTCAACGGCCCGAACGAGCGCTCGTGGAAGCTCAAGTATGCCTATGACTTCGCCGGCGTCGGCGTGCCGGGCCTGACCTCCGCCGTGTCGTATTCGCGTGGCACGCTGGACCTGACCAAGGTCGACCCGAACAGCCGCGGTTATGCCAGCTTCTATAACGAAGCTGGAAAAAATGCCAAACACTGGGAGCGTGATGTCGATCTCAAGTACGTGGTCCAGGGCGGTACGGCCAAGGATCTGGCGGTGCGTCTGCAATGGGCCACCAATCGCGGCGGCAACGGCTACGGCGCGCTGGATACCGACACCGATGAATACCGGGTGATCGTCGACTACCCACTGAACGTTTTCTGAGAAAAATTCACAAAAAGGCCAGCACAGGCGCTGGCCTTTTTTGTATCCGGGATCTATACATGCACTGAGATAAACGAACTGATATCTGCAATGCCGCCCGGTGTGTCCGGGAACTACGCTGATGATGTCCCTGTGCAGAAATCAGAACCATGAGTGCAAACCGCACACACCATGCCATAACGGGCCCTACCCGCCGACCGGAATTCCTGCTGGTTCTCGGCAGCTCGCTGACCGTCGTCGCGATCATCGCCATCGTCACCTTCCTGCTGATCCGCGAACACGCCAATGCCATGCAGGCGGCCACGCGTGGTGCGACCAACATCGTGCAACTGATCGACGCCGATGTGCTGCGCAACGTCGAGCTCTATGACCTGTCACTGCAAGGACTGATCACTGCCGCCCAGCGCGACGACCTGCAGAAGGTTTCGCCGCAGATCCGCCACCTGGTGCTGTTCGACCGCGCGAGTACCGCACGTTACAAGGGTGATGTCCTGCTGCTCGACAAGCACGGCGATGTGATCGCCAACTCGTCGTCGATTCAGCCCAAAACAGGCAATTTTGCTGACCGTGACTACTTCCAGGCCCACGTCAGCAACAGCGACAGTGGGATGTTTATCAGTCGCCCGTTCAAACCCCGATGCGACTGCGCCGAGAACGATCAGTGGCGCATCAGCTTCAGCCGGCGCATCTCTTCGCCCACCGGGGAGTTTCTTGGCGTTGCCGTCGCGTCCATGCAACTGGAGTACTTTGATGAGCTGTTCAGCAGCCTGGACATCGGCTCTAACAGTACCCTCAACGTGCTCGACAAGGACGGCATACTGCTGGCGCAAAAGCCCATGCTGACCGATGCCAGCATTGGCAAGAGTTTCGGCAATCGCCCCAACGTCATACGCATCATGCGTGAAGGCAGTGGCAGCTTCAGCAGCCTGTCGAGCATGGACCACCAGGAACGCCTGTACACCTTCTCGCGCGTCGGCAACCTGCCGTTGACGGTCAGCGTCGCGCTCTCCATGGACGAAATCTTCGCCAGCTGGAGACGCACCGCGTACGTGATCAGTGGCGCAACCGGTGTGTTGTGTATCGGTTTGATGTGGCTAACCTTGCTGCTATGTCGCGAATTACGCCTGCGCCATCACGCCGAGCAGGAACTGGCGCAACAGGCCGCCATCGATGCCCTCACCGGCGTGGCTAACCGGCGGACGCTCGACCAGGTCCTGAACCGTGAATGGTCCCGCGCCCAGCGCTCGGGCAAACCGTTGTCGGTGCTGATGATCGACGCCGATCACTTCAAGTCGTTCAACGACCGTCACGGCCATCAAAGCGGCGACGATGCCTTGCGCGTGCTCGCCAGGGTCATCAGCGAAAACATCCGTCGCCCCTCTGATCTCGCCGCGCGCTATGGCGGTGAGGAGTTTGCCGTGGTGCTGGCCGAGACTGACAACAGCGGTGCACTGCGGATTGCCGAAAATATCCGCGCTGCAGTCGAGCAATTGCCACCGTTCGAAGGCGACGAATCCCCCATCACTGTCAGCATTGGCCTCAGCACCTCGACAGGGCAATCGGGCGAGAGCCTGGAAAACCTGATGTATGCAGCCGACAAAGCGCTGTATCAGGCCAAGCACCGAGGGCGTAACCAAGTGGTCGCCGGTTGAAAGATCGCAGCCAGTCGTCGGAGCTGCCGCAGGCTGCGATCTTTTAAAAGAACCATGAAAAGGCCAATGCCGAGCGTTGGCCTGTTTCTTTTGAGCAGCTTCTACGGAATGCAGGTTCTCAAAAAAGACAGTTGATTGAGCCACTGTCAGGACATCGAGAGTGCTGAAGCATGACCCATGGCCATCGTCCGTTTCATTCGATTAGTTGTCCTAATTGAGCATTTTCGTAACCCTGGCAGTTACGTAACCTGATCACAGGTAAATGCCAAGTACAGGGATACGTCTTGAATAGTTTTATTCACACATCTCATCGAAATGATAATGATCATGCGCGGCTCGAAATAATAAAAAGAAACGATCAGGGCGCAACCGCTGCATTGACTTATATCCGGGATATCTATCAACGACGTTACAACGCCGAGATTACTCCCAACCCCGACCTGCTGATTTCCCGTCGCGACCGCACAAGCGGAACGCTAACCGCCTGCGCGGGAATTTCCTTTGCATCGCCCACCAACCAACTTTTTTCCGAGCGTTATTTCGACAGCCCGGTCGAGAGCGTATTGGAGTTGCTGACTCAGCGGGTATCGCGCCGTGAACAAATCGTGGAAATCGGTTCGCTGGCTTCTGACGACCCCAATGCGGCGGCTGAGATCATCCGTGCCTTGCCGATTCTCACCTGGTTCATGGGGGTCAAGGCGATCTTGTGCACCTCGACGCGCCGGTTGCGCACCTTATTCGAATACCACGGTATTCCACTGCGCATCATCGGGGACGCCGACATCAATCGCCTGTCGGCACTGGAGCGGCAACAGTGGGGGAGTTACTACGCGCAATCGCCCAAGACCGGAGTGATCCTGCTGGAAGAGTGCTCCCACCTGTTCAATCAATTTTGCGGAAGACTGACGTTCTCCGCCTTTGAACATCTCACCGCTACTACCAAGCAGATCGCCGCATGAATGTCCTTACTGAAATCATGGTTCAGGCGCAACGCACGCCTGACGCGGCGGCCGTAGTGCAATTGGCGGAGGCCCCCGCCATCACCGAGTCGGTAGCCCTGACGTACCAGCAGTTAGTAACGCAAGCTCAAAACCTGGCCTGGAAAATTGAGGGTGAGACGCTACCGTCAAGCTCCGTCGGCATTGTGATGGGCAACAGCCCCCAGTGGGTGTTGGCCGATCTGGCGCTGATGATCAGCAAGCGTGTGGAGGTGCCGGTGCCGCTGGCTTTTTCCGCAGACCAGGCGGCGCATTTGTTACAGGGGTGCGCACTGGTCCTGATCGATGAAATGGGTGCTCGCAAGCTTCAGGAGTGGCGCACTAACGGGCTCGAGTTGTCGGCAACCGTGCGCTCGGTAGCCTTGGAGACTCAGGCTGCAGCGCACCCCATGCCGGACCCCGTCGCTTGCGAATCGGGCGCCGACAGCGTGATCAAGGTCATTCACACTTCCGGCACGACTTCAAAACCCAAGGGCGTGAAGATTCGGCGCGACGGCTTGAGTGCATTAGTCCAGGCCCTATGGCAGAGAGCCCGGCGCGATGATTACCAACGCTATCTGGTGCTGGTGCCTTTGAGCCTGCTGATTGAACAGGTCACAGCACTTTACATGCCATTGACCTCCGGTGGTGCGGTGGTGCTGCCGCCCGCCAGCCTGCCGCCATTGGGCAGCCCCGGTGTGATCGCCGACGAACGCCTGGCTCTGATTTGCAGCGCCCGGCCAACGGCGATGACCCTGACGCCCGCGCTGGTGGAAGCCATTGCCCACCGCGCTGAAACCTTGGGCCTCTCAGAGCACCAACGTATCGAACAACTCTTTGGTACACCGCGATTGCCATTGTTGGCAGCCGGCGGGGCGCCTGTGGAGCGTGAGGTTCTGTTCCGCCTGCAGCAATTGGGCATCGATATTTTCCAAGGCTATGGCCTCAGTGAGAACAGTTCGGTGGCGACCTGGAACTTCCGTGGCGCCAACCGCCTGGGCAGTGTCGGGCAGGCATTGCCCCACGTGGAGCTACGCCTGGCCGAGGATGGTGAATTGTGCCTGCGCAGCAGTTCGCTGTTTGCCGGGTACTCCAACGAGGATCCCAGCAGCTGCGTCATCGACGCCGAAGGCTGGCTGCATACCGGTGACCTGGCCAGCATCGACCCGGATGGGTTCGTCAGCATCATTGGCCGCAAGAAAACCATGATCATCACCGCCAATGGTCGCAACGTGTCGCCGGAGTGGCTCGAGTCGGCCTACCGCCAGGTACCGGGCGTCGAACAGGTGATTGTCTTTGGCGATCGCCAGGTGTTTCTGGGCGGGTTGTTCATTATCAATGCTCACGCAAGGCCGGCCGAGGTCAGAGCGGCAATCGCGCGTTTTGCCCGCGAGCATCTCAACGAAATCGAACAGATTCCGCATCCCGTACTGATCGCCCATAGCGAAGAGGTCATGGGACGGCTGTTCACGGTCACCGGACGACCACGCCGCACTGAGCTGTCGGCGTTCCTGAAGGATTCAACTGTGAGGATTTGTGCATGAAGCTCGACACCCTGCCCCATACCGCCCATGGCGGCCTGATTGTGATGCCGGGCGCACCACAGGAATTGAGCGCGCTGGCGCCGCATTATTTGAAGCACCTGTTAGCCACCCACGGCTATCTGGTGCTACGCGGATTCGAGCACAGTATCGAAAGCTTTTCCCGGCTGGTGCGTCAGAACAGCAGCAGGATCAGCCTGGACCCGGCGCGTAGCTTCGATGGCGATACGGCTCAGAAAGTCGATGCCGGTCTGGATAGCGTTGGCTTGCACTGTGAAAACGGTAATAGCCCATTCTGGCCGGACCTTTGCTGGTTCTATTGCCAGATACCGCCTGCACGGGGATCGCAAACGACCTTGTGCGATGGCAATGCCGTTTACCAGCACTTGAGCCCCGCGCAGCGTTCGGCTTTTACCGAGCGGGACATCATGTATGCCCGGCGAGTGGAAGAACACAAGTGGAAGACCTATGCCTTCCACGCGCTGGCGCAAGGCAAAAATGCGCCCGCCAGCGTCGAGGCCGTCACCCTGCAGGATCTGCTGTCGCTCACCGCCGAGGACGCGTCCTCGCAGATCGATCTCAACGAGGACGGCTCGATTACCTATCGTTTTCACACACCCGCCATCCGTACCAGCCGGCTTGGCAGCGCGGAAGAACTGCATTTCGCCAACAGTATTTTCGGCCCGTCCAACCATTACGAGGCACCGCGGATCACCTACGCAGATGGTGAGCCTATCGACCCGCAGTTACTGGAGGAGGTGGACGCGATTTGCCAGCGCTTGACGGTAGACGTCGGCTGGCAGCGCGGTGACGTGGTGCTGATCGACAACACCCGGGTCATGCATGGGCGTCGACCTATCGACGATCCATCCCGAACCATTTTCAACGCCCTTTCCTATATCGATTGAGAGACTTGCCCATGAACGCCTTGAAAGCCATCAACCAACTGGCTCATATCAATTATCTTCACCCCAATCGCATGGATTGGGAGTGCGCACGTACCGATGCCGAATTGCAGTTCCTGTCAAAAGCCCTGGTCGGGCAAGCCGACCAGCCGGAAAAGGCCGTGGCTTATCTGTACAAGGAGCTGGGGCAGTTGGCCGAAATCGAAATGCACGTTGCCAACACTATGACGCGGATCCTCTGCGAAGTGCAGGCCGAGAGCAATAATGTCCTGGCTGCAGGCGACGCCCTGTATGGCGCGTTGTCGTGTTTCGCCTCGGAAGAAATCAACCATGCCAGTAGCTTCTATCAGTACATCAGGCACCTGTCCGGGCGCGATATAAAGCTCAAGGACAATCTGTTCAACGAGCGGCGGGCACTCTACGACGGCAACGACTCACCTATCGTCAAACTGGCCGCCCTTTGTGCAACTGCCTATGTAGGTGAGTCCGTCATCACGGTTTTCGAACGTCGGTTGAAGGTGCTCGACCCCATGCAGCAAAGCCTGCTGACCCGCCTGCTGCATTTTCATGGTCTGGATGAGGCGCGACACATCCAGTGTGATCACTTCATCTTTGAGCAAGTGATCCCCTCATTCACCGCGTCTGAACGTCGGCGAATGCACCAATTGATACAGGACACCGAGGAAATGAACACTCAGTTGGCCATTACCAGTGCCGAGCAAATCAAGGCGGCATTCAATCTGGATTACGCGCAAGACAACAAGGCCGCCAGTACTCAGTTGGACATGACGCTGCGCTTCAAAGAGATCATCCAGTCGCACGACCTGATTCGCAATGTCGATGAGCACATGGATGTCGATACTGCGGCCATCGTGTGGGAATTTTCCAGGGCCAACACGATTCACACCCAATACTTCCACTGAGGACGCCGGCATGAAGCCGCAAACGCTTGCACCCATTGACTCGATCAGCCAGGAGAAGCATTCCCTGAGCGTCCTGGCAGTGCTCGTCGCTCTGTTTCTCGCTGCGATGGACAGCACCGCAGTCAGCACCATACTGCCGCAGATCAATGCGCAAATGCAGGACACAACGCTCTATCCCTGGGTTGTCTCGGGCTTCTTGCTGCCTCTGGCACTCATTGCGCCGCTGGCCGGCGCACTGGCTGATCGGTTCGGGATTTCTTCAATGATGAAAGTCAGCCTGCTGATCTTCATCGCCGCGTCGGCAGTGGTTGCCAGTAGCCAGAGCATGGTCATGCTGATTGCAGGCAGAGCCCTGCAAGGCATCGGGGCTGGTGGCATCATCGTTCTTTCCTACTCGATGCTGGCATCGCTCTTCGAAGGGCCAAAGCGTGCCAGCATGCAGGGAATGCTCAGCAGCGTCTGGGGCCTGGCTGCAGTATTGGGCCCTGTTGCTGGTACGGTACTGGGCAGCACCTTGAGCTGGCGTGCAGTTTTTTGGCTCAATCTGCCACTGGGCTTTTTGGCATTGATGGTGCTGTTTTTCACACCCGTGATCGGCCGAGGTCAATCAGCCAGGACTGTGGATCCCATAGCGCAGTTTTTTTTGGCCATCGCCGCGTGTGCGGGACTGTTCATGTTGAGCAGTCAGCACCTTGACATGATCCCGCACCCGATATCGACGCTGGCGATTGTGATGCTCATCAGTCTTGTGGCACTGGTAGCTCGAGTCCGCGCTACACCCGCCGGCAGTCCGGTGCCGTTGGGTTTCTTTGATCGGCCTGCGCTGGGAGCGGTCATGGCTTTGGTGGTTATCTCGAGCATCGGCTTGTACGCCACGGTCAGCTTGTTGCCCATCGCTCTCAGCCATACGTCGGGCAGCGCATTGTCGACAGGGGTGCTGATCATGCTGGCCGCGGTAGGCTGGGTGGTAGGCGCGACCATCTGTGGCAAGCGTCTGTCGAGCGTCGGCTTCAGGCCCATGGCGATAGCTGGGATGTCGATGCTGATGCTCGGTTGCATAGGGGTGGCTGCGGGACTGCAATGGTCGCAGTGGTTGGCCATTGGTGCAGGCCAGGTACTGGTCGGGCTGGGGATGGGCTTGACGGCCACTACGACCCTGGTGCTCGCGCAGAACAGCGCCCCGCATGATCAGTTGGGAGCCTACACGTCCACGGTGCAATTTCTACGTAACCTTGGCGCAGCGTTCGGCGTCAATGCGATGGTGGCTATTGCGCTGTACCTGCCGCCCAACCTGGCCTACCAGGTCACTTTCCTGCTGCTTGGTCTTTTGATGACGGTAGGTTTACTCTTCGCCTTTGGACTGCCTTCGCGCGGCGGACCGCATAAAAGGTAGACGGAGTAGTAATGCGTTTCGCTGACATGGATCACACAGCATTAGTTATTGAAAGGCAGTTGACCAGGATGGCCGATGAGGAGAGCGAGCCTCATCGACACCATCTCGGGCAATTCGTGTTAGTGAAAAAGGGCGTGCTCCATGGCAATGCCGTCGAGCAACGCTGGTTGCTCAAACCGGGAATGGCGGTCTGGATTCCGCCACAAACCTTACACTCTGGTGAGGCTTACACACAGGTAGACCTCACGGTCTTGTACCTTGGCCCTGAGCTGTGCGAACGCTTCTCTCCGAGCATCAAGCTGATCGATGCATCCCTGCTGATCATCGCTCTGTGCGACCGATTGGCCGAGGAAAGCACTCGGCCGCTTTCCGAACAACGGCGCGGCAGCATGTTGCAATTGTTGTTCGAGGACATCGAAGAACTGGCGCCCAGCAATATGGTCCTGCCTTTACCGCGTGACGCACGGCTCAAGCGTGTCACCGAGCAACTGATTGCCAGGCCCGGGATGCGTAAGAACCTGACCGAATGGGGTCGCGAGGTAGGCGCCACCGAGCGGACTCTGGCGCGCCTGTTTCGCAAGGATACCGGTTTACGTTACACGGACTGGCACAACCGTCTGCTGCTCGTGGAGGCATACCGTGGCCTGGCGGTCGAGAACACCAACGAGACCCTGGCGCAGCACCTGGGATTTGCCTCGGGCGATTCGTTTGGTCACTGGTTTCGGCGCGTCACCGGCAGCAGTCCTGGCAAGGTGCGCAGTACCTTGCAGGCCGCGAGCACGGGAACGCTGGAGGGCCTGGCGTAAATATGTCGGTTTTGTTCGATCATCCGTCCCTCCGAATCATTTTAGACAACAACGTACTGCCTTAGCCTAGACACCTCCAATCAATGAGGTTGATAGCTAATGATCCACTACGAAGTATTCAAGATCGTTCACGCACTGGCTGCAGTAGCCGCTACCGGCCCGTTACTGTTTGCCCCCTGGCTTTCGGCCAGGCTCAAAAACTGCAGCGATGCGACCAAACCGTTGTTGCTGGGAGGCCTGGCTTTCAGTGACCGCTTGTATAACGTTGCCGGTTGGGGGCTGATCCTCAGCGGCATTCTGATGTTCTGGCTGAAGGATTGGCAGCGTAGTTTCGAGGTATGGTTTCTGCTCAGCGTCGCCATCTTTACCCTTGATTCGGTGTTCGAAAAACGTTTACGCGACCCGGCCAACGAAGTCCTTGAGGCAACGAGCCCAGGCGCGGAGCAATGGCTGCCGGCTGCTCAGCAGATCCATCTGGGGGTTGTAGGTCAGGCGACATGCACGTCACTGATCCTGCTGGTGATGCTGCTGCAAAGCCATTTGGAACTGAATCTGTTAACCCTGAAAATCTTCTGATGCGCCACTTGGCACACTACAGAAAAATAAAGCACGGCCGTCCAAAGCATCATTGGCTTCGGCGCCGTGTCATCAGTATCCACTAGGAGGCGGATTCACATCCGCCGTCCTCTCATTCCACCGTACGTACAGTTTCGCAAATGGCGGTTCAGGTTATGCGGCTAAGCCGGTGGATCGTATCTACGTCGCAGCGTTCCGTTCAAGTACCGGGCTTTGACGATGTTGGCCGCCTCTATTCGCCTCCTGTTCGTCAGGCCGGCATTTTGCCTCGGGCTTCCTTCAGATTCGCAGTCGCCCGCGCCCCCCAATTGCCTTTGGCTAACACTTCCCCCTCGCCGGGTGTATAGAAGACGTCCACCTCCAAGTCACTAGCGTGGCCACCACAGCCAAGCTGGTTGCGTTTGCGCGCAACGCGCCATGCCTTACGCACCATAAAAAAAGGCCACCCGAAGGCAGCCTTTAAAAACTAGAGAGGTTTTTGCTTACACGGCCGCAACGGGACGCATGTAAGAGATCGGTGCAGTGCTGGCGTCTTGAAACGTCACGACTTCCCAAGCATCTTTCTGCTCAATCAATTTGCGCAGAAGCTGGTTGTTCAGGGCGTGGCCCGACTTGAAGCCTTTGAACTCACCAATCAGGCTATTGCCCAGCAGGTAGAGGTCACCAATTGCATCGAGGATCTTGTGCTTCACAAATTCGTCTTCGTAGCGAAGGCCGTCTTCGTTCAGTACACCATCCGCGTCGACCACGATGGCGTTTTCAACGCTACCGCCGAGTGCGAGGTTGTGCTTGCGCAGGTACTCGATATCACTCATGAAACCAAAGGTCCGGGCGCGGCTGACTTCTTTTACGAACGAAGTGCTGGAAAAATCCACGCTGGCACTTTGAGTACGGTTACGAAACACCGGGTGATCGAAATCGATCTCGAAGCTCACTTTGAAGCCTTCGAAAGGGACGAAAGTGGCGCGCTTGTCGCCGTCTTCCACTGTCACTTCACGCAGGATCCGGATGAACTTCTTGGCTGCGTCCTGTTCTTCCAGGCCAGCCGATTGAATCAGGAATACGAAGGGTCCAGCGCTACCATCCATGATCGGGACTTCGGACGCGGAGAGCTCGACGTAGGCGTTATCGATGCCCAGGCCAGCCATGGCCGAGAGCAAATGCTCCACCGTGTCCACTTTGACGTCACCGTTGACCAGTGTCGTCGACATAGTGGTTTCACCAACGTTTTCCGCGCGAGCAGGAATCTGCACCACAGGGTCCAGGTCGGCACGACAAAACACGATGCCAGTGTCTACAGGTGCTGGCTTGAGGGTCAGGTATACCTTCTCCCCGGAGTGCAGGCCTACACCTGTGGCACGGATAATATTTTTCAGGGTGCGTTGTTTAATCATGGCTTGGGCCGCTTCAGCGCAAATTGCGAACTGGTATCAACAAAGGCTGGCGATAATAGCAGACCAGACCTTTGCTGAACACCAATCACCTTCATAGCCCTGATACATTCCATCAATCGGCCTGACGACGCAGGAATGCCGGGATGTCCAGGTAGTCCAGATCGTCTTGCGGATTCATCTTCGCGGCAGTCGCAGCACCGGCTTGAGCCTGGTTGCGCATGACGGTCGGACGGTCCAGGTCACGGTAGTTTACCGCTGGCTGTTCCTGACGTGCAGGGGATTGTTGTTGTGGCTGCGAAGCCATGGAGGTGTGAACGGTGTTGTCGATGACCTTGACAGGCTTCTCGATTTTCGCGCCCAGACCGGTGGCAACCACGGTAACGTGCAGTTCGTCGCGCATGTCCGGATCGATAACGGTACCGACCTTGACCATGGCGTGTTCGGAAGCGAAGGCTTCGATGATGCTACCCACGTCGGAGTACTCACCCAGAGACAGGTCAGGACCGGCGGTGATATTCACCAGGATACCGCGAGCACCTTGCAGGTTCACGTCTTCGAGCAGCGGGTTACGGATAGCCGCTTCGGTCGCTTCACGCGCACGGTTAGGACCGCTGGCGCAGCCAGTGCCCATCATCGCCATGCCCATTTCGCTCATCACGGTACGGACGTCGGCGAAGTCGACGTTGATCATGCCCGGACGCTTGATGATGTCGGAGATACCGCGAACGGCACCGGCCAGTACATCGTCGGCCTTGGCGAAAGCCGACAAGAGGCTTGCGTCTTTACCGAGGATGGTCAGCAGCTTCTCGTTGGGAATGGTGATCAACGAGTCGACGCTTTCAGACAGCAGACGGATACCTTCGTCTGCGATCTGCATACGCTTGCGACCTTCGAACGGGAACGGACGAGTCACCACCGCAACGGTGAGGATTCCCATTTCCTTGGCCACTTCGGCAATGATCGGCGCAGCACCGGTACCGGTACCGCCGCCCATGCCGGTGGTGATGAACACCATGTTTGTGCCTTGCAGCACTTCGGCGATGCGCTCGCGGTCTTCCAGAGCGGCCTGACGACCGACCTCAGGGTTCGCGCCAGCACCCAGACCTTTGGTCACGCCGGTGCCCAATTGCAGGATGGTCCGCGCGCCGATGCTTTTCAGCGCTTGGGCATCAGTGTTGGCGCAGATGAACTCAACGCCTTCAATGTTGCTCTTGACCATGTGATTCACAGCGTTGCCGCCGCCACCGCCAACACCGATAACTTTAATAACCGGGCTTGCGGGGATGTTGTCTACGAGTTCGAACATTTTCCCTCTCCTTACATTCTCTAGTTTTTTCGCCTACTGCGCCTACTGCGTACAACGGTGCTGCGGTGTCACGGTGTTGCGGTAAATCTTCAGAAATTGCCCTGGACCCAGCTTTTGATGCGATCGATCAACGGGCTCTTGGCCTCGTCGTTGTTGTAGCTATCGCGACTGCTGCTGATCCCGGAGAAGGAAATGCCATCGGACTGCTTTTGCAGGCCATACATCAGCAAACCAACACCGGTGGAATAAATCGGGTTGCGCACTACGTCGTCCAGGCCTCTGACGCCATGCGGTACGCCCAGGCGTACCGGCATGTGGAAAATCTCTTCGGCCAACTCGACCGCGCCTTCCATCTTCGAAGTACCACCGGTCAGCACGATGCCGGCCGGGATCAGGTCTTCGTAGCCGCTGCGACGCAGCTCGGCCTGGATCAGCGTGAACAGCTCGTCGTAACGCGGCTCGACCACTTCGGCCAGGGCCTGACGGGACAGCTCGCGCGGCGGACGATCACCGACGCTTGGGACCTTGATGGTTTCACCGGCGCCGGCCAGTTTGGCCAGGGCGCAGGCGTAGCGGATCTTGATTTCTTCGGCGTACTGGGTCGGTGTGCGCAACGCCATGGCGATGTCGTTGGTCACCTGATCACCGGCAATCGGGATCACCGCGGTGTGACGAATCGCGCCTTCGGTGAAGATCGCGATGTCGGTGGTACCGCCACCGATGTCCACCAGGCATACACCCAGCTCTTTCTCGTCATCGGTCAGTACCGAGTACGCCGAAGCCAGCTGCTCGAGAATGATGTCGTCGATTTCCAGGCCGCAACGACGCACGCACTTTTCAATGTTCTGTGCAGCGTTCACCGCGCAGGTGACCACGTGGACCTTGGCTTCCAGACGTACGCCGGACATGCCCAAAGGCTCGCGCACGCCTTCCTGGTTATCGATCACGTAATCCTGCGGCAGTGTGTGCAGTACACGCTGGTCCGCCGGAATGGCCACGGCCTGGGCGGCATCGAGCACGCGCTCAAGGTCGGCCGAGCTGACTTCGCGATCACGAATCGCCACGATCCCGTGGGAGTTCAGGCTGCGAATGTGATTGCCGGCCACACCGACGAACGCCGAGTGAATCCGGCAGCCGGCCATCAGTTGCGCTTCTTCGATCGCACGCTGAATGGACTGCACGGTGGATTCGATATTCACCACCACGCCCTTCTTCAGGCCGCGGGAGGGGTGAGTACCGATCCCGACGATTTCCAGTTGGCCATCGGCCGCGACCTCGCCTACCAGCGCCACCACTTTGGAGGTGCCGATATCCAGACCGACGATCATTTTGCCGCTTTGCACGTTTGCCATGGTCCTGCCTCTTCTCAATTCTTCGCGACAGCGCGTTGGGCCGTCGTGGGCGCTACAGGTTCCCGCCAGCCAACGGCCAGGCCGTTGGCATAACGCAGGTCGATGCGCGCAATGTTCGTAATCTGTTCTTTAAGCGTCTTGTCGTAGATGGCAATGAAGCGGCGCATCTTTTCCACCAGGTGATCGCGACCCAGCAACAGCTCGATCCCAGGGCCCGCGCTACCCGCGCCAGTGGTCAGAAACCAACTGCCGCGTTCACGCAATTCCAGCCGGGCAATCGAGAAGCCCAATGGCCGTAACATCTGGCTCAACACCTGATACTGCTGCATCACTTGCTGCTGGGCCCGTTGTGGGCCGAACAGCTGTGGCAAAT
Organism: Pseudomonas brassicacearum; assembly: GCF_003732175.1. Lineage (GTDB taxonomy): Bacteria > Pseudomonadota > Gammaproteobacteria > Pseudomonadales > Pseudomonadaceae > Aquipseudomonas > Aquipseudomonas brassicacearum_G. Next base: position 90,352 of record NZ_MOBI01000015.1, read on the forward strand.
GTTCGTAGTTGGCCAATTCACGCGGCGTAAACGCCTGCCCCTGGTTGTTCAGCAGCGCTTCGTCACCCCAGCGGGCCACGGGCAGTTGCTCTTCCAGGCGAATCACCACTTGGTCAGGCCAGACGCGACGCACTTCGGCGTGTGCAATCCATGGCATCTGTTCCAGCTCGGTACGCATGCTCGCCAGGTCAATGGTGAAGAAGCTCGCCGCCACGTACGGGGCGATCCGCTGCTGCACCGCTTGCTGGCTGATGTAACTCAAATCGCCCTGCACGTTGATCTTGGTGATCGGCCGATCGGCGTACGGCAGCAAGCGCTGTGCACCTTCGTAAGTACCGAACCCCAATGCGACCAACAGCACGGGCCAGAACAAGGCTTTGAGAAAACCAAAATTGGCTTTCGGCAGGCGCACCGACATCGGCTCTTTGGCCACCATTCGACTGGCACCCCGCGGCACCGGCTTGCGGCCGGGTGCGGATGGCTGATGACGTAGCTGGGCGCCTTGCATGGTCTTAACCTCGCGGCTCTACGTGACTGGCAACACTGGCCGCCAGGATCGCCAGCACCAACTGCTGGAAATCCAGACCGGCGGCGCGTGCGGCCATCGGGACCAGACTGTGATCGGTCATGCCCGGTGCGGTATTGACTTCCAGGAACCAGAACTGCCCGTCGGCGTCCTGCATCACGTCAGCCCTTCCCCAACCGGCGATACCCAGCGCCTCACAGGCTTTTGCCGTGAGGTCCATGAGCTCTTTTTCTTTGGCGCTATCGAGGCCACACGGGATCCGGTACTGGGTATCGGAAGCCAGGTACTTGGCGTCGTAGTCATAGAAAGTGTGTGGCGTGCCCAGAGCGATCGGTGGCAACACCTGATCACGCAGGGTCGCAATGGTGAACTCCGGACCTTGAATCCATTGCTCGACCAACACTTGCGAATCGTAGGTACTGGCCGCTTTCCAGGCTTCGATCAATTCAGCTGTCGAAGTCACTTTGGCCATACCGATACTTGAACCTTCATGCGCCGGTTTGACGATCAAAGGGAAGCCCAGTTCCGTCGCCGCCAAAATACAGTCGGCTTCGCTGCTCAGTACCGCGTGACGTGGCGTCGGAATGCCGAGGCTGTGCCAGACCTGTTTGGTCCGCAGCTTGTCCATGGCCAGTGCCGAAGCAAGGATGCCGCTGCCGGTGTACGGAATCCCTGCGCATTCGAGCAAACCCTGCATGCTGCCGTCTTCACCGCCACGACCGTGGAGAATGATGAAGGCGCGGTCGATTTTTTCGTTCAGCAGGCGTTGCAGGAAATCGTCGCCGACGTCGATGCCGAACGCATCCACGCCAGCGGACTGCAGCGCTTCAAGCACCGCGTTACCGGATTTCAGCGAAACCTCACGCTCGGCGCTTTTGCCACCGAACAGCACGGCCACACGGCCGAAGTCTTTCGGGGCGATTGTCGAGAACAGGTTGGCGTAGGCAGCAGTCATTTCAACTTTCCTTCGTTAGGAGCGACAACGGCACCCGCGAACAACGGACTATTCAACAGTTTCGGTGCAAGACCACCGATATCACCGGCGCCCTGGCACAGCAGGATGTCGCCGGCACGCAGCAGCGGCTTGACCACAGGCGCGAGGTCGACACCGCGCTCGATGTAGATCGGGTCGAGCTGACCGCGCTGGCGGATGCTGTTGCACAGCTTGCGGCTGTCAGCCCCCGGAATCGGCTCTTCGCCGGCCGGATAGACTTCCATCAGCAGCAGCACGTTGGCGTCAGCCAGTACATTGACGAAATCGTCGTACAGGTCGCGGGTGCGGCTGTAGCGGTGCGGCTGGTAAACCATCACCAGGCGGCGATCCGGCCAACCACCGCGCACGGCTTTGATGACGGCAGCGACTTCGGTCGGGTGGTGACCGTAGTCGTCCACCAGCATCACGTTGCCGCCTTCGACCGGCAGCTCGCCGTAGACCTGGAAGCGTCGGCCAACACCCTGGAAGCCCGACAGCCCCTGAACGATGGATTCATCGCTGACGCCCTCGTCGGTCGCGATGCAGATGGTCGCCAGCGAGTTCAGTACGTTGTGATTGCCCGGCATGTTCACCGAGACATCCAATGGTTCGCAGTCAGGGCGCAGCACGGTGAAGAAGGTCTGCATGCCTTGCTGGCGAACATTGATGGCGCGTACGTCGGCATCTTCGCTGAAGCCGTAGGTCATGGTCGGACGTTTGACCAACGGCAGGATTTCACGCACCACCGGGTCGTCCAGGCACATCACCGCCAGACCGTAGAACGGCAGGTTGTGGAGGAATTCGACGAAGGTTTTCTTCAGTTTGTTGAAGTCACCGTCGTAGGTCGCCATGTGGTCGGCGTCGATATTGGTGACCACAGCCACCAGCGGCTGCAGGTGCAGGAAACTGGCGTCGCTTTCGTCGGCTTCGGCAATCAGGTAACGGCTGGTGCCCAGTTGGGCATTGGTGCCCGCTGCATTCAGGCGGCCACCGATCACGAAGGTCGGGTCCAGGCCACCGGCCGCGAACACCGAAGCGATCAGGCTGGTGGTGGTGGTTTTGCCGTGAGTACCGGCGACGGCGATGCCGTGGCGGTAGCGCATCAGCTCGGCGAGCATTTCGGCACGCGGCACCACGGGGATACGACGCTCAAGGGCCGTCGCGACTTCCGGGTTGGAAGTGTTCACGGCGCTCGACACCACCAGTACATCGGCGCTCGCACTGTTCTCGGCGCGGTGGCCGATGAAGATCTGGGCGCCGAACGATTCAAGACGCTCGGTCACCGGTGAAGCCTTCAGGTCGGAACCGGACACTTGATAGCCCAGGTTCAGCAACACTTCGGCAATTCCGCACATGCCCACACCGCCGATTCCGACGAAGTGGATGCGACGGATGCGGCGCATTTCCGGTTGCGGCATGGCTTTCTGATTTTCAACCATGAACCACCTCCAGGCAGATATCGACCACGTTGCGGGTTGCATCAGGTTTGGCCAGGCGACGAGCGGCGCCAGCCATGTCGTTGAGTCGTTGCGGTTGCATCAAGACCTCTGTCAGGCGTGCAGCGAGATCCGCTGCGCCAGTCGTTCTTTGCGGCATCAGGAAGGCAGCGCCTTCACGAGCCAAATATTCGGCATTGCGGGTCTGGTGATCGTCGATCGCGTGGGGCAAAGGCACCAGCATCGAGGGCAGACCGGCAGCAGCCAGCTCACTGACAGTCAGCGCGCCAGCGCGACAGACCACCAGGTCAGCCCAGCCATAGGCTTGGGCCATGTCTTTGATGAAAGGCTGCACTTGCGCCTCGACACCGGCCGTGCGATAGCGCTCGGCAGTCACTTCATCGTGGTTTTTACCGGCCTGATGAAACACTTCCGGACGCAGCTCAACAGGAACCTGCGACAGGGCTTCAGGCAGTAATTTGTTCAACGGTTCTGCCCCAAGGCTTCCGCCCAGGATCAGCAAACGCGCTTTGCGTCCGGCCAGGGCTGGACGCGCTGTATCGAGGAACAACTCGGTGCGCACCGGGTTACCGGTGGTACGCCGGCTGCCACTGGCAGCAAAGGTGTCCGGGAAAGCTTCGCAGACTCGCGCGGCCAACGGCACCAGCAACCGATTGGCGGTACCGGCGACGGCGTTCTGTTCATGAACGATCACGGGCACACCGGCCAGTTTGGCGGCTACGCCACCAGGACCGGTGACATATCCGCCAAAGCCCAGGACGCAGACCGGTTTCAGCTGACGAATGACGGCACGTGCCTGCCAAATCGCTTTGAGCAATACAAAAGGTGCCTTGAGCAGCGACAGCTTGCTCTTGCCACGCAGGCCGCTGACGTTGATCAGGTGCAACGGCAGGCCGGCATTCGGGACCAGTTCGTTTTCGATTCCGCGAGGCGTCCCGAGCCAGTGCACGGTATAGCCGCGCGCCTGAAACTCGCGAGCGCAGGCCAGCGCCGGGAACACGTGGCCACCGGTGCCGCCCGCCATGATCAGCACGTTAGCGCCCATGGGTCGGCTCCTCGGCGAAGTCACTCTCGCTGAATTCCATCTCTTCGCTGCCCAAGTGGGTTCGACTCTCCCATTCGATGCGCAACAACAAGCCAAGACAGGCGCAGCAGATCACCAACGAACTGCCGCCGTAACTGAGGAACGGCAAGGTCAGGCCCTTGGTCGGCAGCAGGCCGACGTTCACCCCGATGTTGATCAGGAACTGACCAATCCACAGGAACGACAAGCCGTAGGCGACATAAGCGGCAAAGAATTGCTTGGCCTTTTCTGCCCACAACCCGATGTACATGCCGCGTATGCACACGAAGACGAACAGCGCGACGGTGGCCAGGGAGCCGACCACGCCCAGCTCTTCGGCCAGGACCGAGAACACGAAGTCGGTGTGCGCTTCCGGCAGGTAGAACTGTTTCTGCACGCTGTTGCCCAGGCCAACGCCCAGCCACTCACCGCGACCGAAGGCGATCAGTGCCTGGGTCAACTGGTAGCCGGAACCGAACTGGTCGGCCCAAGGATCGGTGAAGGTGGTCAGACGCGCCATTCGATAAGGCTGCATCTTGATCAGCAGCACCACCGCCACCACCGCCAGTATCACCATCAAGGTGAAGCGGAACAGCCCGACGCCGCCCAAAAACAGCATCGCCGCCGCGGCCCCCATCATCACGACGGTGGCACCGAAGTCCGGCTCCATCAGCAGCAGGCCGGCCATTGGCAGCAACACGATGAACGGCTTGAAGAAGCCCATCCAGCTTTCGCGTACTTCTTTCTGCCGACGCACCAGATAACCGGCGAGGTAGATCACCACAAAGACCTTGGCAATCTCGGAAGGCTGGACGTTGAAGAAACTGAAACCGATCCAGCGCATCGAACCGTTCACCTCACGGCCGATCCCCGGGACGATCACCATCACCAGCAACCCGAATGCACCGATCAGCATCAGCCAGCCCAGGCGTTGCCAGGTAGCGATCGGAATCATCATGGTGATGACGCAGGCACCGAGGCCGAGCACGATGTAAATGAGGTGGCGAACCATGTAATACAGGGCGCTGCCTGACTGCACCGCCGCCACTTCGGACGATGCCGAAGCGATCATGACCAGTCCCAGGCCGAGTAACGCCAGGCAACCGGCGAGCATCGGGAAGTCGAGGTCGATACCGCGCCCGGTGATGATCGGCGACGGGTACGGCTTGATGATATTTCTCAGGCTCATGCCAAGTCCTCCACGGCCTGGGCGAACAGGTGCCCACGCTCTTCGTAGTTCTTGAACATGTCTAAACTGGCGCACGCCGGCGACAGCAGCACGGCATCGCCTGGTTGGGCGATAGCGCGGCATTGCTCGACCGCTTCGATCAGCGAATTGACGCGAATCAGTGGCGCGGCATCGCCGATGGCTTGGCCAATCAGCTCTGCGTCACGGCCCATCAACACCACGGCGCGGCAGTTGGCCGCGACCGGATCGCGCAGATCCTTGAACTCGGCACCTTTGCCGTCGCCACCGGCGATCAGCACCAGCTTGCCTTTGATATCTGCACCCAGGCCTTCGATAGCAGCCAAAGCGGCGCCAACGTTGGTGGCTTTTGAATCGTTGTAGTAGCTCACGCCGTTCAGGTCGCGGACCCACTGGCAGCGATGCTCAAGCCCGGCGAAAGTGCGCAGGCTCGAAAGCATGGCGTCGAACGGCAGGCCCACCGCGTGCCCCAGGGCCAAAGCCGCAAGGGCGTTGGACTGGTTATGCGCGCCGCGAATTTTCAACTCGCGCACCGGCATCAGGTTCTGGAATTCAAAGGCCAGATACTTCTCGCCATTTTCCTCGCGCAGACCAAAGGCCTTGAAATCCGGTTTGTTCAGCCCGAAGGTCCAGCACGGCAGGCCCTCGCTCATCAACGGACGGCTCAGCGCATCCTGACGATTGACCACCACTTGCTTCGCGCCACGGAAGATCCGGTGCTTGGCCAGGTGATACGCCGGCAGTCCGCTGTAACGGTCCATATGGTCTTCGCTGACGTTGAGCACAGTGGCCACTTCGGCGCCCAGGTGATCGGTGGTCTCCAGCTGGAAGCTGGAGAGTTCCATCACGTACAGCTCGACGTCATCGCTCAGCAGATCGAGGGCCGGAGTACCAAGGTTTCCGCCCACCGCCACACGTTTGCCGGCCGCTGCCGCCATTTCGCCGACCAGCGTGGTCACGGTGCTTTTTGCGTTGGAGCCGGTAATGGCAACGATCGGCGCCTTCGCGTTACGTGCGAACAATTCGATATCACCCGACAGCTTCACGCCACGGGCAGCCGCCGCTTGCAGGGCCGGAGTCGCCAAGGCCAGGCCCGGGCTCACGTAGAGCTCGTCGGCACGGCAGAGGAATTCGACATCCAGCTCGCCACAACGCACTTCCACCTGCGGGTAGTCACGACGCAGCGTGGCCAGCTCCGGTGGATTTTCCCGCGTATCGGCGACAGCGAACGACACGCCCCGGTTCGCCAGGAAGCGAACCAGGGACATGCCGCTCTTGCCGAGGCCGACAACGATGCGGAAGTGGTCAGAAGCGATCAGAGACACTTGTTCTACCTCAGCTTCAGGGTGGCAAGGCCGAACAGCACGAGAATCACGGTGATGATCCAGAAACGGACGATCACGCGTGGCTCGGGCCAGCCCTTGAGTTCAAAGTGGTGGTGAATCGGTGCCATGCGGAACACGCGGCGACCGGTCAGCTTGAAAGAAGCAACCTGAATGACCACCGACAGGGTTTCCATCACGAACACACCGCCCATGATGAACAGGACGATTTCCTGACGGACGATCACGGCGATGGTGCCCAGGGCCGCGCCCAGCGCCAGTGCGCCGACGTCGCCCATGAAGACTTGAGCCGGGTACGTGTTGAACCAGAGGAAACCCAGGCCGGCGCCGATCAGCGCGCCGCAGAACACGATCAGCTCACCTGCGCCCGGTACATAAGGGATCAGCAGGTATTCGGCGAATTTCACGTTACCCGACAGGTAGCAGAAGATCCCCAACGCGCCGCCGACCATCACGGTTGGCATGATCGCCAGGCCGTCGAGGCCGTCAGTCAGGTTGACCGCGTTGCTGGAGCCGACGATCACGAAGTAGGTCAGGACCACGAAGCCAATGCCGAGCGCGATGCTGGCGTCTTTGAACATCGGCACGATCAAGGTCGTTTCAACCGCGCTGGGTGCAGTCATATAAAGAAAGATCGCCGCGCCCAGACCGAACACCGACTGCCAGAAGTATTTCCAGCGGCTCGGCAAGCCACGGGAGTTCTTCTCGATGACTTTGCGGTAATCGTCGACCCAGCCCACGGCACCAAACAACAGCGTGACCAGCAACACGACCCACACATAGCGGTTGTGCAGGTCTGCCCAAAGCAAGGTGCTGACGCCGATAGCGGTCAGAATCAGTGCGCCGCCCATGGTCGGAGTGCCCGATTTGGACAAGTGCGATTGCGGGCCGTCATTACGGACAGACTGGCCGATCTGGCGGTTCTGCAACGTGCGGATCATCCAAGGACCCAGGCACAGCGACAACGACAACGCGGTCAGCACACCGAGAATCCCGCGCAGGGTCAGGTACTGAAAGACCGCGAAGCCTTTGTAGAACTGTTGCAGATACTCCGCTAACAACAGCAGCATTAATGGTTCTCCCCGCTCGAACCGCACAAAGCCGCAACGACGTTTTCCATCGCAGCGCTTCGCGAGCCCTTGATCAAAATAGTGGTGTTTGTATCGTGTTCGGCGCCCAGCGCCGCGATCAGATCAGCCTGACTGGCAAAGTGACGAGCCTGTTCACCGAAGGCTGCGACGGCATGCGCCATCATCGGGCCAACAGCATAAAGCGCGGAAACCTTGCCGCTGGCGTACGCGCCAACCTCGCGGTGCCCCTGCTCCGCCCACTCGCCCAACTCGCCAATATCTCCGAGCACCAGAATGGTGCGGCCGGAAAAGCCGGCGAGTATATCAACGGCGGCGCACATTGAGGTGGGGTTCGCGTTGTAAGAGTCATCAATTACGCGCATGCCATTGCTCGCCAGTTGCGCCACAGCACGGCCCTTGACCGGCTGCACTGCATTCAGCCCCGTGGCGATACCGAACAGCGACACACCCAGGGCATGCGCGGCAGCCGCGGCGGCCAAGGCATTGGCAACGTTGTGGTTGCCAAGCAGGTTCAGTTGAACCTGTTCGACGCCTTGCGGACTGTGCAGCGTGAAGGACGGGCAACCGCGTTCGTCACGAGCCAGATCAGTGGCATGGAAATCGGCACGACTGTCGTTCAGGGCAAAGCTCAGCACCTGACGACCGGCGGCACGCTTCTTCCAGATATCAAACGCCTTGTCGTCGAGGTTCAGAACGGCGACGCCATCGGCGTCCAGCCCTTCGAGAATCTCGCCCTTGGCTTCAACGATTTTTTCCGGGCCGCCGAATTCGCCGACGTGGGCGGTCCCGGCGTTGTTGATCACGGCTACATGCGGCTTGGTCATACCGACGGTGTAGGCAATCTCGCCGATCCGCGAAGCACCCAGTTCGATGACAGCCGCGGTGTGCTCCGCGGTCAGTTCGAGCAAGGTCAGCGGAACGCCGAGGTCATTGTTCAGGTTGCCACGGGTCGCCAGTACCGGACCGCGTGTGCGCAGGATGCTCGCGAGCATTTCCTTGACCGTGGTTTTGCCGCTGGAGCCGGTAATCGCCGCGACCGGGTTCGAATACGCAGCACGGTTCAGCGCGCCGAGTTCGCCAAGGGCCTGACGAGTATCCTTGACCAATAGTTGCGGCAACGTGGAGTTCAGCACTTCACGCTCGACCAGAGCCGCGACCGCGCCTTTGGCAGCCACGTCGTTCAGGTAGTCATGACCGTCGAAACGCGGCCCGGCCAGGGCGACAAACAACTGGCCCGGCTTGATCGCCCGGCTGTCGATGCTGACGCCATCAAAGCTGCTATCGGCAGTCAGCAGGCGGCCGGCCAATGGACCCGCCACTTCGCTCAACTTCAAGGCTTTAAGCATGAGCCACCTCCCACGCGGTCAAGGCACGGTCGGCCTCCACCAGGTCGGAGAAATCATGGCGCTCGCCGTTGATTTCCTGGTAGTCCTCGTGACCTTTACCGGCCAGCACGATCACGTCATCCGCGCTGGCGCTGGCGATCAACTGGGCAATCGCCTGGCCACGGCCGGCGACGAATCGAACGTTATCCACAGCCGTGAAACCGGCGCGGATGTCGTCGAAAATCTGTGCAGGGTCTTCGCTGCGCGGGTTGTCATCGGTGACCAGCACGCCGTCAGCCAGACGCTCGACCACTTCGGCCATCAGCGGACGCTTGCCGCGATCGCGATCACCACCGCAACCGAACAGGCAGAGCAATTTGCCCTTGGCGTGTGGACGCAGGGCCATCAGGACTTTTTCCAGCGCATCCGGGGTATGGGCGTAGTCGACCACCACCAGCGGCTGAGTACCGCCGCCCAGACGCTGCATGCGACCGGCCGGACCTTCAAGTTGTGGCAGTACGTGGAGGATTTCATCCAGCGCGTAATCCAGACCGAGCAAGGCACCGACAGCGGCCAGTACGTTGCTCAGGTTGAAACGGCCGAGCAAGGTACTGCGCAAATGGTGCTCGCCCTGCGGCGTCACCAGTGTGGCGCGCACGCCTTCATCGTCGAACTGCGCGTCACGGCAATAGAGGTAGGCGCTGGCGTCTTCGAGACTGTAAGTGATCAGGCGCGACTCACCTTCTTCAGCCGCAAGTTGCCGGCCGAACGCGTCGTCGAGGTTGATTACCCGGCACTTAAGATCGTTCCAGGCAAACAGCTTGGCCTTGGCCTCGCCATAGGCTTGCATGGTCCCGTGATAATCCAGGTGATCGCGCGACAGGTTGGTCATCACCGCCACATCGAACGCCAGTGCCGTCACGCGCCCTTGATCCAGGCCGTGGGAGGACACTTCCATGGCCACGGCTTTGGCGCCGGCCTTCTTCAGGTCGGCCAGGGTTGCCTGTACTGCAATCGGGTTCGGCGTGGTGTGCAGGCCGCTTTCGAGTGCGCCGTAGAAACCGGTGCCCAGGGTGCCAACAATGCCGCAGTGCTGCCCCAACAGGTCCAGCGCTTGTGCGACCAGTTGGGTCACGCTGGTTTTACCGTTGGTGCCGGTCACGCCAATCAGGTTCAGGTTACGGCTCGGGTCGCCATAAAAACGCCCGGCAATATCCGACAACTGCGCGGCCAGGCCCTTGACCGGAATCAGCGGCACATCGGTAATCGGCAGAACGGTCGCGCCTTCGACTTCGTAGGCGATTGCGGCAGCGCCACGTTGCAAGGCATCGGCAATGTGTGCACGACCGTCGAATTTAGCGCCGGGGACGGCCAGAAACAGATCGCCCGCTCGGACATTACGACTGTCCAGGGTCAGTTCGCGAATCAACAGATCACGGTCAGCGTGGGCGAAAATCTTGTTCAGGCTAAGCGACATCAGCCACGCCCTCCATTGGCTTTAACAGGGATAACCGGGGCCGCGTTGGCTTGCTGGGTGGGCGGCAGGTTGTCCGGCGTGATGTTCATCAGACGCAGGGTCCCGGACATCACTTTGCTGAACACCGGCGCCGAAACCAGACCACCGAAGAAGCCCGCTTTGGTCGGCTCATCGATCACCACGACAATCGCGTAACGCGGATCACTCATCGGGCCAAAACCTGCGAACAGCGAGCGATAGGAGTTCTCGGCGTAGCCTTTGGTGCCCACCAATGTCTTACGTGCAGTACCGGACTTGCCAGCAACGTGATAGGCCGGCACTTGCGCACGGAATACACCGCGCGGGGCTTCGATCACTTGTTGCAGCATGCCCTGTATGGTTTTCGCCACGGCTTCCGGAATCACTTGAGTGGTTTGCGCGGCCTTGTCGGTCTTGATCAGGGTCAGCGGTGCAATACGGCCATTGTTGGCCAGCGCCGAGAAGGCGTGGACCAGCTGAATGGCGGTCACCGAAATGCCGTAGCCATACGACAGCGTGGCCGTCTCGGCCTTGCGCCATTCGCGGTAGTTCGGCAGGTTGCCGACACGCTCGCCCGGGAAACCCAGACCGGTGTCCTGGCCGAGGCCGACTTTCTGCGCGAGACGGAAAATCGTTTCGCCGCCGATATCGAAGGCGACCTTACTCATGCCGACGTTACTGGAGTTGATCAGAATGCCGGTCAGGTCGAGCACCGGGCCTTCGGTCTTGGATACGTCCTTGATGGTGTATTTACCAATCTGCAAGCTGCCCGGGTACACCTCAACGGTATCGCTCGGTTTCCAGCGCCCGGTTTCGATCGCGGCGCTCATGGAGATCGCTTTCATGGTCGAACCTGGTTCGAACACGTCGATCATCGCGCGGTTACGCATCATTGCCGGTTGCAGGTTGCGACGGTTGTTCGGGTTGTAGGTCGGCTGGTTGACCATGGCGAGGATCTCGCCGGTCTTGACGTCCATGATCACCAGGCTGCCAGCCTTGGCGCCGTTCTCGATGATCGCGTTGCGCAGTTCACGGTTCGCCAGGTATTGCAGACGCAGGTCAATCGACAACGCCAAGGGCTTGCCGGCCTTGGCGTTTTTGGTCACCTGAACGTCTTTGATCAGTCTGCCGCGCCGGTCCTTGATGACCTGACGCTTGCCGGCGACACCGGCCAGCCATTCGTCGTACGCCAACTCCACGCCTTCACGCCCGTGGTCATCGATGTCGGTGAAGCCGACCATGTGCGCGGTGACTTCGCCGGCCGGGTAGAAACGCCGGAACTCTTCGATGCCGTAAACGCCCGGCACTTTCAGATCGAGCGCGACCTGGCCCTGCTCGGGGGTCAGCCCGCGCACCAGATAGATGAATTCTTTATTCGCCTGAGCTTCGAGTCGCTCGGCCAGTACTTTAGGGTCCTGCCCCAGCACAGTCGCCAGTGCCGGCCACTTTTCCTTGGCCAGCTGCATTTCCTTGGGGTTGGCCCACAGGGTGGTGACCGGGGTACTCACAGCCAACGGTTCGCCGTTACGGTCGGTGATCAAACCACGGTGAGCCGGGATCGGGATGTGTCGAACACTGCGCGCATCGCCCTGACCAATCAGGAAGTCACGGTCGATTACCTGCAGGTCGACAATGCGCCACGCGATGGCGACCACCATGACACCCAGCAAGCCAAGCACCACGCGAAACCGCCACGGAAAGAGTGCCCCTTCGAGTTTCATCATGGCGCCACCATCCGCACTTCAGCGGCGCCGGGAATGCGCATCTTCAGCTGTTCGGTGGCCAATACTTCGATACGGCTGTGAGCGGTCCAGGTGCTCTGTTCAAGAATCAACCGGCCCCACTCCGCCTGCGCCTTGTCGCGCACACTCAACTCGTTGTACAGCGAGTTCAGCAGTTGACGGTTCCAGTGAGCGCTATAGGAAACCCCGATTGCGGAGACCAATACGGCAATAAATAGCAGCAGCATGAAAAAGCTTCCGCCTGGAAGTGGCTTGGCGAAGAGCTTGCTCACCGAAGTTTCTCCGCGACACGCATGACGGCGCTACGGGAACGAGGGTTGGCTTTGAGCTCGGCTTCGCCAGCGAATTGCGGTTTGCCATGAATCTTGATTTTCGGCACGAAGGCTTCGAAACGTACTGGCAGGTTGCGCGGCAGGTTGTCGGTTTCGCCCTTGACCAGTTTGCGCATGAACTGTTTGACGATGCGGTCTTCCAGCGAGTGGAAGCTGATCACCACCAGGCGACCGCCCACTTCGAGAGCTTCAAGCGCGGCTTCGAGGCCGGTCTCAAGATCGCCCAACTCGTTGTTGACGTGAATTCGCAGGCCCTGGAACGCGCGGGTAGCCGGGTTCTTGCCCTTCTCCCAGGCAGGGTTGGCGACTTTCAGGACTTCAGCCAGATCGCCAGTGCGTTCGAAGGGCTTGATATCGCGGCGCTCGGCCACGGCACGGGCCATACGACCGGAGAAACGCTCTTCGCCGTATTCCTTGAACACGCGGGCGATTTCTTCGACGGGTGCGGTGTTGACGAACTCTGCCGCACTGATCCCGCGAGACGGGTCCATGCGCATGTCCAGCGGGCCGTCATTGAGGAAGCTGAAGCCACGCTCCGGGTCGTCGAGCTGTGGCGAAGACACGCCCAGATCGAGCAGAACGCCGCTGACCTTGCCGGCCAGACCGCGTTCGGCAACTTCCGAACCAAGCTCGGCAAAGCTGCGCTGTACAACGACAAAGCGGCCGTCTTCGGCCGCTAGCGTTTGCCCGGTGGCAATCGCCTGAGGATCTTTGTCGAACCCCAGCAACCGACCATCGGGACCGAGCTGGCTGAGAATCAGGCGGCTATGCCCGCCGCGCCCGAACGTGCCATCCAGATAGCAGCCATCAGGGCGTACGGCGAGAGCCTCAACGGCTTCGTCAAGCAGTACGGTGATGTGGTTAAAGCCGCTATCAATAGTCACAGGATCAAATCACGCAGTTCATCAGGCATAGCGCCCGGTTGTTGAATAGCAGCCAGGTCAGCAGCAGAAACCGCATCCCAGGCATCCTCGTCCCACAATTGGAACTTGTTCAGTTGGCCTACCAGCATCGCGCGCTTATCCAATTTGGCGTATTCGCGCAGACGCGGTGGAACCAGAAAACGACCACTGCCATCGAGCTCGAGGTCGACGGCATTACCAATCAGCAAACGTTGCAAACGGCGGTTCTCTTCGCGAAGCGAAGGCAGTGCGCGCAGTTTGGTTTCAATCAGCTCCCACTCATCGAGCGGGTAAACACATAAACAAGGATCAACGGCATCAATTGTGACAATTAATTGCCCGGAACTTCGCGAAACGAGCTCGTCACGATACCGGCTCGGCATGGCGAGACGGCCTTTTGCATCGAGACTGATAGCATTAGCTCCGCGAAACACGTCAGCGTTTCTCCAAATTTTAGCGTTTTACGCTTAAAAAACCCACTTCATGCCACTTTCCGCCACTTGCGCACACTATAGGAATGCGCCCACCACACCGTCAAGGCACGGATTGAAGGAAAACCCTTACAGATCGGAGATTTAGCGCTGCAAAAGAAGGGGTTACGAGTATTTGGCGGATGATTTTGTTCAATAACTTGAAGCAGCACTGAAGGCTACGTTCAGAAGTTAAAGTGATTTGTTAAGAGTAAGATTTTTTCGGTATTACAAATGCGCTTCTGCTATTGATTCAAGCAGGGAGGGAATTGGCCACTACCCGGGTGATGCGACTAGCGGTTCAAGCGCTGGCTAATCGGTATTACAAAGCCCTTCTGCCACTGATTCAAGCAGGGAGGGTAATCGCTACTGTATCGGAGCCTCTGCCAGGGGTTCAGCAGATGGCCAATCAGTATTACCACGTCCTTCCGCCAAAAATTCAAGCCGAAGGAACAAAAAGGTGGAGAGTCGATCTATAAGCCGGGTTCTGTCTTGAACAGTCATTCGTCTACGATGGCCATCACTGGACATCTTTAGCAACCTACCCGGTCCCAGCGCGGGCCACGCCTTGGGACCCTATTTGGTCTTGCTCCAAGTGGGGTTTACCTAGCCACGAACTGTTGCCAGTCGTGCGGTGCGCTCTTACCGCACCTTTTCACCCTTACCGGCACCGAAGTGCTTAGGCGGTTATTTTCTGTGGCACTTTCCGTAGGCTCACGCCTCCCAGGCATTACCTGGCACTTCGCCCTATGGAGCCCGGACTTTCCTCCCCCCCCTAATTTTCATAGAGGGCAGCGACTGTCCAATCGACTCTCCGCCGCAAAGGTTAACGGCAGAGAGCCCGAAGAACAAGCGATAAAAGCCTTTTGCCGCTCTACAACCCGCGTTTTTACTCGCCTTTCTGTTTATCCAGGGCCACCTGGTAGAGAACGTTCTTGCGCTCACCGGTAATTTGCGCCGCCAACGCCGCAGCACGCTTGAGTGGCATTTCCTCGAGCAGCAGATTGAGAATGCGCATCGCCTCGCTACTCACCGCCTCCTCACTCTCCGGCGCCGACCAGCCGGCCACCAACACCACACACTCGCCGCGCTGCTGATTGCTATCGTTCTCGACAAATGCACGCAACTCGGCCAACGGCAGCCCCTTGAGGGTTTCGAAGGTTTTGGTCAGCTCGCGAGCGAGCAGCGCCGGACGCTCCGCACCGAATACCAGCTCCATGTCCTGCAAGCACTCGAGAATCCGGTGCGGCGCTTCGTAAAAGATCAACGTACGTGGCTCTTCCTTTATGGACTCCAGACGCGCACGTCGCCCCACCGCCTTGGCCGGCAAAAAGCCTTCGAAGATGAATCGGTCAGACGGCAACCCTGCCGCAGACAAGGCCGCAATCAGCGCGCAGGCACCGGGAACCGGTACTACATTGATACCTGCCGCCCGCGCCTGACGCACCAGGTGATAACCCGGATCAGAGATCAGCGGCGTTCCCGCATCGGAGATCAGCGCGACATTGTCACCGGCCAGCAAACGCGTGATGAAGCGACTGCCTTCATCGCGCTCATTGTGCTCATGACACGCCGCCAGCGGCGTGGCGATCCCGAAATGTTGCAGCAACCGCAAGGAGTGACGAGTGTCTTCAGCCGCGATCAACGCCACGTCACGCAAGATTTTCAGCGCCCGCGCACTGATGTCATCCAGGTTGCCGATAGGCGTCGCCACCACATAAAGCGAGCCAGCAACGGAATTCAAAGCACCTGGAGCAGTCAAAGCGCACACCTCATGATCGGTAAAACCGGCATTGTAGCGCGTAGAAGTGCCTTGAATACGCGCAGCGATCATCTTGCTCCACGTCCTTTTGTTGATCGTCGTAACATTTACACGACCTAAATTGAAGGTTTCACGCCAGTAACATCGCGCCCCGGCCAGCGCTTGGGTACAATTCCACGCTAATTTGATCGAGTATCAGGAACATTACATGATCGCTTGCCTGCGGCTGTTCTCTGCCCTCTGCCTCGCTGCTCTGTTGGCGGCTTGCACCAGCTCGCCCTCCTCCAGCCTTGGCGAACTTCCACGGACTGCGGATGCCAGTATCGAGCAATTGCTCGAACAGGCCGCCACCAGCAAAACGCCGGAGAAGGCCGCCCTGTTGCGCCTGAGCGCGGCAGACCTGGCCTACCGCCAGGGTAATGCCGGCCAGTCGGCACAAATCCTTCAGCAGGTCCCAATGGACCAGTTGAAACCCGGCCAACAGGTGTACGCCAGCACCCTGGCCGCCGAACTGGCGATGACTCGCAACCAGCCCAAGGCAGCACTGACCGCCTTGAGCCATCCGAGCCAGCAACACCTGGGCGAGATGCCGGTCGAGCAGCAAGTACGCACCGGCACCGTCCATGCCCGCGCCCTTGAAGCCGATGGCCAGACCCTGGCCGCCGCCCGCGAACGCATCTTTATCGCCCCACTGCTCAAGGATGACGCGGCCAGTAAAAACCACGAGGCCATCTGGGCACTCATTGCGTCCTTGCCGACCGATCAACTGCAACCCATCACCACCGATGACCTCGGCGGCTGGATGAGCCTGGCCGTGGCGGTGAAAAACGCCGCTACGCTGGAACAGCAGCAGGCCGCCATCGACAACTGGCGCGCCCAGCACCCTAAACACCCTGCTGCACTGGTGCTGCCACTGCCTTTGACCAAACTCAAGGAACTGGCCAGCCAACCGATCAGCAAGATCGGCCTGCTGCTGCCGCAAGACGGTCCGCTGGCGTCGGTCGCCAAGGCACTGCGCGAAGGTTTCATGGCCGCTCACTACCAGGCTCAACAAGCCGGGCAGAAACCGCCTGCCATCGAGTTCTATGACAGCTCGCACCTGACCTCGCTGGACGACTTCTATCGCAAGGCACAAGCCGACGGCGTGCAACTGGTCATCGGCCCGCTGGAAAAACCACTGGTCAAACAACTCAGCACTCGCCCGCAACTGCCGATCACCACGCTGGCGCTGAACTACAGCGAAGGCGAACAAGGTCCGCCCCAACTGTTCCAGTTCGGCCTGGCTGCCGAAGACGAAGCCCGCGAAGTTTCCCGTCGGGCACGCGCCGACGGCCTGCACCGCGCCGCTGCCCTGGTGCCGAAAGGCGAATGGGGCGATCGCGTGCTCAAAGCCTTCCGCCAGGACTGGGAAGCTAACGGCGGCACCGTCGTGGGCATTGAACGCGTTGATCAGCCGGTGGCCCTGGCCCAGCAAATCGCCGACCTGTTCCAGTTGCGTCAGAGCGAAGGTCGCGCCAAGAGCCTGCAAAGCACCGTAGGCTCGCAGGTGGCTGCACAGCCTTCGCGCCGCCAGGACATCGAGTTCATTTTCCTCGCCTCGACACCGCAGCAAGCCCAGCAGATCAAGCCAACGCTGAACTTCCAATACGCAGGTGACGTACCGGTTTACGCCACGTCCCACGTATTCAGCGCCAGCGGCGACCAGAACCAGTACAACGACATGAACGGCGTTCGCTTCTGCGAAACCCCATGGCTGCTGGACGCCAACGACCCGCTGCGCAGACAAGTGACCGCTCAATGGCCACAAGCTGCGGGCAGCCTGGGCCGCCTCTACGCAATGGGTGTCGACGCCTATCGCCTGGCGCCGCGCCTGGGCCAACTCAAGGCACTGCCAGACAGCACCATCGAAGGTCAGTCGGGCACCCTGAGCATGACCTCATCGCAACGCGTTCAGCGTCAACTGCCATGGGCACAGTTCATCAATGGCCAGGTTCAACGCCTGCCCGACACGCCGCGCTGATGCCCGACAGGTCACGCCAACAAAGTGGTCGAGATGCCGAAAGCCAGGCGCTCAAGCATCTCCAACAACAAGGTCTGCGCCTCCTGGCGCAGAACTGGTTGTGTAAACGCGGCGAGCTTGATCTGGTCATGCTTGACGGCGATACAGTAGTATTCGTCGAAGTCCGCTACAGACAAAACACCCAATGGGGTGGCGCGCTCGGCAGTATCGATGCGCGCAAGCGTCAGAAATTGATACTCGCCGCGCAGTATTTTCTGCAGCGCGAGTCGCGCTGGGCCAACTCCCCCTGCCGTTTCGACGTAGTTGCCATAGACGGCAGCGCAGCTCATTTGAACTGGCTAAGGAACGCCTTTGACAGCTGACTGCTCAAAGGCAAGGCCGATCTTCACTCAACACTTTTGCTCTTTGCTTTGCGGGCTGCACATTGCTGTGCCACCAAGCCGCGCTACTTAAGGTCACACAGATGGACATGCAATCGCGAATTCGCCAGCTTTTTCAGGCCAGTATCGATACCAAGCAACAGGCGATGGACGTACTTGCACCGCACATCGAGCAAGCCAGCCAGGTGATGGTCAACGCCCTGCTCAACGAAGGCAAAATGCTCTCGTGCGGCAACGGCGGTTCAGCCGGTGACGCACAACACTTCTCCTCCGAGCTGCTCAACCGCTTCGAGCGCGAACGCCCGAGCTTGCCGGCGATTGCACTGACGACCGACAGCTCGACGATCACCTCGATCGCCAACGACTACAGTTACAACGAAATCTTCTCCAAACAGATCCGCGCGCTCGGCCAACCCGGCGACGTGCTGCTGGCGATTTCCACCAGCGGCAACTCGGCAAACATTATTCAAGCGATCCAGGCCGCACATGATCGCGAAATGATTGTCGTAGCATTGACCGGACGCGACGGCGGCGGCATGGCATCGCTGTTATTGCCCGAAGACGTCGAAATACGCGTGCCGGCCAATGTCACTGCACGCATTCAGGAAGTCCACCTGCTGGCGATCCATTGTCTTTGCGACTTGATCGACAGCCAATTGTTCGGGAGTGAAGAATGACCCTTAATCGCCTTGGCCTTCTGGCCTTGACTCTAAGCCTGGGCATCAGCGGCTGCACCTCGGTACTCACCGCGACCCGCGACGCCCCCATTGAAGACGATCGCGGCACTCGCACCTTCGGCAGCAAGATCGACGACTCCCTGATCGAAACCAAGGTCGGCGTGAACGTGGCCAAGGCCAGCCCGGACCTGGATAAAGGCTCGCGCATCATCGTCACCAGCTTCAACGGTGTGGTGCTGCTCGCCGGGCAAACGCCACGCCCCGACCTCAAGGAACTGGCCGGACAAGCCGCCGCTGCGGTTCAGCGGGTAAAGACCGTGCACAACGAACTGCAAGTGATGCAGCCTTCGTCGATACTGGCCCGCAATAACGATGCCTGGCTGACCACCAAGATCAAAACCCAGATGATCGCCGACGCCAGCATCCCGGGCTCGCGCATCAAAGTCGTGACCGAGAACGGTATCGTCTACTTGTTGGGCCTGCTGACCAAACAGGAAGCAGACCAGGCCACCAACCTGGTACAGGGTGTTTCTGGCGTACAGAAGATTGTGAAGCTGTTCGAGTACATCGACTGATCTACAGCTCCTACGTAATAAAAAAGGCGATCCTTGCGGATCGCCTTTTTTATTACTTCACTACCTTCAAGCTTGGCCGGCCGCTGGGACGCGGTGGCTCGCTGTCGGGTGGTGGAAGATCATCATCCGGCTCGATCTCTTCCTCGTCTTCCATAGGCGATTCCAGATCGAACACCATGCCCTGACCGTTCTCCCGAGCGTAAATGCCGAGGATCGCAGCGATAGGCACGTACAGCGTATGCGGCACGCCACCGAAGCGCCCTTCAAAGCTGACCGCATCGTTATCCATGTGCAGATGACGCACCGCCGCAGGCGATACGTTCAGGACAATCTGTCCGTCGCTCGCAAAGCCTTGCGGCACCTGCACCGACGGATACTCGGAATTGACCAGCAGGTGCGGGGTGCAATCGTTGTCCACAATCCACTCATAGAGCGCACGGACCAAATAAGGTCGACTGGAGTTCATAGCGGCTCCTTAAGCCTCAGCGCATATCGCGTTCGACACCAGACAGACTCGCCTGGAAAGCCTCACGCGCAAACTGGCGCTCCATGTAATCAAGCAGCGGCTTGGCAGGCCGCGGCAGTTCAATACCCAGAATCGGTAAGCGCCAGAGTATTGGCAGTAGGCAACAATCCACCAGACTTTGTTCCTCACTTAAGAAAAACGGCTTGTCGGCGAACAGCGGCGAAACGCCAGTCAGGCTCTCACGCAATTCCTTGCGAGCCTGCACACGTGCCGGCTCCTTGGTCCGCGAATCCAGAATCAGATCCACCAGAACACACCAGTCACGCTGAATACGGTGAATCAGCAGACGACTGTTGGCACGCGCCACCGGATAAACCGGCAGCAAAGGTGGATGCGGGTAACGCTCATCCAGATATTCCATCACCACGGTCGACTCCCACAACGCCAGGTCACGATCGACCAGGGTGGGCAAGCTGCCGTAAGGGTTCACTTCGATCAGCTTTGGCGGATGACGACCCGCCTCCACACTGATGATCTCGGCGCTGACACCCTTCTCTGCCAGTACGATACGCACTCGGTGGGAATAGTGGTCGGCGGGGTCGGAGTAACAGGCCAACCGATTGGTCACGCCCATGGCGGTCCTCCTCGCTTGTTGAAATTATCGGAAGCGGAAAAACGCGCGCGCCCAGAGGGCGTCTCCCGTAACGTCTGGATGACCAGACTCGTTACACGTTCAGAGACGCCCTTGGGCGCGCGCGATTAACAGCAATTACTTAAAGCTTTATCAATGCACGTCTTTCCAGTATTCACGCTTGAGCAGATAAGCGAATACGAAGAAGAACGCCAGGTACAGCAACACATAGGTACCGATGCGCTGATGCTGCAGCTTCACCGGGTTGGCCGAATAGGCCAGGAAGGTCACCAGATTCTTGACCTTCTCGTCGAACTGCTCTTCGTTCAGAGCACCGGTTTTTGGCACGATGGTCAACTGATCGCACGCTTCATGAGTCAGCTTCGTGCCGGTCAGCGGATCATACTGCTTCTTGCCGTCGTCGACGATTTGAACTTGTTTGCAGCCTATCACCTGACGACCCTGCAGGCCGACCAGAACGTTAGGCATACCGACGTTCGGGAACACCTTGTTGTTCACACCCCAAGGACGAGACGGGTCTTCATAGAACGACCGCAGGTAACCGTAGAGCCAGTCAGTACCACGAACGCGAGCCACCAGCGTCAGGTCGGGCGGCGCAGCGCCGAACCAGGACTTGGCGTCTGCCGGCTGCATGCCGATGCTCATGTGGTCACCGATCTTGGCGCCCGTGAACACCAGGCTCTTCAGCATCAGATCGTGAGGAATCCCCAGATCGTCGGCAACACGCTCATAGCGCTGGAACTTGGCACTGTGGCAACCCATGCAGTAGTTGGCGAACGTACGCGCGCCATCTTGCATTGCCGCTTTATCGGAGACGTCGATATCGACTTTTTCGAGCTCTGGACCGCCGTGCTCGGCCGCGAAGGACAAGACAGGCAACGCAGCAAGAATCAGTACAGCAAATAGCTTTTTCATCAGCCAGTCACCCTTTCCGGAACCGGTTTGGTCTTCTCGAGCCTGGTGTAGAACGGCATCAGAATGAAGTAGGCGAAGTACAGGAAGGTACAGACCTGCGACAGCAACGTACGCTCCGGGGTAGGCGCCATGACGCCCAGCCAGCCAAGAATCACGAAGGAGATGCAGAACACCCAGAGCCAGATCCTGCTCAGCCAGCCCTTGTAGCGCATGGACTTGACCGGGCTACGGTCGAGCCAGGGCAGGACGAACAGCAAGGCAATCGAAGCACCCATGGCCACAACGCCCAGGAGCTTGTCCGGAACCGCACGCAGAATCGCGTAGAACGGGGTGAAGTACCAGACCGGGGCAATGTGTTCCGGGGTCTTGAAGGCGTTCGCCACTTCGAAGTTCGGCTTCTCGAGGAAGTAACCGCCCATTTCCGGGAAGAAGAACACGATCGCGCAGAAGATGAACAGGAACACCACCACGCCGACGATATCTTTCACGGTGTAGTACGGGTGGAAGGCAATGCCGTCCAGCGGTACGCCGTTTTCGTCCTTGTGTTTCTTGATATCCACGCCGTCCGGGTTGTTCGAGCCGACTTCGTGCAGCGCCAGAACGTGCAGCACCACCAGACCGAGAATCACGATCGGCAAGGCCACGACGTGCAGGGCGAAGAAGCGGTTCAGGGTGATGCCCGAAATCAGGTAGTCACCACGGATCCACTGGGTCAGGTCGTTACCGATGACCGGAATCGCACCGAACAGCGAGATGATCACCTGGGCGCCCCAGTAGGACATCTGACCCCACGGCAGCAGGTAGCCCATGAAGGCTTCAGCCATCAGTGCCAGGTAGATCAGCATGCCGAAGACCCACACCAACTCACGCGGTTTCTGGTACGAACCGTAGAGCAGGCCACGGAACATATGCAGGTAAACCACGATGAAGAACGCCGAAGCGCCGGTGGAGTGCAGCAGACGCAGGATCGAGCCGTACTCGACGTCGCGCATGATGTATTCGACGGAGGCGAATGCCTCTTCCGCCGACGGGGTGTAGCTCATGGTCAGCCAGACGCCGGTTACGATCTGGTTAACCAGAACCAACAGCGCCAGGGAGCCAAAGAAATAGAAGAAGTTGAAGTTCTTCGGGGCGTAGTACTTGCTGAGATGGTCTTCCCACATTTTAGTGGCAGGAAAGCGCGCATCAACCCAATCCATGAACTTGCTCATCACGCTTTCTCCGTATCGACGCCGATGACAATAATGTCGTTCGACTCATAGGAATGCGGGGGAACTGGCAGATTCAAAGGCGCGGGTTGCGACTTGAAGACGCGGCCAGCCAGATCGTAGTGGGAACCGTGGCAAGGGCAGAAATAACCACCTACCCATTTCGGGCCGAGATCGGCAGGCGCTACTTCTGGGCGGAAGGTCGGAGAGCAACCCAAGTGCGTGCAAATACCGATCAGCAGCAGAACTTCCGGCTTGATCGAGCGTGTCTTGGGGTCCACGTAAGTTGGCTGTACCGAATTCTTGGAGTCTGGATCAGAGAGGTCACCCTCGATCTTTGCAAGATTCCCCAAAATCTCCTGCGTACGGCGGACGATGAATACCGGCTGACCGCGCCATTCAGCAATCATCTGCTGACCTGGTTCGATTTTGCTGACATTCACTTTCACCGGTGCACCTGCGGCTTTCGCCTTGGCACTGGGAAACCATGACCCCACGAACGGGACCGCAGCCCCCACCGCTCCTGCAGCACCCACCACGGATGTGGCTGCTACCAAGAAGCGACGCCGGCCTGCATTCACGCCGTCATTGCTCATTCAGTCCTCTCCCATCAGCTTTGTGGCCTGTTAAATCAGGCATCTACTAAGTAAAAATCTGAACTTATAAAAATTTTGCAGAATGGTAATGAAAAGCCCCAGTTCTGACAAGGTAATTACCATCCGGGGTCAGCGCCAAGCCTTGTAGTATAGGGGCTCTACGGATGTGGCAAGTTGTCACATCATAAATCTTTAAGCAAAAAAAACGCCCAGCTCCGCGAGGAGACTGGGCGCTTTGAACGCGAAAGCGAATTAACGCTTCGAGTACTGCGGACGCTTACGCGCTTTACGCAGACCAACTTTCTTACGTTCAACTTCACGTGCGTCACGAGTAACGAAGCCGGCTTTGCGCAGAGCACCGCGCAGAGTTTCGTCGTACTGCATCAGAGCGCGAGTGATACCGTGGCGGATTGCGCCAGCTTGACCACTTACACCACCACCGATCACGGTGACGTAGATGTCGAACTTCTCGACAGTCTCAGTCAATTCCAGCGGCTGACGAACTACCATGCGGGCAGTTTCGCGACCGAAGAAATTATCCAGGGAACGGTTGTTGATGGAGATGTTACCAGTGCCCGGACGCAGGAAAACGCGTGCGGTTGCGGTCTTGCGACGGCCAGTGCCGTAATTTTGAGTCGCCGACATAATGAACTATTCCGTTAAAACTTCAGTTCTTGGGGCTGCTGAGCAGTATGAGGGTGAGCAGCGCCCGCATAGACTTTCAGCTTACGATACATGTCGCGACCCAGCGGGTTCTTAGGCAGCATGCCTTTGACCGCGGTCTCGATCACGCGCTCAGGGGCTTTAGCGATCAGCTTTTCGAAGTTGATCGACTTGATGCCGCCCGGGAAACCGGAGTGGGAGTAGTAGATTTTGTCGGTGGTTTTAGCACCGGTCACACGAATCTGCTCGGCATTGATAACGACGATGTAGTCGCCGGTGTCAACGTGAGGAGTGTACTCAGGCTTGTGCTTGCCACGCAGACGGCTCGCGATCTCGGTGGCCAGACGACCCAGGGTCTGACCAGCAGCGTCGACGACAAACCAGTCGCGCTTTACTGTTTCCGGTTTAGCAGTAAAAGTTTTCATTCTTTATAGCCTCAGGGGCCGCCCTGTAAATTTAGACGGCGGATCTTACTGAATAGTGCGTACTTTGACAAGTCAAAGGCAGCCGGGTACAGACGCTATCGGGGGCTCGGGTCGGCGCGTCCGTTCAACGGCAAGATTCTTCGGCAGGCGGCGCATCACTTCCACTGCAGAAAGAGGTGCGCAATTATGCAGATTGCGAAAAAAAATTCAACCTGCTTTTATGATTGTTTTCCGCCAAGGACTACCCGATGGACTATCGACAGCTGGGCCGTACCGATCTGAACGTGAGTGCAATCTGCCTCGGGACCATGACCTGGGGCGAGCAAAACAGCGAGGCAGAGGCCTTCGCACAGATTGAACGAGCCAAGAGCGCCGGGATCAACTTCATCGACACCGCCGAAATGTACCCGGTGCCGCCCAAAGCCGAAACCTACGCCACCACCGAACGCTACATCGGCAATTACTTCAAGAGTCGTGGCGATCGCGCCGACTGGATTCTGGCGAGCAAGATCGCCGGCCCCGGCAACACCATCGACTACATTCGCGGCGGCCACCTCAAACACAACCGCGAACACATCGTCCAGGCCCTGGACGCCAGCCTCAAGCGCCTGCAGACCGACTATATCGACCTCTACCAACTGCACTGGCCGGAGCGCAGCACCAATTTCTTCGGTCAGCTGGGCTACACGCACAAGAGCGAAGTCAACCTGACCCCGCTGGAAGACACCCTCGAAGCACTCGACGAACAGGTCAAGGCCGGCAAGATCCGCCACATTGGCCTCTCCAACGAAACGCCGTGGGGCACCATGAAGTTCCTTGCGCTGGCCGAAGCCCGTGGCTGGTCGCGTGCGGTGTCGATCCAGAACCCCTACAACCTGCTCAATCGCAGCTTTGAAATCGGCCTGTCGGAAATCGCCATCCGCGAACACTGCGGGCTGCTCGCCTATTCGCCGCTGGCGTTTGGTTTTCTGTCCGGCAAGTACGAAGGCGGGGCCCGCCCGGCAAAAGCTCGCCTGAGCCTTTACAGCCGCTTCAGCCGCTACTTCAACCCGCAGTCGGAAGTCGCGTGCAGCCGTTACGTGGCTCTGGCCCGCGAACACGGCCTGGACCCGGCACAAATGGCCCTGGCGTTCGTGACCCGGCAATCGTTCGTCACCAGCAACATCATTGGCGCGACCACGCTGGAACAACTGGACAGCAACATTGCCAGTTTCGATCTGAAACTGTCGGATGAAGTGCTGGCGGGGATTGAGGCGATTCACAAGGATCACCCGAACCCGGCTCCTTGATCGACTCATAAACCCAATCGCGAGCAGGCTCGCTCCCACAGGTACAGCGTGATCCATGTGGGAGCGAGCTTGCTCGCGATGGCGTCCGACCAGTCACCTCAGGTCAAAGCGACCGCGCAATGATCTCCTTCATGATTTCGTTGGTCCCGGCATAAATCCGCTGCACCCGCGCATCCGCCCAGGCCCGGGCGATCGGGTATTCCCACATGAAACCGTAACCGCCATGCAACTGCACGCACTCGTCGAGGACCTTGCATTGCAGGTCGGTGCCCCAGTATTTGGCCATCGCCGCCGTCGGCACATCGAGCTTGCCTTCCAGGTGCAGCTCCAGGCAGCGGTCGACGAAGACCCGGCCAATCTGAATCTCCGTGGCCATCTCTGCCAGTTTGAAACGGGTGTTCTGAAAGTCCGCAATCGCCTTGCCGAACGCCTTGCGCTCGCGGGTGTAGTCCAGGGTCCACTGCAACGCTGCCTCGGCTGAGGCCAAACCGCCGATGGCGACCGTCAGGCGTTCCTGCGGCAATTCCTGCATCAGATAGGCGAACCCCATCCCGGCCTGCCCCAAGAGGTTTTCCTTGGGCACACGGACGTCCTGGAAAAACAGCTCCGAAGTGTCCTGCGCTTTCATGCCGACCTTTTCCAGGCGCTTGCCCTTTTCGAAGCCCGGGGTGTTCGCTTCCACCAGAAACAGACTAGTGCCCTTGGCCCCAGCCTTGGGATCGGTCTTGGCCACGACAATCACCAGGTCCGCGAGAAAGCCGTTGGTGATGAAGGTTTTCGAACCGTTGATCACATACTCGTCACCCTCCAGCACCGCAGTGGTTTTCACCCCTTGCAGGTCGGAGCCGGCACCTGGCTCGGTCATGGCAATCGCGGTAACCATTTCGCCCGAGACCAGTTTCGGCAGGTATTTGTGCTTCAGCGCTTCGCTGCCGTAATGCAGGATGTACGGCGCCACAATGTCCGAATGCAGGGAAAAGCCGATACCGGTCAACCCCAGCCGCCCCACCTCTTCGATCACCACCACGCTGTAGAGGAAGTCCGCATCGAACCCACCGTACGCTTCCGGCAGATGGGAGCAGAGCATCCCCGCCTCCCCGGCCTTGTTCCACAGCGTGCGGTCGATATACCCCTGTTTTTCCCACTGCCCATGAAACGGCACGGCCTCTTTTTCGAGGAAGGTTCGTACGCTGTCGCGAAAGAGTTCGTGCTCGGAACTGAACAAGGTTCTGGGGATCATCGGGGCACCTGTGGTTATGGCTCATCGCAAATGAACCCTGAGCCTAAGCCTCCAGCAGGTAACAGGACACTGGACACATCAGACAAAAAATAAGACGATCCAGCCGCTTGGTGACCACTTTCCCCTATAAGAATAAATTGAATATGTCTATCCAACTCTCCACGCCCTTGCGGCGCGTCAGCATTCTGGCTATCGACCGGGTTTTTGCTTCCACCCTCATGCAAGCCAAGGATTTCTTCCATCTGGCCAGCCTGCGCTACGGCAAACAACTGGGCCATGGCCTGACCCCGGCGTTCGAAACCCGCCTGGTCAGCCCCGACGGCAAACCGGTCAACAGTTTCAGCGATGTGATCATGCCGGTGGACGGCGGCCTGGAAAACGCCGACATCATCATCCTCCCGGCGTTCTGGGACGATTTCGATACGCTCTGCAAACGTTATCCACAGGTGCTGCCGTGGCTGCGCGAGCAACACGCACGCGGCGCGGTGCTCTGCGGTGAAGCCACCGGAGTGTTCTGGCTCGCCGAGGCGGGCTTGCTCGATGGCAAGGAAGCGACCACTTACTGGCGTTTCTTCAACGCCTTCGAAGAGCGCTTCCCCAACGTTCAGCTCAATCAGGACAAGCACCTGACCGACGCCGACAACCTGTACTGCGCCGGCGGCACCACCTCGGCCTGCGACCTCTACATTTATCTGATCGAGCGCTTCTGCGGGGCCAACGTGGCCCAGGCCGTGGCCCGCGACATTCTGTATGAAGTGCAGCGCAGTTATTCACCTGGCCGCATTGGTTTCGGCGGGCAGAAGCTGCATCAGGATGTGATCATCCTGCAGATCCAGCATTGGCTCGAAGAGCATTTTGCCGACAAGTTCCGCTTCGAAGACGTCGCCCGCGAGCACGGCATGAGCATTCGCAATTTCATGCGGCGCTTCCAGACCGCCACTGGCGACAAACCGCTGCACTACCTGCAACGGCTGCGCATCGAAACCGCCAAGGGCTTGCTGTCCGCCAGTCGTAAAAGCATCAAGACCATCAGCTACGAAGTCGGCTACGACGACGCGAGCTTCTTCGCCCGGCTGTTCCGCCAGCACACGGAGCTGTCGCCGAACCAGTATCGGCAGCAGTTCCAGCAGGCCGCGTAATCACACAGCCGATCGTTCCCACGCTCTGCGTGGGAATGCAGCCCGTGACGCTCCGCGTCACATCCAGAGCCGAACGCGGAGCGTCCGTAGAGGCATTCCCACGCAGAGCGTGGGAACGATCGTGCGCGAGGCGAACCCGACTATTCAATACCGCCCGAACTGCTGCCGGTACTCCAGCGGAGTCAACGCTGTCAGTTCCTTGAACATGCGCCGCAGGTTGGAGTCGCTGCTGAAACCCAACTCAGCGCTGATCGTGTTGACCGCTGCGGACGTAAGGATGAGGCGTTCGCTGACCTGGTTCAGCTTGATGCAGCGAGCATAGGTTGCGACGGCAACACCGGTTTCACCGCTCATCTTACGCGACAGCGTGCGCTCAGACATGCCGAGATGCTCCGCCAATCGCTGCACGGTTATCTGTTCGGCCGGCAACTGCTCGACCAGTGCATGCAACTGGCGCAGCAGAGTGCTCGACTGCTCGATCAGGCTCATGGCCGCGAAGGCGCTATGTGCCTGGGCCGGGCGCGCAAGCACCATCAGCTTGGTGAGGTCGCGAAACACCTCCGCGCTGACATACCGCTCGATCAAGGCCTGAGCGATGGGCAAGTAACCGTTCACACCGGACGCGGTAGCCGTCCGTTCGTTAATGATGCTGTGACGCTCGCTTTGCCACTTCACGGCTTTATGCCGCTGCGCCATAACGTCTGCCAGCCACCACGTCACTGTCGCCGGCTGACCGTCCAGCTTCCCGCTCGCAGCCAACAGACAGACCCCACTGCAATAACTCCACAGCTGCTTCTTCGAACGAGCCGACAGCAATGCAACCAAAGAGACATTGGCAGCCAATGTCTCGTCGACCTGCCGGGCTGACTCGGCCCAGAAACCGGGGATCAACAGCGCGTCACAATCAGCCTCCGCCAATGAGCTGTCGACCTGTAACGACAGGCCCTGAGCGCATTCCACCGTACCGGCCTGCAAGGCCATGAAGCGCGTTTCAAAGAACACACGCGAGGCACGACGATTGGCGGCGTGTAACAAATCGGCAAATGCCAACAAGCCCGCTGGCATGCATCGAGGGAAAAGCAGCAAACCGATTCGAAGAGGTGAGGTCATGGCTGAAATCGAATTAATTATGTCCGAGCCCGCCATTCTGTGGCGCAACGCGACTGGACACAATGGCGCTTCTTCTCAGAGGTAGCGTTATGAAAATCCATCAGCTACGCAACGCGACGATTATTGTAGAACTCGGCCCCCAGCGTATTTTGGTCGACCCGATGCTGGCGCGAAAACACGCACATCCACCCTTGCGCATTTTCAGCGCACGAGACCGCAACCCACTGGTCGAGCTACCCGGCTCGGCAACGGCCGCTCTGGAGTCCGTCACCCACTGCCTGATTACCCATTGCCAGAAAGGGCACTTCGACCACCTCGATCGCGCCGCAAAGAAGTGGCTGCGCGAGACTCGAATCCCGGTCACCTGCACACCGCACGACGCCGCCCATCTGGCCGAGCATGATTTGAATGTTCAGCCCTTACCGATCGATCACGAGCAACCGAGCGCCTTCCTCGGCGGCCAGATCCGCACGATTCGCTGCACCCATGGTCGGGGACTGGTCGGCAAGATGATGGAACATGGCGTGGGCTATTTGATTGAAATGCCCGGTGAGCCGAGCCTCTACCTGACGGGCGATACGCTGCTCACGCCGGCCGTTCAGGCGTTCGTTGCGCGGCACAACCCGGACGTTTCCGTGGTGCCGGCGGGCGGCGCGCGATTCGATTTGGGTGGGGACATCATCATGGGGATTGATGAGGTGCTTGAATTCACTCGGCAGTCGTCAGGCACAGTGATCGCCAATCACCTTGAAGCGCTCAGCCACTGCCCCGTGACACGCCAGTCACTGGCCAGCGCCGCCCGACAGGCCGGCATCGAGTCGCGCCTGCTGATCCCCAACGACGGGGATCTGCTGGAATTCCCGACCCTGGTTCAATGAATGCGCGGTTGACCCAAGGAAAGGGTCAACCATGCCTTACGTGAACCGTTACGGCTTGTGCGCCCGCGCCAGGAACTCGTGGGACTGCATTTCCAGCAGACGGCTGAGGGTGCGCTGGAACTCGAAGTTCAGGCGACCGCCGGTGTAGAGGTCTTTGAGCTCGACTTCAGCGGAAATGATCAGCTTGACGTTACGGTCGTAGAACTCGTCGACCATGTTGATAAAACGTCGGGCGATGTCGTCGGTGGTGACACTCATCTGCTCTACACCACTGAGCAACACGGCGTGGAAGATCTTGCCGAGTTCGATGTAGTCGTTCTGGCTACGTGGGCCGTCGCACAGTTCGCGGAAGTCGAACCAGGCCACGTCGTCGCACGTACGCACGGCACGAATCTCACGGTTCTCGATGATCAGCACATCGTTTTCGATGGCCTGAGTGCATTCCGGCGTGAGTGCGCGGAAGCTTTTGCGCAGGCTCTCGTGGGACGCTTCGTCGAGCGGGGAGTGAAACAGCTCGGCTTGCTCAAGGTGACGCAGACGGTAGTCGACGCCGCTGTCGACGTTGACGATGTCGGTATTCTGCTTGATCAGCGCGATGGCTGGCAGGAAGCGCGCACGTTGCAGACCGTCCTTGTACAGGCCGTCCGGCACGATGTTCGAGGTCGCGACCAGGGTCACGCCGTTCTTGAACAGCTCTTCCATCAAAGTGCCGAGGATCATCGCGTCGGTGATGTCGGACACGAAGAACTCATCGAAACAGATCACCCGCGCTTCATCGGAGAAACGCTTGGCAATGATGGTCAGCGGGTTTTTCTCGCCACCGAGGGTCTTCATCTCTTCGTGCACGCGCTTCATGAAGCGGTGGAAGTGAGTGCGGACCTTTTCCTTGAACGGCAGCGCTTCAAAGAAGGTGTCGACCAGGTAGGTCTTGCCGCGACCTACGCCGCCCCAGAAGTACAGGCCCTTGACCGGCGCCTGGTCTTTCTTGCCAAACAGTTTGCCGAGCAGGCCGGGTTTGTTCTGCGAGGCCGCGACCAGATCGTCGTACAGGCGCTGCAAATGACGCACGGCAGTTTCCTGCGCGGCGTCATGGAAGAATTCCGGGCGTTTCAGATCAGCTTGATATCGTTCTAGGGGCGTCATAATTCGTTAGCAAGGCAACAAAAACGGGCCGACACTGTAGCGACGACCCTTGAGAATGGCAATCAGCCCTTGGTCGGGCCGAACCGTTGATTATTCCTGAACAGGCGTCAGCGCAACCCGCAAGGTGTCGATGGCGACATCCCGCGCAGTGCTGTCAGCGAAGGCCGGGCTGTCGGCGACGCACTCGCCTTCGAGCCAGACACTGAAGCTCAGGTCTTCACTGCGAACGTCCAGCGCCTGGCCGGATTGCAGTTGTTTGGTCACCTGGCCTGCGGTTTTACCGTCAGCGAAGTGGCGCGACAGCAGCAGTTGCTCGCCATCGGCCGCCAGCAGACGGAAACGGAAGCTGCCGTCGTCTTCACGGAAGCTGACGAAACGTGCGGCTTTAGCAGCTTTCTTCTTGGTGGTAGCCGCCACTTGCGTCTGCTTGACGAAAGAGCGCAGGCCGACCGCTTCACGCAGCTCGTTGAGGAACGGCGTGGCCACAGCGCGAGCCTTGGCGGCACCGTGCTGCAGAATGTCTTCGAGGTCTGCCGGGCGCTCGATCAACTGGTAGTAACGCTCGCGGGACTCGCCCAGCTCGTTGTCGAGCAGTTGGAACAGACGATTCTTCGCCTCGCCCCAACCCAGGCCCTGCAACAGTTCGCTGCGGAACTCGTCGGCCTGCGCCGCAGTGGCGAAGGCCTGGAACAGCGTGAACAGGTGCGAGTTGTCCGGATCCTTGGCTTCGCCCGGTGCGCGGGAGTCGGTGACGATCCGCGAAATCGCGTCCTTCATCTCTTTGGCGCTGGAGAACAACGGAATGGTGTTGTCGTAGCTTTTCGACATCTTCCGGCCATCGAGGCCCGGCAGCGTGGCGACGCTTTCTTCGATCAGCGCCTCCGGCATGGTGAAGAATTCCTTGCCCTGGCCAAACAGGTGGTTGAAGCGCTGGCCGATGTCGCGGGCCATCTCCACGTGCTGGATCTGATCGCGACCGACCGGGACCTTGTGCGCGTTGAACATCAGAATGTCCGCGGCCATCAGCACCGGGTAGCTGTACAAGCCCATGGTGATGCCGGCGTCCGGGTCTTCACCGGCTTCGACGTTCTTGTCCACCGACGCCTTGTAGGCGTGCGCGCGGTTCAGCAGGCCTTTGGCGGCGACGCAGGTCAGCAGCCAGGTCAGCTCAGGGATTTCCGGAATGTCGGACTGGCGATAAAACGTTACCCGATCCACATCCAGGCCACCGGCCAGCCAGGTCGCAGCGATTTCCAGACGCGAGCGCTGGATGCGCAGCGGGTCATCGCACTTGATCAGGGCGTGGTAGTCGGCCAGGAAGTAGAACGAATCAGCATTGCTGTCGCGGCTGGCGAGGATCGCCGGACGGATCGCGCCGGCGTAGTTGCCCAGGTGCGGGGTGCCGGTGGTGGTGATGCCGGTGAGGATGCGCGTACGAGTAGTCATGGGTAATCGCTTATCAGACTGCAATCAATTCGAAAGGCGCGGCAGGATCAGATCCTTGAGATCGGTCAGCTTGCCGTGAAAAAAGTGTCCGCATTCTGCCACTTTCAGCAGCTCATGGGGGCGATCGAGGGCGTCAGACCAATCGTAAACCAGTTGCGGATCGATGACTTCGTCGGTTTCTGGCTGGATCAGCGTCAGTTCGCCGTGCTGTGGCAACTGATCCT
Organism: Pseudomonas brassicacearum; assembly: GCF_003732175.1. Taxonomy (GTDB): domain Bacteria; phylum Pseudomonadota; class Gammaproteobacteria; order Pseudomonadales; family Pseudomonadaceae; genus Aquipseudomonas; species Aquipseudomonas brassicacearum_G. The sequence goes on from NZ_MOBI01000015.1 coordinate 123,086, forward strand.
GATCGCCCAAACGCATCACCGCCGGCGCGACCATGAACAGATGTTTGAGCTGCTCACCCTTGGCTTCCAGGCGGCCGCCGAGGCTCGCCGCAACGAAACCACCGAACGAGAAACCGAACAGGGTCAATGGCAAATCGGGGTGTTTGGCGCGAAACCATTCGGCCACGGCTTGAGCGTCATCGACTTCGCCGGTGCCCATGTCATGCGTACCAGCGCTGGCGCCGACGCCACGGTAATTAAATCGTAAGGTGATCAAACCGGCGTCGCGGGCGGTGCGCTGCAAGGTCGAAACGACTTTATTGAGCATGGTGCCACCCTGCACCGGGTTGGGATGGCAGATCAGCGCCAGGCCACGTGGCTCGGGGGAGTCCAGGTACAAGGCTTCCAGTTGGCCCACCGGGCCATCAATCAATACAGGGGTTTCACGCATAAGCAAGGAAGGAACTCCGTGACCTCTCGAAGGGTCGACTCGTCTAGCTAAAAGTCTGTGCCTGGCATGATTGCGATCTCGTCGCGGTATACAGCGCAGGTCCGAGCCGTTAACGTAAAGCAAAGCCGTTTATAGAGGAAGGACTCGTGGAACACTCGCTCTTAGTTTGGTTGTTGCCGACTCTTGCCCTGGTTGCCGGTGTCGCCATTGGATTCCTGGTTGCCCGCCTTCTGCCGAATGCCGCGCCTAGCAGCACGCAACGTCAGCTGGATGACATTCAGGAACGTTTTGACAGCTATCAGAATGAAGTGGTCACCCACTTCAACAGCACCGCAACGCTGGTCAAGAAGCTCACTCAGAGCTATCAGGAAGTGCAAGACCACCTCGCCGAGGGTGCCAATCGCCTGGCCCTGGACGAACAGACTCGCCAACGCCTGCTGGCCGCCCTGCACGCAGACGTCGCCGTGCAAGCACCACGGGAACGCCTGACGCCGCCACGCAATCAGGAGCCACCACGCGATTACGCGCCGAAAATGCCAAACTCCCCAGGCATGCTCGACGAGCATTACGGCTTGAAGAAGTAACCCGCTTTCACGCGACATAAAAAAGCCCTCGGACAGGTGATGTCCGAGGGCTTTTTTGTTGCTGAGGGTTCGAGCGCCTGTGCGGGCCTCATCGTCGGATCGCCGCCCGGAGCAAGCTCGCTCCCACAGGGGATCTCCATTAGTCGCGGAACGTGTGGTCACTGAAATTCAAATGTGGGAGCGAGCCTGCTCGCGATGAGGCCCGCACAGACAAAAAAAAGCCCACCCGATCTGCTGAGAATCGGGCGGGCTTTTTACACCTGGGGTTCAGTCAGGTTTTTTGTTACTGGTACTGCTGACCTTGCTGCTGGGCAGGTTGGCCATACTGCTGACCCGGAATCGCCTTGAGGTTAACCTCTACACGACGGTTCTGCGCCCGACCATTCACATCGCCATTGCTGGCAATCGGGTTATCCGGACCGGCACCACGTGCCGACAGGTTGGCACCGCTGACACCTTGCGACGTCAGGTAAGTGGCCACGCTTTGAGCACGACGCTGGGACAGGTCCATGTTGTGCTGACGAGCGCCGGTGCTGTCAGTGTAGCCGATGATTTCAATCTGGTTCTGGCTGAACTCTTTAAGCGAACCGGCCAGGTTGTTCAGCGGCTGGTAGAAGCTTGGAGCGATGTTCGCCGAGTCGGTACCGAAGGTGATGTTGCCCGGCATGATCAGCTTGATCTGATCGCCCTGACGCTGCACTTCAACCCCGGTGTTGGCCATGCTGGCGCGCAGTTTCTTTTCCTGCTGGTCAGCGTAGTAGCCATAACCGGCAGCGGAAGCACCGACAACAGCGGCGCCAATCAGCGCGCCCTTGCCACGGTTGTTGTGGTCAATGGCAGCACCGGCCAACGCACCGGCCAGCGCACCCAGGCCGCCGTACTTGGCGGTTTTGCTCATGCCCGTGGAGCCGCTGTCGGCCTGACCCTGATTGTCATACGGGTTCTGGTTGGCACAGCCAGCCAACATGGCCACGGCAGTAGCGACAATAATCAAACGACTCGAGGTGAACATGGAGAGCTCCTACTTTTACATTCTGTGGTGCAACGGACGTTGGCAATAGACCCTTGCGGGCGTTGGAACACGACCTAAGGCAAAAATTCCATCAGGCCATTACGCAGCCCGGAAAATCAGGCCCGCACAAAAGGATTTTCACGCATCTCATCGCCCAGACGCGTTTCGGGACCATGCCCGGTGATGACCGTCGCGTCTTCATCGAGGGTGTACAAACGCTGCTTGATCGAACGCACGATGGTCGCCTGATCACCGCCCCACAAGTCCGTACGCCCTACCCCGCGACGAAACAGCGTGTCACCGGCAATCAGCAGCTTAGCCTCGGAAAACCAAAAGCTCATGGACCCCGGCGTATGCCCCGGCGTGTGCAACGCCACACCACAACCGCAGGCCAGCTCTTCATCATCGGCCAACCAACGATCCGGCGGCGGCACCGGCGTGTACGGCACCCTGAACATCTGGCACTGCATCTCCAGATTGTCCCAAAGGAACTGATCCTCTTTATGCAGGTGCAACGTCGCGCCGGTTTTCTCCTTCAACTGGCCCGAGGCTAGAAAGTGATCCAGGTGCGCGTGCGTATGAATGATGCTCACCACCTTCAACCCCAACGCCTCGAGCCGCGCCAGAATCAACTCATGATTGCCACCCGGATCGACAACGATGGCCTTCTTGGTGATCGGATCACCGATGATCGTGCAGTTGCACTGCAACGGCCCAACGGGAAAGGTTTCGCGAATCAGAGCGGGTTTGGCAGCGTCCATGGGCGTTCCTGAAAAAATGGATCACCTATTCTGGCACACCCCACCCGCCCCGCCGATTGCTGTCCTGTTACAAAACCGACAACCCGAATGGGGAATACCAATCCCATCCCCAAAACCTGAACACCTCCCCCGTGGCGAGGGGGCTTGCCCCCGTTCGAGTGCAAAGCACTCGCAAACCCGCTAAACGCGATGTGCCTGATGCCGGTAAGTTAAGGGATTTCAGGATCGGCACATTCCCCCCGTAGCAGCTGCCGAGCCCGCGAGGCTGCGTTAGAGGCGGGCCGCGTTCGGACGAAGTCCTCGAAAAACCTGCATACACCGAATGCCTGAAAGAACGCACCGCCTGATTTCACTGAAGACCCAACTCGTGGCGAAGGGGGCTTGCCCCCGTTCGAGCGCGAAGCACTCGCAAACCCGCTAAACGCGGTGTACCTGATGCAACCCGATAGCAGATTTGGGGGGCCGCTTCGCAGCCCGACGGGGGCAAGCCCCCTCGCCACAAAAGCCCCCTCACCATAACGCGGTGCTACGGCGCCTCCGGCTGATCAAAATTATCCAACGCCCGATTCACCAACAATTCCCCCAACGAAATCATCTGCTGAATCGCCAGCGCCACATGCCGACGCGTGCCCTCCAGCTCAAACGCCAAATCACTAGCCATCACATTCAACGACGCCAACGTTTCCGAGGCATGCGCCAACAGCGTCTCGTTATCCAGATCAGGAATCACCGTAAAAATATTGGAGGGACGCTTATCGGACAGCGGCGCCTGAACAAACGGCGGCTTGAGGTAATGATCCAGCGCCCGCTCGGCAGCGTCGTGGAGTTTTTTGGAGTCGGTGGAGGCGTAAGGGGAAGTGCTTGGGGTTTCTACGGAATCGGGAGTGACCTTGTGCATGGTGAAGCTCCTAAACAAAGTTTTTGGGTGCTGTATCACCTATACCTGTTCAGGTCGCTAAACCCGGTCGCTGAATTGGCAGCGACACCCGGAGGTTATCCGCAGACCTTCCCACCTGGCAACCTTGAAAAGGTGTCGGAAGATTCTTCCCGAATTGAGTTTTTTGTAGCCGTTTCCTAGGACTAAAGCGGCTATTTGGGGAAGCAGTAACAAATAGATCTGTCCTCATACGGTTGTGATGAGTTTGGTCTTCCTGCGCCGTACCTTCAGTCGCTACCTCGCGATAAAGGATGATATCGTTGCCAGCCAGCTTAGGTCAGAAAGCTGAATGCCAACAACAAGCTCACATGAGCCGCGACCTGCTTTGTACCTCGGCTAATGAACGGGGAATTGCCAGAATGACTCCTTACCTTAATCAAACTTCCCGTGCACGGAGCCACCCATGATTACTGAACTGCTGCTCGATAACTGGAAGAGCTACGAGAAAGCCACCCTGCATATCGATCCGCTCTCAGTTTTGGTGGGCACCAATGCCAGCGGCAAGTCGAATGCGTTGGATGCCCTGCTGCTGCTAAATCGCACAGCGTCGGGAATCATGCTGACTTCAGCACTGCAAGGAGATGGCGTACAAATTCCGCTGCGTGGCGGTATCGAATGGGCGGTCAGGCGGCCAGGCTCAATCTTCGCTCTGGCCGTTACCTGCCGCGCCGATGACCTAACAGATTACGAGTACCGATTGGAAGGTAGCATCCGGGAAAACCGTTGTGATTTGCACGCAGAGCAGCTAACCCGAGTCAAATACCGATTGAGTAAAGATGGCGTCCGCAAATCACCAGTTGGCAACATCAAGTTGTTCCGCACCGATGCCTGTACAGATGACTCCCCAACAATCGTAGCCCGTCTTTACAACGAAAAGCAGGGCTCTCCACGTCAATTGAGCCGCGCACATTCAGTTCTATTTCAACTGGTTGGTCAGAAGTTACGTCAAGAAATCCAGGATGGCGTTAATGTCGTTATTGGAGCTCTGCGGGATATATTCATTCTCGATCCGATCCCATCACACATGCGCGGCTACTCCCCCCTTTCTGAACGATTGGAGTCCGACGCACGCAACATCGCTGGCGTGCTCGCCGCGCTCCCCAAAGAAAAGCAGCAAGAGATCGAGACTGTACTGACTCAATACGCAAGCAAACTTCCAGAGCGAGATATTCGGCGGGTTTACGCGGAAACAGTTGGAAAGTTCAACTCTGACGCGATGCTCTACTGTGAAGAGTATTGGCGGGATGAAGGTGAGACGCCGACGGTGGATGCCCGCGGCATGTCCGATGGCACTTTGAGATTTCTTGCCATTCTGACTGCACTGTTGACACGTCCGCAATCTAGCTTGCTAGTAATTGAGGAAGTGGACAACGGCTTGCACCCATCCAGGGCTCGCTTACTCCTAGACATGCTCAAAACAGTCGGTACGCAACGCGGCGTGGATGTTCTGGTGACTACCCACAATCCAGCGTTGCTGGATGCCATGGGGAACGAAATGGTGCCCTTTATCACGGTAGCCAATCGCGACCCGTCTACCGGACATAGCGTACTGACCCTGCTGGAGAGCATTGCTCAACTACCGAAGCTGCTAGCACAGGGCCCCATTGGTCGTCTTTCCAGTCAAGGACTCATTGAGCAAAGTATTACAAGTGCGCAGACTGCAGCAGCCGAAGGAGTTGCAGGATGAGCCAACGTATTCTGATACTGGACACCTCGGTGCTGTGCTGCTGGTTACAAGTCCCTGGAAAAGAAGAAGCTGGACCAGTAGACGACCGCTGGCATTACGAGCGCATCAGCCAACTGCTTGACCTGGAATTGAAAAGAAAGAGCACATTAGTGTTACCTCTAGCGACACTGATTGAAACGGGTAATCACATAGCCCAAGCGCCTGCTAATCGCTTTGAGTGCTCTACAGCTCTAGCTGGCTACCTTCGCGAAGCAGCAAATGCCACATCACCATGGGTAGCCTTCACAGAGCAAACAGAACTATGGCAATCAACCAGCCTCCTCTCCCTTGCTGATACTTGGCCAGAGCTCGCTGCACAAAAATTGACTATTGGCGACGCAACCATCAAGGACATAGCTGAGTACTATGCCAAAGCTGGTTATACCGTTGAAATACTGACTGGAGACGCAGGACTAAAGGCTCATCAACCTGCTCACCCTGTAAGCATCCCCCGACGCCGTCGCTGAATAGAACTACTTCGACAAAATTATATTTCGCGGAAAAAGCTGGGTTTGGCGGAACTCATGGGGGGCCTAGCAAAGATTGAGCATTTTTGCGTAGCCTACCGCTATCACATTAACGCAGGCGACCCCATCTTGATTCCGTCTGCGCACCTACTCAAAACGCCAACTGCAACGTCTCCTTCCCCTCCAGACTCAACAAAAACTGCTTCGCCCCCAACCCACCCGCAAACCCGGTCAAACTCCCCGAAGCACCAATCACCCGATGGCAAGGCGCAACAATCGAAATCGGATTCTTCCCATTCGCCGCACCCACCGCCCGAACCGCTTTCGGGTTACCAATCTGCTGGGCAATCTGGCTATAACTGCGCGTCTCCCCAAACGGAATAGTCAGCAGCGCCTGCCAAACCTTCAGCTGAAACTCGGTCCCGGCAAAATCCAGTTCCAGCTCAAAGCAATCACGCTCACCCGCAAAGTACTCATTGAGTTGGTGCTCAGCCTCCAGCAACACGGGGCTGTGGATATCTTCCTGCAACGGGCCGATACGAACCCGGTTGAGCTTTTCGTTTTCCCACAGGATCGCGCAGAGTTTGCTGCCGCTGGCGACCAGGGTGAGGGTACCGACGGGGGATTTCATCAGTTTGAATACGTACGACATGGTTGACTCCTTGATCCGACGGAGGCCTTAGGCGTCATTGGACGTTGAAGGCGATCGTTCATCTGTGTCAGAGGACGTATTCAGAGTAATTGTGGATTCAAACGCAAGAACTACGTTTCTTGCGATTGAATTTCGCAGGCTGATGCCACCGGCGTTTGTGCTATTGATCGTCAGCCGCTTCGGCATCTTCCACAAAGTAGCAATTATTGCGCTTACCGCTTGGGTCGATGATGAATGCGCCCTGCCCTTTGCCGCACTCGAGCGGCTGGGTGGCCGAGTCCAGTCGTGTCTTGTCGATCCAGACATTCAGCCGGGAGATGTAGATGGCCATGCTAATGGTGATGCACAGCACCAGCAGCAAGCAAAAAATAAACTGTGCGGTGTAGCGGTCGTTGTCCTTTTCCGGGCGAGCGGGTTGCATGTCGAGGTCCTTTTGTTGAAACACGCCGCCACAATAAGGAGCCGCGGGTTAACGTCAGGTGAACATTGTCGCGAAGAATCGCAACTCCGCTATCCTCTGCTCCACCAGTAAAAAACCGTGGGTCTGTGCGTGCATATTCATCTGTTGTTGGTCGAAGACAACATCGACCTGGCGAATACTGTCATCGAGTACCTGGAAATCACCGGGATCGTCTGCGATCACGCCAGTGACGGGCAAAGGGGGCTGAACCTGGCGCTCGCTCAGCACTATGACGTGATCTTGCTCGACATCATGCTGCCGCGCCTGGACGGCCAGCAGGTGTGTAAAAAGCTGCGCGAGCACGGCAATCAGACACCCATCTTGATGCTCACTTCCCTGGATGCCCTGGCCGACAAACTGGCCAGTTTCTCGGTCGGGGCCGACGACTATCTGGTCAAACCCTTCGAACTGCCGGAACTGGTTGCCCGGATTCGTGCCCTGAGCCTGCGCCGCAGTGGCCAGGCCAGCCGGCTGCAAGTCGCTGACCTGATCATGGACCTTTCAACCCGCAAGGTCAGTCGCAACGGTCAGGAACTGCACCTGTCACCGACCGGCTGGACGTTGCTCGAATGCCTGATGCGCGCCAGCCCCGCGACCGTCAACCGCGAGCGTCTGGAAGCGGCGATCTGGGGTGATGAACTGCCGGACAGCAACACGCTCAAGGTGCACATGCACCGTCTGCGCAAGGCGGTCGACAAAGACTTTGACGTGGCGTTGATCCAGACGTTGCCGGGTATCGGCGTTCAGTTGGGGGCGACATGCGCAAAGGTCTGAGCCTGAAGTGGGTGATCAGTGGCAGTCTGCTGTTGATCATTGCCGTGGTGCTGATCATCTATAACCAGCTGCTGCCGGTGTACACCATGCGCGGGTTTCTGTTTACCGCCAGCGCGATGATGGAAGAGGAAGCGCAATACTTCGCCCGGCATTACCAACAGGACCCGACGACTCCGCCGCCCGATAACTACTTCGTCAAGAGTGCTATCGGCAAGGAAGCCTTGCCGAAAAACATCCGCGACCTGCTCGACACCACGCCAACATTGGTCTTCGGCGCTGTGCAGTTCTTCGGTGACATGGAATCCGACGACGAGGATGACGGCACGGCCATTCTGATCCACCCGTTGTACGACGGTAAAACGCTGTATATGTACGACACCGACCACGACCATGAAGCAGGCGGCGTGGTTGAGACGCCGTTGTCCGATGCCTACCTGGAACACGAGTTGGCAATGACCGGCATGATCGGTCTGGCGGTATTCATTCCCGCGCTGATCATCATCGCCCTGCTGGTGTGGTGGGTGGTCCGGCCGCTCGGTCGGCTGACGCAATGGTCGACCCGCTTGGAAAGCCTCGGCGCGGCGCCGAATGGCCGACCGCATTTCATCTTTCGCGAGTTCAATGTGCTGGCCGATTCGCTGGCCCACAGCGTGCAACAGGTTAAAGCCGCGAGCCTGCGTGAAGAGCGTCTGCTGCGCTATACCAGCCATGAACTGCGTACGCCGCTGGCGGTGCTCAAGGCCAATGTCGAATTGCTCGCCGTGCAGTCCGGCGGCGAACTACCCCCGCCCTTGCAGCGGATCGAGCGCTCGGTGCTGAACATGCAGCGGATTGCCGAGACCTTGTTGTGGATGAGCCGAGAGAGCCCGGAAGCGCTGCGCGAAGAACCGCTCGACATGCGCCAGTTGCTCAATGAACTGATCAAGGAACACCGCTACCTGATCGGCAAACGCGATATCGAATTGATCCTGCACATCAGCGACGAGCCTTGCCGACTGCCCCTGACCGCGTGCCGCATCGTGGTGGGTAACTTCCTGCGCAACGCCTTGCAATATGCTGACGATGGCAGCGTCGAAATCACCTTCGAACAGCTGCAACTGCGCATCGTCAATCGGATACGCGACACCCAACAGCATCAGGAATCTACCGATTTCGGTTACGGCCTCGGGCTCGAACTGATGCACCAGCTCTGCGCAAAACTGGGCTGGCACATCGAGGTCGAGCCCGAAAAGAACCGCTTCACGGTCACCCTGAGCTTTTCAGCTCAGGCACCGCAACAACTCCAGGAAGCAACGGACGCCTGAACCTCCATCAGTGCGCCTCCTCCAGATCATCGTGCAGCAACCCAAAGATGATCGTCCCTGGGCACTGTGAGGGAACGATCAATCGCTAAGCCAACAACCCCAATTCCTTGGCCCGGGCCACGGCCTGGGTGCGGCGTTCGACACCGAGTTTGCTGTTGATGTGGCTGGCGTGGGTTTTGACGGTGTGCAGCAAGATAAACAGCTGATCGCTGATTTCCTGATTCGAGCAACCTTGGACGATCAATTGCAGGATTGCCTGTTCGCGGGCGCTGAGTGCTTCACTGGGGTGCTGAAATTCAACCGTCTCGCGGGTAGCGGCTTGGGGCAAGTGCTCGATCAGGCACATAACCTCGTACCGTTTTCACCCCGGAGTTGACCACACGAAAATCACACCTTCAAACTGAACAGCGCCACCTGCGGCGTCTCACTCACCCAGTAACCGCTCACCGACCAGCCAGCACGCGCTGCCAGTTGGGTGAAGGATTCCACGGTGAATTTGTGCGAGTTCTCGGTATGCAAACGTTCGCCGTCGCTGAAGTGGAAGGTGTGTCCGGCGACCTTGACCACTTGTTCCCGGCGGCTCACCAGATGCATCTCCATGCGCTCATCGGTGTCGTTCCACAACGCCAGATGGTCGAAGGCCTCAATGTTGAAGTCCCCCTCCAATTCACGGTTGATACGGATCAGCAGGTTCTTGTTGAACCGCGCGGTCACCCCTTCGGCGTCGTCGTAAGCAGCGACCAGGATGTCGGCGTCCTTGACCAAATCCACGCCAATAATGAAGTGGGCCTCATCACCCAATAACCTGTGGGCCGAACGCAGGAACTTCTCGGCTTGATCATGGGTGAAGTTGCCGATGGTCGAACCGGGGAAGAACCCTACACAGGGGTGCCCGGCCGCTTCGGCCGGCAATTGCAGTGCGCGACTGAAATCATCGATCAGCGGCGCGACCTTCAATTGCTTGTAGTGCTTTTTCAGCAGCGCGGCGGCCTTCTTCAGCGCAGTCGCGCTGATGTCGATGGGCACGTACAGCACAATCTGGGGCGCGGCGTCGAGCAGCAGGCGGGTTTTCTCGCTGACGCCGCTGCCGAACTCCACCAGGGCCGCGCCCTCTGGAATCGCATCGGCAATCTGTTGCGCAACCCGGGTCAGCAGACCGGTTTCGGCACGCGTCGGGTAATACTCGACCGTCTCGCAAATGGCCTCGAACAGCTCGGAGCCCGCGGCATCGTAGAAGTATTTGGGCGACAGGCTTTTCACCGGGGCCGACAAGCCGCCGATGACATCACGACCGAACTCACTGTCGTGGTTGTTCACCGCACCCGGCTGACGCGCATCTCGGGCCAGACGCAAACCGGAGAACATCCAGCGCTTGTCCGGGCCGAAAAAGTTGCGATAGGTCAAGCGGGTATGGCCCGGGGAGGTGATGCTGGCACCCCCACGCAAAACCATCACGTTGATCATGAACTTGCCGTTGTATTCGCCCACCGCGCTGTCCGCCGGACGGAATCCCGGGTAAGCGTTGTACGCACTTTGTGTCCACTGCCAGGCCACGTTATCGACTTGTTCCAGCAGACCCGCTTCAGCGGCGGCTTCCCACTCGGCTTCGGTGGGCAGGCGTGCATCGGCCCATTGGGCAAACGCAGCGGCTTCGTAATAGCTGATGCTGATCACCGGAGCCGCCGGGTCGATGGCTTCCAGACCGCGCAACGTCATCTGCCGCCAGCCCTGGTCGTCGTGCTGCCAATAAAGCGGGGCGTTCCAGCCGTTCTGCTGCACTGCCGCCCAGCCGTCTGACAGCCATAGGCAGGCTTTGCTGTAGCCGCCGTCCGCCATGAAGGCCAGCCATTCACCGTTAGTCACCAGGCGGTCGCTGATCTCGAAGGGTTGCAGGTAAGTGGTGTGTCTTGGGCCTTCGTTGTCGAAGGCGAAACCGTTGCCCTTGTGACCCATTTCGGTCAGCCCGCCCTTGAGCGGCTTGAACTGGCCGCGACGCCCGGAGAGGTCTTTGGGCCAGCGCAGGTCATAGGCTGGCTTGAGCGAGGAGGTACTGAACAAATGCAGGATGTCCATCAGCAACAGCTCTTGATGCTGCTCCTCATGGGCCAGACCCAGCTCGATCAATTCGGCGGTGCCGTTGGGCAACGCCGACTGGAGCACGGTACGCATGTGTTTATCGACATGCTTGCGGTAGTCCAGCACCTTGGCCACGGTCGGACGGGTCATCAACCCGCGTTGTGGCCGGGGATGACGGGGGCCGATGGCTTCGTAATAGGAGTTGAACAGGTAACCGAACGCCGGATCGAACAGGGGGTAGTCGACGACGTTTTCGGCCAGCAGAAACGTCTCGAAAAACCAGGTGGTGTGCGCCATGTGCCACTTGGCGGGGCTGGCATCAGGCATTGACTGGACGACCATGTCCTCAGGGCTGAGCGGTGCAATCAGGCACTCTGTCCTGCTGCGAATAGTTTGGTAGCGCTTGAGAAGCGCGCTACTGGCGGGGAGGTCGCATAGCTCACTTAAGGTGCTGGTCATCAGGTTCTCTCTCCGGTGAGTCGTCGTTCCGCTGGTCTGTCGACTCTCTGGTAGTTTCAGAGGAGGCAGGGCTTCGTACGTTCTTTCCCTGACCGAGTTCCTTGATTTACGCCACTGTCGGGTACGTGTCTTCGTAGGTCCAGACCGCGCTTTCGGCGGTCTTTGCGCCGTCGCCAAGACTGAAATAATTGGCGCAACCCTTGTAGGGGTAATGAGTTTGATGTTCGGTGCGCGCGTAATGTTCAATCCGAATGTCGGATCTCGGGATATAAAAAACCGCTGGATTCTGAGCACATCGGCAGCAATCCATGCAACGGGGGCCATCAAAACTCAAGTTGCAGCGTCTCTTTACCTTCCAGTGAGAGCAGCAACTGCTTCACCCCCCAACCCACCCGCAAACCCGGTCAAACTCCCCGAAGCCCCAATCACCCGATGGCACGGCGCAACAATCGATTCAGAGTAATTGTGGGTTCAAACGCAAGAACTACGTTTCTTGCGGTTAAATTTAGTAAGGAGTGTGTGTGTGGATGATCGTTCCCACGCTCCCGCGTGGGAATGCAGCCCGTGACGCTCCGCGTCACTGGACGCGGAGCGTCCCCAGAGGCATTCCCACGCAGAGCGTGGGAACGATCATCGGTATGTTAGGCGTTACACCAACAAGCCCAGTTCCTTGGCCCGAGCCACGGCTTGGGTACGGCGTTCGACACCGAGTTTGCCGTTGATGTGGCTGGCGTGGGTTTTGACGGTGTGCAGCGAGATGAACAGCTGATCGCTGATTTCCTGGTTCGAGCAGCCTTGGGCGATCAATTGCAGGACTGCCTGTTCGCGGGCGCTGAGCGCTTCACCGGGGTGCTGCAACTCAACCGTCTCGCGGGCAGTGGCTTGGGGCAAGCGCTCGATCAGGCTCTCACGCAGTGCACCGGCCGGACACTGCGCCAGTTGCTCACGCAGCCAGTCCGGGTGATCGCGCAGTAACCCTCCAAAAGGTTGCAGGACACCACCGGACGCCGCCTCGAAGGCCAGCCCCAAGGCCTGGCGCGCTTCAGGTTCACGGCCATTATTCAGCAACAGCGCGACCTTCTGATTCAACGCCATCACGCTGAGCATCTGCCTTCCGGTCTTCTGCCCATGTTCCAGCAAGGCGTTCAAACGCCCTTCCGCCAGCATCGGCTGCCCTTGGATGGACTCCAGCAGCGCCTGTTGCAATTCGATGTGCAGCGGCATTTGCGGATGAAACTCCGGCGGCGCCGCAGCGTGGTCGCCGTTGTAGGTTTGGCCCAATCGCGCCAGCCAGGCTTCGGCCAGATCGGTGCGACCCTGAGCCAGCCACAGCTCGCATTTCACCAGCGTGATCATCGCCAGGTAGTAAATCGGTGGCACGTCCCAGATGTGCATCAACCGTTCGGCCTCGGCCAGTTCGGCAAACGCCCGGGCGAACTCGCCGTTGCAGCCTTCCAGCTTGGCGATCACGCAATGACCGATCAGCACGCTGATATCGCGACAGGCCCGTGCTTCGTTCAACCCAGTCCGCAATCGCGCCAGCCCGGCCTCGGGTTGCAGGCGCAGGGTCAGCAGAAAACCTTCGTACAAGGTCAGGCGTGCGCGAATCGCATACAGCCGCTGCGACGATAGGCCCTGCAAACGTTGCTGGCCCTGATGCACTTCATCCAGCGAACGGAGAATTTCCCCGCGCGCTTGCAGCACCCGTGCGCGGTCGTAATGGGCCAGCGCCTCGAACAGCGGATTACCGACCCGTTGCGCCAGCTCCAGCGACTCGCGGTTCAAGCCACGGGCGCGCCACAGATCCGCGTCGGCGATCGCCAGGTTGGACAAGGTCGACAGGCACATCAATCGCTGCCCGTAGCGTTTGTGCGGCAGGCTCTCCAGCGCTTCGGTGCAATACAGCTGCGTCAGTTCACGCTGGCCGCGACCACGCGCGATGATCCCGCTGAGCGCCAGCCACTGCGCCAGCATGGATTTCTGCGCGGTGGCCGACGGTGCCGGCAGGAAGCGACTCAAGTGGCTGGCCAACTCTTCAGCCGCATCGAGCTGACAGGCCAGCCCCAGCGCCCAGCTGTACAGCACGATCAGTCGCGGGGTGCTGATCAGCAGGCTGTCGGGCAAGTCCATTTTCCAGCGCAGCAGCATGCCGACGTTCTGTTCGGCCAGCAGCTGTTCTTCGGAAAGGTTCTGCACCAGGTTCGCCGCTACATCCAGGTGCCCGGCGCGCAATGCCTGCTCCACCGCTTCATCGAGCAAACCCTGGGCGTTGAACCAGCGGCAGGCGCGCAGGTGCAGGCTGGCGGTGGGCACCATCGCATTGGCGGTCGGCCGACTGCGCAACAGATCAGAAAACAGATGGTGATAACGGTACCAATGGCCGTGCTCGTCGAGCGGCACCAGGAACACTTGATGGGACAACAGAAAGCGCAGGATCTCGGCGCTGTCATGGGCTTCGCGCACGGCGTCGCAAAGCTCGCTGCAGAAGCGCTCTTGCGGTGCGGTGTCGTACAGAAATGCCTGCACTTCGGCGGGCAGGCAATCGATGACTTCTTCAAGTAAATAGTCGCGTATCAAGCCTTCGCCACCGTGCAGCGGCTGCGGTAACGCGCCGCCATTGCGCGCTTCAGAGGCGGCCAACAACCAGAAACGCAGCCCCGCGACCCAGCCTTCGCTGCGCTGGATCAGATTCTCCAGCGCCTCGCCACGCAATGAGCTGCTGTGTCGATCAAGCAGGGCCTGGGACTCATCGTGGGTCAGGCGCAGGTCCTGTTCGCTCAACTCAAGCAATTGCCGCGACAGGCGCAAACGCGCCAGGTGCCAATCGGGACGCTGGCGACTGGTTACCAGCACCAGCAGGCCATCGGGCAAATGATTGAGGAAAAATTGCAGGCAGCGATCGAGCACCGGGCCCTGGGCCAGATGGTAGTCATCCAGAACCAGCAGCAGCGGCGTGCTCGGTGACAGGTGAATGGCCAGCTCATCGAGCAGTCCGTCCAGCCATTCTTCGAAGGCGAACGGTTGATGGCGTTGACGCATTTTCAGCAGGCCAAGGGCCTGGCTGCCCAACTGTGGAAAATAGTTTTGCAAGCCTTCGAGCAGCCGTTCGAGGAAGCGCCCGGGATCATTGTCGCGCGGGCTCAACCCCAGCCAGAGACTTTGCCAATGCGCCGGCAGGCTCTGACAGAACTCCACCGCCAGAGAGCTTTTACCGAACCCCGCCGGCGCGCTGACCAGCAGCAATCGCCCCTGCAACCCGGCGCTCAACCGCTCGCACAGACGAGGCCGCAGCACATAGCCGTCGGGTAAGGGGGGCCGGTAAAAACGCCCTTCCAGCACAGGCATTGCCGCGCCGGATGGCCTTTGGATTCGGAACAGGTCAGTCATAGCCAACTCTTGTTTAAGTGCTGTTGTCGGCATTGCAGATGTCCGCAGACTAGCGGTAAACCGGAGCGGATTGAAGGTTCCTGCTACAAATGGCTACAAAAAGACTACGAACAAAAGTTACCGGGCTGGTTATGCACCGATCTTTTTTGAGACAAAAAAAAACGCCCCGAACCAGTCGGGGCGTTTTTCGAGGATGCGGCCTCTGTATTACGACACGTTAGCGAACACCGTCCTGAGCCAGTGCAGCCGGGGTGAAATCACTGGTGCTCGCGGTGAAGCCGAAGTCATACGCACGTTTCTCTTCGTTCTTCATGCCCAGCGCCAGATAGCGGCCAGACTGCAGGTCGTAGAGGGTTTCCAGGGCATACCACGGCACTTGCTGGTCGTAGTAGTTCTCGGCATGCGCCTCGGCCACACGCCAGAGTTGACCACGACCGTCGTAGTGATCGATGACCGCGGCTTGCCAGGTGTCTTCGTCGATGTAGAAGTCACGCTTGGCATAAATGTGGCGCTGACCTTCCTTCAGGGTCGCAACCACATGCCAGACGCGACGCAGTTCGTAACGCGCCAGGTCCTGGTTGATATGACCGGCCTTGATGATTTCGTCGTACTTGAGCGTCGGCGAGTCGAGCTTGTAGCTGTCGGAGGCGATGTACATCTCTTTCTTGCCTTCGAGCTTCCAGTCGTAACGATCCGGGGCACCGTTGTACATGTCCAGGTTATCGGAAGTACGCAGGCCATCGGCAGCCGTACCCGGCCCGTCATAAGACACTTGCGGGGCACGACGCACACGACGCTGACCGGCGTTGTAGACCCACGCCGAACGCGGTTCCTTCACCTGGTCGAGGGTTTCGTGCACCAGCAGCACACCACCGGCCAGGCGCGCCGGGGCAGTCACTTTCTGCTTGAAGTAGAACAGGATGTTGCCCGGATTTTTCGGGTCGTAATCCTTCATCTTGTCGCGGAACACGAACTGGTCCTGGAAGTACACCAGGCTGTAGGAGCCGTTCGGTTGCGGCGTGGCCTGGGTCACCAGACGGGTCACGCTGCCGCCACGATAGCGGGTGATGTGGTTCCAGATGACTTCGACGCCGCTTTTCGGAATCGGGAACGGCACTGCGGTTTCGAAGTTCTCCAAGCCGTTGCCGCCGGACACCAGGTTGGTGTTGGTGGCGTTCTTCTTGATGGCGGCGAACACCTGATCCGGCACGGTCGCGCCACGATGAGACGGGTAAACCGGCATTTTGAAGGTGTCCGGGTAACGCTTGAACATCGCGTATTGGCCCGGCGCCAGTTTGTCTTTGTACTGGTCGACGTTTTGCGCGGTGATGGTGAACAGCGGTTGCTCACTGGCATACGGGTTGGACAGGAAGCCCTTGCTGTCGACGGCACCGGCGTTTTTTTCCATGGGTTTCCAGGCCGGGATCGAGCCATCGGCATTGCCTGCCATTTCCGCGCCCATCGGTGTCAGGCTCTTGCCCAACTTGTCCGCTTCAGCGGCCGGAACTGCTGCCATGACCGCGGTTGCCAACAGCGAAAGCCCGAGGACACCCGCTTGCAACAGACTTTTGGTTACTTTCATATTCTTGTTCGTCCTGATGATGCAGTGCTTAGAAGTTCACGCCGACGCTGAGCGCAACGAAGTCGCGATCATCCACGGTGCTGTACTTGCCGCCAAAGAAGTTGGTGTAGGCGAGGCTCGCGGTATAGGTGTTCTGGTACTCGGCATCGAGACCCAGGCTGACCGCTTTGCGACCTTCCTCGAAGTTGCCGCCAGGGCCTGGCGAGTAACCGCTGACGTCATGGGACCAGGCGACGTTCGGCTTGAGGTTCACACCGGCGAAGACGTCCGGGTATTCCCAGATGGCGCGGGCGCGGTAGCCCCAGGAGTTGGCGGTGGTGAAACCGTCGTTGTTGCAGTTGCTGCTGCGGTTGTTGGTCGCAGCGCCTGCCCCGGCACCGTTGATGGTGGAGGTGTTAAGGATCTGCGAGCAGGTGTCCAGACCACCCGTGGCGGGCAGTTCGCCTGGGCCGAAGACCGGATCGCGGCCATAACGGACATCGGACGTGCTTTCGAGGCCACCGACGTGAGTCAGTCCGACTTCACCCACCACGGTCAGACGCTGGGCGCCCATGACCTGATCGAAGAAGTGCGTGAAGGTGGTCTGGATCTGGGTGATTTCCTTGCGGCGATAGCCATGCAGGTCTTCCCCTGGAACACCCTGGAGCAACGAAGCGTTGGTCAGCGCGCCACCCAGCGGACGAACACCGGCGAACAGGATATCGGTGGAGTTCAACTGCACCGGCGCATTCGGCCGGTAGCTGATCTCACCGCTCCATGCCGTACCGGTAGGCAGGGTGGTGGAGAAGCTCAGGCCATAGAGGCGGATGTCTTCCGGGTACTCGACGAAGTACTGCGAGTTACCTGCGACAAGCAGCGGCCCCAGCGCCTGAAATGGCCCCGGCAACGCCTTGACGCCGTTGTAGACCGATTGCGGTGCGCCGGTGGCACTGAAGATCGGTGCACGGCTGTGGTAGTTCATGAAGTAGGCACCGAACTCGGTGTCCAGCGGATCGAACATGTACTTGAAGGCCGCGCCCCACTGGCCGCTGTTGCTCGCCTCGCGGTCTTGCCCGCGACGCACCAGCACACCCTCTTCGTTGACGTTGACACCGTTCGCGGCCAATGGCCCCAAGGCGACGGCCGGGATGGTCGAACGCTTGTTCAGGACGCGCAGGTTGTCGGTGCAACCGTTGGCAATGATGTCTGGCTGCGAGAAAAAGGTACCGCAGTTGTCGACAACGGTCTGGTCCCAGCCGATCTGGTAGAACGCTTGAGCCGACAGGTTCTCGGTCAGGCTTTGCGAGATGTAGAACATATTGACCGGGATCAGGCCTTCCTTGATCTCGGCACCGGGACGACGGAATGCGGACACGTCGATCGGGTTGATCGAGTTGATGCCACCGCCGATGAAGGTACTTTCACCCCAGTTGACCACCTGCTTGCCCAAGCGCACGGAACCCGGCTCATCGGCAATGGAGTAGTTGTGGTAGACGAAAGCGTCGAGGATTTCCCCACCCGACGATCTGGCACCTTCCTTGCGTCCGTCGTTGCTGACGTTCTTGAACTCCAGGTCCTGGTTTTGCAGCGCGAAGTCGTACCAGTATTTACCGCGCACGAAGACGCCGGTATCGCCGTATTTCAGTTCAAGGTCATGGATGCCCTTGAAGATTTTCGAAAAGGCTTGCCCGCTCTTGAAGTTCAAGTGCCCGTCATCGGAGGTCTGGGACAGGCCCTTGCCACCGTTGTTGACACCGATCAGGTTCTTGTTCGGATTTTGGGTAGACACGCTCATGCCCAGGGAGAGGGACGAGTCGAACTGACCTTCGATTTCACCGACGTTGAAACTGACGCCGAATGCGGGTCCGGCGAGCGTAGAGGCGAGACTGACCGCCAGAGGCAGTTTCGCCCGGCGCCAGAACTGGTTTACTGATGTCATCGACGCTACTCCATGTGCTTTTATTGTTATGGCATTGAGCACTTCTAAAAACGCTCTGAATAACGGGGAGCCCATGTCGTCCCGAAGTCATTCAAAGTTGCATCGCCCCGTTTTGTGCGTTTGCCCCGTTCTTAAAAATCCTTGAGCGGACTATAGCCAGCAGGTAGTACTGCTTGATCCCTCTAAAGTGTGATTTGCAGCCCCCACCACTCTGGAACAGTCCTGTTGCCAATCCGACCGATGTCGGCCCGGCAAGGATGGCTGAAAATTTGGAATAAACAAGCCAAGCGCTTGCTTGGTGGGCTTGCCGGGCCCTTTCGGGCCCGGCAAAGGACGCTTAAAGCGTCGAAAGGAAGGTGCTGTTGCTGGCCTGCCATTGTGCGATGTCGACGCGGATGCGCTTCTTGTCGAGCTTGCCGACACTGGTCTTGGGAATTTCAGTAACAAGGGCGATCTGGCTCGGGATGGCCCACTTGCTCAGGTGCCCCAGTTCGACGAAAGGCTTGAGGTGTTCCTTGAGTTCCCTGGCGCCTATCGCATGGCCTTCACGGAGCACCAGCAAGGCAAACGGACGCTCGCCCCATTGCGGGTCAGGGATACCGACCACTGCTACTTCGCGTACCCCCGAATGGCGGCTGATCAGGTCTTCGAGGTCCAGGGAGGAAATCCACTCGCCACCGGTCTTGATCACATCCTTGATCCGGTCACGGATGTCGATCACCCCCATGCTGTCCAGGGTCGCCACGTCGCCAGTGTGCAGCCAGCCCCCGGCCCAGAGCTCTTTGCCCTTCTCAGGTTCGTTGAAATAACCTTCGGTGAGCCACGGCGCACGCAGCACCAGTTCGCCCTGGGACTCGCCGTCGGCCGGCAGGAAGTTGCCGTCAGTGTCGATGATCGCGGCTTCCACCAAGGGACCCGGCACTCCGGCCTTGATGCGATACGTGGTGCGTTCGTCTTCGGTGCCGGCCATCAGCTCTTCGTTAAGGTGCGCGCAGGATATCAGCGGCCCGGTTTCCGACATGCCATAAGCGGCGGTCAACTGAATGCCCTTGGCCTTGGCCGCTTCGTACAACGTACGGTTCAGGGCGCTGCCACCGATGACGATTTTCCAGCCGCCGAAATCCGTGCCTTGCGCGGCCTTGGCGTTGAGGACCATTTGCAGGATGGTCGGTACGCAATGGGAGAAGCTGACCTTTTCCTTGCGCCACAACTCCACCAGGTATTCCGGGTCGTAGCGGCCGGGGTAAACCTGCTTGAGCCCAAGCATGGTCGCCACGTAGGGCAAGCCCCAGGCATGCACGTGAAACATCGGGGTGATCGGCATGTACACGTCGTTGGTGCCCAGCAGGCGCACGCTGTCGATGCTGCCCATGATCGTCGACACGCCCATGGTGTGCAGCACCAGTTGCCGATGGGTGAAATACACACCCTTGGGATTGCCGGTGGTGCCGGTGGTGTAGAAGGTGGTCGCCACCGAGTTTTCGTCGAAATCTTCGAAGCTATACTGGGTGCTCGCGGCAGCCAGCAGTTGCTCGTACTCGCCGACCAGGTTGGGCAGGTCGGCAGTTTTCTCCGGCAGATCGGTGAGCAGCAGGGTTTTCTCGACCGTGGTCAGGTGCCCGGCAAGCGCCTGGTACAGCCCGACGAACTCGCTGTTGACCAGCACGAAGCGGTCCTCGGCGTGGTTCATGGTGTAGAGAATCTGTTCGGGCGACAGGCGCACGTTGATGGTGTGGATCACCGCACCGATCATCGGGATGGCAAACATGCATTCGAGGTAGCGATGGCTGTCCCAGTCCATCACGGCCACGGTATCCCCGGCCTTGACCCCGGCCGCCGTGAGCACGTTGGCCAGCCGTGCGACACGCTCGATGAGGGTCGGGTAGCTGTAGCGCAACTGGTCGCGGTAGACAATCTCGCGGGTTTTCTCGTAACGGCTGCCGGACATCAGCAGCCGCTTGATCAACAGCGGGTATTGATAAGCGCCTTCGGCTGGCGGAATAACGCGAGTCTCCAACATAAGCATCCCTTTATCTGACTACACGGTCGTGACTGAAAAGTAAGCACTTTAGTCAGCCGGAGCGCCAGCTAAATCAGCCAAAGGGATGATTTGCAGAGCCGTACAAATGCTAGCTTTGCGCCAGCACCTGTCCTGCCGCCACCCAATCAACCGTAGGAGCTGGCGCAGCTTTCGATCTTTTGGCTATTTCAATCACGCCGAAGATCAAAAGATCGCAGCCTTCGGCAGCTCCTACGGAAGCGCTCTTCGTCAGCGTCGAGAGCGACTCCCGATCAATGCATCTCGGTCAGGGCCAGCTTCACGCCGATGGCGATCAGCACCACGCCCATCGTGCGGTCGAACCAGTGGCCCATGCGGGCAAAACCGGCCCGTACGCGCTGTTGGCTGAACAGCATCGCCACCAGGCAGAACCAGATCGCGGTGGCCGCAGCCAGGTAAACGCCGTAACCGGCCTGAATCGCCAGCGGTGTGTGCGGGTTGATCACCACGGTAAACAGCGACAGGAAAAACAGCGTGGCTTTAGGGTTCAGGCCGTTGGTCACGAAACCTGAGGTAAATGCGCCGCGGGCGGTGCGCTCGCCGGCTTCCTTGTGCAGGTTTTCAGTGGCCGGTTTCGCCGGTTGCGCGCGCAGGGCCTTGAAGCCGATGTACAGCAAGTAGGCGGCCGCCAGCCATTTCAGCGCGTTGAACAGCATGATCGACTGCGAGACGATCAGGCCGATACCGAGCAACGAGTAGCCCACGTGCAGGAAGATCGCAGAGCCGACACCCAGCGCCGTCCAGGTCCCGGCGCGACGACCGTGGGTCACGGCCTCACGCACCACCACGGCAAAGTCCGGACCAGGGCTTGCCACGGCCAGCAGATGAATCAGGGCGACGGTCAAAAACTCTGTCCAGTACATGGGGGGGCTCCTCCGGGGTAGGCCGATTAAATAAAAATATCCGAGACAATCTTCACACCTGTGGCGAGGGGGCTTGCCCCCGTTGGGTCGCGAAGCGGCCCCTAACCCAGCAACCGTGTTTTTTCAGACAGAACGCATCATCCGTTTTACGACTGCTTTGCAGCCGAACGGGGGCAAGCCCCCTCGCCACAGTTTTGGTGTCTGTTTTAGCTCAGTGCATAACCATTTGTTTCATCTGATAGGCTCGGCAGATTACGCCTTCAGACTCATGCGCAAAAGGTACAGTTAATGACGAACAATCGCCGCGCCGTATTCCTCGACCACAGCTCACTGGACCTCGGTGACCTCGACCTCAGTGGGTTGCAGCAGTGCTTCGATGACTTGCAGCTGCGCTCACTGACCACGCCCGACAACATCGTCGAACGGCTGCAAGGCGCCAGCGTGGCGATCAGCAATAAAGTCCCGCTGAACGCCGAAACCCTCAAAGCCTGCCCCGAACTGCAGCTGATCCTGATCTCCGCCACGGGCACTAACAATGTCGACCTGGCCGCCGCCCGCGCCCAAGGGATTACCGTGAGCAATTGCCAGGGTTACGGCACACCGTCGGTGGCACAGCATACGATCATGTTGCTGCTGAACCTCGCCACCCGCCTGAGCGACTATCAGAAAGCCGTCGCTGAAGGTCGCTGGCAGCAGGCCAAACAGTTCTGCCTGCTGGATTTCCCGATCGTCGAACTCGAAGGCAAAACCCTCGGCCTGCTCGGCCATGGTGAATTGGGTAGCGCCGTCGCGCGGCTGGCGGAAGCGTTTGGCATGCGCGTATTGCTCGGCCAACTGCCAGGACGCCCGGCCCGCGCCGACCGCTTGCCGCTGGATGAACTGCTGCCGCAAATCGACGCGCTGACCCTGCACTGCCCGCTCAACGAACATACCCGTAACTTCATTGGTGCCCGCGAACTGGCGCTGCTCAAACCCGGCGCCTTTGTGGTCAACACTGCACGCGGTGGGTTGATCGACGAACAAGCCTTGGCCGATGCGTTGCGCAACGGGCATCTGGGCGGCGCAGCGACCGACGTCCTGAGTGTCGAGCCACCCACCGCCGGCAATCCACTATTGGCCGCCGACATCCCGCGCTTGATCGTCACCCCGCACAACGCCTGGGGCAGCCGCGAAGCGCGGCAGCGGATCGTCGGTCAACTGACCGAAAACGCCCAAGGCTTCTTCAGCGGTACAGCGCTGCGGGTCGTCAGTTGATAAACTGCCGCACTTTTTTTCAAGGAGCAGAGTATGGATCCGCGCAGTGAAGTACTGCTTCGTCAGGCTGAGTTGTTTCAAGGCGAGTTGCTGCTGGCCGGTTTGCCCGCCGATGACTTGCTGGGCAAATTGCCCAACGCTCACGGCTGGTGCTGGCACGCAGGCGACCAAGCGGCGCTGGACGCACGCTTTGCCGAGCGCAGCCACTTTGGCGTGAATGCTCCGAGTCGCGAGTTTGAAACGGCCGTAGTGTTCCTGCCCAAATCCAAGGACCTGACCGACTACATCCTCAACGCCCTCGCCTCGCGCCTGGCCGGTCGTGAGCTGTACCTGGTGGGTGAAAAACGCAGCGGCATCGAAGGCGCGGCCAAACAGCTGAACCCCTTCGGCAAACCGCGCAAGCTCGACAGCGCACGCCACTGCCAGCTCTGGCAGGTCACCGTGGCCAATGCGCCGGAGGCCAAATCGCTGGAAAGCCTGGCGCAGGAATACGAACTGCCGCTGGCTGAAGGCCCACTGAAAGTCATCAGCCTGCCGGGCGTGTTCAGTCACGGTCGACTGGATCGCGGCAGCGCGCTGCTGCTCGAACACCTCGACAAGCTGCCAAGCGGTCACTTGCTGGATTTCGGTTGCGGTGCCGGCGTGTTGGGCGCGGCGGTAAAACGGCGTTATCCACACAACACCGTCACCCTGCTCGACGTTGATGCGTTCGCCGCGGCCAGCAGTCGCCTGACATTGGCGGCCAACGGCCTGGAGGCCGAGGTGCTGACCGGCGATGGCATCGACGCTGCACCGATGGGGTTGAGCGCGATTCTGAGCAATCCGCCGTTTCATGTCGGGGTCCACACCGATTATCACGCCACCGAGAATCTGCTGCGAAAAGCGGCCAAGCATCTGAAAAACGGCGGCGAACTTCGGTTGGTAGCCAACAGTTTCCTGAAGTATCAGCCGCTGATCGAGGAGCATCTCGGTGTGTGTGCGATCAAGGCCGAAGGGCAAGGTTTCCGGATCTACCGGGCCAAGCGCGGCTAGAAATTAGCGCTTGCCGAATGGATTTTGCCTAGGCAGAATCCGCTCCGTCCTAGGGGAGTAGTCTCCCACGAGCGCCATGCTCGTCCGGCATACGTCAACATACTTGGTCCTCAGACCATGGCGTATGCGACCCAAGCGTCCACTCAGATGGATCGCAGGGTTTGACAAGACCTATGACACGAACACCTTACCCGGGGCGGGGAGGCTGTACGTGTCATAGCCGTGTCGACCCGCCCCTTAGGAAAACCCTGATGCTGGATTCTCTTCTCGTTCCCACCGCTGTCGTTGCCTTGGCCGAAATCGGCGACAAGACGCAATTGCTCGCGCTCATTCTCGCCGCACGCTTTCGCAAACCCTGGCCGATCATCGCCGGTATCGTCGCTGCAACCCTGGCCAACCATGCGGCTGCGGGTGCTGTCGGTGCCTGGTTCGGGAGTTTCTTCTCGGATGCGACGCTGCACTGGATCCTCGCCGCAAGCTTTACCGCAACCGCGCTGTGGACCCTGGTGCCGGACAAGATGGATGAGGACGACGCCAGCACTGCGCGCAAATTCGGGCCTTTCCTGACCACGCTGATTGCGTTCTTCCTCGCCGAAATCGGTGACAAGACCCAGATCGCCACCGTGATGCTTGCCGCCCAGTACCCTGAGCTGTGGCTGGTAGTCATTGGCACCACGCTCGGCATGCTGATTGCCAACGTGCCGGTGGTGCTGGCGGGTAATTTTGCCGCAGACAAACTGCCCCTGACCCTGATCCGCCGCCTGGCCGCGTCGGCGTTCTTCATCCTGGCCATCGTGGCGGTGTACAAGGCGATGCAGAGCAGCGGGTGGGTTTGACGTGGTAGGTCGGTAGACCGCGTTATCGTTCATCGCGAGCAGGCTCGCTCCCACATTGGTCCCGTGTACACCAGAGATCAAATGTGGGAGCGAGCCTGCTCGCGATGAGGCCACTACTGACGATATAAAACCATCAGGACTTTTTGGCCTGCTGATAAAGCGGCATGACTTTCGGAATCGCTGCCTGGAGCGACGCAACCCGACTGCTGGAGGCCGGGTGAGTGCTCATGAATTCTGGCGGCGAACCTTCGGAAGCCTTGCTCATCTTGTCCCACAGGGTGATCGCCGCGTTCGGGTTGTAGCCGGCGCGGGCGGCCAGTTCCAGGCCGATCAGGTCAGCTTCGTTTTCATTGGCGCGGCTGTTGGGCAAGGTCATGCCGTAGTTGGCCACGGTGTCAGCCAGGGCCAGCGTGTCCTGTCCCAACCCGAGCAAGGCACCGGCGCCCTGCTTGGCCATTTCAATGCCATAGGCCTTGGACATCGCTTCACGACCATGTTCACGCAAGGCGTGGGCGATTTCATGGCCCATGACCGCAGCGATTTCATCGTCGGTGAGTTTCAGGCTGTCGATCAACCCGGTGTAGAAAATGATCTTGCCGCCAGGACCACAGTTGGCGTTGAGCTCGTCACTCTTGATCAAATTGACTTCCCACGTCCACTGCGCCGAATCCGGACGGAAGACCGGTGCCTGCGCGATCAACCGATTGGCAATCGCCTGGACCCGTTTGGCCTCGCTGCTGTTCTTGTCCAGCACACCCTTGTTGCTCGCCTCACCCACAGTCTTTTGGTAGGACTGGGCGTACATCTGATTAACCTCATCGGTCGACAGCATGCTGAACATGTACTGCTTGCGCTCCACGCCCACCGCGCCGCCGTTGGTGGTGTTGACCGACTGGCAACCACTGAGCAGCAGACTTGCACCCAGTGCACACAAAACCAATGCCTTACTCATAAACAGCCTCCCTGGAAATATGGCGCGTATCCTAGGCGGTGCATTGTATCAGCGCCAGATACAACAGACGTGTAGCGCGGCATTTCCAGATACATCCCACCTCACTGTCGCAATAAATTCATAAAACAGCGCAGGCCCGAATACCTGAAAGCCCGACACCTGTCTCTATGCGACCTGCACAGATCAAAAACAGTCATCGGCAAAAAAACCGCTCATGGACCGCCTCACGTGCGCCGATACAACCCGGCAGACGTCATATTGCGTGCGGAGTCTTTATGAAATTCAAGTCGATCCAGTTTTCCGTCGCCGCGCTTGCCGGCGCCATTGTGCTCAGCGTGGTGGCTGCGCTGGTGCTGTATGCACTGTTTTCCGGCGCACGGACCCAGGAAATGGTCCAGCAGCGGACCCAGGCGCAATTCGAGCAAGTCATCGAGCAACGCCTGCGTGGACTGGCGCAAACCCAGGTCAGCCAGATCCAGCTCGAACTCGAAGCGCCCCTGCTGATCGCCGGTGGGCTGGTTCGGGTCAACGCCTTGATGGGCTCCCAGGATGCCGACGGCAAACCGGCGCTTACCCTCAGCCGTGAGCAGTTGATCAGCCTGATCAAGGAAAACGTCGCGAAGAATCCGAAGATTCTCGGCACTTACATCGGCTGGGAACCGAACGCACTGGATCACAATGACGCGGCCTACATCGGCAGCAAAGTCGTCGGCATCGACGCCACCACCGGGCGTTTCCTGCCGTGGTGGTTCCGCAACGACGACGGCAGCCTGGGCGTCGACAAGCTGGCGGACGTCAACGACCGCACCGCGTTGTCCACAGGTGTGCGCGCCAGTGAGTACTACCTGTGTTCC
Source organism: Pseudomonas brassicacearum (assembly GCF_003732175.1). GTDB lineage: Bacteria > Pseudomonadota > Gammaproteobacteria > Pseudomonadales > Pseudomonadaceae > Aquipseudomonas > Aquipseudomonas brassicacearum_G. The sequence continues at coordinate 149,465 of NZ_MOBI01000015.1, forward strand.
CAGGAAAGCAAAAAATCCTGCGTGATCGATCCGGCGCCTTACAAAGTCGGCGACAAGATCGTCATGCTCGCCTCCTTTATTGAACCGATCATGCTCAACGGCACCTTTCAGGGCATCGTCGGCGCTGACTTGTCGGTGAACTTCATTCAGGAAATGCTCCTGGCCGCCAACCAGAAGCTTTATAACGGTGCCGGTGAAATGGCCCTGATTGGTGGCAATCAGCGTTTGGTCGCCTACACCAAGGACCCGAGCAAGTTCGGCGAAAAGGTCAGCGATATCCTCGACGCCACTCAGGTGGCCAACCTCGGCAAGCTCAATCGCGGCGAAGTGACCTATAACGTCGACAAGGCCAATGGCAGGATCGAGCTGTACCTGCCATTCGGTATTGGCCAGACCGATGCGCGCTGGACCCTGCTGCTGCAATTGCCGCTGAACGCGGTCATGGCTGACCTGCAACAACTGCAGGGCGACCTGAACACCCAGCGCAAGGCCGACACCTTTGGCATGGCCATGGTCGGCCTGGTGATTGCCGGCCTGGGCTTGCTGGTGATCTGGCTGGTGGGCCACGGCATTGCCCGACCGCTGAAGCAGATGGTCGCGATGCTCGATGACATCGCCCAGGGCGAAGGCGACCTGACGCGCCGCCTGAGCAGCGACCGCGCCGACGAACTCGGTTCGATCGCCAAGGGCTTCAATACCTTCCTCACCAAGTTGCAGGCGATGATCACCCAAGTGGTGACCTCGGTGCAGAGTGTCAGCGATTCGTCCGAACACACCGCCGACATCGCCATTCGCACCAACCTCGGCGTACACAAGCAAATGGCCGAGATCGATCAGGTGGCCACCGCGGTGCAGGAAATGACCGCCACCGCCCAGGACGTGGCCCGCAACGCGACCCAGGCCGCCCAAGCCGCCAGCCATGCGGATCAGGCCGCCGCCCAAGGCATGCAAATCGTGCGCGACACCTCGACCTCGATTGGCATCCTCGCGGTGGAAATTGGTAAAGCAGTCGGCGTGGTGCAAACCCTGGCCAAGGACAGCGAGAACATCAACGCGATCCTGATCGCCATTCGCGGGATTGCCGAACAGACCAATTTGTTGGCGCTGAACGCGGCCATTGAGGCCGCACGTGCCGGTGAGCAAGGCCGGGGGTTTGCAGTGGTGGCCGATGAAGTGCGCAACCTGGCGCAGAAAACCCAGCAGGCGACTGAAGAAATCCAGTCGATGATTCAGCAGTTGCAGCAAGGCACCCGCGACGTGGTGCGGGTGATGGAAGACAGCCAGAACAAGACCGACGAAAGCGTGCAGCACGCGGCTAAGGCGGCGCAGGCGCTGGAGACCATCACTCAGGCGGTGTCGGTAATCAACGACATGAACACCCAGATCGCCAGCGCCGCCGAAGAGCAAAGCGCGGTCGCCGATGACATCAACCGCAACGTAATCAACATCGGTCAGGTGGCCAACGAAGTCGCAGGCGGCGCGGATGAGTCAAGCGCGGCCAGCGCCGACCTGACCAAACTGGCCGAGCAGCAGCGGCGGTTGATCAATCAGTTCAAGGTCTAAAGGCAAGAATGATCGTTCCCACGCTCCCGCGTGGGAATGCCGCCACAGACGCTCTGCGTCTGCTCTGGATGTGACGCAGAGCGTCACGGGATGCATTCCCACGCAGAGCGTGGGAACGATCAGAAGCGCGCAGTCAACCCGGCGTCAGGCATTCCGGCGCATTGAGTTTCGGATCATTCACCAGGTTCGCCAGCACTCGCTCGCGCAAGGCGGCAGGTTCGCTGGCGAGCAGCGCCTGCAAGGTGTGCAACGGGGCTTCGGGGTTGAGCCAGGCCTCTTGACCGGCGGCATCGAGAATCAGCGGGCGACGCTGATTCGAGGCGGCCTGAGTCACCACCGCCGTGCTCAGCCACACCTGTTCCTGCACCGGATACGCTTCCCAGATCGCCGCAAAAAACAGCGCCGAGCCCTCGCCCGGCGTCAGCCAGTACGGGCGTTTACGAGTGGTGCCACGCCATTCATAGAAGCCGTTGGCCGGCAGCAGGCAACGACGCTGACGGAAAGCTTCGCGAAACATCGGTTGCTCGGCGACGGTCTCTGCCCGGGCATGGGCCGGAGTCTTCGACAGATCGGTCAGCCACGGTGGCGTCAGCCCCCAACGCGCGCGGGCCAGCGTGCGCTGCCCCGCCTCGGCGCGCAGGATCAGCACCGAATCATTGGGCGAAATATTCCACTGCGCCTGCTGATCGGCCGGGAAGCCGGGCAAGGCCGCGAACGCGGGGTTCCAACGAAACAGGGCAAAACGTCCACACATGGGGCAACACGACTCTGAACAAAAACGGACGCCAGCCTAACAGACCAGGACGTCGGGAAAGCTATCCGGTTCGTCGCCGGGCATCGGCAGCGCGGCATTGTACGCAGCGATCAACTCGCGCGCGTATTGCGCCTGATCGTTATCCACCGCCAGTCCAAGCAGCCCGAACACCGGCAACTCGCCCGCACCGCCCAGCAGATCACGCCCCACCAGATGCGCCTCGACCCCTTCGCTGGCCAGCATTCCTTGCAGCAACTCGCCTTCCATCAGGTTTTCCGGTTCGTAGATACGCTGCATAGAAGCCACCCTTCACTCGTTTTCGCTGTGAACCTCGAGCATCCATTCATGACCATCGGTCTGCAGAGTAAATTTGATCGGCCGACAACACACGGGGCAATCTTCGATATACGTCTGATCCCCTCCCGACAAATCCAGAACCGCCTCTGACTCTTCACCACAATAAGGACATTCGTAGCGCTCGGTTTCCAGCATCGCGGTCTCCCAAGTGACTTGTGCGTATAATCGCCGGTCTATTTGCAGGGCCATTTTTGTTTGAGCGTATTTTTCAGACTGTACTCCTGCCGTAATCGATCTAATCCATTACTTACCCTAGCCGTTTCTAACAAGAGAGCATGATGGGCGAATTCGATGCCATCCGACCTTACGACGACAGCGAAGTCCCAGCGGTGCTGGCACGGTTGCTGGGCGACAAGGCGTTTCTAGATATCCTCACCCACTTCCGCTTCCCGCGTTTTGCCGGTGCTTTTGGCTGGATGCTCAAACCACTTATAGCTTATCGGCTACGCCGTGAGTTTGCCGGCATCTCATCGGTTGCGACCTTGCAGGACAAGGTCGAGTTTTATGTCGACCACACCATCGAGCGGGCCACCGACGGCGTGACCTACACCGGGGTTGAACAATTCAAGTCCGGCAGCGCTTATCTGTTTCTGGCCAACCACCGCGACATCGTGATGGACCCGGCCTTCGTCAACTACGCGATCTACCACGCCGGCCTGCCGACACCGCGCATCGCGATTGGTGACAACCTGCTGCAAAAGCCCTTCGTCAGCGATCTGATGCGCCTGAACAAGAGCTTTATCGTGCACCGCTCCATCAGCGGTCGTCGCGAGAAGATGGCGGCGTATCAGTTGCTCTCGGCCTACATCAATCACTCGATCCTCAACGACTGCCAGTCGATCTGGATCGCCCAGGCCGAAGGCCGCGCCAAGGACGGTGACGACCGTACCGAGTCGGCGATCCTCAAGATGTTCCACATGAGCCGTAAGGACGAGCCGTTTGGCGAGGTCATCAAGTCGCTGAACCTGACGCCGGTGTCGATCAGCTACGAGTACGACCCGTGCGATCAGGCCAAGGCCCGCGAGCTGTACATCCGCGCCACCACCGGCAGCTACACCAAGGTGCCCGGCGAGGACGATGCGAGCATCGCCAAAGGCATCACCGGCTACAAAGGCCGGGTCCACGTGAACTTCGCGGCACCGATCAGCGAACTGTTCGAAGACACCAAACAACTGGCAATCGAGATGGACCGGCAGATCCTCGGCGGTTACCGGTTGTTCCCGGTGCACTATCTGGCGTACGCCCAATGGAGCGACGCCGACCCGCAACTGCAGGTGCCGAGCGCAGCCACACTGTTCCCGGCCGAGGAACTGGCCAAAGCCCAGCAAGAGTGGCAAAGCCGCCTCGATGCCTGCCCCGAGGAACATCGGCCGTTCCTGGTGCTGCAATACGCAACACCGGTGCGCAATCAGTACCGTGTCAAAGCGGGTTTGCCGCTGTAAGGTTTCGATGAATACAAAAACGGCGCCTCAGAGCGCCGTTTTCATGTGCGATGCGAACCTCAAAAATGCCGGCTGATCCACGACAGCAGTAGCGCCAAGGCCAGGCAGGCAAAGCCGAAACGGTAGCAAAACCGGTTCAGACGCAGCGTCGCGATATCCAGAAACAGCAGCGGTTCATCAATCGCCCGCACCGCGCTTTGTGCCTCCAGGTTCTTCAGCGCCAGCCGTTCGCGGCGACGGGTCACGTGCAACAGCCAGGCACCGGGCAAGGCGATCAACAACGCAAAAAGATTCATCAGGCTCCCGGGATGAGCGCTGACAGCAGACCAGCTCATATGCAGCGACATCATGCCCCTCACGTAAAAAACAGCACTTGTGGCCAGACGCTTTTTACGCCCCGCGCTTTGCACTCCAGTGACCGGTAATTTACTGACTAATGCGCACTGTCACCTGAACGTCACCTTAACAAGCCAGTCTGTCGCCCCTCGAAACCGACACGGAGCCTGTCATGCTGCACGCAGAAAACCAGGATCGCCTCTACCTCATCACCCCCAGCGACGAACAACAAAACCTCGTCGGCAGCCTCGCCTTCAACGTCCAGGACCGCCACTGGCTCGTCTACTGCGCCCTGGGCGGCCACCAACATGTCGACCTGCCGGAAACCGACCTGTTGACCGGCGTGAGCATGCTGGATTTTTATGTGGAAGCCGCCTAGAGGCCGCGGTACCCCCACCACTCAGGCCGGCTGTCAGGCCGCCGTGCTGTTGATCTTGATCCACCCGCCCCTTCACGCCCTGAGCCTGTCCGTCAACCTGCGGCCATCATCGCAGAAATGGATATGTACACCTGCAAGAGATTGGTCGGCTGTCGGGCCGACATCGCAGGCAAGCCAGCTCCCACAGTTTTGATTGGTGTACATCTGCGGGAGATTGGTCGGCTGTCAGGGCGCCATCGCGAGCAGGCTCGCTCCCACAGAAAGCCTCCCCCCAAAAACCGGCAGGCACAAAAAAACCCGGTGCCATCACTGGCGCCAGGCTTCTTGAAGACAACGAACCGTTATTGGCCGAGCATCTGACCCACCGTCGGATCCTTGAACAACCGGGTCAACGCATCGCTCAACACATCGCTCACCAGCTTGGTGTTGGTTTCCTGATTCGGCGCCATACCAAAACGCTGATTCAGCGACGCCGCATAACGGCCACTGTAACGATGGTTGGCATTCTGCACATCAGAGCGGAAAGCCGCGCCAATAGTCGCCTCAGTCACATACATGCCTTCTTTGGGCGACTGATACGTCAGTTCTGCCAGCGTCACCGTCAACTGCGGCGCGTTGTAACCATTAGGTGTTGGCGTGAAACCCAACAAACGCACAGCCGCTTCGGCCTGAGCCTGCAATTTCGGCAGGATTTGCGCACCTTGCACCGTGATTGCACTGGTTTCAGGGTACAGGCCACCACGGGTGCCCAAGGTTGGCGACGGACGGCCATCGACCACCCTCACCACCACCGGCTGACCATGCCCGACCGGCGCCAACTGAGTCGTCAGTTTCGGCTCCGGGGCTAGTTGTTGCGGGCTGTTGGCGCAGCCAACCAGGGTCAAGCTGGTCACAGTGATCAAACCGAACAACAGGCGTTGCAACATGCGCTACTCTCCAGATACAAATACAGACAGACCCGCAGTATAGCGGGGGGCAGCACCTTCGAACCAGCAACCCTGAACACTTGCTGAAGAGATATGCAATGTCACGTGTATCGGGTGCTCCGTAACGCCAGTGTCATGCCACACTGCTAACTTCAAGGCCGTCTCACCTCGAGGGCATTGCCATGCAATTTCTTTGGTCGCTGTTTGCTCCACGCCGCAAATATCGCTACTTCGCCCAGCTCGACAGCAATCAATGCTGCCTGGCGTTCAAGCACTGTCGCGTGCCGCCAGAGGGCGATGGTTGGGTGGAAATCGAAGAGATTCGTCTCAACTGGTTGCACCAGCCACTGCCGGCCAGCGCCCGTCTGAGCCCGCACATTGCTCCGGCACGGTTGCATGCCGTGTAGCCCACCTGACCGAACGGCTAATAAAAGTCATTAAACACGACCATTTCCCTGCGTTTCTTCGCTACAATCTCCCCCCGATTATAAGGACGTCTCCTGATCGGGCCTCGCAGCATCGTCAATGCGCTTGTATTGACACCCCGCACCGCCCACAGAGAGCCGCCCACACAGATCGAGTGAAGCTGGCGAGCTTGCTGTTTATCCTGCAAACCACCACTTTTCGCGAATCTGCCAGAGCTGTCGTTACGCTCGGTCACTGAGCTGTTTGCCCGTTTTGCCTGCCCTGTATCCCATGGCGGCAATCCGTGCGGACACGGTGCCAGGCTGGGACAGCCCTTTTTTGAGGTTCACGTCTTCAAAAGAGCGTGAAAAAAACGGGTTTTCACAACTTCACAAGAGTGTGGCGAGCAAATGAATAGTTTTGCGTCTGAATATGCACCATTAGCGTCTACAACAGCCCAACGACACAGGACCGAGTACTCCTCAAGAACTGGAGCCTGAAGCCTGTCCACTACGGATTTGGTTGCACAAACAGACGTATCGACCATAAGTCGAATTGCCTCCCGCGCGCTGAAGTGAGTTCATAGGAACCCTGAGCCCGGTAGGTAGCGTCTGTCGAAGTTGCAAAAAATTGCGAAGATTCGGACATGGCGATCCTGGCCATGGGTGACCCGGGGCTCTACAGAGCATGCCCCGTAACTCCTGGCAGCTATGCCGACAATTTGGTGCTGCAGATTTTGGAGACGCGTTAAATGGCGCATAACGAAGCAGTCGACGTAGTACTGGTTGGGGCCGGCATCATGAGTGCCACCCTTGCTGTATTGCTCAAAGAGCTCGACCCCGCGATCAAGCTGGAAGTCGTCGAGCTGATGGATTCCGGTGCCGCGGAGAGTTCCAACCCGTGGAACAACGCCGGTACCGGTCACGCCGGGCTATGTGAGCTGAACTACACGCCACAGGCCGCTGACGGCAGCGTCGACATCAAGAAAGCCGTGCACATCAACACTCAGTTCGAGGTGTCGAAGCAGTTCTGGTCCTACCTGACCCGAAAAGGCACCTTCGGCTCGTCGAAATCCTTCATCAGCCCGGTCCCGCACCTGAGCTTCGTACAAGGTGAGGCAGGCGTTTCGTTCCTCAAGGAACGTTTCAAGGTGCTGAGCAAGCACCACGCCTTCACCGAGATGGAGTACACCGAAGACAAGGCAAAAATGGCCGAATGGATGCCATTGATGATGCCTGGTCGTCCGGCCGACGAAGTCATCGCAGCAACCCGTGTGATGAACGGCACCGACGTCAACTTCGGCGCCCTGACCAATCAACTGCTCAAGCACCTGACCAGCGCACCCGATGCCCAGGTCAAGTACTGCAAGCGCGTGACCGGTCTCAAGCGTAACGGTAACGGCTGGACCGTCAGCATCAAGGACGTCAACAGCGGCAACAGCCGTGACGTCGATGCCAAATTCGTCTTCCTCGGTGCCGGCGGCGCGGCCTTGCCGCTTTTGCAGGCTTCAGGCATCGAAGAAAGCAAAGGTTTCGGCGGTTTCCCGATCAGCGGCCAATGGCTGCGTTGCGACAACCCGGAAGTGGTCAAACACCACCAGGCCAAGGTCTACAGCCAGGCAGCGGTGGGTTCGCCACCGATGTCGGTGCCGCACCTGGACACCCGCGTCGTCGATGGCCAGAAGTCCCTGCTGTTCGGACCTTACGCCGGTTTCACCACCAAGTTCCTCAAGCACGGTTCGTTCATGGACCTGCCGATGTCGGTTCGCGCCGGTAACATCGGCCCGATGCTGGCCGTGGCAAAAAACAACATGGACCTGACCAAATACCTGGTCAGCGAAGTGATGCAGTCGATGGAACAACGCCTGGAATCGCTGCGTCGCTTCTACCCTCAAGCCAAGGCTGAAGACTGGCGCCTGGAAGTCGCTGGCCAGCGCGTGCAGATCATCAAGAAAGACCCGAAAAAAGGCGGCATCCTGCAGTTCGGTACCGAACTGGTTGCCGCCAAGGACGGATCCCTTGCCGCGCTGCTCGGTGCCTCGCCAGGCGCGTCGGTCACGGTGTCGATCATGCTTGAGCTGATCGAAAAGTGCTTCCCGAACAAAGCCAAGGGTGAGTGGGCAGCCAAGCTGGCCGAAATCTTCCCGGCCCGGGAAAAAGTCCTGGAAACCGATGCTGCGCTGTATCGCAAGATCAACGCGCAGAACAACATCGCGCTGGAACTGGTTGAAGAAAGCAGCGAGACCCCAAGCTTCGCTTGATGCTCGCCCCCTTCCTCCAAAAAAGAAAACGCCCCGTTCTCGTTGAGAGCGGGGCGTTTTTTTATGGTTTTAAAAGATCTTAGCCGCGAGCCTTGTTGATCAACTCGATGTAGTCGGCGGCATTACGCTGATCCTGGATCAGGGCAACGAAGTCCTTGCCGTGCTCGTCCTTCCCGTCCAGGTCGTAACCGGCCTCGACGAAGAACGCCAGGAAACGCTCGAAATCGTCGATACGCAGGCCACGGTAGGCCTTGATCAGTTTGTGCAGGGACGGTGATGTCGCGTCGACCGGTTCAAAATCGAGGAACAATTTGATCTGCGCATCGCCGATCTCGTCACCAATCACCTGTTTCTTATCTTTACGCATTGCCGACTCCAGCTCGCAGACATCTCACGGGGCGGGCAGTTTACCCCCGCCTCGCCCCAAGCCTCAACGACCAGCACTCAATGCGTGCGCCCGACACCGGTATGCAAGTGCACCCGGACAATGCGCCTGGCGGAAAAGCGCTTGGTGCGCTGACGCGCTCGTATACAATATTCGCCATCACGCCTGCCGGGATTCATTCACGTGCCTCTACCCAGCTTCAATGCCCCCAATCTGGGGATTGTGCCTTCGGCTTCGGAAGTCATCGTCAAGCATCTGCGCGAGGCCATCATCGGCGGTCACTTTGCCGAAGACGAACCGATCCGTCAGGACGACATCGCCCGCTTGTTCAACGTCAGCAAGATCCCAGTGCGCGAGGCGCTCAAACGCCTTGAGGCGGAAGGCCTGGTGCAGTTTCAGCGTAACAAGGGCGCGGTGGTGACGAAGATTTCCGAGCCCGAGCTGGCGCAGATCTTTGAAGTCCGGGTGCTGCTCGAGGTCCAGGCGATTCGCCTGGCCGTGCCGAACATGACCGAAGCCACGTTCGCCCGCGCCGACAGTATTTGTGCCGAGTTCCTCGACGAAAACAACATCGGGCGCTGGGCCGAGTTGAACTGGGCACTGCACGCCTGCCTCTACGAGCCGGCGCAGCGGCCGTTCCTGCTCAACCTGATCCGCTCGATTCACGACAAGGTCGAACGCTACCTGCGCATGCAGATGAGCTTTTCCGAAGGCAAGGACCGTGCAGACCACGAACACCGTGACATTATCGCCGCGTGCCGGGCCGGTGACGCCGACAAAGCCGCCGAACTGATCGAGCAACACATCATTGGCGTGTGCCGCACACTCTATGAACACCTGCCCAATGCCCCCGCGCGGATCTGATCGAGTGTGCCGATTTCGTCATCGGTAACGGTTAAAACCCTCAAGCCATCCCGCGCCTCAAACGCCAGTCTTGCACAGACATTTCCTGTGCAAGGTAGCGCCCTTCATGAAACGTATCCACGTCCTCGACTCTCATACTGGTGGTGAACCGACACGCCTGGTCATCACCGGTTTCCCGGAATTGGGCAGCGGCTCCATGGCCGAACGCAAGCGCCGCCTTGCCGAGGAGTACGACCACTGGCGCGCCGCCACGGTACTTGAACCGCGCGGCAGCGATGTGCTGGTCGGCGCCCTGCTCTGCGAGCCGCAGGATCCCGGCGCCTGCGCCGGGGTGATTTTCTTCAACAACAGCGGTTACCTCGGTATGTGCGGTCACGGCACCATTGGCCTGGTGGCCTCGCTGGCGTATCTCAAACACATCGAGCCCGGCGTGCACCGGATCGAAACCCCGGTCGGCACGGTCGAGGCGACCTTGCATGAGGATCGCTCGGTCAGCGTGCGCAATGTCCCGGCCTATCGCTACCGCAAGGCCGTGCAGCTGGCACTGCCGGGTTACGGCGCCGTCAGCGGTGACATCGCCTGGGGCGGCAACTGGTTTTTCCTGATCGCCGACCATGGCCAACACATCGCCAGCGACAACCTCGAAGCCCTGACCGCCTACACCTGGGCGGTCCGCGAAGCACTGGAGAACCAGGGCATTCGTGGTGAGGACGGCGGCGAAATCGATCACATCGAGCTGTTTGCCGACGACCCGGTGGCCGACAGCCGCAACTTTGTTCTCTGCCCCGGCAAAGCCTACGACCGCTCACCTTGCGGCACCGGCACCAGCGCCAAGCTGGCGTGCCTGGCAGCCGACGGGAAATTGCAGCCTGGTGAAGTCTGGCGCCAGGCCAGTGTGATTGGCAGCCAGTTCGAAGCCAGCTACGAGTGGCTCGACGAGCAACGCATCATCCCGACTATTCGCGGTCGCGCCCACATGAGTAGCGAGAGCCACTTGTTGCTGGAGGAAGACGACCCCTTCGTATGGGGCATCGGTTCATGAATGCCGACGTTATCGTCATCGGCGCCGGCATTGTCGGCAGTGCCTGTGCCTTTGAGCTGGCGCAACGCGGACTCGACGTGCTGGTACTCGACAGCCAGCGCGGCGGAGCAACGGCGGTCGGAATGGGTCACCTGGTGGCGATGGATGACAACCCGGCCGAACTGGCGCTGAGCCAATACTCCATTGAACTCTGGCGACACTGGGCGCCGCGTCTGGACCCCGATTGCGCCTACCGCAATTGCGGCACGCTGTGGCTGGCCGCCAATGACGAGGAAATGGCCGGCGCCGAGCACAAACGCCAGACGCTCAAGGCCCGCGGCATCGACTGCGAAATGCTCGACCCGCGTGCGCTCTACAAGGCCGAACCGATGCTCCGTCCCGGCCTGAGCGGCGCACTGAAGGTCAGCGGCGACGGCATTCTCTACGCGCCGAACGCAGCACACTGGTTGCTCAAGCAAAGCGCTGGGCGGATCACTCGGCGCACGGTGGAGGTCACGCAGGTCGACGGCAACCAGTTGCGCTTGAGCAGTGGCGAGCGGTTGCGCGCCGAAGCGGTGGTGCTGGCCAACGGCATTCACGCCACCGAACTGTGCCCCGACCTGCCGATTCGCCCGAAGAAGGGTCATCTGCTGATCACCGACCGTTACCCCGGCAAGATCCATCACCAGTTAGTCGAACTGGGCTATGTCACCAGTGCTCACGCCAGCGAAGGCACCTCGGTGGCCTTCAATGCCCAGCCACGCCCGACCGGGCAACTCTTTCTCGGCTCATCGCGTCAGTTCGACACCACCGACTTGAGCGTCGAACCGGCGGTGTTGGCGCGCATGCTGCGTCGGGCAATCGACTATTTGCCGGAACTGGCCGGGATGAACGCCCTCCGCAGCTGGACCGGACTGCGCGCCGCGACGCCCGATGGCTTGCCGCTGCTCGGCGAACACCCACAGCAAGCGGGTTTGTGGCTGGCGGCCGGGCATGAAGGGTTGGGCGTGACCACCGCCCCCGGCAGCGCACAGCTGTTGGCCGCGCAGCTGTGTAAAACCACTCCGGCCATCGACCCGACGCCTTACCTGCCGGGGCGTTTCCTGTCCACTGCACAAGGGTTACGCGCATGATTGAAGTGAATCTCGATGGCCGCACAGTAGTGGTCGATGCCGGCACCACGGTTGCGGCGCTGCTCTATCTGGCAGGCGACGGCTGCAGTCGAACTTCGGTCAGCGGTCAGCGCCGGGCACCTTTTTGCGGGATGGGGGTTTGCCAGGAGTGTCGGGTGAACATCGACGGTCAGCGCCGCCTTGCCTGCCAGACCACCTGCCGCACCGGCATGTGCGTGGAGACCCGACCATGAACGTCGAGCTGCTGATTATCGGCGCAGGGCCGGCAGGCATGGCGGCAGCTTTGGCCGCCGCCCCGAGCTGCGCACGCATCGCCATCATTGATGACAACCCGGCACCCGGCGGGCAAATCTGGCGGGATGGCGTTAACGCACACCTGCCAACCAGTGCCCAAGCTCATCGCCAGAAATTGGCAGCGGCAGGTAACGTGCAGGTGTTCAACTCGACACGCGTGGTCGCCTTGGCCGGCCCCAAAAAACTGTTGCTGGAAGACCCAGAGCACGGCTGGATCATCGAGTACGAACAACTGATTCTGTGCACCGGTGCCCGTGAATTGTTGCTGCCGTTTCCTGGCTGGACCTTGCCCGGCGTCACCGGCGCTGGCGGGTTGCAAGCGCTGATCAAGGGCGGCGTGCCGGTGGCTGGCGAGCGGCTGGTGATTGCCGGTAGTGGTCCGCTGTTGCTGGCCAGCGCCGCTACCGCGAAAAAAGCTGGCGGTCAGGTTTTGCAGATTGCCGAACAAGCGCCACTAAGTGCGGTCGCCGGGTTCGCCTTGCAACTGCCAAAATGGCCGGCCAAATGCCTGCAAGCGGTTCAACTGTTTGATCGTCACTACCGCTGCGACAGTCATGTCCTCGAAGCCTATGGCGACAGTCACCTGCAAGGCGTTCGCCTGAACCGCCAGGGGCGGATCGTCGACATCCCCTGCGAGCGACTGGCCTGCGGCTTCGGCCTGATCCCCAATACCCAGCTGGCCCAAGCGCTGGGCTGCGAATTAAAGGACGACGCAATTGCCGTCGACACCAGCCAGCTCAGTAGCCTGAACGGGCACTATGCGGCGGGCGAATGCACTGGTTTCGGTGGCAGTGAGCTGGCGCTGGTCGAAGGTGCCATCGCCGGGCTGATGGCCGTCGGCGAAGTGCTGCAGGCTCGCGCGCTCTGGCCGCAACGGCAACGCTGGCAAACGTTCGCCGATCAGTTACGGCGCAGCTTTGCCCTGCGCGATGAACTCAAACACTTGGCAACGCCCGATACGCTGATCTGCCGTTGCGAAGACGTGGCGCTGTCGGCGCTCAAGGCCTGCACCGGCTGGAACCAGGCCAAACTGCACACCCGTTGCGGCATGGGCGTCTGCCAAGGGCGAGTCTGTGGTGCAGCGACCCGTTACCTGTTCGACTGGCCGCAACCGGCACCACGTCCGCCGTTTTCCCCAACGCGCATCGATACGCTGTTGCAGCTGAGCGAGCTTCCCAATGGCGCGTCCGTCACCGTAGAGTAAGGCCCTCATCCCTGCGGGCCGCCACCTGATGACGTTCCCCCTGCAACTGCCCTGCCCCCGCGACCTGCCCGAGCTGCTGGGCAGTTTGCAACTGATCACTCCGCTGCTCGATGCCATGCCCGGCGTGGTGTTCTTCATCAAGGACACCGCCGCCCGCTACGTGCTGATCAATCAGACCCTGGCCCAGCGCTGTGGCGCCAAAGACCCCAACGCGCTCCTCGGCAAGACGGCTGAGCAGGTGTTTCCCTCGCACTTCGGCCCACATTACACCGAGCAGGATCGGCGAGTACTGAGTGACGGCAGCCCGTTGAGCGACCAGCTGGAATTGCACCTTTACCCTGGCCGCGAACCTGGCTGGTGCCTGACCCACAAACTGGCGCTGCGCGACACACAGGGCCGCATTATCGGTATGGCGGGGATTTCATACGATCTGCTCGCGCCCCAGTCCAGTCATCCGGCTTACGAAAAACTCGCGGCGGTCGACGGGCACATCCGCGAGCATTACGCGCAACACATCGCGCTGAGCGAGCTGACCGCCCTCAGCGGTTTTTCCGTGGCGCAACTGGAGCGCCTGTGCAAACGGATCTTCCAGCTGACACCCCGGCAGATGATTCACAAGGCACGCCTGGGCGCGGCCACGCAGCTGCTGTCGGGCGAACTGCCGATCACCGAGATCGCCCTGCGTTGCGGCTACACCGACCACAGCGCCTTCAGCCGCCAGTTCAAGGCGCTCACCGGCCTGTCCCCTTCGCAGTACCGCGACAACCATCGCTGACTGTTACCCGTTACTGAGCACCCCGCCAAACCCTGCTCCCTTTTGTGACACGTCACCCGTCGTCGAGGCGTTCGTCTTCGCCGCGTATGTCCTTGGCTGGAATCTGCGTCGCTGGCTGCTGACGTCTGTTTCGGGCCTCGCAGGCCGTCGAAGGGTTAACCCGATGTGGCTTGCGGGTTTTTGGCATATCCAGTGCATATAAAATATCGTATACGAAATCCCAAATACACATTTGATAAGAACCGCCCAACGCTCGACACCATCCGACAACGAGGCCCCTTATGAAAAATCCTGCATCCGCCGTCTTCATTACCGCCCTGCTGAGCAGCGCGTTCATCGCCCAGGCCCAGGCCGACAAACTCGACGACATCATCGAGTCCGGCAGCTTGCGTTGCGCGGTCACCCTGGACTTCCCCCCGATGGGTTTTCGCGATGAGAAGAACACCCCGGCCGGCTTCGATGTCGACTACTGCAATGACCTGGCAAAAACCCTCGGAGTCAAAGCCGAGATTGTCGAGACCCCGTTCCCGGACCGAATCCCGGCACTGGTTTCCGGCCGCGCTGACGTGATCGTTGCCTCCACCTCCGACACCCTGGAACGCGCCAAGACCGTGGGCATGACCATTCCCTACTTTGCCTTCCAGATGGTGGTGCTGACCCGCAGCGACGCCGGGATCAAGGCCTACGACGACCTCAAGGGCCATTCGGTGGGCGGCCCGGCCGGCACGTTCGAAGCCATCGCACTGGAAAACGACGTGAAGAAATGGGCCAACGCCAAGGGCGCTTTCCATGCCTACCAGTCGCTGGCCGACGCGGTGCTTGCCCTGAGTCAGGGGCAGATCGACGCGACGACCGTGACCTCGACGGTCGCCTCGTCGCTGATCAAGTCCGGCAAATACAAAAACCTCAGCGTCGCCGGCACCGCGCCGTATGACATCGACTACGTGTCGCTGGGTGCCAAGCGCAATGAGTTCGGCCTGATCAACTACCTGAACCTGTTCGTCAACCACCAGGTGCGCTCCGGGCGGTATCAGGAGTTGTTCGCGCAATGGGTTGGCGGCACCGCGCCACAGCTGACGGCCAGCGGCGTTTACCGCTAAGGACTAGATAGCCGAGGGGACGGGGTTGCCCTGAATGTCAGTCAAGCCCGGCCCCCACAGGCCCCAAACCAGTTGAAAACCAAGGAACTCCTTTGATGTTCGACTACACCTTCCATTGGCGCGCCGCCTTCCAGGCGTTGCCGGAAATGCTCGACGGCGCGCGGATCACTCTGGAAATCGCGGTGCTGTCGATGTTGGCCGGCACTTTGATCGCCATGTTCCTGGCCCTCGGCCAACTGTCCGACAAGCGCCTGTTGCGGACGATGGCCGCCAGTTGGGTGTCGATTGCACGCAACACGCCAGCCCTGTTTCAGGTGTACATCCTGTACTTCGGCCTTGGCGCCTTTGGCATTCACATGGGCTCATGGCTGGCGTTGCTGATCGGCATCACCTTCAACAACGCCGGCTACCTGGCGGAGACTTTTCGCGGCGGCCTCAACGCCGTGCCGGAAACCCAATTGCGCGCAGCCCGCTCACTGGGCATGAGCGCGCCGAAGGCTTATCGGCTGGTGGTCTTGCCGCAATTGCTGCGCGTGGTGTTTTACCCGCTGACCAATCAAATGGTCTGGGCCTTGCTGATGACGTCACTGGGCGTGGTGGTCGGCCTGACCAGCGACCTGACCGGCGTGACCCAGGCGCTGAACGTGAAGACCTTTCGCACCTTCGAGTTCTTCGCCATCGCCGCCGTTCTCTACTTCGTCCTGGCCAAGCTGGTGGTGTTGATCGCCCGCCTGCTGGCCTGGCGTTTGTTCCGGTACTAGGAGGTCTGCATGTACACCTCAAGTTTTACCTCGGGCGACTTCCTCTACCTGCTGCAAGGCGCCGGCACCACGCTGTTGCTGACGTTCTGGGCGATGTTGATCGGCACGTTGCTGGGTGTCGCGTGCGGCCTGGTTCGGGCCTTGTTGCCGCGTTTGAGCCTGCCGCTGGCCTGGGTGCTGGACGTGTTTCGCAGCGTGCCGTTGCTGATCCAGTTTGTGTTGCTCAACTCGTTCAAGTCGATCGTCGGCCTGAACTGGAGCGCGTTCACCGTGGCCTGCGTGATCCTCGGCGCCTACTCCACCGCCTACTGCGCAGAAATCGTTCGCGGCGGCGTGCTCTCGGTGCCGTTGAGCACGCGGCGAGCCGCCCGTTCGCTGGGCCTGAGTCACCGCCAGGACTTGCTGCACATTGTCCTGCCGATGGCCACGCGGGTGGCGTTTCCGGGCTGGATCAACCTGACACTGGCGGTCATGAAAGACACCTCTCTGGTGCTCTGGATCGGCATCGTCGAACTGCTGCGCGCTTCGCAAACCATCGTCACCCGGCTCCAGGAACCGTTGTTCGTCCTGGCCCTGGCCGGCCTTATCTACTACGTCATGAGCCTGGTGATCGCTCGTCTGGGTGCGCGGCTCGAACAGAGGTGGCAGGAAAATGATTGAGATCGAGAACGTTCGTAAATCCTTCGGCAACCTGGAAGTCGTCAAGGGTGTCGACCTGACCGTGAACAAAGGCGAAGTGCTGTCGATCATCGGCGGCTCGGGCTCGGGGAAATCGACCTTGCTGATGTGCATCAACGGCCTGGAAGCCATTCAAGGCGGGCAGATTCGTGTCGACGGCACGCCGGTGCATGCCAGCGGTACCGACCTGAACAAGCTGCGGCAGAAAATCGGCATCGTCTTCCAGCAATGGAACGCCTTCCCGCACCTCACGGTGATGGAAAACGTGATGCTCGCCCCGCGCAAGGTGCTCGGTAAAAGCCGTCAGGAGGCGGAAGAAATCGCCGTGCGGCAGCTGACCCACGTGGGCCTCGGCGACAAGCTCAAAGTGTTTCCGAGCAAGCTTTCCGGCGGTCAGCAACAGCGCATGGCGATTGCCCGGGCGCTGGCCATGTCGCCGGACTACATGCTGTTCGACGAGGCCACTTCCGCCCTCGACCCGCAACTGGTGGGCGAAGTGCTGGACACCATGCGCCTGCTTGCCGAGGAAGGCATGACCATGGTCCTGGTAACCCACGAAATCCGCTTCGCCCGGGATGTGTCGGATCGGGTGGCGTTCTTTCGCGACGGCAAGATCCACGAAATCGGTTCACCAGACCAGGTGATCGGCCAACCGCAACGCGCGGAAACCGCCGACTTCCTGAAGTCGGTGTTGTAACCCACAGTCAGGCCTCAGGAGACAGTCATGCGTTCGAGCAAGATCATTCATGTGGTGAGTTGCCACGCCGAAGGTGAAGTCGGTGACGTTATCGTCGGCGGCGTCGCACCACCGCCCGGTGCGACCCTATGGGAACAGTCGCGCTGGATCGCCAAGGACCAGACCCTGCGCAACTTCGTGCTGAACGAGCCTCGCGGGGGAGTCTTTCGCCACGTCAATCTGCTGGTGCCGTCCAGGAACCCGCTCGCCGATATGGCGTGGATCATCATGGAACCGGCTGATACGCCGCCGATGTCCGGCTCCAACTCGCTGTGCGTAGCCACGGTACTGCTCGACAGCGGCATTTTGCCGATGACCGAGCCGCTGACCCGGCTGGTGCTCGAAGCGCCCGGCGGCTTGATCGAGGTGACCGCCCACTGTCGCAACGGCAAGGCAGAGCGGGTCGAGGTGCGGAATGTGGTGTCGTTTGCCGACAAACTCGATGCCTGGATCGAAGTCGAAGGCCTCGGTTCGCTGCAGGTCGATACAGCCTATGGCGGCGACAGCTTTGTGATCGTCGATGCCCAGCGCCTGGGCTTCTCGCTGACCGCCGATGAAGCCGCGGACCTGGTCGCCAGCGGTCTGAAGATTACTCAAGCGGCCAATGAACAATTGGGTTTCGTGCATCCGCTGAACCCGGACTGGGAGCACATTTCGTTCTGCCAGATCGCCGCGCCGCTCGATCGCACCAACGGCGTGGCCAGTGCCGCCAATGCGGTGGTGATCCGTCCCGGCAAGATCGATCGCTCGCCCTGCGGCACCGGCTGTTCGGCACGCATGGCGGTGCTGCACGCCAAAGGCCAACTGGCAGTGGGTGAAGTGTTCATTGGGCGCTCGATCATCGGTTCCGAGTTTCGTTGCCGGATCGACAGCACCAGCGAAATCGCCGGTCGTCCGGCGATTATCCCCTGCCTGTCCGGGCGCGCCTGGATCACCGGCACCCATCAGCATCTGCTCGACCCAAGCGATCCTTGGCCGGGCGGTTATCGACTGTCCGACACCTGGCCCGTCGAACTGACCCTTTGAAACACCGTACCTGGCAAAACCTTTTGAACCCCATGGCACTTTCAGTGCTCAACTTAAACGTATACGAAATACTAAATAGTCATCATCGGAGGCAACATGAGCAAGCACGTTAATTGGAGCGGCGTTTTCCCTGCGGTCACTACCCAGTTCAACCCGGACTTTTCCATCGACTATGAAGGCACGCACAAGGTCATCAGCGGGCTGGTGCGTGATGGCGTGTCGGGGCTGGTGATCTGCGGCACCGTCGGCGAGAACACCTCGCTGAGTACCGAAGAAAAAATCAGCCTGGTGGAAGTCGCCAGGGACGCCGCCGCAGGTCGGGTGCCGGTGATCTCCGGCGTCGCCGAATTCACCAGCACCAACGCCAGCAAGGTCGCCAAGGAAATCCAGCGCGTGGGCGCCGACGGCATCATGCTGATGCCAGCGCTGGTCTACTCCTCGAAACCCTTCGAGACGGCCGCGCATTTTCGCAGCGTTGCCGCCAGCATCGACCTGCCGGTGATGGTCTACAACAACCCACCGATTTACAAAAACGATGTCACCCCGGACATCCTGATTTCCCTGGCCGACTGCGACAACGTCGTCTGCTTCAAGGACTCCTCGGGCGATACCCGGCGCTTCATCGATGTGCGCAATGAAGTCGGCGACCGCTTTGTGCTGTTCGCCGGGCTCGATGACGTGGTGCTCGAAAGCATTGCCGTCGGCGCGGTGGGCTGGGTGTCCGGGATGTCCAATGCCTTCCCGAAAGAAGGCGAAACGCTGTTCCGCCTGGCCCGCGATGGACGCTTCAAAGAGGCCATGCCGATCTACGAATGGTTCATGCCACTGCTGCACCTCGATGCCCGTCCGGACCTGGTGCAGTGCATCAAGCTCTGTGAAGAACTGATGGGCCGCGGCACGGCGCTGACCCGTCCGCCTCGCCTGGGTCTGCTTGACCATGAACGCAGCGAGGTCGAGGCGCTGGTCAAGGCCGCGCTCGCCAATCGCCCGACCTTGCCGGACGTCGGTCTGTAACCGCCCCTCCCCACTGCCGCGCTCGGCATCGGGCGCGGCCATGCCGAGCATTCTTTATGTCAGCCATTATCGGCCACAACTTTATCGGCTTCGGCCGCAGCGCCACCAGCGATCAACTGCTGTACAGCGTCGACGCCCATAGCGGTGAATCGCTGCCCTATGGCTTCAGCCAGGCCAGCGCAGAGGAAATCGACAACGCCGCAGACTTCGCCGCCAGCGCCTACCCGATTTATCGCAACCTGCCGGCCATGGTGCGCGCCGGTTTTCTCGAGATCATCGCCGAAGAAATTGACGCCCTCGGCGATGACTTCATCGCCATCGTCTGCCGCGAAACGGCCCTGCCCGCTGCGCGGATTCAAGGCGAACGAGCGCGAACCAGCGGCCAGTTACGGCTGTTCGCCCGGGTGCTGCATCAAGGCGACTTCCTCGGCGCTCGTATCGACCGCGCCCTGCCTGAGCGCCAACCGTTGCCGCGGCCCGATTTGCGCCAATGGCGCATCGGTCTGGGTCCGGTGGCGGTGTTCGGTGCGAGCAACTTTCCGTTGGCGTTTTCCACCGCCGGGGGCGATACCGCCGCAGCCCTGGCCGCCGGTTGCCCGGTGGTGTTCAAGGCCCACAGCGGGCATATGGCAACCGCCGAATTGGTTGCGGCAGCGATCATTCGCGCGGCGCAGCGCAGTGGTATGCCCGAGGGCGTGTTCAACATGATTTATGGCGTGGGCGTCGGCGAGGCGCTGGTCAAGCATCCGGCGATCCAGGCGGTGGGGTTCACCGGTTCGCTCAAAGGTGGCCGGGCGCTGTGTGACATGGCCGCTGCAAGACCGCAACCGATACCGGTGTTCGCCGAGATGTCGAGCATTAACCCGGTGCTGCTACTACCCGCCGCCCTTGCGGCCCGCAGCGCAAGCATCGCCGGTGAGTTGAGCGCTTCGATCGTGCAGGGGGGCGGCCAGTTCTGTACCAATCCGGGGTTGATCATCGGCCTGCGCTCGACGGCGTTCAGCGCCCTCATTGAACAGCTCACGGCACAGATCAACGAAAAACCGCCACAGACCCTGCTCAACAGCGGTACCCGGCGTAGCTACGAAGGCGGTGTGCAGCGCTTGCTCGAGCATCCACGAGTGACGCGTTTGAGCGGCGCCTGCGCGTCAGGCCATCAGGTGCAGCCGCAATTGTTCAAAGCTGACGTCAGCCTGCTGCTTGAAGGGGATGAAGTGCTGCAAGAGGAGGTATTCGGCCCAGCCAGCATTGTGCTGGAGGTGGCCGACGAGCGAGAACTCAGGTTGGCACTACTAGCCTTGCACGGGCAACTGACCGCCACGCTGATCGCCGATCCGCAAGACCTTGCGCTGTGCGCGCAGCTGCTACCGATCCTCGAACAGAAAGCCGGGCGCCTGCTGCTCAACGGTTATCCGACCGGTGTCGAGGTGTGCGATGCAATGGTCCACGGCGGACCGTATCCCGCGACGTCGGACGCTCGCGGCACCTCGGTCGGCAGCCTGGCAATCGAACGGTTCCTGCGACCGGTGTGCTATCAGAACTGTCCGGACAGGTTACTGCCGGACGCCCTGCAGAACGCCAATCCGCTGGGGATTTTGCGGCTGGTCGATGGGGTGTATACCCGCGAGAAACTGAATCAAGCGGGCTGATGCCCGCTTCGCACCGTCAATCGAACTGCGCGCGCATCCAGGCCTGATACTCGGCAACGCCAGGCTCGCCTTCGCGGGGTGCCCAATGCGCATGTTCACCCTCGCCCACCGGGCGATACGGGCCGGCCTTGCATTCGAACATCACGCTGTCTGCTTCGAGTACGACCAGACCGTGATAAACACCGGCCGGCAGGTCGATTCCCAGCGTATCGCCGCCGCACTC
Source organism: Pseudomonas brassicacearum (assembly GCF_003732175.1). Classification (GTDB taxonomy): domain Bacteria; phylum Pseudomonadota; class Gammaproteobacteria; order Pseudomonadales; family Pseudomonadaceae; genus Aquipseudomonas; species Aquipseudomonas brassicacearum_G. Next base: position 170,750 of record NZ_MOBI01000015.1, read on the forward strand.
CAGGATTCGCTTGGCAATCACCTGGCCCGCGTCGTCGAAAACCAGCACTCCCAGGCGGCCCTTGAGGACCAGCAGGGTTTCAGCCTTGTCGTCGCTCAAATGCCGATGTGGCGGAACGTATGTCGATGGCTGCAAGCCCACCGCCATGCGGTGACACGACTCATCCATCTGGTGGAAGTTGTGATGCTGCCGGCCACGAGGATTGGCCGCAGCCTTCTCGGCCAGCTCGGTAAACAGTGTTTGATCAAGAAAGCTCGGCGTGACCATGTTTTACATTCCTTTGACGGCGTAGATCCCGGCGGCGTTGCGCCAGTAGCCTTTGTAGTCCATGCCGTAACCGAAGATGTAGCGGTCGATGCACGGCAGACCGACGAAATCGGCTTTCAGGTCCGGGCGAGCCTTGCGGTCGTGGTCTTTATCGATCAGTACGGCGGTGTGCACAGCGCGCGCGCCAGCATGTTTGCAGAAGTCGATGATCGCGCCCAGGGTGTGACCTTCGTCGAGGATGTCGTCGATGATCAGCACGTCACGATCAATGAACGATACTTCTGGCTTGGCCTTCCAGAACAGGTCGCCGCCGCTGGTTTCGTTGCGATAGCGAGTAGCGTGCAGATAGGAAGCTTCCAGCGGGAAGTTCAGATGGGTCAGCAGTTTGCCGGAGAAAATCAGGCCGCCGTTCATCACGCAGAACACCACCGGGTTGCTTTCAGCCAACTGATCGTTGATTTGCGCACCAACGCGGGCAATGGCCGCCTCGACTTCAGCTTCGGTGTACAGGCAGTCAGCCTCTCGCATGATTTGACGGATATGCTCGAGATCAGCGGACATGGTGCTCTCCAAGGGGGGTTGGCGGATTCGGAAAAGCGAGCAAAGGTACGCATCCAGCCGGGTCAGATCAAGCGTTTCTGGACTAACGTACAGTATGTCTATAGGACAACACCCTCGGATAGATTAATCTAGGCCGGTTTTTTTGCCCGCCGCCGGAGCCTTTCCCCATGCCCATCCGTGAGATCCGCCATCCGCTGATCCGACACAAACTTGGCCTTATGCGCCGCGCCGACATTAGCACGAAGAATTTCCGCGAGCTCGCTCAGGAAGTCGGTGCCCTGCTGACCTACGAGGCAACCAAAGACCTGCCCCTTGAAACCTATGATATCGAAGGCTGGTGCGGCACGGTTTCGGTCGAGAAGATCGCCGGCAAGAAAATTACCGTGGTGCCGATCCTGCGCGCCGGCATCGGCATGCTTGAAGGCGTGCTCAGCCTGATCCCAGGCGCCAAAGTCAGCGCCGTGGGCGTGGCCCGCAACGAGGAAACCCTCGAAGCGCACACCTATCTGGAGAAACTGGTTCCGGAAATCGACGAACGCCTGGCAATGATCATCGACCCGATGCTCGCCACCGGCGGCTCGATGGTCGCCACCATCGACCTGCTGAAAAAGGCCGGTTGCAAGGACATCCGCGCGATGGTCCTGGTGGCGGCCCCTGAAGGCATCGCCGCGGTAGAGAAGGCTCACCCGGATGTGACCATCTACACCGCGTCCATTGATCAAAAATTGAACGAACACGGCTATATCATTCCTGGTCTGGGCGATGCCGGCGACAAGATCTTCGGTACCAAGCAGAAGGACGCGTGAGCATGCAGGATGAGTTCAACGACCCGCTCTGGCGCACGGTGCTGTCTGGCGCGCAGATGCTGTTCGTGGCGTTTGGCGCGTTGGTGTTGATGCCGCTGATTACCGGCCTCGACCCAAATGTCGCGCTGTTCACGGCGGGCCTCGGGACTCTGCTGTTCCAGGTGGTCACCGGGCGGCAAGTGCCGGTGTTCCTGGCGTCGAGTTTTGCCTTTATCACCCCGATCATTCTCGCCAAGGGCCAGTTCGGCCTCGCGGCGACCATGGGTGGGGTGATGGCGGCCGGTTTCGTTTATACCTTTCTCGGCGTGGCCGTGAAGATCAAGGGCACCGGTTTTATTGACCGTTTGCTGCCGCCGGTGGTGATTGGCCCGGTGATCATTTCGATCGGCCTGGCGATGGCGCCGATTGCCGCGAACATGGCGATGGGCAAGGCCGGTGACGGTTCGGAGCTGATTCATTACCAGACCGCCATGATGATCTCCATGCCGGCGCTGCTGACGACACTGGTCGTGGCGGTGTTCGGCAAAGGCATCTTCCGTCTGGTACCGATCATCTCCGGCGTACTGGTCGGGTTTGGCATGGCGTTCTTCTTTGGTGTCGTCGATACCGCGAAGATCGCTGCCGCGCCGTGGTTTGCGTTGCCACACTTCACCGCGCCGGAATTCAACTGGCAGGCGATTCTGTTCATTGTCCCGGTAGCGCTGGCCCCTGCCATCGAACACATCGGTGGCGTGATCGCGGTCGGCAGCGTGACCGGACGTGATTACCTGAAGAAGCCCGGCCTGCACCGCACGCTGTTTGGCGACGGCATCGCAACCACTGCCGCCGGCCTGCTCGGTGGCCCACCTAACACCACGTACGCCGAAGTGACGGGCGCGGTGATGCTGACCAAGAACTACAACCCGAAAATCATGACCTGGGCGGCGATCTTTGCCATCAGCCTGGCGTTTATCGGCAAGTTCGGTGCGCTGCTGCAAAGCATCCCGGTGCCCGTCATGGGCGGGATTCTCTGCCTGTTGTTCGGGTCGATTGCTGCGGTGGGGATGAACACCATGATCCGCCACAAGATCGATTTGGCTGAAGCGCGCAACCTGGTGATTGTCTCGGTCACGCTGGTGTTCGGGATTGGTGGCATGCTGGTCGGCACCGGTACCGGCGCACAGGACTTCGGCCTCAAGGGCATCGCGCTGTGCGCTGTCGTGGCGATCGCACTGAACCTGATTCTGCCGGGCAATGACAGCTGGAAGCACAAGAAGGCGGATGAACCGTTGCTGTAAATAGCTTGAGGTAAAGATCGTTCCCACGCTCTGCGTGGGAATGCAGCCAGTGACGCTCCGCGTCACCTTCAAGAGCGGACGCGGAGCGTCCGGTGAGGCATTCCCACGCAGAGCGTGGGAACGATCATCGCCTACAAAGCCAACGGCGCTCGCTCGCACAGGGTATTCAACGCCTGCACCCAATGCGGGTTATCGTTGAGACACGGCACCAGCACCAACTCCTCGCCGCCCGCCTCGCGGAACTGCTCGAGCCCACGGTCACCGATCTCTTCCAGGGTTTCGATGCAGTCGGCCACAAACGCCGGGCACATCACCAGAATCTTCTTCACGCCTTGCTTGGCCAACGCATCAAGACGCGCTTCGGTATAGGGTTCGATCCATTTGGCGCGGCCCAGCCGTGACTGGAACGACACCGACCATTTGCTGTCCGGCAAGCCCAAGCGCTCGGCAAATGCTGCGGCGGTACGCAGGCACTGACCGCGATAGCAGGTCGCAACCACTTCTGGCGGCGCGCCGGCACAGCAATCACCGCCCCCCTCAAAGCCATGGCCTGGGTTGAGCTTCTTCAGGTGCCGCTCCGGCAATCCATGGAAGCTCAGCAGCAGATGATCGTAATCCTGCTCCAGGTACGGCCTGGCGCTGGCAACCAGCGCATCGAGGTATTCCGGCTGATCGTAAAACGGCTGGAGAATCGAGAACTGCACATCCAGTTTCTTCTCGCGTACCACCCGCCTGGCCTCTTCAATCACCGTGGTCACGGTGCTGTCGGCGAACTGTGGATAAAGCGGTGCGAGGGTGACTTTTTTGATCCCTTGAGCAGCCATGCGGGTCAACACCGACTCAATCGACGGCTCGCCGTAACGCATGGCCAGCTCGACCGGTCCCTGGGTCCACTGCGCGGTCATCGCTTGCTGCAAACGCCGACTGAGCACCACCAGCGGCGAACCTTCGTCCCACCAGATCGAGGCATAGGCGTGAGCCGATTGCTCAGGGCGCTTGATCAGAATCAGCGAAACCAGCAAACGTCGCACCGGCCATGGCAAGTCGATGACATAAGGGTCCATCAGAAATTGATTGAGGTAGCTGCGCACGTCCGCCACCTGTGTGGAAGCGGGGGAACCCAAATTGACCAGGAGCAACGCGTGATCGGTCATGCAACGTCCTATTTCAAAGGCGGCTGGACAGGTCGTCCAGGGCCGCACGCAAATCAGTGAAGCGGAATGTGAAACCCGCCGCCAGCAAGCGCGTCGGTGTCGCCCGCTGACCACCCAGCAGCAACAGTGACAACTCGCCAAGACCGACCTTCAGGGCAAATGACGGCATTGGCATGAAGGCCGGCCGATGCAAAACGCTGGCAAGGGTCTTGGCAAACTCGCGATTGCGCACCGGTTTTGGCGCACACGCATTATAAGGACCGCTGGCGTCTTTCTGATGCAGAAGAAAATCAATCAGGGCGATTTGATCATCGATGTGAATCCACGGCATCCACTGCCGACCATTGCCGATCGGCCCGCCCAGCCCCAATTTGAACGGCAGTAACAGCCGCGACAAAAAGCCGCCCTCCGCCGACAGCACCAACCCGGTACGCACCAGCACTACCCGAATCCCCAACGTCTCGGCGCGCTGTGCGGTCTCCTCCCAGGCAATGCACAACTGGCTGGCGAAGTCTTCGCTGACCGGCGGCGATTTCTCAGTCAACTCGCGTTCACCGCCGTCGCCGTACCAGCCGACTGCGGAGCCCGAAATCAACAGCTGCGGTTTCTGCTCGAGGCTTTCAAGCCACGCCAGAAGGGTTTCGGTAAGCCTGATTCGACTGCTCCAAAGCAGCGCCTTGCGTCGATGAGTCCACAAGCGATCAGCAATCGGTGCACCCGCAAGATTGATCACCGCATCCACCGGACGTTGGCCAATGTCTTCCAGACGCCTGACACCACGTACCTGCGTGCCGCACAATTTGGCGACTTGTTCGGGCCTGCGACTCCACACCGTCAGGCTATGGCCCTGGCTCAACCAGTGTCGGCAGAGTTGACGTCCTATCAAACCAGTACCGCCGGTCAGCAATATGTGCATGACATCTTCCTCGCGTGGCGTTTTACCCTGATCACTAGTCTATTTTTATAAGCAGGGATGTTTCGGATCAGGCAGGCTCTGTGTTTAACAATAGGCCAACCTGTCAGAACGAGAACGCTGAAAGTTATACCAGAAAACAATGTTGTATAGGTTTAACCTGCAGCGTAGCCTGTACAGAAAGGTAAACGAGGCCCCTATGACTGTACCCATCGCAATCATCGGTACCGGCATCGCCGGACTCTCGGCAGCCCAAGCCTTGCAAGAGGCGGGGTATGTCGTTCAATTGTTCGATAAAAGCCGTGGCAGCGGCGGTCGCATGTCGAGCAAACGCAGCGACGCCGGCGCACTGGATATGGGCGCACAGTACTTCACCGCCCGTGATCGCCGTTTTGTCATTGAAGTCCAGCGCTGGCAAGCCAATGGCTGGGTCGCCGAATGGGCACCGCAGCTCTACCACTATCAGGGCGGCAAGCTCAGCCCTTCGCCGGATGAACAGACCCGCTGGGTCGGCACCCCACGCATGAGCGCCATCACCCGCGCACTGATCGGCGATACGGAAGCGCATTTCGCTTGCCGGATTACCGAGGTCTATCGCGGCGAAGAGCATTGGCATTTACAGGATGCCGAAGGCTTCACCCATGGCCCCTTCAGCCATGTCGTCATTGCTATGCCTGCGCCACAAGCCACTGCCCTGCTGGCCGCCGCGCCGAAACTCGCCGGGGTCGCCGCGGGGGTAAAAATGGACCCGACCTGGGCCATTGCGCTGGCCTTCGACACGCCGCTGGATACGCCGATGGAAGGCTGCTTTGTACAGGACAGCCCGCTCGACTGGCTGGCGCGTAACCGTAGCAAGCCGGGGCGCGACACCACCCTCGACACGTGGGTATTGCACGCCAACAGCAACTGGAGCCGACAACATATCGACCTGCCTAAAGAAGCGGTGATCGAGCAACTGCACGGCGCCTTCGCCGAGCTGCTGCACGATTCCATGCCTGCGCCGGTCTTCAGTCTTGCCCATCGCTGGCTCTACGCGCGTCCGTCCAGCAGCCATGAATGGGGTGTATTGGCCGACGCAGACCTGGGTTTGTACGTGTGTGGCGACTGGTGCCTGTCCGGGCGTGTCGAAGGCGCCTGGATGAGCGGTCAGGAAGCGGCTCGTCGCCTGCACGCACACCTGCAGTGAAGCGTATCAACCCGCACAGACGTTGCGCGATGAAATCTGCTGGAAGATGGGGCGGGAAAAACTTATACAAATAATTTGACTTGTACACCTTTGAATCTATGATCAAACCACGTTGTACAGCATGCACAGACTGTACAAGTATAGATCCGAGGTGCCTCCATGCCCGGCAACTGCGCAAGCAAACCGAAAATCGCTGTCAGTGCCTGCCTGATGGGCGCCGAGGTGCGTTACAACGGCGGACATAAAGTCTCTCGGCTGTGCAGTCGAACCCTCACGGATTATTTCGAGTTCATTGCGGTGTGCCCGGAAGTGGCCATCGGCCTGGGGGTTCCCCGCGAACCGATTCGACTGGTCGGCGATCTGCTGCAACCTCACGCCGTCGGTACGGTTCACCACGAACTGGATGTCACTCAGGCGCTGACGAACTACGGCCAGCAAATGGCCGGCGCGCTGGGCGATATTTGCGGCTATATCTTCATGCAGAAATCACCGTCCTGCGGCCTGGAGCGGGTCAAGGTTTACCACGCCAACGGCAGCCCGCAGGACGGCGGTGCACGCGGCATCTACGCTCAAGCGTTTTGCGCCCTACACCCGGACCTGCCGGTGGAAGAAGACGGTCGACTGAACGATCCCGTACTACGCGAGAATTTCCTGACCCGGGTCTTTGCCTACTCAGCCTGGCAGGAGCTCCTGCAAAACGGCTTGAGCCGCAATGGTCTGACCGACTTTCACGCACGCTACAAATACCTGTTGATGGCCCATAACCCGCTGCAATACAAAGCCTTGGGCAAGCTCTTGGGTGATATGGGCCAGACCGATCCCGATGAACTCGGCCCGCGTTATTTCAGCGAGCTGATGGCGGCACTGAAAAAATGCGCCACCCGCGGCACCCACGCCAATGTGCTGCAACACCTCAGCGGCTATCTCAAACAGCTCATCAGCGCCGAAGACAAGCAGGAAGTGCAGCATGTGATCGGTCAGTACCGCCACGGCATCGTGCCCCTGGTGGTGCCGCTGACACTGCTCAAGCATCACTTGCGCCATCATCCCGATCCGTACGTTATGCAGCAGGCGTACCTGCAACCGCATCCAGAAAATCTCAGCTTGCGAAATGCGATTTAAATGAAAACCGAACCTGACACTCATCTCCATGACGACAGCCCAGGCACCGGCGATCAACAGCCCCCGGAGAACGATTGGCTGCCGATTCGCGAAGTTGCACGAATCACCGGCATCAACGCCGTTACCCTGCGCGCCTGGGAACGTCGCTATGGCCTGATCGTGCCGCTGCGTACGTCCAAGGGACACCGACTGTTCTCGGTCGAACATGTGCAGCGGATCCATGACATTCTCACCTGGCTCAATCGCGGCGTGGCCGTCAGCCAGATCAAACAGCTGCTGGATACGCCACCAGCATTGCGTGAACCGGTCACAAATGACTGGCACGTCCTGCGCCTCAAGCTGATGCAGGCGATCGCTCAACTCGCCGAACGCCAGCTCGATGAGGCGCTCAATCAGGCCATGTCGTTGTATCCACCGCGCACCTTGTGCGAGCGACTGCTGATGCCGCTGCTGGACGAACTCGAACAGCGCTGGCAAGGACAGTACGGCGGGCAGATGGAGCGGACATTCTTTTATTCCTGGTTGCGCAGCAAGTTCGGTGCGAGGGTCTACCATAACAACCGTCAGTTGCGCGGCGCACCGTTGCTGCTGATCAATCACTCCGACCTGCCCCTGGAGCCGCATCTGTGGCTCACCGCCTGGCTGATCAGCAGCGCCGATTGCCCCGTGGAAGTGTTCGACTGGCCGTTGCCAGCCGGTGAATTGGCGCTGGCGGTTGAGTATCTGCAAGCGCGTGGCGTGCTGCTGTATTCCAGTAAAACGATCAATCTCAAACATTTGTCGAAACTTCTGAACAATGTCAGTTGCCCAAAACTCATGGCCGGCCCTGCGGTGTGCATCCACCATGCCGAGTTGTCCGCCAAAACCTCTGAAATAGCCGATTTATCTCTGGCCGAAGATCCGTTGTCGGCCCATCAGGCACTGCTTCAGCGCGGGCTCATTTAAATGCTTGTACGCAAAACCTCCCTGCAATTGATCTGGCTGCGCAGCGACTTGCGCGTGCATGACAACACCGCCCTCTCGGCTGCCGCAGCTCGTGGCCCGTGCGTGGTGGTGTATTTGTTGAGCCCACTGCAATGGCATGCCCACGATGATGCACCGTGCAAAGTGGATTTCTGGCTGCGTAACCTGCGCGAGTTGAGCCACGCCCTCGGCGAGCTGAACATCCCCTTGCTTATCCGTACTGTCGCACGCTGGGATGATGCACCGCAGGTACTTGGCCAGTTATGCACAGAGCTGGACGTCGAGGCGGTTCACGTCAACGAGGAATACGGCGTGAACGAAAGTCGCCGTGATGCGGCCGTCAGCAAGACTCTCGATGTTGCAGGCATTGGCTTTTACAGTTATCTCGATCAATTGCTGTTCAAGCCCGGCAGCGTGCTGACCAAAACCGGTACGTACTTCCAGGTCTTCAGCCAATTCCGCAAAGCCTGCTACGCCCGCCTGCACGGTGCGTTACCGCGCCTGATTGCCGCCCCCGGGGTTCAGGTGCCAACGGCCATCAACCGTGACCCGATTCCATTGCAGGTGGAGGATTTCGACACGCCAAGCGAACATCTGCGCGTGCTCTGGCCCGCCGGTGAAGGTGAAGCCCATCGGCGTCTGGAGCACTTCGCCCAAGGGCAGATGGGTGACTACAAAGACCAACGCGACTTCCCGGCAAAACCCGGTACCAGCCAGTTGTCCGCGTACCTCGCAGCCGGGGTGATTTCGCCACGCCAGTGCCTGCACGCCGCCCTGCAAAGCAATCAAGGCGAGTTTGAAAGTGGCAGCGCCGGTGCCGTCGCCTGGATCAACGAACTGCTCTGGCGCGAGTTTTACAAACACATTCTGGTGGGCTATCCACGGGTCTCCCGACACCGCGCCTTTCGCCCGGAAACCGAAGCGCTGGCCTGGCGCGACGCTCCGGATGAGTTGGCGGCCTGGAAAGAGGCGCGTACCGGGTTGCCGATCATCGACGCCGCCATGCGCCAACTACTGGAAACCGGTTGGATGCACAACCGTCTGCGGATGCTGGTGGCGATGTTCCTGACAAAAAACCTGCTGATCGACTGGCGCGAAGGTGAGCGTTTTTTCATGCGCCATTTGATTGATGGCGATCTGGCCGCGAACAACGGCGGCTGGCAGTGGAGCGCTTCCACCGGCACCGATTCGGCGCCCTGGTTCCGGATTTTCAACCCGCTGAGCCAGTCGGAAAAATTCGACGCTGAAGGTCTGTTCATCAAGCACTGGCTGCCGGAACTGGCGGGGCTGAACAACAAATCCATCCACAATCCGGCGGCCATGGGCGGACTGTTTGGCGTGGACGACTATCCACTGCCAATCGTCAATCTGGGCCAGTCACGCGAACGCGCACTCGCGGCGTTCAAACATTTGCCTTCGCGCCTGGATATCGGAGCGATACATGACTGAAAAGGAGAGTGGATTGAGTCATACAACGCCACGGCGGTATTGGCTGACGGGGGCCGGCAACGGCATTGGTGCTGCACTGGCCGAAGAACTGTTGAAGTCAGGCATGCACCTGGCGGTCAGTGCTCGCACGATTGCGCCATTAAAAGTCCTGGCCCAGCGGTATCCGGGGCAAGTGCTGGTGGTGGCGGGCAATCTGACCAACAGCCAGACCGTGCGCGAGATCGGCGAGCAAATCCAGCAGGAGTGGGGCTCGCTGGACACCGTGATTATCAATGCCGGCACCTGTGAATATGTTGACACCCAGCAGTTCGACACCTCGATCATCGAACATGTGGTGCGCACCAACCTGCTCGCCAGCAGCTATTGCATCGACGCCGCCCTGCCGTTGCTGCGCGCTGGCATCGCGCCCCATCTGGTGGGTATCGCCAGCTCAGTAACCGACCTGGCCCTGCCTCGGGCCGAAGCCTATGGTGCCTCGAAAGCCGGGCTGCGGCATCTGTTTGAGTCCTTGCGCATCGATCCCGCCTCGGAAGGTATTGAAATCACTCTGGTTAGCCCAGGTTCCGTCGACACCCCGCTGAACGGGAGCAACGATTATCCGATGCCACAGATCTGGTCAGCCGACAACGCCGCGCGCCATGTCGTCGAATCCCTCAAGCAGCGCCCGCAGGAAATCCCCCTCCTGGCCCTATCCATGTCCGCACTCTGGCCTCTGTCGAAACTGTCCAACCGCGCAAAATTAGTGATCGGCAAACGCATGCTCAGGTGCTCGCCGCCAAGCATCGATACGCCGTAAACAGGTCCTGAGCAACGCCTGTCGGCAGCCTCATCCGGTTGAGCGTCCGTCAGGCCTTTCACACAGTACCGGCGCGCTGCCTTACACTGCGCACCTATGAACACGATCCCCATCAAGACCATCACTGAACCGGCGGTCACCTGCTCGACCTGCGCAGCCTGCTGTTGCCAGCTCGAAGTCATGCTGATCACCGACACTGGCGTGCCCGAACGTTTTATCGACACCGACGATTGGGGCGGGGAAGTCATGCTGCGCCTGGATGACGGTTGGTGCGCCGCGCTGGATCGCGACAGCATGATGTGCACCATTTATGAAAAGCGCCCGCTGATCTGCCGGGAGTTCGAGATGGGTGCGCCAGAATGCATCGAAGAGCGTCAGGGGATTGCGACGGCGTACAAGTAAGTATCGGGCTGCACTTCATTTGTGGCGAGGGAGCTTGCTCCCGCTGGGGTCGCGAAGCGGCCCCAAAAACCATCACCTGCGTCCTGCCGGGAAGATTCTGTCGCAAGATTTACGACTGCTCTGCCCGAGCGCGGACCGGCCGGCGGGAGCAAGCTCCCTCGCCACAAAAACCTCTGAGCCGCAGATGTTACAGCGGCATCGTGTAATGCAACGCGTAGCTTTCTATACCCTCGTTGGTGACGTTGATATGGGCGTTGGAGTAATGCGTCGCGCGAATCCCGATTTCATGCCCGCCAGCAAACCGCAGGCCGAACCCCAATCGATCTTCAAATTGAAAAGCCTCGCCTAACCGGCGGTCGTCCACTTCGTCGTGAGCGAACAGCGCAACGCCGATGCCGGCCTCCAGATAAGGTTTGACGGTTTGCCCGGCAAACTCGTAAACGAACACCGGAGAGAACGACAGGCTGTGATTGCTTACGGTCTTGTCACCATTCCAATAGGTGTACGCACCGCTCCAGTAGCCCGTCACGCGCCCGACATCACTCTGCCACCAGCTTTTATCCCAATCCCATTGCAGGCCCAAGCGATAAGTCTGGGTCGAACCGGAGGTCTGGCCAACCGCAAACTCGACGCCAGCCGCTTGTGCGGTAAAACTGTGCCCCAACAACGCGACCGCAATCGCGGCTAAACAGAACAGTCGCTTCATGAGAAACATCCTTTTCCGAATGATTGTGCTTGGTTTTTATGGCTCAGCAGACGCGCTATGAAAATCCACGCTTCAACGGAAGTTCATCCACTTGAAGCGTTCCCCAAAACGATTTTCTACAGACTGAAGCTTCGCACAACCCCGGCGTTATGCCAGAGCAGCGGCAGGATATTTCTCAGGTGCTCGGGGCTGGCACTGGTCCAGAACTGCGCGTCGCGAGGCGGCCCTTCAGCAAGCAACTCACGTTCGGCCAGCAGGCGCTGGGTTTGCCGGGCAACAGCCGCGCCAGTGTCGATCAGGCTGATGTCGGCGGGGAGCATCTGCTTGAGCAATGGCTTGAGGAAGGGATAGTGCGTGCAGCCGAGAATAATCGTGTCACACCCGGCCGCCAGCAAGGGCTCGAGATAACCGGCCAGTAGCTGGCACAGTTGCGAGCTGTGCAGATCACCGGCTTCGATCAGCTCCACCAACCCTGGGCACGGCTGAGTGATGACCCGTACATCGGTGGCAAAACGGTCGAGCAAGGCCGCGAACTTGGCGCTCTGCAACGTCCCGGTAGTGGCGAGCACACCGACCACGCCGCTGCGAGTGGCCGCGGCGGCTGGCTTGACCGCAGGCTCCATGCCGATGATGGGCCAGTCCGGGTAGTCGCGACGCAAATCCGCGACACCGGCCACGGTTGCCGTGTTGCAGGCCACGACCAAGGCCTTGGCGCCTTGCCGGGCAAAAAACTCCGCGACTACGCTGCAACGCTGGCGAATGAACTCTGGGGATTTCTCGCCATAGGGAATGTTCCCGCAATCGCCGACATATAACAGCGATTCATTGGGCAACAATTGCTGGATCTCGGCCAGCACCGACAACCCGCCGACCCCGGAATCGAACACGCCGATGGGCGCTTCACGCATGCCTGCCCCCGCAAACACTGCAGCCTGGATCACGCTTGACCCGCAACTCACGGAACCGCGCCCCCAAGGCATCGATTAATAATAACCGCCCCACCAACGGCTCACCGAACCCGACCAACAGTTTCAGCGCCTCAAGCGCTTGCAGACTGCCAACCAACCCCACCAGCGGACCGAGCACGCCGGCTTCGCTGCAAGTCAGTTCGGCTTCGCTGCCGTGCCCGTACAAGCAGTGGTAACACGGGCTCTCGGCGCGACGTGGGTCGAACACCGACAACTGCCCTTCCAGGCGAATCGCTGCACCGCTGACCAAGGGTTTTCGCGCCGCTACACACGCCGCGTTCACTGCTTCGCGAGTGGAAAAATTGTCGGAGCAGTCGAGCACCACATCGACCGCCGACACCGCAGCCGCCAACGAGTCTTCGTCCAACGCGGTACGATGAGCGATCAGTTGAATCTCGGGGTTGATCGCCGTCAGACGCTGGATAGCCGAGTCGACCTTGCTCAGCCCGACGCTGTCGGTGTCGTGAATGATCTGCCGTTGCAGATTGGTCAGGTCGACCGTGTCGAAGTCCGCCAGATGCAACTCACCGACGCCGGCAGCCGCCAGGTACAGCGCGACCGGCGAACCAAGCCCGCCGAGGCCGACGATCAAGACGCGGCTTTGCTTGAGTCGCAATTGGCCGTCGATGTCGACGTGTTGCAACAGAATCTGCCGGCTATACCGCAACAGCTCCTGATCATTCAGCACGGTAGACGCCCCAGACTGATACGTTCATGGTCACCGAGGTCCTTGCGGCTGTGGACCTCTTCAAAACCTTGGGTCAGCAGCAAATCGCGCACGGCATCGGCCTGATCATAACCGTGCTCGAGCATCAACCAGCCGCCAGCCTCCAGGTGCTGTGGCGCCTGGGCGATGATCAAACGCAAGTCATCGAGCCCGTCGGTGCCGGCCACCAACGCGCTGGCCGGTTCGAAACGCACGTCACCGGCCACCAGATGCGGGTCGGCGGAGGCTATATAAGGTGGATTACTGATGATCAGCGTGTAACGATGATCTTTCAGTGCACTGAACCAGTGACTACTGAACACGGTGACGTTGTTCAAGTGCAGACGCTGGCGATTGCGCTCGGCCAGGGCCACGGCCTCGAGGATCCGGTCCACCGCGGTGACTTGCCAGGCTGGACGCTCGCTGGCCAAAGCCAGGGCAATCGCGCCGCTGCCGGTGCCCAGATCAAGAACCTTGGCGGGTGTTGCAGGCAACAGTTCCAGCGCAGTTTCAACCAGCAACTCGGTGTCCGGGCGCGGGATCAGCGTATGCGGCGCCACTTCGAGGTCCAGCTTCCAGAAACCCTGCTGACCGAGAATGTAAGCCACCGGTTCGCCGGAACGACGACGTTGCAGGTACTCGGCGAAGATCAGCGCCGCTTCGCTGGGAACGATGCGCTCCGGCCAGGTGTGCAGAAAACTGCGGGACTTGCCCAGGGCCGCAGCCAACAGCAACTCGGCATCCAGGCGCGCGGTCGGCGAGTCAGGCAGGTCGGCTGCACGTAACAAACTGGCAATGATGGTCATTTATTCACCTATCGCTGCCAGTTGGTCTGCCTGAAATTCGGCCAATAACGGCTCGATCACGGCATCGACGCCACCCGCGAGGATTTCGTCGAGGGAATACAGCGTCAGGTTGACCCGATGGTCGGTGACCCGGCCCTGGGCGAAATTGTAGGTACGGATTCGCTCGGAGCGGTCGCCCGACCCCACCAGCAACTTGCGCTCGCTGGCGATGGCATTCGCCGCAGCGCTGGTTTGCTGGTCATTCAATTTAGCCGAGAGCCAGGACATCGCCCGCGCCCGGTTCTTGTGCTGGGAACGCTCTTCCTGGCACTCGACCACGATGCCCGACGGCAAGTGGGTAATCCGGATCGCCGAGTCGGTCTTGTTCACGTGCTGACCGCCTGCGCCGGAGGAGCGATAGGTATCGACGCGCAAATCTGCCGGGTTGATCTCGATCGCTTCCTGTTCGTCCGGCTCAGGCAACACCGCCACGGTACAGGCCGAGGTGTGGATACGCCCCTGGGATTCAGTGGCCGGAACCCGTTGCACGCGGTGCGCGCCGGATTCGAACTTCAACTTGCCGTAGACATTGTCGCCTTCAACCCGCGCGATAACTTCTTTAAAACCGCCGTGCTCGCCAATGTTCTCCGACAGAATCTCGACTCGCCAGCCACGCCGTTCGGCGTAACGCGAATACATCCGGAACAGGTCACCGGAGAAGATCGCCGCTTCGTCGCCGCCAGTGCCGGCGCGGATTTCCAGGAACACGTTACGCCCGTCGTTCGGGTCCTTGGGCAGCAGCATGCGTTGCAGGCTGGCTTCAAGTTCGATCAGTTGCTCTTTGGCTTCGCGAACTTCTTCAACGGCCATTTCGCGCATGTCCGGATCGCTGTCCTTGAGCAGCGCCTGGGCACCTTCGAGATCGCCCTGAACCTTGAGCAGCTGTTTATAGGTGGCGACAATCGGCTCAACTTCCGCGTACTCCTTGGAATAGGTGCGGAATTTGTTCTGATCGGAAATGACTTCGCCATCGCCAAGCAAGGCGGTCAGTTCCTCGAAACGGTCCTGGAGGATGTCCAGCTTATTGAGCAGTGACGCTTTCATTGCGGTTTTTTATCCGAAGAGCTATCCGAGTTGCCCTCACCGAGGGCAAAGAGTTCCTGGGCCATGGCCAGCGCATCGAGGCGGCCTTCGGCGGTAAGCTTTTTCAACTGCACGCTGGGGGCATGCAACAGTTTGTTGGTCAGGCCACGAGCCAGTTGCACCAGCACGTCTTCAGCGCTGCTGCCATTGGCAAGCAGACGCTGGGCCTTTTGCAATTCTTCATCGCGCAGTCGCTCGCTCTGTTGACGATAGGCCTTGAGCACATCCACCGCCGCCAGTTCACGCAGACGAACCATGAAGTCATCGGCGCCGATAGAAACCATCTCTTCCGCCGCCTGGGCAGCACCCTGACGGCTCTTGAGGTTTTCAGCGACCACTTCGTGGAGATCGTCGACGCTATAGAGGTAAACGTCATCCAGCTCGCCGACTTCCGGCTCGATATCCCGTGGTACAGCGATATCAACCATGAAGATCGGTTTATGTTTGCGCAGCTTCAAGGCACTTTCTACCGCGCCTTTGCCAAGAATCGGCAACTGGCTGGCGGTCGAGCTGATGACGATATCACTGCGTACCAGTTCTGCCGGGATGTCCGAGAGTAGCACCGCGTGGGCGCCAAACTGCTCAGCCAGGATGCTGGCGCGCTCCAGGGTCCGGTTGGCGACCACGATCCGCTTCACGCCCAGCTCATGCAAATGGCGGGCGACCAGGGTAATGGTCTCGCCAGCGCCGATCAGCAATGCCTGGCTGCGCTGCAAATCGCTGAAAATCTGTTTCGCCAGGCTGACCGCGGCAAACGCCACGGACACCGGGTTTTCACCGATGGCGGTGTCGGTGCGCACCTGCTTCGCCGCATTGAACGTGGCCTGGAACAAACGCCCAAGCAGCGGACCAATGGTGCCGGCCTCGCGGGCCACGGCGTACGCCGACTTCATCTGGCCGAGAATCTGCGGTTCGCCCAACACCAGCGAGTCGAGCCCGGAGGCGACACGCATCATGTGACGAACTGCCGCATCATCTTCATGCACATAAGCACTAGCGCGCAGCTCATCGAGGCTTAAATGGTGATAATCGGCCAACCAGCGCAACACGGTTTCCGCAGAAAGCTGATCCTGTTCTATATAGAGTTCACTGCGATTGCAGGTGGAGAGGATCGCAGCTTCGCGGCTGTCGGTGAGTCGGCAGAGCTGCTGCAAGGCCTCAACCAGCTGCTCCGGGGTAAAAGCCACGCGCTCGCGGACGTCTACGGAAGCAGTCTTGTGGTTAATACCGAGTGCAAGGAAGGCCATTCAAGATCGCTGATGATGTCGAGAAGCCGACAATTGTCCTACTTCGCCTGACTCAGAACAACCATTCGATATCTATTGCTTCGGCAGCTCCTGCTGCAGACTGCGTGTGCGGGTAAATTGACAGGCCGGTTATGTTTGGTCGAAGGCTTGTGTCATGATGATCCGACCGCAGGTTAGTCGTCCTCTTCCCATATGAATAGATCTTCCGCGTTGCTCCTCGCTTTTGTCTTCCTCAGCGGCTGCCAGGCCTTGGCACCCGTTTCGCCGAGCGGTACCCCGCCGGTCGAAGGCAGCACGAAGGCCCCTGAAAAGCCCAAGGTTTACAGCTCGTTCAGTGAAGATACGATCTTCAGCCTGCTGAGCGCGGAACTGGCTGGCCAGCGCAATCGTTTCGACATTGCCCTGGACAACTACGTGACCCAGGCCGTCAACACCCAGGATCCGGGCATCTCCGAGCGGGCCTTTCGCATTGCCGAATACCTGGGCGCCGATCAGGCAGCGCTTGATAGCTCGCTGATCTGGGCGAAAAACGCCCCGAACGACCTCGAAGCACAACGGGCCGCCGCCGTGCAACTGGCCCGCGCCGGGCGCTATGACGACTCCATGGCCTATATGGAGAAGGTTCTGCAGGGTAAGGGCGATACTCACTTCGACTTCCTCGCCCTGTCCGCGGCCGATACCGACCAGGACACCCGCAACGGTTTGATGAAGAGTTTTGACCGTTTGTTGCTGCGTCACCCGAAAAATGGTCAGCTGATTTTCGGCAAGGCCCTGTTGCTGCAACAGGACGGTGACACCAAGGGGGCACTGGCGCTGCTTGAGAAAAACCCTCCGCAAGACGGTGAAATCGCCCCGATTCTGTTGCGCGCACGCCTGCTGCAAAGCCTTAATCGCGGCAACGAAGCGCTGCCGCTGCTGGAAAAAAGCATTCGCAAATACCCGGACGACAAGCGCTTGCGCCTGACGTATGCCCGGCTGCTGGTCGAACACGACCGCATGGACGACGCTAAAGAGCAGTTCTCAAGCCTGGTCCAGCAGTATCCGGAAGACGACGAGTTGCGCTATTCCCTGGCGCTGGTTTGCCTGGAAGCCAAGGCCTGGAACGAGGCCAAGGGTTACCTGGAAGACCTGATCGCCCGGGAAAGCCATGTCGACTCGGCCCACCTGAACCTGGGTCGCATCGCCGAAGAACGCAATGACCCGCAAGGTGCCCTGATCGAGTACGCACTGGTCGGCCCGGGCAATGACTATTTGCCGGCGCAACTGCGTCAGTCCGACATCCTGATGAACAACGGACGCACCGCCGAAGCCCAAAGTCGCTTGGCCAGAGCGCGCGACGAACAACCGGATTACGCGATCCAGCTGTATCTGATCGAAGCCGAAACCCTGTCTGCCAACAAGCAGGACGATCGCGCCTGGGCCGTTCTCGATAAAGGCTTGAAGCAGTATCCGGACGATCTGAACCTGCTCTATACCCGGGCCATGCTGGCGGAAAAACGCAATGACCTGGCGCAGATGGAAAATGACCTGCGACTGATCATCAAGCGTGACCCGGACAACGCCATGGCGCTGAATGCCCTCGGTTACACTCTGTCCGACCGCACCACGCGTTACGCCGAAGCCAAGACGTTGATTGAGCACGCGCACCAGTTGAACCCGGAAGACCCGGCCGTTCTCGACAGCCTCGGCTGGGTGAATTACCGCCTGGGCAACCTCGATGTAGCTGAACGCTACTTGCGCCAGGCCCTGGAGCGTTTCCCCGATCAGGAAGTCGCGGCGCACCTGGGTGAAGTCCTGTGGGCCAATGGCAAGCAACGCGAAGCCAAACAAATCTGGGGCAAATTCCTCAAGGAACAACCCGACAGCCCTACCCTGCGCAGTACCATCAAGCGCCTGACCGGTTCCGAGACTCTTTAAAATCATGTTTTTGCGCCACATCATTGTTTTCAGCTTCATTGCCCTGCTCGCCGGTTGCGCGGGCTTTGGCGCCCGTGAATCCGTCGAGGGCCACGGCAATCCCGCGCAATGGCGCGAGCACAAACAGCAATTGACCAGCCTCGATGGCTGGCAAATCAACGGCAAGGTCGGTATCCGGGCCCCGAAAGACTCGGGCAGCGGCACCGTGTTCTGGCTGCAACGACAGGATTACTACGATATTCGCCTGTCCGGCCCGCTGGGTCGCGGCGCGGCACGCTTGACCGGTCGTCCCGGTCAGGTGTCGCTGGAAGTGGCCAACCAGGGCCGCTTTGAGGCGCCAACGCCCGAAGCCCTGCTCGAGGAACAACTGGGCTGGAAGCTACCGGTTTCGCATTTGGTCTGGTGGGTTCGCGGATTGCCTGCACCTGACAGTAAAAGCCGCCTGAACCTGGATGCCGACAGTCGCCTGGCCACGCTTGAGCAGGATGGCTGGCAAGTCGAGTACCTCAGCTACATCCAGCAAAACGGTTATTGGTTGCCCGAGCGGATCAAACTGCACGGCACCGACCTTGATATCACGCTGGTGATCAAGGACTGGCAACCTCGCAAATTGGGGCAATGACATGCCTGCCACTCGCCTGACCCTGCCCTCGCCGGCAAAACTGAATTTGATGCTGCATATCCTGGGCCGCCGTGAAGACGGCTACCACGAGTTGCAGACGCTGTTTCAATTTCTCGATTACGGCGACGAAATCACCTTCGCCATACGCGATGACGGTGTCATTCGCCTGCACACCGAGTTCGAAGGCGTCCCTCACGACAGTAACCTGATCGTCAAAGCCGCCAAAAAACTTCAGGAACAATCCGGTTGTTCGCTGGGCATTGATATCTGGATCGAAAAAATCCTGCCCATGGGCGGTGGAATCGGTGGCGGCAGTTCGAATGCGGCCACCACGTTGCTGGGCCTCAATCATCTCTGGCAACTGGGCTGGGACGAGGATCAACTGGCCACGCTGGGCCTGACGCTCGGCGCGGACGTCCCGGTTTTCGTGCGTGGGCACGCGGCTTTTGCTGAAGGCGTGGGAGAAAAGCTCACCCCTGTAGACCCGGAAGAACCGTGGTATCTCGTGCTGGTGCCGCAAGTATCTGTAAGTACAGCAGAAATTTTTTCAGATCCACTGTTGACACGTAACTCTTCTCCCATTAAAGTGCGCCCCGTTCCCAAGGGAAACAGTCGAAATGACTGCTTACCGGTGGTAACAAGGCGTTATCCAGAGGTACGTAACGCTTTGAATTTGTTAGGTAAATTTACCGAAGCAAAACTCACCGGAACTGGAAGTTGTGTGTTTGGGGGCTTCCCAAGCAAAGCTGAAGCTGATAAAGTCTCGGCCCTTCTTACAGAGACCCTTACAGGGTTTGTAGCAAAAGGAAGCAACGTTTCGATGTTGCATCGCAAGCTGCAAAGTCTGCTCTAAAAGAACCGGGTACTGGGTACTCGTTGCAACAGATACAGGGGCGTCGCCAAGCGGTAAGGCAGCAGGTTTTGATCCTGCCATGCGTTGGTTCGAATCCAGCCGCCCCTGCCATTTTCCTATACTCATCCAGGTTACCCTCAGCCTTCAGGTACTGCGCGTGTCCAAGATGATGGTCTTTACGGGGAACGCTAACCCCGATCTGGCTCGGCGTGTCGTACGTCAGCTGCATATCCCTCTCGGTGACATTTCTGTCGGTAAGTTCTCCGACGGCGAAATCACTGCCGAGATCAATGAAAACGTCCGCGGTAAAGACGTCTTCATTATTCAGCCGACTTGCGCTCCGACCAACGATAACCTGATGGAACTCGTCGTGATGGCTGATGCCTTCCGTCGCTCCTCAGCCACTCGAATCACTGCGGTGATCCCCTACTTTGGTTATGCCCGTCAGGATCGCCGTCCGCGTTCCGCACGTGTGGCTATCAGCGCGAAAGTCGTCGCTGACATGCTTACCGTAGTCGGCATCGATCGTGTTCTCACGGTTGATTTGCATGCTGACCAGATCCAGGGCTTCTTCGATATTCCGGTAGATAACATCTACGGCTCCCCGGTACTGGTGGATGACATCGAAGATCAACGCTTCGAAAACCTGATGATCGTGTCCCCGGACATTGGCGGCGTCGTGCGTGCACGTGCTGTTGCCAAATCCCTGGGCGTGGATCTCGGGATCATCGACAAGCGCCGTGAGAAAGCCAATCACTCTGAAGTGATGCATATCATCGGTGATGTCGAAGGGCGTACCTGTATTCTGGTTGATGACATGGTCGATACCGCCGGCACCTTGTGCCACGCGGCTAAAGCCTTGAAAGAGCATGGCGCTGCCAAAGTCTTTGCCTACTGCACACACCCTGTGCTGTCGGGTCGGGCCATCGAAAACATTGAAAACTCCGTGCTGGACGAGCTGGTGGTGACTAACACCATCCCGCTGTCCGCTGCAGCACAAGCCTGTGCACGTATCCGCCAACTGGATATCGCACCGGTAGTTGCCGAAGCGGTTCGCCGCATCAGCAACGAAGAATCGATCAGCGCGATGTTCCGCTAAGGGCCCTGCCCTTCGGATACATCTCGATGACGAAAAGCGCCCCGCCCCGGCATAACCTGTCGGGGCGGGGCTTTTTTGCCCATATCGCCTTTAGCGCTGGTCGCAAACGCTGTGGCGAATGTGGTTATTTTGGAGATACAACATGAACGATTTTACTCTGAATGCTGAAGTGCGTTCCGACCTGGGGAAAGGTGCGAGCCGCCGCCTGCGTCGTCTCGCAAGCCTGGTTCCAGCTGTAGTTTACGGTGGCGAAAAAGCCCCTGAATCCATCAGCATGCTGGCCAAAGAAGTTGCCAAACTGCTCGAAAACGAAGCGGCTTACAGCCACATCATCGAGCTGAATGTTGGCGGCACCAAGCAAAACGTAATCATCAAAGCTCTGCAACGTCACCCGGCCAAAGGCCACGTGATGCACGCTGACTTCGTACGCGTTGTTGCTGGTCAGAAACTGTCCGCTCACGTTCCTGTGCACTTCGTCAACGAAGCTGCTGCAGTGAAAAAAGGCGGCGAAATTTCGCACGTTGTTGCTGAAGTTGAAGTTTCCTGCCTGCCAAAAGACCTGCCTGAATTCATCGAAGTCGACCTGGCTAACGCCGAAATCGGCTCGATCATTCACCTGTCCGACCTCAAGGCCCCTAAAGGCGTTGAATTTGTTGCTCTGGCTCACGGTAACGACCTGGCTGTTGCCAACGTTCACGCTCCACGTGTTGCTCCAGAAGCTGCAGAAGGCGCTGCAGAGTAATTCACTCTGTACGCCGGAGTGACCCAGTAACATCGCGGACTGGAACGTAGCGAGAAAGCGGGCGGGAACGCGAAGTTTACATAATGGTAAATGAGCATTTTTCGTCCACTTTCGCCGCACACACCTATTGCGGCGATGTTATCCACCACTCCAAAGAAGGGCCCCTGATGTGACTGCCATAAAACTGATCGTTGGCCTGGGAAATCCAGGCGCCGAATACGAACAGACCCGGCATAACGCAGGGGCCTTTTTTGTTGAGCGCATCGCGCAAGCACAAGGCGTCAACCTTGTGGCCGATCGCAAATATTTCGGCCTGACCGGGCGCTTCTCGCATCAGGGTCAGGATGTTCGTCTGCTGATTCCCACCACCTACATGAACCGTAGCGGCCAGGCCGTGGCGGCTCTTGCCGGTTTTTTCCGCATCAAACCGGAAGAAATACTGGTGGCGCATGACGAACTCGACTTGCCACCCGGCGTTGCCAAGCTCAAACAGGGCGGCGGGCATGGCGGTCACAACGGGTTACGCGACATCATCGCGCAACTGGGCAATCAAAATACCTTTTACCGCTTGCGGCTCGGCATTGGCCACCCAGGCGTTGCCAGTATGGTTTCAAACTTTGTCCTGGGTCGTGCGCCACGCGCCGAACAGGAAAAACTCGATGCCAGCATCGACTTTGCCCTCGGCGTGCTGCCGGATATCCTCGCCGGAGAATGGAACCGCGCGATGAAAAACCTGCACAGCCAGAAGGCCTGACTCTAACTCCTCGGGGAAACACCATGGGATTCAATTGCGGCATCGTCGGCCTGCCTAACGTCGGCAAGTCCACCCTGTTCAACGCCCTGACCAAATCCGGTATCGCGGCCGAGAACTTCCCCTTCTGCACCATCGAACCGAATACCGGTATCGTGCCGATGCCGGATAAGCGTCTGGAGGCCCTGGCGGCCATCGTCAATCCAAAGCGCATCCTGCCGACCACCATGGAATTCGTCGACATCGCAGGCCTGGTTGCCGGCGCCTCGAAAGGTGAAGGTCTGGGCAACAAGTTTCTGGCCAACATCCGCGAAACCGATGCCATCGCTCACGTGGTCCGCTGCTTCGAAGACGAGAACGTGATTCACGTTTCCAACAGCGTCGACCCGAAACGCGACATCGAGATCATCGACCTCGAACTGATCTTCGCCGACCTCGACAGCTGCGAGAAGCAACTGCAGAAAGTCACCCGCAACGCCAAGGGCGGTGACAAGGACGCCGTGGTTCAGAAAGGCCTGCTGGAGCAGTTGATCGCTCACTTCACCATCGGCAAGCCTGCGCGCAGCCTGATGAAGAACATGAACACCGATGAGAAAGCGGTGATCCGTGGCTTCCACCTGCTGACCACCAAACCGGTCATGTACATCGCCAACGTCGCTGAAGACGGCTTCGAAAACAACCCGTTGCTCGACGTGGTCAAGGCCATTGCTGAAGAAGAAGGCGCAATGGTTGTGCCGGTCTGCAACAAGATCGAAGCGGAAATCGCCGAGCTTGAAGACAGCGAAGAAAAAGACATGTTCCTCGAAGCCCTGGGCCTCGAAGAACCTGGCCTGAACCGCGTAATCCGCGCTGGCTACGAAATGCTGCACCTGCAGACCTATTTCACCGCTGGTGTTGAAGAAGTCCGCGCCTGGACCGTCCGCGTCGGTGCCACTGCACCACAAGCTGCCGGCGTGATCCACACCGACTTCGAGAAAGGCTTCATCCGCGCCGAAGTCATCGCCTACAACGACTTCATCCAGTACAAGGGCGAAGCCGGTGCCAAAGAAGCCGGTAAATGGCGCCTGGAAGGCAAGGATTACATCGTCAAAGACGGCGACGTGATGCACTTCCGTTTCAACGTGTAAAACACACGTTCAAGAAAAAGCCGCGTTCAGACGCGGCTTTTTTATGCCTGAAAACATCATCCGCCACACCACCGAACAACTGTGGGAGTGAGCTTGCTCGCGATGATGTCGGCACATCCGACATTGATGTGACAGCTGGATTGCTATCGCGAGCAAGCTCGCTCCCACAGGGGATTTGAGGTGAGTCAGATTTTTTTGGTTCTCGGCAAGAAGATCGCCAACACCCCGAACAATGGTAAGAACGAACACAGCCTGTACACGTATTCAATGCCGTGAATGTCCGCCAGATGCCCCAGCAGTGCCGCACCAATCCCGCCAAAACCGAACATCAGGCCGAAGAACACCCCGGCGATCATGCCGACATTACCCGGCACCAGTTCTTGCGCGTAGACCACGATGGCCGAGAATGCCGAGGCCAGGATGAAGCCGATCACCACGCTCAAGATGCTGGTCCAGAACAGGTCGACGTGAGGCAGGATCAAAGTGAACGGTGCAACACCGAGGATCGAGAACCAGATCACCGCCTTACGGCCGACCTTGTCGCCAATCGGCCCACCAAAGAAGGTCCCCGCCGCGACCGCTCCGAGAAACAGGAACAGGTGCAGCTGCGAACTGGCCACCGACAGGTCGAACTTCTCGATCAGGTAGAACGTGAAGTAACTGGTGAAGCTGGCCATGTAGAAATACTTGGAAAACACCAACAGCCCCAACACCACCAACGCGCTCACCACCCTGCCCTTCGACAGCCCGTGAGTCGCCGCCTGACCTTGCTTGAGCTTGAACAGGCTCAAGTGATTGGCGTACCAGCGACTGATGCCGTACAGCACCACCAACGCAAACACTGCGAACAATCCGAACCAGGCGACATTGCCCTGACCGAACGGAATGATGATCGCCGCCGCCAGCAACGGCCCAAATGCGGAGCCGGCGTTGCCACCGACCTGGAAGGTCGATTGCGCCAACCCGAAACGCCCACCCGAGGCCAACCGTGCCACGCGAGAAGCTTCCGGGTGAAAGGTCGAGGAGCCGACTCCGATCAATCCCGCCGCCAACAGAATCAACGGAAAACTGCCGACCTGGGACATCATCAAAATGCCGACCAGGGTGCAGATCGCTCCTGCCGGCAGCAGATACGGCTGGGGATGGCGATCGGTGTAGTAACCGACCCATGGCTGCAACAGCGATGCCGTGAGCTGAAAGGTCAGGGTAATCAGACCAACCTGGGTGAAGGTCAGCCCGTAATTGGCCTTGAGCATCGGGTAGATCGACGGCAACACCGACTGAATCAGGTCGTTGATCAAATGCGCCAGCGCCACCGCGCCGATGATTCGCATGACCAACGGACTGCTTTGCGAAGTCGCGAGTGCCGGCGATGCGGCCGTTTGAGCGTTACTGGTAGCCATGAGCGTTTCCATACAGCGGATGGGGGCGTACTTGCAGGTGCGCCAATGTGCCATTTTTCAGTGCAGCAATGCCATCCCCTTAGCCTGCTAACGACCTCTGGATTGTCGACCGTCACGTAATAGCGCAGTGCCATGGTCTGAATCTTGCCTTGCTTATCCGCTTCAACGCGGCCCCTTACAAAGGGGATCGAGAATGGGAAGTTTCACCACAACGCCGGTCCCACATGACCCGCCGAGGTGAACTTTCGAGGCCTTTTATGAGGGCACAGGGTGCGGCCACAACGCCGCGACCGCACGCCGTTGGTGCGTGGTGCCCAGAGGAGTAGTCGGGCATGCAGGCTTTTCTGGCACCGGGGATTGGACTGCTTGGGCGTTTCGGTTTCGCCCGCAAGTTTCAGTTGTTGTTTCTACTGTTTATCCTGCCGCTGGCGGGCAGCCTGTGGATGATTGGCCAGGATTACCGCGACAAGCTCAGCCTGATTGCAGGAGAGCGTGCCGGTGTGCGCCAGTTGATTGCCCTCGACGCGCTGGACAACCTGCTCGCCGCCCAACGCGACCGCGCCGCCCGCTGGCGCGCCACCGAAACCAATCGCCAGCCAACACCCGCCACTGTCGCCGCGATGGCCGCGTTCGATGCAGTGCAGCCTGCTCTGAATCAAGCCGCGAACGATCTTGGCCATGCGCTGACAACCGCAGGGGCCGAGGCCGATACCCTGAGTCGTTATCAAACCCTGCAAACCGCACTCAATGGTCTGGACTCGAAAAGCCTGAGCAGCGTCGGTTGGTGGCCGGATGGCTATGAGCGTTTCACTGCGGCCCTAGGCGCGCTGCAAGCACTGCGCGAACAGATCGCCATGGACAACCGCCTGATACTGGCTCCCTGGCTGGAGACCTACCTGCTGACGCAGATCTCGACCCAGCACGCGCCCGACCTGATCGAGCGGGTCGGACGCCTCGCCAGCATCGGTCAGGCATCGGTGGTGTCCGGACAGTTCTCACTGCAAAGCCGCCTGCAACTGCGCGACCTGCGCGGCCGCATTGGTGACGCTCGCGAGCAACTGATCAAGACTGGCAGCCTGCTCGAAGCACGGCTGCCGAGTGCGTTGCAGGCCTGGGCCGGGCAATACCACGACAGCCTCAAGCATCTGGACACCGGACTGAAAGGGTTGGATGACGGCATGTTCGGCGCCAGCATCACGCTTAAACCGGAAGACTTCGAACGCAACCTCGACGCCCTCCTCTCTGACCTCGCCTCGCTGCGCCAGCAATCGCTGGTATCACTGGACCAGCGTCTGGACTATTACCACGGCTCGGCCATTCGCCAGTTCATCCTGGTGGCGAGCGTCCTCGGCTGCTTGCTGCTGGCTGCGCTGTATTTGTTCATCTGCCTGCAAGCCTCGATCCACCGCAGCGCCAGCGGCATCACATTGCTCGCCGAAGCCCTGCGCGATGGCAACCTGAGCCTGCAAGTGCCTGTGCACGGTCGCGATGAGCTGGCAGCGATCAGCAACGCGCTCAACGTTGCAGTGGTGCAACTGCGCACCAGCCTGCTGGGGGTCGATCACGAAACCCTGCAACTGGGCAACGCGGTGCGAGCCCTCAATACTCACGCCAGCGAGGCTCTGGGCGAAGTCGAAGCCCAACAGTTGCAGATCAGCCAGATCGCCGCTGCGGCCACGCAACTGGCCGCAACTTCGCAAGGGGTCGCCCAGAGTTGCGAACAAGCCTCAGGCAGCGCTCAGCAGACCCAGCGCATTGCCGCCGAGAGCAGCCGTGACAGCCAACGCACCACGGCGAGCATTCAGCAGCTCAATCAACGCCTGAACGATACTGCCGCCGCCCTTGGCCGGGTCAGCGAACAAGGGCAGCAGATTCAACTGGTGGTGGACACCATTCGCGGTGTGGCCGAGCAGACCAACCTGCTGGCGCTCAATGCCGCCATCGAAGCCGCCCGCGCAGGCGAACAAGGCCGGGGCTTTGCGGTGGTCGCCGATGAAGTACGCAGCCTGTCGCAGCGCACCCAATCCTCCACCGCACAGATCGCCGGCACCGTCGACAGCCTGCGCAGCACTGTCAACGAAGCCGTGAGCCTGATGGAAGCCGCCTGCGGCCAGGCCCAAACCGACGCACAAGCGGTTACCGGTCTCGGCGAACGGTTGGGGGAAATCGCCAGCGCAGTGCAAAGCGTCACCGATACCCTGGCGCAGATCGCGACTGCGGTGGAAGAGCAAGCCAGCACCGCCGATGAGGTCAGTGGCAACATCCAGCAAGTCGATCAGGCCGCCGTGCGCCTGCTTGAAGGCGCACGGGCGGTGAACCTCGCAGCGGACACCTTGAGTTCGGGTAGCAAGGCTTTGAGCGAGAATACCGGGCGGTTTCAGCTGGGTTGAAGCTGAAAACTCATCCGTTTTTATGGGCCGGGTTGATAAGCGGTTGAAAGCGTAGAGAAATATTTTAGATTTACGCTTGACACTTCATCGTTACGAGCCAATAATGCGCGCCACTTGGCTACATAGCTCAGTTGGTTAGAGCATAGCATTCATAATGCTGGGGTCCGGGGTTCAAGTCCCTGTGTAGCCACCAAGTACTAAAAACGGCTTACCGAAAGGTAGGCCGTTTTTTTATGCCTGAAGAAAAGTACCCGGCTCACATCGCAATGTGAGCCGGCGTATTCATCAAGCGCCGAGGCGTTCGACTATAGCGTGGGCAATGCCGACAACGCCTTTTCCCATATCTGCCGGGTGCGAACCCAGACCATTTCCTGCCAGTCACTGTCGGCGGGATAGAATTGCTCAACAAGCTTCAGTTTGATCGCCCGCCCCACTGCATCCCCCGGATTGCCGTGCAGGTGCAACCAGTGATCGTCACGCAGATGAGCATGCACCGCCTCTCCCGGGTAGGTGCCGCACTCGATGACAAACGGCATCAGGCGCACCTGCGGCAGCGCATCGAGCAGCGCCTGCGAAGTGTAACCAGTGGCCGATGCCGCAATCCCGGTTTCGCTGTGGGTCTGCGCGCCGGTCTGAATGGTGTAGAGCCACGGACCGTAAATGGCCTGCGCCTGTTCCAGCGCAGGGTAAGCCGCTTGCGTAACGGTCAGCAGCATCGGATGGCCGTACTCTCCCGCACCGGAATGCAGGTCGAAACACATGGCGACCTCGGCCTGGGAGAGATGCGCCGCAATGATCTGATGCAAGGTCCGGCTCGACCAGCTCGGCGCCCGCCCACCGTAAAACAGACCGTCGGGATGGCTGTGCTGACCGCCCTCGACAATCGACATCACTGCCGGCCAGCCATGCTCGCTTAACTGCGCGGCGAGTAAAGCATCGGCGCGCTCACGCTCCGGGCCCTGCAACTGGGAGAAGGCATAAATAGGGTGCAGCGCCGCGTAGGCCTGATTGTCGGGCAACGGCCGATCAAAGTTCAGGTGATTGCGGTTCAGGTCGATGTTGTCTTCGTTGACACGACGCAGCCACGCCGTACCCCAAGGATTGATCAAGTGGATCATTACCACCGCGACGTCATCGGGCAGTGGGCGTTTGCCGAACTCGTTCAGCCAATTGATCTGACACTCCGAACCGTAGAAGCCCTCAACCCCGTGAGTGCCACTCAGCATCACCAGCAGGCGCTTTGCGCCGGGGTCGCCGAGCACCGCCACGTCAGTACTCAAGGACTCGCCAAACGGCCCTTTGAGTGGATGCGGGTATTCGGTCAACGTCGCGCCGGCTGCGGTCGCTGCCGCCAGGAATTGTTCGCGCTGCGAACGGTAACTTGGCTGCGTTGGGAACTCGGTCTGCATGTCGGCCTCTTGTTGTTATTGATGTGTTTTTAGCAAAGATCCAGCGCCCCCGACCCTACAGAAAAACCCAGCGCCGAAGAAGAGAAAAGGTGTCCATCCGTCAACCAATACGCACAAGACCAGCGTTGCAGCCGGGTCGTGGCGCAGATACAGTCCGTTGATCCTTTATCCCACGGACGGAGTGCTCCACGTGTTCCCAGCCTTCCATTTGAACCGCTACCGCCTGACTGCCCTGTCGCTGCTAGCCACCGCACTGACCCTTGCGGCCTGCAACACCCCGCCCGCTTCACCGTCCATCAGCGCCTTGCCCGTGGCCCCGGAAATCGCCTCGGGGTATCGCACCGACCTGCACACCCAATACGCTGCCAAACACATGGCCGCAGCGGCCAACCCACTGGCAGCCGCAGCGGGACGCGAGATGCTGCGCCAAGGCGGTTCGGCGATCGACGCCGCCATCGCCATGCAAGCGGTGCTGACACTGGTTGAACCGCAATCCTCGGGGATCGGTGGCGGCGCGTTGATCGTTCTCTGGGACGGCAAGGCAGTGCGCACCTACGACGGCCGCGAAACCGCACCCGCTGGCGCAACTGAAAAGCTCTTCCTGCAAGCCGACGGTAAACCCATGCCATTCCCCGATGCGCAGATTGGCGGACGCTCGGTTGCAACGCCAGGGGTGTTGCGTGCATTGGAGCTGGCCTATCAAAAGCACGGTCGTTTGCCATGGGCGAAGCTGTTCGAGCCAGCCATTGCCCTGGCGGAAAAGGGCTTTGCGATCTCGCCGCGCCTGCACACGATGATCGCTTCCGATCCGTTCCTGCCGCGCTCCCCTGACATGGCTGCGTACTTCCTGAATGCTGATGGCAGCCCGAAAGCCGTTGGCACGTTGCTGAAAAACCCGGCACTGGCCAAGGTCCTCAAACGTGTTGCCACTGAAGGCCCGAGTGCGTTGTATCAAGGTCCGATTGCTCAGGAGATCGTCGCCAAGGTTCAAGGCAATGCCAACCCCGGCAGCCTGTCGTTGAACGACCTCAACGGCTACAGCGCCAAAGAGCGTGCTCCGCTGTGCACCGACTACAAGCGCTGGCAAGTGTGCGGCATGCCGCCGCCATCGTCGGGCGGGATCGCCGTGGCGCAGATCCTCGGCACCTTGCAGGCACTCGAAAGCTATGACAGTCGCTTCACTCTGGCGCGACTGAAACCGCTCAAGACCGATAAACCGGCGGGAATCGAACCTGCGCCTGAAGCCGTGCACCTGATCGCCGAAGCCGAGCGCCTGGCGTACGCCGACCGCGCGCAGTACGTCGCCGACTCGGACTTCGTGCCGGTCCCGGTCGCCGGCCTGGTCTCCCCCGCCTACCTGGCCAGCCGCGCAACGTTGATCAGCGATCGCAGCATGGGCAGCGCCAAACCCGGCACGCCACCGGGCATTCAGGTGGCCTACGCCCCTGACCGCTCTCCTCTGCGGATCTCTACCTCGCAAGTGGTTGCCGTCGATGATCAGGGCGCTGCCGTGTCGATGACCACCACCGTTGAAGCGGCCTTCGGCTCGCACCTGATGGTGCAGGGTTTCATGCTCAACAATCAGATGACCGACTTCTCGTTCATCCCCGAAGAAAACGGCCAACCCGTGGCCAACCGTGTCGAACCCGGCAAGCGCCCGCGTTCCTCCATGGCGCCGACGCTGATCTTTGATCGTCAGAGCGGTGAACTGGTCGCGACGGTCGGCTCGCCCGGCGGCTCGCAAATCATCGAGTACGTTGCCAAGTCGGTAGTCGGAATGCTCGACTGGAACCTCGACCCGCAAGCCGCCATCAACCTGCCCAACTTCGGCAGCCGCAACGGCCCGACCGAACTGGAACAGGGCCAGTTCAGCCCGGCGCTGATTCAGGACCTCAAGGACAAAGGGCATACGGTCAATCAAATCGACATGACCAGCGGCACCCAGGCCATCGTTCGCGTACGCGACGCGCAGGGCAAAGCATCCTGGGCCGGGGGCGCCGATCCACGGCGTGAAGGTGAAGCGCTGGGGGATTGATCGGCTCTGGAAATGACCAAGGGCTTACCGCAAGGCAAGCCCTTTTTAATTATCTGGCGCCAGCACACTGGATCGGTCGATCCCGCCAATCGCCCCATACCTTGTCCAGCCCCTCGGCATGGGACACACCTGGCAAAACCACCACTTCCAGGCAATCAGCCCGCCCTAGCGCCCGACGATAACTGTCGACCAGGGCCGGCGGCACGATGGAATCATCAGCCCCGACCAGATGCCGTTGCCGAACATGAGCCAAGCGCGCTCGGTTATCCAAAGGTTCCAGCGAGCCGGTGAGCGGACTGAGGTTAAGTCGCTCGGCCCACAACCTCGGGCTGAGATTACCGGCCAGGGTTTGCACCTGAGCAATATCGTCGCGGCGCGCCGCTAGCAACAAGGCCAACGCAGCACCGCCGGAATAACCGATCAGCTCAAAGTCCTGGTTGCCGTAGCGGCTTTTGATCTGGTTCAACGCCTGATCGAGACTGTCCAGCACTTCGGGCGAAAAGCGCCGCGCGGTCCACAGTGCCGGTACGCACCCTGGCGCACTGACGAACTGACAAGGACGCGCGAGGTAAAGACTCGGTGTCGGATCATTGAACGCCATCCCGGCGATCAGCAACTGCTGTGGGCTGGGGTCGAGGCTCGGCTGGGAAGCCGTCGCCCAGGCGTGGCCGTCACCTTCCAGGTAAAGACGGATCCGGCGGGTATCGGGACGCTTCAACGGCGTACTCAGGATCAGCGGAAAAGCTTGAGTAACGATTATTTCCACATGCTGACCATGCTCTGACCCCAGCGCTTCCAGAGACTGCCTGGGCGACTGGCAACCACTCAGCAAAGCGCCGAGCAACAACGCAATCTTCAAGACACCTGGTTTGCGCTTCATCTGCTCCCTCCGACACGTTCGACCAGGACAGACACCCACGCCTGCTGTCACCGAGCGCGCGATTGTAGTCGCAAATGACGGTCAATTCGTGCCGTTACCCGATAGCGAAGTGCAGATATCTGAACGGCCACATCCAGCAATGATATTTGCGCCTGACCTATCCAAGGGCTCGAACAACGGTCGCTATGCTTGAGTACCGGGGCATTGAGTGACATGGACAGCAAACTCGATCCGCCCGTACATCGCTATGTACCTACAACAACTTGCAGCAGTCCCAGCATGGGACTAGGATCGTGCCATGAGAATTATCGCTATCAGTCACATGAAAGGATTCTGGGAGAAATACCCTGACTCAGAGCAGTCATTCCTGGCCTGGATTGACGAAACAAAGGAGGCTAACTGGGCAAGCCCTGCGGATATCAAGGCCAATTTTGGCAGCGCCAGTATCCTCAAGAGCCGTAGGGTGGTGTTTAACATCAAGGGTAACGCCTATCGGCTTGTCGTCGCCGTGGCCTATCGCTTCGGGGCCGTATACATAAAGTTTGTCGGCACTCACCAGCAATACGACGCTATCGATGCCGATGCCGTTGAAATGGAGTAACCCATGAATATTCGTCCGATTCATACCGAACAGGACTACCGTGCAGCCCTCAAGGAAGTATCTGCACTATTCGACAACGAACCAGAACCGGGCACGTCTGAAGGTGACTACTTCGACATCATGATTACCCTCATTCAGGCCTACGAAGCGAAGCAGTTCCCGGTTGACCTTCCCAACCCGATAGATGCGATCAAATTTCGCATGGAACAATCGGGCTTATCTGCTGCTGACCTGGCACCCGCCATTGGCCGGACAAACAGAGTGTATGAAGTACTCAACGGCAAACGGGCGTTGACACTACCCATGATCTGGAAACTCCATGAACTGTTCGGGATTCCGGCAGAGAGCCTGATCAAGCCCGTCAGAGACATTTAAGCATTGCGCGTTTCGTTCGAAAAAAGCGAAACACGCAGGCTTGAGCTTTCCTCCAGGCTCCACTGATATCAGGCCGGCACATCCAGAATGATGTGCGAGACCTTGATCACCGCCATGGCGCGAACATTCAAGCAGCACCTGGCCTGCAGACTCACGCACTCACATACACCCATGCCTCGATCCCGGACGCCAGCACCACGCTGACCCGCTTGTAATCCGAGACTTCATAGCTGTCAGCAGCCGCCAACTCCGCTGGCGTGATCCGGAACACCGTACCGGGGATCGGCGCACTGTCAGCAGTGCCGGGACGCAGGATAGGATGGTGAGTCTTGCCACTGGTCGCCAATACTTCGGGGTCGGTAATTTCGACCCAGGACTGCTCGTAACCGAGCATCTGATCCGCACTACCGGACAACTCGCGCCCGAAGTTGGTGAGCTGTACGGCCTTGTCCTGCAGCGTTCCGTAGGAAAACAGGTAAACCCGCGTATTACTGGAATCGGTCATCAGCGAACCTCGTCTCTAAAAGTAGCGTTTCGGATGTCTTGCTCGCTTACCGGGCGAAAACTGATAGTCATGCAGAGAACTCCTTCTCCCTATAACACCTCAACGATTCGCCACCAGATGGGCGCCGAACAGCACGTAACAACTGCCGGCAAAGCGATCCAGCCATTGCCGTGAACGACCATATGCCCCCGCGACCCGGTGGCTGGCAAACAGCAGCGCCACGCTGCAATACCAGCTGAAGGACAGCGCAGCCATAGTGATCACCGCCAGCGTCAGCAATATCGGCGGTGGCGAAGCCGGCATTGAAGTGGCGAAGATGGTGGCGACGAACAGCGCTGATTTCGGGTTGGTCATGTTGCCCAGAAATCCCTGGCGATAGGCCGAAAACAGCGTGCGGTAAGGCTCGCTCGCCCCCGCACTTGCGCCGAGGCTCAGCGCTGGCTTGCGATTGAACTGCTTCAAACCCAGATAGATCAGGTAGCAACCACCGGCAATCTTGAACGCCAGGTACAGCGTCGGTGCGGCGGTAAACAGCGACTTTATTCCCAAGCCGCCGGCCAGCCCCCACAGCACCGTGCCGGTAGCGACACCCAACGCAGCCACCACTCCGTGGCGTCGCGAGCAACTGGCGGCCAGTTGCGCGGTGGTAAAAAAATTTGGCCCCGGAGTGACCACCGCGACGGTCCACAGCAACGCCAGCGATAACAAGGGGGCAGCATAGGTCAGGTGTTGGAGTTCTATCTGTGAATCACCTCTATGTGAGCGGTGGAAAAACCGCAGAACAACGTCCACAGGTTTTACTCGACCTTAGGCACAGCAATCAACCGGTTATCCGGCTGACAGCCAACCCGCACCTGAGCTACCGTGTTCGCCACCGAACACCCGGACACGAAGGCTCCCCATGGGCAAGCAGAAAATCCTCACCGACTGGTTCCAGCGAGCCCCCGATTCGGGAGGGCTGGAGCGTATCGAGGCATTTTTCTCCGGTCATGGTTACGACCTTCATCGTCACGACACCTACGCCATTGGCCGCACCTTGTCCGGCGTGCAAAGCTTTCAGTATCGTGGCGGCTGGCGACATAGCTTGCCGGGCGGGACTATGGTGTTGCATCCCGACGAAGCCCACGATGGCGAGGCCGGTACCGAGGACGGCTTCAAATACCGGATGCTTTACGTCGAGCCCGCACTGATCCAGCAGATGCTCGGCGGCCAGCCTTTGCCCTTTATCAAGACCGGTATTTCCACTGATCCGCGCTTGTTCGCGGCAACCGAGGTCTTGCTGCAGAGCATCGATCGCCCTCTCCACCCGCTGGAGCAGCAGGATGCGCTGTTCGATCTGGCGCAGGCCATGAGCGCCATATCGGGAGTGACCGCCCATCACCAGAGCTTTGATTACCGCGCAGCAGAACGCGCTCGCGAGTTCATGCATAGCGCCCTGGACCAAACGGTGACCCTGGATCAACTGGCCGAACACAGCGGGCGTGATCGCTGGAGTCTGTCGCGGGACTTTCGCCTGCTGTTCGGCACCAGCCCCTATCGTTACCTGACCATGCGCCGCCTGGATCTGGTGCGCTCATTGCTGATGCAAGGTGAGTCGCTAACCAATGCCGCGCTGATCGCAGGCTTCAGCGATCAAAGCCACATGACCCGGCAGTTTGGCAAAACCTACGGCCTGTCACCCGCCCGCTGGATGAAAATGCACCGCCGCTGAGCCGCGCACAATCGTGCAAGAAGTGCGCTGCGCCGCAGCGCTACCGTGGGCTCACAATCACCAACGGGAGCCGTGCCATGCAGCCGTATCAAAGCCTGAATTTTGCCAACAAGCTTGCGCAGATCAACGAGCACTGGTCGCCGCGGGTCATCGCCGAAATGAACGACTACCAGTTCAAGGTGGTGAAACTGCTGGGAGATTTCATCTGGCACGATCATCAGGACACTGACGAAACGTTTATCGTCCTCGAAGGCCAACTGCGCATCGATTTTCGCGATGGCCAGGTGCTGGTGTCCCCAGGCGAAATGTACGTGGTGCCCAAGGGCGTCGAGCACAAGCCGTTTGCCGAACAGGAAGTCAAACTGCTGCTGATCGAACCCAAGGGCGTGCTCAATACCGGGAGCGAAGGTGGGGAGCGTACGGCACTGAATGATCAGTGGGTCTGACGAGGCTCAATCGTCCAGGTTTTTACCCGTCACCGGATCGCCGATTTTCAGGAAATGCCCACCGGCGACGTGGTGCAGCGTGCGCAGCGCATCGTGCCCTTCGAAGTGCCAGCGGCCATCACTGAATACGCGCTCGTCAGCCTGGGCGGCAATCACTTCGGCCAGGAACAGGTCGTACTGCTGGTGATTGTGCGGCTCGGGCAGCAGACGACATTCCAGCCAGGCTACGCAACCGTCGAGCATCGGCGCATCGAGCTGTTCACCGGTGAATGTTTGCAAACCATAGGCCTGGAACTTGTCTCGCTCAAGGCCGGACGTCGAGCCGA
The DNA here is from genome assembly GCF_003732175.1 of Pseudomonas brassicacearum. Classification (GTDB taxonomy): domain Bacteria; phylum Pseudomonadota; class Gammaproteobacteria; order Pseudomonadales; family Pseudomonadaceae; genus Aquipseudomonas; species Aquipseudomonas brassicacearum_G. Next base: position 206,393 of record NZ_MOBI01000015.1, read on the forward strand.
CGGTTTGTACGATGTCGGCCTGGGCCACACAGGGAACGTTCAGCACGAAGCTGCCTGAAGCTTCGAGCAGCTGGCGAGTCCAGGTCGGCTTGTCGAGCACCACGGCGATTTTCGGCGGTTCGAAGTCCAGCGGCATGGCCCAGGCCGCCGCCATGATGTTGCGCTTGCCGTCGTGGGCCGCGCTGACCAGCACGGTCGGCCCATGGTTGAGCAGACGGTAGGCCCTGGACAAGGGAACCGGCCGGCGATGGGAAACGCTCATGGGTATCTGCTCCGGAGAAAAGAGCGAAGTGTAACGGTATCGGCCCGGACGTAGTGCAGAGCGAAACTGAACAGCGGCCTGCACCTCAAACACGAGGACAGGCTCGCTCGAGCCCAGCTTAGGTTGACAGCTGATTGGCGAACTGCCCGACCGCGTTGACCACCTTCTGCGCACCATCCTGGATCTCGACGATCACCGTGCCAGCCTCGGCGGCCAGCGCCAAACCTTGTTCGGCCTGGAGCTTGCCGTCCGTCATCAGCACCACCGCATCACGCGCCATGTCCTGGTTCTGACGCACCACACCGACAATTTCGTCGGTGGCTTTGCTGGTGCGCGAAGCCAGTTGTCGAACCTCGTCCGCCACCACCGCAAAACCTCGACCTTGCTCACCGGCACGGGCCGCTTCGATGGCGGCGTTGAGCGCCAGCAGGTTGGTCTGTTCGGCAATGCCGCTGATGGTCTTGACGATGGTGCCGATCACCAGCGACTGTTCATTCAGCGCCTCAATGCCTTCACCAGCCTGCTGCATGTGCTTGGCCAGCTCTCGCATCACGTCCACCGCCTGGGTCACCACGGCGGTGCCACGCTGTGCACAGTTGTCGGTCTGCAATGAGGTGCTGTAAGCGATGTTCGCCGCTTCGGCAACCGCTTGTTCCTGATTGACCTGATCGGTGATCACGGTGGCGAACTTGACCACTTTGTAGAGCTTTTCATTGGCGTCGTGCACGGGGTTGTAGGACGCTTCAAGCCAGACCACTCGACCATGGCCGTCGACGCGTTTGAAGCGGTCGGCCACGAACTCGCCGGCGTTCAAGCGTCGCCAGAAGTCCTGATACGCGGAGCTGTTGTACTCCTCGGGCTCACAGAACATGCGGTGATGTTTGCCTTTGATCTGCGCCAGGCTATAACCCATACCGTTCAAGAACCGATCATTGGCCGTCAGCACATTACCGTTGAGGTCGAACTCGATGACGGCTGTCGAACGAACCAACGCCCCGATCAGGTTCTCGTGTTCACGTGACGCCTCGATGGTGCGGGTCAGGTCACTGGAGTAAATCGAAAAGTGTTTGATCCGGCCGTCCGAGCTACGAATCGGCTGGGCAATAGAGCGCAACCACGCCTCCTCGCCATTGCCTCTGAGCAAGCGCACAGCGCCCGCGAAGTGCTCGCCACGGGTCATGGCATTCTTGAAGCGCTGGTGAAATTCATCGGTCTTGACGTGGGCCGGAACGATCTCTTCGATGTGCCGACCAATCAGGTCATTGCCCTTGTAGAGCATTTCCTGGGCGAAATTCTGGTTAATCGATTGCACCCGTCCATCAGGGTCCAGGGTTAGCACGAGCATCTCGCTTTCCAGGCTTTCCTTCACTTGTTGAAGGCTGGAGAGTTCCTCGCGAAGAGCCGACAGCTCCTGCTTCAAGCGTTTATTGAACATTGCGATGCACCGATGGGCAGGGTTGAGAGCGTCCTTCAGACTTACCATCGGCCTTACGCAGCTTTTCTGAAGAGCTTTGCCGGGTTGTCCTACAAAAATAGTTGGCACCTAGCCACTATTCGCCCGTAATGCCTCAAAAGCGGCGTTTTGAAGGGTGATTCAACGCGCTATAGTCGGCCACGCACAATCACTACCGTTAGGAGAATCGAGGCATGGATCAGTCACGCAAAGCGCTATTTGAAGACATGGCACAGCAATTGGGACAGCGCTTCGACGGTGAAATGCGCATTGGCGGCAACTACGTGCCTGCGGTGCAAAACGGTGATGAGGTGTACGTCAGCGGACAGATTCCACGCATTGAAAATACGGTAATGGTGGTGGGCCGGGTCGGTGCCGAAGTGTCGTTGGATCAAGGCCGGTATGCCGCGCAGATCTGCACGATGCGCGCATTGGCGATCCTCATGCAGTTGCTCGGCGACCTCGACCGTATCAAGAAGATCTTGCGCATTAACGTCTACGTGCAAAGCGCCGCCGACTTCACGCAACAAAGTGAAGTCGCCGACGGTGCGTCGGAGGTGCTTTACCGGATTTTTGCCGAAGCCGGTGTGCACACACGGACCTCGGTGGGCGTGTATCAGTTGCCGAAAAACGCCTCGGTCGAAGTCGACATGATCGTCGCGCTTGAGCCTGAACCAACACCGATCGAGGAAGATGAACCCTACGATTGAAGTGCCTCAGGGATTGCAGGTCACGCCAGCCGCATGATCGACCCGCGGCAGGCGTGAGCCGAAGTACAGCGCTGCGCCAATCCCGACCGCCCCCATCACCGCGCAAAACATCACGCAGATCCATGGGCTCCACGGCATCAGGCCAATCAGCAACAACGGCGTGATACTGGCCCAAATGGCGTAGGCAATGTTGTAGGTGAACGAAATCCCCGAGACGCGAATCCGCGCCGGGAACAGGTTGACCATCACCGACGGCACCGCACCGACCACCCCGCAACCCAGACCGGCAATGGCATAGGCCAGGCCAATCCAGTGTGCACCGCCAATCAGGCTGGTGTAGAGCACGCCAATCCCCAACGGCAGCAGCAAGCTATAGAGCATCACCGTACGCCAGGCGCCGAGGCGGTCAACGATCAACCCGGAGATCACGCAGCCGACGTTCAGAAACACGATGCCCAGACTGCTCAGGGCGAAGGTATGGCTGGCACTCATGCCGAAAGTCTTTTGCATCATGGTCGGGGTGATGACAACGAAGGTCACCACCGCCGAGGTCAGCACGCAGGTGAGAAGCACTGCCGGCAGCATTGCCAGCCGATGCTCACGCAACACTGTGCGCAGCGGCAGCTCGACATTCCGTTCGCGACTCGCCTGCATGGCCATGAACACCGGGGTTTCATTCAGCCAACGACGCAACCAGACGCCAATCACCCCGAACACGCCACCTAACAGAAATGGGTAACGCCAGGCGTAATCGAGGATCTCCGTCGGGGTGTAGACCCGCGCCAGCAAGGTCGCCGTCAATGCACCGATCAAGTAACCAAAGGTCAGCCCGGCTTGCAGGAAGCCCAAGGCATACCCCCGGTGCCCGGCCGGTGCGTGCTCTGCCACGAACACCCAGGCGCTTGGCACTTCACCGCCCACCGCTGCGCCTTGTAGCACTCGCAGGAGCAATAACAGCAACGGTGCGAAATAGCCGATCTGGGCGTAGGTCGGCATGATCCCGATCAGCAGGCACGGCAGCGCCATCATCAGGATGCTCAGACTGAAGACCTTCTTGCGCCCCAGCCGGTCAGCGAAGTGCGCCATCAGAATCCCGCCCAGCGGCCGCGCCAGGTAACCGGTGACAAAAATCCCGAAACTTTGCAGCAAACGCAGCCATTCGGGCATTTCCGGAGGAAAGAACAGTTGGCTGAGGGTCAGGGCGAAAAATACGAAGATGATGAAGTCGTAGATTTCCAGTGCCCCGCCGAGCGCCGCCAGACCCAGGGTCTTGTAGTCAGACCGGGAGAACGGTGCCGGTCGTGCATCAAGGATGGCAGTCATAAAAATGCTCTGAAATGGGCAAAAAAATACGGCGCCCATGGTCTACGCAAAAACGCGTTCGAACAACCCGTTAGACCATAGTCCCAAGTGTGCAAAACAGCACCGCAAATACATCTTGATTGATTTACTGTTTATGTCTGACCGCAAGGGCCTGCACGGCCCGGCTCGCACCACAATAAACATAAAAATCGAGGTACTCCCGTGGCCGCTGCAATCGAAGATAGCCGCTCCGCCCGCTTTGCCCTGCACTGCTCGAACTTTGCCGAACGCTGGTTTCCCGACTCCTGGGTGTTTGCCGCGCTCGCGGTCATTATCGTAGCCGTGGCCACCATGATCATGGGTGCCAAGCCCACCGATGCCGCGATGGCTTTCGGTGACGGCTTCTGGAGCCTGATCCCGTTCACCATGCAAATGGCCTTCGTGGTGATCGGCGGCTATGTGGTCGCCAGCTCGCCACCGGCGGTGAAACTGATCGACCGCCTGGCGCGCATCCCGAAAAACGGTCGCTCGGCCGTGGCCTGGGTCGCACTGATTTCCATGGTCGCGTCATTGCTCAACTGGGGGCTGTCGCTGGTGTTTGGCGGTTTGCTGGTGCGTGCACTGGCGCGTCGTACCGACTTGCGCATGGACTACCGTGCCGCCGGTGCCGCCGCTTACCTGGGGCTCGGCGCTGTCTGGGCACTGGGACTGTCTTCGTCGGCAGCGCAGTTGCAGGCCAACCCGGCCAGTTTGCCGCCGTCGATCCTGTCGATCACCGGGATGATTCCATTCACCCAAACGATTTTCCTCTGGCAGTCCGGTGGGCTGTTGCTGGCGCTGATCGTGGTCTCGTTGATCATCGCCTATGCCACCGCCCCCGGCCCGAACTCCGCCCGTGACGCCAAGGCCTGCGGCATCGACCCCAGCTTCAGCATGCCGGCGCTACAAGCACGTACCCGCCCCGGCGAATGGCTGGAATACAGCCCGATATTGACCATTCTGTTGGTGTTGCTGGCGGCCGGATGGTTGTTTCATGAGTTTGCGACCAAACCGGCGATCAGCGCGATCTCGGGCTTGAACACCTACAACTTCCTGTTCCTGATGCTTGGCGCACTGCTGCACTGGCGCCCGCGCAGTTTCCTCGATGCCGTGGCCCGCGCAGTGCCGACCACCACCGGCGTGATGATCCAGTTCCCGCTGTACGGTTCCATCGCCGCGCTGATGACCGTGGTCAAAGGCACTGACGGCCAGACCCTGGCGCACCACATCTCGACCTTCTTCGTCAGCATTGCTTCCCACGACACCTACGCCCTGCTGATGGGCGTTTACTCGGCGATCCTGGGTTTCTTCATTCCGTCCGGCGGCGGTAAATGGATCATCGAAGCGCCGTACGTGATGCAAGTCGCCAACGACCTTAAATACCACCTGGGCTGGGCCGTACAGATCTACAACGCCGCTGAAGCCCTACCCAACCTGATCAACCCGTTCTACATGCTGCCGCTGCTCGGCGTGCTCGGCTTGAAGGCGCGGGACCTGATCGGTTTTTCGTTCGTGCAACTGCTGGTGCACACGCCTCTGGTGCTGTTTCTGCTGTGGGCGCTGGGGACGACGCTGACTTATGTGGCGCCAGTGATGCCGTAGTCAAAAGAGCTTTGAAACCCCATTGTCACCTCGCCGTCATATCTCGCTGCTAGCGTCCAGCCGAAACATACGGCAACACTTTTCCGCAAAACAGGATTCAGGATGAACGACGACAAAACCGGCAACGATGCACCTCCTCCAGCAGACGACAGCCCCACCGACACCAGCCGTCGGCGCTTTCTGGGCGGCGTTGCAGTCCTGGGTGTCGGCGCGACACTGAGTGCCTGCGGCAACACTGGCGACACGCCGTGCAAGCCGGAAGAGCGGCCGCTGTCGCCTGCCGAACTGGACAAGGCGTTGCGCGATCAGGTGAAAAACGTGGTGGTGATCTTTGCCGAGAACCGCAGTTTCAATAACCTGTTCGGTGACTTCCCGGGCCTTGAAAAACCGTTGTCAGCGCTCAAGCCTGAGGACTATCAACAGCGCGACCGGGATGGCAGCCTGCTGGAAACCTTGCCGCCGGCCTGGGGTGGCGTGTTGCAGATCGGCCCGCAAACCCTCGATGGCGTGGCGTATCCGAGCGAAACCCAATTTCAGCAACACCTGCCCAACGCCCCCTACGCCCTCAAGGGCCCGAATGGCGAAGACCTGCCGCTTGGCCTGGTGACGCGGGATCTGTGGCATGTGTTCTATCAGAACCAGATGCAGATCAACGGCGGCAAGAACGACCGTTTTGTCGCCTGGGCCGACTCGGGCGGCTTGACCATGGGGCATTACGCCCAAAGCCGTTATTCCCTGCGTCTATGGGACGTGGCCCGGGAGTTTGTGCTGTGCGACAACTTCTTCCAGGGTGCTTTCGGCGGCTCGTTTCTCAACCATCAGTACCTGATCAGTGCCGCCGTGCCGTTTTACCCGGATGCCGTCAACTCGGTGGCCAAGGCGCAAATCGCTTCACTGCAAAGCGATGACCCGCTCGACACGCGCCTCAAGCCACTGGAGAAATCCCCGGCCAGCGCCATGACTGGTCCACCGCAGTTCGGCCCCAGCGCCCTGACCCCGGATGGTTATGCGGTCAACACCATGGCCCCGCCTTATTGGCCGACCTGGATCCGCGACCCGGAACGCCCGGAATATGCCAAAGCCGATCTACCCAGTGTGCTGGTGCCGCAAACTCACGAACACATCGGCGACAAGCTGTCGAAGAAGAACATCGACTGGGCCTGGTACGCCGGCGCCTGGCAGGCGACGCTGGAGCAGTTCAAGGACTCGGGGGGCATTCCGAAGATCCCCAACTTCCAGTATCACCATCAGCCGTTCAACTACTTCAAGCAACTGGGCCCGGAAAACCCGACCGAACGCAGTAAACACCTGCGCGATGGCGGTCTGGGTGACGAGTCGAGCACCAACCGGTTTTTTGCCGATGCCGAAGCCGGGAAGTTGCCGGCGGTGAGCTTCTACAAACCCCAGGGCAACCTGAACATGCACGCCGGTTACGCCGACGTGGCGTCCGGTGACCGGCATATCGTCCGAGCGCTGAAAGTACTGCGCGAAAGCCCGCAATGGAAAAACATGGTGGTCGTGGTCACGGTCGATGAAAACGGCGGCTGGTGGGACCATGTCGCGCCGCCGCAAGGCGATCGCTGGGGCCCCGGCACACGGGTACCGGCGCTGGTGGTGTCGCCATTCGCGCGTAAAGGTACGGTGGATCACACGGTGTACGACACCGCGTCGATCCTGCGGCTGATCACCCGGGTGTTCCAGCTTGAGACGCTCGACGGGATCAAGCAGCGTGATACCGCAATGATTGCCCGGGGTCAGAAGCCGATGGGCGACTTGAGCAATGCGCTGCATTTTCCCGGCTGATTGATTTTCAGTCTTGCGATCTTTTCGCGTGGGTACTAGACCTATCGACGCAAGTGGTTTCAGTATGTAACCGCCCTCGCTTCCGGGGACCCACGCTGAAAAGGATCTGAGCATGTTCAAACTCGCAGGATTGAGTCTCACCCTGGCCGCCCTTACCTTGGGCGCTACCGCCCACGCCGATACCGACCTGAAACTGGGCAGTACCGAACGGGTAACTCAGCTGTTTGCCTACCCCAACAACTGCAACGTGATTTGCTATCGCAACTGGACGCTGGAGCAAACGGTCGAGCACTACCTGACTCAAAGTGTTCAACGAGATGGCTACACCACGGCAAAAGTCCAGGTAAAAACCGATAACAATCAACTCTACGCAAACATCAGCGGCGTGCCAAAGGACTACGCAAAACCGTTGACTGCATTGCTCGATGCCGGGGATCTGGCCCACGCCGGCGCCAACAAGCTGAATGCTGACGGCAAGTGGGCGTACAGCTGGTACCTGTTCCTGCCCTTGGGCATGGCGCTGGAAAACCGCAAAAGCGTCGAGCTGCTGCATTTCCCTCCGGACTATTCGCTGACCCAGGCCCAGGATTACCTGGAATCGAAGACCACCGACCGCTGGGCGACGCTGCTGACCGCCAACGGCATCGCTGCCGAACAAACACCGGCCTACCAGACCATTATCGATATTGCGCCGATTGCCGCTCCGTCCACCGCCGGCAATGACCTTGTGGGCGTCTACGGCTATTTCAAGGACTACCAGACCACCCTGGTCAAACAATTCAGCCAGACCGCCAGCGGCGTGACCTTGCCTATGGTCGCGTTCGGAGCACCAGTGCGTAACTGGGTCAAGGAGCAGTATGGGCAGAGCGTGGCCGTGTTGGGGCTGGCACAAATCAGCCCAACCCCGGGCGTGAAGGTACCGGTACTGGGCTCTAACCATCCCAGCTACATCTGGTATGCGGCCGACCCGGCGAACTATGACAACGATCAGGCCAAGGCCGATGCAGCGGGTTTGAAGGTGATGGGCCAGGACTTGAGTGCGGCTTGCTGGCAAGCGGGGATGGGCAGCAAACCCGCCAGTGACCCGAGTACACAACTCAACACCTGCACGCAAACCTGGCAAGTGGCCCAGAAAGAGAAAACCTGCGAGCTGTTCTACACCTCGATCCGCCATCAGACGCCCGAGCAAGCTGCAGCCAGGTGTTCGGCCCCCGACATCAAACCCCAACTGAACCAGTTGAAGGAGCCTGCACCCGAACTGGCGACATCGCACCTGTAATCCTGCGGACACGCCTGCTGCGTAAGCATTCGCTGACGCAGCAGGCAGCCTCTATCGCCTGTCAGATCTGACAGTAGACCCTCTGTTTCATTTGCGAGACTCTTTAAGCGTACCCATGTGCTGCAGGGCTGGCAGGATCGCCAGCCTCCGGTGGTCGCAGCGCCCAATGAACAAGGATCGTTATGAAGCCCCAGGCCAGGGACAAGGCAGCTACGCTGTCGAGCAGCTGCATTTACCCGTACAAAGAACTGAGAGTCAGCCAGGGCTACCCCTCCACAGCTCACTTCACGGTTAACCAGGCTGAAGATGGGCGCGGCGCGGCAATCACGGCACAGCGCGATTATCTGCGCATCAGTCGCATCTGTCGGGTATCGGGACTGCTGATCCATACCCGCCGTTTGCATACCCTGCAACTGGCGCCAGGTATCCACGTCTACGACCCGTTTTTTTCCGGACTGCTGCTGCACTCCTGCGACCCGAACGTCTTTCTCGACATGAGCGAACTGTGGTTATGGGCGCTGAAGGACATCGTACCTGGCACTGTGCTGTGCATGGACTACGCCAGCACTGAAGAGAAGCTGACGCATCAGTTCGCCTGTCAGTGCTGCTCGCCCGACTGCCGTGGCTGGATCACCGGTTACAATGATCCGCCAAACGCCGAAGGCCAGAAGTTCTTGCAACACTGGCATCGACATAGCCACTGATAAACGGAGGCTGAGCGCCGTTTACAAGGCACCGACCGGACGCAAACGGTATTGCGGCGGCAGTTGCTCGAAACCGCTGATGGTCGCGTTCAGGCTCTTCCAGCGACCGTCCTTGATGCCGTAGATGCAACCATGGACCGACAGGCTCTGCCCACGGTGCCAGGCATTTTGCACAATGCTGGTATGACCGACATTGGCCACTTGCTGGATCACGTTGAGTTCGCAGAGACGGTCGACCCGCTCTTCTTCAGTCGGCAATTGACCAAGCTCTTCGCGGTGTTCGTAATAAAGATCGCGAATCGAACGCAGCCAGCCGTCGATCAGGCCCAACTGGCGGTCCTGCATCGAGGCGCGTACGCCGCCGCAACCGTAGTGGCCGGTAACCAGGATGTGTTTGACCTTCAGCACATCCACCGCGTACTGAATCACTGACAGGCAGTTAAGGTCAGTGTGCAGCACCACGTTGGCAACGTTACGGTGTACAAACAGGTCGCCGGGCAGCATGCCGACGATCTCGTTGGCCGGTACACGCGCGTCGGAGCAACCGATCCACAGGTATTCCGGGGTTTGCTGGCGCGCCAACTTGGCGAAAAACTCAGGATCTTCCTGCTTGATCGCATCGGCCCAACGCGCGTTGTTATCAATCAGATCTTGTAATTCGTTCATGCTCTGAAGCCTCAAGAATGGTGCACTGCTTTGACAGACAACCGCCCGTCGGGGTCACGCGGGTGTTGTAGGTAGCCGAACAGAAATGCCTTGGAATCTTTAAGGGTATCGCCTGTCCACCCTATAAGGCCCCACATTATGAGGAATTTCCATGACTGATTCACGACGTCCTTACGGCGCGGTCCAACCCGAGCCTATCGACGACAACGAAGACCGCATGGGTTCGATGCGCGAGCTGGATTTCGATGAAGAAGAACCCGGCGAGACCATCGGCGGCCTGACCCGCGAGCACGAGCGTGAGCAACAACTGCCCAGCGAACGCGTACGTGAAAAAGGCATGGGCGGGACCGCGGCTGATGACGACGAGCCCAATGACGACGACATGACCCCGGAAAACCTGATCCGCGAAGATGGCGCCCGTGACGCTCATGAAGCCGGAGAAGACTTCAGCGCCGATTGGGACTTGAGCATTGTCGATGAGGACGAAATCGGCGGTGGTAACGGGCTGGATGAGGCGGAACTGGCAGAACGCGATCCGGTTGATGGTAATCGGTAATCCTGTGGCGAGGGAGCTTGCTCCCGCCGGCCGGTCCGCGCTCGGGCGAAGCAGCCGTAAAATCGGCTAACGCGTTCTTTCTGATAAATTGCGGTTGCAGATTTCAGGGCCGATTCTCGACCCAACAGGAGCAAGCTCCCTCGCCACAATGGTTATGTATCAGTCCACTAACGTGCAGGCCATCACCACCGCATCTTCACGCCCACCGACCGCCGGGTAGTAATCACGACGGCGACCGACTTCATTGAAACCATAACGCTCGTACAGACGGAAAGCCGCCTGATTGCTGTCGCGCACTTCCAGGAAGCATTCCCGTGCCTGCGCCTTGTAAGCAATCGACATCAAGTGCTCAAGCAGCCTCAAACCCAGCCCGCGCCCCTGATTCTCCGGCTTGACCGTGATGTTCAGCAGATGCGCCTCATCGAGGATGATCTGCACCACACCGTGGCCAACCTGTTGCTGACCTTCGAACATCAGCCATATCTGGTATTTGCCCAGACCATCAAGAAAAATCCCACGGGTCCAGGGATGGCTGAACGCCGCGTATTCGATTCTCAGTACAGCGTCCAAATCCGCTTCGGTCATCGGGCGGAACGATACAGCGTCACTCATTCGATTCTTTCCAACGCGCCATCAGCCGACGCATGGCTTGCCAGACATCAGCCTTACGCTGTGGCTCTTCCATTAATAATTCCAGGCCGGGCAGCGCCCAGACCGACCCCAGGCCTTCGACCTGAAGTTCGCGATTGTAGGACTCGGCATTCGCCTCACCGGCAAAACGCACCGCCGGCAGGCCGATCAACCACAGACACACACAAGGCGCGTCTTCCAGGCGAGCCGAAAGGAACCCTTGAACGAAATCACGGGCAGCTTCCGGGCCTTGATCCATCGTTCCACGTGCCAGCAGCGGCCAGCGGACCGGTTCGCCGACAATTTGCGGGCTGTCCGGCAGACCGGCGGCGCGCAGCATGTCCTTGAGCAGCAAGTAGGCCGGATCGCGAGTCTGGAACGCACCACCTGTGGGTAACTCCACCAGCAGCAGGCAGCGGCCGGCCCGCAGCAATTGCAGGGCAAACCGTGGAGGCGGTACTAGCGGCACCCTGGTCACGACCGGTGCGTCGTCGACGTCTTCGGCCAGCTTGCTCGCCGGGCGCGCGACCGAAGGCGTTGGGCGCGGCACTTCAACCTTGATTCGCTCGGCCGGCTTGGCCACAGGCTCGGCAGCAGCTTTCGCGACCTGAGCCGGCGCAATCGGCGTCTCGACCAACGGCTCTGGCGCTTCCAGCAGCTCAGGCCGCGACGGCGCGGCAAAGGGCAATTCGGTGCGCGGCAGCCAGTTGACCACCTGCATGGCGGTCAAATAGGCGCGGCGACGGGACTCGATAAGCAAAGGTCGGCCACTTGTGGATAACGGATAATGCAGGGATTCTACCGCCCTTCGCTCAAGATCGCCCGCAGTTGATCGATAGAAAAGCGACTGTCCGTCCCGTCGATCCCTCGAGAGTGATTCCCATCGCACGTGATGCAGTACAATCGCTGCTTTTAATCGCCAACCAGCCGGCCATTCCAATGATCGAACCCAAGCGCGTCTTGCGCGCCCTCGCCGAACACTGGGCACTTCTGGAGCCATTGTGCGAGCACTTCGACCAAGGCACCCTGAGCCTCAACGAACTGCGCTCACAGCTGGCCGCCCAGCAACTGGACAGCACGCCACAGGACATCACCAGCCTGCTGGACGTGTGGATCCGCCTCGACATTCTGGTTCCGGTGGCCAAAAGCCCGAACCGTTTTGAACTGAACGCGCAGATTCACGATTTCCTCGCCTACCTGCGCCGCGAGCACCGCCTTGGCCTGTGCCTGGAAATCGAAGCCTACCTGCGCCATCTGGAGCGGCTGGCCGGTTACATTCAGGACGCCTTTGACATCCGCGACGGCAATGATCTGGCGCGCCAGCTGCGCCTGCTCGACATGCGCGTGCGCGATGTCCTGAAAAAGCTCGCCAACGACGAACAGGCCCTGGTGGCCGTTGCCGAGCGGGCCAAGACCAGCGACCGGCAGATCCCGTTGCGTCAGCGTTATGCCGAAGTGTTGGCAACCTGGGACGAATACGTCGAGCCGATGATTCAACTGGTCAACGCCGACGGCGCCTTCGAGCAAGGTGTGCGCAAGGTTGAAAACGTGCTGCTGCGTATGCTCAGCGAACAACAGCGTCTCGGCCACCTGGTCGACGACGATATGTTGCTGCGTACCCACGCGCGCATCCTCGAAATGCAGACCAGTGCCCAACTAACCTTGCGTCACGCTCGCGAGCTGTTGCTGCCGCTGCGCGAAGAAGCCCGCCGGCACAACGCCGTGACCCGTGGCGCGGCATTGGCGCTGTCGATGATCCGCCGCAAGGGCATCGACGCAGTGCCACAAGCGGCGATGCCGATGTTCACCCGCCCGCAAAGCACCTTCCTCGGCAGCGCCAGTCAGGTCGAAGCCTACGTTTATGCACTGGCGCGTTTCGAGCCAAAACCGGCACGTTTCCCCAAGGCCCACAAAACCCAAAAAGGCGAAGCCCCCCGGGCACCACGCACCGTTCGGGAAATGCTCGAACGCTGCGAAGACGCGCTGCCGATGCCGGACTTGATGACCTGGCTGCTGGAACAGGAACCGGACGGCGCGACCGACGAGTTGCTGTACTGGTTCTCCCGCCTGTCACGGGAAAAACGCTTCAAACGCGAGCGCCTCGAACGCCGCGATTACCACACTCACGAGCACCAGGTCAGCCTGCGCTCCTTCGCCCTGCTCTCGGCCCGCGATGACGTGGCCGAGAATTCCGCGAGCACTCCTCATGCATCTTGATCTATCCGAACTGTCTCAGCTGGCACCGATCTTTCGCGAGCTGTTCAAGGGCTACCACGTCAGCCGTCGCGATCCTGAACTCTACGCGCAGCTGTCGAACTTTCAGGACCAGTACCGCACGCTGTTCAAGGCCCTGGGGTTTGAACTGGTCTGCGACACCCGTGGTTTCTACTACTTTGTGCCGGACCTCGCCGCTGCAGCGGTGAACAAGACCGCCCAGCGCTTGGCACTGTTCACCTTCATCCTCGTCGAGCATCTGGCTGACCAGGGCCGCGATCCGATTGCCGTGCTTGATGGCGGCAGCCTCGGTCGCGATGAACTGCCGTCGTTGCTGGAAAAATACCGCGACCTGTTCATTCAGGCCGAAGTGCAGACCGTCGAAGAACTCGAAGAAAAGATCATGCGCCGCATGACCCAACTCGGTTTCGCCGGCGAAGAGAACGGCATCTACCGTTTCCTGCCGCCGATGCACCGTTTCCTCGACGTTTGCCTGTCGGTCCAGCAAGACCGCGACCTGGCCGCCAGCTTGCACAGTGTGCTGCCATTGCCGGCGCCGGTGTTGATCGATGACGACAGCGACGAAAAACTGCTGCAAACCGATGATCCACTCGACCTGAGCGATTTCGCTGAAGACAGTGAAGAAGACGCCCTGGCCCGTGCCATTGCCGAAGAACAGGAGCTCGACGCATGAGCAAGGAACGCTACGGCATTCGCCGCTTTGCCCTTTTGAACACCGCCGGTTACAGCCTCGGTCTGTTCCCGCTGGAAGAGCCGCTGTCGGTCTACGGCGCGAACAACCTCGGTAAATCCGCCTCGATCAACGCCTTGCAGTTCCCGATCCTGGCGCGCATGTCGGACATGAGCTTCGGCAAGTACAGCCTTGAACAATCGCGGCGGTTCTACTTCGCCACCGACACCAGTTACATCCTGGTCGAAGTCGCCCTGCCCCACGGCCCCCACGTGATTGGCGTGGTCGGACGTGGCCCGGGCGGTGGTTTCGGTCACCAGTTCTTCGCCTACGCCGGCAAACTGGACCTGGCCCATTACCAGAAAAACGATACCTGCCTGCGCCAGAAAGAGCTGTTCACCAACCTTGAGCGCGAAGGCTTGAAAGCTTACGAACTCAAGCCGGATGAGCTGCGCCGCTTGCTGGTCGGTGGCCACACGTCAGTTCCGTTGGACCTGACACTGATCCCGCTGCGCTCCACCAGCGAGCAGAGCCTGAAGACCTTCCGCGCGCTGTTCATCAACCTGCTGCACATGCGCGAAATCACTGCGGCCAAGCTCAAGCAACTGTTCCTCGATGCCTTTGAACACAGCCTGCGTTCCGGCAGTGTCGATTACATCGCCGCCTGCGAAGAAGCCTTCCGCGACGTGCGCCGCATGGAGCAGGACTACAACTCGCTGGTCACTGCCGGTCCATTGGTCGAAGCACTGTCCGCCGGGGTGACTCAGCGCAACATCCTGCGTGGCAAGTTGCACCGCATCTCGCCGCTGCTCGACTCGTTGCTCGGCACCTGGTCGGACTATGCCAGCGCGCGCAAGGAAGAGCTGACGGTTCAAGCCGAACACTACCGCAACGAGCAGGACGCACTGCAAAACGATCAACGCGGTGGCACTCAGGAACTGATGCGCCTGGAGCGCGAAATCACCGGCATCCAGCGTTGGCTGGGCGAGTTGTCGGTGCTCAAGCATCGCTTTGCCCTGGTCGACGACGTCAAGGTGCTTGAGCAACAACTGCTCGCCGCCAAGGACGCGCACGATGAGTTGGCCGGTGCGCTGGCACAGTCCCGCCAATTCAGTGCCGAAGACCTCGAAGAGCGTCTGCGGGATCTGGAAAAACGCCTGAAGTCGGTCAAGCAGCAACTCGATCACGCCGACAACAATAGCTACGCCCGCTTGCGCGAAGAGTTCTCGCAACAGGATGTCGAACGCCTGATGCGTCTGTTCAACAGTGCGCTGTTCAGCTTGCCCCTGGGCGAACATGGCATTGCCCTGGACGAAGACGGCCAGTGGGTCAAATCCATGGAGCTGATCCTCGATGGCTTCAAAGGCGAGCGCTTCGAAGTGCCGGGCCTGTCCATCGACCTGTCGCACATCGAACCACCGGCCTTGCAAGCCTTGGCCGACCGCGCCGCGCTGCGTGACCAGAAAGACCGTCTGGACAAAGAACTCAAGCAACTGAAAACCCAAGCGGCCGTCGTGGCGGACCGCGCGGCCAGCAAGACCCAGACCGAAGCGCTGTACCAGCAAGTGCTGGATGCGCAAAAAGCCCTGGAAGACTTCCGCCGCTCGCAAACCCTGAGCGCCGAGGAAGGCGACAAGCTGGAACAACTGGCGCAGATGGAAGCTGCACAGGACGAGTTGAAGCGCTCCAGCGATGCCTTCACCGAACGCGTCCAGCAACTGTCGGCCAAGCTGCAACTGGTCGGCCGGCAGATCGGCGACATGGAAGCCAAGCAACGCACCCTCGACGACGCCCTGCGCCGCCGGCAGCTGTTGCCGGCAGACCTGCCGTTCGGTACGCCGTTCATGGACCCGATCGACGATTCCATGGACAACCTGCTGCCGCTGCTCAATGACTATCAGGACAGCTGGCAAGGCCTGCTGCGTGTCGACGGGCAGATTGAAGCGCTTTACGCGCAGGTTCGCCTCAAGGGCGTGGCCAAGTTCGACAGCGAAGACGATGTCGAGCGTCGCCTGCAATTGCTGATCAACGCTTACGCGCACCGCACCGACGAAGCCCTGACCCTCGGCAAGGCCCGCCGTGCAGCGGTCACCGACATCGCCCGGACCCTGCGCAACATTCGCAGCGACTACGACAGCCTTGAACACCAACTGGCGCTGTTCAACCGCGAGATCAACAAACGTCAGGTCTCCAACCTGCAAAGCTTCCGCATCGTGCTGGCGCCGAACAAGGAAGCCCTCAAGCACATCGACCAGATCATCCACAGCGCAGGTCAGTATGAGGAAGGCGAAACCCTGTCGGTGTTCGACCTGAGTCAAAGCGCCGATCAGGACAACAAGAACGAAGAAGCCAAGGAATACCTGGCGCGGTTGGTGGCTGCGAACCACAACCAGTTGGGCTTGAAGGACCTGTTCGAGCTGGCGTTCGAAATCACCAAGGTCAACGGCCAGCCGGTGATTCACACCGACATCGATGGCGCGGCGTCCAACGGCACCACCATGACCATCAAGGCGCTGACCAACATGTACTTGTTGCTGCACTTGATGGATCGCGACCAGGCCGGGCGCGTGCGTTTACCGTACTACCTCGATGAGGCCGCGGACATCGACGAGAAAAACCAGGCCGCCTTGCTGGAAACCAGCTTGCAACTGGGCTTCGTACCGATCCTCGCCAGTGTGAAGCCGCAGGTCTGCGCCAGTGTCGCCATTGACCTGGAAGGTGGCAGCGGGCCGCACGGTATCTACATCGACGAAGCGGACTGGAAGTACATTCGCCGGCATGACGAAGTGAAGGCGACGGTCAACGTTGAGTCGACTGAACCGGAACTGGACGAGGTCTGATCCTTTCACCGGTGTCGTAACGAAAAAGGCCGCGATCCAATGGATCGCGGCCTTTTTTTATGGTTTGTCGTTGCGAGTTATTTACCGAGGGAAATCTTCGGCGCCCAGGTCAGCCATTCATCTTCGAACTTGTTGAAAAGCGGGAAGGTCTGCTCGGGCCGTGCCGGACTGCCCATGCGATCTCCTTCCGGAGTAGCGAACGCAATGCCGCCCTGAATCAGCGTCTCCAGCGACTCGGTCCGCACCGTTGCGCCTTTGAACAGGCCGAAGTCCAGGCCAAAGCCACTGGTGTTCCAGAAGCGTGTTCCGCTGCGTACCAACGGCGCGTACTTCGGCTCGATCAGGATGTGGACCAACACGCGATCCGCCGTTTGACCCAGTTCGTAGCCAGTGACCTTGCCAACGGTGATCTCACGATAAGTCACCGGCACGCCGGTTTTCAGTGAACCACGGCGAGCGGCGCTCAACACCAGACTCAGACCGGCCTCTTCCTTGGCAGACTCCGGAGGATTGGCCAGTGCCACAAAATTTTTCTGTGGACCGAGGTTTTTCGCGGCGGGCTGAACCTCGATGTATTGCCCGGTGACCAGGGTTTCCAGGTTGGACGTTTTGATCAGCCCCAGCTCCGGCTTGACCACCCAGAACTGGCTGCCGACTCGAGCAATGCGCTCCGGCACTTCGGTGATGCGTGCGGTAAGCAGCACCGACTGCAGATCATCACTGAGGTCGACGTTTTCTACCTTACCGACATCCAGACCTTTGAAGCGAATCGGCGTGCCGGTACGCAAACCGTCGGCACGATCGACTTTGATCGTGACTACAGCGCCTTTCTGGCTCGCCTCGTCACGGTTGGCGAACAAACGGAAACGCGGAATCCGCTTCTGCAACGGCGCCGTAGCTTTCGGTGTTTCGAACGCAATACCGCCGGCCATCAGACTTTGCAGAGATTCACTTTTGACCTGAATCCCGCCAGTGAGGCCACCGGTCAGGGTAATTCCGCTGGCGTTCCAGAATCGCGTCGAGGCGTTGACCAGTCCTTCGTACTCCTTCTCGATGTGTACACCGATGACCAACTGCTTTTTGGTACGAGAGAACTGATAGCTCTGCACCGACCCGACCTTGACCTGCTTGTAGAGAATCGGGCTGCCGACTTCCAGCGAACCGAGGTTTTCGGTGAACAGCACCAGGTGCAGACCTGGAGAACGCAGATCCAGAGGCGGCGGCTTCGGCCGGGCCTCGAATTCGCGTTGCGGCGCGCCGCCCTTGTCGCCTGGGCGCACGGCAATGTAGTTACCTTTGACCAACGCCTCCAACCCGGTGATCCCTGCCAGCGAGATTGACGGTTTGACCACCCAGAACTGGGTCCCGGTCACCAGGTAATCCTCGGCCAGTGGATCAAGGGTCAGCTCGGCCGTGGCACTGGACAAGTCCGGGTCGATCTTGAGCGCTTTCAAGTTACCGACCTGGATGCCTTTGTACATCACGGGTGTGCGGCCGGCCTGCAGGCCTTCAAAGTCGCTGAGTTTCACTTTGACACGAATACCGGCCTGAGCGGCGTCGAAGTCTTCATAGAGACGAAACGGCAAACTTGGATCGGTAGGCGGGCTGTCTTTGCGGTTGTCCGGCGTGGCGAAGGCGATACCGCCCGCAACGATACTGGCCAGCGACTCGCTGCGCACTTTTACCCCTGACAGGTTGGCATCGATGCTGATCCCGCTGGCATTCCAGAAACGCGTATGTTTGCGCACCAGATTGGCGTAGGTGGGCTCGATAAAGACTTTGATCTCGACGGTGCTCTGGTCTTCGGACAGCAGGTAGCTTTTCACCTGACCAACCTGAATCTGTTTATAGAACACCGGACTTCCACGGTTCAGAGAACCCAGACGATCAGCCTTGATGGTCAAGTGCAAGCCGGGCTTGGAGTCGGAAAGCGGTGGCTCTTTGGTCAAGGCCGTGAACTTGCGGCTTGGCTCACCCTCACCCGGGCTGATCGCCACGTAGTTACCTGAAACCAGCGTTTCCAGGCCAGTAATCCCGGCCAGGGTGACGCTCGGCTTAACCAGCCAGAAGCGCGTACTGGTCCTCAGGTACTGTTCAACGTCCTTGTTCATTTCGATGGTGGCGATAACCCCGCGGGTTTTTCCCTCGTCATCCAGCGTCAGGCTTTTTACCTTGCCGACCGGCATACCTTTGTAGACTACTTCAGTCTTGTTGACCTGAATGCCCTCGCCACTTTCAAAGCGAACCTGAACCTCGATACCGGTCTCATTGTAAGCACGCCAGCCCAGCCATCCGCCAATCATCAAGGCGATCAGGGGCAGAACCCAAATGGCCGACCAGTTCGAAGCCGGTCGAGTTTTAGCTTTAGGCAAATCAGTCATGGTCGTCGTCCGACTCCGTGTTATCCCAAATCAGTCGGGGATCGAAAGTTACTGCAGCAAGCATTGTTAAAATCACCACACTGGCGAAGGCCACCGCACCGAGATTCGCCTCGATACTGGCAAGTCGACCAAAGTTCACCACCGCCACCAGAATGGCGATCACGAAAATATCCAGCATTGACCATCGACCAATGAACTCGATAAACCGATACATCACGATGCGTTGCCGTGCGGATAAAGGCTGACGCCGCTGTACCGAAAATAACAGCAATGCGATGCCCACCAATTTGAAGGTCGGTACCAGAATACTGGCGACAAACACCACGGCAGCAATCGGAAACATCCCGTGCTGAACCAGAGTGATTACGCCGGACATGATGGTATCGCCTTCACCCTGTCCTAATGTACTGACGGTCATGATCGGCAACACATTGGCGGGTATATAGAGAATCGCCGCGGTAATCAGCAACGCCCAGGTACGCATCAAACTATTGGGGCGACGCGCATGGACCAGTGCTCCACAGCGAGTACATGTCTGCTCGTCGGTGTCCGGTTCCTGCTTGTTAAGCTCATGGCATTCGATACAAATCAGAATGCCTGCATCAATTGCCCGCATGAGCATCCTCTCCTGACAACGCTTGCCAGATCTGATGAGGCGACATCACTACCTCAAGTAAAACCTGCAGCAATAGCAAACTGATAAAGCACAACAGACCCAAGCCAACCGTTATCGACGCAAGGTCTGCCAGTTTGACGATGGCCACCAGCACGCCCATCAAATAGACCTCAAGCATTCCCCAATCACGTAGATGGTGATAAATGCGATAGAGCAGCAAGCCATAGCTACGCCCTATATCAAAACGAACGCTCAGCAATACCAACAATTGACAGAGCAACTTGAGCAGCGGGATTCCCATGCTGCACAGAAACACTACTACCGCCACGCCTTGCATCCCGGTATCGAATAGGCCAACGACGCCACTCCAGACAGTGTCGTGCGACGATTGTCCGAGTAGATGGAGTTGCATGATGGGTAAAAAGTTCGCCGGAACATACAACAGCAGCGCGGCGATCACTAAGGCGAGGCTACGCTCCACGACATTGTGCCGGTGGGCATAGAGCTCATAACCACAGCGCGGACATAGGGCTTTCTCGCCATGAGCGAGTTGCGGCTTGCGCATCAGCAAATCGCACTCATGACACGCCACCAAGTCGTCCAGCGGCAAATCTGACAGCCCAGGGGCGTCAACCGGATCTGGCATAAAGGGCTCGGGCTCTGAAAATGACCGGCCTATTCTAGTGTTCTGGCCGAGAAATAACTGTGCAAATTTGTCCGGATTCCGGAATCAACTTTCTCGCAGGCAAAACAAAACCCCAACTGCTTTCGCAATTGGGG